>NZ_LZHT01000074.1 GCF_001667315.1 Mycobacterium sp. 852002-10029_SCH5224772
GGGTGCGCCCGCAAGCTGGTCGAGCGCGGCTACGACGTGGTGCTCACGGCGCGCCGCGAAGACCCGTTGCGCGCGGCGCCGCGCCTCGGTGGGCACGACCGGCGGTCGCGCGAAGGGGCCGCGCTCCACCGCGGACAAGCGGATCTCCGGCAAATCGACCGACGGGTCAACGGTATCCAGCCACACGACCGCCTCGGCGACGTCGGATACCGCGATCGCGTACATCTCGAACGGAACGTCCTGCAGCATCTCGGTGGCCACCGGGCCCGGCGTGACCACATGCACGCTGATGCCGTCGCGATCGACTTCGAGCGCCAGGGCCCGCGCGAACGCGTTCATGCCGGCTTTGGAGGCGGAGTACGCCGTGCGGGCGGGCATGGGCTCGTGCGCCGCCGAGGACGAGATGAACACCAGCCGCGAGCCCGCCTTCATTTTGGGCAGTACCGCAGATGTCACCACGAAGCACGAATCCAGGTTGGCCGACATGATGGCCTGCCACTGCTCGAATGTCTGCTTGCGCGCGTAGGTTCCGCCGAGCGCCCCCGCCGCGTGCACCACGAGGTCGATTTCCTCCAATCCGCTTATCGCGGCGGGGAATCCGATCGGGTCGGAGGCGTCGGCCACCACGTGGCGCGCACCGATCTCCGCGGCGGCCGCGCGCAACGGGTCTTCGCGGCGCGCCGTGAGCACCACGTCGTAGCCGCGCTCGACCAGCTTGCGGGCGCACCCTTTTCCGATCCCGCCGCTACCGCCGGTGACCAATGCGGTTCGCATGACCGTTGCAGGCCGCCCTTCAGGAGTGCCGAATATCCCGCGACCGCGACAAGGCCTGGGGGGAAAGCGCATAGATGCGCTGATCGTGCTGACCGGACAGGACGTAGGTCTGCGTGTCGGCGAGATGGCGCCCGGCGATACGCCGGGCCCGGTCGACGTTGCCCTCCGCGATGGTCTCGGTCAGCTTGACATGCGTGTTGAGCACCGCGCGGCGCTGAGTCAGCGAGGGGTAGGTGCCACGCGATGCACTCTCGTCGGCCCACTGCCGCTCGTGACTGGTCCACAGCGTCTCCAAGCTGCCCACGACCGCGATGATCGTGTGGTTACCGCAGCCGCGAACAACGAGATCGTGGAATTCACGGCCTATTTCGGTGAACCGGCGGCCGTCTTCGAGGTGTTCGGCCATCGACTCGTTGATCCGCGTGAGTTCGGGCACCAGGGTCTCGGCCCGGTCCGGGCGGCGGGCGGCCAGCGCGGCGCACGCGGGCTCGAGTTCCTGCAACGCCATGCCGAGATCGGCCACCTCAACGGACTCGCTCTGCAGCAACAGGCCGAGCATGTAGGCGGCGCTGGTCTTGGCCGGGGCATGAACGACGGCGCCGCCGCGGTTGCCCCGACGCACCGAAACCAGCCCCTCGGTTTCCAGAATCCGCAAGGCTTCGCGTAGCGACACCAAACTCACGTTGAATTGTTCGACGAGTACCTCTTGGCGCGGTAGGAGATCGCCATCGGCGAGATCGCCGTCGATGATCTGACGGCGCAACTCATCGGCTACGATTTCGGCGATCCGCGGCGCCGACAACCGGCGCCGGGCGTCGGGGCCAATTCCCAAGGCGGTCATCCGATCCTCAAAACAAGAGCAACTCGCTGGCTTAGCTATTTTAGCAGTAATGATATAAATAGCTTCTCTGATCGCGCGTCGATCGGAAGGGCGGGTGCAATTGAGCGAGCGGTCCGACAGCCGGCCGACACCGCTACAGGATTTGCGTGTCGTCGAGATCAGTGACCGGATAGCGGGCAGCTACTGCGGCAAGCTGCTGCTCGACGCCGGCGCGCAGGTCTGCAAAATCGAACCGCCGCAAGGGGATTGGCTGCGGCGGTATTCCGCCAGCAGATCACCGGTTGCCGAAGACCGCCCCGCGCCGTTTTTCAGTTACCTCAACGCCGGCAAGCGCAGCATGACGTTCGTGCCCGGCGCGAATGATTCGGCGCGATTTCGCGCCACGTTGACCGCGGCCGACGTCGTTGTCGTCACCGCCGGCCGGGCGCGGGCCGCGGCGCTGGGCATCGACCCCCAGCAACTGCTGGAACACTCGCCTCGGGCCGTGATCGTCACGATCTCCGATTTCGGCTGGAGCGGACCCTATGCGGACCGCGCCGCCAGCGAGTTCACCTTGCAAGCGTGGGCGGGCTCACCGGGCTTTCGCGGCGATCCCGACGGGCCCCCGATATCCATCGGTGGCGACCTCGGTGAGTACATGGGCGGCGTCTTCGCGGCGTTCGGTGCGTTGGCCGTGCGCCGGCGCGTCGAGCGCGGCGGGCCCGGCGAGCACCTGGACCTGTCCATGCTGGAAGCGCTGACCACGATGCAGAGCAGCGAGTGGCTGCATTCGCAGCTGCTACGCGTTCCCCCGATCCGCCGCACCACCGAAGTGCCGTCGATCGAACCCGCCAAGGACGGCTACGTCGGGATCACCATGGTCACCGGCCAGCAGTGGCTCGACTTCGCCGCGATGGTCGAATGCCCGCAGCTGGAGGAGATCGAACAGCTGCGGTTCCAAATCGGCCGGTGGCAATACCGCGACCTGATCCGCGAACAGATCCGTCCCTGGCTGGCCGAACGGACCGTCGCGGAAATCGTCGAGCTCGGGCAACTGTTCCGGCTGCCGATCGCCGCGCTGGGCAACGGCTCCACCATCCGGGATCTGGAATACGTGCGCCAGCGGCAGGCCTTCACTCACAACCCCGCCGGTTTTCACCAACCGCGCCCACCGTGGCTGATGTCGGCCTGCGCGCCGGCCCCCGTGCGAGAGACGCCGGACCTCGGCGAGGCCGATGACGAGTCCCTTTGGCGCCGTGACGAATCCGAAGTCGAGCCGGCGCTGGACGGGCTACCACTGGCCGGTGTCCGCATCATCGACCTGACCGCGTTCTGGGCCGGGCCCGCCGCAACCCACCTGATGGCCGCGTTCGGCGCCGACGTCGTCAAGATCGAATCGATCCAGCGCCCCGACGGAATCCGCTACTCGGGCGGAATGCGCAACGACGTGGACGATTGGTGGGAGTACGGCTGGGTGTTCCACGCAATGAACACCAACAAGCGTTCGGTCACACTGGATTTGGGCTCCGAGCAGGGGCGCGGCCTGCTCACCGAACTGGTTGCCGGCGCCGACGTCGTGATCGAAAACTTTTCGCCGCGGGTGATGGAGCACTTCGGCCTCACCGCCGACGTCCTGCTCGAGGTCAACCCCAAACTCGTGTTCGCCCGGATGCCCGCGTTCGGCGTCGAGGGCCCGTGGCGGGATCGGGTCGGCTTCGCCCCCACCATGGAGCAGATCGCGGGCCTGGCCTGGGTGACCGGCCTGCCCGAGACCCCGCCGGTGACACCACGCGGGGCCTGCGACCCGCTGGCCGGTGTGCACGCCGCGTTCGCCGTGCTGGGCGCGCTGAGCTTCGCCGAACGCACCGGGTCGGGCCAGCTCATCGAACTGCCGATGCTGGAAACGGTGCTCAACGCCACAGCGATCCAGACGATCGAGTCCGAGGTCTTCGGCGTCACGCTGAGCCGGCGGGGCAACCGCGGTCACGGGGCGGCGATCCAGAACATCTACCGCTGCGCCGCCGCCGGCGACCACAACGACAACTGGATCGCGGTGACCGTTCGCGACGATGCGCAATGGCGCGCGCTGGTCGACCTGATGGGCCGCCCCGCCTGGTCCGGCGATGCGGCTTTGTCCACGATCGCCGGCCGCGAAAAACGAGCCGACGACATCGATGCGCGGCTGGCGGAGTGGTTCGTCCGCCAGCCACTGGAATCGACGGTGGAACTCTTGGCGGGCGCGCGAATTCCTGCCGCGCCGGTGGTGTCGCCGTCGCTGGTCACCGACAATCCGCAGCTGCGCGACCGCGGGTTTTTCGAAGCGCTGCATCATGGCAGCACCGGGCTCGGTCTGTACCCCTGTCCGCCGTTCGCCCTGCTGGATGGCCAGGACCAATGGCTGCGGCGGCCGCCGCCGAAGCTGGGCGAGCACAATGAAGAAATCCTGCGCGAACGGTGCGGGCTGACCGACGACGAACTGACACGCCTTGCGACCAGCGGGGTGATCGGGACCCGACCCAAGGGTCTTTAGAGAAGTGGAGGGCATCTGATGCGCGTGACGGTCGACGAGAACTTGTGTGAGGCCAACGGCTTCTGCGAATCGCTGGCGCCGGAAGTATTCGAGTTGGGGGACGCCGACGTGGTGCAGATCGCGGACGGTCCGGTGCCGGCGCGCCTGGAGATCGACGTGCGCGCGGCGGTGGATCAGTGCCCGAAGGCCGCGCTGCGGCTAGTCGAGGACTGATCCAGCGGTGGCGGGCTCGCCGTCGTGGTGTGCCCCCTGGATATCGCGTGCCTGGGAAGGCTCGGCCCCCATTGGCTGACTCACCGCCGCTCGCGTAGCGATATCGCCATCGCGTCGTAGATCGACATGTTGGTGGTCAGGTTGGGATGGGCCACCTTGGCCGGGCCGATTTCGATGTCATCGCAACGAAGCAGCAGTTCGTCGAAGACTGCGCGCAGTTCCGCGCGGGCCAGCATGGCGCCCAGGCAGTGATGTGGTCCGCCACCCCCGAACGCCACCTGCGGGTTGGGCTGGCGGCCGATGTCGAAGGCGAACGGCGATTCAAAGACTTCCTCGTCGCGGTTGGCCGAGCGCAGCATCGACACCACGCGTTCGCCCTTGGCGATGTGCTGGCCGTCCATCTCGACATCGACCTTCGCGGTGCGCGTCCAGTACGCCACCGGCGACGCCCAGCGCAACACTTCCTCGACCGCGCCGGCCCGCAGCGCTTCCTGCGCGCGATACCGCTCGATCTGCTCCGGATTTCGCACAAACGCCTGCAGCCCGATGGCCAGCGCGTTCTTCGTGGTGTCGCTGCCGGCAAAGGCCAGCACAAAGAAGAAGAACTCGAGTTCGTTGGCGGGCAAGCTGAATCGCTCGCCGTCGTCACCGGTGATCACCGCGGTCGCGAGCGTGCTCCAGATGTCGTCGGTGGGATTGCGGCGCTTTTCGGCGGTGAGCTCCGTCGCGTATTCGAAGACCGAGCCAAAGAGCTCGAGTTCCACCTGACCGCTCGGGCCCGCCTCGGGCGCAAGCGCCTTCAAGATGCGGTCGAAGATGTCGAATATTCGCGGCCGGTCCTCCGCCGGGATGCCGATGATGTCGCCGATGACCGACATCGGCAACGCGTCGGCGACGTCATCGATCCAGTCCCCACCGCCCTGTGCGAGCAGGCCGTCGATCATCCGCGCCGCACGCGTCCGGATGCCGTTCTCCAGCTTGGCGATCGCACGCGGGTTGAAGGCGTTGAAGATCAGTTTTCGGCGCTTATTCAGGTCCGGTGGGTCCAACGTGATGATCGTCGGGAACGACGCGAACATGGCGACCGGCTGGATGAGCGGACCGTCAATGGCCGTGAACGACTCGACGTCGCGGTGCAGGCGGATCACATGCCGATGCTTGGTGGCCACCCAGAATTCGCGCGGCACGCCGCCGGGAAACAGCGCGGCGACACCCGGAGTCAGGTCGTGCCGGAACAGCGGCCTGCTGCGTCGCAGCTCGGCGAACAGGTCGTCGGGAAAGCCGTTGCACCACAAGGACAGATCGGACAGATCGACCGCTGCAGCCGTCATCATCGAACCCCGTTCTGCCCTGACACGCACCATGATGCGGTGAGCGCCGCGTTGACGTTCTATGCTTAAGATAGTAAAAATAGAGCTAGTCGTCGAACTTGGAGTGCTCGTGACGCATACAGTTTCGGACTCGGCCCCCGAGTCGGCCGAGGACCCCTCGGAGCGCGAGTTCGGGCAGGCCGGCATCGCCTTGTCGACCTATCGCTTCCCGACCGGCTGGTTCATCGTCGCGTTCGGATCCGACCTGGCTCCCGGTCAGGTCAAGCGCGCGCACTACTTCGGCGAGGAGCTGGTGCTGTTCCGCACCGCGTCGGGACAGGTCCACGTGATGGACGCCTACTGCCAGCACCTCGGCGCCAACCTCGGCGTCGGCGGCACCGTGGAGGGCGAGAACATCGTCTGTCCGTGGCACGGTTGGCAATGGCGAGGTGACGGCAGCAACGCGCTGATTCCCTACAGCAAGATCGGCTGCAAGAACAACGTCCGCATCCGGACCTATCCGAGCATGGAGTGGTACGGCTTCGTCCTAGCCTGGCACGAGCGGCACGGGCGGGCGCCCTACTGGCAGCCGCCGGTGCTGCCCGAGCTGGAGACCAACGAGTATTACCCCCTGCACCCGCACACCCAGATGCTCAACCGGGTCAAGGTGCACCCGCAGATGATCATCGAGAACGCCGCCGACCCATACCACGTGCAGTACGTGCACAAGGCCGCCAATCCGGCCACCACCGCGTCGTTCGAGGTGGCCGGCTACCACCTGCACGCCACGGTCAACGCCCATTTCGGCGGGGGACGGGCGCAGACGTGGCTGACGCCGAACGGGCCGGTCGACGCGAAGATCATTTACGACAACTATTCGCTGGGGCTCGGCGTGGTGCGATTCCCCAGCGAGCTGGTGGCCACCGTCCAGGTCACCGGCCAGACGCCGGTCGACGAGGACTACACGGACTACTTCTACACCCAGGCCTCCGTGCGTGAACCGGGCGACACCGGTGACGTGCCCACCGGACGTGCCGCCCGGTTCCTCGCCCTGCAGCAAGAAGTCATCAAGCAGGACTTCTTCACCTGGGAGAACATGAAATATCTGGAGAAGCCGAATCTGGCTCCCGAAGAGGCGCACGATTACGCGGCCCTTCGCCGCTGGGCGCACCGCTTCTACCCGGGAACGCAACCGTCGCCGGCCGATTTCGGCTACACCGCCGACGGCGAGCCCGACCCGGCGGCCGCGAAAGCCTGATGCCCGGTCCCGCCGATTTCGGTGTCGACAGTTTCACCGTGCCGGCCGTGCTGGATCGGCGCGCCGAGCAGCATCCCGACCGGGTGATGATGTCGATCGCCGGTGTGGACGTGACCTTCGAGCAGATGCGGCGACGGTCCCGCGCGGCGGCAAACATACTGTCCGGCTTGGGCGTCGGCCGCGGCGATTGCGTGGCATTGTTCACCGCCACCTGCCCGGAATGGGTTTACTTCTGGCTGGGCGCGGCGCGCATCGGCGCGGTCAGCGCGGCCGTCAATGCCGCGAACAAGGGCGATTTTCTGCTGCACACGCTTCGGTTGTCGCGGGCCAAGGTGATCCTCACCGACGTCGAGCGCCGGCCCCGCGTCGACGAGATCGCCACCCGGCTGGACACGATGACCGACGTTGTGGTGTTCGACGATTCGCTCACCGAGGCGTTGCACAGCACTCCCCGTCACCCGGTAAGCGACAGCCCCGCGGGGGCGGCAGACGTGGGGGTGCTCTTCTACACCTCGGGCACGACCGGTCCCTCGAAAGCCGTTGCCACCACATGGCATTACCTGTTCTCGGTGGCCGCAACCGCCGCATCGGCGTGGCAGTTCGGCCCGGGCGAGGTGCTGTGGACGGCGATGCCGCTGTTCCATCTGAGTGCGGCGCCCAGCGTGCTGGCACCGATGCTGGTCGGTGGAACCACCGTGTTGGCGAACGCCTTTCACCCCGGCCAGGTGTGGGATGAGATACGAGCCTGCGGCGCCATCGGTTTCGCCGGCGCCGGCGCGATGGTGTCGATGCTGCAGAACCTGCCGGCGGATCCGCGTGACGCGCAGCTACCGCTGCGGTTCATCTCCGCGGCGCCCATCGACGCGGCTTCCTCCCGCGACATCGAAAAGCGCTACGGCTGCCGCATCGTCACGATGTACGGATTGACCGAGGCATTCCCGATCGCCCTCAAGGCCGTCACCGACGAGGGGCTACCCGGGACCTCGGGCCGGCCGAATCCCGATTTCGACGTGCGCATCGTCGATCAACGCGGCAAACCGCTGCCGCCCGGCGCCGTCGGGGAGATCGTCTGCCGGCCCAAGCGGGCGCACGTGATGAGCGAAGGCTATGTGAGCCAGGGCCTGCGGATAGACCCACATCCGGAGTGGTTCCACACCGGCGATCTGGGCCGGCTCGACGCCGATCAGAACCTGACCTACGTCGACCGCGTCAAAGACTCGTTGCGCCGGCGCGGCGAAAACGTCTCCTCGGTCGAAGTGGAGACCGTCGTCATGCGCCACCCCGGCGTGGCCGAAGCCGCGGCCGTCGGTGTCCCCAGCGACTTGGGCGAAGACGACATCTTGGTGGTCGTGACGTTGCGTCCCGGGGCCACGCTGGAGTGCGCGGAGTTGCTCGACTTCTGCGCGGCCCGGATGCCGTACTTCTGCGTGCCGCGATACGTCGAGGCGGTTGATGAACTGCCGAAGAACGGCATTGGGCGCATCCGTAAGGACCTCTTGCGCCGCCGCGGCGTGCATCCGGACACCTGGGATCGTGAGAAAGAGGGGTATATCGTTGGCCGGTAACGTTGCCCGCCGCTTTGAGGGAGGCTGCGAAGCACTATGAGCATGACCTATCAGGAACAGCAGTGGCTTCATGCCGTCACGGGCCGCGCTGCCATCCTGAATCTGAACGCCCGGCACAATCGAGCCTATTCGGAGGGCGACCGCGAGCGTTGGATCGGCACCTTCCGCCATTCCGGCGCCAGCTATGCCCGTGGCGGCGAGGTGTTCACCGATCTGCGTGCCGCATTCGACGGCGGCGACGGACAACGGTTGGTCACGGTCGACCACGAGATCAGCGTCGACGGGGTCAACGCGGAGCAGTGTTGTGTCGCTGTGCTTTTCGCCGCAATGTTCGAGGACACCACGCTGCGGGCGACCGGGATCTTCCGCGACACACTGGTCTACGAACGGGGTGGCTGGTATTTCACCTCCCGCACGTTGCAGTGGGATTCCGTCCCGAGTCGGCATCCGCTCGTGATGTGAGCGGCATCGATACGTGGATCAGGATTTCAGTCAGCGGCTGGCCTTCGGAACCTATGAAGATGCGCTGCGGATGGTCGGCGCGAAGAGCGAACCGCGCACCGCGGCGACGGCGGTCAGTGCCGCGCGTATCCAGTTGTTCGCCGCGATGGTCCGCGACGGGAATCGCTCCTATTGGGATTCCGAGTTCGCTCGTCGGCAATGGGGAGGTCTGCTCGCGCCGCCCGCATTGCTGATGGGCTGGTTGATCGCGCCGCCGTGGCAGCCCGGCGGCAGGCGGCCCGGTTCGTTGATCGCCCTGCGGGTGCCGCTGCCGGGCACCACATTCATCAACGCGGCCAACGAGGTTGAGTTCCCCCACCCCATCGTCGAAGGCGACGTGCTCACCGTCGTCGACGAGCTGGTATCGGTGTCGCCGGAAAAGCGGACCAGGCTGGGCGTCGGTCATTTCGTCGAGACGCTGGAGACCTATCGCCGCCAGGACGGCACCACGGTCGCCACCTCCCGCAACACCCTGTTCCGCTTTACCCCCGGGCCGCCCTCGTGACCGGCGAGGGCCTGGACTGGAACCGGATCACGGTTCCGGTCGAGCTGCCCGAAGTGGTTGACCACATCAGCTACCAGCGCGTGGTGGAGAACACCGGAGCGACCTGGGACTACTTCCCCGGCCACTTCGACCCGGATTATGCTCACGCTCAAGGCAATCCGACGATCTATGTCAACACGATGCACCTCGCCGGTTTCGCCGACCGGGTCGCGGCCGAGTGGGCGGGACCGCGTAGCCGCGTCGTGCGTCGTTCCATGCGGCTGACGGGGTCGGTGTACGCCGGCGACACGATTACCGGCCGGGGACGGGCGGTGGCCAAACGGCGGGACACGTCGGTGGAACCGCCGCGCTGTCTGGTCGACATCGAAATCCAGGTGACCAATCAGCATGGCGCCCTGTGCTGCCCGGTGGAGCTGACCTTGCAGATGCCCGAAGGCCCGCACCACGGCGATGGATGACGAAGCCGAACTGCACCTGGCGGTGTGCCGGCGGTTCGGTGAGGCGGTCGCCGCGGCGACCGGCAAATGGGACCGTCCGTCCCCGTGCGATGCCTGGGATGCACGCGGCGTGCTCGAGCACGTCATCGGATTCCATGACGTACTCCTGTTGCGTCCCTTGGGACTCAAGCCCGACCGGCCGCGCGAAGATCCCCGCGAGCGATGGCGATTGACGTATCACGCGCTGACGGAGGCCCTTACCCCGGGCGTCGCGGCTCAGCTTGATGCGTACACGTTGATGCCGAATCTGACCCGTGATGTGTTGGTGCATGCCTGGGACCTCGCACGTGCGGTGGGGGCCGACGACAGCTTGGACCCCGAGTGGTGCGAACTGTTTTGCGCCGGCTTACCCGCGGATCGTCAGAGGCTGAGTTTCGGGGTGATGTTCAAAGCACCGCTTGTCGTGCCCGACGAAAGCGACGCGCAGACAAGGCTTCTCGCAGGGCTGGGCCGCGATCCTCGATGGAGGCCGATTAGCTCATAGCGGCGGCAGCTGGCCTTTGCAGATCAGCGTCTGCAGCTCGACATACTCGTGCAGGCCCTCGGGGCCGAACTCGCGCCCGATGCCGGATTGCTTGAACCCGCCGAACGGGGCGCCGATGTCGAGGGTGTACATGTTGATGCCGTACGTCCCCGTGCGCACGGCCGCCGCGACCTCGAGGCCGTGCGCGACGTCGGATGTCCACACCGAACCGGCCAGACCGTAGTCGGTCTCGTTGGCGATGCGGACCGCGTCGTCCTCGTCGCGGTAGCGCAGCACCGTCAACACCGGCCCGAAAATCTCCTCGCGGGCGATGCGCATGTCGTTGGTGGCGTCGGCGAACAGCGTCGGCTGCACGTACCAGCCGCGCTCGGACGGGGCGTGTTCGCCGCCGAGCACGACGCGGGCGCCTTCGCTGCGGCCGGACTTGATGTAGTCCTGGACGCGGCGCTGCTGGCGTTGGGCCACAAGCGGTCCGATGTCCGTGGCCTCGTGGGCCGGGTCGCCGACATTGAGCGCTGACATCATGCCGGCCAGCGCGTCGACGACCTCGTCGTGCTTCCGGTCGCTGACCAGAATGCGGGTCTGGGCGACGCAGGCCTGACCGTTGTTCATCAGGCCGGCGCTCTTCAAGCCGGCCACCGTCTTGTCGATGTCGGCGTCGTCGAGAATGATCGCCGCCGACTTGCCGCCCAGCTCCAGGCTCACGCGTTTCAACTGCTCCCCGCACAGGGCGGCGATCCGGCGTCCGACGGCGCTGGAGCCGGTGAACGCGATCTTGTCCACGCCCGGGTGGCGCACCAGCGCCTCGCCGACGTCGGTACCTCCGGGCAGCACGGAGACGACACCTTCGGGGAGATCCAGCTGCTCGATCATCTCGGCCAACCACAAAGCGTCCAAAGGCGTTTCGGGTGCCGGCTTGACGATCACCGTGCAGCCGGCGATCAGGGCCGGGATCAGCTTGGGCATGATCAGAAATTGCGGCACGTTCCAGGGCACGATCGCCCCCACCACCCCGACCGGGGCCCGGTGCAGGTGCACTTCGCCCAGCACCCCCTGGCGGCGCTCGGCCCAGGGAAAGTCGCGGGCGGCCGCCAGGGAGAGGTGAATCAGGGAGGCGGCGGCCGCCCCCTGGCCCATCCGGCTGAAACTGCGCGGCGATCCCATCTCGTCGGTGATCAGGTCGGCCATCTCGTCGCTGTGACCGGCGTAGATCGCGGCGAGCTGTTCGACTTTGGCCATCCGATCGGCATGACTCATCCGTGGCCACGGTCCGTGATCGAAGGCGCGCCGCGCGGCGACGACAGCGGCCTCGACGTCCTCGGGGCCGGCCGCCTGGACGTGGCCGACCGGCTCTTCGGAGTGCGGCGAGATCACGTCGAGCCGTTCGGGATTGGCGGGCTTGCGCCACTGTCCTCCGATGAACACTTCGTCATAACAACGATGGTCGGAATTTTTTGTCATCGGGGCGCCTCCTCGAGGCAGTGGTGGGTGCAGTCAAGACCGTGACCGTAATTCGCTATTGACGCTAACATAGCGAAGAAAGAGCGAGGCGGGAAGCCGCGAGCGCATCATCAGCGACGATGTCGAGGCGGGCGTGATATGAAGAGCGACTGGCGCAGTTACCCATTCCAGTTGGTGCCCGGCGACGGCCAACTCGAGTTTCCCGCCGCCGAGGGCGAACACCCCGACCAGGAGTCGGACACCTGGTTCATCGCCGGCCAGCTCGAAGCCGCCGAGACCGACCGGTCATTTGCCTTCCTGACCATCTTCAACAAGAACCGGCCCGGCGGGACGATCGTCGCCGACTTCTACACGATGGCACTTTTCGACCTCGATACCGGCGACTACGGCACCTACACGGATTACGACATGCCGCCGGCCAACCTCGAACCGGGAGCGTCGCGCAAGCTGGAGCTGGCGACGGGCCATCTCGACATCAGCTATGCCAGCGGTGCCGGCACCGCGTCATGGGCCACCTGCCGCAACGGCGACGGCGGTTTACTGCCCTACACCTACCGCGTCAGCCTGGTGGGGGAGGACCATTCCGGCCGGCCCATGCGGCTTGATCTGGCCGTAACCCCCACGCGCGCACCGACTCCGGTGGGTGCGTCGACGTACAATGGCAAGATCGTCTGCTTCGGCCAAAACGACACCTATTCCTATTTCCAGACCGGTATGGCGATGACCGGCACCCTGCGCTGGGGACACGAGGTTCACCAGGTTTCGGGCAGCAGCGGGCATGTCGATCGGCAGTGGTTCCCGAAGTATGCCGGCGGCGGCGGAAGCGCGGGGGACCCGCGGGCCAGGTCTCACGAATGGCGCACCATCAACTTCGACAACGGCGTCGACTTGAGCATCTGGCGCCAGTTCGATCGCACGAACGACAATGTCCTGCAGCCGTTTACCGGCGTCACCGCAAGCTATCCCGACCCCGCCATGGCGCCGCAATGCGCCGAAGACGTCGAGGTCACGGTACGCAGCTATGTCCGGTGGCCAGAGGGGGTGCGGCCCCTGGTGCGCCCGCTCGCCCCGGCCCGATACATGCCTGATCGCCACCGGATTACCTGTCCCACACTGGGTCTCGACGTCGTCGGCGAGCCGGTTGTGCCGGCGCCCGCGCATGGTCTGCCGATCGAATACATGGAAGGGCCGTACCGCTATCGCGGGACGCTTGGGGGGCAACCCGTGACCGCGTTCGCCTTCAACGAACGATCACTTGCGCTGTATCGGGATTGGGAATTGGTCGAGGTGCTGACCACCACCGTCACCAATACAGAACCGTCCGATCCCGACCTGCAGACGACTGTGGATCAGCTGGTGCCGTTGATCGCCGCTGGCCGTCGGCGTGAGGCGGTTGAACTGCTGGCCGTGGTCCGCCCCGCCCAAACGGGCGTGCTGGCAACACTATTGGATGACCTGGTCGCGGTCTTGTCGGCGGACGATTCAGGTAGCTGACTCCGCCAGCGCCTCGGCCCACGTGAGGTGGCGGTGCTGCAATCCCGGTTCGTTGCGGCCGAACAGCAGGTGGTCGCGGGCCCCCGACTCGAGATTGGCCTGGAGCCCCGCGACCAACCGGTAGTCCTCGTCGCGCACGGTCGCGTGCGCGTAGTCGAAGACCGCTTGAGCGCCGGCCGCGGCCGATTCGTCGGACAGGTCCTGCGGTGTTGCGTTCTGGTGGACGGTGATCGACCTGCCGGGCTGATCGCCGGGGTAGACACGGAAGAGCTCACCGTTGGCGATCGTCACCGAGAGCACGATGTTGGGGAACAGCGCATAGATCACGACCATGTTGTGGAACGGATTCCACTGGTCCTCGGGCACGTCGTCGAGCTCCAGAATCGTGTTGAGCGGGAAGACCAGCCGGTGATGCGGGCCATAGGAGTCGAACACCGTGCAGTTGCTGCGCGCGATGGTGGCGAAGGTCTGTTGATGGACGGTGGCGAAATGGTAGTTCTCGGCGAACGTGTCGATCGCGAGTTTCCAGTTGATCGGCGAGTCGAGCACCTTTTCGCCCAACGGCGACCAGCGGCCGATACCCCAGGAATCGAGTTCCTCGGCGAGCGGCCCCAGGTGCGCGGCCACGTCCATGGTCGTACCGGGATCCAGTGAGACCCACAGGAATCCGGCGAATTCGGTCGCCGGCAGTTCGGCCAGGCCGTCGGAGCGCAGGGTCACGTCCGGGAACCCCTCGCGCCCCGGCACCCCGACCAACCGCCCGGTGTTGTCGTAGGTCCATGCGTGGTAGGGGCAGGTGAACCGCTTGGCGGTGCCGCATCCGGTGACCACCTGCGACTGCCGATGCAGGCAGACGTTGTTGAACGCCTTCACCGATCCGTCGGCGGTTCGGGTCAACAGGATGGACCGACCCATCACCGTCTTGGTGCAATACGCGCCGGGGGTGGGGAGTTCGGACACGTAGCCGACCAATTGCGGGCTGGCCAGCAGCATGGCGCGGTCGACGTGGTGGCGTTCGAGACTGGTGTAGTCACGCGCGTCGACCCTGTGCTCGCGCGGCGCGAGGTCGGTTGTCTTGTCGCGCGCCAACTTCACGGCACGCCGGGTCAGGTCGATGAGTTGGTCGCGGTCCATCTGAACTCCGATTGCAGTCAAGCGCTCGCGGTAATTCTACTAACTTTATAGTGATAACAAAATAAGGTCCAAGCGCTAACGTGAGCCGAGGTAGGGCAGCACCTGCGGCTGCTGCTGCGCGATCGCCCGCAGCCGCTGATCACCATCGAGACCGTGCAGGTAGTCGGCGGTCGCCGGGTCCGCGGGAAAGAACGACTCGATGATGAGGCTCTCCACCGAAATGTCCAGCGGGCTGCCAAAGGTGGCGATGGTGCTGACGAACCGAAGCTCGGTGGCGTCCAGGGTGACCATTTGAAACGGCACGTACAACTCGCCGGTCCGCTCGCCGCGGTCGGCTCCCGGAGGCGCCGGATAACTCGATAGCTCCTCGTAAAGACGGCGGATGTCGGGTGCCGCGGTGGCCTGCGCGTGCCGGCGGACCCGGCCCACGATGGCCGAGTGCACCTCGGCGCGGTTGAGCAATCGCTGCGCCAATCCCCGCGGGTGCAGGCACAATTTCATGACGTTGATCGGTGGCTGCAGCAGTTCCGGGTCGACCCCTTCGGCGAGCACGATGCAACCCACATTTCCCGCGATCAGGTTCCAGCAGGCATCGGTGACGATGGCTGGGTAAGGGGCGTGGCCGGCCAATATCGAGTCGATGGCCGCCTTCACCGGCCTCATCCGCTCGGCATCCAATGTGTGCTCGCCGAACACGGGCGCGTAGCCGCCGTCGAGCAACAGTCGGTTGCGCGCGGCCAGCGGGAGATCCAGTGACTCGCCGATGCGCAGCAACAGGGCGCGGCTGGCGTTGGCCCGGCCGGTCTCGACGAAGCTGAGATGGCGCGGCGAGACGCCAAGCTGATGCGCGAGTTCCATCTGGCTCAATCGCCGACGGGTGCGCCACTCGCGCACCGCGATACCCGCCATCTCCCCAGACATCTTCGAAACCTAACGCGATCGCGCAGCCCTAAACCACTACCTCAAAGGTAATCGACATACTTACCTGTGCGGCGAAGACTGCATTCATGACCGCAACACTGAAACCAGCCCTGCCGCCGCAGCCCGCGGGCCTGCGCCGCGCATTTGCCGCGGCCGCCGTCGGACGGATCCTGTTGGGCGCCACCGCGTTTGCGTACCCGGCGTCCCAGACACGGATGAACGGGGTGCCGGACCACCTGCTGTCCACGGAGCTCAAGTACCTGATCCGCATTTTCGGGGCCCGCGCCCTGGCCCTGGGTGTCGGCTATCTCGGCAGCGACGAAGCCAACCGCCGGCGGTGGCAATACATCGGCCTGATGGTCGACACGCTGGACAACCTCAACGCCGGGATGGAGCTCAGACACCTCAAACGCGGCGATCCCAAGGTCCGCTCGCTGCTGAGCCTGATGGCGGTAACCGGCCCCTACGCGATGTTGGGCGCGGCGGGCGCGCTGCAGCGCCGATACGCCACTGTGACACTGTGACACTGTGACACACCTGTGACCAGTGTGATCAATGTGGTATATGAGGTTTCTGTCGTACCCTGTGGCTTGTGTCATCCGTTTCGCGGCGCGACCTGTTCAAATACGCGACCGCGGCGCCGGCCCTCCTGGGTCTGGGCGTCGCGGGTGCGTCGTTGCGCGCCGCCCCGGCCTCGGCATCGCTGGGCACCCTGCTGGACTATGCGGCCGGGGTCATTCCGGCCAGCCAGATCCGGGCCGCGGGTGCCGTCGGGTCCATCCGGTACGTGTCCGATCGGCGCCCCGGCGGCAAGTGGATGCTGGGCAAGCCGATCCAGGTCGCCGAAGCGCGCGACCTGCACAGCAACGGCCTCAA
Organism: Mycobacterium sp. 852002-10029_SCH5224772; assembly: GCF_001667315.1. Lineage (GTDB taxonomy): Bacteria > Actinomycetota > Actinomycetes > Mycobacteriales > Mycobacteriaceae > Mycobacterium. The sequence goes on from NZ_LZHT01000074.1 coordinate 16,344, forward strand.
GATCGTGTCCTGCTACCAGTACGGCAAGGGCAACACCGCGGACTGGTTGGGCGGCGCCAACGCCGGCCTGCAGCATGCGCAGCGCGGAATGCAGCTCCACGCCGCGGCCGGCGGGCCCGCCGCCGCGCCCATCTATGCCTCGATCGACGACGACCCCTCCTATGAGCAGTACAAAAGCCAGATCGCGCCCTACCTGCGGTCCTGGGAGTCGGTGATCGGCCATCAGCGCACAGGCGTGTACGCCAATTCGAAGACCATCGACTGGGCGCTGCACGACGGTTTGGGCTCCTACTTCTGGCAGCACAACTGGGGCTCACCGAAGGGGTACGCCCATCCCGCCGCCAATCTGCACCAAGTTGAAATCGACAAACGCAGCGTCGGCGGGGTCGGAGTGGACATCAACGAAATCCTCAAACCCCAATTCGGACAGTGGGCTTAGCCACCCACAGCGCCGTGCGTCCCGACCGGGGTTCGGCCTCTTAGAAAGCCCAGCAAACACTCGTTCGCTCATTTTCGGGCCGGACGGACGCGCGTGCTCGGCGGCCTGCGCCGCCGATGACGCTTAGAGGGCGCTCCGCGGCCCGAAATTTTTATATAACGATTCGATAACAAAACTGCTTTGATCTGCGCAGTTATAGCTACTCGACCGTAACCACCTGCATGCAGCGGGTTTGTGAATCGGGTGCGCGCCGCCGGTCAAAGCGCGCGTTACCCACAACACGGTTACCCATGCGTAGAACTCGTCAGTAACCGATCACCACGCAAAACGAGGTCCGAATCTTATGACACTCTTAGTGCAGCCGATGAAGTCCGTCGCACCGCTCAGCACGATCTGGCCGGTCCGCCGACAACGCACCGGCCCGCCGTTTCCCGGCTGTGATTCGACGCTGAACCACGCCGCATCGACCGGCACCGGCGAGGCCCAGCCTCTGGTGGTGACCGCCCAGACGAAGACACGTAAAGACGCATATCAGGGGAGACAGAGAAGGTGACGATCCACGAGCATGACCGGGTGTCCGCTGATCGCGACGGGCACGGCCCGCAGGGGGGCAAGCACGCCGCCGGGGACACCCATGCTCTCGTCGACCGCCTGGCGGCCGGTGAACCCTATGCCGTGGCCTTCGGTGGCCAGGGCAGCGCCTGGTTGGAGACCCTCGAAGAACTGGTGTCCTCTGCCGGCATCGAATCGGATCTGGCGACGCTGGTCGGTGAGGTGGACCTGCTGCTGGAGCCGGTGGCAAAAGAGCTGGTCGTGGTGCGTCCCATCGGCTTCGAGCCGCTGACGTGGGTCCGCGCGCTGGCCGCCGAGGATCCGATCCCGTCGAACAAGCACCTGACCTCGGCCGCGGTGTCGATCCCGGGCGTGCTGCTCACCCAGATCGCGGCCGTGCGCGCCCTGGCGCGCCAAGGCATGGATCTGAGTGCGACGCTGCCGGTGGCCGTCGCCGGGCATTCCCAGGGTGTGCTCGCCGTCGAGGCGCTCAAGGGTGGGGGCCCTCGCGACGTCGAGCTGCTGGCGTTGGCCCAGCTGATCGGTGCGGCCGGGACGCTGGTGGCCCGCCGGCGCGGAATCTCCGTGCTGGGCGACCGCCCGCCGATGGTGTCGGTCACCAATGCCGACCCCGAGCGCATCGGCCGGCTGCTCGACGAGTTCGCGCAGGACGTGCGGACCGTGCTGCCGCCCGTGCTGTCCATCCGCAACGGCCGCCGTTCGGTCGTCATCACCGGTACCCCGGAACAGCTGTCCCGCTTCGAGCTCTATTGCCAGCAGATCGCGGAGAAGGAAGAGGCCGACCGCAAGAACAAGTTGCGCGGCGGTGACGTCTTCTCGCCGGTGTTCGATCCGGTGCAAGTCGAGGTGGGCTTCCACACGCCCCGCCTGGCCGACGGCATCGACATCGTCGGCAACTGGGCCGAGAAGGTGGGCCTGGACGTCGACCTGGCCCGGGAACTGACCGAATCCATTCTGGTGCGTCCCGTCGACTGGGTGGAGGAGATCACCCGTGTCAACGACGCAGGAGCCCGGTGGATCCTCGACCTGGGCCCCGGCGACATCCTGACCCGGCTGACCGCGCCGGTGATCCGCGGCCTCGGTGTGGGCATCGTGCCCGCCGCGACCCGCGGCGGTCAGCGCAACCTCTTTACCGTCGGAGCCGTCCCCGAGGTGGCGCGGGCCTGGTCGAGCTACGCCCCGACGCTGGTTCGCCTGCCCGACGGCAGGGTCAAGCTCTCGACGAAGTTCACCCGGCTAACCGGCCGCTCGCCGATTCTGCTGGCGGGCATGACCCCGACCACGGTCGACGCCAAGATCGTGGCCGCCGCCGCCAACGCCGGACACTGGGCCGAGCTGGCCGGTGGCGGGCAGGTCACCGAGGAGATCTTCGCCGACCGGATCGAGGAGCTCTCCGGGCTGCTGGAGGACGGCCGCACCTACCAGTTCAACGCGCTGTTCCTCGACCCCTACCTGTGGAAGCTGCAGGTCGGCGGCAAGCGGTTGGTGCAAAAGGTGCGTCAGTCCGGCGCTGCCATCGACGGCCTGGTCATCAGCGCCGGCATCCCCGAGCTGGAGGAGGCCGTCGAGCTGATCGAGGAGCTCGGCGATGTGGGTATCAGCCACGTCGTCTTCAAGCCGGGCACCGTCGAGCAGATCCGGTCGGTCATCCGCATCGCGACCGAGGTGTCCACCAAGCCGGTGATCGTGCACATCGAGGGCGGCCGCGCCGGCGGCCACCACTCCTGGGAAGACCTCGACGACCTGCTGCTGGCGACCTACTCGGAATTGCGGTCGCGCTCCAACATCACCGTCTGCGTCGGCGGCGGCATCGGCACGCCCGAGCGGGCGGCCGAATACCTGTCCGGGCGCTGGGCGCAGGCTTACGGCTTCCCGCTGATGCCGATCGACGGGATCCTGGTCGGCACCGCGGCGATGGCGGCCAAGGAGGCCACTACGTCGCCGTCGGTCAAGCGCATGCTGGTGGAAACCCAGGGCACCGACCAGTGGATCGGCGCCGGGAAAGCCTCCGGCGGCATGGCATCCAGCCGCAGCCAGCTCGGTGCGGACATTCACGAGATCGACAACAGCGCCTCGCGGTGCGGCCGGCTGCTCGACGAAGTTGCCGGGGACGCCGATGCCGTCGCCGAACGCCGCGACGAGATCATCGCGGCGATGGCCACCACCGCCAAGCCGTACTTCGGCGACGCCGGCGAGATGACCTACCTGCAGTGGCTGCAGCGCTACGTCGAGCTGGCCATCGGCGACGGCGACTCCACCGCCGACACCGCCGCACCGGGCAGCCCCTGGCTGGCCGATACCTGGCGCGACCGTTTCCAGCAGATGCTGCAGCGGGCCGAAGCGCGTTTGGACCCAAAGGATTTCGGTCCCATCGAGACGCTGTACAACGACGAAAGCCTGCTGGAGAACCCCGAGGCGGCAATCGACCTGCTGGTCGACCGCTACCCCGACGCCGAGACCGTCCAACTGCACCCCGCCGACGTGCCGTTCTTCGTCACCCTGTGCAAGACGTTGGGCAAGCCGGTCAACTTCGTGCCGGTCATCGACAAGGATGTGCGGCGCTGGTGGCGAAGTGACTCGCTGTGGCAGGCCCATGACGCTCGCTACGACGCCGACCAGGTGTGCATCATCCCGGGCACCGCGGCCGTGGCCGGGATCACCCGAATGGACGAACCCGTCGGTGAACTGCTGGACCGCTTCGAGCAGGCTGCCGTCCACGCGGCGCTCGCCGCCGGAATGGAGCCGGCGGTCGTCACGTCGCGCCGCACCGGCCGCGCTGATGTGACCGGACCGCTGGCCGTCGTGCTGGACGCCCCCGACGTGCAGTGGGCCGGCCGCATCGCGATCAACCCGGTCCATCGGATCGCCGACCCGTCCGAGTGGCTGGTGCACGGAGACTCTGAAGGACCCGAAAGCCGCCGCGCCACCCATTCGTCCACCGGGTCGCGCCTCGAGGTCGACGACGACCGTGTGGTGCTCAGCGTCCCGGTATCGGGAGTGTGGGTCGATATCCCATTCACCTTGCCGCCCAACACCGTTGACGGTGCGACGCCCGTGGTCTCCACCGACGATGCCGCCACGGCCATGCGTGCGGTGCTGGCGATCGCCGCCGGCGTCGACGGACCGGAGTTCATGCCCCCGGTCACCGACGGGACGGCCACCCTCACGGTGGACTGGGACCCCGAGCGCGTCGCCGACCACACCGGGGTCACGGCCACGTTCGGGGAGCCGTTGGCGCCCAGCCTCACCACCGTCCCCGACGCCCTGGTCGGCCCGTGCTGGCCCGCGGTCTTCTCGGCGATCGGTGCGGCGGTCACCGACACCGGCATTCCGGTCGTGGAGGGCTTGCTCAGCCTGGTGCATCTCGACCACGCCGCGCACATGGTCGGCGCGCTGCCCAAGGCCCCGGCTCAATTGAGCATCACCGCAACGGCTTCGGCGGCCGCTGACACCGACATGGGGCGGGTCGTCCCGGTCTCGGTCGTCATAGCTGGCACCGACGGCCAGGTGATCGCCACCCTCGACGAGCGTTTCGCGATCCTTGGACGCACCGGTGCGGCCGAACTGACCGACCCGGTGCGTGCCGGCGGCGCGGTCTCGGAGAACGCGACCGACACTCCGCGTCGGCGCCGCCGCGACGTCACGATCACCGCACCGGTCGACATGCGTCCGTTCGCGGTGGTGTCCGGCGACCACAACCCCATCCACACCGACCGGGCGGCCGCCCTGCTGGCCGGCCTGGAATCGCCCATCGTGCACGGCATGTGGCTGTCGGCCGCCGCCCAGCACGCCGTGACGGCCACCGACGGTCAGGCCCGCCCGCCGGCGCGACTGATCGGCTGGACCGCCCGCTTCCTGGGCATGGTGCGGCCCGGCGACGAGGTTTCAATCCGTGTCGACCGCGTCGGAATCGACCAGGGCGCAGAGGTTTTGGAAGTCGTGGCCCGCATCGGATCGGACCTGGTGATGTCGGCAACGGCGCGCCTGGCTTCCCCGCACACCGTCTATGCGTTCCCCGGCCAGGGAATTCAGCACAAGGGCATGGGCATGGACGTCCGGGCCCGGTCCAAGGCCGCCCGCAAGGTGTGGGACAAGGCGGACAAGTTCACCCGCGACACACTGGGCTTCTCGGTCTTGCACGTGGTGCGCGACAATCCGACCAGCATCGTCGCCAGCGGTGTGCCCTACAACCACCCCGAGGGCGTGCTGTACCTGACGCAGTTCACCCAGGTCGCGATGGCCACGGTGGCGGCGGCGCAGGTCGCCGAGATGCGCGAGCAGGGTGCTTTCGTCGAAGACGCGATCGCCTGCGGGCACTCCGTCGGCGAGTACACCGCGCTGGCCTGCGTGACGGGCATCTACGAGCTGGAAGCGTTGCTGGAAACGGTATTTCACCGTGGATCGAAGATGCATGACATCGTGCCGCGCGACGAGATGGGCCGGTCCAACTACCGGCTGGCGGCGATTCGGCCTTCGCAGATCGACCTCCCGGATGACGAGGTCCCGGGATTTGTCGCCGGAATCGCCGAGAGCACAGGCGAATTTCTGGAGATCGTGAACTTCAACCTGCGCGGGTCGCAGTATGCGATCGCCGGCACGGTGCGCGGGCTCGAGGCGCTGGAAGAAGAGGTGGAGCGGCGTCGCGAGATCACCGGCGGCAAGCGGTCCTTCATCCTGGTGCCCGGCATCGACGTGCCCTTCCACTCGCGGGTGTTGCGAGTCGGGGTGGCCGAATTTCGGCGTTCGCTCGACCGAGTCATGCCGCGCGACAAGGATCCCGACGTCATCATCGGGCGCTACATCCCCAACCTGGTACCCCGCCCGTTCACCCTGGACCGCGACTTCATCCAGGAGATCCGCGACCTGGTGCCGGCCGAGCCGCTCGACCCGATCCTCGCCGACTACGACACCTGGCTGGCCGAGCGTCGCATCGAGATGGCGCGCATCGTGTTGATCGAGCTGTTGGCCTGGCAGTTCGCCAGCCCGGTCCGCTGGATAGAGACCCAGGACCTGCTGTTCACCGAGGAGGCCGCCGGCGGTCTGGGTGTGGAGCGGTTCGTCGAGATCGGTGTGAAGTCCGCACCGACGGTGGCGGGACTCGCGACCAACACCCTCAAGCTGCCCGAATATGCGCACAGCACAGTCGAAGTGCTCAACGCCGAGCGCGACGCCGCGGTGCTGTTCGCCACCGACACCGATCCCGAGCCGGAGGTCGAGGCCGAGCTGGATTCCGATTCGGCCGTTCCGGCCTCATCGGACGGTGCGCTCACGCCCGATGTCGCACCGGCCGCCGCAGCGGCTCCCGCCGCTGCTCCGTCGGGTGCTCCGCGCCCCGACGACATCGGATTCGACGCCGCCGACGCCACTTTGGCGTTGATCGCGCTGTCGGCCAAGATGCGCATCGACCAGATCGAGGAACTGGACTCCATCGAATCCATCACCGACGGTGCTTCGTCGCGGCGCAACCAGCTGCTGGTCGATCTGGGTTCGGAGTTGAACCTCGGTGCCATCGACGGCGCCGCCGAAGCCGACCTGGCCGGCCTGCGCGCCCAGGTGAGCAAGCTGGCACGCACCTACAAGCCCTACGGCCCAGTGCTTTCCGACGCGATCAACGACCAGCTGCGCACGGTGCTGGGGCCGTCCGGTAAGCGGCCCGCCGCCATCGCCGAGCGGGTCAAGAAGACCTGGGAGCTGGGCGAGGGCTGGGCCAAGCACGTCACGGTCGAGGTCGCGCTGGGAACCCGCGAGGGCACCAGTGTCCGTGGCGGCGCCATGGGTCACCTGCACGAGGGCGCATTGGCCGACACCGCGGCCGTCGACAAGGCCATTGATGCCGCGGTCGCTTCCGTCGCCGCGCGTCACGGCATCGCGGTGGCGCTGCCGTCGTCGGGCGGTGGCGGCGGCGGTGCGACCATCGACGCGGCCGCCCTGGGCGAATTCACCGCCCAGATCACCGGCCGCGACGGCGTGCTCGCCTCGGCGGCCCGCCTCGTGCTGAACCAACTGGGCCTCGACGACCCGGTCAGCGCGTCGCCGGCCGCCACCGATGCCGAGCTCATCGACCTGGTGACGGCCGAACTCGGTGCGGACTGGCCACGTCTGGTCGCGCCGGTGTTCGAGCCGAAGAAGGCTGTGCTGTTCGACGACCGGTGGGCCAGCGCCCGCGAAGATTTGGTCAAGTTGTGGCTGACCGACGAGGGCGACATCGACGCCCGGTGGGTGAGTCTGTCCGAAAGGTTCGAGGGCGCAGGCCATGTCGTGGCCACCCAGGCCACCTGGTGGCAGGGCAGAGCCCTGTCCACGGGCCGGCAGATCCACGCGTCGTTGTTCGGCCGGATCGCGGCCGGCGCCGAGAATCCGGATCCGGGCCCCTACGCAAACGAAGTCGCCGTGGTGACGGGCGCCTCCAAGGGCTCGATCGCCGCATCGGTCGCCGCGCGACTGCTCGACGGCGGCGCCACCGTCATCGCCACGACGTCGAAGCTCGACGACGAGCGGCTGGCGTTCTATCGGGGCCTGTATCGCGACCATGCCCGCTACGGCGCGGCGCTGTGGGTGGTCGCCGCCAACATGGCGTCCTACTCCGACATCGACGCGCTGGTCGAGTGGGTTGGCACCGAGCAGTCCGAAAGCCTTGGGCCGCAGTCGATTCACATCAAGGACGCGCAGACTCCGACGCTGCTGTTCCCGTTCGCCGCACCGCGCGTGGCCGGTGACCTGTCGGAGGCCGGCTCTCGCTCCGAGATGGAGATGAAGGTCCTGCTGTGGGCGGTGCAGCGGTTGATCGGCGGGCTGTCGAAGATCGGCGCCGAGCGCGACATCGCGTCGCGGCTGCACGTCGTGCTGCCCGGCTCACCGAACCGCGGAATGTTCGGCGGGGACGGCGCCTACGGTGAAGCCAAGTCGGCGCTGGACGCGTTGGTGAGCCGTTGGCACGCCGAATCCTCGTGGGCGGCAAGGGTCAGCCTGGCGCACGCGCTGATCGGCTGGACCCGCGGCACCGGACTGATGGGTCACAACGACGCCATCGTCGACGCGGTCGAGGAGGCCGGTGTCACCACCTACTCGACCGACGAGATGGCGGCAATGCTGTTGGCCCTCTGCGACATCGAGTCGAAGGTGGCGGCCGCCGGCGCGCCGATCAAGGCGGACCTGACCGGCGGGCTGGGTGAGGCCAACCTCGACATGGCCGAGCTGGCCGCCAAAGCCCGCGAGCAGGCCATCTCGGGTGATGACGGTGACCCTGAAGCCCTCGAGCGCGAGGGCGCCATTTCCGCGTTGCCGTCCCCGCCGCGCGGCTTCAGCCCGGCACCGCCCCCGGAATGGGCTGACCTCGACGTCGACCTGAACGACCTGGTGGTGATCGTCGGCGGTGCGGAGCTCGGACCCTACGGTTCGTCGCGGACCCGCTTCGAAATGGAAGTGGCCGGCGAGCTGTCGGCGGCCGGTGTGCTGGAGTTGGCCTGGACCACTGGACTGGTCAAGTGGGAGGACGATCCCCAACCCGGTTGGTACGACACCGAATCCGGCGACTTGGTCGACGAGTCGGAGTTGGTCGATCGCTACCACGACGCCGTGGTCGAGCGGTGCGGAATCCGCGAATTCGTGGATGACGGTGCGATCGACCCCGATCACGCCTCACCGCTTCTGGTCAGTGTCTTCCTCGACAAGGACTTCTCGTTCGTGGTGTCCAGCGAGGCCGACGCGCGTGCGTTCGTCGAGTTCGATCCCGAGCACACCGTGGCCCGGCCGGTGCCGGACTCCGGCGACTGGGAGGTGATCCGCAAGGCCGGCACCGAGATCCGGGTTCCGCGGAAGACCAAGCTGTCCCGGACCGTCGGCGCGCAGATCCCCACCGGGTTCGACCCGACGGTGTGGGGCATCACCCCGGACATGGCCAATTCCATTGACCGGGTGGCGCTGTGGAACATTGTGGCCACCGTCGATGCGTTCCTGTCCTCGGGCTTCACCCCGACCGAGCTGCTGCGCTGGGTGCACCCGAGCCTGGTGGCCTCCACGCAGGGCACCGGCATGGGCGGCATGACCTCGATGCAGACCATGTACCACGGCAACTTGCTGGGCCGCGCCAAGCCGAACGACATCCTGCAGGAGGTGCTGCCGAATGTTGTTGCGGCCCACGTCATGCAGTCCTACGTCGGTGGCTACGGCGCGATGGTGCACCCGGTCGCGGCCTGCGCGACGGTCGCGGTGTCGGTCGAGGAGGGCGTGGACAAGATCCGGCTCGGCAAGGCCGAATTCGTGGTCGCCGGCGGGTTCGACGATCTGACCCTGGAGGCCATCATCGGCTTCGGTGACATGGCGGCCACCGCCGACACCGAGATGATGAGGGCCAAGGGCATCAGCGATTCGAAGTTCTCGCGCGCCAACGACCGGCGGCGCCTCGGGTTCCTGGAAGCCCAGGGTGGTGGCACCATCCTGCTGGCCAACGGTGCGCTGGCGGCCAAGATGGGATTGCCGGTGCTGGCCGTGGTCGGCTACGCGCAGAGCTTCGCCGACGGTATGCACACCTCGATCCCGGCACCCGGGCTCGGCGGCCTCGGCGCCGGGCGCGGTGGCAAGGACTCGGTGCTGGCCCGCTCGCTGGCCAAGCTGGGCGTGGGAGCCGACGACATCGCGGTCGTGTCCAAGCACGACACCTCGACGCTGGCCAACGACCCCAACGAGACCGAGCTGCACGAGCGGCTGGCCGACTCGATGGGCCGGTCACCGGGTAACCCGCTGTTCGTGGTGAGCCAGAAGACCCTCACCGGTCACAGCAAGGGTGGCGCGGCGGCGTTCCAGCTGATGGGCCTGTGCCAGATGCTGCGTGACGGCGTCATCCCGCCCAACCGCAGCCTGGATTGCGTCGACGACGAGCTGGCCACCGCCGGTCACTTCGTCTGGGTGCGTGAGGCTTTGGACCTGCGCGGCAAGTTCCCGCTCAAGGCCGGTCTGGTGACCAGCCTCGGCTTCGGCCACGTGTCGGGCTTGATCGCGTTGGTGCACCCCGAGGCGTTCATCGCCGCGCTGGACCCGGCGGATCGGGACGGCTACCGCAAGCGGGCCGAGCAGCGCATGCTGGCCGGTCAGCGCCGGCTGGCTTCCGCGATCGCCGGTGGGCGTCCGATGTACGAAAAGCCGGCTGACCGACGGTTCAACCACGACGAGCCGGAGAAGCGTCAGGAGGCGACGATGTTGCTCAACGCCGACGCCCGCCTGGGCGAAGACGATCTTTACGTCGGCTAAGGTCGGTGCGTGGCGATCGTCGGAGTAGGCATCGATCTCGTGTCCATTCCTGATTTCGCCGAGCAGGTCGACCAGCCGGGAACTGTCTTCGCCGAGACGTTCACCCCGGGTGAGCGCCGCGACGCCTCGGACAAGAGTTCGTCGGCGGCGCGTCACCTCGCGGCCCGCTGGGCCGCCAAGGAGGCGGTGATCAAGGCCTGGTCGGGGTCTCGGTTCGCGCAGCGGCCCGTGCTGCCCGAGGACATCCACCGCGACATTGAGGTGGTCACCGACATGTGGGGGCGGCCCCGGGTGCGATTGAGCGGCGACATCGCCAAACACCTGGCCGATGTGATCATTCACGTCTCGCTGACGCACGAGGGGGGCACCGCCGCCGCGGTGGCCATCCTGGAGACGACGTAGGCGCCTACCGCTGTCACCGAGTGTGGGCCCCATGAACGAATTCACGCCGGTTTTCGTACCTAGCCCTCACACTCGACGGCGTGCGCGTAGGAGGAAGACATGAGCGATCTGGCTGAGCGCGTCCGCGCGGTGCTGCCGTCGGTGCGGCGCGACCTGGAAGACCTGGTGCGCATCGAATCCGTGTGGGCCGACCCCGGCCGCCGGTCCGAGGTGCACCGCAGCGCCCAGGCGGTGGCGGATCTGTTGTCCCAGGCCGGTTTCGGCGATGTGCAGATCGTCAGCGAGGGCGGAGCGCCCGCGGTCATCGCGCGCCATCCCGCACCGCCCGGCGCGCCGACCGTGCTGCTGTACGCCCACCACGATGTGCAGCCCGAGGGCGACCGCGGCCAGTGGACGTCGCCACCGTTCGAGCCCACCGAACGTGACGGGCGGCTCTACGGCCGCGGCAGCGCCGACGACAAGGCCGGTATCGCAACGCATTTGGCGGCCTTTCGGGCGCACGGCGGCCGGCCGCCCGTCGGTGTGACGGTTTTCGTCGAAGGCGAAGAGGAATCCGGTTCGCCCTCGCTTGCCCAATTGCTTGCCGCCCACCGGGATACGCTGGCCGCCGACGTGATCGTCATCGCCGACTCGGACAACTGGAGCGCCGACACCCCGGCGCTGACCGTGTCGCTGCGCGGCTTGGTCGACTGCGTGGTCGAGGTCGCGACCCTCGACCACGGGCTGCACTCTGGACTATGGGGCGGGGTGGTGCCCGACGCGCTCACCGTCCTGGTGCGCCTGCTGGCCAGCCTGCACGACGACGACGGCAACGTGGCCGTGGCAGGCCTGCACGAAACGGACATCGCCGCGCTGAACTACCCCGACTACCCGCCCGAGCGGGTCCGCGCCGACTCCGGTCTGCTCGAGGGAGTGTCCGAGATCGGCTCGGGCTCCGTGCCGCAGCGGCTGTGGGCCAAACCCGCTTTGACGGTCATCGGCATCGACACCACCCCCATCGAGAAGGCGTCGAACACGCTGATCCCGCGGGCGCGGGCCAAGATCAGCATGCGCGTGGCACCCGGCGGCAACGCCGCCGCGCACCTGGACGCCTTGACCGACCACCTGCAAAGCCGCGCCCCCTGGGGCGCGCACGTCAGCGTCACCCGCGGCGACATCGGCGAGCCGTACGCCATCGAGGCCAGCGGCGATGTCTACGACGCGGCCCGCGCGGCGTTCCGGCGGGCGTGGGATGCCGAGCCCATCGACATGGGCATGGGCGGCTCGATCCCGTTCATCGCGGAGTTCGCTGCCGCCTTTCCGCAGGCGAAGATCCTGGTCACCGGCGTGGAGGACCCGGGGACCCAGGCACACAGCATCAACGAGAGCCTGCACCTGGGGGTGCTGGAGCGCGCGGCGATCAGCGAGGCGCTGTTGCTGGCCAACCTGGCCTAGGGGAAAACTCGCCCGCCGGAATGCTTAACGAGACCGACAGTCTCGCCGCATACTCCTTCTATAGGCAGCCACTCGTCCGCAGGAGACGCACCGTGAGTACGGAAGACACCCTGACCGGCACCACGCACACCAAGAACAACCGTTACCACTTCGATCGCCACACCCCGGAGTACCGCGAGCGGTTCACCGCGATCACCGAGGAGATGCACGCCAGGTGCCCGGTGGCGTGGACCGACACCTACGACGGGCATTGGGTGGCGGCGGGCAGCCGGGAAGTCTTCGAGCTCGCTCGATGCCCGCACGTGTCCAACGACCACGACGTGACCGGCGAAGGCACCGGCTACAAAGGCATCACCATTCCCACGCTGCCGCAGGGCACCGGCGTCCGCGGCGGAATGCTCGAGATGGACGAACCAGAGCACTCCGCCTACCGCAGCATCCTCAACCCCTACATGTCGCCGGCAGCCATCAAGCGCTGGAAGCCGTTTGTCGACGAGATCGTGCGGGCGAGCATCGACGAGAAGATCGAAGCCGGGCGGATCGACTTCGTCGACGATCTCGCGAACGTGGTGCCCGCCGTCCTGACACTGGCGATCATGGGCGTTCCGCTGAAGAAGTGGCAGCTCTATTGCGAGCCGGCCCACGCCAATGTTTATACTCCCGCCGATTCCCCGGACGCCCCAAGGGTTTTGGAGCAGACGATGGCGATGGGGATGGACCTGTTCAACCACCTCCTCGAGATTCGCGAGAACCCGCGACCCGGAATTGTGGACGCTTTAGCGAGGCTGAAGATCGACGGCGAACCCGCCCCCGACGCCGAATTGCTCGGAATGCTCGGCCTGATCATCGGCGGAGGTTTCGACACGACGACGGCGTTGACCGCGCACGCACTCGAATGGCTAGGCGAAAATCCCGAGCAGCGCGAACTGCTGAGGCGGGAATCGGAAACGTTGCTCGCCTCGGCGACCGAGGAATTCCTGCGTTTCTTCACGCCCGCTCCAGGGGACGGTCGCACGATCGCCGCCGATCTCGAAATAGCGGGCACGCAGTTCAAGGAGGGCGATCGACTGTGGTTGTCCTGGGCGATGGCAAACCGCGATCCCGCGGTGTTCCCCGATCCGCATCGATTGGACCTCGGTCGTAAGAACAACCGGCACTTCAGCTTTGGGCTCGGCGTCCACCGCTGCATCGGCTCCAATGTCGCGCGGATTGTGTTCAAGTCGATGCTCACGGCGGTCCTCGAGCGGATGCCCGACTACCGCTGCGACCCCGACGGCACCGTGCACTATCCGACCATCGGCGTGATCCAGGGCATGCAGCACCTTCCCGCGACCTTCACCCCCGGCCGGCGGCTTGGCCCGGGGATCGACGAGACGCTGGAGAAGCTGCAGCGGGCTTGCGACGAACAGGGGATCGCGCGGCCGATCACCGAGTACACCGGGGCCGCCGTCATCGGCGACTGACTAGACCGACAGGTCGCGGCGCAGTTTGGCGACGTGGCCGGTGGCCTTGACGTTGTACTGCGCGACAGCGATCTTGCATTTCTCGTCGACCACGAACGTGGAGCGGATGACGCCCGTGACCGTCTTGCCGTACATCTGCTTTTCGCCGTAGGCGCCGTACGCCGTCAGCACCTTGCGGTCGGGATCGGACAGCAGCGGGAACGTCAGCCCCTCCGCGTCGCGGAACTTGGCGAGCTTCTCCGGCTTGTCGGGGGAGATCCCGATGACGTCGAGGCCGGCACCGCTGAGCTCGGCCAGGCTGTCCCGAAAATCGCACGCCTGCTTGGTGCACCCGGGAGTCGAGGCGGCCGGGTAGAAATACACGATGACCCGGCGCCCCTTGTAGTCGGCCAGCGATACCTTGTTGCCGTCGGCGTCGGGCAGGCTGAAAGAGGGCGCTTTGTCGCCCGGTGCAAGCCGCGTGGTCTCGGTCAAGGTGGGTCCCTTTCTGTTCACCGGAGCGTCGGGGTTACCGCCAGCTGATCTAGGGTAGTTCGGGCAGGTGCATGAGCCGGATAGTGGGCGACTTGGAGGACACAGTGGCGGACCGCGACCCCGAAGCCATCAAGCGAGACATCGACGTCGCCCGTGACCAGCTGGCGACCACCGTCGACTCCCTCGCCGAGCGGGCGAACCCGCGGCGCCTCGCCGACGACCTCAGAGCCCGGGTGATCGGGTTCGTGCAGAAACCTGTGGTGCTGGCGTCGCTGGCCGGGGTCGGGGCCCTCGTCGTGGTGGTGACGGTGCGTCGCGTCAGGAACCGCTGACGCGGTCGCTCTGGACGTACACCGGAATGTCGTCGGCCCAGGGCTGATTCACGACCATGTCGGCGACGTCGCAGTAGCCGCGTTCAAACTCGCCCGTCGCCGCGTCGACCAGCCGGTATTCCTGCCGTTGTCGGTGGAAGGGCTGGGCGTCGAGGATCACCACCCGCACCTCGCCGGGTTCGAATCCGCACCGTTGCTGCAGCGCCTCGATGAGGCACTCGTTGTGCATGTGCCCGTCGCCGAAGTTCCAGCCGAGCACCATTGAGCACAGGACTTCGCCCTCGCACAGGTTGTAGTCGTCCTCGTCGTGGTCGGCCATCGCGCGGTGCGCCAGGGTGAGCAGCGCGCGTCCGTGGGTGTTCATGCCGCGGAACGCGAGCGCGAGGTGCAGCGGGACCAGGGTTTCCTCTTTGCTGCCATACAACCGTTCGAGCTGCAGGTGCTGCATCGGGCCGAGCGCGCGGGAGCCGACCCGGAACTTCTCGTCGGCCGACGGGCGGACGCACCACAGCGTGGTGTCCCAGTTGCCGGCGTAGTAGCGCATGCCGGGCAGGAAGGAGACCTTGCGCGGGTAGAGGTTTCCCGCGACGACGGTCCCGGCGATCACCACGAACAGGATGGCGATCGGCCACGGGTTCGCGACGCTCGACAGACCCAGCTGCGCGTGCGTGACGAACAGCCACAGCACCCCGAAGATCATGAACACGTTCCATTCCAGCGGCACGCCCATCGGGAAGGCCAGCAGGATGTTGAGGTGGAACACGATCATCACGAACGCGGCCAGCGCCGTCGGCCAGCCGCCGTGGGAGAACAGCAGCGCCAGCGGTACCAGCCCTTCGACCGCGGTCGAGAAGTGGGCGATGAAGCCCGCCAGCGCGCTGGGCCGCAGGTCGTCGGGATAGCGCTTGAACATCGAGCGTTTGAGCGGCCCCGACGGGATGAACGGGTTATTCGCCAGCATCGTCGAGATCACGAACGGGAAGTGCTTGTTGAGCTTCGACGTCGCCGCGCCTAGCCAGATCACCATGAAGACGACCTTGGCGCCGACGACGATGTCCGCCCCGGCGAACAGAAACGTCAGCGCCAACGGTGCATACACCTCGCCGCGCGCCGCCAGGAAAATTACCTTGTCGCGCAAGCTGATTGCCGCCAGGACCGCCAGGATTGCGACGGTCTGCCACCGCGGTAACACGCCGATCGCCGCGTCCAGGGCGGGAATCGGGCCGGTGCCGTCGGACACCAGCGCGACCAGGAGCAGCACCAGCAAGACGCCGTAGAGCAACGCGTCGAAGGGAGTTCTGTTACTGCCCTTGGTCAGCGGCACCCGATCAGGCCAGGGCGGCAACCGGATGGTGCCCGGTCGCAGCCAGTACAGGATCGAACCCATCGGCGGGAAGTAGCGCCCGGCGAGCGGCCCAAAGCAGCATCCGAGCCCGACGACTTCGAACAGCATCGTGTAGAGCACGGCCTTCTGGAACACGATCGGCTCCGTCCACCAGGCGTCGACCTGGGTGAAGCTTCCGATACCCCGCGTCGACCACGCGAAGAGCCAGCCGCCCAGGATGTACAGCGCGATCTTCACGCCGTACATCACGTGCATCACCAGCGGGGTGCCGAACCCGTGCTGGGCGATGTGGCGCGCCATCGGGACGATCCGTTCGGCGCGTGGTCGTGCGCTCCACTCGGCCACGTCGACGACGGGCAGATTGGGCCGGATGAACCCCATCGCAGCTCCTTCGACGCAGCTTGTCTCAAAGGGACCCATCGGCGCTTCTCATACCGATCGGTGCCAGCAAGAAATTACCTGTACGAAAGGCTTTTGCGGGGGGATACGACGGCAACTGGCTTGCCGAGGCTGATCAGCCGCGCCGGCTACTCCCACCCGGGCGGGTCGTTTTCGGCCATGTACGCCTCCCACGCCGCGCGCCGCATCGCCCGCGTGTGCAGGTCCTGGCAGATCGCCTGCGCCTCGGCGGAGTCGGCTGCCCGGCCGAGATCGTGGTGCACGAGGCCGTCGTCGACCCGTTCGGCGCGGAAGCCGCCCGTGGAGACCGCGTGGACGCGGTATTCGCTGCGGTCATCGATGTTGGCGTGGAAGTGGCCCTCGTGGGGTTCGACCCACTTCAGCTCAGTTTTCACAGGTCCCCTTTGGAAAAACGGCGTCGCAGCGATGGTAAAGGCGTCGGGGGCCATTGGAAAGGGAGTCCCAAGACACTGGCGGCAATCCGCCGGCCAGTGCGGAATCGAAGGCGACGCCGAACAATGACATATTCGGTGAGCTGTGCGCCGTCAGGGTTTCGAACCCCGGACCCGCTGATTAAGAGTCAGCTGCTCTACCAACTGAGCTAACGGCGCTTGTGGTCGGCCGAGACCGCGTAGGCGACAATAACAGGCGTTCTGCCGCGGAGTGAAATCCCGACCGTCTCCCAGGATAGCTTGCCCGCACCTGGGCGAGGGTCACAGAGTTCGCCCTTGCCGGACCAGGCCGCCGCCTCGCCGGCGTCGACTTTGCGACGCGCGGTCGCGCACACCGACGAAATACACCGTCGCACAAGGGATTTACGCGATCATCACAAAACAGTCCCGCAGAAAGGTGCCCGGTCGGTGCCGAACGCCGCGTCCAGCTCACCCAACGCGCCGGTGCGCACCTCGGTGATGCGGCCGGCCCGAGCAAGCTGGGAAGCCCGGTGCGCCCCCATGTAGATGGTGGCCAGGTCGGCCAGCCCGATCTCGATGTCCGCCGGCCCGTCGTGGGGCGTGCACTTCCCGGCGCCACCGCGAGTCTGCAGCTGAAACCGTCCACCCGCGAGCTGAAGCGGGTCGGTGACCTCCAGCACGATGTCGGCATCGGCGGTGTAGGTGCGGGCACCCAGCACCTCGGGGACGTCGTTGATCCGCACCCAGAGGAAATCGCTCACACCCTTGACCTCCGCGGCGCGTTGATCGGTGAGTTTGAGCGGAAGCGGGTCGTCGCCCGGCACGTCGATCTCTATGCGGTAGAACATCTCCAGCACCAACAGCGTCTGCAGCAGCTCACTGTGAGCTTCATCGGTGACGGGGCAGAAGTCCTCGACGACCACCGTGCCCAGGGGCGGGCGGAACGCATGCTGTTGCGACCCGACGACCCGATACGTCAGGAAGCCATCGGGATGGATCGTGTAATGCAGCGCCGACCCGTTGCCCCGCTGGGTTTCCCTGTCGTCCATGTAGTCGGTCCACCACGCGTCGTCCCGGGTGATCGCGCCATTGGTTGCGGCACACCATCGTTCGTAAATTTCGGGCAGGTGACGTTTCGCCTCAGCGGCGTTGACCTCGCGCGCCCGGATGCCGGCCGGCGCGGCCCGCAGCTTCGCGAAGCGGCGGTCGATCGAATAGGTGTGGCTATAGCTGGCCACCCCGGCGCCGAAGCCGTCGTACATCGCTGTCTGCGTCGGAACGCCGCACACGATGGGATAGCCGCGGTCCAACAGGATTCCGAGTCCCTTCGCGCTGAGCTGGGCCCAAAGTCCCTTACCCTGATGCGTTGACGCGACGGCGATCATCGTCAGCCACGCGGCTCGCAGGTTCGCGCCACCCGGCACGGTGAGCTGCGCGCGGTAGATGATCGACGTTCCCACCAGAAACGGACGCTCGGGATCGGAGACGTCCTCGGCGATGAGAATGTCGTCGAGGCTGACCCGGCGTTTCCACGCTTCGAGATCCTCCGGGCCCACCGGATCGCCGAACGTGCGGGCCTGATTTTCAAAGACAGCCTGCCAGTCCTCTTCGGTTGGATGCCGAATGTTGGTGCCGTCGTCCGTCGCGTTCATTTGCACATCCAATCCGCTTGTAGCCCAGGCAAACCGGCACTGCGCACACCGAATCCACGTGCTAAGTGTGCTTTTACGTCCGATACCCGGGTACCAGAAGGTCAAACCTCAAGGGCCGGCCATTCGAACACCGATGCAACCCGGCCCCACCCGGACAATCGGTGTTGAGGCGGGTCAAAAGGCGTCGTTTCGGGTAGGCGATACGCCATGCTGCAGGTAATCACCCGGCTTGCCATCGCCGCGCCGCGCCGCATCATCGGGATCGCCTTCCTGGTGCTGGTGGGGGCGGCGATCTTCGGGCTTCCGGTGGTCAACAGCCTTTCCGGCGGCGGCTTCCAGGACCCGACGTCGGAGTCCGCGCGGGCGACCGAGGTCCTGCGCGACAAGTTCAACCAAACCGATCAGCAGATGCTGGTCGTGGTGACGGCTCCCGACGGCGTCCGCAGCGATCAGGCGCGCCGGGTCGCCACCGACATCGTGGACCAGCTGAAACGATCGCCGTGGGTGCTCAATGTGTCCTCAGCGTGGACCATGCCACCCGATCGGCAGCAGGCCGCGGCCCAGCTGGTCAGCAAGGACAACAAATCCGGGATGATCGTCGCCGGCCTGAAAGGCGGCGAGAACGACGCGCAGAAGTACGCCAGCACGCTCACCGAGAACCTGGTGCACGATCGCGACGGCGTCACCGTGCGGGCCGGGGGCATGGCCGTGGCATACGCGCAGATCAACGGCCAGAACCAGCGGGATCTGCTGTTGATGGAGTCCATCGCGATTCCGCTGAGCTTCGCGGTCCTGGTCTGGGTGCTCGGAGGTGTGGTCGCGGCGACGCTACCGATCGTCCTTGGCCTCTTGGCCATCGTCGGCACCATGTCGGTGTTGCGGTTGCTCACGTTTGCCACCGACGTGTCGACGTACGCCCTGGACCTGAGCATCGCCATGGGCCTGGCCCTGGCCATCGACTACAACCTGCTGATCATCACCCGCTACCGCGAGGAGTTGGCCCGCACCGAGGACCGGGACCGGGCGCTCTACCGCACCATGGCCACCGCCGGGCGGACCGTGCTGTTCTCGGCCACGACCGTCGGGCTGTCGATGGCGGTGATGGCGCTGTTCCCGATGTATTTCTTGAAATCGTCGGCCTACACGATCGTGGTCACCGCGATCATCGTGGCGATCGCCGCGGTGGTGGTCACGCCGGCGGCGATCGTGCTGTTGGGGCCGCGGCTGCATGTGCTGGACGCCCGACGGGTGATGCATCGCATCCTGCACGGGCAGCGGTCGTTCCGCGACTACGCGCACCAGCCGCTCGAGGCGCAGTTCTGGTACCGGTCCACCCGGTACGTGCTGCGCCACGCCATGCCGGTCGGCCTGAGCGTCGTCGCGCTGCTGCTGTTGCTGGGGGCGCCGTTCCTGGGCGTGAAGTGGGGCTTCCCGGACGAGCGCGTGCTCCCCGAATCCGCGTCGGCGCGCCAGGTCGCCGACATGCTGGACAACGACTTCGCGAACGGGTTCGGCACCGGGGTGTCCGTCGTCGTGCCCGACGCCCGCGGCGTGACCCCCGCCGACCTGCAGCGGTACGCCGCCGAGCTGTCGCGCGTGCCCGACGTGTCCGCGGTCAGCGCACCGGCCGGGACGTTCGCCGGTGGGAATCGGCTGGGGCCGCCCGTCGGGCCCACTGGCGTGGCCAACGGCAGCGCGTTCTTGACGGTCTCCACCACCGCGCCGCTGTATTCGCAGGCCTCGAACACCCAACTCGACCGATTGCATCAGGTCGCGGGCCCGGCCGGGCGTTCGGTGGAGATGACCGGGCTGGCGCAGATCAACCGCGACAGCGTCGACGCGATCACGAAGCGACTGCCGATCGTGTTCGGTCTGATCACCGTTATCACGTTCGCGCTGCTGTTCTTGCTGACCGGCAGCGCGGTGCTGCCGCTGCAGGCGCTGGTGTGCAACGTGTTGTCGCTGACCGCGGCGTTCGGCGCGATGGTGTGGATCTTCCAAGACGGTCACCTGGGCGCCCTGGGGACCACCCCCAACGGGACCTTGAACGCGAACATCCCCGTGCTGCTGTTCTGCATCGCCTTCGGGCTGGCCATGGATTACGAGGTGTTTCTTGTCTCGCGCATCCACGAGTACTGGCTGGCCTCGCAGGCCATCCGGGAGACGCCGCCGACCGCGGCCGAGGCCCGCGCGGCCACCGCCGAGAGCACCGCGCTGGGCATCGCCGGCATCGGCCGGGTCGTCACGACCGCCGCAGTGGTGATGTCGATTTCGTTCGCCGCGCTGATCCCGGCACACGTGTCGTTCATGCGCATGCTGGGTTTGGGCCTCACGCTCGGCGTGCTCGTCGACGCCACCCTGGTGCGCATGGTTCTGGTTCCCGCGTTCATCCACCTGCTGGGCCGCTGGACGTGGTGGGCACCCCGACCCTTGGTCCGGTTGCGGGAACGGTCCGCGACCGGCGAGGACGGCGAGATCGCGGTGGGGCGGGGCCGCTGGGTTCGCGACGCACCCAACGCAGGGCGGGCATTGATCAGAAGGTGGCCCACCAAGGCCACGACCGGGCGCGGTTGACATGACGACTTACGTTGTGAGGCGTCGTCTTTCGATTAGCCCCGTGTCACCAGTGCCGGACAGGACGGAGAAATCCCCATGGGCCGAACGGATATCGCCGCTCTCCTCGCGTTGAGTGCCGCGCTGTGCATTGCCACGGGCGACGTGCTGCAGCAACGCGCGGCGCAGCGCATCACCGACCGGGTGGGCTCCGTCGAATTGTTCGCCAATTTGCTTCGCAGCCAGCGGTGGTGGTGGGGCACGCTGCTGTTGGCGGCGAGCATCGCGTTGCAAGTGGCGGCCCTGGGCGAAGGGTCGGTGTTACTGGTCCAGGCGCTGCTGATGTTTTCGGTGCTGTTCGCGTTGCCCCTCGACGCCAGGTTGTCGCACCGCGCCGTCACCGGCGGCGAATGGGTGTGGGCCGCGCTGTTGACGGCCGCGGTGACAGTGGTGGTCGTCGTCGGCAATCCGCAAGCCGGTCATAGCGGCGCATCGCTGAGAATCTGGGCGTTGGTGGCCATCGTCTTGGGGCCGCTCCTGATCGGCTGTGTGGTGGCCGGCCGCATTCGGGGCGGCGCGGTGGCCGCCGTGCTGTTCGCCTTCGTGTCGGGGGCGCTGTGGGGCGTCTTTGCGGCGCTCACCAGGGAGGTCGTCGCGCGGCTCGGCGACGGCGTGGCGGTGGTGACTCGGACCCCCGAGCTGTATGCCTGCATCCTGGTCGCGCTGGGTGGTGTGGTGTGGAGCCAGGCGGCATTTCGGGCCGGGCCGCTGACCGCGTCCATGCCCACCCTGCAGATGTCACAGCCGGTCGTCGCGGCGGTGCTGGGCGTCGTCGTCCTGGGCGAGACGCTGAACACCGGTCGCGCCGGGTTGATCGCGTTGGCGGCGGCCGCGGTGGTGATGACCGCGGCCATCATCAAACTCGCCCGCGTCGAGGCCGGCGCGACCCGCGACAGGGTCGAGGCGCGGCGTCACGAGGAAGCCGGCCAGCCTGCGTAGTGGGCCTACCGTGACGCCGCTGACCTTGCCTGAGTGACGAACTCATTGCGGCGGAGACACCGATCGGCCGCCCGGGCCGGTGTGGGCGTGTGGAGCCGGCAAAACCCTTTAGAATGCCTGCAGCTAGGTCAGCGGTGACCGACTTCAAGAATTGAATGGAAGGTCGCTGGATGACGCCTTTGCGGGTACGCCGATCGTGGCTGGCAGCCGCGGTCGTCACGGTTGCTGTGTTTGCGGTCGCCTGCGGTGGCGACCACACAGCCGCGCCGGCGAAGGTCATCTTCGACAAGGGCACCCCGTTCGCCGACCTGCTGGTCCCCAAGCTCACCTCGTCGGTGACTGACGGCGCCGTCGGCGTGACGGTCGATGCACCGGTGACGGTGAGCGTCGCCAACGGCGTGCTTGCGTCGGTCACCATGGTCAACGAAAACGGCAGGTCGATCAGCGGGAAGCTGAGCCCCGACGCGCTGCGCTGGTCCACCACCGAGCAGCTCGGCTACAACAGGCGCTACACGCTGAATGTCAAGGCGACCGGGCTGGGCGGCGCGACCAACAAGCAGATGACCTTCGCGACCAGTTCACCGGCCCACCTGACCATGCCCTACGTCAGCCCGGTCGACGGCGAGGTGGTGGGCATCGGCGAGCCGGTGGCGATCCGCTTCGACGAGAACATCGCGGACCGGGCCGCGGCCCAGAAAGCCATCGCCATCACCACGAACCCGCCGGTGGAGGGTGCGTTCTACTGGCTCACCAATCGCGAAGTGCGTTGGCGCCCAGAACATTTCTGGAAGCCGGGGACCGCCATCGACGTGGCTGTCAACACCTACGGGGTGGATCTGGGCGACGGGATGTTCGGTGAGGACAACGTCAAGACGCACTTCATCATTGGTGACGAGGTGATTTCGACCGCCGACGACACCACGAAGACGGTGACCGTGCGGGTCAACGGTGACGTCGTCAAGACCATGCCGACGTCGATGGGCAAGGACAGCACGCCAACGGCCAACGGCGTCTACATCATTGGTGCGCGGTTCAAACACATGATCATGGATTCCTCGACCTATGGGGTTCCGGTCAACTCGCCCAACGGATATCGCACCGAAGTCGACTGGGCCACCCAGATGTCCTATAGCGGAGTCTTTGTGCACTCCGCGCCGTGGTCGGTCGGCGCCCAAGGCCACACCAACACCAGCCACGGATGCCTGAATGTCAGTCCCAGCAATGCCGAATGGTTCTACGACCACAGCAAAAGCGGTGACATCGTCGAGGTGGTGCACACCGTGGGGCCGACGCTGCCGGGCACCGAGGGGCTGGGCGACTGGAACATCCCGTGGCCACAGTGGAAGGCGGGCAACGCCAATACCTGACCGGATCGGTCAGTCGATCTTGTGCCAGCTCCCGCAACTTCGGGTCATGAACGCGGTGTCGGTCGGCATGATCCGAACCACCTGAGGGCCGTCGCCGACGTTGTTGTCGATGATGTCGTTGGTGTCGAAACTGCGCAGTCTCGCCCAATAGCAGCCGTATTTGCCGCCGTCGGTGCGATAGGTGCCCGCCGCGATCTCCTTGTTGACGATGTAGGTGCCGTTGGCCTCGATGGACGTCTTCGGTCCCGGCGGTGGCGGCGGGGTGACGGTCTTCGTCACCGTTTTGGTTTCCGCCGGCCGCGTCGATATGACCGTAGTCGCCGTGTGGCTCGACCCGCCGCAGCCCATCAGCAACAGCGCCAGCGCTGCGACGGCGGCTTTGGTTGCTCGCGTCGTGGGCGAGGCGCGGCGTTGTCTGTTCAAGGCTTTCCACTCACGGGTGCAACAGCGGTGCGCGGAGTCGCTACCACCGTAAAAGGTCAGGGAGCGGTGATGCTCCCTGACCAGTGGGGTGAGTGACGGGACTCGAACCCGCGACATTCAGGATCACAACCTGACGCTCTACCAACTGAACTACACCCACCACGGCTGTGTGCCGGCCGCAGGCCCGCACGAGCAGCGACTGTTGATACTAGCGGCTCGGCGGCGCGCTGGCCGAATCGCTTGGTCCCGGTGCGTCTTTTCCGCCGTCCAGGGCGGCGACCACCGCCTCGATTTCGCTGGTAGGTGGGCCCGGCGGGGAGACGAACGCGGTGCGCCGATAGAACTGCAATTCGCGGATAGATTCATGGATGTCGGCCAGCGCGCGGTGGGCGAGTCCCTTCACCGGCTGGCCGAAGTAGATCCGCGGGTACCAGCGCCGGCAGAGCTCTTTGATCGAACTCACATCGATCATGCGGTAGTGCAGAAACGTGTCCAGGGCGGACATGTCGCGCACGATGAACGCGCGATCGGTGGCGATCGAGTTTCCGGCCAGCGGCGCCGTCTTGGGTTGCTTGACGTGTTGGCCGATGTAGTCGAGCACCATCGCCTCGGCGGTTGCCAGGTCGACGGTGGATGCCCGCACCTCGTCGATCAGCCCGGAGCGCGAGTGCATTTCGGTCACCACGTCACCCATCGCCGAGAGGGCGGCGTCGTCGGCGTGGATCACCACGTCCACGCCGTCGCCGAGGATGTTCAGATCGGCGTCGGTGACCAGCGCCGCGATCTCGATCAGCTTGTCCGAACCGAGATCGAGTCCGGTCATCTCGCAGTCGATCCACACCAATTCGTCTCGCACAGCGCTCAGACTAGTGGCGATCGCAAGTGCGGCGGAGCCGGGCGCGGCGGGTCGCCACCATCGGACTAGTGGCGATCGCAAGTGCGGCGGAGCCGGGCGCGGGCGTCAACCCTGGGCCTCGCCCCCGAATCCGCCCGAGAAGTAGGGTGAGCGTGGTCGAACTGCATGCCGAATCACTGGGGAAGAGGGGCGCAGCACGATGAGCACCGATTCAGCGGCGACGCCGGCGAGCCGGATCGCGGATGGGTACGCGGTCGACGGCCAGGCACTGGAATTGGGCACCGTCGTGGTCGACGGCGCCGCCGACCCGACGGCGCAGATCCGCATTCCGCTGGCGACCGTGAACAGGCACGGCCTGGTGGCCGGCGCGACGGGTACCGGCAAGACCAAGACGCTGCAGCTGATCGCCGAACAGCTCAGCGCCGCGGGTGTACCGGTGCTGATGGCCGACGTGAAGGGCGACCTGTCCGGGCTGTCGAAACCGGGGGAGGGCAACGACAGGACGGCCGCACGCGCCAAGGACACCGGCGACAATTGGACCGGGACGGGATTCCCGGTGGAATTCCTCTCGCTGGGTGTCGGCGGGCTCGGTGTGCCGGTTCGGGCCACCGTCACCAGTTTCGGTCCGGTCCTGCTATCAAAGGTGTTGGGGCTCAATGCTACTCAAGAGTCGACGCTGGGCCTGATCTTCCACTGGGCCAAGGGAAAGAATTACCAGCTGGTCACCCTGGAAAACCTTCGTGCTGCCATCACCCACCTGGCCAGTGACGAGGGCAAGGAAGATCTGAAATCCCTTGGCGGAGTGTCGTCCACAACAGCGGGCGTCATCCTGCGCGCGCTGGTGAACCTGGCGGGCGAGGGCGGCGACACGTTCTTCGGTGAGCCGAAGCTCGACCCGCAGGACCTGCTGCGCGTCGACCAGGGCCGCGGCATCATCTCGCTGCTGGAGTTCGGCGGCCAGTCGTTGCGCCCGGTCATCTTCTCCACCTTCCTGATGTGGTTGCTGGCCGACCTGTTCACCGTCCTGCCCGAGGTCGGCGACGTGGACAAGCCGAAGCTGGTCTTCTTCTTCGACGAGGCGCACCTGTTGTTCGCCGATGCGTCGAAGGCCTTCCTCGAGCAGGTCGAGCAGACCGTGAAACTGATCCGCTCGAAGGGCGTCGGGGTGTTCTTCTGCACCCAGTTGCCCACCGATCTGCCCAACGACGTGCTGTCCCAGTTGGGCGCGCGGATTCAGCACGCGCTGCGGGCGTTCACTCCCGACGACCAGAAGGCGCTGTCCAAGACGGTGCGCACCTACCCGAAAACCGATGTCTACGACCTGGAGTCGGCGTTGACGTCGCTGGGGATCGGTGAGGCCGTCGTGACCGTGCTGTCCGAGAAAGGCTCGCCCACCCCGGTCGCGTGGACACGGATGCGGGTGCCACGCTCGTTGATGGCGTCGATCGGCAACGACGCGATCGAGGCTGCGGCGAAAGACAGCCCGCTGCAGGCGAAATACGGCGAAACGGTCCAACAACCGGCACAACCGTCGGCCCCACCGGCCCCGCCCGCCTCGCCGCCGCAAGCCCAGTCCGACTACCCGCCCGTCCCCGCAAACGACCCGGTCCCGCCGATGCCGGAGCCGGTGGAGCCGCGGGGTCCGTCGATGTGGGAGGAAGTGCTGCAGAACCCGACGGTGAAAAGCGGCATCAACACGGCGATACGCGAAGCGGTGAAAGGCATTTTCGGCACCGGCCGTCGCCGCCGGAAGTAGCGCGGGCGGTGCGTCGCGAGTGTAACCGGGCTGCGAAAATCCGGGCCTCAACTCGCAGCCACGTTACGCTCGCGAGCGAAGGGCACTCGCCCCCGCCGCCCCAGCGCTTACCCGCCGCCGAGCTTTTTGTAGAACGCGCCCACGATGGGCGACACGATGGCGCGCGGGGCGTAGCCGCTCGCCACCGACATGGCCTTGGACGTCAGGCCTGGAACGACGCGCATCTTGTTGCGGCCCAACGCATCCAGCGACACTCGAGCGGTGTGTTCCGTCGAGATCCACAGGAAGTCGGGCACCAGCCGCTCGACGATCGACGCTTCGGTGTCGGCGGGCAGGTCGGTGCGGACCGGGCCGGGCGCCAGCAGCGTCACGTTCACGCCGGACCCGCGCAGTTCACCGCGCAGTGATTCGGTGAAGGTATTCACGAACGCCTTGGTGGCGGCGTAGGTGGCGTTGTAGGGGATCGGCGAATTGCCGGCCGCCGAACCGGAAATCAGGATGCCTCCGGCCTTGCGCTCGACCATGCCGAGTAACACCGCCAACGTAAGATCGTGCACCCCTAGGACATTCAGCTGCAATTGCGCCTTCTCGCCGGCCGGATCGAGCGTGGCCACCGGACCGAACGTCGCGGTACCCGCGTTGGCGCACAGGATCGAGATCGGGCGGGCGGCCAGCTCGTCGCACAGTTTCGCGCGGTCGCCCGGGTCGGCCAGATCGGCGGGCCGCACCTCGACGGTGACGCGATACTTCTCGGTCAGGCGGGCGGCCAGACCCTTGAGCAGAT
This sequence comes from Mycobacterium sp. 852002-10029_SCH5224772, assembly GCF_001667315.1. Lineage (GTDB taxonomy): Bacteria > Actinomycetota > Actinomycetes > Mycobacteriales > Mycobacteriaceae > Mycobacterium. Next base: position 43,254 of record NZ_LZHT01000074.1, read on the forward strand.
CCTCGCGTCGCGCGGTGACGATCAGATCGTGTCCGCGGGCGGCAAGTTCGGTGGCCAGCGCTTCACCGATGTTCTGCGAAGCTCCGGTGACAACGGCGCGCGCCTCGGGGCTTGGAGCGGGTATCGGCATGCGCCAATCGTAGACAGCCGGCGAATCGCAATCCGCGGGTGATCGCAGGCGCCGCTAGAGTGCCGGGCATGAGTCAGCCGGAGTTGCGTTCCGCCGCCCCCGTGCGATCTCGCGTGGTGGCGTGGGCGCTCTGGGACTGCGGCTCGACCGGCCTGAACGCGATCGTGGCCACCTTCGTCTTCGCCGTGTATCTGACCAGCAGCGTCGGCGTGGGCATCGGGGGCAGCACCACGCCGGCGAGCTGGCTGGGCCGGGCCGCGGCCATCGCGGGGCTGACCGTCGCGGTGCTCGCGCCCGCCGTCGGCGTGTGGGTGGAGTCCCCGCATCGCAGGCGAGTGGCCCTGAGCGTGCTGACCGCCGCGGCCGTGACGCTGACCTGCTTGATGTTCTTCATCCGCGATCGGCCCGGCTACCTGTGGGCGGGTCTGGTGCTGCTGGGGGCGACGGCGGCCTGCGGGGACCTGGCCAGCGTCCCGTACAACGCCATGCTGCGCCAGCTTTCGACGCCACAGACGGCCGGCCGGATATCCGGATTCGGCTGGGCGGCGGGCTATGGCGGCAGCGTCCTGCTGTTGCTGGTGATCTACACCGGATTCATCTCCGGGTCGGGCTCGGGGCCGGGCGCGACGCGCGGACTGCTGCGAATTCCCTTGCAGGACGGGCTCTACGTCCGCGAGGCTATGTTGGTGGCCGCGGCCTGGCTGGCGGTGTTCGCGCTGCCATTGCTGTTCGTGGCGCAACGACTGAGCGACCCGGCCGAGGCGCATCAGCCCACCAGCATGTTGGGCGGTTACCGCAAGCTGTGGACCGAGGTCTCCGCGGAATGGCGCCGCGACCGCAACCTGGTGTACTTCCTGATCGCCAGCGCGCTGTTCCGGGACGGGCTGGCGGCGATCTTCGCCTTCGGCGCGGTGCTCGGCGTCAACGTCTACGGCATCTCCCAGGCGGACGTGCTGATTTTCGGGGTGGCGGCCTGCGTCGTCGCCGCGGTGGGCGCGGTGCTGGGCGGGTTCGTCGACCACCGGGTCGGATCGAAACCCGTCATCCTGGCCTCGCTGGCCGCGATCATCACCCTGGGACTGACGTTGATGGTCTCGTCCGGGCCGGTGGCCTTCTGGGTGTGCGGGCTGCTGCTGTGCATGTTCATCGGGCCGACGCAGTCGTCGTCGCGTGCCCTGTTGCTGCAGATGGCCAAGTACGGCAGGGAAGGCGTCGCCTTCGGCCTCTACACGATGACCGGGCGGGCGGTGGCGTTCCTGGCGCCGTGGCTGTTCTCGGTGTTCGTCGACGTCTTCGGCGCCGTGCGCGCCGGCCTCGGCGGGATCTCCCTGGTCCTGATCGCCGGGCTGCTGGCGATGCTTGTGGTCCGCGTTCCGCAGCGCGGCGAACCGGTCACCGAATCCTCGACGGCATGAGCGGGTCTGGGCGAGAGGGCCTCAGCCCCGGGCGTCGCAGATCGTCAGCCCTCCGCCGACGCGCTTGCTCACCTGAACCCCGTTGACGGTGACCGTGCAGGTGACGCTGTGCCCGATGTTGACGATCGTGACGTTGGCCGGGTGGGCGGCCGACTTCGCCAGGCTGACCTGCTTGCTCCACGGCAGCGCGACGTTGAATTCGGTCTGGATGAGGTCGCCGGCGTCGACGTACATGATGCTGATCGCGCGACCTTCGCCCGTGACGGTGTAGACGACGTCTTGCATGGCCGCCGGACCGGTCGTCGGGGTGGGCGACTCGGGGCCGCTGGTCGGGGGTATGGGCGCCGGGATGAGGGTCGGCGATTTCCGCGCCGACGGGGTCGGGCTCTGCGGGCTCGGCTCCGGCATCGCCGGCAACGGCGGGACGGCGGTCTGGGTCTTGATCGCGTCGTTCGCGAGCGCCAGCGCAATCACCAAGGCGACGACCAGCAGGACCGCCGAGCCGGCGGCGATCCACAGCCAGCGCGGCGATTTCGGCCGCCCGGGCGGCGGCGGCGGAGGCATGCCCTGCGAGTGCAGTTCGTCCGACGGAGGAAGGTCCTGCTGCCAATAGGCCGGCAACCGTTTTGTCGTGTTCTCGTTGGCGGTGGGTGCCCAGGGCGACATCGTCCCGCCGTAGGTGGGGGCGTACGGCGTCTGGTCGGCATATGCGGGATCGGCGGGCGGGGCGTACCCCGGCTGCTGCGGCCCCGGTAGCGATGGACCAAACCGCTCGGTAGGACGTGAATCGTTCATGTCCACCTCATGGCTTGCAAGGGTACCTGGGTGGGGCAGTGAAGCGCTTACTCACCTGACGAAGGGCGGTTCAGGGGCACTGGTTTCCGGCCGCGAGCGCGGCGATCGTCATCGCCCGCATGACGGCGCGCGATCGTGCGGCGCGGACGCTTTTGCTGCGCGAGGCGTCAGGGGATTTCATGCTGTGCGGCGTCGAGTTCAGCAGGCCGAACACGGCGTGCGCGGTCAACCGGGCGTCGGCCTCGGCCAGCTTGGGATTCAGCTCGCGCAGCACCCCCACCCAGACCTCGACGTATTGGCGCTGCGCTTTGCGCACCTGCTTTTCGGCCGCCCCGGGCAGGTACGCCAGGTCGCGATCTTGGATGCGGATCAGGTCGGGTTCGGTCAGGGCGAAGTCGAGATGAAAGTCGATCAGGCCGTCCAGCGCGGAGGCGGCATCAGGGCTGCGGGTCCGCACCTGCCGGGCGCCGGCGAGCAGCCGGGTGCTGATGCCCACCAGCAACTCGACCAGGAGCGACTCCTTGTTGGGGAAATGCCGGTAGATGGCCGGCCCGCTGACGCCAGCCGCGGCGCCGATGTCTTCGAGGCGTACTGCGAGAAATCCGCGCTCGGCGAACAGGCGCTCGGCGGCCGACAACAGCTGCAAGCGGCGGTCGAATTTTAACTGGCTCCGGCGATTTGGGGTGTCAGGGGAACCGGCCTGTCCTTCGGAGGCAGACGTTGTCATGACGAACCTCCGTGTAATCAATCGTCACCAACGTAGCACGAGTTATTCGCAATTAACTCGCGTTATTCGCCCGGCACGATCCTCCCTAGACCGGCAACGCCGGCAATGGTATTCTCAGACCTCTGAGTTAATCAACATTAACTCAAAAACTGGACCGCCCGATGCCAAGGAGGCTGCTGCGGCGATGGACAACGTGATGACCTCGCCAGCGAAGGCTCCCGAGGCGTCGTTCGCCGACGAGCACCGCCGGCTCGTCAGCGAGCTGAACACCAGGCTGGCCGCTGCGGCGCTCGGCGGCAACGAGCGCGCGCGGGAACGCCACGTCAGCCGCGGGAAGCTGTTGCCCCGCGAACGGGTGGACCGCCTGCTCGACCCCGGCAGCCCGTTCTTGGAGCTTTCGCCCCTGGCCGCCGACGGCATGTACGACGACGAATCTCCCGGAGCCGGCATCATCACCGGGATCGGCCGCGTGTCGGAGCGCGAGTGCGTGATCGTCGCCAACGACGCGACGGTCAAGGGCGGCACCTATTACCCGATGACGGTCAAAAAGCACCTGCGTGCGCAGGAGGTGGCGCTGCAGAACCGGCTGCCGTGCGTCTACCTGGTGGACTCCGGCGGGGCGTTCCTGCCGCGCCAGGACGAGGTCTTTCCCGACAGGGAGCATTTCGGTCGCATCTTCTTCAACCAGGCGACCATGAGCGCCAAGGGAATTCCGCAAGTGGCCGCGGTGCTGGGTTCGTGCACGGCCGGCGGCGCCTACGTGCCGGCGATGAGCGATGAGGCCGTCATCGTGCGCGAGCAGGGCACGATCTTTTTGGGCGGCCCGCCACTGGTCAAGGCGGCGACCGGCGAGATCGTGTCGGCCGAGGACCTCGGCGGCGGCGACCTGCATTCGCGAGTTTCCGGTGTCACCGACCACCTCGCCGACGACGACGAGCACGCGTTGCGGATCGTTCGTGCGATCGCGGCGACCTTCGGCCCGCGTGAGCCCACCCGGTGGGAGGTGCGATCCCCGATCGCGCCGCGGTGCGCACAGACCGAGCTCTACGACGTGGTGCCGCCGGACCCGCGGGTGCCCTACGACGTGCACGAGGTCATCGTGCGGTTGGTCGACGGCGGCGACTTCAGCGAATTCAAGGCCAACTACGGCAAGACCCTGGTGACCGCGTTCGCCCACATCCACGGCCATCCGGTGGGGATCGTGGCCAACAACGGGGTGCTCTTCAGCGAATCCGCTTTGAAGGGCGCGCATTTCATCGAGCTGTGTGACAAGCGCAAGATCCCGCTGCTGTTCTTGCAGAACATCGCCGGGTTCATGGTCGGCCGGGACTACGAGGCCGGAGGCATCGCCAAGCACGGCGCCAAGATGGTCACCGCCGTCGCCTGCGCCAGGGTGCCCAAACTGACCGTCGTGATCGGCGGATCCTATGGGGCGGGCAACTATTCGATGTGCGGCCGCGCGTACTCGCCGCGCTTCTTGTGGATGTGGCCCAACGCCCGGATCTCGGTGATGGGCGGCGAACAGGCCGCCTCCGTGCTGGCCACCGTGCGCGGTGAGCAGCTCACCGCGGCGGGCAAACCATGGTCGGCCGACGAGGAAGAGGCGTTCAAGGCGCCCATCCGCGGGCAGTACGAGGAACAGGGCAACCCGTACTACTCGACGGCCCGGCTGTGGGATGACGGGATCATCGACCCGGCTGACACGAGAACATTTGTCGGGCTTGCCCTTTCGGTGTGCGCCCAAGCACCGTTGGAACCCGTCTCCTACGGCGTCTTCCGGATGTGAGTGCAGTGTTCGAGACAGTATTGGTGGCCAACCGCGGCGAGATCGCGGTGCGGGTGATCCGGACGCTGCGCCGGCTGGGCATCCGGTCGGTCGCCGTCTACAGCGATCCCGACGCCGGCGCCCGGCACGTCCTCGAGGCCGACGAAGCGGTGCGACTGGGACCCGCCGCGGCGCGCGAAAGCTACCTGAACATCGACAAGGTTGTCGAGGCCGCCGCGCGCACCGGATCTCAAGCAATCCACCCGGGGTACGGATTCCTCTCCGAGAACGCCGATTTCGCCTCCGCCTGCGAGCGGGCCGGGGTGGTGTTCCTGGGGCCACCCGCGCAGGCGATTCAGGTGATGGGCGACAAGATCACCGCCAAGAACGCGGTCGCTGCCTTCGACGTCCCGGTGGTCCCCGGTGTGGCCAAACCGGGGCTGAGCGACGACGAGCTGGTCGCCGCCGCCGACGAGGTCGGATACCCGGTCTTGATCAAGCCGTCGGCGGGCGGCGGCGGCAAGGGCATGCGCCTGGTGGACGAACCGGCCAAGCTGCGCGAGGCACTGGTCAGCGCCCGCCGGGAGGCGGCCTCGTCGTTCGGTGACGACACCCTGTTTCTGGAACGGTTTGTGTTGCGCCCCAGGCACATCGAGGTGCAGATCCTCGCCGACACGCACGGCAACATCGTGCACCTCGCCGAGCGGGAGTGCAGCCTGCAGCGGCGCCATCAGAAGGTCATCGAGGAGGCGCCCTCGCCGTTGCTCGACGAGGCGACGCGCGCGCGCATCGGGGCGGCCGCCTGCAGCACCGCGCGCAGCGTCGACTACGTCGGTGCGGGCACGGTCGAGTTCATCGTCTCCGCCGACCGGCCCGACGAGTTCTTCTTCATGGAGATGAACACCCGCCTGCAGGTCGAGCATCCGGTCACCGAGGCGGTCACCGGGCTGGACCTGGTGGAGTGGCAGTTGCGGGTCGCCGCCGGCGAGAAGCTGACGTTCGCCCAGGACGACATCGAATTGCGCGGGCACGCGATCGAGGCCCGGGTGTACGCCGAGGATCCGGCGCGCGGATTCCTGCCTACCGGCGGTCGGGTGCTGCAGGTCGTCGAACCTTCCGGTGACGGCGTGCGGGTCGACTCGTCGCTGCTGCCCGGCACGCTGGTCGGCAGCGACTACGACCCGATGCTGAGCAAGGTGATCGCCCACGGGGCCGACCGCGACGAGGCGCTGGCGAAACTCGACCGGGCGCTGAGCCGAACCGCAATCCTGGGCGTGCAAACCAACATCGAATTCCTGCGGTTCCTGCTCGCCGACGACCGGGTGCGCGCCGGCGACCTCGATACCGCCCTGCTCGATGAGCGGCTGGCGGACTTCGCCCCGCTGCCGGCCCCCGATGATGTGCTCGCGGCGGCCGGCCTCTACCGGCAATCCGCCCTGGCCTCCCGGGCACGCCACTTCGCCGGCAACCCCTGGGCGGCGCCCACGGGGTGGCGCGTCGGCGGCAGCGCGGCACCGGTGCGCACCGACATGCGCACCCCGCTGCGCACCGAGACGGTGTCGGTGTGGGGGCTCCCCGAGGCCGCCTTGGTGCAGGTCGGCGACGGGGAAACCTGTTCGGCCGCTGTGCACGTCGAGCGGACACGGATGAGCGCGGTGATCGACGGCCTGCGCCGCGACTACCGATGGGCCGAAGCCGACCGGCACCTGTGGATTGCCGACGAGCGGGGGACCTGGCACCTGCGTGAGGCCGAGGAGAACAAAATCCATCGTGCCGCGGGCACGCAGCAGGCCGAGATCGTCAGCCCGATGCCGGGCAGCGTGATCGCCGTCCAAACCCCCTCCGGCACCGCCGTTTCCGAAGGCGACGTCGTAGTCGTCGTCGAAGCGATGAAGATGGAACACTCGTTGGCCGCACCGGTTTCGGGGCAGGTGGAGGTGCTGGTCTCCGTCGGTGATCAGGTGACCGTGGATCAGGTGCTGGCCCGGTTGATCCCGGAAGAAGAAAGCAAGGACGAGACATGACCACATCCATTACCGCGGGGACCTTACCCAAGGAATACGAAGACCTTCGCGACACCGTCGCCGAATTCGCACGCACCGTCGTCGCCCCGGTGTCGGCCAAGCACGATGAGGAGCACAGCTTCCCGTACGAAGTCGTCGCCAAGATGGGCGAGATGGGCCTGTTCGGGCTGCCGTTCCCCGAGGAGTACGGCGGCATGGGCGGCGACTACTTCGCGCTGTCGCTGGCGCTCGAGGAGCTCGGCAAAGTCGACCAGTCGGTGGCGATCACGCTGGAGGCCGGGGTGGGCTTGGGCGCGATGCCCATCTACCGGTTCGGCACCGAGGAGCAAAAGCAGCGGTGGCTGCCCGATCTGACCGCCGGCCGGGCGCTGGCCGGGTTCGGGCTCACCGAACCCGGCGCCGGCTCCGATGCCGGGGGCACCCGCACCACCGCCCGGCTCGACAACGGCGAGTGGGTGATCAACGGCAGCAAGCAATTCATCACCAACTCGGGCACCGACATCACCTCACTGGTCACCGTCACCGCCGTGACCGGCACCGTCGGGGCGGACAAAAAAGAGATCTCGACGATCATCGTGCCCAGCGGCACACCGGGATTCACCGTCGAACCGGTCTACAGCAAGGTCGGCTGGAACGCGTCGGACACCCACCCGCTGAGCTTCGCCGACGCGCGGGTCCCCGAGGAGAACCTCCTGGGCGCGCGCGGGCGGGGTTACGCGAACTTCCTGTCGATCCTGGACGAGGGCCGCATCGCGATCGCCGCACTTTCGACCGGGGCGGCGCAGGGCTGCGTCGACGAGAGCGTCAAGTATTCCAAAGAGCGTCAGTCGTTCGGCCAGCCGATCGGCTCCTACCAGGCGATCAGCTTCAAGATCGCGCGAATGGAAGCGCGTGCCCACGTCGCCCGCACGGCGTACTACGATGCCGCTGCAAAGATGTTGGCGGGCAAGCCCTTCAAGAAGGAGGCGGCCATCGCGAAGATGATCGCGTCGGAAGCGGCGATGGACAACGCCCGCGACGCAACCCAGATCCACGGAGGGTATGGCTTCATGAACGAGTATCCGGTGGCGCGCCACTACCGCGACAGCAAGATCCTCGAAATCGGTGAGGGCACCACCGAGGTGCAGCTGATGCTCATCGCGCGATCGCTGGGACTGTCGTGAGCGACCAGGGCGGCAAGTCAGTTATCCAGCGGGGCTTGTGGTTCGAAGAGTTCGAGATCGGCACCACCTACCTGCACCGGCCCGGCCGCACGGTCACCGAAGCCGACAACGTCCTGTTCACCACGCTGACCATGAACACCCAGTCGCTGCACCTCGATGCGGCCTGGGCTGCAGAGCAGCCGGGGTTTCGGGGCGAGCGGCTGGTGAACTCCATGTTCACCCTCTCCACGGTGGTCGGGCTCTCGGTGTCGCAGCTGACGCTCGGCACCATCGTGGCCAACCTCGGCTTCTCCGAGGTGTCCTTTCCCAAGCCCGTGTTCCACGGCGACACCCTGTACGCCGAGACCGTGTGTACGGCCAAGCGGGAATCGAAGAGTCGGCCCGGGGAGGGCATCGTTACCCTCGAGCACACCGGGCGAAACCAGCACGGCGACGTCGTCGCCCGCGCCGCCCGCACCACGTTGGTCCAGAAGCGCCCGTCCAACCAGGAGGCCAGGTGAACCTGCACGCCGCCGGTCCGGGATGGCTGTTCTGCCCGGCCGACCGTCCCGAACGTTTCGCGAAGGCCGCCGCCGCGGCCGACGTGGTGATCCTTGACCTCGAGGACGGCGTGGCCGAGGCGGACAAGCCCGCCGCCCGCAAGGCGTTGCAGGACACGCCGCTGGACCCCGAGCGCACCGTCGTGCGGATCAACGCGGCCGACACCGACGAGTACCCCCGCGACCTCGAGGCCCTCGCCGGGACCGCCTACACCACGGTGATGCTGTCCAAGACGGAATCGGCGGCGCAGGTGGAAGCGCTGGCCTCGCGCGACGTGATCGCGCTGCTGGAGACCCCGCGCGGCGCGGTGTTCGCGACCGAAATCGCGGCGGCGCAACGCACGGTGGCGCTGATGTGGGGTGCGGAGGACCTGGTCGCCACGCTCGGCGGTAGCTCCAGCCGTTGGGCCGACGGGACGTACCGCGATGTCGCCCACCACGTGCGGTCGACGGCGCTGCTCAACGCGTCCGCCTTCGGCCGGGTGGCGCTCGACGCGGTCCACCTGGACATCCGTGACCTCGACGGCTTGCGGGCCGAGGCCGAGGACGCCGTCGCGCTGGGGTTCGGTGGGACCGTGTGCATCCACCCGAGCCAGATCCCGGTGGTGCGCGAGGCGTATCGCCCCAGCGAGGACAGGCTGGACTGGGCGCGACGGGTGCTGGCGGCCGCGCGCACCGAGCGCGGGGTCTTCGCGTTCGAAGGGCAGATGGTCGACTCGCCGGTGCTCAAGCACGCGCAAATGACGTTGCGCAGGGCGGGGGAGACGGTCCCCGGCTGACCGTTCCGCCGGACGGCGGCTTTGTCGCCCGAGCGCGCCGCTCGGCCGGCCGCGACACGCTCCGCAGTCTTCGCAATCAACGCGGTCTCTTCTCATTTGAGGGCATAATGGTGACTACGCCAGTGTCGCGGCGAGCGAAGCCTTTCGTGTAGCTGGCGATCGACTTCCGCTCGCGGTAGGTCTCGGCTGACCGTTTGCTGTGACCCGCTGTGGCTCGTGGGGCCACGCGGCACCCAGCGAGGGAGGCGGTGTGGCGCAGATGTCTCAGACGCCCATGGCTGTCGACCTCGAACCGGTGCAACTCGTCGCCGCCGATGGCGCGCCGACGTCCGAACGCCGTTACGGCCGTGACCTTCCCGCGGAGACGCTGAGCTGGCTCTACGAGCTGATGGTGATCACCCGGGAACTCGATGCCGAATTCGTGAACCTCAAGCGGCAGGGTGAGCTGGGACTCTTCGCGTCCTGCCGCGGTCAAGAAGCCGCCCAGATCGGCGCGGCGGCATGCCTGCGCAAAACCGACTGGCTGTTTCCCCAATATCGGGAGCTGGGCGCCTTTTTGGTGCGCGGCATCCCGCCCGGGCATGTCGGGGCCGTGTGGCGCGGCACCTGGCATGGCGGCCTGGAATTCACCAAAAAATGCTGCGCGCCGCTCTCCATTCCGATCGGCACCCAGACCTTGCATGCGGTGGGCGCGGCGATGGCCGCCCAACGGCTGGGCGAAGATTCGGTGACGCTGGCCTTCCTCGGTGACGGCGCCACCAGCACGGGAGACGTGCACGAGGCGCTGAACTTCGCCGCCGTGTTCACCACGCCCTGTGTGTTCTTCGTGCAGAACAACCAGTGGGCGATCTCGACGCCGATCCACAAACAGACCGCCGCACCCTCGCTGGCACACAAGGCGATTGGCTACGGCATGCCCGGAGTCCGGGTAGACGGCAACGACGTCTTGGCGTGCTACGCCGTGACAGCCGAGGCCGCCGCCCGGGCTCGCGCCGGCGCCGGGCCGACGTTGATCGAGGCGATCACCTACCGCCTGGGTCCGCACACCACCTCCGATGACCCCAGTCGATACCGGACGCAAGGCGAAGTCGATCACTGGGCGGCGCTGGACCCGATCCCGCGGTACCGCACCTATTTGGCGACCCAGGGCCTGTGGTCAGAACGCTTGGAGGAACGCGTCATTGGCCGCGCACAGCGAATGCGCACCGAATTGCGCGACGCGGTGGTCGATGCGCCCGATTTCGACATCGACGAGGTGTTCACCTCGGTGTACGCCGAGATCACGCCGGGACTACAGGCGCAGCGCCAGCAGCTGCGCGCCGAACTCGACCGAAGCGATTGAGAGGCATCGATGACACAGCTCGCTGATCGCCCGGCCGGCCACGACGAAACACTCACCGCGGCAGTGGACACCGTCGCGCTGGGTGCGCAGTCGTTGACCATGGTGCAGGCGCTCAACCGCGCCCTGCACGACGCGATGGCCGCCGATGATCGGGTGCTGGTGTTCGGTGAAGACGTCTCGGTCGCGGGAGGGGTGTTCCGGGCGACCGAGGGACTGGCCGAGGTATTCGGTGTGAGCCGTTGCTTTGACACGCCGCTGGCGGAGTCCGCCATTGTCGGGATCGCGGTGGGGTTGGCATTGCGTGGCTTCGTTCCCGTGCCCGAGATTCAGTTCGACGGGTTTTCCTACGCGGCCTTCGACCAGGTGGTCAGCCACCTGGCGAAGTATCGCACCCGTACCCGCGGCGAGATCAACATGCCGGTGACGGTCCGCATCCCATCCTTCGGGGGAATCGGTGCCGCAGAACATCATTCGGATTCCACCGAGTCATATTGGGCGCATACCGCCGGATTGAAGGTGGTGGTGCCGTCCAGCCCGGCCGACGCGTATTGGCTGCTGCGCCACGCGATCGCCTCCCCGGATCCGGTGATGTTCCTGGAGCCGAAGCGGCGCTACCAGGGGCGCGGCATGGTCGATGTCACCCGCCCCGAACCGCCGATCGGGCGGGCGATGGTGCGCCGGCCGGGCACCGACGTGACCGTCGTGACCTACGGCAGCTTGGTCGGCACCGCGGTCGGTGCCGCCCAAGAGGCGCAGCGCCAGCGTGGTTGGAGCCTGGAGGTCATCGACCTGCGGTCATTGGTGCCACTGGACTTCGACACCGTCGCCACCTCGATCCACCGGACCGGGCGCTGCGTGGTGATGCACGAGGGTCCGCGCAGCCTGGGGTATGGAGCCGAGCTGGCCGCCCGCATTCAAGAGGAGATGTTCTACGAGCTCGAGGCACCGGTGCTGCGCGCGTGCGGGTTCGACACCCCCTACCCGCCGGCCCGGTTGGAGAAGTGGTGGTTGCCCGGCCCGGACCGGCTGCTGGACTGCGTCGAGCGCGCTTTGGATCAGCCATGACCGGCCCGTCCGCGAAGGAGAGGATCAAGCCGTTTCGAGTCCCCGACCTCGGTGAGGGACTGGAAGAAGTGACGGTGACGCACTGGAGCGTCGCGGTGGGCGACGACGTCGAGCTCAACCAGGTGTTGTGCACGGTGGAGACCGCCAAGGCCGAGGTGGAGATCCCCAGCCCGCACGCCGGGCGGATCATCGAAATGAACGGCGCCGAGGGCGATGTGCTCCAGGTGGGGGCAGTGCTGGTACAGATCGACACGGCACCGCGCAGCGGCGACCTACCGGCGGCCGAGGCGGCGCCGCCCACCCTGGTCGGCTATGGCGCCGATGCCGGCGTCGACAGCAGCCGGCGGACCGGCCGTCCGCTGGCCGCCCCCCCGGTGCGCAAACTGGCCAAAGAATTGATGGTCGACCTGGCCTCGTTGCCGCACAGCGGCTCCGTCATCACCCGCGAGGATGTGCTGTCGGCTGCCGGCGGGACCGGGAACGGAGCCGACGTCCGGTCCGTTCACGGTGTGCAGGCCCGGATGGCGGAGAAAATGGCCCTGTCGCACAAGGAGATTCCGGCGGCGAAGATCACCGTCGAGGTGGACTGCACCGAGTTGGTGCGGCTGTCCGACCAGCTCGGCGCGACGGATCAGAATATTACGCCCTTCCTCCTGACGCTGCGGCTGCTGGCGATCGCGTTGCGCCACAACGAAATTCTGAATTCTACGTGGGTCGATTCCCCGCACGGCCCGCAGCTACGCGTCGACCACCGGTTGCACCTGGGGATCGCCGCTGCCACCGAACGGGGCCTGCTCGTCCCGGTACTCGCCGACGCCCACACCAAGACGACGCGCGAACTGGCTGCTCGCGCAGCCGAATTGATCGCCGGTGCGCGTGCGGGCACCCTGACGCCGGGGGAGCTGCGGGGCTCGACGTTCACCGTGTCGAACTTCGGCGCGTTGGGTGTGGACGAGGGCGTACCGGTGATCAATTACCCCGAAGCGGCCATCCTCGGGATGGGGGCGATCAAGCCGCGGCCGGTGGCCCTCGGCGCCGAGGTCGTGGTGCGTCCGACGATGTCGCTGACCTGTGTGTTCGACCATCGTATCGCCGACGGCGCGCAGGCGGCCCAATTTGTCTGCGAGTTAAGGGATCTGATCGAGTCACCCGGCACCGCCCTGCTGGATTTGTAACCCCCGCGTCGACAGCCCGGCTACTTGCGTTGCGCTGCGGCCAATCGCTGTGCGAATTCTGGTGACTCGATCGAGGAGGCCTGCGGCCCAAGCTCGGCGCGCATGGCCTGCTGGTGTTGCTCATGGTCCAGCGACCCCGGGCTGGCGGTCGCGCGCATGGTGGCCTTCGTCGCCAGCACCACCTCGCGCGGTGCCGCCGCCGGCCCGGCGGCCAATTCCAGCGCCGCGGCCACCGGATCGTCGGCGACATGCAGCGCCAGGCCATGCCGCACTGCGGCTTCGGCGTCGAAACGCATGCCGAACAGCAGGGCCGCGCGGGCAACCTGCGGACCGACCGCGCGCTGCAGCATCCAGGTCGCACCTCCGCCCGGGTGCAGCCCCAGCTTCTGGAATCGCGCATCGAAGAGGGCGGCGGGCCCGGCGATGCGCACGTCGGCCGCCAGGGCCAAGTTCAGACCGGCGCCCACGGCCGCGCCGTTGACTGCGGCGATGGTCGGGAGTCGGCAACTGCCGATCGCCATAAATCCGTCATAAAGCTGCTGCAAGCCGGCCTCGGCCGCCCCGCCGCCCGCAGCCCCGAGGGCACTCAGGTCGGCGCCCGCGCAAAACGCCTTGCCCGCCCCCGTGACCACCACGGCATGCACGTCGGGATCGGCCTCAGCCCGCTCGACGGCCTCGCGCAGCAGCCCCGACATCTTGGCGGTCACCGCGTTACGCCGGTCGGGATCATTGACGGTGATGAGCGCGACGCGATTGTCGACGTCGAGTAAGACGAGATCGGACTGGGCCATGTCGGGCACCTCCGGCTTTGGGTTGGGCTGCGGGTCCGCGTGACATACCGGTTCGTCGGCGGCGGCGTGACGGGCGAGGTAAGGGTACTGCGCGTCGCTGCCGCGGCATCGTCGGGTGCGAGCGCGATTAGCAGGGGAGGCAGGAATGGGCGGCCGTAAGAAACATCGGCGACCGGTCGTATTGGACATCGCCGGGTTGAACGCCATTCATGGGCGACCGGAGTTCCTGCAGTCCGACGGCGCGCAAAGAGCATAATCTTTGCGGGCACGCGAGGGAAGTCGAAATCTACAACTAATGCTGTGTTTATGAAATTGTTATGTGCAACTTTTGGGACTCGCCGTCCAATTGCGGAAAGAGCTGGGCAAACGCACGACCTGCCCGCCGTGGGGCAGATGGGGGCGGCGGCCGTCACCCGCCCGCCCCAGACCCCGGTGGAGTTGCGGAAAACTAGGACTCCGGTTTCGCCAACTTCTTAGCTAGCTCATCGAGTTCGGCCTGACGTTCACGCACCGCGCACCCCCTGCGATCCAGGCCCGCTCCCTGCAGGATGGCCCTCGGCAGGGCATTGCTCCGCAACTTGATGTTGGCGTAATGGATTGCCGCATCGATCATTTCGATGTAGCGCTCCGCATCATGCTCCGAGCAGGAGCCCTCGATCCGCTGGACTTCGTCCCAGCAAGGATAGGAGGAGTACCGGGCATCAAGTTGTTGCTGCGATACCTGAGATCCGAAGTAACATCGCCAATCTCGGCTCAGCCAGCCCCTCGTCTTCACTTCGACTTTGATTCGACTACCCACGCCGGCTATGAACCTCGGCTCCCCGACACGTACTACCGGCTGCCAGTCATTCGACGCCATATATCGCCAACCCCTCGAAGAGAAGACGCCCTAACTAATGATCTCCCCGAGGGCGTCGACTGCTCGTCACGACACGCTGCTCCCAGAATACTGAATCCGCAAACTTTGGATAGTCACTTTGGCTACTTCCGGGCATCGCACGGTATGCAGACCGGCCGAATAACCATTACCGCCGGTCCTATGTGTGCGCTTTGTCGCCCGTGATTTCGGCAGTAAATATTGCTGTGACCTGCACCACTGCGCCATTTGGGCGCGTGGCGGCAGACCGTCGATCCGTCGGCCGCAGCGGGCGCCGCAGGCCGGGCGAGACCGCGCGGGCCAAGGGTCCATGGGGACCAGCAAGGCCGCCGCCGCAAGCTCATCTCGGCTCGCGAGAGCAACGCCATTCGGCACTGACCCGAGGAGACCCCATGCGCACTGCGGCGGACAAAACGTCAAGCGATCGGCGGTCGGCTAACAGGTTCCGCGCCGAGTGATTCGACAGCTGTCGGACCGGCCTCGCCATGTTGTGCGATCCGGCGCTGACTGGGTATCGAGAAGCGGTCCGGCAATATGTCGCGGCGCGCTGACGTCACAACGGCAAGTGGCGCAACAGGTTTTGCTCATGCCCACGGTTCCTCCGAGGTCCGTCTGGGCAAGGACGAACGAGCGTCGCCACCCGTCGACGCGCGAGGGCCGGGCTCGCGGTTGCTGAAGGGCTTGTCTGCGTTCTGCGGATATTGCCACGGGGGATGCCGGCCGGGCTTACGCTTTCCAGCTATGACCAGGGGGAAGAAGGTCTTGTTCGCGCTGGCGCTCGCGTTCGCCGTCTCAATGACGTCGGTGAGCTGCATACCTATCGACATACCCACCTGCCCGGCGGGCGGCGGTCCGGTCGGCTGCTGATCACCAGCGCTGTAGGGGGCGGGAGCCACCCGTCGTCGGGTGCTGCGTAATAGAGGGATCCCTGCGCCGCCCGCAGATTTGCCTCTCCCCGTGCCCCCGGCAGGATTCGAACCTGCGACCTAGGGATTACCGATCGGCGCACCTCGTGCTTGCTTGACATCGCTCATTTTCGCTTGTGCTACAACCGGTTTGGCGATGATTCGGCATCGCCGAAAACCCACCGATTACTGTTGAGTCGCGGACATTGGCGATGCATAAGCGATGACCACATTCCCGAGGTCGTGAGCGAAAGTACCGCGCGTAGAGCCTGGGGAGCCATCGCGGCCCCATAGGGGACGAGTGAAAGCTCTTCGGTCGATCAAGCAGTATTGACTAGGTCAATGCCCGTTGCCGCCGACCCATCGGTGATACGCGTCTATCTCGACATTGCTGCCGCACACGATGGTGACGACGTGCCTGTCGGCGAAGCGGTCGCGGTCTTCGAGGATGGCTGCGATGCCGAGCGCGGCCGACGGTTCGACGACGAGGCCAGCGACTTCGAAAAGCATCCGCATACCGGCGATGATCGATGCTTCCTGGACCAAGACGGCATCGTCAGCGACCAGAAGCAGGTCGTTCAGGACCGTCGGAATTGGAGACCGGCCGACGACAGCATCTGCAATGGTGTCAGTTGACTCGGTGGTAACAACGTGCCGCTGGTGCCACGAATGTGTCATCGCCGGTGCACCGGCCGGCTGAACGCAGATCACCTCCACCTCGGGAGCACAGAGCTTCATCACATGCCCGACGCCGGTAGCGAGGGCTCCGCCGCCCAGAGCGATCAGTACGGCGTCGAACGACGACCCCGCATCAACCAGTTCCAGGCCAATGGTCGCCGCGCCCTCACAAGTTTCGATGTCCAAGCTGTCTTCGAGCAGTGGAATGCCATCACGCCGCGCGATGGCCGCCGCTCGCGCACGGGCCATCTCGTGATCGCCGTCGACTAATTCCAATCTGGCGCCCAGTGCACGCATGCGATCAAGCTTGACCTGGGGTGAAAACCGGGATGCCACGACCGTGACGTCGAGGCCCCTGGTGCGACCAGACCAAGCGAGGGCTTGGCCGAGGTTGCCTCCGCTGGCACACACCACTGCGGACGAGCCATTGTGGGCGAGCATGCTCGCGACGACCTCTGCGCCGCGCGCCTTGAAGCTGCGGACCGGGTTCGCTGTTTCGAGCTTGATGCTCACCGCGCACCCGAGGCTTCGCTGCAGAGCCTCGCAGCGGTACAGCGGAGTATCGAGAAAAATCGGCTCGATGATCCGGCGAGCCGCCCGGATTCGAGCAGTGTCGAGGCGCGTCTGCTGCACGACACAGCAGCGTAGCGCCGTCGGCGGCTACTCGAGGCAGACCAGAAGGATTCATTCTGCGGCGTCGAGCGGACCGAAACCCATCGCGAGGTCGCCATCGATGACGGCAGGCTTGATTCGTAGCGCTGAAACAGTCTTCGTCGCTCAAATGGCTAGCTCGCCGCGAGTGATGGTGACCGCGCGACCGGTCAAGTCGACCCGGCCATCGCCTAGCAGCAGGTCAATGCGTGCACCGCGCGGCGAAACTTGCAGCCCGGTCAAAGTGGTCTTTGACCAGCCGCTAAGACACGTCGATCGGTGAAGGCTGGCGCGCTCGCGGATCGGGTAGGGCGTTCGCCGGTCTGCGCATCTGGCCTCGGGATAGCTGGACCGATTGTATTACGTCGCCACCTTCTGCATCAGTATGCATTTTGTACTCTTAAAGAGTACGCTATGCATACTTAAGGAGGGATATGAAGAGGCGGCGCGAAACCACGCCTTTGCCAGCCAGCCTGGCAAGCTTACCTATGCGGACCTTTCGTCCGCGCGATGCTGAGATTGCCTATCCGCACCCGCGAACCCAGCTTGCTCGGTTGGTAGAACGAGGAGTCCTTCATCGCGTAGCGGAAGGCTATTACGTCGTAGTTCCGCAGGAGATGGCTGGGCGTCCGTGGCTGCCGAACCTAGAAGCCGCCGCGGCCGGGATCGCCTCGGCAATCTATGGCACCGACGGCGCGGCGCTCATGGGTATCAGCGCTGCCCGCGTTCTGGGAGCCATACCGCGTGCCTTGGCGACGGCTGTCGTCGCCGTGCCGAAGCAGCACCGGCCCATCGCTCTTACTGACCGTTTTTCTGTTGTGCGCTTCGTCAAACGTGACATGACTCGTCTGGACGTGGAGCGCGTACAGACGCCGCTTGGGCCAGCTCTTACTACGACACCCGAGCAGACAATTCTCGATCTGGCGCACCGGCCCTCACTTGGCGACGCGGAAGTAGAGGTCCCATCCGCGATAGCGGCGCTCTATGGACGCAGCGACAAAAAGCGAATGGAGGCGAACGCACTCGATCAGCGGCTCACGGCATCACTACGGCGCGCCGAAGTGTGGGCTGGAGCTCACGGTGGATCTTGACGAACGCGCCCGGGTGGCCGACCAGTTCGGAGTTGCACCCGAACAGGTTGAACGCGACCATCTCATCTCGTACATATTGGGTTTTCTCAGCGAGCGATTCGGCCGTCGCATTCACTTCATCGGGGGCACTGCCCTAGCGCGGACCCATCTCCCGAGTGGTCGGCTTAGTGAGGACGTCGACCTTGTCTCGATCGACAGCCGGAGCGTTGTCGCAGAGGAACTGGATGCCGCTCTGCCGCGTTCGGTGGCTCGTAGTCACGGGAGATTGGCGCTTGAGCCCTCGTTCGCCCGGGTAGCGGACACGGTTCCCGTGACCGCACGGACAGCGGACGGTGTGGCCGTCAAGATACAGCTATTGTCGTCGCGCCACCGGATCGTTTGGCCATCCGAGCGCCGACCGCTCGAGCAGCGCTACAGCGATGCCCCCACGGCAGAGCTGGTCGTCCCCACCTTGCCGGCGTTCGTCGCGTCGAAAACAGCAACTTGGGCCGATCGTAGCGCTCCGCGCGACCTATGGGATCTCTGGGCGCTGAGCGGGATCGGCGCCATCGATCGTGTCGCGCTGGATCTCTTTAAAAAGTTTGGGCCAACCAACCGGCCGCCCAGTGATCACATATTTAACAGCACGCCATCTGATGCCGCATGGCGGACGCAACTCGCCGGTCAAACGAGGCTCACAGTCACCGCGGCGGAAGCGATCAAGGTAGTGCGAGACGCTTGGGCGCGCATTAGCGGAGGTGGGTAGAACGGCATCTGCTGAATCTGGCGCCGACACTCATGCCCTGTATCCGAATGCGTCTCACCCAAAACCCATCTCTCTCCCCAAGTATCACCTAGTCATCTACTAATCTCATTATTTCCCAACCTTATTCAGGCTACCCAGCCTCGACCCATCGATCTCACTCGCCTGTAAATCCTGCGTGGCACATTGGCACAAGGGTGCAATACTGATTTGGGATGCGCTTAACGCGCCCCCAAATCCCAGCCGCTGCGGCTGGTTTCAGCTTCCTACGTCGTGGGGTGGTCGCCGGTGGTAACGATTTCTCGGCTATCTCGTTGGAGAATCAACTATTACAACGACACCGCCCGGCTAGCTTCACGTGCCGGCGTGGATAGCCGGCGAGTCAACGGCGGACTGGGGGAGTACTGCTCGGAGGCCAATACCCGGGAACCAACGTGGCTGAGCGCCGGCGACACCGTCCGCACCTGTGAGCTTGTGGGCTTGGATGGACGCGCCGCACAAGGGGGCGCCGCTGATACCGATGTCGTGCAGCGTTGGCTCGATAACGGCCTGGCACCCAACGGTCAGGCCGGTCGGGTGTTCACCAAGGGCAGTGTGCACGGGTTCGATTTGACTTTCGCTGCGCCCAAAAGCGTGTCGCTGCTGCGCGCGTTGACCGACGACGTCGCCGAGAAAGCGATCCAGGCCGCGCATCAGCGTGCGATCGGGGCAGCCATGACCTACCTGCACCAGCACTCCGGCGCCGCGTTCCCAGCGTTTCCACTTGCGTGAGCGCCGATCCCGCAGACTTGGGTCGATCATGCCCGCGCGCACCAAGGCCCGATTGGCCGCCGATTCGGAGGGAACCGGCCCTATTCGGCGCTTGGCCAGCTCGAACACCAGCCGCCGCGGCCCCCAATACGGTCGCGAACGCCGCAATTCCAACAACGCGGCCTCCACCACCGCCGGCATCTGATGCGGACACGACGTCGGCCGATGCGACCGATCCACCAGCCCCTCCAGGCCCGAGGCCTCATAGCGGGCTAACCACGAGTGCAGCGTCTGACGCGACACCCCTACCTTCTGGGCAACCTGCGAGATCGACAACCCATCACTGATTCACCGCCAACACGGCCTGATACCGCTGCTCGGCCACGCTCAACTCCTTCATCGAAGGAGTGTCAAGGATCAACCGAAGTAACTGTCAACCATCAGCCGAAACACCGTCAGGCATCACCCGAAGTAGAAATGTCAAGCATCAACCGACGTCATACACCTCTCCCCGTGCCCCCGGCAGGATTCGAACCTGCGACCTAGGGATTAGAAGCACTTTTCAGGCGTTGCTGGCGGGCTTCTAGCAACGGCTGTATTGCTCGCCCGGTCCGTTGGAGCTGCTCTAATGCCCTAGCGTTCCTACGCTGCTACAGGCCAGCAAACCGATACTGGAGAGCAATCGGCATTTGCCCAGGTGGTGCGAGACCCCAGCAACTTTGCCCGCGCGGGTGACACGGTGAGTACAGGCCGGGTTAGCTGATGTGGATCCGGTCGGAGAGCAAGTCTGGTTTTGACCTTCGCTTGTCAGTCATGCCCGGTAGTTTTGAGGAGTGTTGCCGGCTGATGCCCTCTGGCGAGATCACTCAACCGCCATCAGTCGGCTAGCGGCGGTCCTACTATGCGCCATCGCCCTGTATCTCATCTTGCGTCGGCGAACACACATTAAGGCGTGGCGTCCGGTCAGAACCGCGCTAGACTTCTCGCCCGGAACACGCAAGTTTCTTCTGACGATGTTTGTTTTCGGCATCGCCGTACTCGTCCTGCTCTGGGCAGTGGATTTGAACGCTCTAACGTTCAGCATCGGCAGGCTCGATCTAATGCAAGTGCATTGGCTGCAGGCTGAATGGCTACGTAGTCACTCGTATATCCCAAACATTTTGGCCGGTTTCACGGGTTTCCTCATCGGTGCTCCTGTCGCTGCCGTGCTGCTGGCTAGCTTTGCCCTGGAGCGTGAAGAACAAGCAGCTGCCGCAGGCATAATCCGCACGACGGAGTTCGCTTGGAATCGATT
The DNA here is from genome assembly GCF_001667315.1 of Mycobacterium sp. 852002-10029_SCH5224772. Lineage (GTDB taxonomy): Bacteria > Actinomycetota > Actinomycetes > Mycobacteriales > Mycobacteriaceae > Mycobacterium. The sequence continues at coordinate 63,952 of NZ_LZHT01000074.1, forward strand.
TCGAGACGCTGTGCACGAACTGTGTACTGACGAAAGAATTCGTGGCCTAAAGGAGGGGCCGCCGCGAGCCCGACGGGTGCATAACGAAGTCTACGAGTGCTTCCGCCAGTATTACGTTCAAGGCCACAATCGTCGAAAGGGTCCACCCTTCCGTTGGAACACGACGGCAGAGGAACATGAGCAGCTGAAAGTAAAAGTTACGGAACGGCTTCCGTCCTTCAAGAGCGAGGTCGTAGATTACTTCCTCGAGTTGGGCCTGATGGAGTCGCAGTTCCAGATGCCCTGGACCGAGGCGGCCCTCAGCTGGAATACGTTGGACCAGTATGTCAGGCTTCGCCGACTGGAATTGGGGCTCCGTTGGATGCCGCAAGAGCTATACGTTGGTATCAGTAGACATATGATTAAGTCTGCCAAGCCCCTAGATGAGTTTTCTGAAATGCATGAATCGAAACTTACCTCGCGACCGCTTGTGCCGAGCATGTTCGCAGCCTATGCGGCCGCCAAATGGTATATGGATCTGGACAAAGAAGCGCTCGATAATCGGATTAGTAACCCTTCTGCCAAGGGTCCCGACGGGTTCTTTAACGACGATGAAGAACTTGCGCTTTATGTTCAACGAGGCATTGCGGCAAGCGAGTACTTGAAGGGGTTGCGCACCCTTATCGAGACTGTGGATGCAGAAGGTTGGCCCTTATCCGCGACGGAACTAGTGAATCCCGAATGACATAGGGGACGTAGGCCCGCCGCTTTCCGGAGTCTCGTCAGGCTAGTTCGCCTTCCGCTCTAGGGGCACTACGTTGTTCGCCTGCAGCGGTACCGGTCTCGTACTGGGACTAGCCTTCCCGCCGTTCTCGCTGCGAAGCACCGCCGCGTAGATGTCCATGGTGGTGCTGATCTTGGCGTGGCCAAGCCAGCGGGACACGTCTCGCACGTTCTCGGCAGCAAGAGCCGCAACCGAGAAGCCATGGCGCAGATCGTGCCAACGCGAGTGGGGGAGTCCGAGAGCATCCAGGGCGGGGAGCCAGAACCGCTTGTACACGTTCTGCTCGTCTATCGGACGGGTCCAATCGAAGCGCTGAGCCGACGTTGTCGGTGAAGCTTGGCCCTCAGCACTTGCCCTAGCCTTAGCTCCGGCCTTCGAGAAGCGGCCTGGAAACAGGGGAGCGCGGGGATTATCGGCGTCCTGATGCATCTGGGACAGATAGCCCCTGAGGTCATCTGCCAGCCACGGGTCTATCGGTATGTCCCGGTAGGCGTTTTCGGTCTTCAGCGGCTCCGCTTTCCACTCACCGGCTGCCCCGCTTCGTTGCTTCTTCCGCCGTACGGACACTAGGCCGCTCGTGCCTTCGTGGTGGGACAGGGTGAGGTCTTGAATCTCTAGACCCTGTAGCTCGCTAGCTCGTACTCCGGTTGCCACACTAAACAGCACGGCCAGCGCGTAGACCGGATTAGCGGGCTTGACGGCGATATAGGCTTCCCGGTTCTTGGGGGTAACGGTGATGGTCTGCTCACTGCCGATCCAGTGCGCAACGGTTGCAACTTGTTCCACGGTCAAGCGGGTGTAGCGCTTGCCTTCCTGGAAATCCCGCACGCGGCGCAAGCTGGGTAGCTTGACGGCAGCCGGATTGGTGGCAATGGCTTCGTTCTCTACGGCGGTATCCAGGATCATCCGCAACACCGACATGGCGTGTTTGATCGTGCCTGCCGACAGGGGTCTGCCGGTGCGCTTACTGGTGGTGGAGGCCAGCTCCGAACGCAGCTTCTTGACGTCGGCGACACGAATACTTGCAACCGGGCGGGGACCAAGGGTTGGCGCTACGTACAGAAGGTAATTCGCGCGGTACTTGTCCACGGTGGCCTTGTCGATAGTGCCGGCAAGACCGTCGAAGAACTCAGTTGCATAGTGTCCCAGTGGTTTAGCAGCCAAATCGCGAGCTTCGCCGGGGTCCAAGCGCATGTCGGCTAGTGCCTGCTCAACCTTGGCCTTATGGGCGTTAGCCTGTGCTTCGGTAGTGAAGGTCTGACCGCGCTGGCGATACTGCCCGGTGGCAACGCCATAGGCATCACGCTTCGGCTCTTTCCAGACGACTTGCCACGCATTGCCGCGCTGCTTTACGAAGGCCATTACTGAGTCCTCTCTGAGGGCGAAGTGTCTTCCTCGGTGAGCTCCGAGGACCAGGCTTCCACGTCCTCTGGCGGCGGCGGGCCGTAGCCCTTGCAGGTGACTTCTGGCGGCTCGGGCGGCTCCAGCCCCTGCTCCACTCTTGGCTGTTTGTCACGAGCTTCGCGGTTCATGCCGACACCTGCTCAACTGTGGCGCTGGCGTAGATGCGGCGCACCGTGGACGGCTGCCACGTCGGCTTGCCTAGTGGGCTTAGGACGTTGGATGCTGTGAGCGCGGAAGCGATAGCGTCGTATGTCCAGCCGGCGTTTCGGTCTTGCACTATGCGCCGCACCACCGAAGGCGATGCGACTCTAGGTCTTCCGATGCGCTCGCCTCTGCGCTTCTTTGCGGCCAAAGCGGCCTTCGTACGCTCGCTAATCAACTCGCGTTCGTACTGCGCGAAGTTGACAAGGTTCATCGCCATCATCCGGCCTGCCGCAGTGGTCAGGTCCACGCCCAGGTCCAAAATGACCAGCGACCATCCTTGTGCCTGTGCAGCTTCGATGATGTTGGCTGCGTTGACGATTGATCGACTCAAGCGGTCCAGCTTGGCAACCACCAAACCGTCACCTTGGCCAGAGGCCAACAGTTGCAACACTTCCGCAAGCTTTGGGCCGATGGCCTTGCCGGATACGCCTTCGTCTGCGAAGTGCTCAAGGCTCCACTGTCGGCGCAGTGCCTCCGCCTCGATGGCTTCGCGTTGTGCCTCTAGCCCGTTACGCCTGTCGGCCTGTTCGTCTGTGCTTACCCGCGTGTAGCCAAACATCAACGGTTGCACCGGTTCTCGTGTGTCTGCCTTAGTCGGCATTGTTGTGTCTCCCCTGCTGGTGTGGGGCGTAACCGAGCGGTTGCGCCTTACGCCTTAAGTTCTAGCTGACCGGTACAACCGTGGCTACAATGCCTGACCTGGGCAAACTGTGCCTGCAGGCGCCTCATGGCCTTCTGTACCGCCTGTGTGGTGACTCGATGGCTTTCAGCGCGCCTATCTCGCGGTTGGCCCGGTTCGCCGCGTAGACGGCGTCCTCACCGGTGATGTGCCGTGCGCGTGGCTGTGAGGGTGGCCGCTGGCCGCTCTCAGCGTCACCCTCGCGGTCGGCTTCGTCCGGCTCAGCCTCTCGTGGCGGGTGGGACTGCGAATGCGCCTGCGCAGCCGTGGCGGGAGGCGCAAGTGTGTCGTGCTCTACAACTTCGAAGCCGGCTGGACGCTCGTCAGTATCGGGAAGTCCTCGAGCTCTACGCGATTCAGCACGGCTGCCGGTGGCGATGCCGTCGAACAGCTCCTCATAAGGCTTCGTTTCGCCCTGCGACAGTACAACTTCCGAAGGCGGCTTTAGTCCGCTTCGGTCCAGGGCATCCTTGATGGCCGCGAGCTTGACCGCTTCGCTTTCGGCCGTAAGCGCTATGCCCAGTAGCTGTTTCGCCATGAGCTCGGCGGCGTTTTCTAGACGCGCTCTGGCATTGGCTTTCACCTGCTTTGCTGCTCCGCCATGGAACCGACAAACGGTGCTTCCCTTGATCGCTGCGTTCTTGCAAGGCTCGCCGGTACGGCTGCTGTGTGCTCTGCAGCGGCGCTCCGGCAATGGCCCGTGTGGCCAGTCTCGGCCATCGTCACGTTGTCGTGCCTTAACGGATTTCGCGCCTTCATGGGTCTCATCAGCTCCGCTAATTCGAGGGGTTCCGTTCTCTTCAGTACTGCGCCTAGGTATCACAGCGGGCAGATTGTCCCCGCCGTCTGGTATCTCTTCTGCTTCAACGTCAATGATGTTGTCTTCATCAGACATTGGCCTTCACCGTTCTCGTGTTGTATGACAGCTTCGAGTTTCTCTCTCCCGCCTGGCTGCTTGGCCGCCCTTTGGTCGGTCGCCCCTTAAGGAGAGGGGCGCGACCAAGACCCCCGGCCAATGGCGACCAAGTGCCGCGACCATTGCCTGACCTGGCACTTTGGCTTTGGCGGCCATGGGCGACCAAACCCGACCAAGTCTGTGCGACCATGGTCGCGACCAAGCCGTCTACCTGGGCAAATGCCCCTGGTGCCGTTTTGCGACCAAATGCGTCTGTAGACGTCATACGCTTTTGACCCTCCAAACCCTGTAATCCTTACCGTTCCTAGTGCCGTTGCCGCGCTCGTAGGCACTGTTCGGGCCGTCTACCCAATTGGTTAGTACGCGTTGGATTTTCTTTCGGCAGGAGTTGTAGGCCCCCTGGTTGGGCTTGACTTGGAACGCAACCCACACCGCTTCGGCGTCCGTTAGACCGCGCTCGCCAACCGCCGCCAAGGCGTCCGCTACCGCATCGGTCCAGTTGTCCGCCATGGTTGACAGGCCGCGCGTGTAATCGTCTATGTACTCAACGGGGTCAATTGGGTTGCCGTACGGTGTCTTAAGCTGCGTCAGCTCTCGCCGTTGGTCGTCTGGTTTCCAGATGTTGAGCACGGAGCCTAAACCGGCTGTAAGCCAACGCGACCCGTAGACATCCGCCAGCTGGCGGGGCTTGGAGTTGGTAGCGTTGGGTTTACGGTTGTGGTGGCAGCACGCAAACTCGACACCGCGAGTAGTGATGTGCTGCACCGTGTCGTTGAACCCCATACCGGCTGAGTCATCAATACAGCTGGACACCATGTCCTTTACGCTGTCTGCGATCACAAGGCCTAAATCGTCTCCGCCAATCTGCATCAGCCAGTCGGCGAAAGCTTTTGGATCTGAATCACATTGGAAGGGCAGCGCACCGCGCCAGAAAATCAGCTTGCGCTTAAGCCTTTCACGTACTGCGGCATTCGAGAGATCCACCATACGGCCGATGGATCGCCGAATCTGCTCGGGACGGTCCAAAGCTAAGTACAGGATAGGTTGGTCGCTCTGCTCAACCGGAAACCCTAGAACTTCACCGTCTCCCAGGCCCAGGCGCGCAAAAACGATCTGTTGCAGTAGCGAGCTCTTGCCTGCGCCGTCTGTACCGAACACCATGGAGCCTTGGCCCGGCGCCATAAGCGCATCGCTTCCGCGACCCCACAGCGGATCTGCGTCAATACCCGACTCTAGAAAAGCGACTCCATCTAGGCTTTGGTCAGCGCACGCATCGAGTAACTTTTGCGCCTGCAGTAGAGCGACACGACGCCGAACTTCCTGCCTCTCTAGCTCCTTCTCAACCTCTCGCCCGATTCGGCGCTCTTTGGCGTCCGAGTCGTCAAACGGGTCATCTTCTTCGGTGGGACTGTCGGGTTTCCAGTCAGGCCTGTCCCATTTGGCGTGTAGCTCGTCCTCGTTGGTATCTCGTACCTGCCCTACGGCATAGGAGATCAGCCGGCCGAACTCGTCTTCGTCCAGATGCATACCGCGTTCCTCATAGGCTTGCTCGGCGGCAGCCCTGATGTGCTCCACGGCGTTGTCCCAGCCGTAGCGCTTGCCCTTGGCTTCTCGAGCTGCCCAGCACAGCGCGTCTCGGACGGCGTTGCGGGTGCTGGCACAGTCTTTGGCCTGGATCGTCTTGCCGATGATCCACAGCACCGCATCCGGTTGCGGGCCGCTATCGTACCGGGCCGCGAATTCGGCTATCTCACTATCGGTTGCGTCATCCCCACCCGCCCCGGTTGCTAATGCCGGTAAACCGTCCAGGTAGCTCTGCGGCAATAGGGGAATCTCGCCTATCGGCGGCAACTCGCCTGACTTCCTACGTTTCCCATTTGGGAGGTACAGCGCATAGCGCCTCCCTGTGTGGTGCCAGCTGGGCGGCGCGGCGATGTATCGGTGATGCCGGTCTAGGAACTCCACGCCGCTGTCTGGGATCTCCTTGGGGTAGTAGTCATCCGGTACCCGGTACAAGCCGATCCCCGATACCCCGTCGCGTCGAGCGGTGACGACGTAGGTCGGGGGCAGCGGACCCCACCGTCGCTCCCAGTCTTCTAGTGTCGCCTTGCCGTTCTTACCGTCGTACGCGTCGACGTCGATACCTAGGACGCCGGGGGGTAGCCGTTCGCCGAGCGATAAAATACCGTTGGTAACGTTGGCGCTACGCCGTAAGGCTTCGGCTGCTAGCTCTTCCCATTCATCGGGGTCGGCGTCTATGCCGTTGAAACCGTGGCGGTGGGCTACCCACGGGTCTTTATATCGGCCATTGCGTTCCTTTCCGATTGGGATAGGTCCGAGCCAGCCGTTAAACGCGTTAGCGTCTGCCTGTTGTAGCCACTGTTCAAGCGAAAGACTCTGCGGTACAACGCGTCCGCCAGCCTCCCCGCCGCCGCGTGTTTCGGCCGAATCTGCTACCATTGCAGTCACTTTCAGGTTCGATGGCGGCTCCCGTTCTGTCCCTTCAAGATTGAGCGGGGCCGTCGTTGTCATTACGTACGAGCGTCTTTCATTTCTCTCGCCTTATCCGGCGTATTAACGCTCTGGCGTAGTGGCACTAGGACTTCCACTACCTCGTCCAGTGCGGCCCTGGCCCGCTTGTAGTTGTTGCGGTGAATCCACATCCAAACAGACGCAAGGCCAAGGTTGTATCGGGAGCGCACTGCTTCAGCTTCATTGATCAGCTGCCACCACAACACCGGCTGCGAGGGATACGGCATGGTGGTTCTGTCCTTGTCCGTGTTCATTTCAGCCCTGCTAACACCAGCTGGCCTAAAGGCACACCGCTGTTAATCTGTTCTCTCGCTGCGTAGTGGTCCACCGAACTTGCCGCGAAAGCTTTGGCAACCATCTCATCGCCAATGAGTTGGCGAACCTGCTCGAACGTCGGGGGCACCATTTTGCCTTCACGCATGAAGTTGCGCGCCTGCCGGTACAGTTCGGCCCTTAGCAGGCCAGTGGCGTGTAGTGCGTCGTCCTCTGAAACATTGTGCGCTGCAGCGTAATCAAAGGCCAGCTTGTCAGTGTGGTCAAAGAGCGGAAGCGTTAGCTTGAGGTACTCGCGGTACGCACGGTCTTGCCGTGGTAAATGGTGCTCCCTACCTGTAGGAAAGCGGCCGTGACACGGTTGACCAGGCCTTGCCTTACAGGTACTACAAGATACGAGATCGTAAAGGGTGGTTAGCTCTGTGGACGTATTTGACTGTGTCACAAGGTCACCTCTACGTCCGCGTCCTTCGCGTCCTTCTCGTACCTGGCCAAGTCTTGTTCGATACGCCTGCGCCGTGCAACATCTCGGCCCGCCGCCTCTGCGGCGAGTTTCCAATCGATCTGCACTCCTAGGCTTTCCAGCCACTGCAGAGCCATACGCCGCGAGTACTTGTACTTGCCGGCAACCTTAACGGCCTTAAGCTCACCCGCATTGGCGGCAAGATCTACCTTTGTGGGTGTGACCGGGAAATGACACTCGTCAACGATGAATCGGTGGACCTGCGCGGTACTAAACTCCGCCAAGTCCAAAGGGTGAATGTAGGGCATGGTCGGCACTTTCTTTGATGTACCAAACGCCAATTCGGCGTTTGGCTGGCCCGCGCCAGCAAATCCCAGCTTAGCCGACCAACGCGCAGCCTGCGCCGCCAGTTCCTCGGAAACTATTGGGGCACAGTGCAATACAGCACCCGCAACGCGCCTGAACGGCAATCCACCGGCTGTAGTGAGGCGAATTTTCCTACGCTCTTATACCGCGCGTCGATCTAGTAGCGGCTGCTAGCTCTTCAGCTGCGTTTCGACCGCTGCTAGCTTCCGTAGGAGTTTGGCGCGTTTGGCCTCGACTTCGGCACGCCTAGCCTTTGTGTTGGCTTTCGCCAGGGCTTTGCTCGCGGCCGCAAGTGCGGCCTGGTGCTGCTGTGGATCAGGCTCGACAACAGGGTCATAGATCGGCTTGGCCTGGAAGCCTTGATGCCACGCAACGCTTCTGACATAGCCGGGTGAGCAGCCGACGCGGTTTGCGATAACGGCACTAGTCAGTCCTTGCTCGTGCAGGCGCAGGATTTGGGCCTCGAACATTTTGCGAACCTGCCCGTCAGGTGAGCACCCGCGCGGCTATCTTGCTCGCTGCGTTCGCTTCGGCTTTGTGGTTGCCCTAGCGTCGTTAGGTTCTACCTCGTGCAGGATGTAGCCGTGCTCGTAGTAGGGACGGCCCCGTTCGCGGTAGCCGCAGTGTGTGGCGCGGTGGCCGTCGCCGGAACCCATAGGACACGTACAGAATCCACGACCGCCAGGCTTGTTGGGGTTGAAGGTGCACTGTTGGAACCTGCGCAGGTAACGCCGCCAGAAGAGTAACGGCAGTACGGCACCCACACGGGACACCCAGTTGTCCTCGGCGTCCCATCGCTTTATGGCCTCGGCATACGACGGGCCGCTATGCCGTCCGTGGGTGTGGTGGCTCTTGCAGTACTTGCACCAAAACGTTAGGCCTGAGCCATTATCGGTGCGCCAGGCGTGGACAACCGGGAAACGCTCGATGTTGCGGTCTTCTTCCCTTGCCATAGCGTTGATCTGGTCCCGTTCGGCCACCGTCCAATCGTCGGGCTCTGGCCACCCTACGGCCCTAGCTACAGCAGCCAAGCGTTCCCGGGTGTTGTCGTAGTACTCCATGGATTTCCTTTCAGTCTGCGAGCCTGCGTGCGGTGAGCATTTCTCGCTCACAGGTTCGCTCTTTCAGTCCCCGGCCTTATCCGGCCTGATGTCTTGTTCGACCGCAAACGCGGTCTAGGTCATTCGATCCAGTTCGGCTCGTAGTTATGCATTGCGTTGTCGTCCCGTTGCTCCCTGCCGGTCACCACTTCGCCGGCTGCATACACAGGACGCGGTTGGGACACATTGCGTTTCGGCGGTGCAGGCGCACCCAAGTCAATTCGGTATCGGCACACGCGCGAATCGGTTGAGCACGGAGCCGTACGAGACGGTCTGACGCTATCGTGGCTATAGATGCGGTGCGTGTGCAGCGTTTGGCAATGCGGGCAACGAACGGTTACTTTCGCCACGCACCCCGGCGGCAACTGTTCTCCCTCAAGCGATACAGACAGAACCTTTGCAAGTGGAACGCGATTGTCTCTCATAGCTTCTCGATTAGCTTGTCGAGGTCGCTGCGCCGCCAATAGGCTCTGCGGCCAAGAACTGCCGGGCGCGGCAATAGCCCCTTCTCGTAGGCGAGATACCGAATTGTCTGCACCGTGCAGGACGTAAACCCCTTGTCTTGCAGGTATTTAGATGCCTGGTTGATGTCCAGAAATTCGCGGTAGGTCTTTACTGCCGTCATTAGATTGCGCCTTCCCGGGCTGACCGCCCGCTGCTGAGTATAGCCGAATCACACTGCGCACCAGCATGATTCGCCGACGCCGCCCGTCCGCCGCCGCGTATAATCGCATGCACGCGGTGAGGAGCCGTCACGGCATGTGTTGTCGGCACCTAACGCGAACGCGGTGAAAGCTTTCAGTCCCGTAGCCGCGTTTGCGGGCTTGGTGTTTTCAACGAAACTGCCAAAGGCAGTGACAACGAAAGGCTCTCGTCGTGAGTGCAATCTACACACAACCCCGATTCGACCCCGACCTTCAATCGCTTCTGAAGCTGCTGCCGTATGGCGGTGAGGGCCTGGGCTACAACAGTGAAGGCGACGTTCTCGTTAACGTCACCGCTGACGGCGTCGACGTTAACGCGCTGTGGCAAGAGGTCCAGCAGGTTCTTTCGGCCTGGAATTCCGAACGCAATGCGGTAGCTAGCCTGTTGAGCTACTACACCATCAATGCCGCTGACGCGGTGCCGCAGTCCATTGCTGACGAGTCTTTCGAGCCTGCTAGTGAATACGGTGAGCCGGAAAGCCTGCGAGCACCGAGCAACGCTATCTTGCTAGGCAACACGCTTGTCGATTACGACAAAGCCGGCCGCTTCACGTGGAAGTTCCTTAGGGACTCTACAGCTGAGCAGATTCGCGCGGTCACCAATTACGCGTTGGCAGCCGACAACAAGTTGTGCAATGGCCTGGTCATGGACCGCATGTTTAACCCGGCTCCTCAGTCCAACGAGTTCAACCACACCTGCTACCCGCTGTGGTCCAACGACGGCATGGTGCCCCCGCCCTACCTAGGCAAGACTTTTGACGCCAGCCACAATCACTACCTGGTGAGCGGTGCCGACGATATCGACAGCGGAGACCTGGAAGCCTTGATTAACACCGTGACTGAGCACGGTTACGGTATGGACGCCGGAAGCCGCCTGATCGCATTCATGAACCCTGAGGAAGCTGACGAAGTCAGCTCCTTCAAGGCGGGCGAGACCAACAACAACACGGTGATCGCCAAGCACGACTTCATCCCGTCGCAGGGTGCGCCTGCGTACCTGCAGCCGGAGAATATCGTCGGCGAGGTTGCGCCAGCGCAGTACCAAGGCTTGAAGATTGACGGCTCATACGGGCCGCTGTGGATTGTGCGCACGCAGTACATTCCCGCCAAGTACTTCGCGGTTGTGGCCACGTCGGGAGCGAACAGCCCCAACAACGCGGTGAGCGTTCGGCAGCACACCAACGCGGCCTACCAGGGCTTGCGCACCATTCCTGGTCTGCGGCCCGGTTACCCTCTGCAGGACAGCTTTTGGGCGCGCTGCATCGGCGTGGGAACCCGCCACCGTGGCGCTGCTGCGGTGATGCAGATCAAGGCCACCGGCAACTATGTTGCCCCGGCAATCCCGATGTAACGAGCTAGTGCAGCTAGTGAGTGCTCACCCTAAGGAAGGCTCGCAAGATGAGTAACACAGGTGCCAACACAAACGGCCTGGGCGACTACGACACCCGTTATCCACTGGACCCGAATGCCGATCCTGATGCCTCAGAGTTCAGCTGGGGAGCGGGAATCGAGCCCGCTGCAGTGCGCGGTAAGCCGCCGGCTGAAGGCGGGAGATATAGGGGCACTACGCCCGACTGCGAACGCGTAATCGGGATGGGTAGGTAGCTATGACGACCAAGCGTCAGGCTGCAGCTCGGCGTAGGTTCGCACGGCAGGCAAAGAGGGGTTCCGGCAAAGTCGGGCGGCGCGCGAAAAGCTCTGCACGTCAGCGAAAGAAGCGCCGCTAAACCAACTTTATAAGCTGGCCGCGCGCGGTTTGAGTGCCTTGTCCGCAGCGCGCCGCACTTGGGCGTCAGGGTCTGCCAACCGCCCTGGCGCTTAAGTGTTACAGGCACTCACGCAGATGCTGGGGAGGGGCTGTTGAGTTGTCAAGGTGCGAGCCTACGGAGTAGGCAAGTTGGGCCAGTCGCGGCTATATCGCGCCAGTGACGCGGCAGAGAGCCGCCCGGTGCTCTTTGCTTGCAACTTTCTTTGCCGCGGCCACTAGCGATGTCGTAGCGCTGCCAAACTTCAATTCATCGGCAAGCCGATTGATGTCGAGGAGAAGTCCGTACAGTGGGTGCTCGGTATTGCTCCGCGACGTTGAGTCCGATTGACTGTGGCCTGCCGCCGAGTCGGCCTTTGCGCGAGACTTGCGCCCGCTGGACGATCTGTGGCCAGCGCGACCACCATGGCTCTTAGGGCCATTACCCGATTCCCGAACTTGGCGGTAGAACTTCAGCCATAGCTTGCGGTCTTCTTCGTCACCCTCGGCAAGGTCATCCCTGCCGCCGTCTTCGCTATCGGGCAGCAGCTGCACCGGTGGAGCGCAATGCCCTTCTTCAGCCGCCAATTTCCATGCGTTGTAGTGGTAATGCACCGTGGCGGGTGACACTCCGGCCATCTCGGCGAAGGAGCGGAACGAAACCTTGCCGGTGCCGTTCACCGGTGAACGGTTTCCGTCCAGCGGCGGACGGCCACCTTTGGACTCCGGATCACAAGATCGGGCAACCAGGAACGCCAGACGCCAGCCACCCTGCTTGAAATGCTGCCCGAAAGCACGGGCGTCTTCCTCTATGGACATCTAGCTCAGCTCTTTCCGTATGGACTTGGAAGTGAGTTGAGCGCTCGCCGCCCACAGTAACCCCGTTAGTAGCTAGATGCAACATAAAATGGCGTGACCTGCATAGAATGTCGCTATCAAAGTTTGCTGGCTGGTGTTAACTTTCTGCATCAAAGTGCTTAAATCGTCTGACCTGCGGCGACAGTTGTTTAGAACGCCTAAATGCAACAACTGTCACATTGCTGGCGGGCTGCAAAAAAACCTCTGCCCGCACGGCTGGTGAGGGGCCAGGTGTCCTTGGCGTCCTCACCGTCTGGGGCCGGTTTACGGGTTGCTGGTCAGCTGCCAGCCAGCGGTCTGGGTGACAAGTGGGTGACAAGAGCGGTGCTCGAACGCCTGAGCGAACCTGCGGCCTGCCTGCGGCAACGGGCCTGACATGGTGCTTCGATCGGTGCCCCCGGCACGACTCGAACGTGCGACCTAGGGATTAGAAGGCCCTTGCTCTATCCACCTGAGCTACGGAGGCAATGTGCAGGTCAGTCTAGCCAACTGTGCCCGCCGCCCTGATTTCCCGCCGCCACGCGCGTGAAAAGCCTTCCCGCGCCGTGTTTATCGGTTATCGTGATGGACCTCGACACACGTACAACACCGGCCGGCAATCGGCCGTTAACCGCAACGAGGCGTGTGCCTGACGTCGGGGGGTGACGTTGTCATGAGCGTGGCCAGTGACCTGACTTCGGGCTATTCGTGGGCTGGTGCCCAGGCCTCACGCCTGGCGGCCGACGCAAGGGGCGCCTATCAGGCCGGCACCTTGTTGATGCGCGGCGGCCCACTCGCGCTGGGCTTCTTCGCCGGCTGGCTTTTCACCGAGTTTCCGCCGCACGTCGTCACCGGTCACGCGCTGTCGAGAGTCGCGCATCCGTCGATCGGCCGGGTCGGCAAGACGTTGGCTGCGCAGCGCGCCGATCAAACCCTCACTGCCGCTCTCGAGGAGTCCTTCGGGCCCGGCTTTCGTGAGCAGGTATGCCATCCGACCGGGGCGGGGGCGATGTGCGCCCCGCGCGGTGGCCTGCTGGGCAGGCCCGGACCGCACCGCCGGTATGCGGCACAGACTTCCGACATTTCCTACGGCCCCCGTGGCCGCGACAACCTGCTCGATATCTGGCGGCGCGACGACCTGGCGCCCGGGTGCCGGGCACCGGTGTTGATCCAGGTGCCGGGCGGGGCGTGGGCGCTGAACGGCAGGCGCCCGCAGGCTTACACGCTGATGAGCCGCATGGTCCAACTCGGCTGGATCTGCGTGTCGATCGACTACAGCAAGAGCCCGCGCAGCGCCTTCCCCGCGCATCTCATCGACGTCAAGCGGGCGATCGCGTGGGTCCGGGAGAACATCGCCGATTACGGCGGCGACCCTGACTTCATCGCGATCACCGGCGGGTCGGCGGGCGGGCACCTGGCCTCCCTGGCGGCGCTCACCCCGAACGATCCCGACTTCCAGCCCGGTTTCGAGGACGCCGACACAAGCGTCCAGGCCGTTGCGCCCTATTACGGCGTCTACGACTTCACCGACTTCGAGAACATGCACGAGCTGATGCTGCCGTTCCTGGAGCAGTTCGTGGTGAAGGCTCGCTACGCCGACGAGCCCGAGCGCTTCACCGCCGCGTCGCCGATCTCCTATGTACACCCCGACGCCCCACCCTTCTTCGTGCTGCACGGCGAGAAAGACGAACTGGTTCCCAGTGGGCAAGCTCGCGCCTTCTGCGCGGCGCTCCGGGCGGCCGGTGCCTCCACGGTGGCCCACGCCGAACTCGCCAACGCGCATCACGCCTTTGACATCACCCCGACTGTCCGGTCGCGGCTGGCCGCTGACGCCGTCGCCGATTTCCTGGGTGTCGTCTACGGGCAGCGCGTCAGCTCGGTCCTGGATTCGTTGCCGCTGTCGGCCACTTCTGCCAGCTGAAGGCCAGCTGAGCGCCCGCTCCAGTCCTCGTCGCTCCTTTCACCAGCGCGGTAACCCGGCTAGCGTTGTGGTGACCATCAGGGTTCGCGGATCCAAGGCGGGAGGCGTGATCGACGGTGACAAGGTTGGTTCGTCGGGTTGATGGCCATGACTGAGTCCGTCGAGGCGATCAGATTGTCCGACGACCTCGGGCCGGTCGACTATCTGATGCATCGGGGGGAAGCGAATCCCCGCACCCGGTCGGGGATCATGGCGCTCGAGCTGTTGGACGCCACACCGGACTGGCAGCAGTTTCGGGCCCGGTTCGAAAACGCCTCCCGGCGGGTGCTGCGGCTTCGGCAAAAGGTGGTCGTGCCGACCCTGCCGACGGCGGCGCCGCGCTGGGTGGTCGACCCCGATTTCAATCTGGACTTTCATGTCCGCCGGGTGCGCGTGTCCGAACCCGGCACGCTGCGTGACGTATTCGACCTCGCCGAGGTCATCCTGCAGTCACCGATGGACATCTCGCGGCCGCTGTGGACGGCCACCCTGGTCGAGGGCTTGGCCGACGGGAAAGCGGCGACCCTGCTGCATGTCAGCCACGCCGTCACCGACGGTGTCGGCGGGGTCCAGATGTTCGCCGAGATCTATGACCTCGAGCGCGATCCGCCGGCCAAGCCGACGCTGCCGCTGCCCATCCCGCAGGACCTGTCGCCGAATGACCTGATGCGCCAAGGCATTAATCATCTACCCCTTGCGGTGGTCGGCGGCGTCCTGGGTGCGCTGTCCGGGGCGGTGTCGGCGGCCGGGCGGGCGGTCCTGGAGCCTTCGGCCGCGGTTTCGGGGATCGTCGGGTACGCCATGTCGGGCATGCGGGTGCTCAACCGGGCCGCCGAGCCGTCGCCGCTGCTGCGCCGGCGCAGCCTGACCACCCGCAGCGAGGCGATCGACATCCCGCTCTCCGACCTGCACAAGGCCGCAAAGGCCGGCGGTGGATCGATCAACGACGCGTACCTCGCAGGGCTGTGTGGCGCCTTGCGTCGCTACCACGAGGCGTTCGGCGTGCCGGTCAGCACGCTGCCGATGGCGGTGCCGGTCAACCTGCGGGCCGAAGCGGATAACGCCGGCGGCAACCGGTTCACCGGTGTCAACCTGGCGGCGCCGATCGGCACCGTCGATCCGGTCTCCCGGATGAAGAAGATCCGCGCGCAGATGACCCAGCGCCGCGACGAGCCCGCGATGAACATCATCGGTTCCATGGCGCCGGTGCTCAGCGTCTTGCCCACCGCGGTGCTGGAAGGACTCACCGGCTCGGTGATCGGCTCGGACGTGCAGGCCAGCAATCTCCCGGTCTTCCCCGGAGACACCTATCTCGCCGGTGCAAAAGTCTTGCGGCAGTACGGTATCGGCCCGCTACCGGGCGTTGCGATGATGGTGGTGCTGATCTCGCGGGGAGGGTGGTGCACCATCACCGTGCGCTACGACAGGGCCTCGGTGCGCAACGACGCGTTGTTCGCCCAATGCCTGCTGGACGGCTTCGACGAAATCCTGGCGCTGGCCGGTGACGCGCCGCCGCGAGCGGTGCCGGCCTCGTTCACCGAGCCGGCCGTGTCGTCTCGATCGGCGTCGGGCTCGTGAGCGCCTCGGAAGAGCGGGCCGACGGCACCCCGGAAAGCGGGGCCGAGATGCGGCTGCCCGGCTCGGTTGCCGAGATCATGGCCAGCCCCGCCGGGGCGAAGATCGGTGCGTTCTTCGACCTGGACGGCACCTTGGTCGCCGGGTTCACCGCGGTCATCCTGACCCAGGAGCGGCTGTTGCGCCGTGACATGGGCGTGGGGGAGTTGCTCGGCATGGTCCAGGCCGGCCTCAGCCACACCCTGGGGCGTATCGAGTTCGAGGACCTCATCGGCAAGGCCGCCGTCGCGCTGACCGGACGGCTGCTCGACGATTTGGACGAGATCGGCGAGCGGCTGTTCGTCCAGCGGATCGAGTCGCGGATCTACCCTGAGATGCGCGAGCTGGTGCGCGCCCACATGGCCCGCGGCCACACCGTGGTGCTCAGCTCGTCGGCGCTGACCATCCAGGTCAACCCGGTCGCGCGGTTCCTCGGGATCCCCAACACGCTCACCAACAAATTCGAGACCAACGAAGACGGCATGCTCACCGGTGGTGTCGAGAAGCCGATTTTGTGGGGGCCGGGCAAAGCCGCTGCGGTGCAACGCTTTGCGGCCGAGCACAACATCGACCTCAAGGACAGCTACTTCTACGCCGACGGTGACGAGGACGTCGCGCTGATGTACCTGGTCGGCAATCCGCGGCCCACGAATCCCGAAGGCAAGATGGCCGCGGTGGCCAAGCGCCGCGGCTGGCCGATCCTGCGATTCAACAGCCGCGGCCCGGTCGGTCTGCGGCGGCAGGTGCGCACGCTTGCCGGACTCGGCTCGATCGTCCCCGTCGGGGCGGGCGCGGTGGCAATGGGTGTCCTGACCGGTAGCCGGCGGCGGGGCGCCAATTTCTTTACCTCCGTGTTCTCCCAAACGGTGCTCGCGACCACCGGGGTGCATCTCAATGTGGTCGGGAAAGAGAATCTGACCGCGCAACGTCCGGCCGTCTTTATCTACAACCACCGCAATCAGGTTGACCCGGTCATCGCCGGTGCACTGGTGAATGACAACTGGGTTGCCGTGGCCAAGAAGGAACTACAGAAGAACCCGGTCATGGCCCTGCTCGGTAAGGCGCTGGACGGAGTGTTCATCGATCGAGACGATTCGGCCTCGGCGCTGGAGACGATGCGCACGGTCGAAGAGAGAGCCAAGAACGGACTCTCCATTCTGATGGCTCCGGAAGGGACGCGGCTAGACACCACCGAGGTCGGCCCCTTCAAAAAAGGACCGTTCCGCCTCGCGATGGCCGCGGGCATCCCGATCGTCCCGATCGTGATCCGCAACGCCGAACTCGTTGCCGCCAGGAACTCGGCCGTCATCAACCCGGGCACCGTCGACGTCGCGGTGTTTCCTCCGATCTCGGTGCAGCACTGGACACTTGACACGCTGCCCGAGCGTATCGGCGAGGTGCGCCAGCTGTATCTGGACACGCTCGCCAACTGGCCCGTCGGCGAACTGCCGAAGGTTGACCTCTACGCCGAAAAGAAAGCGGCCGCCAAGGCCCGCAGCCGCTCCACCAAAGCCACCGCCAAGAAGGCAGCGGCGAAAAAGACCCCGGCCAAAACCGCCAGCAAGTCTCGCGCGAAAAAGACTGCGCCCAAGGCGAATCCGAACGCATCCGAAGTTGCTCTCAAGGACGGTGAGGTACAACAGCCCGCCCCGGACGGAACGGTCGGCGATCAATCACCGGAATCGCCGCCCCGAGGACATCCGTGACCGAACCGTCGGCAGATACCAGCGCCATCCTTGCCGGAACTGACTCGCTGGTACTGGCGTCGATGACCTCTCCGATCGAGATGGAACTGGTCACGACGTGGCTGGATCAGCAACGTGCCGGGCACCCGGGCGCGAGATTCGACTTGGTCACGCTTCCCGCGCTCGACGCGCCGCCGGACGAGATGACCTCGCTGGCCGAGCAACTCGAGTCGGGAGAAGACCGTTCGATCGTGCCGGTGCGGGTGTTCTGGCTGCCCCCGCCGGACCGCGGGCGACTCGCGAAGCTGGCCGGGCTGCTGCCCGGCCGGGACCCCTACCACCCCAACCAACGCCTGCAAGCACACATTCTGCGCGGCGCTCCCCAGCGGGCGCGGGTGGTGGCCGGCGAATCGGCCACGGTCTCCGAGCTCCGCCGGCAGTGGCGCGACACCACCGTCGGCGACGACAAGAGTGACTTCGCCCAGTTCGTGATCCGCCGCGCAATCTTGGCGATGGAACGCGTCGAGTACCGAATCCTCGGGCCGCAGTACAAGTCGCCGCGGCTGGTGAAGCCGGAGATCTTGGCGTCCAACAGGTTTCGTGCCGGTCTGGCCAAGATCCCGGGCGCAACCCTCGACGAGGCCGGAAAGATGCTCGACGAACTCGCCACCGGGTGGAGCAGGGCGTCGGTAGACCTGGTCTCGGTGCTCGGCAGGATGATCAGCCGCGGGTTCGATCCCGAGATCGACTATGACGAGTATCAGGTCGCGGCGATGCGCACCGGTCTGGACGCCCATCCGGCGGTGCTGTTGTTTTCCCACCGGTCCTACATCGACGGCGCGGTGGTGCCGGTGGCGATGCAGGAGAACCGGTTACCGCCCGTGCACGTGTTCGCCGGCATCAACCTGTCATTCGGGGCGATGGGTCCGCTGTTGCGACGCTCCGGTGTCATCTTCATCCGCCGCAACATCGGCAACGACCAGCTCTACAAATACGTGCTGCGCGAATACGTCGGCTACATCGTCGAGAAGCGGTTCAACCTGAGCTGGTCCATCGAGGGCACCCGTTCGCGCACCGGAAAGATGCTGCCGCCCAAGCTCGGTCTGCTGTCCTATGTCGCCGACGCCTACCTGGATCGCCGCAGTGAAGACATTCTGCTGCAACCGGTTTCGATCAGCTTCGACCAGCTGCACGAGACCGCCGAGTACGCCGCCTACGCCCGCGGTGGGGAGAAGACCCCCGAAGGCGTCGGCTGGTTGTACAACTTCATCAGGGCGCAGGGTGAACGCAACTACGGCAAGATCTACGTCCGATTCCCCGAGGCCGTGTCGATGCGCCAGTACCTCGGCGCCCCGCACTGCCCGATGACGCAGGACCCGGACGCCAAACGGCTTGCGCTGCAGAAGATGTCGTTCGAAGTCGCATGGCGGATACTGCAGGCGACACCGGTGACGGCGACGGGTTTGGTGTGCGCATTGCTGCTGACCACGCGCGGCGCGGCGTTGACGTTGGGCCAGCTGCACCACACGCTGCAGGACTCGCTGGATTACCTGGAGCGCAAACAGAATCCGATGTCGACCAGCGCGTTGCGGCTGCGCTCGCACGACGGGGTCCGGGCGGCGGTCGACGCGCTGTCCGGCGGGCATCCCATCACACGGGTGGACGGCGGGCGGGAGCCGGTGTGGCGGATCGCGGCCGAAGAGCAGCACGCCGCGGCGTTCTACCGCAACTCGGTGATTCACGCCTTTCTGGAGACCTCGATCGTCGAGCTCGCGCTGGCGCACGCCAGGCACGCCGAGGGCGACCGCATGGCGGCGTTCTGGGCCCAGTCGATGCGGCTGCGCGATCTGCTGAAGTTCGACTTCTACTTCGCGGACTCGGCGACCTTCCGGGACAACATCGCCGAGGAAATGGCGTGGCACAACGATTGGGAAGCCCACGTCGCCGCCGGCGGCGAGGAGATCGACGCGCTGCTGTTCGCCAAGCGTCCGCTGATGGCCGACGCGATGTTGCGGGTGTTCTTCGAGGCCTACGAGATCGTCGCCGACGTATTGCGCGAGGCCCCTGCGGCCATCGGGCACAAGGAATTGACGGACTTGGCGTTGGGCGTCGGTCGACAGTATGTGGCGCAGACCCGGGTGCGTAGCAGCGAATCGGTGTCGACGTTGCTGTTCGCCACCGCGCGCCAGGTTGTCGACGATCAGGACCTCATCGCGCCCGCCCCGGACCTGGCCGACAGGCGGACCGCGTTCCTGCACGAGCTGCGCGGCATTCTGCAGGACTCCAACTACGTCGGTCGGATCGCGCGGGATCAGTTCGTGACCCGCGAGTTCAAGGCGCGTCAGGACAGCCAAACTCTCTAGCCGGCATGCCCGCCCATACCCTGGGTGTATGACCGTCGCCCCGCCGGCAGGCAAGGCCCCGACCGCGGCCTCACCCCAGCGCCGCGCGTTGGTGGGGCCGGTGCTGGCCGGCGTGGCCGTGCTGGCCGGCTGCACGGCCGCCGGAATCGGGACGCTCTCGCTGGCAAGCGCGTTGACCGCGACCGGTCTGCCCGACCCGGGTCCGGTGACCACCTTGGGCTTGCCGTTCGTTCGGGCGGCGGGGGAGATCGCGGCGGTGCTCGCGGTGGGGTCGTTTCTGTTCGCCGCTTTCCTGGTGCCGCCCCAACGCAGCGGCGTCCTCGACGCCGACGGCTATCGGGCACTTCGGTTGGGGACGGCGGCGTCGGGAGTGTGGGCGGTGTGTGCCGCCCTGCTGGTCCCGCTGACCATCTCCGACGTGTCCGGCCGCGCGGTCGTCGACATCAGCCCGGCGCGCCTGTGGTCGTTGGCGAGCCTGATCGCCACCGCCTCGGCCTGGCGCTGGACCGCGATTCTGGCCGCGGTGATCACGCTGGCGAGCCTGTCGGTGTTGCGCTGGTCGTGGACGCCGGTGCTGCTCGCCGCGTCGGTGCTGACGCTGATCCCGCTCGGCCTGACCGGGCATTCGTCGGCCGGCGGCTCGCACGACCTGGCCACCAACGGCCTGCTGATCCACCTGGTCGCCGCCAGCCTGTGGGCCGGCGGCCTGCTCGCGCTGCTCGCGCACGCCCTGCGCGGCGGTGCCCACACGGGTCTGGCGGCGCGGCGTTTCTCGTCGATCGCGCTGTGGTGTTGGGTGGCGATGGCGTTGAGCGGACTGGTCAACGCCCTGGTGCGCGTGCAGCCGGCCGACCTGCTCACCACCGGCTATGGGCGCCTGGTGGTCGCCAAGTTCGTCGCGCTGTGCCTGTTAGGCGGCGTCGGCTGGCGCCAGCGGCGCGTGAGTGTGACTGCGCTGCAAGCAAATCCGAGCCCGGCGCGGGCACACGGCGCGCTGATCCGACTGGCGCTGACCGAGGCCGCCCTCTTCGGCCTGACCTTCGGCATCGCCGTCGGGCTGAGCCGTACCGCGCCGCCACCACCCCCGGCCCGGCTGCCGTCGGTCGCCGAGGCCGAGATCGGTTACGGCTTCGACGGGCCCCCGACCGTGGCGCGCCTCCTGTTCGATTGGCGCTTCGACCTGATCTTCGGCTCCGCGGCCATCGTCTTGGCCGCGTTGTATGTGGCGGGCCTGGTGCGGCTGCGCCGCCGCGGCGACAACTGGCCGCCGGGCCGGAGCTTTTCCTGGCTGCTCGGCTGCCTGGCGTTGCTGTTCGTGACGTCCTCGGGTGTCGGCCGCTACGTTCCGGCGATGTTCAGCATGCACATGGTGGTCCACATGTGCCTGTCGATGCTGGTGCCGATCCTGTTGGTGCTGGGCGCCCCGGTCACCCTGGCGTTGCGGGCGCTGCCCGCGGCCGGGCGCGACGATCCGCCGGGCATGCGGGAGTGGCTGTTGACCGCGCTGCACAGCCGCTTCTCGCGGTTCCTCACCAACCCGGTGGTGGCGACCGTGCTGTTTGTCGCCGGGTTCTACGGGCTGTACCTGTCCAATCTTTTCGACATCACCGCGAGCAGTCACGCCGGGCACTTGGCGATGAACCTGCACTTCCTGTTGAGCGGCTACCTGTTCTATTGGGTGGTGATCGGGGTGGACCCGACGCCGCGACCGATCCCCCCGCTCGCCAAGGTGGCCGTGGTGTTCGCCTCGTTGCCGCTGCACGCGTTCTTCGGCGTGGTGCTGATGGGCACCAAGAAGGTGCTCGGCGCCGACTATTACCGCTCGCTGGGCCTGAGCTGGCACACCGATCTGCTGGGGGATCAGCGACTGGGCGGCGGTATCGCCTGGGCGGCCGGGGAACTTCCGCTGGTGATCGTGATGCTCGCGTTGCTCATCCAGTGGGCGCGCAGCGATCGGCGTACCGCCAAGCGGTTGGACCGCGCCGCCGACCGCGACGATGACGCCGAGCTCGCGGCCTACAACGCGATGCTGGCCCAGCTGGCGCACCGCGAGGCGCCGGGGTCGCTGCGTGATACGCCGCACGAGGAGTCCGCAACCGACTAGGTGCCGTCGGATCGATCCACAGTCGCGGTTTCTTCCACAGGGCGGGGTGGGCCGGCGCTCGTTGCGCCGTGGAGCCGTCGGTACCGCCGCGCTTACTGGCGGCCATAGCCAGAAAGCAATCGAAAGGGATCAGCCCATGTTTGAAACACCGCTTACCGTCGTCGGCCACATCGTCAACAACCCCGAGCGTCGACAGGTCGGCACGCAGGAGGTCATCAAGTTTCGCGTCGCCAGCAATTCCCGGCGGCGCACCGCCGACGGCGGCTGGGAACCCGGCAACTCGCTGTTCATCAACGTCAACTGCTGGGGCAGGTTGGTCACCGGTGTGGGCGCCGCGTTGGGCAAAGGCGCACCGGTGATCGTGGTGGGCCACGTGTACACCAGCGAGTACGAGGACCGCGACGGCAACCGCCGCTCGTCGCTGGAGATGCGTGCGACCTCGGTCGGGCCGGATGTGTCCCGCGCGATCGTGCGCATCGAGAAGCCGGGCTACACCGGTCCGACTACCGGCGACGCCACCGCATCCCACGCGGATGCGGCCGATGACGCGGGTGAAAACACCGGTGCCGAGGGCAGCGTCGAGCCCGACGGCGCAGCGCCGCTGACGCTGTCGGCTTAGCTGCGAGCTCGGCCCCACCGGGCGATGCCTAGGATGGTCGCGAGATCACTTCGCAAACCAGAAAGGCATAACTGCGGCATGGCTGAGTTCATCTACACGATGAAAAAGGTCCGCAAGGCGCACGGCGACAAGGTGATCCTGGACGACGTCACGTTGAGCTTCTATCCAGGCGCCAAGATCGGTGTCGTCGGGCCCAACGGCGCCGGCAAGTCGAGCGTCTTGCGAATCATGGCGGGCCTGGACAAGCCGAACAACGGTGACGCCTTCCTGGCCAACGACGCGACCGTCGGCATCCTCCTGCAGGAGCCGCCGCTGAACGAGGAGAAGACCGTTCGCGGCAACGTCGAAGAAGGCCTGGGCGAGATCAAGGTCAAGCTCGACCGCTTCAACGAGGTCGCGGAGTTGATGGCCACCGACTACTCCGATGAGTTGATGGAGGAGATGGGCCGGCTGCAGGAGGAGCTCGATCACGCCGACGCGTGGGACCTCGATTCGCAGCTGGAGCAGGCGATGGACGCGCTGCGCTGCCCGCCGCCCGACGAACCGGTGACCAACCTGTCCGGTGGTGAGCGCCGCCGGGTCGCGCTGTGCAAGCTGCTGTTGTCCAAACCCGACCTGCTGCTGCTCGACGAGCCCACCAACCACCTGGACGCCGAGAGCGTGCAGTGGCTCGAGTCGCACCTCGCCTCCTACGCGGGCGCGATCCTGGCGGTCACCCACGACCGGTATTTCCTCGACAACGTCGCTGAATGGATCCTGGAACTCGACCGCGGCCGCGCGTATCCGTACGAGGGCAACTACTCCACGTACCTGGAGAAGAAGGCCGAGCGGCTGGCGGTGCAGGGGCGCAAGGACGCCAAGCTGCAGAAGCGGTTGACCGAGGAGTTGGCGTGGGTGCGCTCGGGAGCCAAGGCGCGCCAGGCCAAGAGCAAGGCGCGGCTGCAGCGCTACGAGGAGATGGCCGCCGAGGCCGAGAAGACCCGCAAGCTCGACTTCGAGGAGATCCAGATCCCGGTCGGTCCGCGGCTGGGCCATGTGGTGGTCGAGGTCGAGCACCTCGACAAGGGCTACGACGGCCGCACCCTCATCAAGGACCTGTCGTTCACGCTGCCGCGCAACGGCATCGTCGGGGTCATCGGACCCAATGGGGTCGGTAAGACCACGCTGTTCAAAACCATCGTGGGTCTCGAGCAGCCGGACAGCGGCACGGTCAAGGTCGGCGAGACCGTCAAGCTGAGCTACGTCGACCAATCCCGCGCCGGTATCGATCCCAAAAAGAACGTCTGGGAGGTCGTCTCCGACGGGCTGGATCACATCATCGTCGGCCAGACCGAGGTGCCGTCGCGCGCCTACGTGTCGGCGTTCGGGTTCAAGGGGCCAGACCAGCAGAAGCCGGCGGGCGTGCTCTCCGGCGGCGAGCGCAACAGGCTCAACCTCGCGCTGACGCTCAAGCAGGGCGGAAACCTCATCCTGCTCGACGAGCCCACCAACGACCTCGACGTCGAAACCCTGAGCTCGCTGGAGAACGCCCTCGAGCAATTCCCCGGTTGCGCGGTGGTCATTTCGCACGACCGCTGGTTCCTGGACCGCACCTGCACGCACATCCTGGCGTGGGAGGGCGACGACGACAACGAGGCCAAGTGGTTCTGGTTCGAGGGCAACTTCGGCGCATACGAGGAAAACAAGATTGAACGCCTCGGTGCCGAAGCGGCGCGGCCGCACAGAGTGACCCACCGCAAGCTGACGCGCGACTAGTGTCGGCTCTGCCCCCCGCCGCGCGGGAACGGGGCGATTGAGCGCATTGACAACCGTCGCCAGTTGGGAGCAGTCGGCATGACGATCGATCCCGGACCCGAACAGGATGTCGAGCCGTGGACGACCTTCACCCAGCCGCAGGACATTCCCCAGTGGATCTCGAAAGCCTATGTGGAGAGCTATCGCGGTCCGCATAACGACCAATCCGCGGGCGAGACCCTTCCGGTCGTGACGGTCCCGGCGGCGATCGTCACCCCGGCCATGCTGGGCGCGCACTACCGGCTCGGCCAGCACCGTCCCGACGGCGAAAGCCGCGTCGCCGTCTACCCGGCGGAGGACCCCGCCGGGTTCGGCCCGGCGCTGCAGGTGGTCACCGACCACGGCGGCATGCTGATGGATTCGGTCACCGTGCTGCTGCACCGCCTCGGCGTTCCGTACACGGCGATCATGACGCCGGTCTTCGACGTGCATCGCAACGCCGCCGGAGACCTACTCAGGGTCGAGGCGAAGCCCGAGGGCGCATCGCAATACACCGGCGAGGCGTGGATACACGTGCAGCTCCTGCCCTCCGTCGACAGCAAGGGGCTCACCGAGGTCGACCGGCTGTTGCCCAGGGTTCTGGCGGACGTTCAACGGGTCGCCAGCGACGCGTCGGCCTTGATCGCCACCCTGGACGACCTGGCCGCCCAGGTCGAAGCCAACGAGCACGACCACTTCTCGGCGCCGGACCGCGACGACGTCGCGGCCCTGTTGCGCTGGCTGGGCAACGGCAACTTCTTGCTGCTCGGCTACCAGCGCTGCCACGTGCACGACGGCCGCGTCTCCGGCGACGGGACCCCCGGCCTCGGCGTGCTGCGCACCCGCACCGGGTCTCGCCCCCGGCTGACCGATGACGACAGGCTGCTGGTCCTGGCGCAATCCGTGGTAGGCAGCTATCTGCGATACGGCGCCTACCCGTACGCCATCGCGGTTCGTGAATACGTCGACGGCGGGCTGCTCGAGCATCGCTTTGTCGGGCTGTTCACGGTCGCCGCCATGAACGCCGACGTGCTGGAAATCCCCACGATCTCGCGGCGGGTCCGCGAGGCGCTGGCGATGGCCGACAGCGACCCGATCCACCCTGGTCAGCTGCTGCTCGACGTCATCCAAACCGTTCCCCGCTCCGAGCTGTTCACGCTGAGCGCCGCACGGTTGTTGGCGATGGCCAAAGCGGTGGTGGATCTGGGGCCGCAACGAAACGCGTTGCTGTTCCTCCGCGCCGACAGCCTCCAATACTTCGTGTCCTGCCTGGTGTATCTGCCCCGCGACCGCTACACCACCGCGGTGCGGCTGCAGATCGAAGACATCCTGGTCCACGAATTCGGCGGCACCCGACTGGAATTCACCGCGCGCGTCAGCGAATCACCGTGGGCCCTCATGCATTTCATGGTCCGCCTGCCTTCCGATGACCCCGGCGCCACACCGGTCGACATCTCCGAGGACAACCGGGTCCGCATCCAGGCGTTGCTGAGCGAAGCGGCGCGCACTTGGACCGACCGGCTGATCGCCGCTGCCGCCGAAGGCTCCGTCGGGCACGCCGACGCGGAGTACTACGCGGACGCCTTTCCCGAGGTCTACAAGCAAGGCGTGACGCCGGCCGATGCTATCGATCACATCGCGATCATCAAAGAGCTGCAAGACAATTCGGTCAAGCTGGTGTTCCTCGAAAGCGAGGACGGATCCGCCCAGCTGACCTGGTTCCTGGGCGGCCGCACCGCCTCGCTGAGCCAGCTGCTGCCGATGCTGCAGAGCATGGGCGTCGTGGTGCTCGAAGAGCGGCCGTTCACCGTCACCCGGTCGGACGGGCTACCGGTGTGGATCTATCAGTTCAAGATATCTCCGCACCCGACCATCCAGTTGGCGTCGACGCAGGCCGACCGTGACGCGATGGCCGAGCGATTCGCCGACGCGGTCACCGCAATCTGGCACGGACGCCTCGAGATCGACCGCTTCAACGAACTGGTGATGCGTGCCGGGCTGCGGTGGCAACAGGTCGTACTCCTGCGCGCATACGCAAAGTACTTGCGGCAAGCCAACTTCCCCTACAGCCAGTCCTACATCGAATCGGTGCTCAACGAACACCCCTCGACCGCGCGGTCGCTGGTGGCGCTCTTCGAGGCGCTGTTCGACCCCAACCCGTCGAGTTCCTCGACGGGCCGCGACGCGCAGGCGGCCGCCGCGGTGGTCGCCGCCGACATCGACGCGCTGGTGGGCCTGGACACCGACCGCATCCTGCGTGCCTTCGCATCACTGGTGCAGGCCACGCTGCGGACCAATTACTTTGTGACGGGCGAGGGTTCGGCGCGCGCCCGCAACGTGCTGGCGATCAAGCTGGACGCCCAGCTGGTCGACGAGCTGCCGCTGCCGCGCCCCAAATACGAGATCTTCGTCTATTCGCCCCGGATCGAAGGCGTGCACCTGAGGTTCGGCCCGGTGGCCCGCGGCGGCCTGCGCTGGTCGGACCGCCGAGACGACTTCCGCACCGAGATCCTGGGCCTGGTCAAGGCGCAAGCCGTCAAGAACGCCGTCATCGTGCCGGTCGGGGCCAAGGGCGGGTTCGTCCTCAAGCGCCCACCGCTGCCCACCGGGGACGCCGCCGCCGACCGCGACGCCTCCCGCGCCGAGGGCGTCGCCTGCTATCAGCTGTTCATCTCCGGCCTGCTCGACGTCACCGACAACGTCGACCACGCCACCGGAAACGTCAGCCCGCCGCCCGAGGTGATACGGCGCGACGGCGACGACGCGTACCTGGTGGTGGCGGCGGACAAGGGCACCGCCACCTTCTCCGACATCGCCAACGACGTCGCCAAGTCCTACGGATTCTGGCTCGGTGACGCGTTCGCGTCCGGCGGGTCGGTCGGCTACGACCACAAGGCCATGGGCATCACCGCCAAGGGGGCGTGGGAGGCCGTCAAACGGCACTTCCGGGAGATGGACGTCGACACCCAGACCGAGGATTTCACCGTGGTCGGCATCGGTGACATGAGCGGCGACGTGTTCGGCAACGGCATGCTGCTGAGCAAGCACATCCGGCTGCTCGCCGCCTTCGACCACCGGCACATCTTCCTCGACCCCGACCCCGACGCGGCGGCCTCGTGGGAGGAACGCCAACGGATGTTCGACCTGGCGCGGTCCAGCTGGGACGACTACGACACGTCGCTGATCAGCGAGGGCGGCGGCGTGTACAGCCGCGAGCACAAATCCATTCCGGTCAGCCCCCAGGTCCGCGATGTGTTGGGCATCGACGGTGACGTCAGCGAAATGTCCCCACCCAACCTGATCAAGGCCATCCTGCAGGCGCCGGTGGATCTGCTGTTCAACGGCGGGATCGGCACCTACATCAAGGCCGAGTCCGAATCCGACGCCGACGTCGGTGACCGCGCCAACGATCCGGTGCGGGTCAACGGTTCCGCGGTGCGCGCCAAGGTGATCGGTGAAGGCGGCAACCTCGGGGTGACCGCGTTGGGTCGCGTCGAGTTCGATCTGGCGGGCGGCCGGATCAACACCGACGCGATGGACAACTCGGCCGGCGTGGACTGCTCGGACCACGAGGTCAACATCAAGATCCTGATCGACTCCCTGGTCACCGCCGGCAAAGTCAAGCCCGAGGAGCGCAAACCGCTGCTGGAGTCGATGACCGACGAGGTCGCCCAACTGGTGCTCACCGACAACGAGGATCAGAACGACCTGATCGGCACCAGCCGCGCGAACGCGGCCAGCCTGTTGCCGGTGCACGCCAGGCTGATCCAGTACCTGGTGGACGAGCGCGACATCAACCGGGAGCTGGAAGCGCTGCCCTCGGAGAAGGAGATCCAGCGGCGCTCCGAGGCGGGCATCGGGCTCACGTCGCCGGAGATGTGCACCCTGATGGCACACGTGAAGCTGGGGCTCAAGGAGGAGATGCTCGAGACCGAACTGACCGAGCAGGACGTGTTCGCGTCCCGGTTGCCCCTGTATTTCCCGAAACCGTTGCGGGAACGGTTCACTCCGGAGATCCGCACGCACCAGCTGCGCCGCGAGATCGTCACCACCATGCTGATCAACGATCTGGTGGACGCCGCCGGCATCAGCTACGCCTTCCGGATCGCCGAGGACGTCGGGGTCGGGTCGGTCGACGCGGTGCGCACCTACGTCGCCACCGACGCCATCTTCGGCGTGGGGGAGATCTGGCGGCGCATCCGCGCGGCGAATCTGCCGGTCCCCCTGTCGGATCGGCTCACGCTGGACACCCGGCGGCTGGTCGACCGTGCCGGACGCTGGCTGCTCAACTACCGTCCGCAGCCGTTGGCGGTCGGCGCCGAGATCAACCGGTTCGCCGCCAAGGTCAAGGCGCTGACGCCGCGCATGTCGGAATGGCTGCGCGGCGACGACAAGGCGATCGTGGAAAAGGAGGCCGCGGAATTCGCCTCCCAGGGTGCGCCCGAAGACCTGGCCTACACGGTGGCCGCGGGCCTCTACCACTTCAGCCTGCTCGACATCATCGACATCGGCGACATCAACGACATCGACGCCGCCGAGGTCGCCGACACCTATTTCGCCCTGATGGACCGCCTCGGCACCGACGGTCTTCTGACCGCGGTATCCGAACTGCCCCGAAGGGACCGCTGGCACTCGTTGGCGCGCTTGGCAATCCGCGACGACATCTACGCCTCGCTGCGGTCGCTGTGCTTCGATGTGCTCGCCGTGGGTGAGCCCGACGAAAGCGGTGAAGAGAAGATCGCCGAGTGGGAACACCTGTCCGCGTCCAGGGTCGAGCGGGCCCGCCGAACGCTGATGGAGATCCAGGAAAACGGGGACAAGGATCTCGCGACGCTGTCCGTCGCCGCGCGACAAATCCGGCGCATGACCCGCACGAGCGGAAGAGGTTCATCGAGTTGAGCATCGGCTTCGTCGCGCCCGTGCTGGTGCGCTGGTCGGACATCGACATGTATCAGCACATCAACCACGCCACCATGGTCACAATCCTCGAAGAGGCGCGGGTCCAGTTCCTGCGCGAAGCGTTCGAGGTCGACATCTTGACCATCGGGTTGCTCATCGCCGAAGTCAAGGTGACCTACAAAGGCCAGCTGCGGCTGGTGGATTCGCCGCTGCAGGTGACCATGTGGACCAAGCGCTTGCGGGCCGTCGACTTCACGCTGGGCTATGAGGTGCGCTCAGTCTCCGCGGATCAGGAGTCGAAGCCCGCCGTCATCGCCGAGTCGCAACTGGCCGCCGTCCATATCGAAGAGGAGCGACTGGTGCGCCTTTCGCCACAACATCGGGAGTATCTGCAGCGGTGGATCAGGTAGCCGACCGAGGACTATGGCTGGGCGCCGACTTCAGGGACGCCCACCGCACGGATCTGGCCGCGTTCGTCGATCGCGCGCTGCGTCTCGACGACGCCGCGATCATCCGCTTGCGCACCCGATCGGACGGGCTTCTGGCGGCCTGGGTCGCAACGGGTTTCGACGTGCTGGCCAGCAGGGTGGTGCCGGGCGAGGTCCGGCCCGGCGATCTGTCCGTGGGTGCGGACGCGCTGGCGCGCGGCCTGTCCGCGATGGACGACTCGGGCCACGTCGATCCCGGCTTCGCGATGGACTCGGCGTGGCGGGGCGCACTGCCGCCGGATTCCGGCTTCACCCATCTCGAGGACATACCGGCCAGGGTGGTGCTCGGGCTGGCGCAAAGTGGCGCGCGACTTGCCAAGGAGCACAGCAGTTCTCAGGGCCCACCGGTGTCGTTGCTCGACCAGGAGGTCATTGAGGTCAGCGCCGCCGACGTGCGGGTGGGGTTGCCCATGCGCTGCGTGTTCGCGCTGACCGCGATGGGTTTCCTGCCGCAGTCACCCGATGCGGTCGACGCCGACGAACTGATCCGGGTCCGCATCACGCCGACATGGCTGCGCCTGGACGCTCGGTTCGGTTCGGTGTATCGCCGCCGCGGCGACCCCGCGCTGCTGCTGGGCTGAGCTCGGGCGGCGCGCCCGGTTCGACGCACGAAATCAGGCTGAATTTAACGCGCGGCTGCCGACAGTCTGGCGGTGGTGGGCATCAGGGACCGTAGCGCAACCACAGCGGGAGAACGGCATCCAGATAGTCCATGAATTTCTTCAGCCCCACCCGGAATTGCCCGTATCCGTAGGGGTCTTGCGCGTATTGGGGAAACGCGATGCCCACCCCGAACAAGCCGGGGGCAAGGATTCCGTTGGTGCGGTTGTAGTCCAGCTGGCCCCACTGCGGTGTCTCGGGCAGCTTTCTGCGTTCGAAGCCGACGGTATAGACCACCCGCTCACACCGGGCCAGTCGCTCGGAGAACTCCGGGCTCGACACCCAGCACCGCTCCAGTCGTTCCGGAAGCACCCCGTCGATGTTCTCCCGCGCCCACTCCGCCGCTTGGCCCTTCAGGCCGGTATCGTCAAACAAAATCCAATCATCAAAGTACACAGCGTATTTCAGTGGTCTCTGGTAAAAGTTGATCACCCGCTTGACGGGATGGCGCAACAGATTCGGCAGCACGATCATGGCCGAGTGCGATGAGCCGAACACGGCGATCGTCGCGAACTGCAGTGGCTCTCGCGCGAGCTTCTCGGGATCGAGGGCGACCTCCACCGGAATCTCATCGAGCCCGGGGTGGGAGAGCTTTTTGGCGGCCGCCCCGACTGCCAGGATCACGTTGGTGGAGACGATGTCGTCCTGCTCCGTCTTGATCCGCCACCGCCGGTTTTCCAGGTACAGCGCGGTTGCGGTCGTCGTGAAGGTGGTGACCCGCTCGCGAAGATGCCCAGTGATCCACACCAAGGGTTCGGCGACCAGACCCAGTGCGCAGGTCTCCTGGGGGTCGACTTCCCGCAGCGGCATGGGGGGCGCCTCGTTGAACCGAAATGACTTGGAGCCGTGGAGATATTCGAGGAAGAGCCCCACGTGGGTGTTGCTCGACACCGACCGCCACTTTTGGCCGATGTCTCCGCCGGCGAACGCAGGATCGATCCAGGCGATTCTTTCGGCCGCGATCCCGTGATCCAGCAGCCTCCCCACCCCGGCGATGCCCGCCGGTCCGGCACCGATCACTGCCCACTCGTAGGAAGTCATGCACAACATATAGAGCAGTGCGCCGCGAAACGCCTACCGGGGCTCACGCCATCAACCCCGAGCGGAGCTAGGCCAGCCACGCCGCGCAGTCCGGGGGGAGCTTCCCGTCGAGCAGTGGCGCGCTCGCCAGGATGAGCTCGCCGGCCGGCAGGGGCACGGGTTGTTCGCCGCTGTTGAGCGCGCACACCAAGCCGCCGGGACGCCGGAAGATCACCGCACCGCCGGACGCCTCCAGCCACTCGACACCGTCGCCGTCGAATTCCCCTCGCCGCTTGCGCAATTCGATCGCCCGCCGGAAGAACGACAGCGTCGAGTCGGGGTCGGCGCCCTGCTTTTCGACGGTCAGCGCCGCCCATTCTTTCGGCATCGGTAACCAGGTGTCGGGCGAAGACGAGAATCCGAACGGGGGGTCGGAGCCCGACCACGGAATCGGCACCCGGCATTTGTCGCGGCCACGCTCGGTGTGCCCCGAGCGTTCCCACGTCGGGTCCTGCAACACCTCGTCGGGCAGCTCCACGTCGGGCAACCCCAGTTCCTCACCGTTGTAGATGAACACCGCGCCCGGCAGGGCGAGCATCACCATCGCCATCGCGCGGGCCCGGCGCAGCCCCAGATCGCCACCGCCGTAGCGGGTGACTTCCCGGCCGACATCGTGGTTGGACAGCGTCCAGGTCGGGATGGCGTCTTCCAGCGCGGTGGCGGCCAATGAGTTCTGGATCGCGTCATGGATCTCGACGGCGTCGAAGTCGATCCGCGTCAGCCGGAAGTTGAACCCGAGGTGCAGCTCGTCGGGCCGCAGATATTGCGCCCAGCGGGCGTTGTCGGTGACCCAGACCTCGCCGACGGTCACCGCCCCTGGATAGTCGTTGATCACCCTGCGGATGTCGCGGTGGATGTCGTGCACGCTCGGGTTGTTGAACCGCGGGTCGTCGTCGGTGTGCTGCAACACCTTGGACTCGACGTCCGGCGAATCCGGCAGCCCGGCCGGCTTGGCCATGCCGTGCGCCACGTCGATGCGGAAGCCGTCCACGCCGCGTTCCAGCCAGAAGCGCAGCGTCTTCTCGAAGTCGTCGAAGGCGTCCGGGTGCTCCCAGTTCAGGTCCGGCTGCTCGGTGTCGAACAGATGCAGATACCACTGGCCGGGATGGCCGTCGGGTTCGACCACCCGGGTCCACGCCGGCCCGCCGAAGACCGAGGTCCAGTTGTTGGGCGGCAGCTCCCCACCCGCGCCGCGGCCGTCGCGGAAGAAATACCGTTCCCGGGCATCGGTGCCCGGGCCGGCGGCCAGCGCCGCCTGAAACCACGGATGGGCCGAACTGGTGTGGTTGGGCACCACGTCCATGGTGATTTTCATGCCCCGCCGGTGCGCCGCGGCGATCAGGCGCTCGATGGCGGCCATCCCGCCGAACAGCGGGTCGATGTCGCGCGGATCGGCGACGTCGTAGCCGTGGTCGGCCATCGGGGAGACCGTGACCGGGTTGAGCCAGATCGCGTCCACGCCGAGTCGCTCGAGGTGATCCAGGCGGGCCGTCAGCCCATCCAGATCGCCGACGCCGTCGCCGTCGCTGTCGGCGAACGACCGCGGATACACCTGGTAGAACACCGCACTCGACCACCACGCTGCCGGGCTCATGGCTGCTCCGTTCGGTTCGCTGGGCATCAGAACGACGAGTTGACGAGCGAGTCGGCGGCCATCTCCAGATAGCTCAACAACTCGCGGCGGTGCTCGTCGTCGAGCGTCGTCGAATCGATGGAGGCGACGGCCGTGTGCATGCACCGCAGCCACGCGTCGCGCGCCAGGGGAGTGATCCGGAACGGGACGTGACGCATCCGCAGCCGGGGATGCCCGCGCCGGTCAGAGTAGGTGCGCGGGCCGCCCCAATACTGCTCGAGGAACATCCGCAGGCGCTCTTCGGCGCCGTCGAGGTCGTCCAGCGGATACAGCTCCCTCAGAATCTCGTCCTCGGGAACCTGGGCGTAAAAGCGGGACACGATCGCGTGGAAAGTCTCGGCGCCGCCGACCGCATCGTAAAAGGACTGTGCTACCTCATCCATCGCCGTCCATTGTGGGGCATCGTCGCGGTGGCGATCGGAGGCGGCCCGACCGAGCTCCTGCTGTTCACCGCCTCGACACGGCGTTTCACCAGCCATAGGGGTGCGATTGGCGACGAATCATGGTGGACTGTTCGCGGAGGATTTATGGCGCAGGGCAAAAGACGCCGCAGCCACCGCAGTCAGGTAGCCGCGGCAGGGTTAACCGGGCCCACACCCGTGTCATCGCTGCACAGTGTTGAAATCCATCCGGCCGGCCGCCCGGAGGGCGCTTCCATCTGGAGTCGTCGGCGGGTGCTGCTGCTGAATTCCACCTACGAGCCGCTGACCGCGCTGCCGATGCGGCGCGCGATCGTCATGGTGATTTGCGGCAAGGCCGACGTGGTGCACCACGACCCGACCGGCCCGGTCATCCACTCCGCAACCAGTTCGATCGTGATGCCGTCGGTGATCCAGCTGCGGTCCTACGTCCGCGTCCCCTACCGGGCGCGCGTCCCGATGACCCGCGCCGCGCTGATGCACCGGGATCGGTTCTGCTGCGCCTACTGCGGGGCGAAGGCGGACACCGTGGACCACGTGGTGCCACGCAGCCGCGGCGGTGACCATTCCTGGGAGAACTGCGTCGCCTGCTGCTCGACCTGCAACCACCGCAAGGGCGACAAGCTGCTCAGCGAGCTCGGCTGGGCATTGCGCCGGCCACCGATGCCGCCGACGGGGCAGCACTGGCGGCTGCTGTCGACGGTCAAGGAGCTGGACCCGGCCTGGGCCCGATACCTCGGCGAAGGCGCTGCCTGAGCAACATTCTGGTGTCCGGGCGCGCCAGTAGATCGCTTGGTGGGATACGGTTTGCGTCGTGAGTCCTATGCATCTCCACCTGATCATCGTCGGAATACCACTGCTGCTGGTGGTCGCGCTGTCGGTGCTGATCTGGTCCCACAAGGGCCCGCACCCGGCGATCTACAAGCTGGGCGAGAAGTGGACGCATCCGCCGATCCTGTGGGCCGCCGTCGGTGAAGACCTCGGCGGCCACGGCGATGGGCACGGCCGGTCGGAATTCTCAGTTGGAGGTGGCGCCAGTGGCACGTGGTGAGGTAGCGACGAGGGAACCCGCCGAGCTGCCCCACGGCTGGGTGATCACCACCAGCGGACGGGTCTCCGGGGTCACCGAGCCCGGCGAATTGTCGGTGCATTTCCCGTTTCCCACCAAAGACCTCGTCGCGGTGGACGACGCGCTGAAATTCGGGTCACGGGCTTCCAAGACGCGTTTTGCCATCTACCTGGGCGACCTGGGCAGCGACACGGCGGCGCGAGCCCGCGAAATCCTGGCTGGCGTGCCGACGCCGGACAACGCCGTGTTGCTGGCGGTCTCGCCCGACCAGAAGGTCATCGAGGTGGTCTACGGTTCCGCGGTCCGCGGTCGCGGCGCCGAGTCGGCCGCGCCGCTGGGCGTTGCGGCCGCTTCTTCGGCATTCGAGCGGGGCGATCTGGTGGACGGACTGGTCAGCGCGATCCGCGTGCTCAGCGCCGGGATTTCCCCGGCCTGACCCGTTCGTCGAGCGTCCGCAGTTGTACCTCAGCTGCGGCGTGTCGGTGCCTAAACACGCACGCTCGCACCCTATTCAGCGGCGTCGAAATGGCGTGCCCGCAGCGAACGCTTCACCCCGGCCTGGCCCTCGAGCACCAGGCGGCGCAGCGCGGCCGGCACCTCGGGGTCGGATAGGAACCTGTCCGCCGCGGCGATGCCGTCGTCGCTGATGTCCCAGTGCGGATACAGGCCGATCACCACCGTTTGGGCCACTTCGCTGGATCGACGCGCCCACACGCCCGAGATCGCCTCGAAGTAGCGCGCCGTGAACGGCTTGAGCAGGTCGTGCTGCGCCGGCGGGGCGATGCCCGCGATGATCGCGCGGGCCGTGATATTCGCCAGGGTGTCGTCCTCGACCACCGTGGTCCAGGCGTCCTCCTTGACCTGCAGCTGGGGCCGCGCCGTCGCGGCCTGCGCGCCGTGCCGCTTGCCGGCGGCGGTCGGGTCGCGCTGCACCTCGGCGTCGATGAACGGTGTGGCGGGTCCGTCGGCGTCGACCTCGCCGGCGGTGGCCAGCGCCGTGACGATCCGCCACCGCAGGTCCGTGTCGATCTCGAGGCCGGGCAATCCCAACTCCGCGGGGTCGCGGTCGAGCAGGTCCGCCAACGTCACCACGTGGCGACTCGACAGGACCGACGAGCACAACGTGTTGACGAAGGCGAGCTGGTGATCCGAGCCGGGCTGCGCGGCGCGCGCCAATTCCAGCAACCGGTCGGCGAACTGCGGCCAGCCGTACTCGCGCGCCCAGCCGGGCTCCGCGTAGGACGCCAGCGCCGTCTGCGCCTGCAGCAACAGCCGCTGCGCCACCCCCACCTCGGTTTCGGCGTGCACGCCGCCCGCCACCAGGGCCACGAAGTCGCGGGCCCGTAGTTCGGCCTCGCGGGTCATCTCCCAGGCCGCCGACCAGACAAGCGAGCGCGGCAACGGCTCAGCGATGTCGGCGATGCACTGCAGCGCGGTGCGCAGCGACTCGGCGTCCAGCCGCAACGAGCAATACGTCAGGTCGTCGTCGTTGACCAGAACCAGTTGGCCTCGCGAAACCCCAATCAGTGCAGGAACTTCCGTCACAGGGCCCTCGACGTCGAGCTCCTCGCGGTGGACGCGGACCAGCTTTCCGGTTCCGTTGTCGTCGTAGATGCCGATCGCCAGCCGGTGCACCCGAGTCTCACCGGCTCCCGGGGTGGCGCCGCTTTGGGTCACCGCGAACCGGGTGAACTTGCCGCCGGCGCCCGGGCCGTCGACGTCGAAATCGGGCCGCAGCGTGTTCAGCCCCGTCGTCTTCAGCCACTGCTGACCCCAGTCGGACAGGTCGCGTCCGGACGCCTTCTCCAGCGCGGCGACCAGATCGTCGAATGTGGCGTTGCCGAACGCGTGGGTGCGGAAGTAGTCGCGCAGCCCGGCCAGGAAGTGCTCCAGCCCGACGTAGGCGACCAGCTGCTTGAGCACCGACGCGCCCTTGGCGTAGGTGATGCCGTCGAAGTTCACCTCGACGGCGGCCAGGTCCGGAATGTCGGCCGCGATCGGATGGGTCGAGGGCAACTGGTCCTGGCGGTAGGCCCACGACTTCTCGACGGTCGCGAACGTCGTCCAGGCCTCCCTGAATTCGGTTGCCTCGCTTTGACACAGCACCGAGGCGAAGGTCGCAAACGACTCGTTCAGCCACAGGTCGTCCCACCAGGCCATGGTGACCAGATCGCCGAACCACATGTGCGCCATCTCGTGCAGCACGGTCTCGGCGCGCCGCTCGTAGGAGGCCCGGGTGACTTTGCTGCGGAAGACGTAGTCCTCCAGGAAGGTCACCGCGCCCGCGTTTTCCATTGCGCCGGCATTGAATTCGGGGACGAACAGCTGATCGTATTTCCCGAACGCGTAGGGCAGCCCAAAGTTCTTGTGGTAGAAGCCAAATCCCTGCTTGGTCTGGGTGAAAAGCCGCTCGGCGTCCATGTGTTGCGCCAGCGACGCCCGGCAGTAGATGCCCAGCGGGATTTCCCCGTGTTCGTCGGTGTAGGTGTCCTTCCACTCGGCGTACGGGCCGGCGATCAGGGCGATCAGGTAGGTGCTCATCCGCGGGGTGGTGGCGAACGTGTGCAGGCCGTCGATCACCGACACCGTCGCGCCGTTGGAGATCACCTTCCAGTGCTTGGGTGCGATCACCCGCACGTCGAAGGTCGCCTTGAGGTCGGGCTGATCGAAGCAGGCGAACATGCGCTTGGCGTCGGCGGTTTCGAATTGCGAGTACAGGTAGGTCTCGTTGTCGACCGGGTCGACGAACCGATGCAGACCCTCACCGGTGTTGGAGTAGCGGCAGTCGGCGTCCACCACGACGACGTTGCGGTCGGCCAGTCCGCGCAAGGCGATGCCGGTGGATTCGTCGTATCCGGAGACGTCCAGATCGCGGCCGTTGAGCGTGGCGCCGCGCACCGTGTCGGCGGCGATGTCGATGACCGTGTCGGCGCCGGCGAGCGCGTCGAACACCACCGTGGTGACCGAGCGGAAGGTCCGTTCGCCGGGACCGCCGTGGGAGTCGGTGAGATCGAGGTCGATCTGGTAGCTGGCGACGGTGATCAGGGAGGCGCGCTCGACAGCTTGTTCGCGGGTCAGGTTGGGGAGTGCCACGTGTCCAACCTACGGGTCGGGCAAACCGGGAACAGGAGCGAGAGGCCTACGGTTGTGCAGATCAGACTTCCAACCGACGAGAGGACCGGACATGCCTGACAACGCGCCCGCGAAGAACAAAGCCGATTTCTGGTTCGACCCACTGTGCCCGTGGGCGTGGATCACCTCGCGCTGGATCCTCGAGGTGGAAAAGGTTCGCGACATCGAGGTGAACTTTCACGTAATGAGCCTGGCGGTGCTCAACGAAAACCGCGAGGGTCTGCCTGACGAATACCGCGAACGGTTGGCCAAGGCCTTCGGTCCGGTGCGGGTGGCGATCGCCGCCGAGCAGGCCCACGGCGCCGAGGTGCTGTCTCCGCTGTACACAGCGATGGGAACGCGGATCCACAACGAGGGCAACAAGGAACTCGAGGACGTGATCAAGCTGGCGCTCGCCGACGTGGGCCTGCCGGCCGAGTTGGCGGAGGCCGCGAACAGCGACGAGTACGACGAGGCGCTGCGCAAGAGCCACCACGCCGGCATGGACGCGGTCGGCGACGACGTCGGCACGCCGACCATCCACGTCAACGATGTGGCGTT
The DNA here is from genome assembly GCF_001667315.1 of Mycobacterium sp. 852002-10029_SCH5224772. Lineage (GTDB taxonomy): Bacteria > Actinomycetota > Actinomycetes > Mycobacteriales > Mycobacteriaceae > Mycobacterium. Next base: position 101,975 of record NZ_LZHT01000074.1, read on the forward strand.
CTTCGGGCCGGTGCTGTCCAAGATTCCGCGCGGCGAGGAAGCGGGCAAGCTGTGGGACGCCTCGGTGACCTTCGCGTCCTACCCGCACTTCTTCGAGCTCAAGCGCAGCCGCACCGAGAACCCCGAATTCGACTAGACCGCTCGGGCGGACGCGCCGCGCGGCTGTGTAAGGATTGCGGGCATGCGCGTCTACCTCGGCTCTGACCACGCCGGATTCGAGCTCAAGCAGCAGATCATCGAGCACCTCGGCAAATCCGGCCACGAGCCGATCGACTGCGGCGCCTTCACCTACGACGCCGACGACGACTACCCGGCGTTCTGCATCGCCGCCGCGACGCGCACGGTGGCCGACCCGGACAGCTTGGGCATCGTGCTGGGCGGGTCGGGCAACGGCGAGCAGATCGCCGCCAACAAGGTTCCCGGTGCCCGATGCGCGCTGGCCTGGAGCGTCGAAACCGCGACCCTGGCCCGCGAACACAACAACGCACAGCTGATCGGGATCGGCGGTCGCATGCACACCCTGGCGGAGGCGCTGGCCATCGTCGACGCCTTCGTGACCACGCCATGGTCGAAAGCCGAACGCCACCAACGGCGTATCGACATCCTCGCCGAATACGAACGCACCCACCAAGCCCCGCCGGTACCCGGCGCCCCGGGCTGACGCCGGAAAGGTCTGCGCGTGCCCGAAGGGCATACCCTGCACCGGCTGGCCCGGCTGCACCAACGCCGCTACGCCGGCGCGCCCGTGTCGGTGTCCAGTCCGCAGGGCCGCTTCGCTGATTCGGCCGCGGTGGTCGACGGCCGGGTGCTGCAGCGCACCAGCGTCTGGGGCAAACACCTGTTTCACCACTACGCCGGCGGTCCGATCGTGCACGTGCATCTCGGCCTGTACGGCGCCTTCACCGAATGGGAACGTCCCGACGACGGGTCGCTTCCCGAGGCGGTTGGGCAGGTGCGGATGCGCATGATCGGCGCCGACTACGGCACGGACTTGCGCGGCCCGACGGTGTGCGAAGTCATCGACGAAGGACAGGTCAGTGACGTGGTGGCCCGCCTGGGCCCCGACCCGTTGCGCGGCGATGCCGATCCGTCGTGGGCGTGGAAGCGGATTACCAAGTCTCGCAGGCCTATTGGCGCGCTATTGATGGATCAGACCGTCATGGCCGGCGTAGGCAACGTCTATCGCAGCGAGTTGCTGTTCCGCCACGGCATCGACCCATTCCGCCCGGGCCGCGACATCGGCGAGGCAGAGTTCGATGCGGCCTGGACCGATCTGGTGGCCCTGATGAAGGTGGGTTTGCGCCGGGGCAAGATCATCGTGGTGCGGCCCGAACACGATCACGGGGCGCCGTCGTATCGGCCCGACCGGCCGCGCACCTACGTCTACCGGCGTAGCGGCGATCCCTGCCGGGTGTGCGGAGACCTGATACGCACGACCGTGCTGGAGGGCCGCAACGTTTTTTGGTGCCCGACATGCCAGAAATGACGGCGGAAGCGCCCAATTCTCTGGTTTGAGTTCAATCTGCGCGGGCATTGCTGTCTCCATGAAGACTCTCGCTCGATCAGCTGCAACGATTTCCGCAATAGCAGGTCTCGGGCTGGCAGGGCTGGGCGTCGCGAGCGACGCGCAGGCGCAGCCCGGCCCGTTCCCGCAATGGTGCCCTGGGGATTTCTGGGACCCCGGCTGGGGCGACAACTGGGACAACGGGCACTGCCATGACAACTGGCGTGGGCCCGGACCTAATCCGTACATCGGCCCGGGGGGACCCGGCGGTCCCGGTGGACTGGGTGGACCCGGTGGACCGGGTGGGCCCGGCGGACCGGGTGGGCCTGGCGGGGGCGGACCCGGCGGCGGTGGCGGACACGGCGGCGGAGGCGGTGGCGGCGGCCACTGACGCCGTCGCTAGAGGACACCCAGCACGGAGTAGACCTCGTTACTGAGGACCAGGCTGCGCGGATCCGCGTTGGCCTTGGTGGGGTCGAAGTGATTCGCCACGTACGCGTAACCGATGCGGTGCTCCAAGTCGACGAATCCGAACGAGCCACCCAACCCTCCGTGGCCGAAGATCCGCGGGTTGGGCCCGTTGACGCACCGCTGGTTGAGCATGTATCCCAGGCCCCAGCCGTGGTCGGCGACCCGCGGCCCCAGCACCAAATCGGTGTCCAGCCCACCCTGACAGACGCGCACCAGGTCCATGTGCTCGCGACTGAGCACCTTCTCCTGGGCGAGCGCGTTGTAGAACGTCGCCAACCCCAACGCCGACACCTGCCCGTTGGTCCCAGGGAACTCGAGTTCGCGCCACAGGCTCAGATCGTGTGAGCCGAGTTCGTCGTCGGGGGCGAACCCCATCGAGATGGACAGCGCCGCCTTGGGGTGCTCGGCCAGGCTGGTCGGGTACCCGGGGGCCTTCGCGTCGGCCAGCAGGTCCCGGGCGTGCGGCTTGTTGATCCGCTCGGCGCAGCGGTGTTGTGCGGCCAGCGGCAGCCCGATGTGGACGTCGGCGCCGAACGGTTCGGCGATCTCGGTGCGCAGGTAGTGGCCGATCGTGCGGCCCGTCACCCGGCGGAACACCTCACCCATAATGAAACCGAAGGTGGTCATGTGATAGCCCTGCGCGGTGCCCGGCTCCCACCAGGGCTCGGCCGCGGCCAGCTGTTCGCAGACGTAGTCCCAGTCGGCGACCTGTTCCCAACGCATCCGGGTGCGGGGCCCGATCACGCCCGACCGGTGGCTCATCACCATCGCCAGCGTGATGTCTTGTTTGCCGGCCTGGGCGAACTCGGGCCAGTAGTGGGCCACCGGGGCCTGCAGGTCCAGCTCGCCGCGGTCGGCCAGTTGGTGCACGCAGGTGGCCGACAGGCCCTTCGTGCCGGACAGCACGGTGGTCAGGGTGTTCTGCTGCCATGGCCGCGTATGGGCGGCGTCGGCCCAGCCACCCCACAGATTGACGACGAGAGACCCGTCCACCCACACCGCGACGGCCGCGCCGACTTCGTCGCCGAGAGTGAAATTTCGCTCGAACACGTCGCGAACCCCGACGAAGTCCGGCGCGCACGAGCCATGAATCGACGCGTCCGTCGTCAGGTCGCTCATGGCGCCTCTCTATCGAGCAGATGGTTAGCCCGAGCGGGCGACGGGAATCGAACCCGCGTAGCTAGTTTGGAAGACTAGGGCTCTACCATTGAGCTACGCCCGCATGTATTAGTCGAGCGTGACTGTAGCTGGCGACGAAGATCAAATCTAATCGACGCGGCTTTGTGATCACCCCGTGAGTTCCGCGAGGTCGCTGCCAAGCCTGTGACGGACCGCGCTTCGCGGGGCCTTAGGATCATCGAGGTCAGCGCGGGGTGTAGCGCAGCTTGGTAGCGCATCCGCTTTGGGAGCGGAAGGCCGCAGGTTCAAATCCTGTCACCCCGACCAGCACGACCGGCCCGTGCGCTGCGCACGGCCCACCGACCACCAGGAACGAGCACCGAGGAGCACACCCGTGAAGAGCACCGTCGAGCAGTTGAGCCCCACCCGGGTGCGCATCAATGTGGAGGTCCCCTTCTCCGAACTCGAGCCGGACTTCCAGCGGGCCTACAAGGAGTTGGCGAGGCAGGTGCGTCTGCCGGGCTTCCGGCCGGGCAAGGCGCCGGCGAAGTTGCTGGAGGCCCGTTTCGGCCGGGAGGCGATGCTCGATCAGGTCGTCACCGACGCGCTGCCCGCGCGGTACGGCCAGGCGGTCGCCGAGTCGGAGGTACACCCGCTGGGCCAGCCCGAGATCGAGGTCACCAAGAAGGAGTACGGCGAGGAGCTGGCGTTCACGGCCGAGGTCGACATCCGCCCCAAGCTCACCCTGCCGGACCCGGGTTCCCTGACCATCTCGGTGGACTCCATCGAGGTCAGCGACGACGACGTCGACGCCGAACTGCAGTCTCTGCGTAGCCGATTCGGCACCCTGACCGGAGTGCAGCGGCCGGTCGCCGACGGTGACTTCGTCTCCATCGACTTGTCGGCCACCATCAACGGCGAAGAGGTGCCGGGAGCCGCCGCGCAGGGGCTGTCCCACGAGGTCGGCTCCGGCCGGCTCATCGCGGGCCTCGACGAAGCGCTGGTCGGTTTGTCCGTCGACGAATCCAAGGAGTTCACCGCGCAGTTGGCCACCGGCGAGCACGCGGGCCAGGACGCGCAGGTGACCGTTACGGTCAAGTCGGTCAAGCAGCGCGAGTTGCCTGAGCCCGACGACGAGTTCGCTCAATTGGCCAGCGAGTTCGACACCATCGACGAGCTGCGGTCGAACCTGCGCGACCAGGTCGGCCAGACCAAGCGCGCTCAGCAAGCCGAAAGCATTCGCGACGCCGCCATCGACACCTTGCTCGAGCAGGTCGACATCCCGCTGCCCGAAGCGATCGTGAAGGCGCAGGTCGACAGCGCATTGCACAACGCCCTGCACAGCCTCGACCACGACGACTCCAAGCTCGACGAAGTGCTCGCCCAGCAGGGGAAGTCTCGCGAGGAGTTCGAGACCGAGACGCGCACCGCCGCCGAGACCGACGTCAAACGGCAGTTGCTGCTCGACGCGCTGGCCGACGAACTGCAGGTGCAGGTCGGCCAGGACGACCTGACCGAGCGGCTGGTGGCGACTTCCCGCCAGTACGGCATCGAGCCCCAGCAGCTGTTGGCCTACCTTCAGGAGAACAACCAGCTGCCGTCCATGTTCGCCGATGTGCGCCGCGCGCTGGCCATCGCCGAGGTGATCCGCGCGGCGACGGTCACCGACACCGCTGGAAACACCGTCGACACCGATGAGTTCTTCGGCAAGCGCGCGGAGGCCGACTCAGCCGAGTCGGCGGGCGAGTTGGAAGAGGCCGACGCCGAGGAGTGACCGCGCGATGACGCTGTGAGCGAACGCGCCCGTTTCGGGGGTGCGTGGCCGCGAAACGGCGGGCTCGGTTGGTTAGTGTCGGTGAAGACAGATCTCGAGAAAGCAGGTAATCCGGTCGTGACTGACATGCGTTCAAACTCGCAGGGTCTCAACCTCACGGACTCCGTCTATGAGCGCTTGCTGTCCGAGCGCATCATTTTCCTGGGTTCGGAGGTGAGCGACGAAATCGCCAATCGGCTGTGCGCGCAGATTCTGCTGCTCGCCGCCGAGGACGCCACCAAGGACATTTCGCTGTACATCAACTCGCCCGGCGGATCGATCAGTGCCGGGATGGCGATCTACGACACCATGGTGCTGGCGCCGTGCGACATCGCCACGTACGCGATGGGCATGGCCGCCTCGATGGGTGAGTTTTTGCTGGCGGCGGGCACCAAGGGCAAGCGCTACGCGCTGCCGCACGCCCGCATCCTGATGCACCAGCCGCTCGGCGGGGTGACCGGCAGCGCGGCCGACATCGCCATCCAGGCCGAGCAGTTCCACGTCATCAAGAAGGAGATGTTCCGGCTCAACGCTGAATTCACCGGCCAGTCGATCGAACGCATCGAGGCCGACTCCGACCGCGACCGTTGGTTCACCGCGCAGGAAGCCCTCGAATACGGCTTCGTCGACCACATCATCACCCGCGCCGCCCACATCAGCAATGGAGAAGCCCGATGAACCCCGAAACCCAGCCTCAGGCGCGCTACATCCTGCCGTCGTTCATCGAGCACTCCAGCTTTGGGATCAAGGAGTCCAATCCCTACAACAAGCTGTTCGAGGAACGCATCATCTTCCTCGGCGTCCAGGTGGACGACGCGTCGGCGAACGACATCATGGCGCAGCTGCTGGTGCTCGAGTCGCTGGACCCCGACCGCGACATCACCATGTACATCAACTCGCCCGGTGGCGGGTTCACCTCGCTGATGGCGATCTACGACACCATGCAGTACGTGCGGGCCGACATCCAGACGGTGTGCCTGGGCCAGGCCGCCTCGGCGGCCGCGGTGTTGCTGGCCGCCGGAACCCCGGGCAAGCGGATGGCGCTGCCCAACGCCCGGGTGCTGATCCACCAGCCCTCGCTGCAGGGTGTGATCCAGGGACAGTTCTCCGATCTGGAAATCCAGGCCGCCGAAATCGAGCGGATGCGCACCCTGATGGAGACCACGTTGGCCCGCCACACCGGCAAGGACGCCGCGACGGTCCGCAAGGACACCGATCGGGACAAGATCCTGACCGCCGAAGAGGCCAAGGACTACGGGATCATCGACACCGTGCTGGAATACCGGAAGCTTTCCGCCCAGTCCGCCTAGCCCCTTTTCACCGAACGTGCACTCACGGCGAGTTTTCGGCTGATTTTTCGCTCTGATTGCACGCTCGGCGCAACGCGGCGATCTCGGCGGGGCCGACGCGGCAGCAGCCGCCGACGATGCGGGCCCCGGCCGCGATCCACTGCGAGGCGAGGTCCGCGCTGAAGCGCGGCCGACCGATCCACCTGTGCCGCAAGGCATCCCAGCGCTCCCCGCTGTTCGGGTAGACGATGACGGGCTTGCCGATCGCCGATGCGCTCGCGATTGCGGGCAGCACGTCGTCGGGCGCGCAGCAGTTGACCCCGACGGCCACGATCTCGTCGACGCCGGCGGCCACCGCGAACGCGTCGGCCAGCGGTTGCCCGGCACGGGTCCGCGCGCCGTCGATGGTGTAGCTCAGCCACGCCGGCATCCCGACCGAGCGCACCAGTTCGACCAGCGCCTGCGCCTCGTCGACGTCGGGCACGGTTTCGCATGCGAGCACGTCGGCACCGGCGGCCGCCAAGGTCTCCAGCCGGGGACGATGCCATCGCGCCAACCCCGCGACCGACAGCCCGTAGCGTCCGCGGTACTCCGAGCCATCGGCCAGCGCCGCGCCATACGGTCCGACCGATGCGGCGACGAGGAGACCCGCAGCGCCGGCCTCGGCGCGCGCGGCCTTGGCGAGTTCGACGCTGCGCCGCAATAGCCCGGCGGCCTCGTGTCGATCCAGTCCGCGCGCCGCGAAGCCCTCGAATGACGCCTGGTAGCTCGCCGTCGTCGCGATCGCGGCACCGGCGCGAAAGTAGGCGGCGTGGACGGCGACGATCTCATCCGGGGCGTCCGCGAGCAGCCTGGCCGACCACAACCGGTCGGACAGGTCATGACCGCGCGCCTCGAGCCCGGTGGCCAACCCGCCATCGAGCAGCACGGTTCCGCTGGGCCAGGTAAAACCCACGGCCAAACCCACGTGGCCACTGTAGGGTGATTGCTTGGGGGTTCGCCCAGGCCTCGGGTGACCGTTCGGGTTGGGTCGGCACCTCCGCCGGAGGCGGAATCAGGCGGCCGCCGGACTCAGTCGCATTACGACTGCGACACGCCAAAGACACGCAAAGCGCGCCTTTCGCGAGGGACGGGCACTGTCGGGCTATATCTTTCCTCCATACGGAAGAGGCAATGAACTCCCGCAAATACCATGCGCGCGATTCGGCGTTTATGGTCGCGGCGGGCCCGATCAAGCGGGTAGCGTCGGTGACTACATGCGGGGACAGGGAAGACAAACGGCGAATAGGAAGTAGGCGCTGAAGCACCATGGCACGCATCGGAGACGGCGGGGACCTGCTGAAGTGCTCGTTCTGCGGGAAGAGCCAGAAGCAGGTCAAGAAACTCATTGCTGGCCCCGGTGTGTACATCTGCGATGAGTGCATCGATCTCTGCAACGAGATCATCGAAGAGGAACTCGCCGACGCCGACGACGTGAAGCTCGATGAACTTCCCAAGCCGATCGAGATCCGGGAGTTCCTCGAGGGCTATGTGATCGGGCAGGACACCGCCAAGCGGACGCTGGCGGTCGCGGTCTACAACCACTACAAGCGGATCCAGGCCGGGGAAAAGGGGCGGGACTCGCGGCACGAGCCCGTCGAGCTGACCAAGTCCAACATCTTGATGCTCGGACCGACCGGATGCGGCAAGACCTACCTGGCCCAGACGCTCGCCAAGATGCTCAACGTCCCGTTCGCCATCGCCGACGCCACCGCCCTGACCGAAGCCGGCTACGTCGGCGAGGACGTCGAGAACATCCTGCTCAAGCTCATCCAGGCCGCCGACTACGACGTCAAGCGCGCCGAGACGGGCATCATCTACATCGACGAGGTAGACAAGATCGCCCGCAAGAGCGAGAACCCGTCGATCACCCGCGACGTCTCCGGCGAGGGTGTGCAGCAGGCCCTGCTGAAGATCCTGGAGGGCACCCAGGCGTCGGTTCCCCCGCAGGGCGGCCGCAAGCACCCGCACCAAGAGTTCATCCAGATCGACACCACCAACGTGCTGTTCATCGTGGCCGGGGCGTTCGCCGGCCTGGAGAAGATCATTTACGAGCGCGTCGGCAAGCGGGGCCTGGGCTTCGGCGCCGAGGTCCGCTCGAAGGCCGAGATCGACACCACCGATCACTTCGCCGACGTGATGCCCGAAGACTTGATCAAGTTCGGCCTGATCCCCGAGTTCATCGGCCGGTTGCCGGTGGTCGCCTCCGTCACCAATCTGGACCGCGAGTCGCTGGTCAAGATCCTGTCCGAGCCGAAGAACGCGCTGGTCAAGCAGTACCTCCGGCTTTTCGAGATGGACGGCGTGGAGCTCGAGTTCACCGACGACGCCTTGGAAGCGATCGCCGATCAGGCGATCCACCGCGGCACCGGCGCCCGTGGCCTGCGCGCCATCATGGAAGAGGTCCTGCTGCCGGTGATGTATGACATCCCGAGCCGCGACGACGTCGCCAAGGTCGTGGTGACCAAGGAGACCGTGCAGGACAACGTGTTGCCGACGATCGTGCCGCGCAAGCCGTCGCGCACCGAGCGTCGCGACAAGAGCGCCTAAGTCCGTCCAGCTCCCCGGCGGGGCCGATTGCCGACCGCCCGGCGTGTTTGCTGCCGGTGCCACGAGCGTCGACGTGACCAACGCCACAGTTTGCTGTGCTACTCATCAGTAGGACGTCGCTGACGTCGTCTTTTGGATGCGGATGCGGCCGAGATGACGGCTCGGCGACGGCGATGGCGACTGGAAATCAGTGCCATAATTGATACTTCCAGTGACATCAAACGGAGACGGCCGGAAAGTCACTTTCACGGGCGTAATCTAGTTTGCGCGTGGTGTCTGTCCGGTGAACAAATGGAGGGCAAAGACGTGGATTTGAACGGCAGCGGAGCCGGATCAGACTCACAGAACGGGGCTTCCCCGAACGGATCTGCCCGTCAGCGCCTCGAACAGGTCGTCATTCGCTTCGCCGGGGACTCCGGCGACGGCATGCAGCTCACCGGCGACAGGTTCACCACCGAGGCAGCGCTTTTCGGAAACGACTTGGCGACCCAGCCGAACTACCCCGCCGAAATCCGCGCCCCCGCAGGCACTCTGCCCGGCGTCTCATCCTTCCAAATTCAGATCGCCGACTATGACATCTTGACCGCCGGCGACCGGCCCGATGTCCTGGTCGCGATGAATCCGGCTGCGCTCAAGGCCAACCTCGGTGACCTGCCCCGCGGCGGCATGGTGATCGCGAACTCCGACGAGTTCACCAAGCGCAACCTGACCAAGGTGGGTTACGTAACCAACCCGCTCGAGACCGACGAGTTGTCCGACTATGTCGTGCATTCCGTCGCGATGACCACGCTGACGCTCGGGGCCGTCGAGACCATCGGCGCGTCGAAGAAGGACGGTCAGCGCGCCAAGAACATGTTCGCGCTCGGCCTGCTGTCGTGGATGTACGGGCGGCCGATCGAAACCAGCGAAAAGTTCATCCGGGAGAAGTTCGCGCGCAAGCCCGAGGTCGCGGAGACCAACGTGCTGGCGCTGAAGGCCGGCTGGAACTACGGCGAGACGACCGAGGCGTTCGGCACCACCTACGAGGTGTCCCGGGCGACCCTGCCGACGGGCGAGTACCGCCAGATCTCGGGCAACACCGCCTTGGCGTACGGCATCGTCGCGGCCGGTCAGCTGGCGGACATCCCGGTTCTGCTCGGCAGCTACCCCATCACTCCGGCCTCCGACATCCTGCACGAGCTGTCCAAGCACAAGAACTTCAACGTCCTCACCTTCCAGGCCGAGGACGAAATCGGCGGCATCTGCGCGGCGATCGGCGCCTCGTACGGCGGCGCGCTGGGCGTCACCACCACCTCCGGGCCGGGCATTTCGCTCAAGTCCGAAGCGCTCGGGCTGGCCGTCATGACCGAACTGCCGCTGCTCGTCGTCGACGTTCAGCGCGGCGGGCCCTCGACCGGGTTGCCCACCAAGACCGAACAGGCCGACCTGCTGCAGGCGTTGTACGGCCGCAACGGCGAGTCACCGGTGGCGATCCTCGCCCCCCGGTCACCGTCCGACTGCTTTGAAACCGCGCTCGAGGCGGCGCGCATCGCGGTCTCGTACCACACCCCGGTGATCGTCTTGTCCGACGGAGCAATCGCCAACGGGTCAGAGCCGTGGCGCATCCCGGACGTCAGCACGCTGCCGCGCATCACCCACGTGTTCGCCAAGCCGGACGAACCGTTCCAGCCTTATGCGCGCGACCCGGAGACGCTGGCCCGGCAGTTCGCTGTTCCCGGCACTCCCGGGCTCGAGCACCGCATCGGCGGTCTGGAAGCGGCGAACGGCTCGGGCAACATCTCCTACGAGCCGGTCAACCACGACCTCATGGTTCGGTTGCGCCAGGCCAAGATCGACGGCATCTCCGTTCCCGATATCGAGGTCGACGATCCGACCGGCGACGCCGAGCTGTTGCTGATCGGATGGGGCAGCTCCTATGGGCCGATAGGTGAGGCCTGCCGGCGCGCGCGGCGCAAGGGCATCAAGGTGGCGCACGCGCACTTGCGCTACCTGAACCCCTTCCCGGCCAACCTGGGTGAGGTGCTGCGGCGCTACCCGCAGGTGGTGGCGCCCGAAATGAACTTGGGCCAACTGGCGTTGGTGCTGCGCGGCAAGTACCTGGTGGACGTGCAATCGGTCAGCAAGGTGCAGGGTGTCGCGTTCCTGGCCGACGAGATCGGCCGCGTCATCCGCGCCGCGCTGGGCGGGACGTTGGCCGAAGTCGAGAATGACAAGACGATGGTCGCCAGAATGGCGGCGGCAACGGTTGGGGCCAGCGCATGATTCGCGCCGGCGTCAACGCAGAGCGAAGCGATGAGGAGGAGCGGCGCTCGTGACTGACCTGATCGGCAATTTGGCGGGCAAAGACCTCGGTGTGACCGCGAAGTTGACCAAGAACGACGGGGTCCCCACGCTGTCTGCTGAGGACCAGCCCCAGAAGTCCAAGGACTTCACCAGCGACCAGGAGGTGCGCTGGTGCCCGGGCTGCGGGGACTACGTCATCCTCAACACCATCCGCAACTTCCTGCCGGACCTCGGGTTGCGCCGCGAGAACATCGTGTTCATCAGCGGTATCGGCTGCTCGAGCCGGTTCCCGTACTACCTCGAGACCTACGGGTTTCACTCGATCCACGGCCGCGCGCCCGCCATCGCCACCGGCCTGGCGCTGGCCCGCGAGGATCTGTCGGTGTGGGTGGTCACGGGTGACGGCGACGCATTGTCGATCGGGGGCAACCACCTGATCCACGCGTTGCGCCGCAATGTCAACATCACGATCCTGCTGTTCAACAACCGGATCTACGGGCTGACCAAGGGGCAGTACTCGCCCACCTCGGAGGTCGGCAAGGTCACGAAGTCGACCCCGATGGGGTCGTTGGACCACCCGTTCAACCCGGTGTCGTTGGCCTTGGGCGCCGAGGCGACCTTCGTCGGCCGCGCGCTGGACTCCGACCGCAACGGCCTCACCGAGGTGCTGCGCGCCGCCACCGAGCACCGCGGCGCCGCCGTTGTCGAAATCCTGCAGGACTGCCCCATCTTCAACGACGGCTCCTTCGACGCGCTGCGCAAGGAAGGCGCCGAGGAGCGGGTCATCAACGTCCGGCACGGCGAACCAATTGTGTTCGGCGGCAACGGCGAATACTGCGTGGTGAAGTCCGGGTTCGGCCTGGAGGTGGCCAAGACCGCCGACGTGTCCGTCGACGAAATCGTGGTGCACGACGCGCACAGCGACAACTCGGCCTACGCCTTCGCCCTGTCACGGCTGTCGGATCAGAACCTCGAGCACACGGTGCTGGGCATCTTCCGCAATATCAGCCGCCCCACCTACGACGACGCGGCACGCGCGCAAGTCCAGGCGGCGCAGTCGGCGAAGCCGTTCGACTCGGCCGCGCTGCAATCGCTGTTGCGTGGCCGCGACACCTGGACCGTCGACTGACGTGGCAGAGCAGGCGCCCGACACAGTGGGACTGACAGGGCCGTTGGCAGGGATCGTGCTGGCCGGTGGCGAATCGCGGCGGATGGGCCGCGACAAGGCGACGTTGCCGGGGCCCGGCGGGGCGCCCACGCTTCTCGAATACGTCGTCGGGGTAGTCGCACAGCGCTGCGACCCGGTCTTCGTGATGGCCGCACCGGGGCAACCGCTGCCCGAGGTGCAGGCGCGCGTGCTGCGCGACGAAGTGCGCGGCCAGGGGCCGCTGCCCGCGACCGGAGGCGGCCTGCGCGCCGCGGCGACGGCCGGCGCCCGGTTCGCCTTCGTCTGCGCCGTCGACATGCCGCTGCTGTCAGCGGGTTTGATCGACGACCTGATGCATCTGGCCACCGAGACCGATGCCGAAATCGTGCTGCCGTGGGACGGTCGCAGCCACTACCTCGCCGCGGTGTACCGGACCGATCTGGCTGAGCGAATCGACGGCCTCGTCGCCGCCGGCGCCCGCTCGATGCGTGCGTTGATCGACGCCTCCGACGCCCAGCAGATCGTGCTGCCGGAATCGCGGTTCCTGGCCAACGTCAACTCGGAGAGCGACCTGCGCGCTCTGGCGCAACTGCAGGCCTGAGCCAAACACTGCGCCGTATCGGACCGGTTGGAATTCTTTCGTTGGCTAAAAGCCCACGTCCATAAAAGGGGCGGCGCGGTAAATGCATAAATCTCGATCGAATTCCGCGTCACCCTCCCATCGTGATCAATTCGGGCCGGGTCGACTCCGCCGATCGGGTAGGGCGTCGTGATGTGCTGGGGCAGCAACGATTTGAGGCCACTTTCGGAACTCTCACTCGCTGCCTTGGGCCTTTTGCGCGAACCGGCCACAAAGGAAATTCGTGGCCGGTCCGGCTAATTCGACTGCATGAAGGCCGAGCGCGTCGGTATGGATGAGCATTGATCGGCTCGCGGTCACGCGCCTGCGCAGCTGCGGCGTCGGCGCTTGGCTGATCCTCTCCAAAGTATTTGTCGCAGTGCGTGGTTCATCTAAAGGCATTGCTGGAAAAGGCAATACGTGCGGCCAGTTCGATCAACGCGGTTGGGCATGATTGTCGCCAGCGAATAGCGCTGTGAGACAACGGCAATACAGCGCAACGGGACCTCTTGGGGCCTACCCGCCGTGGCGACCCGCGAAGCGGGGCCGACATGCGGTACCCTGCGCGGCCTGCGACGCGAGGCGGCGGATCCGTTGTAGCCGCGGCCAATCCGCTCCAGTACCGCAAATAAACGTGCGCCAGCTCACAAAATGCGCGTGATTAGGCTCACCATTTGTTTGCGTGTGCGATCGTCGTGCCGCCGCCGGAAAGGCGACCGTGACCTGCATAAATGGCCATGCTATCGCGGCGTGATTGGCTCGTTACCCAAACGAGATATCCGATTTCTGAAGATGACGAATGCTCCGACGTTCTCTACGGTCCCTGTTAGCCCGCAACGGGTTACGGAACAGTAATCAAAAAAATTGAATCTACGGACCCGCGTGTGAGCGGCGCCACGGACGGCGAGAGCCCGACCGTGGGCGGTGGGTGACAACCCGCCGGGCAGACCTGGCCCGCCGCTGTCGTGCCTGACCAAGACGGCACGTTCCAAAGCAGGCATTCAACCAACAGCTTCAGCCCACCTGCGTGGGCTTGCTTTGGCGCGCGCGTACCGCGAAAGGAAAGATATTGAAGAACGTTCGTAAGACGCTCATTCTTGCCGCGGTCACGGGCACGCTTGTGACCATCCCGTCGGCCACCGCCCACGCAGACGAAGCGGTGGGCTTCGACCCGAACATGCCGGGACCGTCGCCTTGTCGCGGCCCATCCGCCGCGATTCGCCACCGGCCCGCACGATCCCAGCCAACGGCGCTCTCCGTCCCACTGGGTCGGGCGCCTGCTCTGCGCCGTCAGGCGACGG
>NZ_LZHT01000075.1 GCF_001667315.1 Mycobacterium sp. 852002-10029_SCH5224772
TGCGCTTCGCGAGTTCAACTTCCCCCGCCGCGTTGAGCAACGCCGTCTTGCCGCTGAGGTCCAGTCGCACCGCACTTCTCAGGACATTCTCAGGTCGGCGGCACATTTGTGCACGTCAAGACGTGTGAGATGGCGGACCGCTGGGAACTCTGCAACCTGGTCGGTCGTTGAACCCGATGACAGAACAAGCCGAACGGGAGGTCGCTATGGCGAACGCCAGCACGAGCAGATTTGACGGCGATCTGGATGCTCAGAGCCCCGCGGCGGATCTAGTGCGCGTGTATCTGAACGGAATCGGCAAGACGGCGTTGCTCAACGCGGCGGGGGAAGTTGAACTCGCGAAGCGCATCGAAGCCGGGCTCTATGCCGAGCACCTGCTCCAAACGCGTAAGCGCCTCGGGGAGAACCGTAAACGCGATCTAGAGGCCGTGGCGCGCGACGGGAAAGCAGCGCGCCGTCACCTGCTGGAAGCGAACCTGCGCCTGGTGGTGTCGCTGGCCAAGCGGTACACGGGACGCGGCATGCCGCTGCTGGACCTCATCCAGGAGGGCAACCTCGGTCTGATCCGCGCGATGGAAAAGTTCGACTACACAAAGGGATTCAAGTTCTCGACCTACGCCACGTGGTGGATCCGTCAGGCCATCACCCGCGGCATGGCCGACCAGAGCCGCACCATCCGGCTGCCCGTGCACCTGGTCGAGCAGGTCAACAAGCTGGCGCGGATCAAGCGCGAGATGCACCAGAACCTGGGCCGCGAGGCGACCGACGAGGAACTGGCCGCCGAATCCGGCATCCCGGTCGAAAAGATCAACGACCTGCTCGAGCACAGCCGCGATCCGGTGAGTCTGGACATGCCGGTCGGCTCCGAGGAAGAAGCTCCGCTGGGCGACTTCATCGAGGACGCCGAAGCGATGTCGGCCGAGAACGCGGTGATCGCCGAGCTGCTGCACACCGATATCCGCAGCGTGCTGGCCACGCTCGACGAGCGCGAGCACCAGGTGATCCGGTTGCGGTTCGGCCTCGATGACGGCCAGCCGCGCACGCTGGACCAGATCGGCAAGCTGTTCGGGCTGTCCCGCGAGCGGGTTCGTCAAATCGAGCGGGACGTAATGTCCAAACTCCGCAACGGGGAGCGCGCCGACAGGCTACGGTCGTACGCGAGCTGACAACTCACTCAAGCTAGGTAGCAGACAGTATGCCCGCCGCGTCAGCGGCGGGCATACTGCTTGCCTGGGAGGCGTTACACCCATTCATGCAGCTGGCCAAGTAGACTCAGCGTCGATGGAAGGTGCTGAATGAACGACCTGGTTGACACCACCGAGATGTACCTGCGGACCATCTACGACCTCGAAGAAGAGGGCGTAACGCCGCTACGTGCCCGAATCGCCGAACGCCTCGATCAAAGCGGGCCGACTGTCAGCCAAACCGTCTCCCGCATGGAGCGCGACGGGTTGCTCCACGTGGCCGGTGACCGCCACCTCGAGCTCACCGACAAGGGCCGGGCGCTGGCCGTGGCCGTCATGCGCAAGCACCGCCTCGCCGAACGCCTGCTGGTCGACGTCATCGGGGTGCCCTGGGAAGAAGTGCACGCCGAGGCGTGCCGCTGGGAGCACGTGATGAGCGAGGAGGTCGAACGGCGATTGGTGAAGGTGCTCAACCACCCGACCACGTCGCCCTTCGGCAACCCGATCCCCGGGCTCCTGGACCTGGGCATGGGCCCCGAGTCCGGCGCCGAGGAGGCCAACCTCGTCCGCCTGACCGAGTTGCCCCCCGGCTCACCGGTGGCCGTGGTGGTGCGGCAGCTGACCGAACACGTCCAGGGCGACACCGGCCTGATCACCCGCCTCAAGGACGCCGGCGTCGTCCCCAACGCGCGCGTGACCGTCGAGACCGGCCCCGTCGGGGTGACCATCGTCATCCCGGGCCACGAGAACGTCACCCTGCCGCACGAGATGGCCCACGCGGTCAAGGTCGAAAAGGTCTGAACCCTCCGTCGCCGCCCAGCTAGCCCGCCCTGCGGCCGAAGGGCCGCCGCGGCGGCAGCCGCACCCCGAACTGCTCGGCGAGCCGGTAGCCGGTGAGTGCGAGATCCCGGATGTCCTCGGGCCGCAGACCCGACTGCAAAGCGGTGTCCAGCATGCCCGCCATGCGATGCTCGGGCTCGCAACCCAGCGCCTCCTGCAGCGACACCCCGGCCAACGGACCGTCGCCGCGGGCATAGGCGCTGAACGCGAGCAGGACCAGCGCCTCGACCCGCCACGGCGGCGGCAACGTGCGCGCGAGTACGGCCCACAACGATTCGACCTCGTCGGCTCCCTCGCCGACGGCGAGTGCGTAGAGGATGTCGCGCACCTGCGGATGGCTGAGCGCGCAGCCCAGCGCCGCCAGCTCGGCATCGGACAGCGCCTCGCCGGAGGCGACCCGGGCGGCGGCCGCCATCGCGTTCTCCACGTCGTCGCGGGTGCAGCGGACCGGATTCGCGCGATGCGCCGTCCGGCGCCGGGCGGCCTGCCGCCTGACCGCGCCGGCCAAGGCGGCGGTGCGCTTCGGATCGTCGGGCACGATGACCGCTTGCAGGTCGGCGCGCCGCGGGTAGAGGCGCCTGCCCTCCAGCACCGCCGCGGCCGCCAGCGGCGACGCCAAGGGATCCTCGACGAGGCCACTCGAGCCGCAACCCTCGACGCAATGCCAACGCCCGCCGAGGGCAACCCGGTCGACCACGTGGGTGGCCCATAGCTCAATGTCGCGCTGCGACAAGGACTCTGCGAGTGCCTCACACAGCTGCCGGTACTCCTCGTTGCAGCTGGGACAGTGCGCGCCGTCCGCGTCGACGATCACCGCGATGACGGCCTCGGGCTGGGCCGCGGCGGCGACCACGGCCAGATGGCCGACCCGGCCGGTCAACTCCTCGCAGAGGTCGACACGCATCACCGATCCGAGCTGCCGATCGCCCAAAGACACCAATATCAATGAATTTTCGGGAATGAAGCCGAGAACGGCGGGCAGCGCGGCGATGAGCGCGCCGGGGCGGGAAAGCTCGAAGTCGGGTTGTCGATGCGTCGTCATGAGCCCAACGCTGATGGCCGCCACCGTCAGCCGGTGCTCGCGCGCGCTCGCGCGGCAGCGGAGCTGTGGATGAACCCGGCACTGTGAGTGGTGCTGCTCTACTGTTTAGCGCATGAGCTCGGCGCAAGAGTACGACATGGTGGTCATCGGTTCGGGGCCCGGTGGGCAGAAGGCCGCCATCGCCTCCGCCAAGCTGGGCAAGTCGGTCGCCGTCGTCGAACGCGGCCAGATGATCGGCGGCGTGTGCGTCCAGACCGGCACCATTCCGTCAAAGACGTTGCGCGAGGCCGTCCTTTACCTCACCGGGATGAGCCAACGCGAACTCTACGGCGCCAGTTATCGGGTGAAAGAAAAGATCACCCCGGCCGATCTGCTGGCCCGCACCCAGCACGTGATCGGCAGGGAAGTGGACGTGGTGCGCAACCAACTGATGCGCAACCGGATCGACCTGCTGATCGGCCACGCGCGATTCATCGACTCGCACACCATCGAAGTCGAAGACCCCTCGCGGCGCGAAAAGATAACCATCAGTGGCAAATACGTCGTCGTCGCCACCGGCACCAGGCCGGCGCGGCCGTCGGGCGTCGAGTTCGACGAAGAGCGCGTCCTCGACTCCGACGGGATCCTCGACCTCAAGGTGCTGCCCACCTCGATGGTGGTCGTCGGCGCCGGCGTCATCGGCATCGAGTACGCCTCGATGTTCGCCGCGCTGGGCACCAAGGTCACCGTGGTGGAAAAGCGCGACGACATGCTGGACTTCTGCGACCCCGAAGTGGTCGAGGCCCTCAAGTTCCACCTGCGCGACCTGGCGGTGACGTTCCGCTTCGGTGAGGAGGTGACCGCGGTCGACGTCGGCTCGGCGGGCACCGTCACCACGTTGGCCAGCGCCAAGCAGATTCCCGCCGAGACCGTGATGTATTCGGCCGGGCGGCAGGGCCAGACCGACCATCTCGACCTGCACAAGGCCGAACTGGAGGCCGACGACCGCGGCCGGATTTTCGTTGACGACCATTTTCAGACCAAGGTGCCCCACATCTACGCCGTCGGGGACGTGATCGGTTTCCCGGCGCTGGCCGCGACCTCGATGGAGCAGGGGCGGCTGGCCGCCTACCACGCGTTCGGGGAAGCGTGCGACGGCATCACCGAGCTGCAGCCGATCGGCATCTATTCGATCCCCGAGGTCTCCTACGTCGGGGCCACCGAGGTCGAGCTCACCAAGGACTCGATCCCCTACGAGGTCGGGGTGGCCCGCTACCGGGAGCTGGCACGTGGCCAGATCGCCGGGGATTCCTACGGCATGCTCAAGCTGCTGGTGTCCACCGAGGACCTCACGCTGCTCGGGGTGCACATCTTCGGCACCAGCGCCACCGAGATGGTGCACATCGGACAGGCGGTGATGGGGTGCGGGGGCACCGTGGACTACCTGGTGGACGCGGTGTTCAACTACCCCACGTTTTCCGAGGCCTACAAGGTGGCGGCGCTCGACGTGATGAACAAGGTGCGGGCGCTCAACGAGTTCCGGCGCTAGCCAGACGGTGGCGACCCGCTGCGCCCTGTAGTGGCGATCGCCGCGGCCGCGCTGGCGATCACCACTAACAGGCGTCCTGCAGGTCGCTGGGGATCGGGTCGCCCGGACCACCGGCTTCGGCGCGGGCCAGCAGCTCCGCGGTCTGGGCGTCGAACGGCGCCGAATACGAGATGTCCGCGGCGCACCCGCCGCGCTCGAGACCACCGATCAGCCCGGTGAGCGTGGTACCGCTGACCCATGGCGCACCGCTGGTGCCGTCCACCAGACCTTCGCACGCCAGGGCGGGGAACCCGCTGTCGCTGACCGAGGTACTGCCCTGACACCCGATGGGCGCCCCACCCACGCCGACCGGATACCCCAGCACGGTGACGCGACTGCCCGGCGCGGGCGTCACCCCCAGCGTCAGCGCCAAACCCACCCGCGATTCGACGCCGGCGCCGCTGTCGTTGTTGACCCGCGCGACCGCGTAGTCGGCATGCGGGTCCTTGCTGGCGGTCCAGCGCGGATCGAGGTAGACCGCGTCCGCCTTCCACACGTCGGTGGCCGCGGGCGCGGCGTCGCCGGCGAAACCGGGAACGAAGGTGATCAGCGACGCCCCGGCCAAACAATGCGCCGCGGTCATGATCAGGTCCCCGCCCTTCGAATGCACCACCGAACCGGTGCAAACGTGTAGCGGCCCACCGTCGATGAAGATCGCCCCGATGCGCCGATCCGGCTCCACCGGACCCGCGACCGCCTTCTGCTCGGGCTGGCTGAGCCGCTGCACCGGGCCGCTGGCCCGCGGAGCCGACACCGGGGCGCCCGACACCTGCTCGACGGGCCGGTGACACGACGTCAGCGACGCCGCCACCCCCACCACCGAGCACAGCACCAGGATCCGAATGCGCATCGCCTTCATCATGCCCGACGGTGCGGTGCCGAGCCGACTTCCACGCAACACCGGGCGGCAAGGGGTTTGCTGACGCGCCGGCGGGTACCACCCGACATGTTCTGTCCGGATTACGTCTGAGAATTATCGCGTTTCATATGTAAACGCGGACCGGAGTTCGCTGTTCGATATCGGTGCCGCCTGATTCGGGGGACACTTGGTAGGGCACCCTGGAGAGACCTCGAGAGGAGGCGATCGAAGATGGATCACCATCAAGACGCAGGTGATCAGTACCAGCGCGGGCAGCCCGGCATGTACGAGCTGGAGCTGCCGGCGCCGCAGTTGTCGACGTCCGACGGCCGTGGCCCCGTGCTGGTGCACGCCCTGGAAGGCTTTTCCGACGCGGGCCACGCCATCCGGCTGGCGGCCTCACATCTCAAGGCGGTGCTAGATACCGAACTGGTCGCGTCCTTCGCGATCGACGAATTGCTGGACTACCGCTCGCGACGGCCGCTGATGACCTTCAAGACCGATCACTTCACCCACTACGACGATCCGGAACTGAGCCTGTACGCGTTGCGCGATACCGTCGGCACCCCGTTTCTGCTGCTGGCGGGGATGGAACCGGACCTCAAGTGGGAGCGCTTCATCACGGCGGTACGCCTGCTCGCCGAGCGCCTCGGCGTGCGCCAGACCATCGGCCTGGGTACCGTCCCGATGGCGGTTCCGCACACGCGGCCGACCACCATGACCGCCCACTCCAACAACCCGGAGTTGATCGCCAATTTCCAACCGTGGATCTCGGAGATCCAGGTCCCCGGCAGCGCATCCAACCTGCTGGAATACCGGATGGGCCAGCATGGCCATGAGGTGGTCGGCTATACCGTGCACGTCCCGCACTACCTCACGCAGACCGACTACCCGGCCGCCGCGCAGGCGCTGCTCGAGCAGGTCGCCAAGACCGCGTCCCTGGAGCTGCCGCTGACGGCGTTGACCGAAGCGGCAGAGGTGATCCGGGCCAAGATCGACGAGCAGGTCGAAGCGAGCGCCGAGGTCGCTCAGGTGGTGGCCGCGCTGGAGCGCCAGTACGATGCCTTCATCGACGCTCAGGAGAACAGATCGTTACTAGCGCGCGACGAGGATCTGCCGAGTGGCGACGAGCTGGGCGCGGAGTTCGAGCGATTTCTGGCCCAGCAGGCGGAGAAGAAGTTCGACGACGACGATCAGGCCTGACCCCCAGCGACACCGCCCTTAGCCCGGCCCGACAGCAAGGTTGGCGATATGACCGAGCGGAAGCGCAAGAACACGCTCCGCCCGGTGCGGGAAGTGACCGCACCCAAACTCGAGTTCCGCACCATCCACGGTTACCGGCGCGCGTACCGCATCGCCGGCTCCGGGCCGGCGATTCTGCTGATCCACGGCATCGGCGATAACTCCACCACGTGGAATGCCGTGCAAGCCAAGCTTGCCCAGCGCTTCACGGTTATCGCCCCAGACCTGCTGGGCCACGGCCAATCGGACAAACCGCGCGCCGACTACTCGATCGCGGCATACGCCAACGGAATGCGCGACCTGCTCAGCGTGCTCGATATCGAACGCGTGACCATCGTCGGCCACTCGCTGGGCGGCGGCGTGGCCATGCAATTCGCCTACCAGTTCCCGCATTTGGTGGAACGGCTGATCCTGGTCGGCGCCGGCGGCGTGACCAAGGACGTCAACTTCGTCTTGCGGTGGGCGTCGCTGCCGATGGGCAGCGAGGCGATCGCCCTGCTGCGATTGCCCCTGGTGCTGCCGGCGGTTCAGGTGGTGGGTCGCGTCCTGGGCGCGGCGTTCGGCAGCACCGGCCTGGGCCGCGACCTGCCCAACGTGCTGCGGATCCTCGACGACCTGCCGGAACCGACGGCATCGGCGGCGTTCAGCCGAACCCTGCGGGCGGTGGTGGACTGGCGCGGGCAGATCGTCACCATGCTCGACCGATGTTATTTGACCGAAGCCATCCCGGTGCAGATCGTCTGGGGCACCAAGGATGTGGTGGTTCCGGTCCGCCACGCGTGGATGGCCCATGCTGCGATGCCCGGTTCGCGCCTGGAAATCTTCGAAGGCTCCGGGCACTTCCCCTTTCACGACGACCCGGCCCGCTTCATCGATGTCGTCGAGCGCTTCATCGACTCCACCGAACCCGCCGAATACGACCAGGTCGCCCTGCGCGGGTTGCTCCGCAGCGGCGGCGGCGAGCATGCCGTCACCGGCGCCGCTCCCACCCGCGTCGCCGTTCTGAACGCCATGGGGTCCGACGAACGCAGCGCCACCTGACTCCACCTTGATCGAACCGGCCGGGTTCGGGGTCGTACAGTCGGGCCATGGGTATCGACGTCACGGTGTTGCGCGTGTTCACCGATTCGGGCGGCAATTTCGGCAATCCGCTCGGCGTGGTGGACGCGAGCCAGGTCCAGGTCGCGGACCGGCAGCGGTTGGCGACCCAATTGGGCTACAGCGAAACGGTTTTCGTTGACGTTCCGGCCGCGGGCTCCGCGACCGCGCACGCCACCATTTACACGCCCCGCGCACAGCTCCCCTTCGCCGGGCACCCGACCGTCGGCGCCTCGTGGTGGCTGCGGGAGAACGGCTCACCGATCAACACGTTGCGGGTGCCGGCGGGGATCGTGCAGGTGGGCTACGACCAACATCGCACCCGCATCAGCGCACCCGCGGAATGGGCGCCCGAGTTCGCCCTGCACGAATTCGGTTCGGCCGACGACGTTCTCGCCGCCGACCCGGCGGACTTTCCCGACGACACGGCGCACTACCTGTGGGCCTGGACCGACCGGGCCTCCGGGTCGCTGCGGGTCCGCATGTTCGCCGCCAACCTCGGTGTGCCCGAGGACGAGGCGACCGGTTCGGCCGCGATGCGGATGACCGACTACCTGAGCCAAGACCTGCGGATCACCCAGGGCAACGGCTCCGTCATCGAGACCACCTGGAGCGCCGAGGGCTGGGTCGGGGTGGCCGGACGGGTGGTCAACGACGGTGTGCGACAGCTGGACTGACGACGGGCCGCGCCGCCGGCGAATGTTCAGCGTTGGCGGCGCAACACCGCGGCGAGGTGGTCCTGTAGCGGCTGGCCGACCGCACCCATCTGCACCGAGTAGGACAGCTCATCGCCGTCGATGCGGAAGGAACGCCCAAGGCCCGTCACCTCTTTGGCGGTAGGGGTCCGGCCGACCGCCGTGGTGGACATCTGCATTTCGATGCGGTCGCCGGTGACCGAATAGGTGCCGACCTCGATCTCGGTGATGCCGCTCGGATGGGCCAGCACGAGTTCGATGTGGCCCGGCTGCGGCACGCGCAGGTATCCCGTCTCGGCGTGTAACGGCTTGCCGTCGGCCACCGCCTTGGTTTTCTGGGCGTAGGCCAAAAACGGTTTGCCGACATGGGCGAACGTGACTTCTTCGAAATATTCGAAGGGCTGGATCGTCGGGTACTTGCCTGCACCCTGACCGGCCCAGGTGCCAAGGAGCGGGGCCAACGCCGCGAGGTCGGGGTGCAACTCAGTGGGCATGCACCCGAGCCTAGCGGGCCATCAGACCCAGCCCGGCGAGGTCGGTCAGCCCGGAGTCGCCACCCCGCGGTGCTCACGAAGCGCCTGGATCTCGCGCTCGAAGTCGTCTGCGGACTCAAAGGAGCGATATACGGAGGCGAACCGCAAGTACGCCACCTCGTCGAGGTCACGCAACGGGCCCAGGATGGCCAGGCCGACCTCGTGGCTGGGGACCTCCGGGGAGGCCGCGGCGCGCACCGTGTCTTCGACCTGCTGGGCCAACAGATTCAGCGCGTCGTCATCCACCTGACGGCCCTGACAGGCCCGGCGGACTCCGCTGATGAGCTTTTCCCTGCTGAAGGGCTCGGTGACGCCGCTGCGCTTGACCACGGCCAGGACCGCGGTTTCCACGGTGGTGAAACGCTTTCCGCACTCGGGGCACGACCGGCGGCGCCGGATGGCCTGCCCTTCATCGGTTTCGCGCGAGTCGATCACCCGGGAATCCGGATGACGGCAGAAGGGACAGTGCATGACCGCTCCTTCACCGTGCCGACAACCAGCTACTGCAGGACTTTGAGCGTACCTGTGTGCTGACCTGCACGGCCAACAGAGCCGCCGAGCGCACGCCCTCTGCACGCGCGTGGGGCGTCCGCCGGGCCGGAGCCGTTGTCGCGCAACGGCCGTCAGCCGATGGGAGCGATCAGCGTTTGGCCCGCGACCAGCGTCGGCGAGTTCAGCTCGTTGAGCTCACGGATGCGGTCGGCCACCTGCGCGGCCGGGGCGTCGGGCGCCACCCGGTGAGCGACATCCTGCAGCGACTCCCCCGCGTCGACCCGCACGACGGCGAGCCGGTTCGGAACGGGCGCGGCCGAATTCGCCGAGTCACCGTTGAGCGCCTGCCCGACGTTCGCGACGAGACCCAGCCACAACGTGATCGCCCCGGCGGCCAGCGCCAGCCCGACCGTCGTCGCCCAGGTGACGGCGCGCCTGCGGTGCGGAGCGACAGACATCGCGACCCCGGTGCCGTAGTAACGCGTCGCCGCGCCCGCCGGCCTCGACGGCGCGGGCCGGCGCGAACGGGCCACCCCGTCCCCGCCGTACCGAATGCCCTGCACCGGTCCGTTGACTGGGCGCCGAAGACTGCTGGTACGCGGCGCAAGCGTATGGATGACTGTCATCTGCGTTCCTCCGGTCAACTAGCTCTCGCTCGTGTGTTCGACTCTAATCGCTTGTGTGTTCGAAACCCGAACATTTGAGCGAAGCGTGTCGCACGAGCAGAAGGCTAGATCACACCACCGACAAGTCCGTCGGCCACTATCACTGTCACGAGCCCCAAATACCCGATCGCGGCAAGAGTTACACATTTGTGATTCGGCCGATGGCGCCGCTTTTCCGGCGGCGCCACCGTCGGGCGACACGCCAGTCGAACACATGTTTGATTCTTGTCGGCGGTGCGGCTACATTCAGTGCCATGGGCGACAGCAACGACACTTCCCCGAACGACACCCGCCCGGCCGGAGCGGGCGGGCGGCCGCACTCGGTGGATTCCGCGCTGACCGAACGGCAGCGCACCATTTTGAATGTCATTCGCGCCTCGGTCAGCAGCCGCGGCTATCCCCCGAGCATCCGGGAGATCGGCGATGCCGTCGGGCTAACGTCGACGTCGTCGGTGGCGCACCAGCTGCGCACCCTGGAACGCAAGGGCTATTTGCGCCGCGACCCCAATCGCCCACGGGCGGTCGATGTCCGTGGCGCCGAGGACGACGTGGCGGCGCCCGCCACCGAGGTTGCCGGGTCGGATGCGCTGCCGGAACCCACGTATGTCCCGGTTCTCGGCCGTATCGCGGCCGGTGGACCCATCCTTGCCGAGGAAGCCGTGGAAGATGTTTTCCCGCTGCCGCGTGAGCTGGTCGGCGAGGGCGCGCTCTTCTTGCTCAAAGTGGTCGGTGATTCGATGGTGGAGGCCGCGATCTGTGACGGCGACTGGGTGGTGGTGCGCCAGCAGAACGTCGCCGACAACGGTGACATCGTCGCGGCGATGCTGGACGGTGAGGCCACCGTCAAGACGTTCAAACGCGCCGGCGGTCAGGTGTGGCTGATGCCGCACAACCCGGCGTTCGACCCGATCCCGGGCAACGACGCGACCGTGCTGGGCAAGGTCGTCACGGTAATCCGCAAGGTCTAGCGACCGGCGCGCGAGCCGCGCTAATCAGCCCTGGTGAAGCCGTTGGCCAACGCGACCTCTTCGCTCGACAGCCAGATTTCGGGCAGCGTGTCCTGATACAGGTCGCTGCCCGGCGTGTAATACAAGCCGTAACGAGCGCTCGCCTTGATGGGGTAGCCGTCGGGCGCCTGGTACGGATCATCGAGCGGCAGATGGATTGTCGGCCGCCCGTCCGGGCCCGCCAGCGCATCGTCCGGGCCGGTTTCCGCGTCCGCGGCGGCGTGCCGTCCGCCGGATCGCTGCGCCGCCCCGGCGACGACGGCCCCGGCCGCGACGGATCCGAGGGCCTGCGACACGTCGGTCTCCGCGGTGATGTCTTCTGCGGGTTCGACTTCCGCCTCCGGCACTGCCTCGTCGGGATACTCGTCCTCGGGTACGGCGGTTTCCAGGGCGCCGGTCACGGCCTCGCTGTCGGGCGGGGTGTGCGGAACGGCGACGTCGGGATACTCGTCCTGCCGATACTCGTCCTCCGCAAAGTCTTCCTCCGCAAAGTCGGCATCCGCGTAATCGGCGTCGACATAGGCGGCGTCATCCGCGGTCTCGGCCTCGGCGACCTCGGGAACGGCATCGGTGTAGTCGGTGTAATCGGCCCCCGCATCGGCATAATCGGCCTCCGACAGCATCTCCTCCGAGACGACCGGGATGGAATCGGTATCGATCGCGTCGGGGTCGTCGTCCTCGAACCCGTATTCGCTCTCCGGCGGAGCCTGGCGCTGCCAGCTGACCCGCGCGGGGGCCGAGGCCTCCGGCGGCTCCTCGGGTTCGGGCTGCCCACCGCCTGCGAAATGCTCGGTGGCGAGCTCGGGATCCTCCTGCCCCCAGGGCACCTCGGCCGCGTCATAGCCGTGGTCGGGCGCGTAGCCGGCGGCGTCGTCCGGCCCGGAGCGACGGCGGCGCCATACGAACAGCACCCAGACCAACACCACCAGCAGCACCAAAACCGGAATGGCGGCCAGCAGCCACCACGAATGCCAGCCGAACTTCGTGGCGTGTGACGGCATGGCCGAATTGCTCGGCTGGTTCTGACCCGACACTTGCAGGCCGCTCAACAGCGGCGCCAGGTTGGACGGGTCCGTGCTGAACGTGTTCTTGGCCCGGTTCCAGGAAATCTTGCCGCCGGTGAACTGCTGCGAGATCACGTCGCCGTCCACCGCCTGGTCGCCGACCGGCGCGCCCAGTTTGCCGGCCGGACCGCGAAGTTTGTCCCACGCGGCCTTCATCGCCCCGCGCACGACGAACGCGCCGTGCTCGGCGGTCCGGAAGATCACCGGCTTGTCGGCGGCCGCGAAGGTGCAGATCCGGCTGGAAGGCCCGATGCCGCCGTCGGTCTCGTTGGTGATGGGGAATCCGAGGTCGCTGCCGACCGGTCCGCCGAGCGACTCGTATTTGGCCAGGATGTCGGTCTCCAGGGCGTTCGCACCGGTAGCCGGGGTGAAGAACACCTTGCCGCCGGCGAAGTTCTGGACGATGCCATCACCGCCGATGGGGGTCTGCCCGCCCTGCTTGGCGCCCAGCTGCCCATTGGGTCCTCCGGCCGCGCGCCAGGCCATGTTGATGGCCGCGGTGGGATCGATGGCTACCTGCAAACCCTTCAATTGGTCGGCCAACGCCGGCGGTTCGGTGGTGAACTGCTTCGTCTGCCGGTTCCACGACACCTGGCCGCCGCTGAATTTCTGCGAGGACACCTCGCCGTTGTAGGTCTCGTCGCCGACCGGCGCACCGAGCACCCCGCCCGAACTGCCCAGCTTGTCCCAGGCGGAATTGATGGCGCCGCGCACCACGTACGGGCCGTGCTCAGGCGTCCAGAAAATGACCGGCTTGTCGGTGGCCGAGAAAGTGATCACCCGGCTGTCGGGACCGGCGAGGCCCGGCACTTCGTTGATAGCCGGGAACCCCAGATCGCTGCCGGCCGGCCCGCCCAGCATCTCGTATTTCTCCAGGATCGGCCCGTAGGCGAATTTGGCGCCGGTGGCCGGGGTGAAGAACATTTTGCCGCCGTCGAAGTCCAGTACGAAACCGTCCCCGGCGGGGTACACATCACCCTTGCGGGCGCCGAGCGGTGACGTGTCGCCGCCGGCCTTCTCCCACGCGGCCATCATGGCCGCTTCGGCGTCGCCTATCGGGCTCGCCGTCGCGACGGGCGCCAGCAATACGGCGGCTAGTGCTGTGGTCGTCAGGCTGACCAGCGCGCTTCCGATCAGCTTGCGCATGTGACCTCTTTGCACCTTCACCAAGCCTTCCAGCCTCCGGATACGGCTCTATCTGCGGCTATGCCCTTACCTGCATAACCGGCGATCGGGCCGCACTTCCGCGGGGAATGGACCCGCTTACGATCCGCCTTGTCGCCGGGCTCGCATAACTTTGC
The DNA here is from genome assembly GCF_001667315.1 of Mycobacterium sp. 852002-10029_SCH5224772. Lineage (GTDB taxonomy): Bacteria > Actinomycetota > Actinomycetes > Mycobacteriales > Mycobacteriaceae > Mycobacterium. The sequence continues at coordinate 13,590 of NZ_LZHT01000075.1, forward strand.
TCCAGCCAACAAGAAATGCGAAGTCGAATCACGAATTTTACAAAAAGGGATACCACACCGATGTCGAAATGATGCAGGACCACAGCCGAATCGCGATCATCCTTGCACCGCCGGCGCGGTGTTGCGGATATCGCACCGAAAGCCGATCGGGAACCGCCCGTCGAAGCGCGCGCCCGGCTTGCCGAGTCGCACAGAACAATTGCGCCCGACGAGCCATCAACACTTTGACGATCTAGACGACACCGCGCGCCAATCACGGATCGATGAATGCGCCGCGGCGCCGCGCATTAGGGCGAAAAGGCAATGCCGTTACCGGGCACGGCGTTCGCGGCCTGGATGACGGTCCAGCAAACGAAAAGCTATACCCCGAGGCTGCGACCGATGATCTCCTTCATGATCTCGGTCGTGCCGCCGTAGATGGTCTGCACCCGGGCGTCTAGATAGGCACGGGCGACGGGGTATTCACGCATGTAGCCGTAGCCGCCGTGCAGTTGCAGGCAGCGGTCGATCAGGTACACCTGCTTTTCGGTGCAGTACCACTTGGCCATTGCGGCCTGTTCGGCGGTCAGCTTGTGGTCCAGGTGCAGGCGAACGAATTCGTCGACCAACATGCGCACCACGGTCGCCTCGGTCGCCAGCTCGGCGAGCACGAAGCGGCTGTTCTGGAAGCTGCCGATCGGCTTACCAAATGCCTTGCGCTCCTTGGTGTATTGCAGCGTCTGGTCCAGCACCTGCTCCATCGCCGCGGCCGCCATGATGGCGATCGAAATCCGCTCCTGCGGCAGGTTCTGCATGAGGTAGATGAATCCCATCCCCTCTTGGCCCAGCAGGTTTTCGGCCGGCACGTGCACGTCGGTGAACGACAGCTCCGCCGTGTCCTGCGCGTCCAGCCCGATCTTGTCCAGGTGCCGTCCGCGTTCGAAGCCCTCCATGCCGCGCTCGACGGCGAGCAGGGAGAAGCCCTGAGCGCCCTTGTCCGGACCGGTCTGCGCAACCACGATCACCAGATCCGAGTTGATTCCGTTGGTGATGAACGTCTTTGATCCGTTGAGCACATAGTGGTCGCCCTGCTTGACCGCGCGGGTCTTGATGCCCTGCAGGTCACTGCCGGTGCCGGGCTCGGTCATCGCGATCGCCGTAATCAGTTCTCCGGTGCAGAATTTCGGCAACCAGCGCTGCTTCTGTTCCTCGGTGGCCAACGCCAACAGGTACGGCGCCACGATGTCGTTGTGCAGGCCGAAACCGATGCCGCTGTAGCGGCCGGCGGTGGTCTCCTCGGTGATGATCGCGTTGTACCGGAAATCCGGGTTGCCCCCGCCGCCGTACTCCTCGGGCACCGCCATGCCCAGGAAGCCCTGCTTACCAGCCTCGAGCCACACACCACGGTCGACGATCTTCGCCTTCTCCCACTCGTCGTGGTAGGGCGCGACATGGCGCTCGAGGAAGGCCCGGTAGGACTCACGGAACAGATCGTGCTCTGGCTCGAAAAGAGTGCGCTGGTATTTGATGGCGCTGCTCATGGGAAGACCTCCGGCGACTGGGATTTCTGCAGCCCAACATATACCAACCGGACGGTTGGTCGGCAGCTGGCGGGTCGCCGACGGCCCTCACGCGGCCGTGGGCTGCGGGAACCGGTGCACAGCGGCGAGGGCCGGCCGCTCAGCGGGTGGCGAACTCGCGCAGCCGGCCGGCCAAGGCGACCGGAACCCGGGCCTTGATCCGGGTGCCCTCGGCGTTGTGCTCCTCCTGCTGGACGCGGCCGTCGGCGTGCAGGCGGGCCACCAGGTCGCCCCGGTGGTACGGGATCACCACGTCCACGGGGGTGTCGGCGGGCACGGCCAGTTCGGTGATCCGCCGGCGCAGGGCGTCGATTCCGTCGCCGGTGCGTGCGGACACGAATACCGCGTCCGGCAAGGCGTGACGGAGCTCGGCCAGGGTCAAACCGCTTGCGGCGTCGACCTTGTTGACCACCAGCAGCTCCTGCGGCGGCGTGCCGTCGTGGTCGGCGATGACGTCGGAGACCACCTGCCGGACCGCGTTGATCTGCGCCAGCGGGTTGACGTCGGAGCCGTCGACGACGTGCACCAGCAGGTCGGCGTCGACGACCTCCTCCAGCGTGGAGCGGAAGGCCTCGATGAGTTGGGTGGGCAGATGCCGGACGAAGCCGACGGTGTCGGTAAGCACGAACGGCCGACCGTCATCCAACTCGGCGCGGCGGGTGGTGGGCTCCAAGGTGGCGAACAACGCGTCCTGGACCAGCACCCCCGCTCCGGTCAGCGCGTTGAGCAGGCTCGACTTGCCGGCGTTGGTGTAGCCGACGATGGCGATCGACGGCATGTCGCTGTGCAGCCGCCGGCTGCGCTGGGTGTCGCGGACCTGTTTCATGTCCTTGATCTCGCGGCGCAGCTTGGCCATCCGCTCGCGGATGCGGCGCCGGTCGGTCTCGATCTTGGTTTCACCGGGGCCGCGCAGGCCCACCCCGCCGCCGCTGCCGCCGGCACGGCCGCCGGCCTGCCGCGACATCGACTCGCCCCACCCGCGCAGCCGCGGCAGCATGTATTCCATCTGGGCCAGCGACACCTGCGCTTTGCCTTCCCGGCTGGTGGCGTGCTGGGCGAAGATGTCCAGGATCAGCGCGGTGCGGTCGATGACCTTGACCTTCACGGCCTTCTCCAGCGCGGTCAGCTGCGCCGGGGACAGTTCACCGTCGCAGATGACGGTGTCGGCGCCCGTCGCCAGCACCACCTCGCGCAGTTCGGCTGCCTTACCCGAGCCGATGTAGGTCGACGGGTCGGGCTTGTCGCGGCGCTGGATGAGCCCTTCGAGCACCTCGGAGCCGGCGGTTTCGGCCAGGGCCGCCAGTTCGGCCATGCTGGCCTGGCTGTCGGCGGCGGTGCCGTCGGTCCACACGCCCACCAGGACGACCCGCTCGAGCCGAAGCTGGCGGTACTCGACCTCGGTGACGTCGGCGAGTTCGGTCGACAGGCCGGCAACGCGGCGCAGCGCCGACCGATCCTCGAGGGCGAGTTCGCCCGTGCTTGGCTCCGTGACCGCCGGAGCGTGATTGCGAAATTCGGGATGTGTCATAGGCAATTAGAGATGATGCACGCAAAGTTGGTGTCGTGCACTTGAATTAACGCCACTGTTCGCGCCACCATTCCTCGCTGATTTCTCCCTGGGCCACCAGTACCGACGGCCCCCGCAGGTAGCTGGTGGCGTCGGTGATGGTGACGACGACCTCGCCGCCCGGTACCCGAACGGTCAGCGTGCCCGTGTCGGCGCCGGTACCGGCCAGCGCGGCGACCTCGGCCGCCACCGTTCCGGTGCCGCACGAGCGTGTTTCGCCCACCCCGCGTTCGTGGACTCGCATGTGCACCACCCCGCCGGCCGGTGCGGTGAGGATCTCGACATTCACTCCGTCCGGGAATTGGGCGGGATCGAAACTGACCGGAGCGGCCACGTCCAGCGCCGCCAGCGCGTCCGCGGTCAGATCGGGGTCGACGCAGGCCAAGTGGGGATTGCCCACGTCGATCGCCAAGCCGGAAACCCGCCGGCCCCCCAGGACGGCGTCTGCCGGGCCCAACGTGTTGGCCTTGCCCATGTCGACGCTGATGTCGGCGGTGGTCGCATCGACGCGATGCACGGTGACCGGTCGGGGACCGGCCAGCGACCCGACCACGAAATCGTCGCGACCCTCCAGCTCGCTGGCCCGCAGGTAGTGGGCGAAGACCCGCACGCCGTTGCCGCACATCTGGGCGATGGACCCGTCCGCGTTGCGGTAGTCCATGTACCAGTCGTCGGCGGTCACGCCGTCGGGCAGCCGGTCGAGCACGCCGGCCGCGGCGGCGGCGGCCGCGGTGGTGACCCGCAGCACCCCGTCGGCGCCCAGCCCGCGTCGCCGGTCGCAGAGCGCGGCCACCCGCGGCCCGGTCAGGCTCAGCTCGGCCTGCGGGTCTTCCAGCACCACAAAGTCGTTCTGGGTGCCGTGGCCCTTTGCGAATTTCACCTGTTCAGGATACGTGGCGCCAGGCGCTCAGCGTGCCGTCGACGAGACCGGCGCGATCGGCGGCGTCCAGCCAGCGCACGCGGTGGTCACGGCGAAACCACGACCGCTGCCGTCGCACGTAGCGTCGGGTGCCCACGAACGTCTGCTCCCGCGCCTCGCGCAGTAGATCCGGCCCGCCCCCGGCATCGAGCGCAGCGATCACCTGCGCATAACCCAGGGCCCGCGAGGCGGTGACCCCGTCGCGCAGGCCACGCTCGAGCAGCGCGGTCACCTCCCCGACCAGGCCCTGGTCGAACATCGCGTCGGTGCGCCCGGCCAGCCGGTCATCGAGAAGCGTTGTGTCACAATCCAACCCGACGATGACGGTGTCCCACCTCGGTGCGCCGATCCGCGGGGCGGAGGCGGCGAACGGCTGACCGGTCAGCTCCACCACTTCCAGGGCCCGCACCGTGCGCCGGGCGTCGGTGGGCAGGATCGATGCCGCCGCGGCCGGGTCACGCCGGGCCAGCTCGGCGTGCAGCTCGCCCACCCCGACCTCGGCCAGGCGCCGCTCCCAGCGGGCGCGCACCGCGGGATCGGTGGCGGGAAACGACCAGTCGTCGAGCAGCGACTGGATATAGAGCATGGAGCCGCCCACGATGATCGGCGCCGCGCCGGCGGCCGCGATCGCTTCGATGTCCGCCGCGGCGGCGCGCTGATAACGGGCGACGGTGGCGGTCTCGGTGACGTCGAGGACGTCGAGCTGATGATGCGGGATGCCGCGGCGCGCCTCGACGGGCAGCTTGGCGGTGCCGATGTCCATGCCGCGATAGAGCTGCATCGCGTCGGCGTTCACGATGTGCGCGCCCACCCGTTCGGCGATGTCGAGGGCCAGCTGCGACTTGCCGGTACCCGTCGGGCCGATGATCGCCAGCGGTCGCGCGGCCACCGTCACAGCTGCCAGGCGCCGGCGAAGTAGCCCACCCCGTAGGGCGCTCCCCGGTACAGCTCCTTGGTGGATCGGGGTCCCGGCCCGGCCAGGCCGGCCAGTACCTGAAAGGCGACCCGGCCCAGGATCTGGTGCGGCAGGCGGATCAGCCCCGTGACGTCGCCGCCGGCCAGCGCGTCGTCCAGGGCCTCTTGCGCGGCGGCGTTGTCCGGGTCATGCCCGCCGGGGGCGGCCGGGGTCAGGGTATTGGCGCCGTCGGCCACGACCAGCGCGCCGATCGGTTCCGGCAGCCGGTCGAGCTCGGCGCGCAGCTCGCGGCCGCGGCTCAGCGCGGTATCGACGTCGTGGTCGCCGCGGTAGACCCGGACCCCCGCGCTGGCCTGCGGCTGCGCCTGGCCACGCACCCAGCCGCCCAGCAACGCGCACAACGGCAGCTCCCGTGGCTCGAGCGAGTCGCCGCCCGGCGGGGACAACCGGACACGCACGTCGGCACCGAAACCCGCGAACGTGCCCACGGCATCGGGACCGAATTCGTCGTCGGCGGAGCCCGTCCCGACGATCACCCAGCGGCCGGGCAGCAAGGCTGCCGCCGCCAGCGTCGCCGCGGCCACGTCGGCCACCTCGACGGTGGCCGCGCCGGCGAGTTCGGGAACGAGCACCGGCGCCGACGGGACGATGGCAATGACGCTCAGCACGCCACCAAACTAACGTGACCGCGCCGGCAAGCCGGAACTAGTGGCAATCGCAAGCGCGGCCGTGGCGATCGCAAGCGCGGCGTAGCCGGGCGCAGCGGGTTGCCACTACAGGGCGTAGCCGGGCGCAGCGGGTTGCGACCATCAAGCTGTTCAGCAACGTGAGCCGTCGGCCACCACCAGACAGTCACCATAGGGACCCACGCCGTCGGTGGCGGCGGCGTCACGGGACCGCACTTTTCGCGGCGCGCCCCCGCCGGGTTCGGTCCGATCGACGGCGGCGGCCTCGCCGCGAGCCAATGCGATCGTCGCGACGATCACCACCGACACGGCGGCGATCAGCACGAATGCCTCGGGACCGCTGGCGTTCAGCGTCTCGCCCAACACCAGCACTCCGAGCAGCCCCGCGACGACGGGCTTGGCCACCGTCATCGTCGGCAGGGACGCGGTCAGCGTGCCGGCGCGGAAGGCCGATTGCTGGAAGATCATCCCGGCCAGGGCCACCAACAGCCAGGGCACGAACTCCGGCGACGTCAGCACGCGCATGATGCCGTGCTCGGACATCTCGACGATGCCCTTGGTCAGCACCGCGAACAGCGCCAACGAGGAACCCGCCACCACCGCCAGCAGCACCGCCGCGAACGGGCTGCCGGACCAAATTCGTGCGGCCACCACGCAGCCCACCAGCAGCGGCACGATGATCAAGGCCACGATGATCCACGTTTGCAGCGGCGCGCGCTGGTGGCCGGCCGCCGGGTCACCGACGATGATGACCACGGCCAGCCCGGCGGCCAGGACCATCGCCCACATCCACTCCCGTGGCTTCACCCGATGATGGGCCACCCGGGCGTAGATCGGGAGCGCGAAGAGCAGCGCGGTCACCTGCAACGCCGTCACCAGGACCACCGAACCCCACGCCAGGGCGGCGGCCTGCAGGCTGTAATTCGTGACCGCGGCCATGCCGCCGAGCCACCATCGCGCGTCGCGCAGCGACATGCGGAACAGTTCGAGGTGCCCGACCTGTTTGTCGGTGATCTCGTGTGCGGAGCGCTGACGAATCACATCGCCGATCGCCGATGCCAGTGCCGCGCACAGGGCAATCAACGCAGCGACATCAACCTTGGACATATCCCCGACCCCCAGAGCTCACGACCATCCGACCCAGCTTTCCCCGAGGCGCAAGCAAATACACGCACATTTCGCGCTCAGTTCAACCACAAACCTATGACGTTTCACACGTTGTCCACCGCGCCGCGGGCGATCATCCGATTTTTACTTCAGCAACCTATGTAACCGCTTGGATAACCCTAAGAGAGTGTCACAGGTAGCTCCCGCCCGCTGGGATGGGTGTCGCGCGGGCCCACCGCCGCCACCCGGCCGGGAATACCAAGGTGGCAGCGTGTGGCGGGGCAAGCTGCTTGAATACTGTTAGGCACCTGCTGGGAAAACCTGGACGGGTCGTCCGCAGATGCAGGAGACGGTGCCGCTACGCGCGGCAGGCGCGCGGGACACAAACCGCGCGGAAGGTTGCGAAAGGGTAGTGACGAGCGCATGACGGCTGACGAGCCTCGCGACGATTCAGCTCGGCCCGTACCGCGTCCGGGACCGCGTCCCGGTCCCCGGCCGGTGAGCTCGGGGTCGCGGCCGGCCGTTCACCCGGTGGTGGTGCCGCCGCCGCCCAGCAATCCGCACGAGTTCGGGCGCGTGGACGACGACGGCACGGTGTGGCTGATCAGCGCGGCCGGCGAGCGTGTCATCGGCTCCTGGCAGGCCGGCGACCGCGAAGCCGCGTTCGCCCACTTCGGTCGGCGGTTCGACGACCTGGCCACCGAGGTCACGCTGATGGAGGAGCGGCTGGCCTCGGGAACCGCGGATGCGCGCAAGATCAAGGCTCACGCCTCCGAGCTGGCCGAAACGCTGCCGACGGCCGCCGTGCTGGGCGATATCGATGCGCTCGCTACCCGGTTGCGCAGCATTGCCGAACACGCCGAGGCGACCGTCGCCGCGGATCGCTCCCGGCGCGAGGAGCATCGGGCCGCCCAGACCGCCCGCAAGGAGGCGCTGGCCGCCGAGGCTGAGGAGTTGGGCGCCACCTCGACGCAGTGGAAGGCGGCGGGCGACCGGCTGCGCGCCATCCTCGATGAGTGGAAGACCATCAGCGGTCTGGACCGCAAAGTGGATGACGCGTTGTGGAAGCGCTACTCCGCGGCCCGGGAGGCCTTCAACCGGCGGCGGGGAGCCCATTTCGCCGAGTTGGACCGGGAACGCTCGAGCATCCGCCAGGCCAAGGAACAGCTCTGCGAGCGCGCCGAGGAGCTGTCCGATTCGACCGATTGGACGGCCACCAGCGCGGAGTTCCGCAAGTTGCTCACCGAATGGAAAGCGGCCGGACGAGCGACCAGGGAGGTCGACGACGCCCTGTGGCGGCGCTTCAAGGCGGCCCAGGACGTGTTTTTCGCCGCCCGCAATGCGGTGACGGCGGAGAAGGACGCGGAGTTCCGCGCCAACGCGACCGCCAAAGAGGAGCTGCTGGCCGAGGCGGAAAAGCTGGACACCAGCAACCACGAGGCCGCCCGGGCGGCGCTGCGCTCGATCGCCGAGAAGTGGGATGCGATCGGCAAGGTCCCGCGGGAGCGCTCCGCCGAGCTGGAGCGGCGACTGCGCGCGGTCGAGAAGAGGGTGCGCGACGCCGGCGAGGCGGGTTGGTCGGATCCCCAGGCGCAGGCCCGGGCCGAGCAATTCCAGGCCCGCGCCGAGCAATACCAGCAGCAGGCCCAAAAGGCCGCAGCGGCGGGCCGGACCAAAGAAGCCGAAGAGGCCCAAGCCAACGCCGAACAGTGGCGGCAGTGGGCGCAGGCGGCCGTCGAGGCCCTGACCCGCAAGTCCTAATTGCCGCCGTCAGGTCCAGTACTGCCGTCGGGATCGCGGGGCCGCCCCGGGGCGCCCGGGTTGTCCAGATCGTCCAGCAGCGAGGTCGACTGCTGCTGCGCGGCGACGCGGCGGCGTTGCTCCTCGGCGGCCAATTGCACGATGGTGCGCGACCACACCACGCGCGCCCAGTGATAGATGAGCAGGAGCACGGTGATCCAGGCGACGATCAGGCCCCACCCCGGCCCCGGATGCCCCGCGGCCACGGTCTGACGCGACCAGATCGCCAGCATGCCCGCGGCGCCCGCGATGGCCGAACCCGCCAGCGCGACCCAGGCCAGCGCCCAGCGCCGGGTCACCAACGCCAGCATCGAGAAACCCACGCCGAACACCAGCGCCAGCCAGGCGAACACCCGCGACGGCAGCGCGACCGCGGCCGCACCGGCGCCGTGGCTGCCGAACAGCACGTCCCAGCCGCGCACATCGCCGGTGTGCGGCAGGATGAACGATCCCAGCAGCACGAACACCAGGATCGACACGAAGAAAGCCCTTGGGCCGGGGTCGATTCCGCGTGCCACCCGGCGTTCGGCGGCCTCGATCTCTGTCCGCAGGGCGCCGAGATGTTCGTCGTCTTTTTTGATCTCTTTTTTCACAGTGCACATCCCAAGGGTTCGGCCGGGCCGACGGGCGGCCCGACGGCCGGCATACCAAGACCGATACCGCGCGGGCGTCGCCCGGCGGCGTGCGCGTCACCGGCGCGGGTGCGGCGATGGGTCAGGATGCCCGCGTCGGCGATGAGGTGGTGGGGCGCGGCCCCGGTGACCACCGTGGTGACCATGTCGCCGGGGCGCGGGTGGGTGTCGGCGGGTGCGTCGACAGCTGGGCCGGCGGCAAAGTGCACCAGCCGGCCGTCGCGGGCCCGTCCGCTCATCCGCGCGGTGGCGGCGTCCTTGCGCCCCTCACCGGTGGCGACCAGCAATTCGACGGTCTGCCCGATCAGGGCGCGATTGCCCTGCAGCGAAATCTCCTCCTGCAGGTCGACCAGGCGCTCATAGCGTTCCTGCACAACGGCTTTCGGTAGCTGCCCGTCGAGTTCGGCGGCGGGGGTGCCGGGCCGCTTGGAGTACTGGAAGGTGAACGCGGCCGAGAACCGGGCCTGGCGCACCACGTCCAGCGTGGCCGCGAAGTCCTCCTCGGTCTCACCGGGAAATCCGACGATCAGATCGGTGGTGATCGCGGCGTGCGGCATGGCGGCCCGGACGCGGTCGATGATGCCGAGGTAGCGCTCGGCGCGGTAGGAACGCCGCATCGCGCGCAGCACCCGGTCGGATCCGGACTGCAGCGGCATGTGCAGGGCGGGACACACATTCGGCGTCTGCGCCATGGCCTCGATGACGTCGTCGGTGAATTCGGCCGGGTGCGGCGAGGTGAAGCGCACCCGTTCCAACCCGTCGATGTCGCCGCAGGCCCGCAGCAGGCGGGCGAAGGCACCGCGGTCGCGGGGCAGCGCGGGGTCGGCGAAGGACACGCCGTAGGCGTTGACGTTCTGGCCCAGCAGCGTGACCTCGAGCACGCCGTCGTCCACCAGCGACGTGACTTCGGCCAGGACGTCGTCGGGGCTGCGGTCGACCTCTTTGCCCCGCAGCGACGGCACGATGCAGAACGTGCAGCTGTTGTTGCAGCCGACCGAGATGGAAACCCAAGCGGCGTAAGCGGATTCGCGCGCACTGGGCAGCGATGACGGAAACTCCTGCAGCGCCTCGGCGATTTCCACCTGGGCGACCTTGTTGTGCCGGGCCCGTTCGAGCAGCGTGGGCAGCGACCCGATGTTGTGGGTGCCGAAGATGACGTCGACCCAGGGCGCCTTGCGCAGCAACGCATCCCGGTCTTTTTGCGCCAGGCAGCCACCCACGGCGATTTGCATCTCGGGGTTACCCCGCTTGCGCGGGGCCAGGTGGCTGAGGTTGCCGTACAGCTTGTTGTCGGCGTTTTCGCGAACCGCGCAGGTGTTGAACACCACCACGTCGGCGTCTCCAAAATCCGAGCCCTCGACCGCCCGCTGATATCCGGCCGCTTCCAGCAGACCCGCCAAGCGCTCGGAATCGTGGACGTTCATCTGGCAGCCGTAGGTGCGGACTTGATAGGTGCGCGCCGATGCGGCGTCCGCCGCCACGGCCTCTCGCACCATCGAAGTCACGGGGCCATGGTACGGCGAGCGGTCGGTACGCGAGAAACCGCACGTCGCGGGCTAGACCCGGCGGCGCTCCCGCTCGGCGGCCAACTCGGCGAACACCACCTCGCACGCCAGGTTCTGGCTGTAGCCACGGCGCGCCAGCATCCCCACCAGCCTGCGCGTCACCCGCGCCTCGTCGGTCAGCGTCTCGCGGCGCAGCTTGGACCGGACCAGCTGCTCGGCCCGGTCCCGCTCGGCGCCGGCGTCGATCCCGGCCAGCGCCGTGGTGATCACGTCGTTGTCGACGCCCTTGGTGTGCAACTCGGCGGCCAAGGCGCGCTTGCTTTTCCCGGCGTGCGCCCGGCGGGACCGCACCCACTGTTGGGCGAAGTCGGTGTCATCGACTAAGCCGACGGAGGCCAACCGGTCGAGCACCCGCTCGCTGACGTCGTCGGGATAACCGCGTTGGGCCAGCCGGCCGTGCAGCTCGGCCCGGGTGCGCGCTCTCGCGGTGAGCAGGCGCAGGCACAACGCCCGCGCCTGCTCTTCGCGGGAGGGCTCAGAAGTCGACGGGGGCGGGGAGGACATCACCGGAGGGGTCATCGGTCATGACCGCGCCAATGCCGAGCTTTTCCTTGATCTTCTTCTCGATCTCGTTGGCCACGTCGTCGTTTTCCATCAAGAAGGTGCGGGCGTTCTCCTTGCCCTGACCGAGCTGCTCGCCCTCGTAGGTGAACCAGGAACCGGACTTGCGGATGAAGCCGTGCTCCACACCCATATCGATCAGCGAGCCTTCCCGGCTGATCCCGTGGCCGTAGAGGATGTCGAACTCGGCCTGCTTGAAGGGCGGCGCCACCTTGTTCTTGACGATCTTGACCCGGGTGCGGTTACCGACCGCGTTGGTGCCGTCCTTGAGCGTCTCGATCCGGCGCACGTCCATGCGCACCGACGCGTAGAACTTCAAAGCCTTTCCACCCGTGGTGGTTTCGGGGCTGCCGAACATCACCCCGATCTTCTCGCGGAGCTGGTTGATGAAGATCGCGGTGGTGCCCGAATTGTTCAGCGCGCCAGTCATTTTCCGCAGCGCCTGGCTCATCAGCCGGGCCTGCAGACCGACGTGGCTGTCACCCATCTCGCCTTCGAGCTCGGCGCGCGGCACCAGCGCGGCCACCGAGTCGATGACCAGGATGTCCAGGGCGCCGGAGCGGATCAGCATGTCGGCGATCTCGAGGGCCTGCTCCCCCGTATCCGGCTGGCTGACCAGCAGGGAATCGGTGTCCACGCCGAGCTTCTTGGCGTAGTCGGGGTCCAGGGCGTGCTCGGCGTCGATGAAGGCCGCGACGCCGCCGGCGGCCTGGGCGTTGGCCACCGCGTGCAGGGCGACGGTGGTCTTACCCGAGGATTCCGGGCCGTAGATCTCCACGACCCGCCCGCGGGGCAGGCCGCCGATGCCCAGGGCCACGTCCAGTGCGATGGATCCGGTCGGGATGATCGAGATCGGCTGACGCGTCTCGTCGCCGAGACGCATCACCGAGCCTTTGCCGTAGCTCTTTTCGATCTGGGCCATCGCCAGTTCGAGAGCCTTTTCGCGATCGGGGGCTTGCGCCATGGTGCCTCTCCTATAGTCGGTGTTCGTCTGACCGGTATCGGTCGGTTGTCGGTGACACTAGGGAAGGCCACCGACAAGTTGACTGGCCGAACGCTCACCACACTAGCCGAACAGGTGTTCGATTCAAGTCTGACACGCCGTCGCCGCCATCGCGTGTGGCAACATCGGCTACCGAAAGGCGTCGACGGGCGTTCCGGCCGGAAAGCCCGAGGAAACCGGTGTGAGTCCGGTGCGGTCCCGCCACTGTGATCGGGCACATCCTGGCCCGAGAGCCAGACACTCGCCGTCGACGCTCCCTCACGACGACTGGGGCGGATTTCCCCAAAGAGGCGGTCGCGAACCCATGGACATCTCCACCGAGCTGGCCGAAATAGCTTCTTACGGAGGATTTTTCGCCCTGACCGTGGGTGGCGACGGGGCAGGATGGCATCCGGTCGAGCAGTCCTACGCCGACGGCTGCGCCGACCTGATCGACGCCACCGTGCGGCGCTACCGCACGACCGACCTGCGGATCGGTGCCTCACTGGTTCACCTGGCCCACGCCACCCGGCTGTGGTCCCCCGTGCTCGGGTGCACGATCGCTCACGGCGTCCTGCCCGACCTCGACAACCTGCAACGCGCCGACGGCGGCGCCCAGCTACGACTGCCCGAACCCCTCGGAAAACCCGCCGATTCACCGGACGCGCTGTACCGCGTCGTGGTGAGCGAGCACATGCGTCCGCTCGCCGCCGGCCTGCCGGTCAAACTGGCGCCCGCGCTGCTCGCGGGCAACATTGCCTCCGCACTGGTGGGAGCCGCGCGGGCACTGCAGTCGGTGCGGCCCGACCTGCGCTGCGCGATCGTCGAGACGACCCGGTCCCTGCTGGACACCGGCGTGCTCGCCGGATCCGGCGTGATCACCGGCCAGCGGCTGGACTTCCGGCGCCACAGCTGCTGCCTGTTCTATCGGCTGCCCGGGGGTTCTCTGTGCGGCGACTGCGTGCTGCACCGGACGTGCCGGTAGGGCCGGGCGTCGTTTGGCGTTTCCCCGCCGGGGTATGTGGCCACCATGTCCTCACCCGCACCGCAATCCCTGCGCGCCATCGCACTGGTCTGCTCGTTGAAGAAGAGCCCGGCGCCGTCCAGCAGCGAGCTGATCGCCGGCCAGTTGCTCGATCAGCTGCGCGGCGCGGGCGTCGAGGGCGAGACCGTCCGGTGCGTCGACCTGGCGCTGCTGCCCGGCGTCGAGGCCGACATGGGACCGGGCGACGAGTGGCCGGCGCTGTTGACCAAGATCAAATCGGCGGACATCGTCATCGTGTCAACGCCCACCTGGGTCGGTCACATGTCCAGCGTCGCGCAGCGGGTCCTGGAGCGCCTCGATGCCGAGCTGTCCGACACCGACGACGCGGGACGCCCGCGGATGGTGGGCAAGGTGGCTCTGGCGGCGGTCGTGGGCAACGAGGACGGGGCGCACAAGATCGTTGCCGACCTGTTTCAGGCGCTCAACGACATCGGGTTTTCGATCGCCGCGCAGGGCTGCACCTATTGGAACGGCGAGGCCATGCAGGGCACGGACTACACCGACCTCGACGACGTCCCGGAGGCTGTCGCGTCCGCCACCGAGAATGCGTCCCGCAACGCCGTGCACCTGGCCACCGCGCTGCGGCAGAACCCTTATCCGGCATACGAATAACGCGCGCGGATCACCACTGCTCGTGGGGCACGTCGAAGTCGACGCACAACGCCCGCCAGATGTCGCGGGGCTCGATGCCCTCCTCGATGGCCTGGGCGGCCGTTCGACCGTCGAAGCCGGTCAGCACGTGGTCGGCCAGCACCGACGAGCCGTAGGTGGTGCCGAAACGCAGGACTACCCGCTCGTGAAACTCCGTTAGCCGCACGCCAGTGAACATACCCAGCGGCCAGCGATCGTGAACGCGGGTTACCGCCAGCTGGCCGGCAGGTCGACGATGTGGTTGGGGCAGTCCTCCTGGACCGCGATGGACATGATGTCGCGGGCGCGTTGCGCCGACATCGTGGCGCGCAACTGCATGAAGGCGTATTCGGCCGGCGCGAGTCCCTGTTCAGCGGCGGCCGGATCGTCCATCAGCTGGCAGGCCTGCCGCTCCGCGGGGCTGTCGGCGCGCGCGACGCTTGTTCCGAACACCGAGCCCGCCATTAGGGCGCCGGCGGCGATTGTCGTGATGACCCTCATTGCGCGCCTCCCGCCGAAGCATAGGACGGCCCGGGCGGTGCGTGGCGGATCATCCGGGCACTGCCAGCGCCTCGCGGCACACCCGGACCGGATCGGCGACGTCGGCGACGCCGGCGGCGGCCCGAAGTGCAGCGGCCCGGTAGCCGGGCGATGCCAGCACCTCGTTGACCGCGGCCACCAGCGCGTCGGCGGTCAGCGGCCGGACCAGCCGCGCGCTGCCCTGGCGGACGATGCGGTTGGCGATCTCCCACTGGTCCCCGCCGCCGGGCACGGCCACCAGCGGCACCCCCGCCAGCAGCGTCTTGGCCACCATTCCGTGTCCACCGCCGCAGATCACCACGTCGGCGTGCGTCAGCAACTCCGCCTGGCTGCCCAGCCCGACCACCGCCCACGGCGGCACCGCCAAGTCCGCGCCGCCCAGCCGCGAGACCACCACCCGCGCCCCCGCCGGCAGCGTGTCCCCCGGCGTCAGGCAGGCCAGCGCCACCTCGGCCAGCCCCTCGGTGCCGGTCAACGCGGTCGACGGCGCGACCACCACCACCGGCCCGGATCCCTCGGGGATTTCCAGCACCCGATCGGTCGGCTCGAAGTGCAGCGGACCCACCACCACCGCCTCCGGCGGCCAGTCCGGCCGGGGCACCTCGCAGGCGGGCAGCGTGGCGATCAGCCGTCGTAGCGGTCCGGGGTCCTCGGCCGGCAATCCGATCTCGGCCCGCACCGCCGCGCGCTGCCGCAGGCCCGCCCGCCAGGAACGCGCGGTGAGCGCGCGCATCGCGGCGTCGCGCAGCCGGCCCTGGACGCCGGTGCCGGGCGTCAGCCCGCTGCCGATCGGTGGCAGGCCTTTCGACGGCAGATACAGCGGATGCGGGTTGAGTTCGACCCACGGGATCCCCAGCAGCTCGGCGGCCATACCGCCGCCCGCGGTGATGACGTCGGACACCACCAGGTCGGGCGCCAGGTCGCGCAGCGCGGGGACGTTGAGCACGGCCATCCGTGCCGCGCGCCGGTGGATCCTGGCCCCGGCGTCGACGTCGTCGTCGGTGGCGATCAGCCCGTCCAGCGCGACGGCGTCGATGCCGGCGCCGTCGGCGGTGTCGATCCATTCGGCGCCGGTGAACAGCGTGGCCTCATCGCCCGCCTCGGCAAAGCGCCGGCACAGCGCGAGCGCCGGGAACGAATGCCCGGGATCCGGCCCGGCGACCACGGCGACACGCATCGGGGTTACCCTGCCACAGCGCCCGGCCGCCACGCTCGCCTACGCTGGCAAGATGACCGAGCTGACTGGGACAACCGCTGCGAACACCCGTACGGTCGAAGGATTCCTGAACGCGCTGCAGGACGCGGACTACGACGCCGCCGACGCCGCGCTGGCCGACGACCTCGTCTACGAAAACGTCGGCCTGCCGACCATCCATGGCCGCGCCCGGGCCATGAAGCTGTTTCGCCAGATGGAAGGCCGCGCGGCCTTCGAGGTGAAGATCCACCGCATCGCCGCCGACGGCGGCGCGGTGCTCACCGAACGCACCGATGCGCTGATCTTCGGCCCGCTGCGGCTGCAGTTCTGGGTGTGCGGCGTGTTCGAGGTCCACAACGGGCGAATCACGTTGTGGCGGGACTACTTCGACTTCTTCGACATGCTCAAGGCCACCGCGCGTGGCCTGGCGGCGCTGGTGCTGCCGTCGCTGAAGGCGACGTTGTAAGCGCGACGCCCGCATGCATCAGTCGTACATCGAGCGCTACGGCCCGCGCCCGGAAGGCTAGCCGGCGCCGCGCAATCCGCCGAGTTCGTCGAACGCCTGCGCCCAACCGACCAGGCGGTCGGTGGCCCCGGCCAGCTCGGCGCGGTAGCGCTGCGATTCGATGAGCCCGTCACCGTTTGCCGACGACACCAATTGCGCTGCGGCGGTGACCATTTCGTTGTACTGACGGACGCCGGCGCTCAGTTGGGCCGTGAACGCGTTGATGGTCGGCACCAGGTACGACCGGGACTGTTCGTTTGCCTGCGCCGCCCGCTCCATCGACACCACCTGCGCGGCGGTGGACGCCATGGCCGCGGAGGTTTTGGTGGCGGCCGCGGTCAAGTCGCGGATCTCGGCCGTCGGCAACATCGCGCCCCGCTCCAGCACGGCCACCAGCGAGAAAAATCCGCGCTCGGAGGCGCCCAGCGCGTACATGGCGGGGCGTGCCGCCGAACCGGGCGGCGGCAGCCGGCGCGCGTTCGTGGTCCGGGGCACCGGCAGTGGCTCGGACCGCAGCCAGCGGTAGCGCAGCAGCAACAAGGTGGCCGGGATGGCCATGACGACCGCGACGCCGCCGGTGATTTCCAGCAGCAAGGCGAACCACCCCCAGGCCGCGAGCAACATCGTCACCACGGCCCAGAACAGGCACCCGGCGCCGAATATCAGGCCCCACCGCAGCGCGCGCCGACGGCGCCGCAACTGGCGTGCGCGCGGATCCGCGGCCGCGCTGATCCTGCGGGCCAGCAGGTCGGAAAGGTCGGCGGCGGTGGCCAATCCGCGGTGCAGCAACCCGCGCCAGAGGCCGGGCCGCGGCGCGTTCACCGCCATGGCGCCGGGCTACTGGCCAAGTGGCTTCTCGCTGACCGCGCCTCCGGCGCTCTCCGCGGGCGCGGGAGTGACGGGAGTGGAGCCGGCCGCGGGTGTCCCCCCGGTCGGCAGGGCCTCGCCGCGCATGGAGGCGCGGATCTGCTCGAGGCGGGAATGGCCGGCCATCTGGACGCCGGCCTGCTCGACCTCGAGCATTCGGCCCTGCACCGAGCCCTGGGCCAGCTCGGTGGCGCCGATCGCGTTGGCGTACCGGCGCTCGATCTTGTCGCGCACCTCGTCGAGGCTGGGGACGTTGCCGGGGGCGGCCAGATCGCTCATCGACTGCAGCGAGGCGCTGACCTGCTCCTGCATCTTGGCCTGCTCGAGCTGGCTGAGCAGCTTGGTGCGCTCGGCGATCTTCTGCTGCAGCACCATGGCGTTCTGTTCGACCGCCTTCTTGGCCTGGCCGGCCGCGTTCAGCGCCTGATCGTGCAGCGCCTTGAGGTCTTCGACGCTTTGCTCGGCGGTGACCAGCTGGGCGGCGAACGCCTCGGCGGCGTTGTTGTACTCGGTGGCCTTGGCGGTGTCGCCGCCGGCCGTGGCCTGGTCGGCCAGCGTGAGGGCCTGGCGCACATTGACCTGCAGCTTTTCCACGTCCGCCAGCTGTCGGTTGAGCCGCATCTCGAGTTGCCGCTGGTTGCCGATGACCTGCGCGGCCTGCTGGGTCAGCGCGTGGTGCGTGCGTTGCGCTTCCTCGATGGCCTGCTGGATCTGCACCTTGGGGTCGGCATGCTCGTCGATCTTCGCGTTGAACAGCGCCGTGAGGTACTTCCACGCCTTGACGAACGGATTGGCCATGAGTTAGCTCCACCTTCGCTTCTTGAGGGGCCGGATGGTTCCGGATCGACCCTGGCGGGCCCTGCGCCTGACGCTCAATTTAATGGGTTGGCGCCGATCGCCCCACCCCTTACGCGGGATCGGGCCGCCTGAGGCTCAGGCCAGCGCGAGCGACGCCACCGGCGGAATGACGACCTTGGTGCTGACGTCGATGCTGGTGCCGGCCGCCGCCTCGGCGGGCGCGCCGACGGCCGCGCGTTCGTGGGCCCTTTCCTGGCCGGCCATCCGCTCACCGGCGTGGGTCAGCACTGACGACAACGGGACGCACAACGCGTCGCAGATCGCGTTGAGCAGTTCGCTGGACGGCTCCTTGCGGCCGCGCTCCACCTCGGACAGATACCCGAGGCTCACTCGCGCCGAATCGGACACCTCACGCAGCGTGCGGCCCTGTGTCGTGCGGGCTTCGCGCAGCACGTCGCCGATGACCTCGCGCACCAATGACGGCATCCCGCCCCTCCTTCGTCCAGTCGGCCCTGCGCGGCACGTAGGAAGCTTGCCTCCGGCAGGTGCTCATTAGGTGAACGCCGCCAGCGGTGCTCTGGTTCCCGTTCGGAGCCCTGAAATCAGCCGTTCGTCCGGCGCACTTCCCGGACGGTCGACACCACGTAGTCGATCCCGGTGATCACCGTCAGCACCACCGCCGCGGCCATCACGACGGCCGCGGTCACCCGGAACGGCCCCGCCAGCGGCAGGACGAACAATCCGATCGCCAACACCTGCACCACGGTCTTGACCTTGCCGCCCCAACTGGCCGGGATGACCCCGCGGCGGATCACGGCCAACCGCAGGACGGTGACCCCGACTTCGCGGGCCATGATCACCACGGTGACCCACCACGGCAGCTCGCCGAGCATCGACAGCCCGATCAGCGCCGACCCGACCAGCGTCTTGTCGGCGATCGGATCGACGAACGCGCCGAATTCGGTTGCCATGCCATAGTTTCGGGCCAGCAGACCGTCCAGCCGATCGGTGATGCAGGCCACCGCGAAGATCAGGAATGCCACCACCCGCAGGCCGGCTTGCTGGCCGTCCCCGGCGAACAGTGCGAGCAGGAAGACCGGCACCAGGACCAGCCGCAACAGCGTCAGCGTATTGGCGAGGTTGGCGATGTTCGCGCGGCCGACCACCGGACCCGTCTGCGGCTGCCACGACACGGCAACAGAATAACCGTTGACCAGCGCCGCCGTGCCCGATGTCGATACTGTTAGCCGTGAGCACAAGTCCACCGGGCTACCGGCCGCTGGTTCGGCGAGCGCGAACGTCCGATGTTCCCGCCATCAAGCAGCTGGTCGACACGTACGCGGGAAAGATCCTGCTCGAAAAGAATCTTGTGACGCTCTACGAGGCCGTTCAGGAGTTTTGGGTGGCCGAGCATGAGGGCCGCGTGGTCGGTTGCGGGGCGCTGCACGTGCTGTGGGCCGACCTCGGCGAGGTGCGTACCGTCGCGGTCAACCCGGCGATGACCGGCCACGGCATCGGCCACGCGATCGTCGACCGGCTGCTGGTAGTCGCCCGCGAGCTGGCGCTCAAGCGGCTGTTCGTGTTGACGTTCGAGACCGAGTTCTTCGCGCGGCACGGGTTCACCGAGATCGAGGGAACGCCGGTCACCGCCGAGGTGTTCGAGGAGATGTGCCGCTCGTACGACATCGGTGTGGCCGAGTTCCTGGACCTCAGCTACGTCAAGCCGAACATCCTGGGCAACTCCCGGATGCTGCTGAGGCTGTAACCGGCGAGCGCTATTCGGGGTCGCCGCCGTCGGCGTCGCTGCCACCCCTGATCAACGCCAGCGTTCCCGCCAGTTCGTCGGGCTTGACCAACACCTCGCGCGCCTTGGACCCTTCCGACGGCCCGACGATGCCGCGGGTCTCCATCAGGTCCATCAGCCGGCCGGCCTTGGCGAAGCCGACGCGCAGCTTGCGCTGCAGCATCGAGGTGGAGCCGAATTGGCTGGACACCACCAGCTCGACGGCCTGCAGGAACACGTCCATGTCGTCGCCGATGTCGGGGTCGACGTCGGTGCGTTCGCCGGTGGGCTTGGCGTTGGTGACGCCCTCGGTGTACTCGGGTTCGGCCTGGTCCTTGCAGGCGGTGACGACGGCGTGGATCTCCTCGTCGGTGATGAAGGCGCCCTGCAGCCGGATGGGTTTGTTGGTGCCCATCGGCAAAAACAGGCCGTCGCCCATGCCGATCAGCTTTTCCGCGCCGGCCTGGTCCAGGATCACCCGGCTGTCGATGAGCGATGACGTGGCGAACGCCAGCCGGGACGGCACGTTGGTCTTGATCAGCCCGGTGACCACGTCCACCGACGGGCGCTGGGTGGCCAGCACCAGGTGAATGCCTGCGGCGCGGGCCTTCTGGGTGATCCGCACGATGGCGTCCTCGACGTCGCGCGGCGCGGTCATCATCAGGTCGGCCAGCTCGTCGACGATCGCCACCACGTACGGGTAGGGCCGGTACTCGCGCTGGCTGCCCAGCGGCGCCGTGATGGCCCCGGAGCGCACCTTGTCGTTGAAGTCGTCGATGTGCCGGACCCGCGACGCCTGCATGTCCTGGTAGCGCTGCTCCATCTCCTCGACCAGCCAGGCCAGCGCGGCCGCCGCCTTCTTGGGCTGGGTGATGATCGGGGTGATCAGATGCGGAATACCTTCGTACGGCGTGAGTTCCACCATCTTCGGGTCGATCAGGATCATCCTGACCTCTTCCGGGGTGGCGCGGGTCAGCAGCGAAATCAGCATCGAGTTGACGAAGCTGGACTTGCCGGATCCGGTGGAGCCGGCAACCAGCAGGTGCGGCATCTTGGCCAGGTTGGCCGAAATGAAGTCGCCCTCGATGTCCTTGCCCAGCCCGATGACCAGCGGGTGGTGGTCGCGCCGGGTCGACGGATCGGTGAGCACGTCGGCCAGCCGCACCATTTCGCGGTCGGTGTTGGGTACCTCGATGCCCACGGCGGACTTGCCGGGGATGGGCGCGAGCATGCGCACGCTCTCGGTGGCCACCGCGTAAGCGATGTTCTTTTGCAGCGCGGTGATCTTCTCGACCTTCACCCCCGGGCCCAGCTCGACCTCATAGCGGGTGACGGTCGGCCCGCGGGTGCAGCCGGTCACCGCCGCGTCCACCTTGAACTGGGTCAGCACCTCGGTGATGGCGTCGGCCATGACGTTGTTGGCGGCGCTGCGCTTCTTGGGCGGGTCCCCCGCGACCAGCAGACCCAGCGACGGCAGCGTGTAGGGCCCCTCGACGACGCGGTCCAGCTCGATGGTGGCCTGCTTGTCCGCCGACCGCCCGCGCTTGCGGCCCCGCGCCGCGCCGGGTTCTGAGCCGGGTTCCAGGGCCGGTTCGGGAACCGTGGGGATGTCGTCCTGCAGTGCGGCCTGGGCGTCGTCGTCGGGCGACCACGGCGCCGGCTCGTCGTCCGGCGCCGACGATGCCTCGTCGTAGTAATCCCCGTGGGCGGGTTCGACGCCGTCGTCGAATTCGTCGGCGTAGTCGTACGGCTCGTCGTCGTAGTCCTCGTCGACGAACCGAGTGTGGAACAGGTTGCGCATCACCACGGGCACCTCGCGGATGGTGGTGCCCGTCAGGAGCAGCAGGCCGAACATGAACCCGATGAACAGCAGCGGCGCCGCGATCCAGGGAGTCAGCCCGTCCGACAGCGGCCCACCGATGGCGAAGCCGATGAATCCCGCCGCGCGGCGGCGCGCCTCCGGGTCTCCCGGCGAACCGGACCACAGGTGGCGCAGGCCGAGCACCGACAGCGTGATCAGGCTGGCGCCCAGGATCAGCCTGGGGCGCACCTCGGGGTCGGGCTCGGTCCGCATCAGGGTCACCCCCACCGCGGCGGTGACCACCGGCAGCGCCAGCACACCGGCGCCGAGAAAGGTCCGCAGCAGGGTGTCGACCCACGCCCCGACCGGGCCGGCCGCGTGGAACCACGAGCTCGCGGCGACCACCACGGAAAAGCCCAGCAAAAGCAGCGCGATTCCGTCGCGGCGGTGTCCGGGATCGATGTCGCGAGCGCGCCCGATCGACCGCGCCGCGCCGCCGGTCCCCCGCGCGGCCATCAGCCAGGTGGCGCGCAGGGCGCGGCCGCAGGTCAGCCCGATTCCGACCAGCGGCGAGCGGTTCCGGCGCCGAGCGGGTTTGCTGGGCTTCCTGCGGGGCGCCGCTGGTCGCGCGCCGCGGGGCCGGCTGGCACGCGAAGTGGCCTTTGACCTGCTCGTTCGGCTTCCGGAGCGGGCGGCGGTCTTACTGGGCATGACGGCAAGGGTAGTCGCAACGGCA
Organism: Mycobacterium sp. 852002-10029_SCH5224772; assembly: GCF_001667315.1. Lineage (GTDB taxonomy): Bacteria > Actinomycetota > Actinomycetes > Mycobacteriales > Mycobacteriaceae > Mycobacterium. Next base: position 35,784 of record NZ_LZHT01000075.1, read on the forward strand.
TCATCTACACCACCCGCCACACTGGTAACCGCCCGGCTTGTGAGGCATGGGGCGGATCGGCCGCACAGCTGCGTGAGTAGGGTGACAATCCGGTGCGAGAAGTCGTGCTCGTCACCCGTCCCGGAGCGCCCAGGAGGCCATCAATGCCCGTTGTCGTCGTCGCCACCATGACCGTCAAACCGGAATCGGTCGACACCGTTCGCGACATCCTGACCCGCGCCGTCGCAGAGGTGCACGACGAACCCGGCTGCCAGCTGTACTCGCTGCACCACTCCGGCGAGACCTTCGTCTTCGTCGAGCAATGGGCCGATGAGGAGGCGCTCAAAGCGCACAGCACCGCGCCGGCGATCGGCAAGATGTTCAGCGCGGCCGGCGAACACCTCGACGGCGCCCCCGACATCAAGATGTTGCAGACGATCTCGGCGGGTGATCCGGCCAAAGGACAGTTGCGTCCCTGATGGCCCCCTCGCCGGACGGCCCACTGAAAGGGAAGGTCGCCTTCATCACCGGCGCGGCCCGCGGGCAGGGGCGCGCGCATGCGGTGCGGCTGGCCGCCGACGGCGCCGACATCATCGCCGTCGACCTGTGCGACCAGATCGCCAGCGTCCCCTACTCGCTGGCCACGCCGGAGGACCTGGCGGCCACCGTGAAGCTCGTGGAGGACACCGGATCGCGCATCGTGGCCGCTCGTGGCGACGTCCGGGACCGCGAATCGCTGTCCGCGGCCCTGCAAGTGGGCCTCGACACGTTCGGCCGCCTCGACATCGTGGTGGCCAACGCGGGGATCGCTCCGATGCAATCCGGTGACGACGGCTGGCGCGACGTCATCGACGTCAACCTCACCGGCGTCTACCACACCATCAAGGCCGCGATACCCACGATGGTCAAGCAGGGCACCGGCGGGTCGATCGTGTTGATCAGCTCCAGCGCGGGGCTGGCCGGCGTCGGCAGTCCGGACGCGGGTTCCGTGGGCTACGCCGCCGCCAAGCACGGGGTCGTCGGGTTGATGCGGATTTACGCGAATCTGCTTGCCGGGCAGATGATTCGGGTCAACTCGATTCATCCTTCGGGTGTCGAGACGCCGATGATCAACAACGAGTTCACTCGCGAATGGCTGGCCAAGATGGCCGCCGCAACCGACACCCCCGGCGCCATGGGCAACGCCATGCCGGTGGAGGTGCTGGATGCGGAGGACATCGCCAACGCGGTGGCCTGGCTGGTATCCGATCAGGCCCGCTACATCACGGGTGTCACCTTGCCGGTCGACGCGGGCTTTTTGAACAAGTAGCGGCCATGGCGCGAAATCCGGTAGCACAGACGGCGTTCGGCCCCATGCTGTTGGCCGCCGTCGAGCAGAACGAGCCGCCCGGGCGCCGGTTGGTGGACGACGATTTCGCCGAGCTGTTTTTGCCCGCCCCGCTGCGGTGGCTGGTCGGCGCGACGCGGTACGGGCCGGTTCGTCACCTGATGGTCCGCGGCTCGGAGTTCACCGGTCCCGGGCTGTGGGCAAATCTGGCCTGCCGCAAGCGTTTTATCGCCGACAAGCTCACGGAGTCACTCGACGACATCGACGCCGTCGTCATCCTCGGGGCGGGGCTGGACACCCGCGCCTATCTGCTGACGCGGCGGGTCCGCATCCCGGTGTTCGAGGTCGATCTGCCGGTGAACATCGCCCGCAAGTTCAAGACGGTCCGCCGGGTGCTGGGCGAGCCGCCGCTGTCGGTGCGGTTGGTGGCGTTGAACCTCGAGCAGGACGACCTGCTCACCGCGCTCGCCGAACACGGGTATCGCACCGATTACCGCGTCTTCTTCATCTGCGAGGGCGTCACCCAATACCTGACCGAAGCCACCGTTCGCCGGACGCTGGAGGGGCTGCGCGCGGCGGCGCCCGGCAGCCGGTTGGTGTTCACCTACGTCCGTAAGGATTTCATCGACGGCACCAATCGGTATGGCACCCGCACGCTGTACCGCAACGTCCGGCAGCGCCGGCAGCTGTGGCGTTTCGGCTTGCAGCCCGACGACGTCGCCGCGTTTGTCGGCGAGTACGGCTGGCGGCTGGCGGGGCAGGCCGGGCCCGACGAACTCGCGCAGCGTTACGTCGAGCCCACCGGGCGCAAACTCAAGACCTCGCAACTGGAGTGGTCGGCCTACGCCGAGAAGATCTAGCGGGGGCTCAGACCTCCATGGCGGCGACCCGCTTCGCCCGGCTGCGCCGCGCTCGCGATCGCCGCTAGACCTCGATGACGGTCGGCACGATCATCGGCTGGCGGCGGTAGGTTTCGCCCACCCATTTGCCGATGGTGCGCCGCACGCCCTGGGCGATGCGGCCCGGGTCGGTGATGTTCTCGGCCAGCAGCGCTTCCAGCTCCGCCTCGACCCTGCGCACGGCCGGCTCGAGCGCCTTGGGATCCTCGGAGAAACCGCGCGAATGCAGGTGCGGCGGGGCCACCGGGCGCCCGGTGCCCCGCTGAACCACCACGGTCACCGCGACGAAACCCGATGACAGGATGAGCCGTTCGCCCAGCGTGATGTCGCCGACGTCGCCGTCGATCAGGCCGTCGACGAACATCTTGCCGACCGGCACCGCCCCGGCTATCGCTGCCTTGCCCGCGACCAGGTCGACACTGACCCCGTTCTCGGCCAGCAGGATTGATTCCTCGGGCACGCCGGTGCGGGCCGCCAGCTTGGAGTTGGCGCGCAGCATTCGCCACGTCCCGTGCACGGGCATGACGTGGCGGGGCCGAATCCCGTTGTAGAGGAACAACAGCTCACCTGAGTAGGCGTGGCCCGAAACGTGAACGCGCGCTTGGGCGTTGGTGACAACGCGGGCGCCGATCTTGGCAAGCTCGTCGATGACGCCGTAGACGGCCTCCTCGTTGCCCGGGATCAGCGACGACGCCAGCACCACGAGGTCGCCCGCGGTCAGCGTGATGCTGCGGTGCTCGCCGCGCGACATCCGCGACAGCGCCGACATCGGCTCGCCCTGGGTGCCGGTGGTGATCAGGACCACCTTCTCGGGCGGCATCATCTCGGCGGCGCCGATGTCGATCACATCGGAATCCGCGACCCGCAGGAAGCCGAGCTCCCGGGCGATGCCCATGTTGCGCACCATGGAGCGGCCGACGAACGACACCCGCCGACCCAATGCCACTGCGGCATCGATGATTTGCTGAACCCGGTCCACGTTGGAGGCGAAGCACGCCACGATCACGCGCCCCTCGGCGCTGCGGATCAGGCGGTGCAGCGTCGGACCCACTTCGCTTTCCGACGGCCCGACGCCGGGCAGCTCGGAGTTGGTCGAATCACACAGGAACAGGTCCACTCCCGCGTCACCGAGCCGGGACATGCCGGGCAAATCGGTCGGCCGCCCGTCCAGCGGAAGCTGGTCGAGTTTGATGTCGCCGGTGTGCAAAACCGTTCCCGCACCGGTGTGCACGGCGATCGCCAGCGCGTCGGGGATGGAGTGGTTGACGGCGAAGTATTGGCATTCGAACACGCCGTGCGTGCTCTTCTGGCCCTCGGCCACCTCGACGAACACCGGCTTGACGCGGTGTTCGCGGCACTTCGCGGCGACCAGCGCAAGCGTGAATTTCGAACCGACGACCGGGATGTCGGGGCGCAGCTTGAGCAGGAACGGAATGCCGCCGATGTGGTCCTCGTGGGCGTGGGTGAGCACCAGCGCCTCGATGTCATCGAGCCGGTCTTCGATATGGCGCAGATCGGGAAGGATCAGGTCGACGCCGGGCTCGTCGTGGGTGGGGAACATCACCCCGCAGTCGATGATCAGCAGCCGGCCCAGGTGTTCGAAAACCGTCATGTTGCGGCCGATTTCGCTGATGCCGCCAAACGCGGTGACCCGCAACCCTCCAGCGGCCAACGGGCCAGGCGGGGCGAGGTCTACATCCACTTCTCGGACGCTCCCTGGGTCACCTGAGCACCGAGGCCGCGCGCATATCGGCGGCCAACGCGTCGATTTGCTCTGCCGTTGCGGGCATTTGGGGCAGTCGGGGGTCGCCGACTTCGATGCCCTGCAGGCGCAGACCCGCCTTGGACAACGTCACCCCGCCCAGGCGGGCCATCGCGTCGCACAGCGGCGCGATGTTGGAGTTGACCTTCCGGGCGGTGGCGATATCCCCAGAATTGAAGGCGGACAACATTTCCCGAAGCTGATTGGCCGCCATATGCGAAATCACGCTGATGAAACCGGTGGCCCCCATGGCCAGCCACGGCAGGTTCAGCGCATCGTCACCGGAGTAGTAGGCCAGGCCGGTGTCGGCGATGATCTGGCCGCCGCTGTGCAGGTCGGCCTTCGCGTCTTTGATTCCGACGATGTTCGGGTGGGCGGAAAGCGCGCGGATCGTGTCGGGCTGGATCGGGATCACCGAACGTGGCGGGATGTCGTAGAGCAGCACCGGCAATTCGGTCGCGTCGGCGACGGTGGTGAAATGTGCGATCAGCCCGCTCTGGGGTGGTTTCGAGTAGTACGGCGTGACCACCAGCAGGCCGTGGGCGCCTTCGGCCGCGCAGGCCTTGGCCAGCCGGACGCTGTGGGCGGTGTCGTAGGTGCCCGCGCCGGCGATGACGCGGGCCCGGTCGCCCACCGTCTCGAGCACGACGCGGAGCAACTCTCGCTTCTCGTCGTCGGTGGTGGTCGGCGACTCGCCGGTGGTGCCGGAGACCACCAGTCCGTCGCAGCCCGCGTCGATCAGGTGGTTGGCCAATTGCGCGGCGGTGGCGGTGTCAACGGAGCCGTCGGGGCGAAACGGTGTGACCATCGCGGTCAGCACGGTTCCCAACCGCGCTGGGGCGTCGAATCCGACCGTGCTCACGGTGTTCAGGTTACCTGGCACCGGCAAGCCTTTTCGCACCCACACAGCCGCGCGTTGCCGCGCCGATCGTCCGTTGGGCGGTCGCGGGGGTGCCAGTCGGCTGGATATCGGTCACGCGCCCGCCTAGCAGCGACAACGGGGCCGCCCGAGTGGGCGTCGTTGGCCGTTGTCGCTGTGAGGCGGGCATAACGCCTCATGGTCCGCCCAGTGACGGCAGTGCCTGACCGGACCTCGCCGGCTCAGGCTTCGGTCGCCAACGGACTGGTCGCGACCTCGGTCCCGTCGGCCAGCGTGGCGATCTCGAAATCGGCGAATACCGCGGGCGCCGTGCCCGTCAGGTGACGCAGGCACTCGATGGCCAGCCGCCGGATTTCCACGTCGGCGTGCTCGCTGGCGCGCATGGCGACGAAGTGGCGCCAGGCCCGGTAGTTCCCGGTGACGACGATGCGGGTTTCGGTGGCGTTGGGCAGCACGGCGCGGGCGGCTTGGCGCGCCTGCTTGCGCCGCAGGATGGCGCTCGGCTGGTCGGCGAATTTGGCCTCCAGCTTGGCCAGCAACTCCATGTAGGTGGCGCGGCCGGCGTCGGCTGCCGCGGCCAGGATTCGCTGCAGTTCGGGATCGTCTTCCATCCCCGGCGGCACGACGACGTGCGAGTCCTTCTCGGGGACGTAGCGCTGCGACAGCTGTGAGTAGGAGAAGTGCCGGTGCCGGATCAACTCGTGCGTGCACGAGCGCGAGATGCCGGTGATGTAGAACGACACCGTCGCGTGCTCGAGCACCGAGAAGTGCCCGACGTCGATGATGTGCTTGATGTAGCCGGCGTTGGTCGCGGTCTTGGGATTGGGTTTCGACCAGCTCTGGTAGCAGGCGCGGCCGGCGAACTCGACAAGCGCGGGGCCGCCGTCGGCGTCGGTGCTCCACGGCACCTCCGGGGGCGCCAAGAACTCGGTCTTGGCGATCAGTTGCACGCGCAGCGGCGCGATCTCGGCCACGGCGCTCACCTTAAAGCGTGCCGGGCGGAATCCGCACCTTGCCGGAGATCAGCAACGGCAGCAGCGCATCACGCAAGCCGGACAACCGGGTGCTTTCGGCGCGCCGGGCGTGGCACAGCGCGCCCAGCCAGGTGATCGTCCGCAGCGCCGCCGGACCCAGCCGGCGGACGTCGGGGACCACCACGTCGACGAGGTCGCGCGGTTGAATCCGCTGATGGCTCTCCGACGTCCCCGCGGCCCGCCGTTGCACCCGCAGTGAGACGTCCGGTTGTCGCAGCGCCGACCACAGCGCCGAGGAATGAATTCCGAGCGGCTTGAGCACGACGAACTCCGTGCTGGCCAGCGACATCTCCGGCGGCAGGCTCACCACATTCCAGATCCGCGGAATCCTGGGGTTCAGCTTGGCGAACAGGACGCACGGCTCGGACAGGAGCAACTTGCCGCTTTTCACCGACCGTCCGTCGACCAGGCGGGGTTTCGCCCCGTCGTCGAACGCCGGAAGGCTGAAATGGGCGACCCGTGCGGGGAACTCCTGCACGTTGCGGAACGCGCTCGACGGGGCCGCCAGGCTCGACAACGGCACCCGGCCCACCACCGATTCGGCGTGGGCAACCATCAAACGTTCGGCGGCCTCGATCACGCGGTCGTTGGCGGCGATTTTGTCGTCGAGGGCACCGAGCACCTCCGCGATCCGCTGACGCTCGTGCGACGCGACGGTCGACACCGAAACGTCGTGCAGGATCCGCTGATTGAGCAGGGGTTGTCCCGACCCGGATCGGTGATCGCCCAGCCGGCAGGTGTGCAGGGCGTAATACCAATACCGCGTCTCCCGCGGATCCTTGGCCCGGCACACCAGCGCGTTCTCGGTCACCCAGACATCGGAGTCGCAGTAGCGCAGACTGCCGCAATGGGATCCGACGCGGCCCACCACGATCAGCGGCCCGCCGGCGTTGCGCTCCGCGGCAAAGCCGATCGCGCCGTTGGCGCCGTAGACGGGAAAGCGCCCGTTGAGGGCGCGCACCGGCGCGCCGCTGCCGCTGCTGAAGTCGAGATGCTCACCCAGGATGGTGTTCACCGCAGCCGCCCCACCTGCTGGCGCACCACCTGTTCTGCGCGCGCGGAATCGTCGAGCGCCGCGAGCAGCCCGTCGGTCAATCGCGCGATCTTGTCGCCGACCGGCTCCCCGTCGTCCGGGGCGCTCGGCGCGTCCACGTAGCGTCCCGGCGTCAGCACGTGTCCCGCGGCCCTGACGTCATCCAGCGGCACGGACTGACAAAACCCCGGAACATCGTGGTAGGTCAGCCCTTTGGCAAGGGCTGACTTCGTACCGCACCACGCGTGGTAGGTGTCGCCGATCCGGACGATCTCCTCGCGGGTCAGCGCGCGCTCCGCGCGATCCACCAGGTAACCGAGGCCTCGGGCGTCGATGAACAGCACCTGGCGTGACCGGTGCGCCTTATCCCTGGCGAAGAACCACACGCACACCGGTATTCCGGTGCTGCGGAACAGCTGTGCGGGCAGAGCGACCATGCACGACACCAGATCCGCCTCGATGATCCGCGCCCGGATGTCGCCCTCGCCCTTCGCCTTCGAGGACATCGAGCCGTTGGCCATCACCACGCCGGCCGTGCCGCCCGGTGCCAGCTTGGACAGGATGTGCTGAATCCAGGCGTAATTCGCGTTGGTTGCGGGTGGAACACCGAAGCGCCAGCGCGGGTCGTCGGCGTCGCGGGCCCAATCTTTGATGTTGAAGGGCGGATTGGCCAGCACGTAGTCCATCTGCACGCCGGCATGCAGGTCGGTGACCAACGTGTCGGCGCACCGCGGGCCCAGGCCGCGGTGGTCGATGCCGTGCACGGCGAGGTTCATTGTCGCCATGCGCCAGGTCTGTTCGACACTTTCTTGGCCGTAGACGGTGAGGTTCGCGGGATCGCCGTCGTGTTCGGCGATGAAGTGCTCGGTCTGCACGAACATCCCGCCCGAGCCGCAGCACGGGTCATACACCCGCCCCCCGGACGGTTCGAGCACCTCGACCAGCAGCCGCACGACGCTGGGCGGGGTGAAGAACTCACCGCCCCGCTTTCCCTCCGCGCGGGCGAAATTCCCCAGGAAGTACTCGTACACCTCGCCCATCAGATCCCGATGGGCCTCGCGCCCGCCGCATCGCAGGGTGTCCAGGAGGTCCATCAGTTCACCGAGGCGGCGCTGGTCGAGGTCTTCGTACAGCCGCGGCAGCCCCGCGGCCTGCATCGCGTCGTCGACGAGCCGGCCGAGCTTGTCGGCTTTGCTGTTGTCCGCCAAGGCTTTCCATTGCGCCTCGGAGACGTGTCTGAGGAAGACCAGTCCGAGGATGACGTCCTTGTACTGCCCGGCCGACAGGGAGCCGCGCAGCTTGTTGGCCGCCTTCCACAGGGTGTCCTTGAGCCCTTTGTCGGTCGCGCGCATCAGCTGACCGCCCGCAGGGCGCCGGCCAGGTCGCCCCGGGTGGCCACGCTGAACCCGCCCAGCCCCAGCCAGCACGCCATGGACTCCAGCTCGCCGGCGAGCGCCGCGGCGACGCGGGCTCTGGGCGTTTCGGGTTCGGCGAATGCGCCGACGACGCGCAGGCAGTCGGCGGCCCGGTCGGCCTTGAGGTCGACCCGCGCCACCAACCGCCCGTCCATCAGCAGCGGCCACACGTAGTAGCCGTACTGTCGCTTGGCGGCCGGTGTGTAAATCTCGATGCGGTAATGGAATTCGAAGAGCCGTTCGACCCGGGGCCGGAAGAAGATCAGCGGGTCGAACGGGCACAGCAGCGCGGTGCCCCGGTCGGCTCGGGGCACCGTCCGGCCTACCCGCAGGTAGGCGGGGGCGGACCAGCCGTCGACGTCGACCCGCTCGATGTCACCGGCGGCCAGCAACTGACCGATCGCGGGCTTGACCTGGGCGGCCGACAGCCGAAAGTAGTCGCGGATGTCGGCCTCGGTGCCCACGCCCAGCGCGGTGGCCGCCCGCAGCGTCAGCTCGCGGATCGCCTCGTGGTCGTCGACCTCGCGGGCTAGCACGCCGGCCGGCAACACCCGCTCCACCAGGTCGTAGTGGCGGGCGAAGCCCACCCGGGTGGCCGTGGTGAGCACCCCGGAGGAAAACAGCGCCTCGGCCACCCACTTGGTGTCGCTGCGCGTCCACCAGGTGCCTTTCTTCTGTCGCGGCGCCGACAATTTCGAGGCCAGGTGCGCTTCGATTTGGCCGGCCGTGCTGGGCCCGAGTTCGGCGACGGCGGCCACCACCTCCTCGGCCAGCCGCGGATTGGCCTTGACGATGTGGGTTCCCCACCGGCCATGGGTGTACTGGCGCATCCGCCAGCGCAGCAGCGGCCAGTCCTCGACGGCCATCAGCGCGGCCTCGTGCGCCCAGTACTCGGCCAGCAGCCGCGACGAACGCGGGCCCCAGGCCGCGCGGTCGAGCACGTCACGATCGTAGGGGCCGAGCCGGCTGAACACCGGGGCGTAGTGGGCGCGCACCGCCACCGACACCGAATCCAGTTGCAGCACTTGGATTCTGGATATCAGCCGCTTCAGATGCGCCCGGGTGATCTCGCCGCCCGGCCGGGGCTCGCTAAATCCTTGGGCCGCAACGGCAATCCGCCGCGCCCCAGTGGCGGAGAGCCTGCGGGTCGACACGGCGCCGAGAATACCGCCCCGGGGGCGCCTGTCGGCGGAGGCTAGCGCAAGCTCAGCCCGCGCGGACCTTGTGTTCCAGGGGCGCCACGGCGCCGTCCGCGTCCGGGTTCTTCTGTTCTTTGTAGGCCGCCTCGAGTGCGGCCGGAACCCCGTCGAGGTCGCGGTAGACGCCCATCAGCTGCTCGAGGATCTCGATTCGCTGCGCGGTCGCCTCGTCGACCGCGCGCCGGGCCTTGTCACGGTAGTGATCGGCCCCCTGTTTCGCGTCACCGAGCAGCTGCTCGCACTCCCGCTCGGCGCTCTGGCGCGCTTCGTCGATCGCGGATTGGGTTTCGGCGCGCATCCCGGCCAGTTCGGCGTCGAGCTTTTCCTTGGTCTCCGCGTACTCGGCTTCCAGCGCCTTTTTCTGCGCGGCCATGTCCGCGAGCACCTCGTCGCGCTTTCGCTCCGCGGCTTCGGCCTCTGCCTCGGCCGCCGCGATCAGCGCGTCCGCTTCCGCGCGCGCCTCGGCCTGCATCTCGGCTACCTCGTCGACCGCGCGCCGCAGCATTTTCGCCATCCGCTGCTGCATCGCGTGCGGCGAGGGTGACGTGTCGGTCAGGACTGCGACTTCCTTGCGCAGCGCGGCGGTTTGTTCGCCGGATTCCTGCAGCCGGGCCCGCAGGCTCTCGACATCGTCTAGCAGCAGCTGCTGCTTGGTGGTCAGCATCTCGATGTGGGCATCGACCGCGCCCGCGTCGTAGCCCATGAACTTTCGCGAGAACGTCTTCACGGGTTCGGTTATCACTGCCAATTCCCCCTTCTCACCAAACGCCTGGTAAACCCTGTGCGACCGACCCCCCGAGTCCGAGTATGTCAGGTCAGGGCCGAGCGCGAGCAGGTGCGCAGACTCAGCGACGGTAGCTGTGGAAGCGATACCGCAGCCCCGAGCGGCTGGCCTGCCACTCCCCCGTCTCGCCCACCCAGGTGTCGTCCAGCGCGGGCGCCAGCGCGTCGTCGTCGTCGCGGCGCAAGTCGACCTCGATCTCGGTGACCTCGCACCGGGCGGCGTACGGGAGCGCAGCCAGATACACCTGCCCGCCGCCGATCACCCACATCGCGGGCTCGCTCTCGGCCTGGGCAAAGGCCGCGTCCAGCGAGCCGACCACCTGCGCCCCGTCGGCGGCGAAGCCGTCCTCGCGGGACAGCACGATGTTGCGCCGGCCGGGCAGCGGCCGCACCTTCGACGGGAGCGAGTCCCATGTCCGCCGGCCCATCACCACGGTGTGCCCCATGGTCACCTCTTTGAACCGGACGAGGTCTTCCGGGACGTTCCACGGGATGCCGCCGCCGCGCCCGATGACGCCGGAGGTCGACTGGGCCCACACCAGGCCCACCTCGGTGGTACGCGTCATACCGCGACGGGGGCCTTGATGGCCGGGTGCGGATCGTAGTTGCGCACGACGACGTCATCGTAGGTGTAGTCGAAGATCGAATCCCGTTTGCCCAGAACGAGTTCCGGGTAGGGTCGCGGCTCGCGGCTCAGTTGCAGCCGCACCTGCTCGACGTGGTTGTCGTAGATGTGGCAGTCCCCGCCCGTCCACACGAATTCGCCGACCGAGAGGCCGGCCTGGGCGGCCATCATGTGCGTCAGCAGCGCGTAGCTGGCGATGTTGAACGGCACGCCCAGAAAAAGGTCGGCGCTGCGCTGGTAGAGCTGACAGCTCAGCCGCCCGTCGGCCACGTAGAACTGGAAGAACGCGTGACAGGGCGGCAGCGCCATCTGCGGGATTTCGCCGACGTTCCAGGCGGACACGATGATGCGTCGCGAGTCGGGGTCGGTGCGCAGCAGATCCAGGGCCGCGCTGATCTGGTCGACGTGTTCGCCCGACGGGGTCGGCCAGGATCGCCACTGCACCCCGTAGATAGGCCCGAGATCGCCTGTGTCACTTGCCCATTCGTCCCAGATGGTAACCCCGTGCTCGTGCAGCCAGCCGACGTTGGAATCGCCGCGCAGGAACCACAGCAACTCATAAATCACCGACTTGAGGTGCACCTTCTTGGTGGTGAGCAGCGGGAAGCCGGCCGACAGGTCATAGCGCAGCTGCCGGCCGAACAGGCTTCGGGTTCCGGTGCCGGTGCGGTCGGATTTGGCCGTTCCCGCATCGAGCACCAGGCGCAGTAGGTCCTCGTAGGGCGTCGGGATCGGCACGCGGTCAGAATACTGCGAAGCGCAGGGAGTAGAACGGGTGCCATGCCGAATATCACCGACGTCGTCGCCACCCCCGATGGCACCTGCACGGTGCACCTGTTCACTCCGGAGGGGCCGGAATCCCAGGTTCCGTGGCCCGGTGTGGTCATGTATCCCGACGCCGGCGGCGTGCGGGAGACGTTTGCGCAGATGGCCGCCAAGCTGGCCGGATTCGGCTACGCCGTGCTGCTTCCGGACGTCTACTACCGCACCGCCGACTGGGCGCCGTTCGACATGGCGACCGTCTTCAGCGACCCGAAGGAACGCGGGCGCCTGTTTTCGATGATCGGCAGCATCACCCCGGACCGGATGGCTATCGACGCGACCGCATTCTTCGATTATTTGGCCGCCCGGCCCGAGGTGACGGGCGAGCGATTCGGCGTGTGCGGCTACTGCATGGGCGGTCGGACGTCGCTCATGGTGGCCGGCCGGGTGCCCGACCGGGTGGCCGCGGCGGCGTCCTTCCACGGTGGCGGCCTGGTGACCGACACCGACGACAGCCCGCACCTGCTGGCCGAGCGGATCAGCGCCACGGTGTACGTGGGGGGAGCGCAGAACGACGCGTCGTTCACCGCCGATCACGCCGAACAGCTCGACAAGGCGCTGACGGCGGCCGGCGTCGAGCACACGATCGAGTGGTATGCGGCGGGCCACGGGTTCGCCGTCCCGGACAACGCGCCGTATGACCCCGCGGCGGCCGAGCGGCATTGGGACGCGATGACGGCGGTGTTCGCCGCGGCGTTCCCGCGCTAAGGGTCCATCAACAATCCGCGATGCCCTCAGGAGGGCGGCAGGTCCACCAGCTCGGCCAGCCGGGTGCGGTGACGGTACCCGGTGCCGAATGCCAGCTGGTCGCTCTTGGCCCGCTTGAGGTACAGGTGCGCCGGATACTCCCAGGTCATGCCGATGCCGCCGTGTAGCTGTATGCATTCCTCGGCGGCGTGCACGGCGACATCGCTGCAGTAGGCCTGGGCGATGGCCGCCGCTGCGGCGGCGTCATCGCCGGCACGGGCACATGTGTCGGCCGCGTAGCGGGCGGCGGCCGTCGCGGCGCCGACCTCGAACCACAGGTCCGCCAACCGGTGCTTGATCGCCTGGTAGGAGCCGATCGTGCGGCCGAACTGCCTGCGCTGCCTGACGTAGTCCAGTGTGGTGTCGAAACACCATTGGGCCACTCCGAGTTGCTCGGACGCCAGCAGGGCCACTCCGGTGAGGACGGCCTCGGCTATCGGGCCGTCGCCCGCCCCGAGCGGGGACGACGGTGTACCCGAAAACGACACGGCGGCAAGGGGTCTCGTCATGTCCAGCGCGAGCAGCGGCGACACCTGTACGCCGGCCGCCGCACGGTCGACGGTGTGGAGTTCGAGACCGTCCGGCCCGGCGACGGGCACCACCAGCACGTCGGCCTCGCCGGCGCCGACCACGCCGGTGACAGATCCGCTGAGTCCGCCGGAACCGCCGTTCACCCCCACGACCGGATCGCCGGGTGCGGTCGTCAGCGGCACCACCAACGCCGCCGTCAGCTCGCCCTGGGCCAGCGCCGGCACGGTCTGGGTGTCCCCGGCACGCAAGAGCGCGACCGTGGCGAGGACCGCGCTGGACAAGAACGGCACCGGCGCAACGGCCCGGCCGACCTCCTCCATGACCACCGCGGCCTCGCGGGCGCCCGCGCCGGCGCCGCCCAGCGATTCGGGAACCAACAGGCCGGCCACGCCCAGTTCAGTGGCCAGCGTCCGCCACACACCCGAGAAGTCTTGGGGTGCAGCGTCATAGACACCGGCCACCGATTCGGGCGGGCAACGCTCGGCGAACAGCTGACGGACGCCGGCCCGCAGCGCCTCTTCGGTGTCGGAGTACAGCAGGTCTCCGGTCGGCACGCGCTGGGGGCTCATCGGGGCAGGTCCTTCCACGCGGCGTCCTTGTCGACGCGATGTTCACCCGGCAGGCCCAGAATCCGCTCGGAGATGGTGTTGCGCAGGATTTCCGAGGTGCCGCCCTCGATCGAGTTGCCGCGCGCCCGCAGGTAGCGGTATCCGGGTTCGCGACCGATCAGGTCGACGGTCTCGGGGCGGCGCATGGTCCAGTCGTCGTAATACAGGCCGGACTCGCCGTGCAGCTCGATCTCGAAGCCCGAGATCGCCTGCGCCAGATCGGCGAACGCCACCTTCATGCCGGCGCCCTCTGGCCCCGGCTGACCGGTGGCGGCCTGCTGTCGCAGCCGTTCGCCGGCGAGCCGGAAGACCTCGGCCTGCACCCACAGCCGCATCAGTTGATCGTGCATGGCGGGGTTGCGCAGCGCCGGCTCGTCACGCCAGGCTTCGGCGACCTTGCCGATGTGGCCGCCTTCCCGCGGGACCCCGGCGCGGGAACCGATCGCGACCCGTTCGTTGTTGAGGGTGGTGGTCGCGACGCGCCAGCCCCCGCCCTCCGGGCCCAGCCGATTCGCATCGGGCACCCGGACGTCGGTGAGAAACACCTCGTTGAACTCGGCCTCCCCGGTGATCTGGCGCAACGGCCGGATCTCGACCCCGGGTTGCGTCATATCGCAGAGAAAATAGGTCAGGCCATGGTGTTTGGGCACGGTCGGATCGGTGCGGGCGACCAGGATGGCCATCTGCGCGTGTTGCGCCTGCGAGGTCCACACCTTCTGCCCGTTGACAATCCACTGATCACCGTCGCGGACCGCGCGGGTGGACACCCCGGCGAGGTCCGATCCCGCGCCCGGCTCGCTGAACAGTTGGCAGTAGATCTGCTCACCGGTGAACAACGGGCGCAGGAACGTTCGCTTCTGCTCGTCGGTGCCGAAGGCGGCGATGGTCGGCGCGGCCATGCCCATCCCGATGTAGTTCTTGGGGGTGCCGCCCACCGGCGCACCCGCGGCGGCCAGCCGCGCGTCGATACGCTCCTGGGCGGTGCGCGGCAGATCCAGGCCGCCGAAGCCCTGCGGCAGGTGCACCCAGGCCAGACCCGCATCGTATTGCGCGCCGAGGAATTCGCGCGGGTCGGCAGCCTTCGGATCGTGCGCGTCGAGCAGTGCCTGCACCCGCGCGTCCAGGTCGGATGTATCGATGGCGGTCATTGCCCGCCGCCGGGTGCGGACCGGAATCCCTGTGCGGCGCCGAGCAGTAGGCCACCGTCGATGACCATGGTTTCGCCGGTGATCCAGCTCGCCGCGTCGGAGACCAGGAAGGCGACCGCCGCGGCCACGTCGATCGGTTCGCCGATGCGCCCGAGCGCGATCGACGACGCCAGCGGGTCCTCGTGGTCCTTCCACAGCGCCTCGGCCAGCCTGGTGCGCACCACCCCGGGCGCGATCGCGTTGACCCGGACGCGCGGAGAAAGTTCCAGCGCCAGTTGCTTGGTGACGTGGATCAGCGCCGCCTTGGTGGCGTTGTACATGCCCATCGCCGGTGACTGGTGCATGCCGCCGATGGAGGCCGTGTTCACGATCGCCCCGCCGTGCTCGCCCATCCACGACTTGACGACGAGCGAGGTCCACAGCAGCGGAGCCCACAGGTTGACATCGAAGATCTTGGTGAAGCGGGCGTGGTCCTGATCGATCAGCGGACCGTATGCCGGGTTGGTTCCGGCGTTGTTGACCAGGATGTCGACGCTGCCGAAGCGCTCCAGCGTCACGTCCACGCAGCGCCGGGCCGCGTCCTCGTCGACCGCGTGCGCGCCGACCCCGACGGCCCGCTCACCGACCTGCGCGGCGGCTTCGTCGGCCGCCTCCTGCTTGCGGGCGGTCAGCACCACATTGGCCCCCGCGGCCGCCAGCTGTTGAGCGATCGACAGGCCAATTCCGCGTGACGCGCCGGTGATGATTGCGGTACGGCCGGTCAGATCTTGTGAGGTCATGTCGTGGGCCTTCCGTTGTTTGCCACAAAATTTTATTCGCCATGTTTTGGACGCGTGTTGAGGTGGTATGCCAGCCGCATGTTATCGAAATTGACACTCCTGAAACCGCTGGTCGTCGCCGGGGCTGTCGCTGCGGCTATCGCCGCCGCGCCCGCGGCCGCTGCTGACGTCTCCGTCGCCGGTCCAGCCGCCAACTCCCCCGCCCCGACCCACGTCACGTTCAAGCAAGACCCGGGCGGCGGCGGCTGTGACGCCAACGGAAACTGCGGCTCGGGCGGCCAATTCAACGGCCCCGGCGGCGGTCCGGGTGGCCAGGGTTGCGTCCCGGGCGTGGGCTGCGGCTCCGGCGGCCAGTTCGCCGGCCCCGGCGGCGTGCCGGGCGGGAACGGCTGCCTGCCGGGCGTCGGCTGCGGCTCCGGCCACGGATAATCGCTCAACCCCTCAGCCTCCCGAGAGCCTGGTGATCCAGGCCCGGGAGGCTGCCGGGTCGATGACGTCGTCCAGCTCGAACGTGGTGGCCGCGCGCAGCGCTTTGCCGTGCTCGTACGCGGCCGCCACCAGCCGATCGAAAAGGCTCTGGCGTTCTGCCGGGTCGGCGACCGCGGCCAGCTCTTTGCTGTAGCCGAGGCGCACAGCGCCCTCCAGGCCCATGCCACCGATCTCCCCGGTCGGCCAGGCGACGGTGAACTGGGGCGCGCGGAAGGAACCGCCGGCCATCGCCATCGCCCCGAGCCCGTATCCCTTGCGCAGGATGATCATTCCCAGCGGCACCGTCAGCCGCGCCCCCAGCACGAACATCCGGCCGAAGCGGCGAACCGCCGCCTGGGTCTCCGCATCGGGCCCCACCATGAACCCGGGGGTGTCGCAGAGCGAGATGACCGGCAGCCCAAACGATTCGCACAAGGTCAGGAAGTCGCCGGTCTTGTCGGCCGCCTCGGCGTCGATCGCGCCGCCCAGGTGGTGGGTGCTGTTGGCGATCAGACCGTACGGCGCCCCTTCGACGCGCACCAGCGCGGTGACGATGCCCACGCCGTAGTCTCCCCGCAGCTCTAGCACGGACCCGACGTCGACGATCGCCTCGATCGCCCGGTGGACATCGTAGGCACGTAACCTGTTCTGCGGCACCACATGCCGGGCCAGTCGCGGATCGGGTGCTTCCCACTCGCCCAGGTTGCCCTGAAAGTACGACAGGTACTGCTTGGCCAGCGCAACCGCGTGCGCCTCGTCCCGGGCGACCAGGCCGACCACGCCGTTGCGGCGCTGCACGCCGATCGGCCCGATCGCCTCCGGCGGGTACACGCCCAGTCCGCCGCCCTCGATCATCGCCGGGCCGCCCATCCCGATGTTGGCGTCCGGTGTTGCGATGATCACGTCGCAGACCCCGGCCAGCGCGGCGTTGCCGGCAAAGCATCGGCCGGACACGATCGACACCAGTGGCACCTCCCCGCGCAATCCGGCCAGCATCCGGAAGGTCGGCACGTCCAGCCCGGCGACGCCGCCGACGTCGGTGTCGCCCGGCCGGCCCCCGCCGCCCTCGGCGAACAGCATCACGGGCAGTCGTTTTCGCGCGGCCAGCTCGAAGGCGCGGTCGGTTTTGGCGTGGTTACGCATGCCTTGCGTGCCGGCCAGCACGGTGTAGTCGTAGGAGACCACGACGGCCTGGGCCGCGTCTCGCCCGAACCGGTCCGCGCCGATGGTCGCCAGGCCGGCGATCAGCCCGTCGGCCGGGGTGTTGACGATCAGGTCCTGTTCGGAACGCCGGCTGCGCTGCGCCGCGATCGCCAGCGCGCCGTATTCGACGAAGCTACCGGGATCGACCAGATCGGCGATGTTCTCCCGCGCGGTGCGGCGACCTTGCTGATGCCGCTTGGCGACCGCGGCCTGACGGCCCTCATCCAGCGTGAGCGCGTGGCGTTGCGTCACCTCGTCGAGGTCGGCGCGCGTCCGGTCCAGATCCAATGCAGCCGTGGATGCTTCGCCGTCAGCGCCCGCCTCCGTGCGGGTGAAGACCAGCAGCGGGTCTCCGGTCCCGACGACCTGTCCGGGCGTCACCAGATTCCGGACGGTCCGCAGCGCATCCGGTGCGACGAGCACATGCTGCATCTTCATCGCTTCCAGGACGACCAGCTGGCTGCCCGCTGCGTAGTCGGCCCCTTCGGGCGCCACCTCGACCACGGTGCCGGCCAGCTGCGCGCGCAGCGCGTCCTCGCCGGGATAGAGCTCGACCGCCGCCGCCTGGGGATCGCGCTGGTGAGACAGCGCGCCCGCCGCGAACCCGGGAAGGTTGTCGTCGAGGAAACCGGTGCTCACCCAACCGGATTCGACCCGGTCGTCGGACAGTAGCTCGCGGAGAAATCCGATGTTCGTGTGAATGCCCTCGATGCTGAACTCGGACAGTGCGGTACCGGCCTTGCGCACCGCCGCCCCCCACGACGTCCCGCGCACATGAACGACGACCTTGGCCAGCAGCGAGTCGTACTGTGGGCTCACGGTCAGCCCCGGCCGGCCATACGTGTCGACGCGCACGCCCGGACCGCTGGGCGGGGTGAACACCGTGAGCGTGCCCGCCGACGGCACCACCGAAAAGTCGGGCCCGAATGTCTCCATGTTGACCCTGAGCTGAATCGCGATACCGCGCTGGGTAGTCGGCTCGCCGATGACTTCGAGCCCGTCGGAAGCGATTCCGGCTGGCAGCCCCAGCTGATAGAACGACGTGCCGCCGGCGATCGCCAGCTGGACGGCCACCAGGTCCAGCCCGGTGGTTTCCTCGGTGACGGTGTGCTCCACTTGGATTCGTGGGTTGACTTCGAGAAAGACGAAGTCTTCGCCGGTGACCAGGAATTCCACCGTGGCCAGCCCGCGCAGGCCGACGCGGGCGCACAGCCGCACGGCCGCCTGGTGCAGCGCCCGGCGCAGGTCATCCGAAAGCCCTTGGGCAGGAGCTATTTCGACCAGCTTCTGGTAGCGGCGCTGGATGCTGCAGTCGCGGTCACCGACCGCCAGCGCATGCGTTTGGTGCCCGGCCGGCGCGGCGACGACCTGCACTTCGATGTGGCGGGCGTCGGTGAGCAGCGCCTCGGCGAACAGCGACGGATCACCGAACCCCAGCTGGGCTTCGGCGGCGCAGCGTTGATAGGCGTCGTCGATCTGATCGGCGCTGCGCACCTGACGCATTCCACGCCCGCCGCCGCCGGCGACGGCCTTGAGCATGACGCCGCCTTCCTGCGCGGCGAAGAAGGACTTGATGTCCGCGACGCTGCTCGCGCCCTCGGTCGCGGGCAGCACCGGCACGCCGGCGGCCATCGCGGCGCCGCGGGCCGCGGTCTTGTCGCCGAGCAACCCGAGCACCCCGGGGTCGGGCCCCACGAACGTGTAGCCACCCGCCGCGCACGCCGCGGCGAATGCGGCGTTCTCGCTGAGGAATCCGTAGCCGGGGTGGATCAGGTCCGCGCCGGAGGTCTTCGCCACCGCCAGTATGGCGGACTGGTCCAGGTAGGCCTGTGGGCCACCGCCGGGCAACCCGATCGCTTCGTCGGCGGCGTGCACGTGCGGGCTCTGCGCGTCGTCGTCGGCGTAGACCGCGATCGTGCGCATGCCCAGTTCTGTTGCGGTGCGGATGATTCGAAGCGCAATCTCGCCGCGATTGGCGACCAACAGGCTCGTGCTCATCGCAGCGGCTCCCCCCACTGCACCTGTTCGCGGAGCCTGGCCTTGAGCAGCTTGCCGCCGGCGTTGCGGGGCAACGCATTATCGACCACCGTGACATATTGCGGCACTTTGAAGTCGGCCAGCTGGCTGCGGCAGTGGTCGAGCACGGCCGGCACGTCGATTTCGTCGTCGCCGCCGAACAGCACCACCCCGACTTTCTCCCCCATGACGTCGTCGGCAACCCCGAGCACGCAGGCGTCCGCGACGCGGGGCGCGGCGAGCAGCACGGCCTCGACCTCGACACTGGAGACGTTCTCGCCCCCGCGGTTGATGATGTCCTTGAGCCGGTCGATGAGGTGCACCCTGCCCGCGTCGTCGACCCGCACCACGTCGCCGGTGTGCAGCCAGCCGCCCGCAAAGGTCGTTGCCGTGGCCTCGGAGGTCCTGGCCCGGTTCCAGTAGCCGGCGGTGACGTTGGCGCCCCGGGCCACCAGCTCACCCACGCCGGGCTCGTCCCCGAACGGGATCACCCCGAGGTCCACCGACGGGACCGCATACCCGACCGAATCGGCGTGGTCGATGGCGTCGCCGTCGGGAAGTACCGTCATCAGCGACGCCGTCTCCGTCATGCCATAGCCGTTGAACACGGTGGCGTGGCCGAACGCGTCCTTCACCGACCGCACCAGCGACGGGGCGATCGGGGCCCCGCCGTAGCCCACCCACCGGATCCCGGAGACGTCGACCCCATTAAATTCCTTGTGCCGCAACAATAGTGAATACACCGCCGGTACCGTCACCATGACCGATACCCGCTCGGCGCTCAGCGCGGCGATCAGCGCGCCGAGGTCCAGCGTGGGCATGATCACCGACGCTCCCCCGAGCCGGGCGGCGGCCAAAAGCTGTGAATTGCAACCCGTCACGTGGAACAGCGGAACCGAGATGAGCGTTCGCATCTCCTCACCCAGGTCCCGCGGCTGTTGCAGACAGCGGATCGCGTTCTCGGTGTTGGTCAGGAAAGCCTCGTGCGTGGTCGGCACCCCCTTGGGGTGGCCGGTGGTGCCCGAGGTGTAGAACAGGGCGGCCACGTCGGCGGGGCCGAGCTGCTCGGTGACGTATGGCTGCCCGTCGGGCAGCGCGGAGTCAGGCGACAGATCCAGCTGCGCACCGGCGTCGGACAGGACGAACTCGACCTCCGGTTGCGCCGAGCGCGTATTGACCGCCACCGCAACGCCACCGGCCATCACGGTGCCCCAGAACGCCAGCACCCAGTCGATCCCCGCGGGGTAGCGCAGCGCGACGCGATCACCGCGCTTCACCCCGGCCGCGCGCAGCCCGCCGGCCACGCGCGCCGCGCGGTCCCAGAGCTGCCGGTACGTCAGCCGGCCGCCGCCGAGCTCGACGACGGCCTCGCTGTTCGGACGGGTGTCGACGTGTCCGGCGAGCATGTCCAGCAGGGTGGCGGGCAGCTCGTCGTATCGCGGGATGCCGTCGCGGCCCCGGGACACGCCGGTCACCGGGAACGGGTTGCGCCCGCGCGAAATTTCGATCACTGGAGGCATGCCCGGTCCTTACTCTCCGGTGTCCTATCGTGATAGCGGTGACGAACGATTCCGCCATCATGCCCGAGGCGTTTTTCACGGTCGACGGCGACTCCTATATTCCGGGCACGTTGACGCAGGGGCCGTGGGGCGCGGCCATGGGCGGCCAGATCGTCGGCGGCCTGTTGGGTTGGGGCATAGAGCAATCCGGCATCGACCCGGACCTGCAGCCCGCCCGGTTCACCGTCGACCTGTTGCGCCCGGCCCTGATGCGGCCGGTGCAGATCCGGACGTCGGTGACGCGGGAGGGCCGGCGCATCAAGCTCGTCGACGGCGAGCTGGTGCAGAACGGCACGGTTGTCGCGCGGGCCAGCGCGCTGTTCCTGCGCCGCGGCGATCATCCCGACGGTCAGGTCTGGTCCTTTCCGGTCGAAATGCCTCCGCTGCCGACGTCCTCGGACGGCTTTCCGGCGGACATGCCGTTTCTCATCTGGGGGTACGGGGCGACTGTCGAGGGCAGTCCGGGCATCGCGGCCGGCGAGTGGGAACAGTCCGACTCGCAGAAGTTCGCGTGGGCCAGGCTCTTTCGGCCGATGGTGCAGGGCCACCCGCTCACCCCGTTCACCCGCCTGGCGTTCGTCGGCGACATCACGAGTTCGCTCACCCATTGGGGCACCGGCGGATTGCGCTACATCAACGCCGATTACACCGTCACCGCGAGCCGGCTGCCCGACGGCGAATTCCTCGGGCTGGCCGCCCAGAGCCATTACGGCGCGGCCGGGGTCGCCACCGGCGCGGCCACCCTGTTCGACCGGCACGGCCCGATCGGCACCAGCTCGGCGCTGGCGCTGGCCCAACCGGCCGACGCGTTCAAGCCGACCTACGCCTAGCTCCCCGAGGGTGCGACTCACTCCATCAGCTGGGCGGCGACCGTCGCCCCGAGCTCCCAGCACGCTTGCAGCTGCTCCTTGCTGGGCTTGCCCGAAACCACCACCGTTTCAGCGGCTTTGGACCAACCCAGTCCGGTCGTGATGGTGTCGACCGCGCGCTCTGCACCCTCGGTGCCCTCGTTGCCGTGCAGGTACAGCCCGAAGGGGCGCCCGCGAGTGGAGTCGAGCAGCTGGTAGTAGGAGCAGTCGAACGCATGCTTGAGGGCCCCGCTGATGTAACCCAGATTGGCCGGGGAGCCCAGCAGATATCCGTCGGCGCCCAGCATCTCGGCCGGCGAGACCGTCAGCGCCGGGCGGCGCAGCACCTCCACGCCCTCGATCTCGGGGTCGGTCGCACCGGAGACCACCGCCCCGAACATCTCGTGCGTGTGCGGCGACGGAGTGTGGTGCACGATCAGCAGCGTCTTGCTCATGGGTGGCCCTGCAGGTTGACGGCCGTCTTCATGGCCTCGCGGGCGCGCCGCCGATCCCCCGCGTAGTCGTACGCGCGGGCCAGCCGATACCAGCGCCGCCAGTCGTCGGGGTGGTCCTCCACCTCGGTGCGCACCGTGGCGAACAGCGCGTCGGCCGCGTCGCGCTGGATGCGCCCGGACGGCCGGCGCGGCAGCGCGCTGGTGTCCAATTCCATTCCGTCGTCGGCGATCAGGCGCGCGAGTCTCTGGTGCGCGAACCCGGCGCGCAGGGTGGCGATCATCGCCCACAGCCCGATCGCGGGAAGGATCAACACCGCAAGGCCGAGGCCGACGGCGGCGGCCCGGCCGGAGCCGATCATCGCGACGGCCACGCGCCCCAGCAGTACGAAGTACACCAACAGCGCGACGCACATGAAGGCGACGAGCAGTTGGGTGCGCAGCGCTTTGGTCATGGCAGATTCAGGTCATTGCAGGTTGAGCAGGGCCTCCAGGCCCACCGTCAGGCCGGGGTGTTCCGTGATGCGCCGCACCGCCAGCAGCACGCCGGGCACGAACGAGGTCCGGTCGAGGCTGTCGTGCCGGATGCTCAGCGTCTCCCCCTCGGTGCCGAACAAGATCTCCTGGTGCGCGACCAGCCCGGCCAGGCGCACCGAGTGCACCGGGATTCCGTCCACGTCGGCGCCCCGCGCGCCCGGCAGGCTGGTGCTGGTGGCGTCGGGGTTGGGCGGCAAGCCTTTTCGGGACTCGGCGATCAGTTTTGCGGTGCGCGTCGCGGTGCCGGACGGGGCGTCGGCCTTGTGCGGGTGATGCAGTTCGATCACCTCCGCCGAGTCGAAGAAGGGCGCCGCCTGCTTGGCGAAGTGCATCGAGAGCACCGCCCCGATGGCGAAGTTGGGCGCGATCAGCACCGATGCTTTCGGGTTCTCGGCAAGCCAGGCCTGCACCTGCTGCAGCCGTTCGGCGGTGAAACCCGTGGTGCCGACGACGGCGTGAATTCCGTTGCCGATGAGGAACTCCAGGTTGCCCATCACCACGTCGGGGTGGGTGAAGTCGATGACCGCCTCGGTGCCGCCGTCGGTCAGCAGGCTCAGCGGGTCACCGGCGTCCACCTCGGCGGACAGCGTCAGATCCTCGGCGGCCTGCACGGCGGTCACCATCGTCGATCCGACTTTTCCCTTGGCTCCCAGCACTCCCACTCGCATGGCCTTCACCCTAGACCGGGGCGAGTTATCCACAGTCCGCGGTTTATCCACAGTTGCCGCCCCTGCCCATGTCCCCCGGCGGTGGGAAGCCATAGAATTCGAACATGCATTCGATCGAAGTCCCGGCCGAGGTGGCCGCCGCCCTGGCCGCGCAGGACGCCGCCGACGCGGCGATCCGCGGGCTGAACTTCGATCGGTTGGATCCTGCCGTTCGGCTGCGCGTGCTCGAACGGATGGAGACCTCGCGCCGGACGCAGATCGCGGTCAGCCACGACGTGATCGCGGGCCTGGCAAAAGAGGACCCCGCGGCCATCGGCGGCCCGGCGCACCAGGTGGTCGCCGACTGGCTGCGGATCAGCTGCGCCGAGGCCTGCCGCCGGCTTCGCGACGCCAACCAGCTGTCGCCGCGACTGACCCTCACCGGTCAGGAGTTGCCGCCCGAGCTGTCGGCCACCGCCGTGGCGTGGCGCGACGGCATCCTCGACGGCCAGCACCTGCGGGTGATCCAGGCGTTTGTGCGCGACCTTCCGGAGTCCACACCCGTGGACAAGGTGGACAACGCCGAGCGATTCCTGGCCCGTGAAGCCGAGAAGTTACGCCCCGACCAGCTGCAGAAACTCGCGCACCGCTACGCGCTGTCGATCAACCCCGACGGGAAATTCTCCGACGCCGACCGCTCCCGCCAGCGCGGCTTCACCTGGTGCGGTCAGCGCGGCGACGGCATGAGCATCGGGAAACTGATCGCCTCCCCGGAGCTGCGCGCCAACTTCGATGCGTGGCTGTCCCGCTTCGCGGCGCCCGGGATGTGCAACCCGGATGACGAAACACCCTGTGTCGACGGCGAACCCGATGACGAGTGCGCGCGCCGAGACACGCGCAATCCCTCCCAGCGCCAGCACGACGCCCTCAACGCCCTGGTGCGCGGCCAGCTGGGCGATCCGAAACTCGGCCGGCACAACGGCTTGCCGGTGGCCGTGATCGTGTCGACCACGCTGCAGGAGCTGACGTCGGGCACCGGGCGGGCGGTGACCGGTGGCGGAACGCTGCTACCGATGCGCGACGTGATCCGGATGGGTCGCCACTCCTACCACTATCTCGTCGTGTTCGACGAACATTCAAGTCGCCCATTGTATCTCGGCCGGTCGCGGCGTATCGCCTCAGCGGATCAGCGCGTCGTCCTGTACACGCACGACCGCGGCTGCACCCATCCCGGCTGCGACGCACCCGGCTATTGGTGCGAGGTGCATCACCTGAGCGAATGGGCAGCCGGCGGCATGACCGATGCCGACAACCTCACCTTCGCCTGCGCGCCACACCACAAGCTGGTCGAAAAGGGCTGGCGCACAAGGAAGAATTCCGGTGGTGACACCGAGTGGATACCGCCGCCGCGATTGGACCGCGGGGTCCGCACCAACGACTATCACCACCCCGAGCGCGGCATCGGCGACCGCGCCGGACCCTGACCCGGCCTACGTGACGAACCGCCCGGCGAAGCCGCGCAGCGGCAGGTCCGCGCTCGTGATGAGCCCCGGCGGCGCCGCGATCACCGACTTGATCGCGGCGAGGGCGGGCATGCCGGTGACGGTCATGCCGATGGAGGCGAAATTCTCCGGGTTGGACAGGTCGACGCCGGGCTTGGGAAAGATCATGTGCTTGTTGTAGACGCACGGGTCGCCCTTGATCTGGGTGATGTAGCAGCCCTTGATGTTCCAGCTGGGATCGGTGTGCGGGGTCATCTGCCATTCCAGGTGCGTCTCGACCCGGGGCACGCCGTCGACCATGCCTTGATACTTGATGTAGTTGCCGCCCAGCGAACCCTTGGGCAGCGTGTACCAGCCCAGGTCGACGTCCTTGGTGCAGGCGCCCAGCTCGTAACTGAACTTGACCTCGTCGAGCGGCAGGTCGAAGCAGTCGGCCATCATGTACACGCTGTCGGCGAAGACGCGGGTGTACTTCTCGAGCTTCGACGGGATCTCGGGATCGTCGACCGGCTGGCCGTAGCCCACCTCGATCCAGGTGTCCTTGGAATGGTGGCACGACACGTCGACCGACTCAATGGTGGTGATGTTCTCGATGTCGGCGACATCGGCCGAGCACACCACGCCCAGGATCTGGTTCAGCCCCGGGTTCATTCCGGTGCCGTAGAACGTCGCACCGCCCTTTTCGCAGGCCTCGGCCAGCAGCTGGCTCACCGGCTTGCCCGACAGATGCGGGTGGTTCGTGTCGCGATGCCAGCCGGTGATCCAGTCCGCGGTGGTGACGATATCGATGCCCGCCTCGAGCACTGTGACGTAGAGGTCCTCGTCGGGGAACACGCCGTGGAAGGTCAACACGTCCGGCTTGGCGGCGATGATCTCCTCGATGGTCCCGGTGAACACCACCCCGTTGGCGCCCACGCCGGCGAACTCCCCGGTGTCCTTGCCCACCTTCTCCGGCGAATAGCAGTGCACGCCAATGAGTTCGAGGTCGGGCTGGGTGGCGATCCGCTTGATCATCTCCGAACCGACGTTTCCGCTTCCGACCTGGAAGACGCGGATCGGTCCAGCGGGTGCATTCATGCGATTCAGCCTTTCTGGGACGCTGCGTAGACTTCGGCGGCGCTGCCGCCGATGCCATCGGGATAGAACTGCTTGGCCCACTGGCGGATCGCCGTGAAGCCCTCGTACTCGTCGGTGGCCAGTGCGGGTGGATCCGAATACCGTTGGTGCCGCCAGATTTCGATGTCCTGGGTGAACTGGCGGATCACTTCCTGCCCGAATTCGGCCGCCTTGAGTTCGGCGCGGTCCGATTCGTTGCCCGGCACCCGGCCGATGTAGACCATGAAGCGCACATCGGAGGTGCGATCGTCCACCGGGGTGATCGCCGAGATGGTGCGGTTGTCGATCATGCCCCAGCTCTTGGTCACCGCGATCCCCAGTCCGCCGTTGATGGCCTGCACGCCGCTGTTGACGTCCTCGATCCGCTGGCCGTCGTCACCTTCGAAGGTGATGGTGAAGTCGACGTAGGACACCGGCTCGGCGAAATCGTGGCGGGTGAACACGGGCACGATCGGCGTGTTGTGCACGTACTTGAAGTGCGCGAAGTCAACCCCGTTCTCCAGCACGTACTGCGGGTGCATTTCCAGGGTCTCCCGGTACAGCCGTTGCTGCGGGTAGTAATCGTCGGCGCTGCTGCCGTCGTTGAAGGCGGCGAACACGTCCGGCGGGTCGAAGTAGGGTTCGCGGCGCTGTACGTCGTGCCAGATGTAGACCGACGCATTGCGCTCCACCACCGGGTAGGTGCGCATGCGCCGGCCGCGGTTGGGCCGGTCCTGGTACGGGATGCAGACGTTGCGGCCCTCCTGGCTCCACTGCCAGCCGTGGAACGGGCACTGCAGCACCTCGCCGACGACCTTGCCGCCGTACCCGAGGTGCGCGCCGAGGTGCTCGCAGTAGGCGTTCATCACCGTGAGCTGTCCCGATTCCGCGCGCCAGGCGACCATCTCGGAGTCGAAGTACTTCATCGTGTGCACGTCGCCGACGCCGATCTCGTCGGACCAGGCGACCTGGAACCAGCCGGTCGGCTTCATCGACAACGGCGGTTTAGCCATCGAGCCCTGCCATATGAGCTGCCCTCCCTCGGGTACGAATATAAGCCGCGCCAACAGGAAATCAAAGTACCCTCTATGAAACTCCTCATCCCGCCCGGCCCGAGTGGATAGGATCACCCAATGACGCGCCCACGCAGCGGAGCCGGGATCGCGGGCCGGCGCCCCAATCGGCGTGGTCATGCGACCCGCGAAAGCATGCTCGAGGCCGCGCTGCGCTCGCTGGCCTCCGGCGAGCCCGGCTCGGTATCGGCCAACCGGATCGCCAAGGACATCGGCGCCACCTGGGGGGCGGTGCAGTACCAGTTCGGCGACACCGACGGCTTCTGGGCCGCGGTGTTGCACCGCACCGCGGAGCGGCGTGCCGCGACGTTCTCGACGCTGACGACACCGATCTCGCCGGAGGCGCCGCTGCGCGAACGCGTCGGCGCCATCATCGACACCCTCTACAGCGGCCTGGCGTCGCCGGATTCGCGCGCGATCGAAAACCTGCGGGCCGCGCTGCCGCGCGATCCCGACGAGCTCGAACGGCTCTACCCGCGCACGGCCGCCGAGCTGTTTTCCTGGGGCAAAAGCTGGCTGGAGACCTGCCAGCACGCGTTCGCCGGTCTGGCCGTCGACCCGGACCGGGTCCGCGAGGTGGCCGCCCTGATTCCCGCCGCGATGCGCGGTCTGGTGTCGGAACGCCAGTTGGGTTCCTACGCCGACCTCGACATGGCGCGCCGGGGCCTGACCAACGCGCTGGCCTCCTACCTGGAGCAGTCCCGGCCGTAACGCCACCGGCTCAGGCGTCGATGACCACCCGCCCGCCGTCGGCCCGCGAGACGCACACCAGCATGCCGTCGTCCCCGGGCGAGGCACGCCCGCGGTGATCTACCTGTCCGGCAAGCACTTTGACCCTGCAGGTGCCGCAGAACCCCTGCCGGCACGAGTAGGGGGTCGTCGGGTCGCGATCGAGCATGACCTCGAGTGCGGTCCGATTCGCCGGCACGCTGAGCACCTGCCGTGATCGCGCGAGCTCCAACTCGAACGGAACCCCGTCGATCACCGGCGCCGGGCTGAACCGCTCGTAATGCAAAGGCGCGCCGGCATGTTGGCTGCGGGCGACCCGGACCGCCTCGAGCATGGCCGCCGGCCCGCACACGTAGACGGCGGTCGCCGGGCCGGCGCCGGCCAGCAGCTCCGCCACGGTCGGGAAGCGGCCGCGCTCGTCGTCGGCCCACACCGTCACCCGGTCCGGGGCCACCGACACCACCTCGTCGAGCAGCGGCATGTACTCGCGGCTGCGGCCGGTATAGATTGCGCGCCAATCGATCCCGCGCTGCGCGGCGGCGAGGATCATCGGCAGGATGGGGGTCACCCCGATGCCGCCGATGACGAACAGCACGTCGTGCTCGGCCGTGCCGAGATAAAACGCGTTGCGCGGGCCTTCGAACTCGCACGTGTCGCCCACGCCGAACGCGTCGTGCATCTCGATGGATCCACCGCCGCCGTCGGCGATCCGACGAACCGCGATGCGGTAGTCGGTGCGCCGCCCGGGCGGACCGCACAGCGAGTACTGCCGGCGCCGGCCCGAGGGCAACAGGACGTCGATGTGCCCGCCGGGCGTCCAGGAGGGAAGCAGCCCGCCGTCGGGGTCGGCCAACGTGAGCGCGACGACGTCGGGCGCGACGAGCTCGCGCTTGGTGACGACCGCGGTCAGCTTGCGCTGCACCGGCTTCACCCGCGAGGGCTCCCACCGCGACACCGAGGCGAATCCCTCGAACACCGCGCGGATTCCCCACAGCAACGACCCAAAGCGGTCGTGGTCGCGCCGCCCGTACAGGTCGGCGGGCCTGCTGGCCCAAATGCTTTCCGGCACCGGTCCCCTACCTCTGTCGAATGTCCAAGCGCGCGAATAGCCGGACCGCCCCCGGGCTGATGCGCCGCATCGCGTAGCCGATCCTGGATTCGGCGGCGATAGGCAGCACGGCCGGACCGGTCTTGATGGCCTTGACGATCGCCTTGGCGGTCGCCTCGGGGGTGAAATTGCGGCGCCGGTAGGCGGCGTCGGCCTTGCCCCGCGCCCGCTCCTGCTGCTGCGCGCTCATCCCGGCGTAGATCGTGCTCTTGGCGATGTTGGTGTTGACGAAACCCGGGCACACCGCGGTGACGCTGATGCCCTCGTCGGCGAAGTCGGCCCGCAGCGATTCGCTGAGCGCCAGCACCGCCGCCTTGGTGGTGCTGTAGGCGACCATGGATTTCGACGGCAGGTAGGCCGCCGCCGAGGCCACGTTGATGATCGTGCCGCCCTCGCCGCGCTCGACCATCTGCGCGCCGAAGGCCCGGCTGCCGGAGATGACGCCGCCGACGTTCACCCCCATGATGTCTTCCCAATTCGCGGAGCTGGTCTCCAGGAACCGGCCCGCCATCCCGATGCCGGCGTTGTTCACCAGGATGTCGACCACCCCGTGCTCGCTACGCACTTGCGCCGCAAGGTTATCCATCGCGTCCTCGTCGCTGACGTCGACCTGGTAGACCGCGGCCTCGGCCCCTGCGGCGCGGACCGCGTCGGCGGTGTCGTCGGCGGCGCCGCGATCACGGTCGACGAGCACGACCTTGCGGGCGCCGCACCGGGCCAATTCCATCGCGGTGGCCCTGCCGATGCCGGCGCCGGCCCCGGTGACCAGCGCGAGTTTGCCGCGCACCTCGCGCCGTTCGCCACGCACCTCGGACGCGCCGGGGCCGCCGGCGACGCCCCCATCGACCCACTCGGCCGTCAGCCGGGCGACGACGTCGGGACGCGACGTCACCACCCAGTGCCCGCCCTCGATCGCAATCACCCTGGCGCCGTCGGGAATTGCGCCGGTGAAGCGTTGCAGCGCGGGCGTGACGAAGACGTCGCGGCGCGGGACCAAGGTCTGCACGGCGACGGTGGTCGTCGGCAGCTGCGGACCCGGCGCCAGCATGGGCGCGGGCATGTTCTGCCGGTACAGGTTGAGCCCGTTGACATAGTCGGTGACCGAGCGCATGGTTTCGTGGCGCTGGCTGCGGGTGCTCGAGCGGCCGATCCGCTCGACGGCCTCAACGACTTTGACGCCGATCCGGGAGCGAAACGACAATTCCGGCACTCCAGGGCACAAGAAGAAGCCGATGTAGCCCGACGAGATCAGCTGTCTGGCAACCTGGGCCACGGCCCGGGGCGTGCGCGCGGACCGCAGAAACGCCCCGGCGTACTGCAGGTGCGGGCCCGAGATCGACGTGAACGACGCCACCTTGCGCATCACCGAATCGTCGGTGACCGCCGCCCACGCCTGAATCGAACCCCAGTCGTGGCCCAGCAGGTGCACCCGCTCGACGCCCAGGCTGTCGATCACCGCATCGATGTCGGAGATCAGTTGTGCGAACAGGTACCCGGAACGCTCTGCGGGAGAAGACGATTCACCCGCGCCGCGCACGTCGTAGGCGACGAAGTTGTAGGGGCGGCCGGCCAGCTCCCGGGCCACGCCGTCCCAGACATGGTGGTTGTCCGGAAAACCGTGAATCGCCAGGATGGTTGGGCGCGCCGGGTCGATGTCGGTGTAGCGGTGCACGGCCAGCGTGACGCCGTCGCTGGCGGTGAGGCTCGACGTCGTGGTCATGGGTCAGTGCGAGGCCCGCGCGGCGGGTGAGACGGCCAGGTAGTCGACGGCCAGCCCCAGCCCGCCGAGCTGCGAGGGGTGAAAGCCCGGCCGGTAGTAGTTTCCGATCGCCCGCACGAATCGCCGCGGCCCGGGCACCAGACCGCGGCGTGCCGAGCGGAAGTAATCCCGCCAGCGCGGCTTGGTGCGCGCAGGCAGACACGGATCCAGCGAGTACATGAACCGCACCCCGCGAATCCACAGCAGCAGCATGGCGGGCGACACGAACAGCTGGGCGCGGACCTGTCGCCAGTACCCGGCCCGCAGATGCTTCATGGTGTCGAAGGCCACCGCCTTGTGCTCGACTTCTTCGGCGCCGTGCCAGCGCAGCATGTCCAGCATCACGGGATCGGTGCCGATCGCGTCGTGCGCCGGCGAGTCGAGAATCCACTCGCCCAAGATGGCGGTGTAGTGCTCGATGGCCGAGATCAGCGACACCTGCTCGAGCAGCCAGCTCTGCTGGCGGCGCTGGCTCCAGTGGGGCCGGGGCCCGAGCAGCTTGTCGAACAGCCACTTGATCTGGCCGGTGTAGGGGCTCAGGTCGATGCCCCGTGCGGCGAAGTGGGCGAGCACGTTGGCGTGCGCCTGGGAATGCACCGCCTCCTGACCGATGAACCCCTGGACGTCCAGCCGCAGCTGGTCGTCTTTGATCAGCGGCAACGTCTTCTTGAACACCTCGACGAAGAACTCCTCGCCCGCGGGCAGCAGCAGGTGCAGGACGTTGAGGACGTGGGTGGCGAAGGGCTCACCCGGCACGTAGTGGAACGGCAGCGTCGCCCAATCGAAGTGCACGTCACGCGCCTCGAGGACCAGTCGCTCGTGGTCCAGCGACGCGTCGTGCGGGCCCGCGGCCTGGTCGTCGACGGTCAGCATGATGGCCCCCTACCTCGGCGTTTAGCCCTGGATCACTGTCTTTCCGGTGGATGTTGCGCGCCGCAAGTATAGTTGCGCGACCAAGTATGCGAAACCGCCGGTACCGGGTTTTGTGCGTTTGGTCCGCGGGTGATTCAGGGCGCGGTCGGGCGCAGGTCGTACTTTTCCGGATCGGTGTTGGCCAGCATCGCGCGATGGTCGGCCGGCGTGAAGGGCCACACCTCGGGCACGCCGTCCTTGTTGAGGTACCAGCTGTCGCAGCCGGTGGTCCACACGGTGTCCGGCATCGCCGCGCGCAGTCCGGCGTTGTAGCTGTCGGTCGCCGACGGCGTCGGCTCGACGGTGTCGAATTCCCTTCGGCGCCAACGCTGGATCCACCGCAGGATGTGATCGGCCTGCGATTCGGCGACGGTCGTGAGAGCCAGGTTGCCCACCGGGCTGTGCGGCCCCAGCATCATGAAGAAGTTGGGGAAGCCCGGCATCGCGACGGTCTGGTAGGCCCGCGGGCCGTCGCGCCACAGATCGTCGGCGGCGATCCCGTCCCGGCCGGTCAGCCGCATCGGCCGGAAGAACGCGTGGGTGTCGAATCCGGTGGCGAGCACGATGATGTCCACTTCGTGCAGGACGCCGTCGTCGGTCACGATGCCGCGCGGCTCCACATGGTCGATACCGGCGGTGACCAGGTCGACGTCGTCGCGCTGCATCGCGCGGTAGAAGCCGCCCGACATCACCAGCCGTTTGCACATCGGCGTGTAGTCGGGGGTCAGCGCCCGGCGCAGCTGGGGGTCGCGGACCTCACGGAGGCTGGCACGGCACAGCGCTGCCATGATCTTTCGGCGGACACCGGGTTTGGTCAGCCCCACCGCGAAGAGGTCGAAGACCGCGCTGTAGCCCCGATACGCCATCCGGTCGAGCCACGGAAATCTGTTCCGGGTGACGCCGGTGAACCTGGTGTAGCGCGGATTGGGCAGCTTGAGCACCCATTGCGCCGTGCGCTGGAACAGCATCACCCTGCCCGCCACGCCGGCCAGGCCGCAGACGAGTTGCACACCCGTCGACCCGTTGCCGATGATCGCGATCCGGCTGCCGCCCAGCCCGACGGAATGGTCCCAGCGCGCCGAGTGAAAGACACGGCCGCCGAAGTCGTCCAGGCCGGCGATCGAGGGCACCCGGGGATGATGCAACACGCCGGTGGCCGTGATCAGGAAGTCCGCCGCGCACTGGGCCCCGGCGGCGGTGCGCAACCGCCAGCGGCCGTTCTCGAAACGGGCATCGGTGATTTCGGTGCCGAACCGGATGCGGTCCCGCAGGGCGAACTTGTCCGCGATGCCCCGGAAGTAGTCCTGGATTTCGCCGCCCGGCGAGAACATGCGCGTCCAGTGCGGGTTGGTGGCGAACGTGTACTGATAGACCCGCGAAGGTACGTCGCAGGTCAGGCCCGGATAAGTGTTGTCCCGCCAGGTGCCGCCCACCTCGTCGGCCTTCTCAAAGATGGTCACATCGGTAATCCCGCTGCGCAGCAAGGCAATCGCGACGCACAACCCGGACATGCCGGCTCCGACGACGGCTACGGCGGGATCGCGTCGCGTCATTGGAGAACTCCCGCGCCTCTTCGGCTACTCGGTTTCGGCGCGCTGTTTGAGCCGCTGCAGCGTGAGCCGGATGTGTTCGCTGTTGGCGGCCACCCGGTCGGTGACGCCGGTGGCTTTGCCGGCGACCTTGCGGAACCACCCGGGCCGGTGGTCCCAGGTGCTTTCGGTGACCTCGCAGCCGCCGTCCGCCGCGACGATGTCGTACTGCCAGCGGGCAATCGGAAGAACGGTGTGGGTCACGTCAAAAGCAAACCGTCGGCCCGGTTCCGCGTCGGTGACGGTGCATTTGGTGCTCCAGCGCCGACTACCGCTTTCGTTGCGGCCGGTGAACACCGCGCCTGGGGTCACCGCGTCACCTCTGCGCCACTCCATCGCCACCGCCTCCTCGGCCAGCGACGACAGGGTGGGCAGATCGGTGATGAGCCGGTACACCACGTCGGGGCGGGCATCGATGCGCACTGTGGCCGAAACGCAGGGGTCGGTCATCCGCCGATCATAGCCAGCGAGTGATGCGATGCACATCGATTGCGGCCCTTCCGAACTTTCTTCACACTTGAAAGGGCTTCACAATTGAAAGTGAATGCGCGAACAAGGGGCGATCATGCGAGTCGGCGTACCGACCGAGACCAAGACGAACGAGTTTCGCGTGGCCATCACCCCCGCCGGTGTCGCCGAGTTGATCCGCCGCGGTCATGACGTGCTCGTCCAGTCCGGCGCCGGCGAGGGCTCGTCCATCACCGACTCCGAGTTCAAGGCGGCGGGCGCCCAACTCGCCGATACGGCCGAACGGGTTTGGGCCGACGCCGAGCTGCTGCTCAAGGTCAAAGAACCGCTGCCGGCCGAGTATGAGCTGTTGCGGCGCAACCAGATTCTGTTCACCTATCTGCACCTGGCCGCGTCGCGTGCGTGCACCGACGCGCTGTTGTCGTCCGGCACCACGTCGATCGCCTACGAGACGGTCCAAACTCCCGACGGCACACTGCCGTTGCTGGCGCCGATGAGCGAGGTGGCCGGGCGGCTGTCCGCTCAGGTGGGGGCGTATCACCTGATGCGCACCCACGGCGGGCGCGGCGTGCTGATGGGTGGTGTGCCAGGCGTCAAGCCGGCCGACGTCGTCGTGATCGGGGCGGGGACGGCGGGCTACAACGCGGCCCGCGTCGCCGGCGGCATGGGGGCGATGGTCTCGGTTCTCGACGTCAACATCAACAAACTTCGGTTGCTCGACGCGGAATTCGGCGGCCAGGTCCGCACCCGGTACTCGTCGGCCTACGACTTGGAGGGCACCGTCAAGCGCGCCGACCTGGTCATCGGCGCCGTGCTGCTCCCCGGCGCGAAGGCACCCAGCCTGATCTCGAATTCCCTTGTCGCGCAGATGAAACCGGGCGCGGTGCTGGTGGACATCTCCATCGACCAGGGCGGCTGCTTCGAGGACTCGCGGCCGACCACGCACGACGATCCGACCTTCGCCGTGCACGACACGGTGTTCTACTGCGTGGCGAACATGCCCAGCGCGGTACCCAAGACGTCGACGGTGGCGCTGACGAACGCGACCATGCCGTACGTGCTCGCGCTCGCCGACCGCGGCTGGCGGCCGGCGTGCCGCTCGGATCACGCTCTGGCCAAAGGACTTTCGACGCATGACGGCGCGCTGCTGTCCGAACAGGTGGCCATCGATCTCGGCCTGCCGTTCACCGACCCGGTACGATTCCTGGGCTAAGCGGTGGCCGCGAGGCTCGCGATGATGTCGGCCGCGGGGCCGGCGCTGGCGTGCTTGAATGCCGCCCCCGCCCACAGCGGTATCCCGTTGGGATCCTCGATGGCGGCGGCGGCTTCCCGGATGGGCGATGTCATCTGGTTGACCTCGGGGTAGCCTAGCGGCGCCACGTGGTCGAGCATGCGGGTGAAGTCGTTTTCCAGCCCGCGCGCGTACCGGCCCGAGAATGCCCGCGTCACAACGGTGGTGGCGAACAGCGGGTTTTTCAGGGCGGTGCGGTGCGCGGGGTTGGTGCCGGCCTCGTCGGCGAGCAGTAGCGCGGTGCCGACCTGGGCGGCGACCGCTCCCCTGCGCAACACGGCCCCGACCTCGTCGGCGGTGCCCAGCCCGCCCGCGGCGACGATCGGGATGTCATGCGCGTTGCGGACGCGATCGATGAGCTGGTGCAGCGACTCGTTGGCGGGTTCCATGTCGGGCGCGAACGTGCCACGGTGCCCGCCCGCGGCGGGGCCCTGCACCACCAGGCTATCCGCGCCCGCCGCGACGGCCACTCCGGCCTCGTAGGCCGACGTCACCGTCACCATCACCAGCAGGCCCAGCGCGCCGAGGCGCCGAATCACGTCGGGTGGTGGGACACCGAACGTGAACGACACCAACTCGGGCCGGACGTCGGCCACCACCTCGAGCTTCTGCTCCCACCCGTCGTCGTCGCCGTACTGCGGATGACCGACCTCCACCTGGTAGTGGTCGGCGATCTCTTCGAGTTCGGCCGCGTAGTAGTCCAGCGCCACCCAATCGGCGACGCTGGGCTGGGGCACAAACAAATTCACCCCCAGCGGGCCGGTGGTGGCCTGGCGCGCCGCGGCGATGTCGCCGGCGAACTGCTCGGCGCTGAGGTACCCGCCGGGGACGAAACCGAGCCCACCGGCATTGGACACCGCCGCGGCCAACGCGGGAGTGCCGGGCCCACCGGCCATCGGAGCGCCCACGATGGGCACCACGATGTCCCAGAAGCCCAGTACCATTCGGCTAGTCCGTCGACGGCGAGCGCCGGCACGCTGCGAGTGAGGAGGCGGACATTTGAGCTACGTTACCATCGCCCGAAGTTGTTGGGGCAGTGACCGTTTGGCGGTGTACGGGCCGAGAACCGCGGCGCCGTAGCGCTGCCCGAGCAGCCGGTGCGCGACGGCGTTGACCTGCTCGACGGTCACCCGGTCGATTTGCTGCAGCGTGTGCTCGATGCTGCGGTGCTTGCCGTAGTTGAGCTCGCTGCGGCCCAGGCGGCTCATCCGTGAGCCCGAGTCCTCCAGGCCGAGGACCAGACCGCCGCGCAGCGAGCCCTTGGCGATGCGGCATTCCGACTCGGTGATGCC
This sequence comes from Mycobacterium sp. 852002-10029_SCH5224772, assembly GCF_001667315.1. Classification (GTDB taxonomy): domain Bacteria; phylum Actinomycetota; class Actinomycetes; order Mycobacteriales; family Mycobacteriaceae; genus Mycobacterium. The sequence goes on from NZ_LZHT01000075.1 coordinate 71,903, forward strand.
GTCGCGCGCCACCGAGTCGAGGACCTTGCTCGTCACGGCCATGACCTCGGCAAAGCGTTCGGGCTGGCAGGCGGCGTATACGGACAGGGCGCCGCTGTCGGCGAAGATGTCCACCGTCGAGTAGACCGAGTAGGCCAGCCCGCGCAGCTCCCGGACCTCTTGGAACAGCCGAGAGCTCAGGCCGCCGCCCAGCGCGGTGTTCAGCACCGACAGCGCCCAGCGGTGCTCCCAGCCCCGGCCGGGCGTGCGGACACCCAACGACACGTGCGTCTGCTCGGCGTCCCGGGTGCCCAGCAGCAGTCCGGGGTAGCCGTTGACACGCCCGGCGCCCTTGCGCGGCGCGATGGGCTCGCGGCCGCGCACCAGATGCGGGCCGAAATGCTCGCGCACCAACGCGACCACCTCGTCGTGGTCGACATTGCCGGCCACCGCCACCACCATGCGTTCGGGCGTGTAGCGCCGGACGTGGAACGAGTGCAGCTGGCTTCGCGTCATCGACGTCACCGACCGGGCGGTGCCGATCACGGGCCGGCCCACCGGATGGTCACCGAACAGCGCGCCCAGGAACATGTCCCCGAGCGCGTCCTCGGGGTCGTCGTCGCGCATCGCGATCTCCTCGAGGACCACGTCGCGTTCCAGTTCGACATCCGCGGCGGCGCAGCGGCCGTTGAGCACCACATCGGCGACCAGATCGACGGCCAGCGCCAGGTCGCTGTCGAGCACGTGCGCGTAGTAGCAGGTGTGCTCCTTGGCGGTGAACGCGTTCAGCTCTCCCCCGACGGCGTCCATCGCCTGGGCGATGTCCACCGCGGTACGGCTGGGGGTCGACTTGAACAGCAGGTGCTCGAGGAAGTGAGCCGCGCCGGCGACGGTGGCACCCTCGTCGCGCGAGCCGACCCCGACCCAGACCCCGACCGAGGCGGAACGCACCGCGGGCAGGTACTCGGTGACCACCCGCAAGCCGCCCGGCAGCGTGGTGCGGCGCAGTGCGGCTTGCGGTTCGGGGTCCGCCGCGGCGGTCTGGTTGCCCCGCCGCAGCGCGGGATCAGCTGCTCGCCTTCGGGAGTCAGCTCGCGGCATCGGCTGGGGCGGCCGCCGGGACATCGGCCGGAGCCGAGTTGTCGTCCTCCACCAGCACCAGCGAGATCTTGCCGCGCTTGTCGATGTCGGCGATTTCGACGCGCAGCTTGTCGCCGACGTTCACCACGTCCTCGACCTTCGCGATGCGTTTGCCCTTGCCGAGTTTGGAGATGTGCACCAGGCCGTCGCGGCCCGGCAGCAGGGATACGAACGCACCGAAATCCGTTGTCTTGACCACGGTTCCGAGGAACCGCTCGCCGACCGTGGGCAGCTGCGGGTTCGCGATGGCGTTGATCCGGTCAATCGCGGCCTGCGCCGAGGGGCCGTCGGTGGCGCCGACGAACACCGTGCCGTCGTCCTCGATGGAGATCTGCGCGCCGGTCTCCTCGGTGATGCCGTTGATGACCTTGCCCTTGGGGCCGATGACCTCACCGATCTTGTCCACCGGGACCTTGATGGTGGTGACCCGCGGTGCATACGGGCTCATCTCGTCGGGCGCGTCGATGGCCTCGGCCATGACCTCGAGGATCGTCAGGCGCGCGTCTTTGGCCTGGCTCAAAGCACCCGCCAGGACCTGCGACGGGATGCCGTCCAGCTTCGTGTCCAGCTGCAGCGCGGTGACGAAGTCCTTGGTGCCGGCGCACTTGAAGTCCATGTCGCCGAACGCATCCTCGGCGCCCAGGATGTCGGTCAGGGTGACGAAGCGGCGCTCGGTCGATTTTGTGCCGTCTCCCGCCTCGACCTCGACGTCGTCGGAGACCAGGCCCATCGCGATGCCGGCCACCGGAGCCTTCAGCGGCACACCGGCATTCAGCAGCGAGAGCGTGGAAGCACAGACCGAGCCCATCGACGTCGAGCCGTTGGAGCTCAGGGCCTCGGAGACCTGGCGGATGGCGTACGGGAACTCCTCGACGCCGGGCAACACCGGGATCAGGGCCCGCTCGGCGAGCGCGCCGTGCCCGATCTCACGCCGCTTGGGCGAACCCACCCGACCTGTCTCGCCGGTGGAGTACGGCGGGAAGTTGTAGTGGTGCATGTAGCGCTTCGAGGTTTCCGGTCCCAGCGAGTCGATCTGCTGCGCCATCTTGACCATGTCGAGCGTGGTCACACCCAGGATCTGGGTCTCACCGCGCTGGAACAGCGCGCTGCCGTGCGCCCGCGGCACCACGGCGACCTCGGCCGACAGCGCGCGGATGTCGGTGATGCCACGGCCGTCGATGCGGAAGTGATCGGTGAGGATGCGCTGGCGCACCAGCTTCTTGGTCAGCGCGCGGAACGCGGCGCTGACCTCTTTCTCGCGGCCCTCGTAGGTCGCAGAGTCCCCAGTGAGCCGCGCCAGCACTTCCGCCTTCAGCTCGTCGGTGCGGGCGTCGCGCTCGGCCTTGCCGCCGATGGTCAGCGCCTTGGACAGCTCGTCGGTGGCCACCGAAGCCACCGAGTAGTAGACGTCTTCCTGGTACTCCGGGAACGTCGGGTACTCGCCGACCGGTTTGGCGGCGGCCCCGGCCAGCTCCGCCTGCGCGGTGCACAGCGCGGCGATGAACGGCTTGGCGGCCTCCAGGCCTTCGGCCACAACGGTTTCCGTGGGCGCCTGGGCTCCGCCCTCGACGAGCTCGATGACCTTGTCGGTGGCCTCGGCCTCGACCATCATGATGGCGACGTCTTTGTGGTCACCGTCGCCGACTATGCGGCCGGCCACGACCATGTCGAACACCGCACGCTCGAGCTGCTCCACGGTCGGGAACGCGACCCAGGTGCCGTCGATCAGCGCGACCCGCACGCCCCCGATCGGACCCGAGAACGGCAGACCGCTCAGCTGGGTGGACGCCGACGCGGCGTTGATCGCCAGCACGTCGTACAGGTCGTTGGGGTCCAGGCTCATGATCGTCACGACGACCTGGATCTCGTTGCGCAGGCCATTGACGAACGACGGCCGCAGCGGGCGGTCGATGAGCCGGCAGGTCAGGACCGCGTCGGTGGACGGACGTCCCTCCCGACGGAAGAACGAACCGGGGATGCGACCGGCGGCATACATCCGCTCCTCGACATCGACGGTCAGCGGGAAGAAGTCGAAGTGCTCCTTGGGACTCTTGCTGGCGGTAGTCGCCGACAACAGCATGTTTTCGTCATCCAGGTACGCGACCACGGCACCGGCGGCCTGCTGGGCCAACCGGCCGGTCTCGAAACGGATGGTGCGGGTGCCAAAGCTCCCGTTGTCGATGGTGGCGGTCGCCTCGAACACGCCCTCTTCAATTTCAGCGACAGACATAGACGTCCGTACGGCCTCTCTTATTCGGCTGTTTCGCGTCGCCACGCGCAACCTGGAGAGGGTCCGCAGAACCCGTTCGGGCCTGCGAGTCACCCTGGGAGCTATCCCGAAGAGCCAGTCTGAATGCGGCTACGGCCATCGATCGAAGCGGCCGAGAAGCCCCAGATCCGGAGAGCCCGGCAGCCACTACCGAAGACCGCCCGATGCAGACTGGGCTGCTCCCTCGAAGGTGCGTAGTGACACGCTGGAACGGCACACGCGGATCTGCGTGACCGCACCGTTTGCTCGGGCCGGAACCGGCCCAGAACGTCCTCACTCTACACGGGCGGCCCCGCCCCGGCAGCATCGCGCGGGATCAGCGGGGTGCCATCGGCCCGGTGTCGCCGGCGTCAGCGACGCAGGCCGAGGCGCTCGACCAGCGAGCGGTAGCGCGCCACATCGATCTGGGCGACGTATTTGAGCAGCCGGCGCCGACGCCCGACCAGCAGCAGCAGCCCGCGCCGCGAGTGGTGGTCGTGCTTGTGCACCTTCAGGTGCTCGGTCAGGTCGGCGATCCGCTTGGTCAGCAGCGCGACCTGCGCCTCCGGGGAACCGGTGTCGGTGTCATGCAGGCCGTAGGTGCCCAGGATTTCTTTTTTCTGCTCGGCTGTCAGCGCCACGAACTATCTCCATCAATCGGTCCGCGAAAGGAATCTTGAAGGCGCGGCCACCGCGAACCGCAGCACGCGCCGATGTCGTCCGGCAGTTTAGCAGCGGTGCAACCGCCGGGCACAAACGCAGCGCATCAACCCGCGGACAGCAAAGCCCGGGTCCGGTCGGTGTCCCTGCCCATCGCCACGATGAGTTCCTGGACGGAGTCGAACTTGTGCTGCCCGCGGATGCGGCCGACGAAATCCAGCGCGACGTGCTGCCCGTACAGGTCGGCGTCGGTGTCCAGGACGAACGCCTCGACGGTGCGGGTGCGTCCGGAGAAGGTCGGGTTGGTGCCGACCGAGACCGCGGCCTGGTAGCGCTCGCCCGGGACCATCGCCCCGGGGGCGCCCGCCCCTGGACCGTGGCCGAGCACGGTGAACCATGCGGCGTACACGCCGTCGGCCGGGATTGCCGAATACATCGGCGGCGCCACGTTCGCGGTCGGGAAGCCCAGTTCGGCGCCGCGGCCGTGACCCCGCACCACCACGCCCTCGACCCGGTGCGGTCGGCCCAGGGCTTCCGTGGCCGCCACCACGTCGCCGGCGTCCACGCAGGACCGGATGTAGGTGGACGAGAACGTGACGGTCTCGTTGCTGTGGTGTTCGGACAGCAGCGACATCGATTCCACGGCGAACCCGAATCGGTCGCCGGCGCGCCGCAGGGTCTCGACGTTGCCGGTCGCCTTCTTGCCGAAGGTGAAGTTCTCCCCCACGACGACCTCGACCACATGCAGGTTCTCCACCAGCAGCTCGTGCACGTAGCGGTCCGGCGTGAGTTTCATGAAATCGGTGGTGAACGGCATCACGAGGAAGACGTCGATGCCCAGCTCCTCGACCAGCTCGGCGCGCCGCGTCAGCGTCGTCAGCTGCGCCGGATGACTGCCGGGATAGACCACTTCCATCGGGTGCGGGTCGAACGTCATCAACACCGTCGGCACGCTGCGCGCACGCCCCGCCTTCACCGCATGCGCGATCAGCTCCGCGTGGCCGCGATGCACCCCATCGAACACACCGATGGTGAGCACACACCTGCCCCAGTCCGTGGGAATCTCGTCCTGGCCGCGCCACCGCTGCACGACCGCAAGCCTACGGCGCCGAGTCCCCGGCCGGGAGATCCGCGGGGCGCAACACCCGCCAACGTGGCGGGGAACACGCCGGATCCGGAGTGGGGTGCCTAAACTTTGTCGTTGTGAGTGCTGACGAAGAACGTGGCGGTCTCACCGCGGTCGGCCAGGACTACCTCAAGGCGATCTGGAACGCCCAGGAGTGGTCCCCCGACAAGGTCAGCACGAAGATGCTGGCCGAGAAGATCGGGGTGTCGGCCAGCACAGCCTCGGAGTCGATCCGCAAACTGGCCGAGCAGGGCCTCGTCGACCACGAGAAGTACGGCGCGGTGACCCTGACCGAGGCGGGGCGGCGCGCCGCGCTCGAGATGGTGCGCCGGCACCGGCTGTTGGAGACCTTCCTGGTCAACGAGCTCGGCTACGCCTGGGACGAGGTGCACGACGAGGCCGAGGTGCTCGAGCACGCGGTGTCGGATCGCCTGGTGGCCCGCATCGACGCCAAGCTGGGGTTCCCGCAGCGCGACCCGCACGGCGACCCGATCCCGGCCTCCGACGGGCAGGTGCCCACCCCGCCGGCGCGCCAGCTGTGGGCGTGCGGCGACGGGGACGCCGGGACGGTGGCCCGCATCTCCGACGCCGACCCCGAGATGCTGCGCTACTTCACCGACGTCGGCATCAGTCTCGATTCCCGGCTGCGGGTCCTGACCCGGCGGGAATTCGCCGGCATGATCTCGGTGGCGATCGAATCCGGTGACGGCGCCGAGACGACCGTGGATCTGGGCAGCCCCGCCGCGCGGGCGATCTGGGTGACGGCCTAGCTTTTCGGGTTCGCGGTGCGGTTACGCGCGAAGCTCAGTCCGCCAGTAACCCCTTGGCGATGTGGGTGACCTGCACCTCGTTGCTGCCGGCGTAGATCATCAGCGACTTGGCGTCGCGGGCCAGCTGCTCCACCCGGTACTCGGCCATATAGCCGTTGCCGCCGAACAGCTGCACGGCCTCCATCGCCACGTCGGTGGCCGCCTCCGAGGAGTACAGCTTGATCGCCGACGCCTCGGCCAGCGTCAGCGGTTTACCGGCCTGCTGGCGCTCGATGGTCTGAAAGACCATGTTCTGCACGTTCATTCGGGCGATTTCCATCTTGGCGAGCTTGAGCTGGATCAGCTGGAATTGCCCGATGTTGCGGCCCCACAGCGTGCGGGTCTTGGCGTAGTCGACGCACAGCCGGTGGCATTCGTCGATGATGCCCAGGGCCATCATCGCGATCCCGATCCGCTCGGCGGCGAAGTTGGCGCGGGCGCTGTCGCGGCCGTCGCCGTCGGTGTGCTGTTCGCTCTCGCCGAGCAGCCGGTCCGGGGTCAGCCGAACGTTGTCGAAGAACAGCTCGCCCGTCGGCGAGGACATCATGCCCATCTTCTTGAACGGCTTGCCCTGCGTCAGGCCCGGCATGCCCGCGTCGAGCACGAATACCAGCACCGGGCGGTTGCGCTTGTCGACCGACGCGTCACCGTCATCGAGTTTGGCGTATACGACCAGGACGTCGGCGTTGGGCCCGTTGGTGATGAACGTCTTCTGCCCGTTGAGGATGTAGTCCTGGCCGTCGCGTTTGACGTAGGTCTTCATGCCGCCGAACGCGTCCGAGCCCGAATCCGGCTCGGTGATGGCCCATGCCGCAATCTTTTCCAGCGTCATCAGCTCGGGCAGCCAGCGCTCCTTCTGGGCCAGCGTGCCGCGGCTCATGATGGTCGCCGCACCCAGACCGAGGCTGACCGACGCGGTGCTGAGCAATCCGATGCTGACCCGGGCGATCTCGGACACCAGCACCGCGATCATCGAGCCCTGGGCTGTGCCCCCGAAACCGCCTGCGTCATCGGGCTTTTCGGCGGGCTCCTCGGCCGCGGGAGTCCCGTCGAGCTTGGCCCGTTCCCGGTCCAGCATCTTCTTGACCGACTCGGCGGCCATCGCGTCAAGGCCGAACTGGCTGAACAGCTTGCGCGCGATCGGATAGGGCGACATTGCGCCGCTTTCCAATTCGTCCAGATGCGGCCGGATCTCTTTGTCGACGAACTGCCGAACGGCATCCCGGACCATCAGGTCGGTGTCGGACCACTCGATCATCGTGCGGTTCAGCGTTCGGCGCGCTGGTAGGCGGTGACGACGGCGGCCCCACCCAACCCGATGTTGTGTTGCAGTGCGGCGCTGACGCCCTCGACCTGACGCTTGTCGGCCGTGCCTCGCAGCTGCCAGGTCAGCTCCGCACACTGCGCCAGCCCGGTCGCGCCCAGCGGGTGCCCCTTGGAGATCAGGCCGCCCGACGGGTTGATCACCCAGCGCCCGCCGTAGGTGGTGTCGTTGTTGTCGATCAACTTGGGCGCCTCACCCGGACCGCACAGGCCCAGGGCTTCGTAGAGCAGCAGCTCGTTGGCCGAGAAGCAGTCGTGCAGTTCGATCACCTGGAAGTCCTGCGGCCCCAGCCCAGACTGGTCGTAGACCTGTTGTGCGGCTTGCACATTCATGTCGTAGCCGATGAGGTTCTTGGCGCTTCCGTCGAACGTCGAGGCGAAGTCGGTGGTCATGGCCTGACCGACGATCTCCACGGCTTGGCCGGCCAGCCCGTGGCTGTCGACGAAACTTTCCGAGGCCAGGATCGCCGCGCCCGAACCGTCGGAGGTCGGCGAACACTGCAGCTTGGTCAGCGGGTCGGAGATCATCCGCGCCGCCAGGATGTCCTCGAGCGTATAGGACTCCTGGAACTGGGCGAAGGGGTTGTTCACGGAGTGCTTGTGATTCTTGTAGCCGATCTTGGCGAAATGCTCTGCGGTGGAACCGTATTGCTTCATGTGCTCGCGGCCGGCGGCGCCGAACATCCACGGCGCGACGGGCATCGCGAACTCGTCGATCTCGGCCATCGCCTTGACGTGCTTGCCCATCGGCGATTCGCGGTCTTGCGCGCCGCCGCCCAGCGAACCGGGCTGCATCTTCTCGAAGCCCAGCGCGATCGCGCAGTCGACGATGCCGCCGCGGATGGCCTGCGCCGCCAGGAAAAGCGCGGTGGAACCGGTGGAGCAGTTGTTGTTGACGTTGACGACCGGGATGCCGGTCATGCCGAGCTCGTAGAGCGCGCGCTGTCCGGACGTCGAGTCACCGGCGACGTAGCCGACGTAGCCCTGCTGCACCTCGTGGTAGGCGATGCCGGCGTCCTTCAGGGCGTTGGTTCCCGATTCGCGCGCCATGTCCGGGTAGTCCCAGCCCTCGCGGCGACCCGGCTTCTCGAATTTCGTCATGCCGACGCCGACGACATAAACCTTGTTGGATTGCTTGGTAGACATCGTTGTCCCTTCCGTAGGCCGCCTTGACAACCAGTGTGCAACGTCGCCCAACCAACCGCTCGGCCGGGACCCGCTAGAGCGTCTCGGGGCGGGATTTGATGGCCCGGCTCCTCCTCAGTCCGATCCGGACTGCATCGTCGCCGGTCGGATTTGATGGCCCGGCTCCTCCTCAGTCCGATCCGGACTGCATCGTCGCCGGTCGGACCACCACCACCGACTTGGTCCCCGCGCCCTCGTCGCGCAGCAGCGCCATCACCCGACCGTCGGGGTCACACGCGGCATAGACGCCGTCGATCCCGGCCGGCGGCAGGGATCGACCGTTGGCGGCGGCGTCGGCCTCGTCGGCGGACAGGTCACGGCGCGGGAAGATCAGCAGGCAGGCCTCGTCGAGGCTGTAGCTCAGCCGCGGACGCTCGGCCAGCTCGTCGAGCGAATGTGCCTGATCCAGCCCGAAGCCCCCGACGCGGGTGCGCCGCAACGCCGTCAGGTGCCCGCCCACGCCCAGCGCCGCCCCCACATCGCGGGCCAGCGCGCGAATGTAGGTCCCCGACGAGCAGTCGACCTCAACGTCAACGTCGACGACGTCGAAGCCTTCGGACCCTGGCCGGACGTCGAACACGTCGAACCGGTCGATGCGCACCGGCCGCGCCTCGAGCTCGACGGTCTGGCCTTCGCGGGCCAGCCGGTAGGCGCGCTTGCCGCCCACCTTGATCGCGCTGACCGTCGACGGCACCTGTGCGATGTCACCTCGCAGCCCATCCACCGCGGCCTCGATCGCCGCGAGCGTCAGGTGCCGCGCCGCGACGCTGCGCACCGGTTCGCCCTCGGCATCGTCGGTCGACGTGCTCTGCCCCAGCCGGATGGTGGCGGCATACGACTTCGACGACGCCGTCAGCAGGCCCAGGATCTTGGTGGCGCGCTCGATGCCGATCACCAGCACCCCGGTGGCCATCGGGTCCAGCGTGCCCGCGTGCCCCACCCGGCGGGTGGAAAAGATCCGTCGGCAGCGCCCCACCACGTCATGGCTGGTCATCCCGGGCGGCTTGTCGACGACGACGATGCCCGGACTGCTCATAGCACGATGGCGGTCAGCACCAGTCCGCGTTCGACCGACCACCGGCCCGCCAGCTCGGTCAGCGGCGGCCCGGACAGCGCCGCCGGATCGATCAGGATTCGCGAGACGAACCGGCCGGTCGCCGCCCCGGGACCGTCGGATTCGAACGTGATGTGCGCGTCCTCGAAGCCCAGCCACCTTTTGGTCAGCGGGAACCACGCTTTGTAGGTTGCCTCCTTGGCGCAGAACAGGATTCGGTCCCAATGCAGATCTCCCGACAGGTTGGCGGGGATCTCGGTGCGTTCGGCCGGCAAGCTGATCGCGTTGAGCACGCCGTCGGGCAACACGTCGTGCGGTTCGGCGTCGATGCCCACCGAGCGCAGCACATCGGCGCGGCCCACCACCGCGCCGCGGTAGCCCGTGCAATGGGTGAGGCTTCCGACCACGCCGTCGGGCCAGCAGGGTTCTCCTTTCTCGCCCTTGAGGATCGGCACCGGCGGCAGGCCGAGCTCACCCAGCGCGACCCGGGCGCAGTGCCGGACGGTGATGAACTCGTTGCGCCGCTTGGCCACCGACCTCGCGATCAACGGCTCCTCGTCGGGCAGCGCGACGAGATCGGGCGGATCGGTGTACACCTCGGAGTAGGCCAGACCGTCGGAGGCCGGCAGCACGGAGGACACCAGCGTGTGCTCCCCCGTCATCGTGATTGCCGCTGCCGCAACCGTTCCCGGAACTGCGTGGCCTGTTGCCGCATCTCGGGAGTGATCTCGAAGTGGCCACCGAAGTCGTTGAGGTCGCCGGGCGCGTACTGGGGATCCGGCAGCACCTGACGCAGCCAGCTCGGCGGCTTGCGGCGCCGCCACTCGCGCGGATAGCCCACCGACACCTCCTCGAAGCGCACGTCGTCGTACCACGTGGTGCGCGGGATGTGCAGGTGGCCGTAGACCGAGCAGACGGCGTTGTAGCGGGTGTGCCAGTCGGCGGTCTTGGTGGTTCCACACCACAGCGAGAACTCCGGGTAGAACAGCGCGTCGCAGGGATCGCGAACCAGCGGGAAATGGTTCACCAGAACGGTCGGTGTCATCCAGTCCAGCCCTTCGAGCCGCGCGCGGGTGATCTCCAGACGCTCGCGGCACCACGCCTCGCGGGTGGGGTAGGGCTCCGAGGAGAGCAGGAACTCGTCGGTGGCCACCACGTTGTGGTCCCGCGCGATGGTCAGGCCCTCGGCTTTGCTCGTGGCCCCCTCGGGCAAGAAGCTGTAGTCGTAGAGCAAAAACATCGGCACGATCGTGGCCGGGCCGCCGCGCTCGGTCCACACCGGGAACGGATGCTCGGGCGTGACCACACCCATCTCGTCGCACATGTTGACCAGGTAGTCGTAGCGCGCCTTGCCGAAGATCTGCACAGGGTCGCGCGTAGTGGTCCACAGTTCGTGGTTGCCCGGCACCCAGATCACCTTGGCGAACCGCCGTCGCAGCAGGTCAAGGGCCCAGCGGATCTCGTCGGTGCGCTCGGCGACGTCGCCGGCGACGATCAGCCAGTCATCCGGCGACGAGGGATGCAGCGATTCGGTGACCGGCTTGTTGCCGAGGTGACCGGTGTGCAGGTCGGACACCGCCCACAGCGTCGGTTGCCCACCGTTGGTCGATTCCTGCCCCGATTGATGCCCAGCCACGAATAACCACCCTAACGACCCGAGTCGGGCAAGGCCGTTTCGCGGCCGCCGGGCCCGCGAATTAGAACAAGTTCAGGTTTGCCTGTGACGCCGCACGCGCGACTTGTACACTCCCCCGAAAGGACCGCTGCGGCGTCAGGGGGGTGTCGTGTTCGCCAGTGTTCGTCTGATGGGCGCGCTTGGTGCGCTGCTCACAGCGGCCATCGGGGGCACGGTAGGTCTGCTGACCGCCCCGCCCACACCAGGCGGCGGCGACCGGCCCGTCGAGCTGCGGTCGACCGCCCAGCCGATGGAAACCACCATGAAGAGCCCCATCGTGGCGACCACCGATCCGCGCCCGTTCGATGCGTGCGAGGACATCCCGTTCGACGTCGTCCAGCGGCTCGGGCTGGGATTCACACCGCCCGAACACGAGGACGGCCTGCGCTGCCACTTCGACGCCGGTAACTATCAGGTGGCCGTCGAGCCCATCATCTGGCGCACCTACGAGGCCTCGCTGCCCGCCGACGCCGTCGAGACGACGATCGCGGGCCACCGCGCCGCGCAGTACTGGGTGCTCAAGCCGACCTATCACAACAGCTACTGGTTCTACTCCTGCATGGTCGTGTTCAAGACCGGCTACGGGGTGCTGCAGCAGGCCCTGTACTACTCGACGGTCTACTCCGACCCCGAGGTCGATTGCATGCAGACCAACCTGCAGCGCGCCAACGACCTCGCGCCGTATTACAAGTTCTAGGGTGAGCATCACCTCGATCCGCCCCACGCAGCCGGCCCTGAACACCCTGAAACACTTGGGCGGCAAGGCCCTCGGCCGGCTGCTGGGTCTGCCGCCCGCGACCACCGGCTACACCGTGGAGCGCGTGCGCGTGCCGATGCGCGACGGGGTCCAGTTGGTGGCCGACCATTACGCGCCCGCCACGCCCGCGGCCGCCGGCACCTTGCTGGTCCGCGGCCCCTACGGGCGCGGCTTTCCGTTCACCCTGATATTCGGCGGGTTGTATGCCGCGCGTGGCTACCACGTGGTGCTGCAGAGCGTGCGCGGGACGTTCGGGTCGGGCGGGGTTTTCGAGCCGATGGCCGACGAGGTCGCCGACGGCGCCGACACCGTCGCGTGGCTGCGCGAGCAGCCGTGGTTCACCGGCCGCTTCGCCACCATCGGCATGTCGTACCTGGGATTCACCCAGTGGGCCCTGTTGCAGGATCCCCCGCCGGAACTGGCCACCGCGGTGATCGCGGTGGGACCGCACGACTTCAACGAATCAGTGTGGGGTACAGGCGCTTTCGCGGTCAACGACTTCCTGGGCTGGAGCGACATGGTGGCGCACCAGGAGGACCCGGTGCGCGCCCGGTCCGCGCTGCGCCAGTTGCAGACCCGCCGCAAAGTGGCGCGGGCCGCGGCCACCGCGCCGCTGGGTGACGCCGCGCGGGCCCTGCTCGGCACGGGCGCACCGTGGTTCGAATCCTGGGTCGAACACAGCGATCCCGACGATCCCTTCTGGAATGCGTTGCGGTGCAACGAGGCGCTGGACCGCGTGCAGGTGCCCGTGCTGCTGGTCGGCGGCTGGCAGGACATCTTCATCAGGCAGACGCTGCAGCAGTACGCGCATCTGCGCGGCCGGGGCATCGATGTCGCGCTGACCGTCGGCCCGTGGACGCATACCCACCTGCTCACCACCGGGCTGGCCACCTGCGTCCAGCAGTCACTGGAGTGGCTGGGCACCCATCTGGGCGACGCTCCCGCCGCGCGCCGGCCCAGTCCGGTCCGGGTTTACGTCACGGGCGTGGACCGGGCGCACGCCTGGCGCAGCCTGCCCGAATGGCCGCCGGCCACCACCGAGCGCGCGCTGTACCTGCGCCCCGGCGGCTACCTGGGCGAGACCGCACCGACACTGAAACGCCTGTCCCCAGCCACATTTCGCTACGATCCGGCCGACCCGACACCCACCACCGGGGGCCCGCTGCTGTCCGCCAATGGCGGTTACCGCGACGACGGCCGGCTCGCGTCGCGGGACGATGTGCTGGCCTTCACCAGCGCCACCCTCACCCAGGATCTGTACGTTTACGGAACGCCGGTCGTCGAGCTCGCGCATGGCGCCGACAATCCGCACGTCGACCTGTTCGTGCGGGTGAGCGAGGTCGACGCAAAGGGCCGGTCGCGCAACGTCAGCGAGGCCTACCGTCGGCTGCACACGGCGGCGAAGCCGAAGTCGGAGAAGATCGTTCGCCTCGAGCTCGACGGCGTGGCCCACCGCTTCCGCGCCGGCTCACGCGTCCGGGTGCTGATCGCGGGCAGCTGGTCCCCGCGCTACGCGCATAACCTCGGCGGCGGCGAACCGGTGCTGACCGCCCGGCACGCCACGCCGGTCACCCACAGCGTGCGCTACGGACGTTCCCGGCTGGTGTTGCCCGTCGGCCCGGCCGAGCTGTCAGCCAACGGCGTCGCGGACGCGGACGGCGACCGCGGCTAGCGCGTCGTCATCGTGCACCGGCGCCGCCAACGGCGCGTGCACCCCCAGTTCCACCCAACTCTTACAGCCGGCGTATTCGGGGGCCCGGGCGAGGCGCATCGGCTCGGCCAACGGGATCACCGACACCACCAGCACGGCCAGCTTGTGCTTGGGGCGGAAGTCGAGCCGGTCGGCGCGCACCGACTCGGGCGTCCAGATGTGCAGGTCCTCGATGCTGGAAAGGCCGTCCGGCCGGTTAACCGGCACTGCCGCAACCACTTTCGCAGCGGCGCGGATCACGAGCTCGTCGTCGGTGCTGTCGGCGGCGGCGGGCTTGAGTAAGTCTTGATACTCGGCGCGCACCCGCTCGGCGTGACTGTGCGCGACCGTCGGGAACAACAGGAATTCGCGGGCCGCCAGTTCGAATCGCTTCTCACCGATGCCGCCCTTGCGCAACAGCACTCGCTGGCGACCGTCGAGCAGGGCGTGGACGGCCGCGCTCCACTCTTTGAGCGCGGGCAGCGTTGCGGTCACCGTCACGTCGCACCGGCTAACCGGGCCACCACCGCGGGCCGGCGCAGCGGCGGAACCGTCTTGGGCGGCTGGCGCCGCGGAGCCAGCTTCCCGAGCAAGCGCGTCGTCGTCTCGGTGACCTCGGCGACCGCCTCCTCGAACGCCTCGGCATTGACGGCGGACGGGTGGGTGATGCCGCTGACCTTGCGTACGTACTGGCGGGCGGCCGCCGCGATTTCCTCGGCGGTGGCCGCTGGTTGTAGACCGCGCAGTTCGGTGATGTTCCGGCACATGACCCCACGATAAGCGCTGCGCGCGGCGCTCTCTACCGCACGAGCAGACACAAAAGCACCTCCTGACCGGGGCGTGTCGTGGGGCCTTTACGTCTGCTCGCGAGGGCATCTCTACGGTGTTGTCATGACCGACGAGATCCTGCTGATCGACACCGCGGAACGGGTCCGCACCCTGACCCTGAACCGTCCCCAATCGCGCAACGCGCTGTCCTCGGCGCTACGGGACCGCTTTTTCGGCGCGCTGGCCGACGCCGAAACCGACGACGACGTCGACGTCGTCATCGTGACCGGCGCCGACCCGGTGTTCTGCGCGGGACTGGATCTCAAGGAGCTCGGTGGTTCTTCGGCGCTTCCGGACATCTCGCCGCGGTGGCCGGCGATGAGCAAGCCGGTGATCGGAGCAATCAACGGCGCCGCGGTGACCGGCGGGCTGGAGCTGGCGCTGTATTGCGACATCCTGATCGCCTCGGAGAACGCCCGCTTCGCCGACACGCACGCCCGGGTGGGCTTGCTGCCCACCTGGGGGCTGAGCGTGCGGTTACCGCAGAAGGTGGGCATCGGCCTGGCCCGGCGGATGAGCATGACCGGCGACTACCTGTCCGCCGCCGACGCGCTGCGCGCCGGCCTGGTGACCGAGGTGGTGCCGCACGAGCAACTGCTGGGCGCCGCCCGGGCGGTCGCGGCGTCGATCGTCGGGAACAACCAGGACGCGGTCCGGGCGTTGCTGGCGTCCTATCACCGCATCGACGACGCGCAGACCGGCGCGGGGCTCTGGCAGGAGGCGATGGCGGCCCGGCAATTCCGGACCAGCGGCGACGACATCGCTGCCAACCGCGAGGCCGTGCTGCAACGGGGGCGGGCCCAGGTCCGCTGACGGGGCCGGTCTCTGGCGGTCCGTTTGGGCCGGATTTCGGCCACCCAATACGATCGGGTGATGCATGCGGTCGTCGGAATCAGCAGGGTGCTCGCCGGCCTGACGCTGGCGGCATCGGCGCTCGTGGTCGGCGCGCCGCTCGCGGCCGCGCAGCCACCACCGAACTTCCCCAATCTCGACGGCTTCACCGCCGTCCCGGCCGACGGCTACCTCAGCGCCGGGGCCGGGGGGACCTCGCCACGGATCAGCTTTACCGCCCCGTATGCCCTGGTCTGTGACTTCTACGGCGGGCCGGCGCCCGCCCCGCCACCCTCGCAGGACATCAAGTGCAAGGGGGACATGTCCGGAATGGACGACGTCCCCATCCACGGGGGGCGCCCACGACCGGGCGATTGTGTCGTGGGGTCGGTTGACTTCAAGGGCCCCGGCTACCAATTGAGCCGCATGTCCTACAGCGGATGCGACGGCAACCCGCCCACGCTGCCGTCGGGCGCCAAATTGTTGGCCGCGGGCCAGAAGTTGACCTATCTCAACGTCACCTGCGCGGTGGGAGCCGACAACCTGGTCGCCTGCCTGGACTCCACCAGCGGCGACCACGGATTCGTCGTGCAGCGCTCGGGCAGCTGGGCGTTTTAGCCACCGGCGGCCGAACAGCTGTCAGCGCGCCCAGCGGCCCGAGATCGCCCGCCAGCCAACGAAGATCAGTCGCAACACCACGAACGTGGTCAGTCCCGACCAGATGCCCGCCAGACCCCAGTCGAACACCAGCGACAGCCAGACCAACGGCAAAAAGCCGATCAGCGCGCTGATCACGGTGGCGGTGCGCATGAATGCGGCGTCCCCTGCGCCCAGCAGCACACCATCCAGCGCGAAAACTATTCCGGCAAAGGGCAATTGAGCCACCAGGAACCACCACGGCACCCTGATCGCGGCCAGCACCGAACGGTCGTCGGTGAACAGTGCGGGCAGTGCGGAAAACCCGATCGCGAACACCGCGGCCAACAGTCCGGCGGCCGCGGCCGAAAACACCGTCACCCGCCACGCCACCGATTTGGCGTGCACGGCGTCACCGGCGCCCAATGCGGCGCCCACCAAAGCCTGCGCCGCTATCGCCAACGAATCCAGAACCAGCGCAAGGAACTGCCACAGCTGCAGGACCACCTGATGCGCGGCCAACGCCGAGGCGCCGAATCGGGCGGCAACCGCGCCGGCCGAGACGAAGCAGGCCTGAAAAGCCAACGTCCGCACCACCAGATCGCGACCCATGACGAGTTGGGCCCGCAACACGGTGCGGTCCAGCCGCAACGGTGCCCGCTCGGCCAGCAGCGCACGTCCGAACAACACGGCGGCCAGCCACTGGCCCGCCAGATTGGCCACCGCCGAGCCGGCCAGCCCCAATCGCGGCAACCCCAGCCAGCCGTAGACCAACAGGGGGCACAGCAGCGCCGAAAGCCCAAAGCCGGCAACCACATAACGCAGCGGGCGGATGGTGTCCTGCACGCCGCGCAGCCACCCGTTGCCCGCCAGCGACACCAAAATTGCCGGAGCGCCGAAGATCGCGATCCGCAGCCACGGCAGCGCCATGCCGGCGATCGCCTCTCCCCCCACTTTGCCGCCGGCGATCGCCGATACCAGCGGCACCGCCGCGGTCTGCACCACGACCACGACGAGCGCGCCCAGCCCCAGCGCCAACCAGGTCGCCTGCACGCCCTCGGCCACCGCCGAAGCCCGGTTCCCGGCACCGAAGTGGCGAGCCGAGCGTGCCGTCGTGCCGTAGGACAAAAACGTGAGGTCGGAACCCACCAGGCTGAGCAGCAGTCCCCCGATGGCCAGCCCGGCCAGGCTCAGTGCGCCGAGTCGGCCGACGATCGCGGTATCGAACAACAGATAGAGCGGCTCTGCCGCCAGCACTCCCAGCGCGGGCAGCGCCAGGCCTGCGATCTGTCGGCCCCCGGCGCCAGGTCGATCCCTTTCGGTCACCCGAGGGCGGTGTGCAGCGACGCCACGACGTCGTCGATCGAGCCGGTGGTCGAGTAGCCGGCCGCCAGCCGGTGCCCACCGCCGCCGAACCCGGACGCGACCGCCGCCAGATCCACCTCGGCCTTGGCGCGCATCGACACCGACCACTGTTGCGGCGCGATCTCCTTGAAGACCGCGGCCACCTCCGCCTGCTGCGTGGTCCGCACGATGTCGACGATGCTCTCGACTTCCTCGGGGCGTGAAGTGATCCAATCCTGGTTGCCGACAACGGCATACACCAGCCCCCGCCCGCCGGCGGCGCCCGGCAGCAACTGGGCCGACGCCAGCACGCGCGACAGCAGCGGCAGCCACCCGAAGGGGTGGGTGTCCATCAGCGTTCGGCTGATCGCGGCGTTGTCCACGCCGGCGTCGACCAGCCGGGCGGCCAGGCGGAGGGCGCGCGCGCTGGCCCAGCGGAACGATCCGGTGTCGGTCGTCAGGCCGGCGTAAATGCAGTGCGCGACGTCGGGGTCGAGGGGCTTGCCCCACGCGTCGAGAATGTCGGCGACCAGCATGGTGGTCGAATCCGCCGACACGTCAACGAAATTGGCGGTGCCGAACAAGTCGTTGGAGGCGTGGTGGTCGATCACCAGCACCTCGGCGCCCGACACGGTCAGGTCGCCGAGCGCTCCCAGCCGCTTGACGCTCGGAACGTCAACGGTGACAACCAGATCGACGTCGCGGCGCATCGCCTCCGGAGCAACCAGCAGCCGGCAGCCCGGCAGCGAGGCCAGCGATTCGGGCAGCCCAGCCGGCTCGGCGAAACTGACCTCCACCCGCTTACCGCATTTGTCGAGCACCAAACCCAGCGCCAGCCCGGCGCCGATGGTGTCGGCGTCGGGATGCACATGGGCGATCACCGCCACGGTGTCGGCGCCCGACAGTAGTTCGACGGCGGCCGCCGCGTCGATGCGTGCGCCCACTCCGGCCAGTTCAGTATTCGCGTTGGTCGTCGTCACCGATGCTCCCGTCGAGGCCGGGCTCGACGCCCGATCCGCTATCCCGGTATGGATCGGCCTCCCCAGCCGGCTTGGCGCCAGAACGAACCCGCGCCAGATCAGCGTCCGCGGCGCGAGCGCGCGCCAGCAACTCGTCCATCCGCTGCACGTTGTCCGACGTGGTGTCGCGGGTGAACGTGAGGGTAGGGGTGAAGCGGACGCCGGTGCCCGCGCCGACCATGGTGCGCAGCGCGCCCTTGGCCCGCTCCAGCGCGGCGGCGGCGGCACCGTAATCCGGCTCTTCGTCCAGCGTGCGCCCCATCACCGTGTAGAACACCGTGGCGTCGTGCAGGTCGGCGGTCACCTTCGCGTCGACGATCGTGACGCCGTCCAGCCCGGGGTCCTTGATCTCGAACTCGATCGCCGAGGCGACGATCGTGTTGATCCGCTTGGCCAGGCGGCGGGCCCGGGCCGGGTCAGCCATGTCGATTCACCGCCTCCTCCTCATCACTTCGTTCTGCATCGTCGGCGGTGGGTCGATTCACCGCCTCCTCCTCATCACTTCGCTCCGCATCGTCGGCGGTTATCAGGCGCGTTCTTTCTCTACCAACTCGTAGGACTCGATGATGTCGCCTTCCTTGATGTCGGAATAGCCCAGCGTCATACCGCATTCGAAGCCCTCGCGGACCTCGGTGACATCATCCTTTTCGCGCCGCAGCGAGTTGATCGTGAGGTTCTCGGTGACCACGACGTTGTCGCGCAGCAGCCGGGCCTTGGCATTGCGCCGCACCACACCGGAGCTGATCATGCAGCCGGCGATGATGCCCACCTTCGAGGACCGGAAGATCGCCCGGATCTCGGCGCGGCCCAGCTGGCTCTCCTCGTAGATCGGCTTGAGCATCCCGCGCAGGGCCTTTTCGATCTCGTCGATCGCCTGGTAGATCACCGAGTAGTAGCGGATCTCCACGCCTTCGCGGTTGGCCAGCTCGGTGGCCTTGCCCTCGGCCCGCACGTTGAAGCCGATGATCACCGCATCCGAGGCCGACGCCAGGTTGACGTTGGTTTCGGTGATGCCACCGACACCGCGGTCGATGACGCGCAGCGCCACCTCGTCGTCGATCTGGATGCCCATCAGGGCCTCTTCGAGCGCCTCGACCGTACCGGCGTTGTCGCCCTTGAGAATCAGGTTCAGCTGGCTGGTCTCCTTCAGCGCCGAATCCAGGTCCTCCAGGCTGATCCGCTTGCGCGTACGCGCCGCCAGCGCGTTGCGCTTGCGGGCGCTGCGCTTGTCGGCGATCTGGCGGGCGATCCGGTCCTCGTCGACGACCAGCAGGTTGTCACCGGCGCCGGGCACCGACGTGAAGCCGATGACCTGCACCGGCCGCGACGGCAGCGCCTCGTGGACGTCGTCGCCGTGCTCGTCGACCATGCGGCGGACACGCCCGTAGGCATCGCCGGCCACGATCGAGTCGCCGACGCGCAGCGTGCCGCGCTGGATCAGCACGGTGGCGACGGGGCCGCGACCCCGGTCCAGGTGGGCCTCGATCGCCACCCCCTGGGCCTCCATGTCGGGGTTTGCCCGCAGGTCCAGGGCGGCGTCGGCGGTCAGCAGCACCGCCTCCTCCAAGGCCTCGATGTTGGTGCCCACCTTTGCCGAGATGTCCACGAACATCGTATCGCCACCGAAATCCTCTGCCACCAAACCGTATTCGGTGAGCTGGCCACGAATCTTGGCCGGGTCGGCGCCTTCCTTGTCGATCTTGTTGACCGCCACCACGATCGGCACGTCAGCGGCCTGCGCGTGGTTGATGGCCTCCACCGTCTGCGGCATCACGCCGTCGTCGGCGGCGACCACCAGGATCGCGATGTCGGTGGCCTTGGCGCCGCGGGCACGCATGGCGGTGAACGCCTCGTGACCCGGGGTGTCGATGAAGGTGATCGGCCGCTCGGTGCCGTCGAAGTCGACGGTCACCTGGTAGGCGCCGATGTGCTGGGTGATGCCACCGGCCTCGGCCTCGCGGACGCTCGCATTCCGGATGGTGTCCAGCAGTCGGGTTTTACCGTGGTCGACGTGACCCATCACGGTCACCACCGGCGGACGCGTCTGCAGGTCTTCCTCGGTGCCCTCGTCCTCGCCGTAGGTCAGGTCAAACGACTCGAGCAGCTCGCGGTCCTCGTCCTCGGGACTGACGACCTGGACGACGTAATTCATCTCGCTGCCCAGCAGCTCGAGCGTCTCGTCGCCCACCGATTGGGTGGCCGTCACCATCTCGCCGAGGTTGAACAGCGCCTGCACCAGTGAGGCCGGGTTGGCGTTGATCTTGTCGGCGAAGTCGCTCAGCGACGCGCCGCGTGCCAGCCGGATCGTCTCGCCGTTGCCGTGCGGCAACCGCACGCCACCGACGACCGGCGCCTGCATGTTCTCGTACTCGGCGCGCTTCGCCCGCTTCGACTTGCGGCCACGCCGCGGAGCACCACCGGGACGGCCGAACGCGCCGGCCGCACCGCCGCGCTGTCCGGGACGGCCACCGCCGCCACCGGGACGGCCCCGGAAACCGCCCCCCCCGCCGCCGGGGGGGGCGCCGACTCCGCCGCCACCGCCGCGGTAGTTGCCGCCTCCGCCGTCACGACCACCGGGACCACCGGGCCGGCCGCCACCGGGCCGCGGGGCGCCGGGCCGGGCCGGGCGGCCCGCTCCAGCGGCTCCACCGGGTCGCGGTGGCATGTTGCCCGGCGACGCGCCGGGTCGCGGCGCGCCCGGGCGGGGCGCTCCGGGACGGGGCGCCGCCGGACGCGGGATGGGCCGGTCGACGGGTTGCGTCGACGAGAACGGGTTGTTGCCGACGCGCGGGGCGCGGGGCTTGGGCATCGGGCCGGGCCGTGGGCCCGGCGTCATGCCCGGCTGCGGCGCCTGGCCAGGGGCGGGCGGCTTCGGCTGCCCGGGCGACGGCGCCGACGGGCGTGCGGGGGCCGGCCCCGGACGCGCGGGGGCGTCAGTGGGCGCGGCGCCGGCGGCCTGGGCCGCAGCGGACGTCGCGGAGCCGTCGGGCTGAGCGGGCGCCGCGGCCGCTTCGCCGTTGCCGCCGGAATTGTTGATCGCGTTGTCGAGGGCCGTGTCGAGCGACTTGTCGGGGGCCTTGGCGGCCTTGGCCTCGCCTTTTGCGGCCTTCGCGGGGGCCTTCTCCGCGGGCTTGCCGCCCCCGAAGGACTCGCGCAGCCGGCGAGCCACCGGCGCTTCTACCGTCGACGATGCGGATTTGACGAATTCGCCCTGATCGTTCAGTCGGGCGAGGACTTCCTTGCTGGTGACACCGAGTTCCTTAGCTAACTCGTGTACGCGGGCCTTACCTGCCACTACATCTCCTGTCTATGAGGCGACAGTCGTGGGGCCGCGCCTCGGGTTTAGCTATGACGCATTGTCATCGGGACTTCACGGTGTGCTCATGTTCTTTGCTACCTGTTCTGTTGCCGGGCGATCGCGCGCACTGAGGAACTCTATGTGCTCGACCACCGCGGAGGTGTCCGGTGAACCGGTGATGCGCAGCGCCTTGGTGAAAGCCCGCCGCCGGATCGCCTGTTGCGCGCACTGCGACACGGGATGCAGCCATGCACCCCGCCCCGGCAGGCTACTGCCTGTGTCAACGATCACGGCGAATTCGCCGTTCCCGGTCGACACAGCCACCACTCGAAGCAGTTCGACGGCCAACTCTCGCTTTCGGCACCCGATACACGTCCGCACGGGTCCACCCATGTGTCGGTGCGGGGCCGAAGGCTCGCGCTGGATCACGGCTCAGTCTAGCGTCACCGAATCCATGGTCAGAACCACCCGAGGATGTGTGGCCTCGTGCCGGTATGCGGCTAGCGGTCGTGGGCCATTCCGTGGGTGGCGCCGTGCTCGGGCTCGCTCTCCGGATGTCCTCCGGGCGCGGCGGGCGAGTCCCCCCGGATGTCGATCCGCCAGCCGGTGAGCCGGGCGGCCAGCCGCGCGTTCTGGCCCTCCTTGCCGATGGCCAGTGACAGCTGGAAGTCGGGAACCACGACACGGGCGGCGCGGGCGGACTGGTCGATGATCGACACCGAGACCACCTTGGCCGGTGACAACGCGTTGGCGACGAAGCGGGCCGGGTCCTCGTCGTAGTCGATGATGTCGATTTTCTCTCCGGACAGCTCGCTCATCACGTTGCGGACCCGCTGCCCCATCGGACCGATGCAGGCGCCCTTGGCGTTGAGCCCGGGCAGGTTCGACTTCACCGCGATCTTGGAACGATGGCCGGCCTCCCGCGCCACCGCCACGATCTCGACCGACTCGTCGGCGATCTCGGGCACCTCCAGGGAGAACAGCCTGCGGACCAGGTTGGGATGCGTGCGCGACAGCGTGATCAGCGGCTCTCGGGCCCCGCGGGTCACCCCGATCACATAGCACCGCACGCGGTTGCCGTGTTCGTAGCTTTCGCCGGGAACCTGTTCGGCCGCCGGGATCACGCCCTCGGAGGCCTTCGTCTCGGTGCCCATCCGGACCACCACCAGGCCGCGCGCGTTGGCCCGGTTGTCACGCTGGATGACGCCTGCGACGATCTCGCCCTCGCGGGTGGAGAACTCGCCGTACGTGCGCTCGTTTTCGGCGTCCCTGAATCGCTGCAGCATCACCTGGCGTGCGGTGGTGGCGGCGATGCGCCCGAAGCCCTCGGGGGTGTCGTCCCATTCGCTGATGACGTTGTCGTCTTCGTCCGTCTCCCGCGCGATCACCCGGACGACACCGGTCTTGCGGTCGATCTCGATCCGCGCGTCGTTCTGATGACCTTCGGTGTGCCGATAGGCGGTGAGCAGCGCGGACTTGATGGTCTCGAGCAGCTCGTTGACCGAGATGCCCCGATCCACCTCGATCGCGTGCAGTGCAGCCATGTCGATGTTCATCAGCGCCGCTCCTCCTCATCGCTACGCTCTGCATCGTCGCTGGCGCGGTTCATGTTCCGGTCTCCGTCCTCCGGCCCTGACCCATACTCGCCAGTTCCAGTTCCGCTTGGGCAGGGGGCGAAAACTCCACCTGGACAACAGCTTTGACGACGTCACCGAGTGATATGTCACGTATCGCCCAGTCGCGGCCCGCGCGCACCACCAGCGCGACGGTGTCCTCGTTCGTTTCGCCGACACGGCCGGTCAGCTTCGATCCATCGGAGAGCACGACGTCGACCTTGCGGCCGCGGGCGCGACGGAAGTGCTTCGCGCTGGTCAGGGGGCGGTCCACGCCGGGCGAGGAGACCTCGAGCACGTAGTGGTCCCCGATGGTGTCCAGATCGTCGAGCAACGCCGACGCCGAGTGCGACAGCGTGGCGGCCGTGTCCAGATCGAGGCCGTTGTCGCCGTCGGCGATCACCGTGATGCGCGGTGGGTGGGTGCGTGCGTCGATGACCACGTCTTCGATGTCGTATCCCGCGCGCGCAAACTCTGCATCGAGTAGCTCGATCACCTGCGTCTGCGACGGTAGCCCGGTGGTCACGGCGAGCTCCTCATCTTGAGTTGTCCGGTCATCTGGCGGATGTCGCCGCCGCGATGGCTTCGCGTCCGGCTTCCGGTGTCCCGGCGGAGGAACATACTGGCCATCCTCTGCGAGAACCAGCTATCCACGATACGCCAGGAATCGCGGATGGCGGCGCGATCGCGTGCTGGCTTCGTACCCGCTCTCGCGCCGATGGCAGGATGTGCTTGTGCCTAGCGCAGTTCCGTTCGTCAACCGGCGAGACGTCCTCTCCGGCGGCGTCGCTTTGGCCGCGCTGGGCGTGGTGTCCGCGTGCGGCAAGTCCGCTCCGAAGGCCCCGCCCGTCGAACAACTGCTGGGGCCGTTGGACCAAGCCCGCCGCGACAGCGCGCTGGCGGCTGCCGCCGCCGCGGCCGTCGGGAACCCTCCGCAGGTCGCCGCCGCGCTGACGGTGGTGGCGAGCCAACGCGCCGCGCACGCCCGCGCGCTGTCCACCGAGATCTCGCGCGCCGCCGGCAAGCTCGCTGCGCCGTCATCGAGCGAAACGACCAGCCCGAGCCAGGCCGAACCCGCCGGACCCCCGCCTCCCCCGCCACCGGTGGCCGATGTGATCAACGCGCTGCGCGCCTCGGCCGACAGCGCGGCTCGCCTGGTCGGCACCGAATCCGGCTACCGGGCGGGGTTGCTCGCCTCGGTCGCCGCATCATGCACGGCGTCCTACACCGTGGCGCTGGTGCCCGGGGGGCCGTCGATATGACCTCGGGGAAGGACGCCGACAACGCGGCGCTGTCTGACGCGCTGGCCATCGAACACTCGACGATCTACGGCTACGGCATCGTCTCGGCGCTGTCACCGCCCAGCGTGAACGGCATGGTGGTGGAGGCCCTCGATCAGCACCGCCAGCGTCGCGACGACGTCATCGCGATGCTGACCGCCCGCAAGGTCACCGCTCCGGTCGCCGCGGCCGGCTATCAGCTGCCCATGGTGGTCGGCAGCCCCGCGGACGCGGCGCGGCTGGCCGTGCGGATGGAGAACGACGGCGCGGGCGCGTGGCGCGTCGTCGCCGAACACGCCGAGACCGCCGAGGATCGGGCGTTTGCCTCGACGGCGCTGATTCAGAGCGCGGTCATGGCCGCCCGGTGGAACCGCGTGTTGGGCGCCTGGCCCATCACGACAAGCTTCCCGGGCGGCAACGACTAACCGTTGAGGGCGGCCGCGATGTCGCTGGCCAGCGACGGCCCGGTTGCCAGCTCGCGGGTTTGCCCACCGAAACGGTCGCGCAACTCCACCACGCCGTCCGCCCAGCCGCGCCCCACCACCACGATCCAGGGCACGCCCAGCAACTCGGCATCCTTGAACTTCACGCCGGGCGAGGCCTGCCGGTCATCGAGCAGCACCTCGACGCCCAGCCGGTCCAGTTCGGCGGCCAGCTCGGTGGCCCCGCTGCGGGCCTGGGCGTCTTTGTTGGCGATCACCAGGTGGACGTCGAACGGGGCGACGGCCGACGGCCAGCGCAGCCCCAGCTCGTCGTGGTGCTGCTCGGCGATCACGGCCACCATCCGCGACACCCCCAGGCCGTAGGAGCCCATGGTCAGGCGCACCGGCTTGCCGTCCTCGCCGAGCACGTCGACGGTGAACGCGTCGGTGTATTTGCGGCCGAGCTGGAAGATGTGCGCGACCTCGATGCCGCGCGCGGACACCAGCGGGCCCGCGCCGTCCGGCGAGGGGTCGCCGTCGCGCACGTCGGCCGCCTCGATGGTGCCGTCGGCGGTGAAATCCCGGCCGGCGACCAGCCCGACGACGTGCCGGCCCGGCTCGTCGGCCCCGGTGATCCAGCTGGTGCCGTCGACGACCCGCGGGTCGACCAGGTAGCGAACACCGTTGCCTTGCAATGCCTTCGGTCCGATGTATCCCCTGACCAGGAAGGGGTATTTGGCGAAGTCGGCGTCGTCGAGCATCGCGTATTCGGAAGGTTCGAGCGCCGCGCCCAGCCGCTTGTCGTCGACCTCGCGGTCACCGGGCAGCCCGATGGCCAGCAACTCCCAGTCCCCGCCCGGTTCGCGCACCTTGAGCAGGACGTTCTTCAACGTGTCGGCCGCGGTGACCGCGCGCCCCAGGTCGGCGGTGTTGGCCCAGTCCACCAGGGTGGCGATGGTCGGGGTGTCGCCGGTGTCGTGGACCACCGCCTCGGGCAGTCCATCGATGGGCTGCGCCTCGGGGCGGGCGGTCACGACGGCCTCGACGTTGGCCGCGTAGCCGGACTGCAGGCACCGCACGAAGGTGTCCTCGCCGACCGGACTTTCGGCCAGGAACTCCTCGGAGGCGCTGCCGCCCATGGCGCCGGAGACCGCGGACACGATGACGTAACGCACCTGCAGGCGCGCGAAGATGCGCTGATAGGCCTCGCGGTGCGCGTGATAGGCGGCCGCCAGGCCGGCGTCGTCGATGTCGAAGGAGTAGGAGTCCTTCATCAGAAACTCCCGCACGCGCAGGATGCCGGCCCGCGGCCGCGCCTCGTCACGGTATTTGTTCTGGATTTGGTAGAGCAGGACCGGAAAGTCTTTGTAGGAGCTGTATTCACCCTTGACGGTCAGGGTGAACAGCTCTTCGTGGGTGGGGCCCAACATGTAGTCGTTGCCGCGGCGGTCCTGTAGCCGAAAGACCGAGTCGCCGTATTCGGTCCACCGGTTCGTCGCCTCGTACGGCGCGCGGGGCAGCAGGGCGGGAAACAGGATCTCTTGCCCGCCAATGGCGTTCATCTCCTCGCGGACGATGCGCTCGATGCGGCGCAGCACCCGCAACCCCAGCGGCAGCCAGCTGTACAGGCCGGGCGCGACGGGCCGGATGTAGCCGGCCCGGATCAGCAGCTTGTGGCTGGCGACTTCGGCGTCGGCGGGATCATCGCGCAACGTGCGCAAAAACAGCTCAGACATCCGGGTGATCACAGCGGGCCAGCCTAGCTTGCGAAGGGCATGGCGACGATGCGGGCCGTGACGACCTGTCGTACGGGGGTGGCCGATGCGTGCGGCATCGTCGAGGCGCGCACGCGAAAGTGCAATTGGCGACGCGTTTCCCGAGTAGGGGTGTCGATAGTTGCACTCTCGCGGAGAGCGAGGGAGCTACAGCTCCCCGGCGTCCATCGCTTCCTTGACCTCTTGCGCGTGCGCAACCTGGTCGGGGGTGTAGCCGATGAGCAGCGCCGCCGCGCCGACGATGACGGCCACGCCGGCCACCCACAGCAGGCCGTAGGTGTAACCGTGGTCAAGCGCCTGCAGCTGCGCGTCGTTCATGAATTTCACGGGACCGGTGGTGCCACCCAAATACAGTGTCCGCGAAGTGATCACGGCCTGGATGACGGCCAACACCAGCGGCCCGCCCAAGCTTTGCAGCATCAGCGTGACGGCCGATACGGGGCCGATCTGGTCGAAACCCACGCCGGCGATGGCCGACAGCGTCAGGGGGACGACGGCCATGCCGATGCCGATCCCGCCGACCACGATGGGCAGCACCAGGTTGGGGAAGTAGGCGACGCCGCGGTGCATGAACGCCCAGCCGTACAGCATCGCCCAGAACAGCAGGACGCCGCCGCCGATGGTCAAGACGCGTGGCGAGAACCGTGAGACCAGCTGCGAGGAAACGCCGAGACCGATTCCCATCGCGATGACGAACGGGATGAAGCCGACGCCGGCGTGCAGCGCGCTGTAGCCGAGGATGTCCTGCACGTACAGGCCGATGCACACGGTCAGGCTGAACATCAGCCCGCCGGCCAAAAAGATCGCGATGAAGGTGGCCAACCGATTGCGGTCACGGAACAGATCGAAAGGCACGACGGGGTTTTCGGCGCTGCGCTCCACGATGATGAAGGCCAGCGCCGCGCCCATCGCCACCACACCCGAGCCGACGGTGGTGAGCGAAACCCAGCCCTTTTCCGGGCCCATCGAGAAGGCGAACACCGCGGCGGTGCACGTCAGGGTGGCCAGCATGGCGCCGGTGGCGTCCAGCTTCATCCGCTCGCGGTTGGTCTCGCGCAGCGCGGTGCGGGCCAGATAGATCATCACCAGGCCGATCGGCACGTTCACCAGGAACGCCAGCCGCCACGACACCTCGGTCAGCGCTCCGCCGACCACCAGACCCATCACCGAGCCGATAGCCGTCATCGCGGCGAACACCGCCGTCGCGAAGTTACGCGCCGGCCCCTTGGGGAACGTCGTCGCCACCAGCGCCAGGCCCGTCGGCGAGGCGATGGCCGACCCGACGCCCTGCGACAGCCGGGCGATGACCATGGTCGCCTCGTCCCAGGCGACCGCGCACAGCACCGAAGAAATGGTGAACAGCGCGACACCGACGATGAACGTGCGCTTGCGCCCGATGGTGTCGCCGAGTCGGCCGCCGAGCAGCATCAGCCCGCCGAATGTCAGCACATAGGCGGTGATCACCCAGCTGCGGCCGGCGTCGGACAGGCTGAGCTCGTTTTGGATCTTGGGCAGAGCGACGATCGCGACGGTGCTGTCCATCGTCGCAAGCAGCTGCATACCGCCGATGGCGACGACGGCCGCGATGAAGCGTCGCGACGGCAGCCACGCCGGGTAGTACTTGCTGATGCGATTTGAGGCGGTCTCCGCCGGGGGCTTTGAGGCGGTC
Source organism: Mycobacterium sp. 852002-10029_SCH5224772 (assembly GCF_001667315.1). GTDB lineage: Bacteria > Actinomycetota > Actinomycetes > Mycobacteriales > Mycobacteriaceae > Mycobacterium. The sequence goes on from NZ_LZHT01000075.1 coordinate 100,264, forward strand.
TCCGCCGGGCGCGCCGGGGCCGGACGATCGGGGCGTGCAGACGTCCAGTTTTGGACAGCGCGCTCTGAGTCGTTGAGAGCCGTCATAAAGGGTTACCTTACAGTAATCTTAAGAACCGTTTAAACCCCGAAAGCCGCCACAGCCCCGATCACGACGATCGCGGGAGGTCGGATACCTTCGGCCCGAATCTTCTCGGGCGTGTCGGCCAGGGTGGCCCGCAAAGTATGTTGAGCGGCCGTCGTTCCATGCTGCACCACCAGTACGGGCGTATCCGCAGGTCGACCGCCCTTCAACAGGGCCTGGGCGAAGAGTTCGATGCGCTCGACCGCCATCAGCAAAACGATAGTGCCCGACAGTGCGGCCAGCGCGTCCCAATTCACTAACGATTCGGGATGCCCGGGCGGGAGATGGCCGCTGACCACGACGAATTCGTGATTGATCGCCCGATGGGTGACGGGAACGCCCGCCAATGCGGGCACACCTATGGCGCTTGTCACACCCGGCACCACCGTGACCGGGATGCCGGCGTCGGCGCACGCGAGCACCTCCTCGTAGCCGCGGGCGAACACGAAGGGGTCGCCCCCCTTGAGGCGCACCACAAAGCTTCCGGCCCGGGCGCGTTCGATCATGACGTCGTTGATGGCGTCCTGGGCCATCGCCCGCCCGTAGGGAATCTTGGCCGCGTCGATGACGTCCACGTGCGGCGGTAGTTCGGCGAGCAGTTCGGGCGGCGCGAGGCGGTCGGCGACAACGACGTCGGCCTGAGCGAGCAACCGGCGGCCGCGCACGGTGATCAGTTCCGGGTCACCGGGACCGCCGCCGATCAGCGCCACGCTGCCCTTGACGGCGTCGGAGCTCACCGGGCCTTCGGGGGTGATGACCCCGGTCTGCAATGCCTCCCGGATGGCCGAGCGGATCGCCGCCGAGCGCCGGTGCTCTCCGCCGGCCAGGACGCCGACGGACAATCCCGCGTAGCTGAACGATGCCGGCGTTACCGCGGTTCCCTCGATGGCGATGTCCGCCCGGACGCAGAAGATTTGGCGGCTTTCGGCCTCGGCGACCACGGCCTCGTTGACGCGCGGGTCATCGGTGGCCGCGATCGCGTACCAGGCCCCGTCGAGGTCGCCGCCGCGGTATTCGCGCAATGCCAGGGTGATTCCGGTCATCGCCTCGACCGACCTGGTGGCGCTGCGGGAGATGACGTGGACATCGGCGCCACTGGCGATGAGCAACGGCAGCCGGCGCTGGGCAACGGTGCCGCCGCCGACGACGACGACCTTCCTGCCGGTCAGCCGCAGGCCGACGAGGTAGGCGCTCTCAGTCACCCGGCAAGCTTAGTGGTTGTCGATGCTGGCGCCGCGCGCGTAACGCCACTGTGGGTTTGCCCAACTTTTGCCACCCTGGCGTTACATTCGCGGACGGGCGGGCCGGGCGGCGTGTGCGACGAAGCGCGCCACCGCGTCCGGCGCGGCGGCCGGATGGGTGTGCAGATACGAGGCGTGCACACCGCCGTGCACGACGCCTTCGCGCACGGGTGCGCCCCCATGGTCGGCGTCGTGGGCCCGGTAGATCCATGCCGGTTGATAGCCGTCGCTGAATGTGACTGCGGTGCGGTGGAATTCGTGCCCGACGGCCCGTTGGCCTGCGGTGTAGAGCGGGGAATCGGCGACGACGACGGCATCGCGGTAGGCCAGCGTCAGCTGCGGCGTGAACCGTGCCTGCCCGTCCAGCACGCCGCACATCGGATGGCCGTCAAGTTCGGTGGCCAAATAGATCAGTCCGGCGCACTCGGCGTGGATGGGCGCCCCGGCGGCGGCGAGTTCCTTGATCTGCCGGCGTACGACCTCGTTGGCGGACAGTTCCGCGGTGAACTGTTCGGGAAAACCGCCGGGCAACAACACCGCATCGGTGCCGTCGGGCAACGCGTCGCCGAGCGGATCGAATGCGGCGACGTCCGCGCCGGCCGCCGCCAGCAGCTCCGCGTGCTCGGCGTAGCCGAAGCTGAAGGCCTTGCCGGCCGCCACGGCCACGGTGGCGCGGTGGCGCGGCGTCTCCCCCACGGCCGTCGCCGGATCCCACGGCTGTTCCGCGACCGGGCCTCGCGCGACCGCAGCCACCGCCGCGAGGTCGACGTGGCGGGCGACCAAAGCAGTCATCGCGTCGACCGCGAGCCGGGCCCGGCGCCCGTACTCCACCGCGGTGACCAGCCCCAAATACCGTGTGGGCAGCTCTAATTCGGCGGTGCGCGGGATGGCGCCCAGCACCGGGACACCGGCCTGCTCGCACGCCTGCCGCAGCACCTGCTCATGCCGGGCCGAGCCGACCCGGTTCAGGATCACGCCGGCAACCCGGGTGGTGTTGTCGAACGTCGAAAAGCCGTGCAGCAGTGCGGCGATGCTCTGGCTTTGACCGCGTGCGTCGACGACCAGGACGACGGGCGCACCCAGCAGTCCGGCGACGTGGGCGGTCGATCCGGCGGCGGGGGTGGCGGCGGACGGCCCGATCCGCCCGTCGAACAGCCCCATCACGCCTTCGATCACGGCGATGTCCGCGCCGCCGGCGCCGTGGGCGTACAGCGGGCCGATAAGACCCTCCCCGACCAGTACCGGGTCGAGGTTGCGGCCGGGACGGCCGGCGGCGAGGCCGTGATAGCCGGGGTCGATGAAGTCCGGCCCCACCTTGAACGGCGCCACGGTGTGGCCCGCCCGCCGCAAAGCACCGATCAAACCCGTTGCCACCGTGGTTTTTCCGCTGCCGGAGGCGGACGCGGCGAGGACCACAGCGGGAACACTCACCACTCGATGCCCTTCTGCCCCTTACGCCCGGCGTCCATCGGGTGCTTGACCTTGGTCATCTCGGTGACCAGGTCCGCCGCATCGACCAACCGCTGCGGGGCATCGCGTCCGGTGATGACGACATGCTGATGACCGGGCCGCGCCGAGAGCACCTCGACCACCTCGTCGACCTCCACCCAGCCCCACTTCAGCGGATAGGTGAACTCATCGAGCACGTAGAAGTCATGGCGCTGGGCGGCCAGCCGGCGCGCGACCTCGGCCCAGCCATCGGCCGCGGCCGCCGCGTGATCGATGTCGCTGCCCGCCTTGCGCGTCCAGGACCAGCCCGCACCCATCTTGTGCCACTCGACGGGCGCACCGGCCTGGTGCTGATCGTGCACGTCGCCGAGCGCGGCGAAGGCCGCCTCCTCGCCCACCTTCCACTTGGCGCTCTTGACGAACTGGAACACCGCGACCGAGAGCCCGGCATTCCAGGCCCGCAACGCCATTCCGAACGCCGCCGTTGACTTACCCTTGCCGGCGCCGGTGTGCACCGCCAGCACCGGCGTGTGGCGGCGCGCCCGGGTGGTCAGGCCGTCATCGGGAACGTGAATCGGAACGCCTTGCGGCATAACATGTTACCTTTCTCAGGGTTTTCTCAAGCCACGTCGCGCACAGCACGCGTCAACGAATCCGCATGCAACTGCTCGAGCCGAACGGCCGGAGCACCGAGGTGGCGGGCCAGCTGCTCGGCCAAGCCCAACCGCACATAAGACGTCTCGCAGTCCACGACCACCGCGGCGGCGCCTTCGGCGACCAACCGGGCGGCCGCGGAGCGGGCGCGGCCCAACGGATCCGGTCCGGCGGTGGCCCGGCCGTCGGTGAGCACCACCACCAGGGAGCGGCGGGCCCGGTCACGCGCCTTCTCCCGGACGATCAGCTCACGCGCGGCCAGCAGGCCCTCGGCCAGTGGGGTCTTGCCGCCGGTGTCGAACCGGGCCAGTCGGCGGCCGGCGATGTACGCAGAAGAGGTCGGGGGCAACAACAATCGCGCCTCCTGGTGCCGGAAGGTGATCACGGCGACCTTGTCGCGGCGCTGATAGGCGTCGCGCAACAGCGACAGTGTGGCGCCGCTGACCGCCGCCATCCGGTCCCGCGCGGCCATCGAGCCCGAGGCGTCCACGACGAAGATCACCAGGTTGCCTTCGCGCCCCTCGCGTACGGCGCGCCGCACATCGTCAGGCCCGGGACGCAGCGGCCCCGCCCCGGCCCGCTCGGCGGCCGAAAGCAGGGTGGCGAACAGGTGCAGCCCGTGCCCGCCGCAGCTCGTGTCGTCCCCGTCGGTGGCGGCGATGACGCTGCCGCTGGCGTTGCGCGCCCGCGACCGCCGCCCCGGCGCGCCTTCCCCGACACCGGGAACCCGCAGCGCTCGGGTGCGGAAGGTTTTCGACGGCGGTGCGCTGGGCCTCGCCTTCGGTGGCTGCACCGCGGAGGTATCTCCCGAATTCTGTTGCGGCGCATCCTGTTCAGTTCCTGACGATTGACCACCGCCGGGTGGGTCGGGCTCCGGGTCCGGGTCGGCGCCGGCCCGCGCCAGGGCCTCGTCCAGCTGGTCGCGGTCGATGCCCGGGTCGTCGAAGGGATCGCGGCGGCGCCGATGAGGCAGCGCCAGCTCGGCGGCCACCCGGATGTCCTGTTCCTCGACGGTGGGCGCGCCACGCCAGGCGGCGTGCGCGACGGCGGTGCGGGCCACCACCAGATCCGCGCGCATGCCGTCGACGTCGAACGCCGCGCACAACGCCGCGATGCGTCGTAACTCGTTGTCGGGCAACACCACATCGTCGACAAGGGAGCGCGCCGTGGCGATGCGCCGTGCCAGCTCGGCATCAGCGCCGGCATAACGCTCGGCGAAACCGTCCGGGTCGGCCTCGTAAGCCATCCGTTGCCGGATGACCTGCACCCGCACGTCGACGTCGCGTGAGGCGTGCACGTCGACGGTGAGCCCGAACCGGTCCAGCAGCTGCGGACGCAGTTCGCCCTCTTCGGGATTCATCGTGCCGATCAACACGAACCGCGCCTCATGCGAATGCGAGATGCCGTCGCGTTCGATGTGCACCCGCCCCATCGCCGCGGCGTCGAGCAGCACATCGACGAGATGATCGTGCAGCAGGTTGACCTCGTCGACGTAGAGCACTCCGCCGTGCGCGCGGGCCAACAGTCCCGGCGAAAACGCATGCTCGCCGTCGCGCAGCACCCGTTGCAGATCCAGTGAACCGATCACCCGGTCTTCGGTTGCCCCGAGCGGCATTTCGACCAGGCCGGAGTCGCTGCCGGTCGCGGCGGACAGCAACGCCGCCAGGCCGCGCACGGCCGTCGACTTGGCGGTGCCCTTCTCGCCGCGGATGAGCGCGCCGCCGATCTCGGGGCGCACGGCGCACAACAGCAGGGCAAGCCGCAGCTGGTCGTGCCCGACGATGGCGCTGAACGGGTAGGCCCTCACGGCTGGGCCGCCAGACCGGAGCCGGGCCGCAGCATGGGCACGTGCGGGACGCCGTCGTCGAGGAAATCGTCGCCGTCGCGCACGAATCCGTGCTGGGCGTACATGTCCGCCAAATAGGTCTGCGCGTTGATCCGGCACGGGTAGTCGCCCACCTCGGCCAGGGCGGCGCGCAGCAGCCGGGTGGTGTGGCCCTGCCCGCGGGCGCTGCGTTTGGTGCACAGCCGCCCGATGCGGAATGCCTTCTCGCCTCCGGCGTGCTCCTCCATCAGGCGCAGCGTGCAGATCACCTCGCCGTCGGCGGTTTCCAGCCAGAAGTGCCGGGTTTCGGCGAGCAGGTCACGGCCGTCCAACTCCGGATACGGGATCGCCTGTTCGACGACGAACACCTCCACCCTCAGCTTGAGCAGCTCGTAAAGTGTCCGGGCATCAAGGTCTTTGGCCCAGATACGCCGCAGTGCTTCGCTCAATTGCGCCGCTCCTCCTCATCGCTCCGCTCTGCATCGTCGCCGCCGCGTCTCAATTGCGCCGCTCCTCCTCATCGCTCCGCTCTACATCGTCGCCCAACCCCAATACTTTCGTCCCCCACGAAAAAACCTCGTCGTAGAGCGCCGGCTCATTCGACAGCGTCGCCCCCAGCGACGGAACCATCTCTTTGAGCGCGGGCAGCCACGCCTGAAAACGGTTGGCAAAGCACCGTTCCAAGACATCGAGCATGATCGGTACCGCGGTCGACGCCCCCGGCGAGCCGCCGAGCAGGCCCGCGATGCTTCCATCGGCAGCCCCCACCACCGCGGTGTCGAAGTCGAGTACCCCGCCTTTGCGTTTGTCGCGCCGGATCACCTGCACGCGCTGGCCGGCCTCCGTCAACTCCCAGTCGGAACCCACTGCGGTGGGCGCGAATTCGCGCAACACGCGCAGCCGGTCCGGTTCGGAGAGCCTCAGCTGGCCGAGTAGATATTTGACCAGCGTGAGCTGGGTGGCGCCGACACCGACCAGCGAGGCCAGGTTGTGGGGCTTCACCGAGCGGGGCAGATCGGTAAAGTGCCCGTGTTTCAAGAACTTCGGTGACCAGCCGGCGTAGGGGCCGAACACCAGCCACGGCTTGCCGTGGACATAGCGCAGGTCCAGATGCAGCGCCCCCAGGGGCGGGGCCCCGGGCGCGGGCGCCCCGTACACCTTGGCCCGGTGTGCGGCGGTGAGCGCCGGGTTGTCGGCGCGCAGGAACCGGCCGCCGATCGGGAACCCCGCGAAACCCTTGACCTCGCCGATGCCGGCCTTCTGCAGCAGCGGCAGCGCGCCACCACCGGCACCGACAAACACGAATTTGGCGTCACACCGGCGCTTTTCGCCGTTGTGACGATTGCGGATTAGCAGCGTCCAGCCGCCGTCGGACCGCCGGTTCAGGTTGCGGACCTCGTGTCCGAACAGGGCCGTCGCGCCGCTGCGCACGCAGAACCCGACCAGCTGTCGCGACAGCGCACCGAAGTCGACATCGGTGCCGTGGGCCGCCCAGTTCAGCGCGGTCGGCGTGGAGAAGTCGCGTTTGGCGGCCATGAACGGCAACCGGCGCGCGAACTCGTCAGCATCCTCGATCAATTCGATCCCGGCGAACAGCGGGTTGGCGGCCAGGGCCTGCCGGCGTCGCCGCAGATACTCGACACCCTGCGCCCCGCGCACGAAACTCGCGTGCGGGACGCGGGTCACGAAGCGCCGATCGGTCAGGATGCCGTTCTCGACGGCGTAAGCCCAGAACTGGCGGGTCACCTGGAACTGCTCATTGACGCGCACCGCTTTGCCGATGTCGATCGAGCCGTCAGCGCGCCGCGGGGTGTAGTTGAGCTCGCACAACGCCGAATGCCCGGTGCCCGCGTTGTTCCAGGGACTGCTGCTTTCGGCGGCGACGCCATCGAGACGCTCGACGAAGGTCAGCGACCAATCCGGCTGCAGCCGGCGCAGCAACGCACCCAGCGTCGCGCTCATGATGCCCGCGCCCACCAGCACGACGTCCGTCCGCATGGCTGTGGCTAGCGATGACACCGGGTTGCTGGTCCTTCCCTCGACTGGGCCGATCCCCAGGTTATCCCGAGGCCAAGCGGGCGCGAACGGCGCGCGGCTCCCCGTGCCCAGCAAAAGCTCTAAGCTTGCCTCGTGACTGGCTGGGTGCCCGATGTCCTACCCGGATATTGGCAGCGCACCGTCGCGTTGGGCTCCGATCCCGCCGGCGAGGGCGACATCGTCGCGACGCTGATCCGGCGCGGGGCCGAACCGGCACCGGACGGCGGCCAGCCGCGTCCAGCCGGGCGGGCGGTGCTGGCGGTCCACGGCTACACCGATTACTTCTTTCACACCGAGCTGGCCGATCACTTCGCCGCCCGCGGCTTCGCCTTTTACGCGCTGGACCTTCACAAGTGCGGCCGGTCGCGGCGTGACGGCCAAACCCCGCACTTCATCACCGACCTCGCCAACTACGACACCGAACTCGAGCACGCCCTGGGCATCGTGAGCTCGCAGGCCCGCACGGTGCTGGTGTACGGGCATTCCCTGGGTGGGCTCATCGTGTCGTTGTGGCTGGATCGGTTGCGCCGCCGCAACCCAGCCGCGCACGCCAACATTGGCGGGCTGGTGCTCAACAGCCCGTTCCTGGAGCTGCCCGGCCCGGCCGTTCTGCGGCATTCCGCGACCGTGGCGGTGATCGCGGGCCTGTCCCGGGTGCGGTCCAAGGGCGTGGCCCGGCCACCCGTTGAGGGCGGCTACGGCACCACGTTGCACCGCGACTACGACGGGCAATTCGACTACAACCTGCAGTGGAAACCCGTGGGCGGCTTCCCGATCACCTTCGGCTGGCTGCACGCCATCCGGCGCGGCCAGGCCCGGTTGCACCGCGGCCTCGACGTCGGCGTGCCGAATCTGATCCTGCGGTCGGACCACAGCGTGCAGGAGACCGCGGATCCGGCGTCGATGCGGTGCGGCGACGCCGTTCTCGACGTCACCCAGATCGCCAGGTGGGCAGGCTGTGTCGGCAACCGCAGCAGCATCGTCCCGGTGGTCGATGCCAAACACGACGTGTTCTTGTCGCTGGACCGCCCGCGCGACGCCGCCTATCGGGAACTGGATCTCTGGCTGGACGAGTACCTGCCCACCAACAACAACGACACCTCGCCGTCGTTGGGAAAGGGGTGACGGGGTGGAGACCTACGACGTCGCAATCATCGGAACCGGTTCGGGCAACACCATTCTCGACGACCGCTTTGACGACAAGCGGGTGGCGATCTGCGAGCAGGGCACCTTCGGGGGCACGTGCCTGAACGTCGGGTGCATCCCGACCAAGATGTTCGTCTATGCCGCCGAGGTCGCCCAGACCATCCGGGAGGCGGCGCGTTACGGCGTCGACGCGCGCATCGAGCGGATCCGCTGGGACGACATGGTCTCGCGCGTCTTCGGCCGCATCGATCCGATCGGGGTCAGCGGTGAGGACTACCGAAATTCCGCGCCCAATATCGATGTGTACAAACAGCACACCCGGTTCGGTCCCGTCCAGGCCGACGGGCGCTACCTGTTGCGCACCGATGCCGGCGACGAGTTCACCGCCGACCAGGTGGTGATCGCGGCCGGGGCGCGGGCCGTGGTTCCCCCGGCGATCCTCGAGTCGGGTGCGACCTACCACACCAGCGACACGATCATGCGAATCCCCGAACTGCCGGAGCATTTGGTGATCGTCGGAGGCGGCTTCGTAGCCGCCGAATTCGCCCACATCTTCTCCTGTTTGGGCTCGCGGGTCACAATGGTGGTCCGGGGCTCGATCCTGCTGCGGCATTGCGACGACGTCCTCTGCGAACGCTTCACCCGCATCGCGGCGAACAAATGGGAGCTGCACACCCACCGCAACGTCGTGGGCGTCACCGACCGCGGCTCGGGCGTCGCGCTGCGCCTCGACGACGGTCGCACCGTGAACGCCGACGCGCTGCTGGTGGCGACCGGCCGCGTGCCCAACGGCGATCTGCTCGACGCCGAACAGGCCGGCGTCACCGTCGAGGACGGCCGCGTCGTCGTCGACGAATACCAGCGGACCACCGCCCCCGGCGTTTTCGCACTCGGCGACGTCTCGTCGCCGTATCAGCTCAAGCACGTCGCCAACCACGAGGCGCGCGTCGTGCGACACAATCTGCTCCGCGACTGGGACGACACCGAAGCGATGGCCGTCACCGACCATCGCTACGTGCCGTCCGCGGTGTTCACCGATCCCCAGATATCCTGCGTCGGTCTGACCGAAAACCAGGCCATCGCACAGGGTTTCAAGATTTCGGTGAAGATCCAGGACTACGGCGACGTCGCATACGGCTGGGCGTCGGAGGACACCACCGGGATCGTCAAGCTCATCGCCGAGCGCGGCACCGGGCGCCTGCTGGGCGCGCACATCATGGGTCATCAGGCCTCGTCGATCATCCAGCCGTTGATCCAGGCGATGAGCTTCGGGCTGACCGCCCCGCAGATGGCCCGCGGGCAGTACTGGATCCATCCCGCGCTGCCCGAGGTGGTGGAGAACGCGCTACTGGGCCTGCACCGACCTCAGCGGCGGCGCGGGCGGGCGACCGGTTTGTCGTCCTGACACTGGGGACACAGGCCGTGCAGCGTCAGCCCGGCCGCCTCCGACAGCGCGAAAGAACTGCCCGCGATCGCATGCTCGAGCGCCAGGCTCAGCCGGCGGGCGGGCACCTCGATGATCGTGCCGCAGTTCGTACATACCGCGTGGTGGTGCGGTGCGGTGGCCAGCCCGTAGGTGGTGACGCCGCCGTCGAGGGTCAGCGCGTGCAGCACCCCCTGATCGACCAGGGTGGTCACGGTGCGGTAGACGGTGGCGACGTCGGGCGCCTGGGCTCCCGGGGGCAGGCACTCACGCATCCGCTTGTCGATCTCGGCCACCGACAGGTGTCCGTTGACCGGTTCGAGCACCGCCAGCACCTGGATCCGTGACGCCATCCGCCGCAGCCCGCGGGCGCGCAGCAGATCGCCGATCCTCTCGGTGACCGACGGATCCAACAGTGGCGGCTTGGGCGTCACCGCTTCAGTGTCACGCCGCGGCGCCGGGATCGCCAGCTTTCGCCCCGATCAAGGCTCCACGATTCTGCGACTCACTTGCATCTGGTGCGACACGGAACTTACAGTCGTGCCGGTTGTTGCCTGCCCGATACCGCAAGGACGCCCCGGAAGGACCCCCCGTGGCCAGCACCGAGATCGACTGGCGGCCGTCATGGGCGACCAGGCTTCTCGGCGCCCTGGAGCCGGCGGAGTGGTGGCGCTCGGCCTCGATGCTGGCCGTCATCGTCGCGCTGCACCTGCTCGGCTGGGTCACCCTGGTTTTCGTCGTGGCACCGGCCCAATACAGCTTGGGCGGCAAGGCTTTTGGTGTCGGCATCGGATTGACGGCCTATGCCTTGGGCATGCGGCATGCCTTTGACGCCGACCACATCGCCGCCATCGACAACACCACCCGCAAGCTGATGAACTCTCGTCAGCGCCCGCTGGCCGTCGGCTTCTTCTTCTCGCTGGGCCACTCCACGGTGGTCTTCGGGTTGGCGCTGCTGCTGGCGTGCGGGGTGAAAACGGTCGTCGGGCCGATCAGAGACGACTCCTCGGCGCTGCACCACTACACGGGGTTGATCGGCACCAGCGTCTCCGGCGTCTTCCTGTATGCGATCGCGCTTCTCAACGTCATCGTCCTGGTCGGCATCCTGCGCGTGTTCGCCCGGATACGGCGGGGCGAATACGACCCCGAGACCGACGGGGCCGAACTGGAGCGGCAATTGCAAAGCCGCGGACTGATGAACCGGTTGCTCGGCCGCCTCACCAAGTCGATCACCAAGTCCTGGCATTGCTATCCGGTCGGGTTGTTGTTCGGCCTGGGTTTCGACACCGCCACCGAGATCGCGCTCCTGGTGCTGGCCGGCACCAGCGCCGCCGCCGGGCTGCCGTGGTACGCCATCATGTGCCTGCCGGTGCTGTTCACCGCCGGCATGTGCCTGCTGGACACCATCGACGGCTCGTTCATGAACTTCGCCTACGGCTGGGCCTTTTCCAATCCGGTGCGCAAGATCTACTACAACATCATCATCACCGCGCTGTCGGTGGCGGTCGCCCTGCTCATCGGCAGCGTCGAGCTCCTCGTCCTGTTCGCCGACCAATTCGGTTGGCGGGGCGCGTTCTGGAACTGGGTCGGCGGGCTTGACCTCAACGCCGTCGGCTACGTCGTCGTCGGCATGTTCGTCGTCACGTGGGCGGTGGCCCTGCTCGTCTGGCGCTACGGCCGCATCGAGGAGAAGTGGGGCCCCGGTGATCTCGGAGCCGAAACCCTGACCTAAGCCAGGCTCACCGAAATCCGTCTTTCGGGTGTAGAACAGTGCTCATGGGCTCCTTCGGTTCAGCCCAGCCGTCGGACGGACCCCGGACACCGGTGATCCGCGGTGCATGAGCTGTCACTGTGCGAAGCGATCGCCGGCGTGATCAGGGATCACGCCGACGGCCGGCACGTCGACGTGGTGCGCGTGCGGGTCGGCGCGCTTCGCCAGGTGGTGCCGGAGTCGTTGTCCTTCTGCTGGACGCTCGTGCGGGACGCCGAGGACATGCCGGACGCCGAACTGGAACTCGAATGCGTCAGCGCCGAAGTGACATGCCGGGCCTGCGGCCGGCAATCGGAGATCATCTCGCCGTGGTCGATCTGGTGTCCGCGGTGCGACAGTTCCGACGTCGAGGTGCTGCGCGGCAACGAATTCTTGGTGACGTCGATGGATGTCTCGTGACAAGGGGGGCGTCGTGAGGCGTCACGTCGAAAGGTGTTGAACATGGGTAGATTCCATCGGCACGACGACGGGACCGTGCACACCCATGAACACAGCGAACTGCCCCACGACCACGGCGATCACAGCCGCTACCGGACCGGCGGCCAGCGCATCGACGTGCTGGAGGCGATCTTCGCCGAGAACGACCTGCTCGCCGACGCCAACCGGGCGGCGTTCGAGAACAGCGGGGTCCGGGCCCTCAACCTGATGAGCTCTCCCGGTTCGGGCAAGACCACCGTCTTGCAGGCGACGCTCGACGAGCTCGCCGGCGAGCTCGCGATCGGGGTGATCGAGGGAGATATCGCCACCGATCTGGACGCTGCCAAGCTCACCGGCCGCGGCGCCCAGGTCTCACTGCTCAATACCAGCAACGGATTTGGCGGCGAATGCCATCTCGACGCGCCGATGATCAACCGCGCACTGGCGGGCCTCGACCTCGCCGTTCTGGACCTGGTGGTCATCGAGAACGTCGGCAATCTCGTCTGCCCGGCCGAGTTCGACGTCGGCGAGCACGCCAAAGCCATGGTCTATTCGGTGACCGAGGGCGAGGACAAGCCGCTGAAGTATCCGGTGATGTTCCGGTCGGTCGACGTGGTGCTGCTCAACAAAATCGACCTGATTCCCCATCTCGACGTGGACGTCGACGCGTACATCACCCACGTCCGCAAAGTCAATGCGGCAGCGACGATCCTGCCCGTCAGCGCGCGCACCGGTGACGGCATGGGCGCCTGGTTCGGCTGGCTGCGCCGCTTCGCCACAGCGGGCGCCTGACCGGGCGCGTCGGAACCGATTCCCCGGCCACGCGCTCCTGCGAAGCATTCGCAGGAAAACGGAGGTCTTGATGGACGGCCCGAACTGCCGAAAGACCCAGACGCCCAAGTCTTTTCGGTGTCATACCACACGTGACTACTAATCGGTAATGTCGAACCGTTGACAACGCCCGATAGCGGGAGTAGACCCAAAAAATAGCGCTGCGCAAGTGGGCCGACGGTCGACTCCGGCGGCGCAGGAGCCCCAGCCCGGCTCCGGAAAGCTGCAGCATGCCAACAGAAGCAGCAGTCAAGGCAGAACAAACTTTGATTCATGTTCTATGGATCAACGCGGGCCTCAGTTGCGATGGTGATTCGGTGGCGTTGACTGCCGCCACCCAGCCCAGCGTCGAGGAAATCGCCTTGGGGGCCCTGCCCGGACTCCCCCAGGTCGCCGTGCACTGGCCTCTGATCGACTTCGAATGCGGGCCCAATGGAGGAGCGGATGACTTCCTCGAGTGGTTCTTCAGGGCCGACCGCGGCGAGCTGGAACCCTTTGTGCTTGTGGTCGAAGGATCCATCCCGAACGAGAAGATCAAGGACGAGGGCTACTGGTGCGGGTTCGGCAACGACCCCGCCACCGGCCAGCCGATGACCACCAGCGAGTGGCTCGACCGGTTGGCGCCCAAGGCGACCGCGATCGTGGCGGTCGGGACCTGCGCCACCTACGGGGGCATCCACGCGATGGCCGGTAACCCGACCGGGGCGATGGGGGTGCCCGACTATCTGGGCTGGGACTGGACGAGCAAGGCTGGGATTCCGATCGTGTGTGTCCCCGGCTGCCCGATCCAGCCGGACAACCTGTCGGAGACCCTGACTTATCTGCTCTACATGGCGACCGGTCAGGCGCCGATGATCCCGCTCGACGATGCGCTGCGTCCACAGTGGTTGTTCGGCGCCACCGTGCACGAGGGGTGCGACCGGGCCGGCTACTACGAGCAGGGTGACTTCGCCACCGAGTACGGATCACCGAAATGCATTGTCAAACTTGGGTGTTGGGGACCCGTCGTCAAATGCAATGTGCCCAAGCGTGGATGGATGAACGGTGTCGGCGGCTGTCCCAACGTCGGCGGCATCTGCATTGGCTGCACGATGCCGGGGTTCCCCGACAAATTCATGCCGTTCATGGACGAGCCGCCGGGCGGCAAGATCTCGAGCACCGCGTCGGGGTTGTACGGAACCGTGATTCGCAGTCTGAGGGGTATCACGGAACGCACCCTCGACAAGGAGCCGCGGTGGCGCCACAACGGCGACAAACTCACCACCGGAGCGCGCCGCACCTGGTAGGTCACCTACCGGGCCGGCGCGCTCCTTCTCCACTTCGAGACGAAGAGCCGTCGCCGCATCCGCGAACGCGGACAGCAGCCAAAGCGGGAAGAAGTAGCGCGATGACAACCATTGTTCCTGAACCCACCCACGCCACCAGGGAACCCGGCCAATTGGTCGACATGGCCTGGGATCCCATCACCAGGATCGTGGGCAGCCTAGGCATCTACACCAAGATCGACTTCGAGAACAAAGAAGTCGTCGAGTGCCACAGCACCTCGTCGATCTTCCGGGGTTACTCGATTTTCATGAAGGGCAAGGATCCTCGCGACGCCCACTTCATCACCAGCCGCATCTGCGGTATCTGCGGCGACAACCACGCCACCTGTTCGTGTTACGCGCAGAACATGGCCTACGGGGTCAAGCCACCGCATCTGGGCGAGTGGATCGTGAATCTCGGCGAGGCGGCGGAATACATGTTCGACCACAACATCTTCCAGGAGAACCTGGTCGGCGTGGACTTCTGCGAGAAGATGGTCGCCGAGACCAACCCGAGCGTGCTCTCGCTGGCCGAGAAGACACCGGCACCGCATGCCGACGCCCACGGGTACAAGACGATCGCCGACATCATGCGCTCGCTCAACCCGTTCAGTGGCGAGTTCTATCGCGAAGCGCTTGTGGTCAGCCGGACGACGCGGGAAATGTTCTGCCTCATGGAGGGTCGCCACGTACACCCCTCGACGCTGTACCCCGGCGGGGTCGGCACCGTCGCGACCATCCAGTTGATGACCGACTACATGACCCGGCTGATGCGCTATGTCGAATTCATGAAGAAGGTCGTACCGATGCACGACGACCTGTTCGACTTCTTCTACGACGCGCTGCCCGGTTACGAGAACGTCGGGCTGCGCCGCACCCTGCTCGGCTGCTGGGGTTCCTTCCAGGACCCCGAGGTGTGCAACTTCGAGTACAAGGACATGGAGCGCTGGGGTAACGCGATGTTCGTCACCCCCGGCGTGGTGGTCGACGGCAAACTGGTCACCCACTCGCTGGTGGACATCAACCTCGGAATCCGGATCCTGTTGGGCAGTTCGTATTACGACGACTGGACCGACCAGGAAATGTTCGTCAAGACCGACCCGCTGGGCAACGCGGTGGACCGCCGGCACCCGTGGAACCAGCACACCAACCCGCACCCCCAGAAGCGGGACCTGGACGGTGGAAAGTACACCTGGGTGATGTCGCCACGCTGGTTCGACGGCAAGGATCACCTGGCGCTGGACACCGGCGGTGGTCCGCTGGCCCGGCTGTGGGCGACCGCCCTGGCCGGCCTGGTCGACATCGGCTACGTCCAGGCCACCGGTCAGAGCGTGAAGATCAACCTGCCCAAGACGGCCCTGAAGGGACCCGTCGAGTTGGAGTGGAAGATCCCGAAGTACGGCAGCAACACGCTCGAACGCGACCGGGCGCGCACCTACTTCCAGGCCTACGCGGCGGCCTGCGCTTTACGTTTCGCCGAGAAGGCGCTGGAAGAGATTCGTGCCGGTCGCACCAAGACCTGGGAGAAGTTCAAGGTGCCCGACGAGGGCATCGGCTGCGGCTTCACCGAGGCGGTGCGTGGCGTGCTCAGCCACCACCTGGTGATCCGGGACGGCAAGATCGCCAACTACCACCCGTACCCGCCGACCCCGTGGAACGCGAGTCCGCGCGACAGCTTCGGCACACCGGGACCGTATGAAGACGCGGTGCAGGGCCAGCCGATCTTCGAGGAGAACGGCCTGGACAATTTCAAGGGAATCGACATCATGCGCACAGTGCGCAGCTTCGATCCGTGCCTGCCGTGTGGTGTGCATATGTACCTGGGGAAGGGCAAGTCCCTGGACAGACTGCACACGCCGACCCAGTCGCCCGTCGGGGAGTGACATGGCGGATCGCCCGGACAAGTCCGCGAATGACGCGCAGTGGCGCACAGCGGGCGATCGGATCCAGACACTGCTGGATTCCTGCGCAGCGAGTGGGACCGTCGCGTATGACCGTGCGCAGCAACTGGTTCGCGAGGTAGCCGGGCTCTACGGCGCCGGACTGGAGCGGATCATGCGGATGGCCGGCGATCCCGGACCGGACGGGGGGCTGGTCGAGCGGCTGGCCACCGACGACCTGGTGGCCAGCCTGCTCCTGGTGCACGGCCTGCATCCGCACGACGTGCACCGCAGGGTCTCCGATGCGCTGGATCGGGTGCGGCCCTATCTGGGTTCGCATGGCGGGGACGTCGACCTGCTCGAGATCGCCGGCGGCGACACGGTGCGTTTGGCCTTCACCGGCAGCTGCAAGAGCTGCCCGTCCTCGGCGGTGACGCTGGAACTGGCCGTGCAGGACGCGGTGCGCGCGGCGGCGCCGGAGATCTCCTCTATCGAGGTGGTGACCCCCTCCAGCCTGATCCCGGCCGAATCACTGATGGCGCACGTCAAGTCCACTGGGCGCGCCGTCGGCTGGCACCCGATACCCGAGCTGGCCGACCTGGCGCCCGGCGAAGTGGCGGGCTTCCTGGTCGGCGCCGCAACGATGCTGGCGTGCCGGGTCGATGGACAGACGTTCGCCTATCGCGACCACTGTCCGGTATGTGACGATTCGCTCGCCGGCGCGGCGCTGCACGCAACGCTGCTGGAATGTCCGCGCTGTCACACACATTTCGACGTCGCGCGCGCGGGGGCTTCTGCCATCGAGGCTCACCTCGAGCCGTTGCCGTTGCTGGCCCGTGACGGCGTGCTCTCGGTGGCACTGCCCTCCGAACAGCACGCCATGGGAGCCAGAGCATGACGACCCCGTATGACGTACTGGCGCGCGTCACCGGCGACCGGGGCGCTCCCCAGCCGACCGGCGAGCGCTGCGAAATGTGCGCGGAGCTGATCGCTGACGAGCACCAGCACGTCGTCAATCTGACTGACCGGCAACTGATGTGCGTCTGCCGCGCCTGCTATCTGCTGTTCACCGACTCCCACGCCGAGCTGCGCTACCGCGCCGTGCCGGACCGGTATCTGTCGTTTCCCGACTTCGCGCTGGATCGCCTGGTGTGGGAGGCGCTGCAGATCCCGGTGGGAGTCGCCTTCTTCTTCACCAACTCGGTGCTGGGGCACACCGTCGCGTTCTACCCGGGACCGGCCGGGGCAACCGAGTCGGAGTTGGAGATGGATGTGTGGGACACGATTCGCAGCGCGGACGCGAGAGTGGAGCTGCTGAACGAGGACGTGGAGGCGCTGCTCGTCCGGGTTGCCGATGGCCCCGCGGATGGCGAATTGCCGGAGCCGGAAAGCTATCTCGTCCCGATCGACGCCTGCTACGAATTCGTTGGGCGATTGCGCATGCTGTGGCACGGCTTTGACGGCGGCCAGCAGGCGCGCGAATTCATCGACGGGTTCTTCGACCGGCTCGCCGCCCGCGCGGTACGGACGCCGCGATGAACGGGCAGCCGATGAATGTGAGCTTTGCCGTTCTGGACGTGACGGCCGAACCGTACGCCGTAAGCCCGGTCCTCACCGCCCGCATCGGCGTCACCAGCAGCGGCGAGGACCCGGTGCACGCCATCGCGCTGCGTTGCCAGGTCAGAATCGAACCGCTGCGGCGCTCCTACTCCGATGACGAAGCGGCCGGCGTGACGGACTTGTTCGGGGCCCGCGAACGTTGGGCGAGCACCCAGCGCACCTTCCTCTGGCAGCATTGCACCGCGATGGTGCCGGGGTTCACCGGGAGCGTGATCGCGGCGCTCCCCCTGGATTGCACCTACGACTTCGAGGTCGCCGCCGCCAAGTACCTGCACGCGCTGCGCGACGGCACGGTACCGCTTCAGTTCTTGTTCAGCGGAACGATTTTCGTCAACTCCGAGCGCGGGTTCTCGGTTCAGCAGGTGCCGTGGGACTGCGAGGACCGCTACGACATGCCGGTCGGCGTCTGGCGGGATCTGATCGCGCGGCACTATCCCAACAGCGGCTGGATCCGGCTGAGCCACGAAACCATCTCGGAGCTGGCCGCATACAAATCGGGCGGGGGAATGCTCGACTTCGACCAGGCCATCGCCTCATTGTTGGGCGCCACCGCCGACCGCGAGGTGACGCGATGACATCGAGCTGGGACCGGGCCCGCGCCGTCGCCGACGCGGTGCTCTACGAAGGCTACCTGCTCTATCCGTACCGGGGAACCTCGAGCAAGAACCAATCGCGCTGGCAGTTCGGCGTTTTGGGACCGAGCGGTGCGGCCGAGGCGGGTCTTGGTGAAGACGCCACCCTTTCCGCGGAGTTCCTGGTTGACGACGCCCAGGCGATGATTCTTGTGGTGCGGTTCCTGCAGTTACAGCACCGCAGGGCCGAGCGGGAAACGGGTCACGGCTTCGAGCCTGTCGATGAGCTCGACACCCCGGCCCGGTCGTGGCTGACCTGGGACGAAGCAGTGGAGTGCGAAATCTCCTTCGGCCCACTTGTGTTCGATGATCAACGGTGGTCGCTGCCGGTGTCGGCCGACGCGGCGACCGATGTCGAACTGCTCGACGGCGGCCGGTTGGTTCGCGAGCGAGGTGAGGTGCGTGGCGTGCTCACCGTCACCAGCGAGCCCGACGGCGACCTGCGGCGGGTCTGCGTACGGGTGGACAACACCGGAGCGGCCGCGCGCGACAAGGGCGACGCCATCGCACGATCCATGATCGGAACACACCTCATCGCCGAGGCGGTCGGCGGCCAGTTCGTCTCGCTGCTCGAGCCGCCGCAGGCCGCGGCCGACGCGGTGTCCCGGTGCCGCCAGCATCGCTGCTTCCCGGTGCTGGCCGGGCCAGCGGGCACCCACGACACGCTGCTGATCTCACCGATCATCCTCTACGACCACCCCGAGGTAGCCGAACAGAGCGACACGACGCTGTACGACTGCACCGAGATCGACGAAATCCTCACGCTGCGCGTGATGACGATGACGGACGAGGAGAAGGCGCAGGCCCGGGCGACCGACCCGCGGGCGGCGCGAATCATCGACGAATGTGACGCCATGTCGCCCGAGGCGATGGCCCGGTTGCACGGTGTGCTGCGCGATCCGCGCTCGCTGCGCGGACCTACCGATCTGGTGCCGGAGATCCCCGAGGGCGTCGACTGGTGGGATCCGCTGGCGGACACCGCCGTCCGGCCCGAGATCGATGCGGTGCTGGTGAACGGGACCCGGGTGGCCCGGGGCAGCACGGTCCGGTTGCGGCCGCGGCGCAACGCCGATGCCCAGGACATTTTCGTCGCCGGCAAGACCGCCCGTGTCACGTCGGTGCATGAGGACGTCGAGGGCAACAAGCACGTCGCCGTGGTCGTCGACGAAGACCCGGCCGCGGACCTGCACGACTGGTATGGCCGCTACCTGTACTTCTCCCCCGACGAAGTCGAACCGCTGCAATCGCAGCACAACACATCAACCCCCGAAAGGAGTTCGGCATGGAAGTCCTAGGTTGGATATTCATCGCCATCGTCGCGCTGGTGGTCGCGGTTGCATTGGCGCTCGGCGTGATATCCGTGCCCGATGCCCGCCGCTACCTCAAATTGAGGCGGATGTAGCCGACGCGGATACCACCATGTCAGCACGCATCCTGGTAGCCGGAATCGGCAATATCTTTCTGGGCGACGACGGATTCGGCTCGGAAGTGGTCCGCAACGCCGACCTGCCGCAGGACGATCCGACGGTCCAGGTCATCGACTACGGAATCAGGGGCATGCACCTGGCCTATGACCTGCTCGAGGAGTGGGACTCGCTGGTCCTCGTCGACGCCGTCCCCAGCCGCGGGCATCCGGGGACCTTGCACGTCTTTCAGGCCGATCACGAATCGCCTTCGCGGGCATTCGGTCTGGACGGTCACAGCATGGACCCGGCCGCGGTCTTCGCCAGCCTGCGGGCCCTGGGCGGACGTCCGCCCTACACCGTGGTCGTCGGCTGCGAGGCGGGCAGCGTCCAGGAGGGAATCGGCCTGACCGAACCGGTCGCCAACGCCGTCCCCCGGGCCGCACGGGCGGTCGAAGAGATCGTCGCGGCATTGCACGGCGCGCCACTACCCGCGGCAGAAGGCGGGTGCTGAAACATGTGTCTGGGCATACCGGGGCAGGTCATCGCAATGCTGGACGGTTTCGCGGGGCAGCTGGCGCTGGTCGACGTCGTCGGGGAACAGCGCAAGGTGAACATCGGCATGTTGCCGGAAGAGACGTTCGCGCCGGGTGATTGGGTGATCATCCACATGGGCTTCGCCGTGGAGAAGACGGATCGCGCCGGGGCCGAGCAGGCCATGGCCGGCTTGGAGTTGATGGGCCGGGGCCGCGGCAACCCGCCGGTCCGCCCGGAGGACGGTTGAGATGACCGACACGGCGCAAGCCCCCCCGTTGTTACGGTCGCCGGACGTGCGGCAGCGCGTCACGGTGACCGGCGTGGTGCAGGGGGTGGGCTTTCGCCCGTTCGTCCACCGGATCGCGACCGAACTGGGTCTGTCCGGATTCGTCGGGAATGACTCCGGCGCCGTCTTTGTCGAGGTGCAGGGCCGGCGCGCCCGCGTGGCGGAATTCGGCCGGCGGCTGCGCGCCGAGGCGCCGCCGCTGGCGCGGATCACCGAGGTGCGTGTGACCGAACTCAGGGCCGACCCCGCCCCCGCACCCGAATTCCGCATCGTGACAAGTCAACTGGCCGCCGGGGCGACCACCCCGATTCCGCCCGACATCGCGGTGTGCGACGACTGCGTCACCGAACTGTTCGACCCGCTCGATCGCCGCTACCGGCACCCGTTCGTGACGTGCACCAACTGCGGTCCGCGGTTCACCATCATCGAAGGGTTGCCGTACGACCGGCCGGCCACCACGATGTCGGCATTCGCCATGTGCCCACGCTGCGCCGCCGAATACCACGATCCCGCGAATCGCCGCTTCCATGCGCAACCGATCGCCTGCCCGGACTGCGGGCCGGCCCTGTGCTTCCGCTGCACCGGCGGCGACGTACGCGGATCGGATGCGGCGCTGGGCGCCACCCAGCGTGCGCTGGCCGACCGGGCCGTGGTGGCCGTCAAGGGCATCGGGGGTTACCACCTGGCCTGCGGCGTCGACGACGCGACGGCCGTCGCCGCTCTGCGGGCGCGGAAAGCGCGCGGCGCCAAGCCCTTTGCCATGCTGGTTCGTGATCTCGACGTCGCGCGCCGCTACGCCCACGTCGATGACACCGAAGCCGCCGTGCTGTCCGGTCCGGCCCGCCCGATCGTGCTGCTGAGGCGGCTCGCCCGAGACATCAGCGCACCGGTCGCCGAGGCCGTGGCGCCCGGCAGCCCGCTGCTCGGGCTGATGCTGCCGTACTCCCCCCTGCATCACCTGCTGCTGGCCCCGGTGCCCGGCATCGCCGGGCCGGTCCCCGACGCGCTCGTACTCACCAGCGCCAACCGCTCCGATGAGCCGATCTGCTTCACGGACCACGATGCCGCACACAGGCTTCCGGCGCTCTGCGACGCGGTCCTCGACCATGATCGGCGGATCCACGTGCCGTGCGACGACTCGGTGATGCGCGTCGTCAAAGACCGCGACGGGACTCACGAGCTTCCGATCCGCCGTTCCCGCGGGTATGCGCCGCTGCCGGTCGACCTGGGGCTCGCGGGGCCGGCGGTGCTGGCCGTGGGCGGGGAATTGAAGAACACCTTCTGCCTCACCGATGGCTCGCGGGCCTACCTGTCCGGCCACATCGGTGACATGGCCACCTGGGAGACGCTGCGCGCGTTCGAAGGTGCGGTGAGCCAGCTCAGCGAAATACGGGGTGCGCCCGCGCGTTTGGCCGCCGACCTGCATCCGGCCTACCACACCCGAAGCTGGGCGGAGCGCCACGCGGGGAATCGCCCGCTGGATCTGGTTCAGCACCACCACGCCCACGTGGTGTCGTTGCTGGCCGAACACGGGCGCCTCGGCGAACCCGTCGTCGGCGTCGCCTTCGACGGCACCGGTTACGGCAGTGACGAAACGATCTGGGGCGGTGAGATTCTGGCGCTCGGCACCCGAAGCCACCGTTTCGTTCGCGCCGGCCACCTGCTGGCGGTGCCGCTGCCCGGCGGCGACGCGGCGGTGCGCAATCCGTGGCGGATGGCGCTGTCCCAATTATGGCGGGCCGACATCGACTGGACCCCGGATCTAGCGCCCGTTGCGGCCGCGACCGATGACGAACTGCGCCTGGTCCGTTCGCAACTGGAGACCGGGGCGGGCTGTGTGCCGTGTTCGAGCATCGGCCGGCTGTTCGATGCGGTCGCCTCCCTGCTCGGGGTGCGGCACCGCATCGACTACGAGGGGCAGGCCGCAATCGAGCTCGAGGCGCTGGCGGAGTCTGCCGACGGCGATCCCGGACGCCCGCAGCCCTTTGTGCCGCTGGCGGTACGCCCCGACGGGGTGATCGATCCGGCGCCGATGGTGCAGACGATGGTCGCGGCGCTGTATGCCGGGACGCCGCGCGCGGTGCTGGCCGCGGCGTTCCACCAGGCGGTCGCCGAGGCCGTCGCCGACGTGGTCGCCCGCGTCGCCGGCGCCACCCGATTGGTGGGTCTCACCGGCGGCGTGTTCCAGAACGTTCTGCTGCTGCGCGCGTGCCGTGACATATTGCAGCGCAATGGGTTTGAGGTACTCACCCATCACATCGTGCCACCGAACGACGGTGGGCTGGCCCTGGGCCAGGCGGCGGTCTCGGTGCTGAAGGCGCAGGAGGAGATGACGCGATGATCACCACTACCATCGACCGCGGTCTGAGCTCCGAGTTGGCTGAAGAACTTGCCGCCACGGCATTGACGCTCGCCAAACGATTCGCCGCCGGCGCCACCATGTGGTCCATCGCGCCGTCGTGGGAACCGCACGCCATGCACATCGCCGTCGAATTCGTGCATCCGGTGATCATGGGCAAACGGGCCCTGCCCGCGGTGGCACTCACCGGACCCGACCTGGTCGATCTGGTACGGATATCGGTGCGGCCCGGCGACATCGTCGTCGCGGTCTCCGGCGCTCAGGACGCGCAGGTGCGCTCGGTGATGCGTCGCGGACCGGCCTGGGGCGCCACCACGATCTGGATCGGCAGCGGCGATCCGCCCACGGCCGCCATGGCCGATCACGTGCTCTGGCTCGACGATCCCGATCCGCGAGTGCCCGCCACCGGTGGCTTCGTGCTGTTCTACCACCTGCTGTGGGAGCTGACCCACGTCTGTTTCGAGCATTCGGGCTTGCTCAAAGCCAACCGCAGCGACGACGAGGCGGTCTGTGTGACCTGCAGCGACGAAGGCCGGCTGGGCGAAGTGGTCAGCGCCTCGGTCGACGGTCAGGCATTGGTGCGCACCGCCCGCGGAGTTGAGGACGTGATCACCACGCTCGTCGATCCGGTCGCCGCCGGCGAGCTGGTGCTGGTGCACGCCGGCACCGCGATCAGTCGCGTCGACGAAGACGAAGAGCGAGGGGGTGTTTCATGAGTCCCGCCGACGAACCCACCAACTTCTTGTACCCGTTCATCGACGCCGAAGAAGACGATCCCTCCTCGCTGCTCGCCGACCTGGCCGCGTCAGCGCAAGCCAAGGCGTCCGAAAGCCGCGCGTTGCGACACTCCACGCTGGAAGCCAACGCCGACCTGCTGGCGGAGGCCGCCGCCGCACTGGCGCGCCGGTTCGCCGCCGGCGGAAGGTTGTTCACCTTCGGAAACGGCGGCAGCTGCACCGACTCCACCACGCTGGCGGCCCTGTTCGCGCGGCCACCGCTCGGCAACCCACTGCCGGCCTGGTCGCTGACCGCCGACCAGGCGATCCTGACCGCACTGGGCAACGACGTCGGATTCGAGCTCGTGTTCGCCCGCCAGCTGATCGCCCGCGCAAAGGCCGGCGACATCGCGATCGCGATGTCGACCAGCGGCAACTCCCCCAACCTGCTGACCGCGCTGGCCGAGGCGCGCCAGCGCGGCCTCTACACCATCGGTTTCGCCGGTTACGACGGCGGCGCCTTCGCGGACAACCCACACGTGGACGCCTGCTTCGTCGTTCGTTCGCAAAGCGTGCACCGGATTCAGGAATCCCAGGCGCTGCTGGGCTACCGGTTGTGGCTGGCGGTCCACGAACATCTCGGGAGCGATCACGGTTTGGGGGCCGCATGAATCCATCAGCGGGTGACTATCTTTCGTCGGGTCCACGGTTCGCCGAAGGCGACGTGATCGAGCGGATCGAGTCGTTCCGCCGGCGCCGCCCCCGGCTGCTCGACGACCATGTGACCTTGGCGCACGGCGCGGGCGGCAAGGCATCGGCGGCGCTGGTGGACGCGGTGTTCCTGGAGGCGTTTCGCAACCCGCTGCTCGAGTCGCTGGGCGACGGCGCGGTCCTCACGCTGCCCAGCGGCGAACGCGTGGCGATGTCGACGGACTCCTTTGTGGTGCAGCCCAGGCGTTTTCCCGGCGGCTCGATCGGCGAACTCGCCGTGCACGGCACCTGCAACGACCTCGCGGTGGCCGGAGCGGTCCCGTCGTGGATCTCGGCGGCGTTCGTGATCGAGGAGGGTTTCGGCATCGCCGAGCTGAAAGAGATCGTCGCCGACATGGCCGCGGCGGCCGCGGCGGCCGGCGTGCAGATCGTCACCGGCGACACCAAGGTGGTGCCCAGGGGCGCGGCCGACGGCCTGTTCATCACCACCGCCGGAACCGGCGTCATCCCCGCGGGCCGCACGCTGTCGGCGCAGTCGGTGCGCGCCGGCGACAAGGTGCTGCTGTCGGGCTCGATGGGCGATCACGGCATGGCGGTCATGCTCGCCCGCGGCGATCTGGCCATCGAGGCCGACATCGCCTCCGACACCGCGTCGGTGAGCCCGTTGGTGGAGTTGCTGATGGCGGCCGCACCGTCCACCCGGTGGCTGCGTGATGCGACGCGGGGCGGGGTGGGCACGGTGTGCAACGAGCTGGCCCAGGCCTGTGGCCTCGGGGTGCTGCTCAAAGAGGAGCGACTTCCGGTGGCGCCCATGGTCAATGGCGCCTGCGAGTTGCTCGGCATCGACCCGCTCTACGTCGCCAATGAAGGCAAGTTCGTCGCCGTCGTCGCACCGGACGAGGCACAGGCGGGGCTGGACGCGTTGCGATCCCATCCGTTGGGCGCGGAGGCGGCCGAGGTCGGGGAGATCGTCACCGAACCCGCCGAAAGCGTGGTACTGCGCACGGGATTCGGCGGCACCCGGATCGTCGACATGCTCGTCGGGGATCCCCTGCCGAGGATCTGCTGACGTGACGATCGCAAGCGCGGCGAAGCCGGGCACAGCGGGTCGCCACGAGAAAGGAGGGCGCTGACATGTGCCTTGGAATTCCGGGCAGGATCGTGCAAATCACCGATCCCGCCAACTGTTTGGCGAAGGTCGACGTGAGCGGCGTGCAGCGGACGATCAGCGTCCGGCTCTTGGAGAACGACATGCCCGCGCCGGACGACTGGGTGCTGGTCCACGTCGGTTTCGCGATGGCCAAGATCGACGAAACCGAGGCGTTGCTGACCCTGGCCGCCATCAAGAAACTCGGCGACACCTACACGACCGAAATGCAGGCCTTCGACTCGTCGGCCATCGTTTGACTAGGAGCGGCAATGAAATTCGTCGACGAATTCCGCGACCCCGCGGCGGCACGCAAACTGCTGGCCGCCATCGAGCACCTGGCCGGCACTGACGGCGAGGACTTCAAATTCATGGAGGTGTGCGGTGGGCACACGCACACCATCTACCGGCACGGCATCGAGCACCTGCTGCCCGACAACGTCGAGCTGGTGCACGGCCCCGGCTGCCCGGTCTGCGTGATCCCGATGGGCCGCATCGACGACGCGATGTGGCTGGCCGGTCAGCCCGACGTAATCTTCACCTGCTTCGGCGACATGATGCGGGTGCCCGGCTCGGACGGCAGCCTGCTGCACGCCAAGGCCCGCGGCGCCGACGTGCGGTTCGTCTACTCGCCGCTGGACGCGTTGAAGATCGCCGTCGACAACCCGGCCAAGCAGGTGGTGTTCTTCGCCATCGGCTTCGAGACCACCGCGCCGTCGACGGCGGTGACGCTCG
Organism: Mycobacterium sp. 852002-10029_SCH5224772; assembly: GCF_001667315.1. GTDB lineage: Bacteria > Actinomycetota > Actinomycetes > Mycobacteriales > Mycobacteriaceae > Mycobacterium. The sequence continues at coordinate 126,511 of NZ_LZHT01000075.1, forward strand.
TGCGGGCGCGCGATCTGGGCTTGCCCAATTTCAGCGTCTTCTGCAACCACGTCACGATCGTGCCGCCGATCAGGGCGATCCTCGAGTCGCCGGACCTGCGGCTGTCGGGTTTCATCGGCCCCGGTCACGTGTCCACGGTGGTGGGCAACCGGCCCTACCGGTTCGTTCCGGACGTCTACCGAAAGCCGTTGGTGGTGGCCGGTTTCGAGCCGCTGGACATCCTGGCGTCGGTCGCGATGCTGCTGCGTCAGATCCGTGAGGGACGCTGCGAGGTGGAGAACCAGTACAAGCGCGTGGTGCCCGAACACGGCAACCCGGCCGCGTTGGCCTTGATGGGCCAGGTGTTCGCGTTGCGTCCGCACTTCGAATGGCGTGGGCTAGGCTTCATCTCGCAAAGCGCCCTGCGGCTGCACGACGACTTCGCCGACTTCGACGCCGAGCTACGGTTCGCCATGCCCGGCGTGCGCGTCGCCGACCCTAAGGCCTGCCAATGCGGTGAGGTGCTCAAGGGTGTGCTCAAGCCTTGGGAATGCAAGGTTTTCGGTACCGCATGCACTCCTGAGACCCCGATCGGAACATGCATGGTGTCGCCCGAGGGGGCGTGCGCGGCCTACTACAATTTCGGCCGCATGCACCGGGATGCCGTCAAACTGGTGGGGCGCACTTGACCTCTGACAAGGGCGCAGAGATGTTCGCCCGCTACGCCTATGCGCCCAACGCGCTCGGCTATTGCGGTCCCCCCTTGGGGGCCACCCTGCGCGACGGGTCGGTCGCCGACGTGCGCAGGGCGGCGACCAAGTTCTCCGGGGCATGGCCGTACCTGCGGGTGCTGTCGGCGCTGACCGGCATCGCCGACCCGCTGGATTACCGCCTGGTGGAGGCGTATTGGCTCGGCGGCGGGGCCGCGGCCGACCTGGACCCACGGGAGTTCTTCGACGCGTTGCTGGCGATCCTCGGTCCGCAGGCGGGCCACTACTGGTCGCATCTCACGCCGGACCTGGCGTGCGAGGCCGCCGGGAATCACTGCTTCCACGTGTTCGGTATTTACCCGTGGACGCGGTTTTTGGGCCGCGGTACCGACGAGCAGCCGTTGCGGGTGCTGGACAACTGCCGAATCAGTTCCGGGACAGTGCTTTCCCGCGATGGGGACCGGGTCGAGGTGTTGTGCCGGCGGCTGGTCTGGGATGGTCAGGCGCTCACGCTGTCGACACCGTCGGCGCGTGTGCTCGAGGTGTGGGCTGACGGATACAGCGCGGTGCCCGATGCGGCCGCCGGTGATGTGGTCGCGATGCACTGGGGCCGATTGTGCGGGCGGCTCTCGCCGGCGCAGCTGCACGCGCTGACCGACAGCACGAACCGCCAGCTGGTGGTGACCGACCGCCGACTGGCGCGCGTCTAGCTTCGACGTCAGACTGGCCCCGTGCCCGGTTCTCTGTGCGACGTGCTGCCCGCCGCGGCCGCCCTGCTCGGGGTCCCGGGCGCTTCAGACAGGCTGGCGGTGACGGACCAGGCCGGCTCCGACCGGATAAACCGGGTGCTCGTCGTGCTGGTGGACGGGCTGGGCTGGCACCTGCTTCCGCGACTGGCCGGCAGCGCGCCGCTGCTCGCCTCCGTGCTGACCGGTGCCACCGGGCGGCTGACCCGGCTGGAGTGCACCTTCCCCTCGACCACGCCGACCAGCCTGGTGTCCCTGGGCACCGGCGCGCTGCCCGGCGAGCACGGGATTCTGGGCTTTACCCTCCGGGTGCCCGGCACCGAAACGGTGCTCAACCACATCCGGTGGCGCGACGATCCGTCGCCCGCCGTGTGGCAGCCGGTGCCGACCTGGTTCCAGCGGCTCAAAAAGGCCGGTGTCAGCGCCCGCGCGGTGCTGCCGGCGCCCTTCATCGGCAGCGGGTTGACCGAGGCGGCCTACCGCGGCGCGGAATTCCACCCCGCCGGCCCCAACGACGACTACGCCCGGCTGGTGGTCGACGACCTGAGCTCGGCGCCCGGGCTGGTTTACGGCTACACCGCCGAGCTCGACACCGCGGCCCATGTCTTCGGGGTGGGCTCGGAGCGGTGGCATGCGGCGGCGGCGAACGTCGACGCGCTGCTCTCGCGCCTGCTCGAGGCGCTGCCACCGGACGCGGCGCTGCTGGTCACCGCCGACCACGGCGGCCTCAACGTCCCGCCGCAGGCCCGGATCGACCTCGACGCCGACCCCCGGCTGGCCCAGGGAATACGGGTGGTGGCCGGCGAGCCGCGGGTGCGGTATCTGCACACCGAGCCGGGCGCCGCCCCCGACGTGCAGGCCGCGTGGGCCGAGCTGCTGGACGGCCGCGCCGCCGTGTACAGCCGCGAACAGGCAGTGGCCACCGGGATGTTCGGGCCGGTCGCCGCGGCGCACCTGGAGCGGCTCGGCGACGTGGTGGTCGTCTGTTCGGGCGACACCGCGGTGCTGGCCAGCGCACACGAGCCCCCGGAAACGTCCCGCCTGGTCGGTTTCCACGGCGGCGCCAGCGCGGTCGAGATGGCGATTCCGCTCATCGTTTTCCGGCCGTAGCTGCTTGTCGGTGGGCCGTGCTACACCTCCATGCAGACTCCCCAGATCGGACTGGCCATGGATGACACCGAACGCACCCGTCGTGGCGATGAATTCCGCCGCCTGCACGCCGGCGACGAGATTCTCGTGCTCCCCAACCCTTGGGACATCGGCACCGCGAGGTTGTTCGCCAACCTCGGGTTCCATGCACTGGCGACCACCAGCGCCGGACTGGCGTTCTCGTTAGGCCGGCGCGATGGCAACGCTGCGGTCAGCCGGGATGAAGCGCTCGAACACGCACGCACCATCGTCGAGGCAACCCCTCTCCCGGTGACCGCGGATCTGGAAAACGGGTTCGGCGACGCCCCCGAGGCGGTGGCCGAAACCGTGCGCCGGGCGGGCGAGGCCGGTTTGGCCGGGGCCTCGATCGAGGACGCCACATATAAAACCGACGCGCCGATCTTCGCCCGCACGCTGGCGGTCGAGCGCATCCAGGCCGCTGTTGAAGCCGCGCGGGCGCTGCCGCATCCCTTCACCTTGACCGCCCGCTCGGAGAACTTCATCCGTGACCGTCCGGATCTCGATGACACGGTGTCCCGGCTGCAGGCATACGAAGCGGCCGGGGCCGATGTCTTGTACGCACCCGGCCTGCCGGACGAAGCGGCGCTGCGTCGGGCCTGCAGCAGCGTCACCCGGCCGTTCAACTACGTTGCTGGGATCGGGCCGGCCCGTTTCACGCTCGCCCAGCTCAAGGAGTTCGGAGTGCGCCGGGTGTCGATCGGCACCTCCTTTTGCCGCACCGGGCTTACCGCTGTCGTCCGCGCCGCGCAGGAAGTGCTCGAACACGGCTCGTTCAACTATGTCGACGGCATTCACAGCGTCGCCGACTTCAACGAGCTCATTGATCCGCGTACCGGCGATCGCTGAGGGTTCGGGCACCACCTGCACCCGACCACGCACTCGAACCGACTTCACAGCTCGTTTCGACCGGTTTATCACGATTCGCGTTGTACATTCGGCGCACTGTGTATTTCGCGGACCGTGCTGAAATTCGGCGGTGGCAGCTGGCCATCGCGATGGTCGCGGCGCTCGGTGCGTTCGTCGCCCTGGTCGCGGATTCGTCGCTGCGGCCCCGGTTTGCCGCGTCCACATTGCCGGAGCCGGCGGCGTTACCAGGCGTGACCCCGAACGCCGTCGCCAGGCCGGGGCTGTAATGGATTTCGGGGCGCTACCGCCGGAGATCAACTCCGGGCTGATGTATTCGGGTCCCGGCGCGGGATCCATGGTCCAGGCCGCCGCGGCATGGGACACGCTCGCCGCATGGCTGTGCACCGCGGCGGCCGACTACCGGTCGGTGACCGCCAAGCTCGCGGCGCAATCCGAGGGCCCGGCGCCGTCGGCGATGTGCGAGGCCGCCGCCGCCTACACCGACTGGCTGGACGCCAACGCCGCACGAAGCCAGCACGCCGCCATCCAACTCAGTGCGGCCGCCGGGGCGTACGAGTCGGCGTTCGCGGCGACGGTGCCCCCACCGGCGATCGCCGGCAACCGCGCGCGACGCATGTCGCTGGTGTCGGCGGACTGTCTGAGACACCACAGCGCGGCGATCGCGGACATCGATACCGAATACGACGTGATGTGGGCGCAGAACGCCGGCGCCATGTACGCCTACGCCGACGCCGCGGCCGGCTCCGTGGCAATGACCCCGTTCGCCCCTCCGCCGGCCCACCCGGGCGCAGCCGCAGACACCTGGGCACGGAAGGCGGCACCCGAGGTCATATCGGCCGCCCGCCACGTGATGTCGGCCATTCCCGGCGCCCTCACACACCTGTCGTCAGCGTCGCAGACCACGTTCGAAGCATCGCTTTCCCCGGTGACACCGTCGCTGTCGAAACTGAATTCGCTGACTGCGCCGACGGATTTCGCGATCGGCCATCTGAATTCGATGAACAAAGCGGCGGCGCTGCGAACACTGTTCCCCAAGCCGGCCGCGGTCAACGGCGTCCGCGCGCGCGTCGGTCGCGGGATGCCGCTCGGTGTGCTGTCGGTGCCGCGCGCCTGGGCGGCGGCCGCGCAACGGTTGGGCGGGGGCCGGCGGGCGAACACGTCCGCCTGGTCGCGGCCCGTGGGGCACCCGGCCGGCGAGTACGGCGGCTAAAGCGCGGTCACATAGGCCGAGCTGATGCCACCGTCGACCAAGAACGTCGACGCGGTGACGAATGACGCGTCGTCGCTCGCCAAAAATGCCACCGCAGCGGCGATTTCGTCGGGGTCGGCGAAGCGACCCACCGGCACGTGCACCAGCCGGCGCGCGGCCCGTTCGGGGTCCTTGGCGAAAAGCTCTTGCAGCAGTGGGGTGTTGACCGGCCCCGGGCACAGCGCGTTCACCCGGATGCCCTGGCGGGCGAACTGCACCCCCAGCTCCCGCGACATGGCCAGCACCCCTCCCTTGGAAGCGGTGTAGGAGATTTGCGACGTCGCCGATCCCAGGACGGCGACGAACGACGCCGTGTTGATGATCGAGCCCCGCCGCGCGGGAACCATGTGCCGCAGCGCCGCCCGGCAACAGAGGTACACCGACTTCAGGTTGACGTCTTGGACGCGTTGCCACGCGGGCAGTTCGGTGTTCTCGATGAGGTCGTCGTCGGGTGGCGAGATGCCGGCGTTGTTGAACGCGATGTCGACGCGGCCGTAGGTGTGGGCCGCGGTATCGAACAGCGCGTTGACGGCATCCTCGTCGGACACGTCGGTGGGCACGAACAGACCGGACAGTTCGGTGGCCGCGGCGGCGCCCGCGGCGCCGTCGATGTCGGCCACCACGATGGTGGCGCCCTCGGCACGCATGCGCCGGGCCGACGCCAACCCGATGCCGCCGCCGGCGCCGGTGATGACGGCGACGCGGCCCGCCAACCGTTGGGTGAGATCGACCGCCGCCACCTAACCCTCTCCGATCGCGATGAAAACGTTCTTGGTCTCGGTGAAGTGCAACGGCGCATCCGGGCCCAGCTCGCGGCCCAACCCCGACTGTTTGAAACCGCCGAACGGTGTGTTGTACCGAACCGAGGAGTGCGAATTCACCGACAGATTCCCGGCTTCGACCGCGCGGGACACGCGCAGCGCACGGGACAGATCGTCGGTCCAGATCGACCCGGACAGCCCGTAGGCGGTGTCGTTGGCCAGCGCCACGGCGTCCTGCTCGTCGTCGAAGGCCAGCACCGTGACCACCGGTCCGAAGATCTCCTCGGTGACGCTGCGGTCGGTGCGCTGCGGGGTCAGAACCGTTGGCGGGAACCAGAATCCACGCCCCGCCGGGGCGGTGCCGCGAAACGCGACGGGAGCGCCGTCGGGCACGTAGGACGCCACCTTGGCGCGGTGCGCGGCCGACACCAACGGGCCCATCTCGGTGTCCCGGGCGCTGGGATCCCCGACGACGACCCCTTTGACCGCCGGCTCAAGCAGCTCCATGAAGCGGTCATACACGCTGCGCTGCACCAGGATCCGGCTGCGGGCGCAGCAGTCCTGTCCGGCGTTGTCGAACACCCCGGCCGGTGCAGTCGCCGCGGCTCGCTCGAGATCGCAGTCGGCGAACACGATGTTGGCGCTCTTGCCGCCCAGCTCCAGGGTCACCCGCTTGACCCGGGCGGCCGCACCGGCCAGCACCTTCTTGCCGACGTCGGTCGAGCCGGTGAACACGAGCTTGGCGATGCCGGGATGCGTGACGAACCGCTCCCCGACCACCGCGCCCGGCCCGGGCAGCACCTGGAGCAGGTCTTGATCCAGCCCGGCCTCGGCCGCCAGCTCACCGAGCCGGATCGTGGTCAGCGGTGTCGCCTCGGCGGGCTTGACCAGCACGGCGTTGCCCGCCGCCAGGGCCGGCGCGAACCCCCAGGAAGCGATGGTCATCGGGAAGTTCCACGGGGTGATCACACCGACCACGCCCACCGGTTCGTTGAAGGTGACGTCCAGGCCGCCGGCCACCGGAATCTGCTTGCCGGACAAGCGTTCCGGGCTGGCGGCGTAGTAGGTCAGCACGTCGCGGACGTGACCGGCCTCCCACTCGGCCGACGCGACGGGATGCCCCGAGTTGGCGACCTCGAGCGCGGCGAGCTCGTCGAGATGGGTGTCGACGGCGGCGGCGAAAGCCCTCAGGCCGGCGGCCCGTTCGGCCGGGGGCAGCCGCGCCCACCGCCGCTGGGCCGCCCGCGCCCGGCCCACCGCGTCGTCGACGGCCGCGGCGTCGACGTGCTCGACCGAGCGCAGCACTTCCTCGGTCGCCGGGTTGATCAGTCGCGTGGCGCTCACGTCAGCGTCCCGCATACGACCGGGCCGCGTCCACGATCGCGGCGAACAACCGCAAATCCTCCAGGGACTGTTCCGGATGCCATTGCACGGCAAGGACAAACGCGTCCCCCGGTAGCTCCAGCGCCTCGACGACGCCGTCCGCATCGGTAGCGCTGACCACCAGCCCGTCACCGACCCGGTCGATGGCCTGGTGGTGATAGCACGGCGCGTCGGCGGACTCCCCCACCAGCGCCGCCAGCCGGCTGCCCGCCACGGTGCGCACCGGCAGCCGGGTGAACACCCCGTCGCCCGCGCGGTGCCCGCAGTGCCCGAGAACGTCGGGCAGGTTCTGATGCAGCGTGCCGCCGAGCGCGACGTTGAGCACCTGTGCGCCGCGGCAGATCCCGAGCACCGGCAGCCGCCGTTCCAGCGCGCCACGCAACAGCGCGAACTCCCAGGCGTCGCGGTCGGTGCGGGGTTCATCGGTCATCGGATGCGGTTGCTGGCCGTAGCTGGCGGGGTCGAGGTCATAACCGCCGGTGATCACCAGCGCGTGCAGGCCGTCGAGCACCGAGCCGACGGTCTCGGGGCCCGCCGGCTGCGGGGGCAACAGCACGGCGATCCCGCCGGCCAGGACGACACCCTCGAAGTAGTCGGCCGGCAGATATCCGGCGGGGATGTCCCAGATCCCGGTCTGCACCCGCTCCAGGTACGTCGTCAGGCCCACCACCGGGCGCCGTGGCGGCGGACCGCCGCGATCGGGCCTATAGGCGTTCAAAACCGCGAATCCTCTCCCAGTCGGTGACCGCCGCGTTGAACGCCGCCAACTCCACGCGGGCGTTGTTCAGGTAGTGGGCGACAACGTCGTCGCCGAACGCCTCCCGCGCGAGCGTCGAGCGCTCGAAGGCCGACGTCGCCTCGGCCAGGGTGGCGGGCAGCCGCCCGACGCCGGGGGCTTGATAGGCGTTGCCCGCGTAGGGCTCCGGTAACTCGAGGCCCCGTTCGATACCGTACAGCCCGCCGGCGACGATCGCCGCGACCGCCAGATACGGGTTGACGTCACCGCCGGGCACGCGGCACTCCACCCGGGTGTTGGCCCCGCGACCGACCACCCGCAGTGCGCAGGTGCGGTTGTCCAGCCCCCAGGCCAGCGCGGTGGGCGCAAAGCTGCCGTCGGCGAAGCGCTTGTAGGAGTTGATGTTCGGCGCATAGAACAACGTGAATTCGCGCAGGGTGACCAGCAGGCCGGCCAGGAAGCTGCAGAACGTCGGCGACATGCCGTGCGGGCGGCTGGGGTCGGCGAACACGGCGCCGCCCTGCAGGTCGCGCAGCGACAGGTGTACGTGGCAGCTGTTGCCTTCTCGCTCATCGTATTTCGCCATGAATGTCAGGCTTTTGCCGTGCTGGTCGGCGATCTCCTTGGCCCCGTTCTTGTAGATGACGTGGTTGTCGCAGGTGACCAACGCCTCGTCGTAACGGAAACCGATCTCCTGCTGTCCCCTGTTGCATTCACCTTTGACGGCCTCGAATTGCAGTCCCGCGCCGGCCATTCCGCACCGGATGTCGCGCAGCAGCGGCTCCATGCGCGACGACGCCGCGATCGCGTAGTCGATGTTGTAATCACTGGCCGGGGTCAGCCCGCGGTATCCGCCGGCCCACGCCTGGCGGTACGGCTCGTCGAACACCATGAACTCCAGCTCGGTCGCGGCGTCGGCGATCAGCCCGCGCCCGGCCAGCCGGTCGAGCTGGCGACGCAGAATGGCCCGCGGCGATACGGCGACCGGGCTGCCGTCGGCCCAGCCCACGTCGGCGATCACCAACGCCGTCGCGGGCAGCCACGGAATGCGCCGCAGGGTGGACAGGTCGGGCGTCATCACCGTGTCGCCGTATCCGGTGTCCCAGCTCGACATCGCATAACCGCCCACGGTGTTCATGTCGACGTCGACCGCGAGCAGATAAGCGCAGCACTCGGCGCCATGGGCGGCCACGTCCTCGATGAACAGGCGCGCGGCCACCCGCTTGCCGACCAGGCGGCCCTGCATGTCGGCGAACGCCACGATGACGGTATCCACCACGCCGCTGCCCACCAGCTGCTGCAGGGCGGTCAGCGACAGCATCGCAACGTTCGGATCGGCCACGGCGCCGTCTTCGGAGGCCATGACCGCTAGTCAACCAGGCGCTACCAAGTACTGGTGCGCAAAATGATCTCGGCGGCCAATTGTGCCGTCGACTCCTGCACGGTGCGCCGTCCCAACTGCACCACCCGGTAGTCGGCGTAGACGTACCGCTGGCTGGCTTGGGCCACCGACCGGGCGGCCGGCGAGCTGACCAACACGGTGGTGCCGATCTCCACCGGCGGGCAATGTCCGTCGCGGTCGCCGGCGCGCGGATGCCCGCGGTCGATCACCACCAGCCCGACGAACCGGCCCAGCCGGGTTGCCGTCAGTTCCCAGGCGAGGTCGCCGCCGGCGCGGTCGCCCATCACCACGGCCCAGCCGATTCCCAGTGCGTCGAGAATGCCGATCACCGACTTGGGGGTGAGGCGCGGATCGAAGCCGACCACGACCGTCCGAAGCGATGCGGTGTGCAGGCGCTCGCAGACCGCGTCATACGCGGCGGGGGTGCGCTCCTCGTCGCCCAATATGACGACGACGACGCCCGCCTCCGGACCCGCCACAACCACCGGGACCGGGAACCCCTCCAGCGTGGTCATCATCGAGGACACCCAAGCACGCTACAGCCAGACGGCGTGTGTGCGCGACGATTCTGGAGCATGTGATACAGGGACACAGTTTCCAACGGCATCCTATGACCGTGTTCCGGCCGTGCCGTCAACAACAGCGTTCACATCGCGATTCCGGCGAATGTCCTACGGGCGCAACTGACTTGCGAGATAGGGCCGCGACGGCGGCGGGCCGTCGAGCAGCCCGAGGACGGCGTCGACGTCGAGATGGGCGGCCAGCAGGTCGGCGGCGAGATCGAGTTGGGCGTCGCGTCGCGCGGCGACGTTGGTGTCGTCGTCGACCACGAAGCCGCGTCGGCCGGCCGCGTCGGCGACCCGGGTGAGCCACGCACGCCGGAAGTCGTCGTTGTCGAGCAAGCCGTGCCAATGTGTCCCAAAGACCGCGCCGCACACCATACCTTGCGGTTGCGGATCGTCGTCGGATTCGAACCAGCTCTGCTCGGCGCAGCGGGCGACCCGCCCGTGATGGATCTCGTATCCGCTCAGCGGACGTTGCCAGCGGCGCAAGGTCTTGGCCGGATCGAAGGCGATGTCGGCGTCCAGCAACCCCAGCCCGGGCACGTCACCGGCCCTCGACTCCACCGGGTCGTCGATGCGACGGCACAGCATCTGAAACCCCCCGCAGATCCCCAGCACCGGCTTGCCGGCCCGGGCGTGCGCGCTGATCGCCTCGGCCAGGCCGCATTCGCGCAGCCAGGACAGGTCGGCGACAGTGGCCTTGCTGCCGGGGATGACGATCAGGTCGGCGTCGGCCGCGTCGGCGGGGTCGGCGACCCAGCGCACCAACACACCCGGTTCGCAGGCCAGCGCCTCGACGTCGGTGGAGTTGGAAATCCGGGGCAGCCGGACCGCGGCCACCCGCAACCACTCGTCGCCGCGCGGCGGGGCGGGCGTGCCGATGAGGCGGTGCGCGACCACCGACAGCGAGTCCTCGGCGTCCAGCCACAGCTCGTGGGCATACGGCAGCACCCCGTAGGTGGACCGGCCCGTCATCGCGTGCAGCTGGCGCAATCCCGGCTCGAGCAGCGCGGGATCGCCCCGGAATTTGTTGACGATAAAACCGGCGATCAGCGCTTGGTCGTCGGGCTCGAGCACCGCGACCGTGCCGAACAGGTGCGCGAGCAAGCCGCCGCGGTCGATGTCGCCGACCAGCACCACCGGCAGGTTGGCGGCCCTGGCCAATCCCATGTTGGCCAAATCCGTGGCGCGCAGATTGATTTCGGCGGGAGATCCGGCCCCCTCACAGATCACCACATCGAATTCGTCTCGCAGGCAAGTTAATTCGTCAAGAACGACGGTGGCGAGCCGGTCGCGATGCCGCACATAGCTTTTCGCGGTGACCGAGTCGGCGACCCGGCCCTTGATAACCAGCTGCGACGCGCGGTCACTGCCCGGTTTGAGCAGGATCGGGTTGAACCGCACGCTGGGTTCCAGCCCCGCCGCACGCGCCTGAATCGCCTGGGCGCGGCCGATTTCGCCGCCTTCGACCGTGACCACCGAGTTGTTGGACATGTTCTGCGCCTTGAACGGGGCGACCCGGGTTCCGCCGCGGGCCAACAACCGGCACAGGCCCGCCACCACCACCGACTTCCCGGCGTCCGAGCTGGTGCCGGCGACCAGCAGCGCACCATTCACCTGCTTATGGCGCGCAGGGGGAACCTCATGGCAGCGTGAGGATTTCGACACCGCTGTCGGTGACGAGCAGGGTGTGCTCGAACTGCGCGGTCCACTTGCGGTCCTTGGTGACCACCGTCCAGCCGTCGTCCCAGATCTCGTAGTCCAGGCCCCCGAGGTTGATCATCGGTTCGATGGTGAACGTCATGCCCGGCTGCATGATGGTCGACACGGACGGCTGGTCGTAGTGCAGGACGACTAGGCCGTTGTGAAACGTGGTGCCGATACCGTGACCGGTGAAGTCGCGAACGACGTTGTAGCCGAACCGATTTGCGTACGACTCGATGACGCGGCCGACGACCGACAGGGCACGCCCGGGCTTGACGGCATTGATGGCGCGCATCGTCGCCTCCCGGGTTCGCTCCACCAGCAGCCGGTGTTCTTGCGCGACGTCGCCGGCCAGGAACGTGGCGTTGGTGTCGCCGTGCACCCCGTCGATGTAGGCGGTGACGTCGATGTTGACGATGTCACCGTCGGCGATCACCGTCGAGTCGGGGATGCCGTGGCAGATCACCTCGTTGAGTGACGTGCAGCACGACTTCGGGAAGCCCTTGTAGCCCAGCGTCGACGGATAGGCGCCGTGGTCGACCATGTATTCATGGGCGATGCGGTCGAGTTCGTCGGTGGTCACCCCGGGCGCGACCGCCTTGCCCGCCTCCACCAGCGCGCGCGCCGCGATGCGCCCGGCGACCCGCATCTTCTCGATCACCTCGGGGGTCTGCACCCACGGCTCGCTGCCCTCCTGGGCCGTGGCCTTGCCGACGTATTCCGGGCGCGGGACGCTGCCGGGCACCGGCAGAGTCGGGGACAACTCTCCGGGGGAAAGCGCGGTGCGGGCGGGCATGCGACCAGCTTAACCGGGGTTCCCCGGGCCGATCAGAGCCGCCGGCGGCGCAGCAGCGAGCGACGCGGGGAACCGGGGATATCGCGTCGGCGCTGGTGCTGATCGCACGCGCGGCGCAGCGGGTCGCCACCGTCGGACTAGGCCAAAAAGTCCGGGGGCAGCGATTCGAGCATCACCTTGGTCATCCGGACGGCGTATTCCGAGCTGCCGCCCCCGACGATCAGCGCCGCGAATGCCAGATCGCCGCGGTAGCCGGCGAACCAGGAATGCGACCCGCCGGGGAACTCGGCCTCACCGGTCTTCCCGTACACCTCGCCGCAGCCGGCAATCTCCTTGGCGGTCCCGTTGGTCACCACCAGCCGCATCATGGGCCGCAGCGCGTCGACCATTTTCGGGCTGATCGGCGTGGTGTCGCCCTGGACCGCCGTCTGCCGGCCCGCGATCAGTTGCGGCACGGGTGTCTTGCCGGCGGCGACCGTCGCCGCCACCAGCGCCATGCCGAACGGGGTGGCCAGCACCTTGCCCTGGCCGAAGCCGTCCTCGGTGCGTTCGGCGAGGTCCACGGTGGGCGGCACCGATCCGGTCACCGTGGTGATGCCGTCGATTTGATAGTCCAGCCCGATCCCGTAGCGGGAGGCCGCCTGGGTCAGGCCGCGCGGCGGCATTCTGCTGCTGAGCTCGGCGAAGGTGGTGTTGCACGAACTGGCGAACGCCCGCGACATCGGCACCACCCCGAGATCGAAGCCACCGTAGTTGGGGATGGTGCGGTGCCCGATGTCGAGACGGCCCGGGCAGCCCAGCATGGTGTTGGGGGTGGCCATGTCGCGTTCGACGGCCGCGCCGGCGGTGACCATCTTGAACGTCGACCCGGGCGGGAACAGCCCCGTGGTGGCCGGCAGGCCGTCGGCGTCGGCGCCCGCGTTCTGGGCGATCGCGAGGATCTCGCCGGTCGACGGCTTGAGCACCACCATCATCGCCTTGCCGCCGCGGGTGTCCACCGCGTGCTGAGCGGCGTTTTGCACCGCCCGGTCCATGGTGAGCGACACGGACGGCGCCGGTGACCCCTCGACCTCGTGCAGGACCTCGACCTCGACGCCGTTCTGGTTGACGCTCACCACCCGCCAGCCGGCCTCGCCGTCGAGTTGGTCGACCACCGCCTTCTTCACCGCGGAGATGACCGCGGGCGCGAAATGCGGGTCGGTGGGCAACATTTCGGGCTGGGGTGTGACGACGATGCCGGGCAGCCGGCCGATCGCCGGGAACACCTTGTCGTTGTCGTCGGGGTGCAGCGTGACCCCCAGCTCCACCGGGTGGGGCGTCGAGCTGGCCTGCTCGGCGAGCAGCTGCGGGTCGTTGAGCGCTTCGTTGAAGGGGTGCAGCACGTCGACGACCGCGTGCGCCGTGCCGATCAGCGCGGGTCCGGCCTGGGTAGCGTCCAGCGTGTAGTGGTACAGGTAGCCCGGCACCAGCACGTCGCTGCCGCCGAGTTCGTTGACCGAGGCGCGGCGCGGCCGATCCGCGCGCAGCGCGAACGTTTGGTGCTCGCCCAGTTTGGCGTGCAGCGCGGTGGTGGTCCACCGCACCCGCCAGCGCCCCTCGTCGCGCGCCATCTTCAGCTGACCGTCGTAGCTCCAGATCCGGTTTTTGGGCAGGTGCCAGGCGAAGCGATAGCCGACCGTGCCGGTGTCCTCGGCGTACTTGGCGTTGAGGACCTGCGCGTCGAGGTGGGTCGCCTGCAGGCCGGACCACGCCGCGTTGAGCGCTTCGCGGGCGTCGTTGGGGCTGTCGCTGAGCTGAGCGGCCGTGGCGGTGTCGCCGACGGCCAGGGCGCGGAAGAACTTCTCCGCGGCCGGGCCCGGGCCGTCGGGCCGCGGCGTGCACCCGGACAGGGCGATGACCGCGACGAGCAGCAGGCCTGAAACGGATGAGGCCGCTGTTGTTCTAGTTACCATCGGTGCTGATGTTATGAGCTGCGGCCGCAACAGCACCGCCGCCACACCGAGACCGCACCGTTATGCGTCGCCGACGGGCTGTTTCCCGGGCCGAATGTGTGGCCAGCCGCGTGTTCGCTGCCGAATGTGCGGCGATCCGCACACTCGCGCGGCGAGCACACCTACCGGCGAGCACACCTAGTCGAGCAACACCGTCGCGAAGGTGCCGATCTCGGCGAAGCCCACCCGTGCGTAGGCGGCGCGCGCCACCGCGTTGAAGTCGTTGACGTAGAGGCTGGCGGTCCGCCCGGTACCGACGATCACCGCAGCGACCGTGGCGGTCCCGGCCGTACCGAGGCCCAGGCCCCGCCACTCCGGGTGCACCCACACCCCTTGGATCTGGCCCACGCTCGGGGACTGCGAGCCCACCTCGGCCTTGAAGACGACCTGGCCGCGCTCGAACCGCGCCCAGGCGCGACCGGCCGTGATGAGGCTGGCCACCCGCCGCCGATAGCCGCGACCGCCATCCCCGATCCGCGGGTCGACGCCCACCTCGCCGATGAACATGTCAACGGCCGCCACCAGGTAGGCGTCCAGCTCCTCGGGCCGGACTTGGCGCACCGCGGTATCGATGTCACAGCTCGGGTAGGTGGACAACGCCAGCAGGGGCTGGCTGTCGCGCACGTCCCTGGCCGGACCCCAGGCGGCCTCGAGCCGCTCCCACATCGGCATCACCAGGTCGGCCCTGCCGACCAGTGACGAGCAGCGCCGCGTCCCGCGCATCGCCTCCTCGGCGAACGCGCCCAGGTCGGCCGTCCCGCCGCGCAGCGGGATCAGGTTGGCGCCGGCGAAGCACAGCGATTCGTGCGCGCCCCGCAGCGTCCACAGTTCGCCGCCGATCGAGTTGGGGTCGATGCCGTGGTCCGCCACCCGGGCCGCGACCATGCACGACGCGACGGGGTCGTCCTCGAGCACCCGCCAGACCGCGGCGGCATCACGCACCACGGACACCCGTCGCTCGCCGACTAGGCGAAACAGTGGCGGAGCCGACATGTGGCGAACTCTCTGTGGTGCGAACTCAGGGCTAGGGCACTGGCCGTTATCAGCTTACGGTCACAACCGGCGAACCGCTCGATGTTGTGTCCGGTCCGTGATCGCTGTCCATTTCGGCGGCGATGCGCATGGCCTCCTCGATCAACGTCTCCACGATCTGCGCTTCGGGCACGGTCTTGATCACTTCGCCGCGAACGAAGATCTGTCCCTTGCCATTTCCCGATGCGACGCCGAGGTCGGCCTCGCGGGCCTCCCCCGGACCGTTGACGACGCAGCCCATCACCGCGACCCGCAGCGGGACGTCGAGACCGTCGAGGCCCGCGGAGACGGCGTTGGCCAGTGTGTAGACGTCGACCTGCGCGCGACCGCACGACGGGCACGACACGATCTCCAGCCCGCGCGGTCGCAGGTTCAGCGATTCGAGGATCTGGTTGCCGACCTTGACCTCTTCGACCGGCGGCGCCGACAGGGACACCCGGATGGTGTCGCCGATGCCGCGCGACAGCAGCGCGCCGAAAGCGACCGCGGACTTGATGGTGCCCTGGAACGCGGGACCGGCCTCGGTGACGCCGAGGTGCAGCGGGTAGTCGCACTGCGCGGCGAGCTGCTCGTAGGCGGCGACCATCACGACGGGGTCGTTGTGCTTGACGCTGATTTTTATGTCGCCGAAGCCGTGCTCCTCGAACAGCGAGGCCTCCCACAGCGCGGACTCGACCAGCGCCTCGGGGGTGGCCTTGCCGTACTTCTCCATGAACCGCTTGTCCAGCGAGCCCGCGTTGACGCCGATGCGGATCGGGATGCCGGCCGCACCGGCGGCCTTGGCGACCTCGCCGACGCGGCCGTCGAATTCCTTGATGTTGCCCGGGTTCACCCGCACCGCGGCGCACCCCGCATCGATGGCGGCGAAGATGTACTTCGGCTGGAAGTGGATGTCGGCGATCACCGGGATCTGGCTGTGCCGGGCGATCTCGGCCAGCGCGTCGGCGTCCTCCTGACGCGGGCAGGCCACCCGGACGATGTCGCAGCCCGTCGCCGTCAGCTCCGCGATCTGTTGCAGCGTCGCGTTGATGTCATGCGTTTTGGTGGTGCACATCGACTGCACCGAGATCGGATGGTCGCTGCCGACCCCGACGTTGCGGACCATGAGTTGGCGCGTGGGACGCCGGGGGGCAAGCGTGGGCGCCGGAGCGTCCGGCATACCCAGGCCAATGGACCTGGCGCTCACTGGAACAGCCTGATCGGGTTGACCAGATCGGCGGTCACGGTCAGCAGCATGTAGCCGACCACGAACACCAGCACGACGTACGTCGCGGGCATGAGTTTGAGGTAGTTCACCGGTGCGGCCGCGACCATGCCCCGGGCCGACCGGATCAGGTTGCGGACCTTTTCGAACATCGCGATGGCGATGTGCCCGCCGTCGAAGGGCAGCAGCGGCACCAGGTTGATCGCCCCCAGGATGAGGTTCAGCTGGGCCAGGAAGAACCAGAACGCCACCCACAGTCCGTGGTCGACGGTGTCGCCGCCGATGATGCTGGCGCCGACCACGCTCATCGGCGTCTGCGGGTCACGCTGGCCGCCACCGATGGCGTGCACCAGCGCGCCCACCTTGGTGGGGATCGTGACCAGCGCCTTGCCCACCTCGACGGTCAGCTCCCCGGCGAACGCCACACTGGCCGGGATCGCGGAGAGCACCCCGTAATGCGTCGGGCCGACTCGGACGGCACCGACGCCGATGGCGCCGACAGTCGAGGCCTGCGGTTGACCGCCCTGCCCGCCGGGCCCGGTGGTCAGGTAGCGCTGCGTGGGCGTGATGTTGATATGGGTGGTGATGGCGGTGCCGTCCCGCTCGGCGACGACCGGCACGACGCCGTGCGCCTTGCGGATGGCGGCGGCCATTTCCTCGAAGGTCGACACCGGGGTGTCGCCCACCTTGACGATGACGTCGCCGGGGCGGATTCCGGCCAGCGCGGCCGGTCCGGGTCCGGTGCAGTCCGCGATCTTTCCCGGAGCCACTTCCGGTGCCACACAAGCGGTTTCGCCGACGACCGCCTTGGTCGGCGGGTGCAGGTCCGGCAGCCCCCAGATCAGCGCGATGCCGTAGAGCAGCACCAGGCAGATGATGAAGTTCGCCCCGGGACCCGCGAACAGCACCGCGATCCGCTTCCAGGCCGCCTGCTTGAACATGGCGCGGTCGTCTTCGTCGGGCGCCAGCTCCTCCACCGAGGTCATGCCGGCGATGTCGCAGAAGCCGCCCAAGGGGACGGCTTTGAGGCCGTACTCGGTTTCACCGCGCCGGGTCGACCACAGCGTGGGGCCGAAGCCGACGAAATAGCGGCGCACCTTCATGCCGGTGGCGCGTGCAACCCACATATGACCGCACTCGTGCAGGGCCACCGAGATCAGGATGGCCAGTGCGAACAGCACAATGCCGATGACGAACATCATTAGGCTGCGAGGACCTTTCTCACACCGCTCCGGAGGCTTTTACTGACAAGTTGACAGGTTGTGCCTGTGCGACTGCACGCTGCGCCCGCTCCCGTGCCCAGCGCTGCGCGTCTAGTACCTCATCCACGTTAGCCGGTGAGACGGCCCATTGGTCGGCAGCGTGCAGCACGTCGGCGATGGTTTTGACGATAGTGGCGAACCCGATGCGGCCCTCCAGGAACGCCTCCGCCGCCTCCTCGTTGGCGGCGTTGTAGACGGCGGTCATGCAGCCCCCGGTCTGCCCGGCGTGCCGGGCCAACTCGACGGCGGGGAAAACATCGTTGTCCAGCGGCTCGAATTCCCAGCTCGACGCCGTGCTGAAGTCGCAAGAGGCGGCCGCCCCGGGCACGCGGTGCGGCCAGCCCAGGGCCAGCGAAATCGGCAACTTCATGTCGGGCGGGCTGGCCTGGGCGATGGTCGAGCCGTCGACGAAGGTGACCATCGAATGAACAATCGACTGGGGGTGCACGACCACCTCGATGCGGTCATAGGGAATGCCGAACAGCAGGTGGGTTTCGATGAGCTCCAAACCCTTGTTGACCAGCGAGGCCGAGTTCAGGGTGTTCATCGGGCCCATCGACCACGTCGGGTGGGCACCGGCCTGCTCGGGGGTGACATCCTCGAGCTGGGCGGCGGTCCAGCCGCGGAACGGTCCGCCGGAGGCCGTCAGCACCAGGGTGGCGACTTCGTCGGGGGTTCCACCGCGCAGGCACTGGGCCAACGCGGAATGTTCGGAGTCGACGGGCACGATCTGGCCCGGCCGGGCCGCCTTGAGCACCAGCGGGCCGCCGGCGATCAGCGACTCCTTGTTGGCCAGCGCCAGCCGGGCGCCCGACTCCAGCGCGGCCAGCGTGGGCCGCAGGCCCAGCGCCCCGACCAGCGCGTTGAGGACGACGTCGGCTTCGGTCTCCTGGACCAGGCGGGTCGCCGCCTCGGGTCCGTGGAACGGGATGTCGCCGGCCCGCTGCGCCGCGCGTTCGTCCGCGACCGCGATGTTGGTCACACCGGTGGCGGCGCGCTGGTGCAACAGCGCGCCGAGGTTGGCGCCGCCCGCGGCCAGGCCGACGACTTCGAAGCGGTCCGGATTGGCCGCGATCACCTCGAGCGCCTGCGTGCCGATCGAGCCGGTGCTGCCCAGCACCAGCACGCGCAGGCGGCCGGGGGGTCGCCCGTCGGTCGTCGGGTTGGTCACCCATTCATTGTGCCGCCCGGCACCGACGGGGGCCACGATGCGGCCACGCCCGCGAGCCCCGAGTGGGGTTGTGCCAGAATTTGGGTTCAACAAGCCGATCCGATCCGAAAGGGATTCGCCGTGGCCAGTACCGAGGTGGAACACTTCACCGGCGTCGACTCCGTCGAGGTGCCGTCGGCCCCGTGGGGCTGGAGCCGGATCAATCACCGGACCTGGCACATCGTCGGCCTGTGCATCTTCGGGCTGTTGCTGGCCATGCTGCGCGGCAACCACGTCGGCCATATCGAGGACTGGTTCCTGATCGGGTTCGCGGCGGTGGTTCTCGTCGTCCTGATCCGCGACCTGTGGGGCCGCCGGCGCGGCTGGATCAGGTAGGGACCACCCGTTTGCCCTAGCGTTGCGCCCTTCGGCGCCGGACGCCGCCGATCACGACGACCAATAACGCGAGCACGGCCATCACCCACGGCCATATCCCGTGCTGATGCACCCAGCCGGCCACCGCGCCCTGCACGCGCCCGGCCGCGATGATCACCGCGTCCTGCGGGTTGCCGTCCGCGCCGAACAAGCGCACCTCGTAGGTGCCGTAATAGGCCACGTACAGCCCTACCAGCACCAGCAGCGCGCCACCGATCCGGTTGACGAACGGCAGGATTCGGCGCCACCGGTCCACCATCGCCGTGCTCGCCGTCGCCGCGGCGACCGCGAGCACACCGACCACCAGCGTCAGCCCCGCGCTGTAAGCGAGGTAGATCGCCACGCCGGTGACGATCGATCCCCCGCGCAGGCCGGCGGCGGTGACGGCCAGAAACGGTCCGATGGTGCACGACAGCGAGGCGATCGCGTAGCTGATGCCGTACCCGTACATGGAGCCCAGCCGCACGGTGGGGGCCCATTGCGGGCCCAGCGGCCGCGGGGTCAGGGCCGACAGCGCCCGGCCCGACAGCAGCCAAAAACCGAGCACGATCAGCACCACGCCGACGAGGACGGTGGCGTACGGCAGATACCGCTGCACCGTCGTGGCCGCCGATACGGTCAGCACGCCGAACACGCCGAACACCGTCAGGAAACCCAGCGCCATCCCCACGGTGGCGGCCAGCGCGCGCCCAGCGGCCACAGTCGTTGACACCACCGAGCGTTCGCCGGGCCGCTGGCCGCGCACCACCAGCAGTAGGTAGGCGGGCAGCATGGCGAACCCGCACGGGTTCAGCGCGGCCACCAATCCGGCGGCGAAAGACAAGCCGACCAGACCCTGGTCCGCCAAGTCAGGACCTCAGGGCTACGACGCGGTCGGAGAGCTCTTGCTCCGGCATCGCCGAGGTGGGGTCGTTGACGAACGTCGAGCTGCCGTCCGCGCGGTAGAACACGTAGGCAGGCTGCCAGGGGACGTTGTAGCGCGCCCAAATGGAGCCGTCGGCGTCGTTGAGGTTGGTGAAGTTCAGGTTGTACTTGGAGACGAAGTTCTGCC
>NZ_LZHT01000076.1 GCF_001667315.1 Mycobacterium sp. 852002-10029_SCH5224772
GCCCCACCCCCGCCGCACAACGCCGCTCTGCACAGCGCCCCGCCGGCTCCGCAGATGCCGGCCCCCGCCCCGCACACCCGGGCGGCACCCGCCTCCAGCACGCCGCCCGAGGTGGCGAACCTGGCGACGAAGATGTTCCACGCGCTGTTGCCGTCGCGGTCCGGCTCGATCCAGAAACCGGCCGGCTCGCAAACAATCGGCCGGGCCACCGACAACGACATCGTCATCCAGGACGTGCTGGCCTCACGCCACCACGCGTTTTTGATCCAGACCCCGCTGGGCACCGAGATTCGCGACGCGCACAGCGTGAACGGCACCTTCGTCAACGGCGTCCGGGTCGGCTCGGCGGTGCTGACCGAGGGCGACGTGGTCACCATCGGAAACGTCGACCTGGTGTTCACCGGCGACAGCCTGGTCCGGCGCACCGAGGCGGCGACGCGGACGGGCGGCCTGGAGGTCAACTCCGTCTGCTACACCGTCGACCACGGCAAGCAGTTGCTCGACCACATCTCGGTGACCGCCCGGCCCGGGACGTTGACGGCCATCATCGGGGGTTCGGGCGCCGGCAAGACCACGCTGTCGCGGCTGATCGTCGGCTACACCAGCCCCACGTCGGGCAACGTGACCTTCGAGGGCCACGACATTCACACCGAGTACGCGTCCATGCGCAGCAGGATCGGGATGGTCCCGCAGGACGACGTGGTACACCGCCAGCTCACGGTCAACCAAGCCCTCAACTACGCCGCCGAACTGCGCCTGCCCCCCGACACCAGCAAAGAGGAGCGGGCCCGCGTCGTCGCGCAGGTGCTCGAGGAACTCGACATGACCCAGCACGCCGAGACCCGGGTGGACAAGCTCTCGGGCGGCCAGCGCAAACGCGCCTCGGTCGCGCTCGAGTTGCTCACCCAGCCGTCGCTGCTGCTGCTCGACGAGCCGACGTCCGGCCTGGACCCGGCGCTGGACCGTCAGGTCATGCTGATGCTGCGCCAGCTCGCCGACGCCGGCCGCGTCGTGCTGGTGGTGACCCACTCGGTGTCCTACCTTGATGTGTGCGATCAGATCCTGCTGGTCGCGCCCGGCGGTAAGACCGCGTTCTGCGGTCCGCCCGACCAGGTCGAGGCCGCCATGGGCACGCGGAACTGGGCCGACATCTTCGCCAAGGTGGGCGCCGACCCGGACGAGGCCAACCGCCGCTTCAAGGAGCGCAATCAGCGGTCGGAGAAGCCACCGAGCCCGCAGAGTCCGGCGGATCTGGGTGAACCTCCCCAGACCAACCTGTGGCGGCAGCTGTCCACGATCGCCCGCCGCCAGGTTCGGCTCGTCGTGTCCGACCGCGGTTACACGATCTTCCTGGCGGTCCTGCCGTTCCTCATCGGCGCGTTGTCGCTGACGGTGAAGGGCCCACACCCCGGGCTGGGGCCGGCCGATCCGATGGGCCCCGCGCCCACGCAGCCGCAGTACATCATGGTGCTGTTGAACATCGGTGCCGTGTTCATGGGCACCGCGCTGACCATCCGGGATCTCATCGGCGAGCGCGCCATCTTCCGACGCGAGCAGGCCGTCGGCCTGTCCACCACCGCCTATCTGCTGGCCAAGATCGCGGTGTTCTGCGTGTTCGCCACCGGCCAGGCCGCGGTGGCGACCATCATCGTGCGGCTGGGCAAGGGCGCGCCGACCGCGCATCCCCAGTTCTTCGGCAACTCCACCTTCTCGCTGTTCGTCACCGTGGCGGGCACGTGTGTGGCGTCGGCGATGCTCGGCCTGCTGTTGTCGGCGCTGGCGCAGTCCAACGAGCAGATCATGCCGCTGCTGGTGGTGTCGATCATGTCGCAGCTGGTGTTCTCCAGCGGGATGATCCCGGTTTACCAGCGGGTCGGTCTCGAACAGATGGCGTGGCTGACGCCCGCGCGGTGGGGGTACGCCGCGGGCGCATCCTCGATCGACTTCCCGTCGCTGGTGAAGGTCAAGCAGATCCCGACCAACGACCCGATCTGGCAGCACTCGAAACACATCTTCGTATTCGACATGTTCATGCTCGCGGCGCTGTCGATGGCTTACACGGGCTTCGTCCGCTGGCACATCCGGCTGAAACGCTGACGACTCAGCCGTCGCCGCTCAATCCCCGTCCAGGCGCAACCCGTGCGCCAGCGCGAAGGCCACCGCCTGATCGACGTCGACGCGGGCGCCGGCCAGCGACGCGGTCGTCCACAACCCGGGGTCGACGGTGCAGCCCCGCAGGTCGGCGTCGTCCAGCCGGGCGCCGGCGGTCCGCGCTCCACGCAGATCCGCGCCGCGCAGCACGGCCTTGCGCAGGTCGGCCTCCACCAGGCTGGTCTCCCGCAGCCGGCAGCCGCTGAAGTCGACGCCCCGAAGGTCGATTCCGGCGAGCACGGCGAGCGTGAAATCCACCTCGTCGAACGTGATCGGCCGCAGCCGGCACTGCACGAACACCGACCCCAGCATCGAGCACTGAGCAAAAGAGCTGTGCCACAACGACGTCCGGCGGAAGGTGCAGTTGCGAAACGCCGAACCGCGGTGTTGCGACTCGGCGAGGTTGGCGCCGCTGAAATTGCAGTCGGTGAACACGGCCCGCTCGGTCTGCAACCGGCTCAGGTCTTCGTCGGTGAAGTCGTGGCCCTGAAATTCGTGGTCGACCCACTCGGTGGGCGATGCGGTCAATTCGGCGTCAGGGTGGCCAGCGCGTATTCGCTGACCGCGATGAGCGCGTCGGTCGCCGACCGGCGATCGCGGGCGTCGACCGTGATCACCGGAATGTGCGGGGGTAGGGTCAGCGCTTCGCGCACTGCGGCAACCGGGTAGCGCGGCGCGCCGTCGAACTCGTTGACCGCGACCAGGAACGGCAGGTTGCGGTGCTCGAAGAAGTCGACGGCGGCGAAGCTGTCCTGCAAGCGCCGGCAGTCGACCAGCACCACCGCGCCGATCGCGCCGCGGACCAGGTCGTCCCACATGAACCAGAAGCGGCGCTGCCCCGGGGTGCCGAACAGGTAGAGCACCAGGTCTTGCGCCAGCGTGATCCGGCCGAAGTCCATCGCGACGGTGGTGGTCCGCTTGTCCGGGGTGGCCTCGAGCGCGTCGACGCCGGTCGAGGCGTCGGTGAGCATCGCCTCGGTGCGCAGCGGCATGATCTCCGAGACCGCCCCGACGAACGTTGTCTTGCCGGCCCCGAACCCGCCGGCGATGACGATCTTCGTCGACGCGTGGGCGCCGGAATAATCGGATTGCACCTCAGAGTGCGCGTAAGCCACGCAGGGTCCTTCCTATGAGTTCGTGGCGCTCATCGCGGGTCGACCGCTCGGACAACGTCCTATGCACCCGAAGGTAACCGGACAGCACCAGATCCCCGACCAGGACGCGCGCGACGCCGAGCGGCAGATCCAGCCGGGCCGAGATTTCGGCGACCGACGGGCTCGGCGGGCCCTGGCCGCACAGCTGAATGATTCTGCCTCGCGCATCGTTGGGCGGCCACCGGTGGGTCTGGCCGGCCGGCAACGTCTGAATCGGCGCTTCCAGGGGCAGCTCGACGTTGGTGTCGGTCCGTCCCGAGGTCAGGGTGTACGGGCGGACCAGGTTCCCCTTACGGTGTGCGGGCCAGGTCTCGGGGGTGTCCATCGCGGCTCACGAGTGGTGCGGCACGGCCGATCGGCGGGTCGACTGCACCACACCCCCGACCCGCTCGACGAGGACGGCCATCTCGTAGCCGATCTGACCGATGTCACACGACGTCACGGCCAGCGTCGCCAGGTGCGAGCCATCCCCGACGCGCATCAGCAACAGGTAGCCGTTCTGCATCTCGACCACGGACTGCAGCACCTGCCCACCCTCGAACAGCTGCGCGGCCCCGGTCGCCAGGCTGGCCAGCCCGGAGGCCACGGCGGCGAGCTGGTCGGCACGTTCCCGGGGCAGGTGCTCGCTGGCGGCGATGGGCAGCCCGTCGACGGACACCAGCAGCGCGTGCGCGACGCCGGGGACCTCGCGGGCGAACCTGGTCACCAGCCAGTCCAGGGAGTTATCGGGTGACGTCATTGTTGGTCGGGTCCTTGGTCCGTCTCACGGGCGTGCGAGCGTCCGGTGCGCACGCCGCCGAAATGGTTGCTGAACGAGGCGCGAACCGCCTCGGGGTCCCGGGTGACGGCCGCGTGCTGCGGCTGCCGGTGCGACGGCGATCCGCCGTTGAGGTCGTGCTCGGGCTCGTCGGGCTCGGCCAGACCCGGTCCGTTGGCGCCGCCGGGCACCAGGCGGGCGCCAGGGGTGCGCACCGGCAGGCCGTGGTCGGTGGTGTGCGACTCGACGGGCTTGTCCTCGGCCGCCGCCGCCAGCGTCCAGCCGCGGTCCCACACCGACTGCCAATCGAGGTCGGGGCTGTTGACCAAGTCATGCGGGTCGCCCAGCATCTCCGAGAGCATCCTCCGGTAGATGACGTCATCGTCGGTCGCCGGGCTGGTGGGCTTCTCCTCCCGGGCTTCCCGGGACCGGGCGGCGAAGAAGGCCGAGGTGTCCGATGCCGCCCGGACCGGTGAGGCCGGCGCCGTTGCGGGCGTGGACTCGGGCTTCGGCGCGGGCTTCGGCTCCGGGGTGGCCTTGGGCGCACTTTCCCACCAGGGGGTGGCCAGCTCACGGCGCCGCGGGGGCGGCTGTTCGGCGGGCGGGGCGGGGACCTCGGTGATGCCGCTGGAACCCGGGTTGCGCCGCGGCAGCAGGGTGACCGACGGGCCGGACGCGGCCGGGGTGTCGCGGGCCGCCGGCTCGTGCGTGCCGTCGCGGCCGGCGTCATCGGCCGGCGCGGGCCCGGCGATCGCGCTGGCGAGTTTGGCGCTCGGCGACGATACCGCCCGGATGTGCCGGGGCCCAGCCGATTGCGCGGCGGTCAGGCCGGTGAGCACCGTGGGCGGCAGGTAGATCTCGGCGGTGGTGCCCGAGCCCGCCTCGTTGGCCGCGGGGCCACGCAGCCCCACCCGGATGCCGTGCCGGGCCGCGATCCGGCCGACCACGAATAGGCCCATGTGGCGTGCGTTGTCGGGGCTGACGTCGGCGCCGGCCTGCAGCCGCATGTTGGCGATGCGCCGGTCGGCGTCGTTCATCCCCAGACCGGCGTCGGCGATCCGCACCACGACTCCCCCTTGAGGATCTGAGCCGCTTCGCGACGCCGAGATCCGCGCGGACGTCGTCGGCGGCGAGTAGCGCAGGGCGTTGTCGATCAGCTCGGCGAACAGATGGATGGCGCCGCCCGCCGCCGCGCCGGCCAGCGCGCACTCGGGCAGCCCGGCGATCTCGACGCGGCGGTAGTCCTCGACCTCGGACACCGCGGCGTTGATCACCGTCGCCAGCGGCACCGGGTCGCGCTGGTCGCGGGCGAGCTGCGCGCCGGCCAGCACCAGCAGGTTGGCGCTGTTGCGGCGCAGCCGGGCCGCCAGGTGGTCCAGCCGGAAGAGGCTGTCGAGGCGGTCGGGATTCTCCTCGTTGCGCTCCAGCCGGTCGATGAGCGCCAGCTGCTGGTCGACCAGCGAGCGGCTGCGCCGCGACATGGTCTCGAACATGTCGTTGACCAGCAGCCGCAGCCGCGCCTCGTCGCCGGCCAGCAGCAGGGCCTGGGTGTGCAGTTCGTCGACGGCGTGGGCGACCTGGCCGATCTCCTCGGTGGTGTACACCGGCAGCGGGGTCGGAACCGGTTCAGCCCCACCGGCTTTCACGTGAGCGATCTCTTCCTCGAGATCGGTGTGGGCGACTTTGAGCGCGCCGTCGCGCAGCATGCGCAGCGGCCGCACCAGCGCGCGCGCCACCAGCAGCACCACGGCCAGCGCGATGAAGATCGCGGCCAGCACCACGACGGTGTCGCCGATCGCGGCGTCGCGCCGATCGGCGGCCTGGGCGTGTACCGACTTGGTCACCGAGGCGGTGACGTTCTTGATGACCTGTTCGGCGATGTCGTCGGTGGTTTGGATGGAGCGCAGCAGATCCGGGTTGTCGACGAGCACGCTGGCCGGATCGGACATCATCGCCATCCGGGCCACCATCTGTTGTTGCAGCGTCTTGGCCTCGGTCGACCCGGCCCCGAGCACTTCGCTCATGCCGAACAGCGTCGACGGCTCGGTGCCCGCCAGGGTGGCCATCGAGGTGCGCAGCGCCGGCTCGGGCAGATCGGCCCCGCGGGTGACGAGGATTTTCTGCATGGTCATCTGCCCGCGCGCGCCGACCGCCCGGCTCAATCCCTGCGCCTGGGCGCGGATGTGCTCGTCGTCGACGCGCACCGACGCGTTGATGACGTCTTCGGCCGTCAACAGGATCGGCGCGTAGAGGGTCACCCGCTCCCGCAGACCGAGGCGGTTGTCAGACACCTTGCTCACCAGCATCTGGCCACCGTCGAGCAGGGTGTTCACGCCCGATCGGACCTCGTCGGTGACGTCGGTGTCGGCCAGCCTGCTCTGCAGCTCGCCTTTGCGTGCCTCGTAGTTCTTTTTGGCGCCCTCGACGTCGCGCCCGGTGGAGCCGGCCTGCAGCGCGACGTCCAGAGCCGACATGTATTTGGTGATCACCGGCACCACGTCGGCGCGGGTGGCGGCCAGTTTCAGACGCGCCGAGCTGTCCATCGCGGTGTGGATGCGGAGCACTCCGAAAACCGTCGCCAAGACCAGCGGCACCAGCACGATCGCCAGCACTTTCCAGCCGACCGGCCAGTTGCCCAGCGACCAGGCGGGCGGCCGTTTGGCCGCGGCGGTGTCGGCGCGCACCGGTGCGGGCTGGGAGGCATCCGCCTCGGCCGCAGCGGCCGGGCGGGTGAACATGGTCACGTCATCGCGGCCGCATGACCGGCCGCGGCGCTGACCCTGAGCGCTGAACAAAACGAGAGGCTCATGAAACTTCCTGCTTTATTTCCACCCGCCCCACGCCAGAGAGGCGCGCGCGTGTAAGTGTGGCAATCCGACGAGTATGACAGCCCGCGGCCCAGCCCACCAGAATCGTTACTGAGCAGACAGGTTCCTCCAAGGTGGCGTGGCACGCGCGCGGTCACCCCTGGCAAACACGGATCCCGCGAAAAGCTCAGGCGGGCCGAAGAATCGCGACCAGGAACTCGGAATCGTCGGTGAACGGGCGCAGGTCCCAGGTGGACAGCAGCACATCGATCGCGAACCCCGCGTCGACGGCGTCGCCCAGAAACACCTCGAAGTCATAGTCGCGGCCGGCGCCGAAGCCGATCGCCGCGCGACCGTCGTCGGCGAGGTGGGCGCGCAGCCGGCGCAGCACCTGGACCCGGGTGCTGGGGGCCACAAACGTCATGACGTTGCCGGCGGAGACGATGACGTCGAAGGGTTCGGCGATGCCGCGCGCGGGCAGGTTCAGCTCGGCGAGGTCGCCGACCAGCCAGCGCGGGCCGGGATGATCCTGCTCGGCCGCTGCGATGAGCGCCGGGTCGACGTCCACCCCGACCACCTGGTGGCCGGCGTCGGCCAGGTACCCGCCCAACCGGCCCGGCCCGCACCCGGCGTCGAGGATGCGGGCGCCGCGGTGCGCCATGGCGTCCACAAAGCGGGCCTCACCGGCCAGGTCGTCACCTGCCCGGGCCATGGCGCGGAATCGTTCGATATACCACTGCGAATGCCCGGGATCGGCCGCGACCTTCTGCATCCAAATGCTCTGCTCGACCATGCGACCATTATCGCGTTGTGTTCAAGCTGATGTTCTACTCCCCACGGATCGCCCCCAATACGGGCAACGCCATCCGGACGGCGGCGGCGACGGGCTGCGAATTGCATCTGGTCGAGCCGATGGGGTTCGACCTGTCCGAACCCAAGCTGCGACGGGCCGGCCTGGACTACCACGACCTGGCCTCGGTGACCGTGCACGCCTCGCTGGCGGCGGCCTGGGCCGCGCTGTCACCCGAGCGGGTGTTCGCGTTCACCTCGCACGCGCCCACCTCGTTCGCCGACGTGCGCTACCGCGCCGGCGACGTGCTGATGTTTGGTCCCGAACCCACCGGGCTGGACGCCGAAACACTGGCCGACGCGCACATCACCGGGCAGGTCCGCATCCCGATGCTGGCGGGCCGGCGTTCGCTGAACCTGTCCAACGCCGCGGCGATCGCCGTCTACGAGGCGTGGCGGCAGCACCACTACGCCGGGGCAATCTAGGTCGTGATCGCCGCGGAGAGTGTCGCGCCCTGACCTAGGCGACCCGGCGACTACCAGCTGTTCCAGTGCGTGACCTGCTCGGCGGGCAGCCGCTTGGCCGGGCGGAAGTCGGTGCCCTTGGTGTAGGCGATCGGGAACAGGCCGCCCTGGCTGTAGCGGTCGTGCGGGATGCCGAGGACCTCGGCGGCCTGCCGGTCTCCGTTGTTGACCAGGTGCAGCGTGGTCCAGCAGGTGCCCAGCCCGCGGGAGCGCAGCGCCAGGCAAAAGCTCCACGCCGCCGGGAACAGCGACGCCCAGAACGACGCGCTGAGCCCCAGCGGCGCCTTCTCCGCCCGCCCCTCGAGGCAGGGGATCATCAACACGGGCGCCTCGTGCATGTGCTCGGCGAGGTAGGTGGCGGAGTCCTTGACCTTGGGCATCCGCTCGCCGCGGGTGTCGCCGTCGGGGTACTCGGCCGACGGCAGGCTCAGGTAGGCGCGGGCGTTGGCCAGGTAGATGTCGGCGATCGCCTTCTTCTTCTCGGCGTCCTCGACGAAAATCCATTGCCAGCCTTGCGCATTGGAGCCGGTGGGCGCCTGCAGCGCGAGTTCGAGGCATTCCATCAGCACGTCGCGGCCCACCGGCTTGTCGAAGTCGAGGCGTTTCCGGACCGAGCGGGTAGTGGTGAGGACTTCGTCGACGGACAAGTTGAGGGTCATGTGTGGAGACTATCTTCTGCCGCGACAACCGATCTGGCGGCCGGTCGCCGCCGAACGGCGCTAATCGTGATCCGTTGAAAGCGAAACGTGTCGCCACGCATCGATGTCGGCCTGCAGCTCAGAGATTTTATTCTCCACCGCTGCGACACAGTCGCTCCCCAGCAGCAGGTGCACGGGAGGTTCGTCCGCCGAAACGACATCGACAATCGCGGCCGCGGCCTTGACCGGGTCGCCGGGCTGTTCGTGATTTAGGTTTGCGGCGCGGGAACGCACGGCTCCGGCGGTGGATTCGTAGTCCGCGATGACGGTTTGCTCGGCGCTCAGACTGGAGGCGTCGAGGAAGTCGGTGCGAAAGTAACCAGGCTCGACGACGGTGACCCAGATGCCCAGCGGCTTAACTTCCTTGGCGAGTGCCTCGCTGAACCCTTCCACCGCGAACTTGGTGGAGCAGTAGACGCCCCACCCGGCCGAGCCGAGCAGCCCGCCGATAGAGCTGATGTTGATGATGTGCCCTGCGCGCTGGCGGCGCATAACCGGCAAGACTGCCCGCTGCATGGTCAGGGTGCCGAACACGTTGACCTCGTAGACGGCCCGGGCCGAGGCGTCGGACGACTCCTCAACCGCTCCGAGGAGGCCCCGGCCGGCGTTGTTCACCAGCACGTCGATCCGTCCGAACGATTCGAGCGCGGACTGGACCGCCGCGGCCGCCTGTTCGCCGTTCGTGACGTCGAGATCGACGGCAAGCAGGGCCTCACCTGCGTCGGGGAAGTGCGCCGCGAGCTGCCCCGCCCGCCGTGCGGTCGCGACCACCCGGTCGCCCCGGCTCAAGATCGTGCGTGCGATCTCGAGTCCAAACCCACGAGATGCTCCGGTGAGAAACCAGACCTTGGACACTGATGCTCCTTCGCCGCCCGAGCGCGCGCGTTGGTACGCGACACGCCGAGAAACTACGGCATTTTGTGCACCGTCGCGATGGGTTCTCACCGGAAGTCGCGCGAGCGCGAGCCGACCGCCAGAGTGATGCGGCCCAACCGCTCGGCGACGACGGTGATCGCACCGGTGGCGTTTTGGACCTGCCCGCGTACCAGCAGCGCCGGCGCCGAATTCGCCAGCTTGCGATGCCGCGCCCACACCCCCGGCGCGCAGAGCACGTTGACCATCCCGGTCTCGTCCTCCAGGTTGAGGAATGTCACCCCCTGCGCCGTCCCGGGGCGCTGGCGGTGGGTCACCGCACCGGCGATCAGCACGCGGTCCCCGTCGGGCACCGACCCCAGCTTCTCGGCGGGCACCACCCCCATCGCGTCCAGGTCTTCCCGCAGGAACTGCGTCGGGTAACTGTCCGGGGAGATGCCGGTGGCCCACACGTCGGCGGCGGCCAGTTCCAGCTCGCTCATCCCGGGCAGCGCCGGGACGTGCGAGGACGATCCCACCCCGGGCAGGCGGCCCGGCCGCTGGGTGGCCGCCGCCCCGGCCGCCCACAGCCCCTCGCGCCGGGACATGCCGAAACAGGCAAAAGCCCCGGCGGTGGCCAGCGCCTCGGTCTGCGGCACGGAGAGCTGCAGCCGGGTGGTCAGTTCCAGCAGAGAAGTGAACGGGCCGTTGGCCTTTCGTTCGTCGACCAGTTGCTCGGCCAGGTCGTCTCCGATATGACGGACCGCACCCAGACCGAGCCGGACCTCGGTTCCGGCGTTTTCCAAGGTGGCGTGCGCCAGGCTGGCGTTGACGTCCGGACCGTGCACGGTCACGCCGTGCCGGCGGGCATCGGCCACCAGCGACTGGGGCGAGTAGAAGCCCATCGGCTGGGCGCGCAGCAGCGCGGCACAGAACACCGCGGGGTGGTGCAGCTTGAACCACGACGAATAGAACACCAGCGATGCAAACGACAGCGCATGGCTTTCGGGGAAGCCGAAATTGGCGAAGGCTTCCAGCTTTTCGTAGGTCCGGTCGATCACCTCGTCTCCGGCGCCGTGCAGCGCGCGCATGCCGTCGTAGAAGCGCCCGCGCAGCCGTCGCATCCGTTCGGTGGAGCGCTTGGATCCCATGGCGCGGCGCAGCTGGTCGGCTTCGGCGGCGGAAAACCCGGCGCAGTCGACCGCCAGCTGCATCAGTTGCTCCTGAAAGAGCGGTACCCCCAACGTCTTTCGCAGCGCCGGCTCCATGGACGGGTGGTCGTAGACCACCGGGTCCAGGCCGTTGCGCCGCCGGATGTAGGGGTGCACCGACCCGCCCTGGATGGGGCCGGGGCGGATCAGCGCGACCTCCACCACCAGGTCGTAGAACACCCGTGGCTTCAGCCGCGGCAGGGTGGCCATCTGCGCGCGCGACTCCACCTGGAACACGCCGACGGAATCGGCGCGGGCCAGCATCTCGTACACCGCCGGCTCGGAGAGGTCGAGGCGGGCCAGGTCCACCTCGATCCCCTTGTGCTCGGCCAGCAGGTCGATGGCGTAGTGCAGCGCCGAGAGCATGCCCAGCCCGAGCAGGTCGAACTTCACCAAACCGATTGCCGCACAGTCGTCTTTGTCCCATTGCAGGACGCTGCGGTTCTCCATCCGCGCCCACTCCACCGGGCACACGTCGGCAATGGGGCGGTCGCAGATCACCATGCCGCCGGAGTGAATGCCCATGTGCCGCGGCAGGTTCCGGATCTGGTTGGCCAGGTCGACCACCTGCTCGGGGATGCCTTCAACATCCGGCGAGTCCGCCAGCCCGCTCCAGTGGTTGATCTGCTTGCTCCAGGCGTCCTGCTGGCCTTGCGAGAAGCCCAGGGCGCGAGCCATGTCGCGCACCGCGATCTTTCCCCGGTAGGTGATGACGTTGGCGACCTGGGCGGCGTAGTCCCGGCCGTATTTGTCGTAGACGTACTGGATGACCTTTTCGCGCTGGTCGGATTCGATGTCCATGTCGATGTCGGGCGGCCCGTCGCGGGCCGGCGACAAGAATCGCTCGAACAGCAGCTCGTTGGCCACCGGGTCGACGGCGGTGACCCCGAGGGCGTAGCAGACCGCGGAGTTGGCCGCCGATCCCCTGCCCTGACACAGGATGTTGTTGTCCCGGCAGAACCGGGCGATATCGTGCACCACCAGGAAGTAGCCCGGAAACTGCAGCTGGGCAATGACTTTCAGCTCGTGCTCGATCTGGGCGTACGCGCGTGGTGCGCTGGACCCGTAGCGGTCGCGCGCCCCGGCCATGGTCAGCTGTCGCAGCCAGCTGTCCTCGGTGTGCCCGTCGGGAACGTCGAACGGTGGCAGCTGCGGCGCGATGAGCGCCAGCCCGAACGCGCACTGCTCGGCCAGCTCGGCGGCCGCGGTCACCACATCAGGGACCCCCAGGGGCACCTGCGCGAACAGCCGGGCCATCTCCTCACCGGAGCGCAGGTGCGAACCGCCGAGCGGGGCCAGCCACCCGGCGGCGCCGTCCAGGGACTCCCGGGCCCGGATGGCGCCCATCGCCATGGCCAGCCGGCGCCGCGACGGCCCCGCGAAATGTGCCCCGGTGGTGGCGACGACGCCGACCCCGAAGCGCGGGGCGAGGGCGGCCAGCGCCGCGTTGCGCTCGTCGTCGAGCGGTTGGCCGTGATGGGTCAACTCGACGCTGACCCGCCCGGCGCCGAACCGGTCCACCAGGTCGGCCAGCGCCCACTCCGCCGCGCCCGGGCCGCCCGCGGAAAGTGCCTGGCGCACATGGCCTTTGCGGCATCCGGTCAAGATGTGCCAGTGCCCGCCGGCGGCCTCGGTCAGCGCGTCGAAATCGTAACGGGGCTTGCCCTTCTCGCCGCCGGCCAGATGCGCCGCGGCCAGTTGCCGCGACAGCCGCCGGTAACCCTCGGGGCCGCGGGCCAGCACCAGCAGGTGCGGGCCGGCCGGATCCGGACGCTCGGTGCGGGCCTCACCCCCCAGCGACAGTTCGGCGCCGAACACGGTGCGCATGTCGAGTTCGGCGGCCGCCTCGGCGAACCGCACCGCCCCGTACAAGCCGTCGTGATCGGTGAGCGCCAGGGCGCGCAGGTCCAGCCGGGCCGCCTCCTCGACAAGCTCCTCGGGTGTGCTCGCCCCGTCCAGGAAGCTGAACGCCGAATGCGCATGCAGTTCGGCGTAGGCGACGGACGAGCGGGCCGACCGGCCGTCACCCGGCGGCCGGTACGTCGCGCGCTTGCGCGAGAGGGGGGCGTCCTCGGGAAGACCCGCCGGCTCACCGGCACGGCGCGGCTTGCTGTCGAGCACCCGCTCCATTTCCGCCCAGCTCGGCGGCCCGTTAAACCAGCCCACCCACCCGAGTATATCGAACTGATGTTCGATACTGGCCGGGTGGCCGCCGCGCGGAGATCACCACCTAATGTCGTGATCATGACGGTCATCATCGACCCGCGCCGCCACGACGCGGTGCTGTTCGACCTGGCAGCCGACGAGGGTGCGCTCGACTCCACCCTGGCCGCGCAGCTGCGGGCGATCGGGCTGGGTACCGCCGTCGTCTCCGCGGACGGCCCGGTGCGGGCGGCCGCGGGCCTGAAGGTGCGCCCGGGCCGCGCCGTCGTAATCGCCGGGCAGGCGGGGGGCATCGAGGCCGCCCGCGCCACGGGATTCGCATTGGTGATCGGCGTCGGCCCGGCGGGGCGCGCCGGCGCGCTGCGTGACGCCGGGGCGGACGCGGTGGTCGCCGATCTGGGTGAGGTCGGCGTGCGCACCGGGGACCTTCGGATGTCGCAACTACCGGATGCATTGCAGGACTTGACCGATGGGCTGGCCGGCCAGCGACCGGCAGTGTTCTTCGACTTCGACGGCACGCTGTCCGACATCGTCGACGACCCGGATGCCGCCCGGCCCGTCGCCGGGGCCACGGAAGCGCTGGAGAGGCTGGCCGCCCGCTGTCCGGTCGCGGTGCTATCCGGCCGCGACCTCGCCGACGTGACGAACCGCGTTGGCGTACCAGGCATTTGGTACGCGGGAAGTCACGGTTTCGAGCTAACCGCTCCCGACGGGACGCACCACCAGAACGACGCCGCGGCCGCGGCCATCCCGGTGCTGGAGCAGGCGGCCGGGCAGCTGCGCGACCAGCTCGGCGCGATTCCCGGAGTAGTGGTGGAGCACAAGCGATTCGGTGTTGCCGTGCATTACCGCAACGCCGAACGCGACCGCGTCGGTGAAGCGCTGGCGGCGGTGCGCGCGGCTGGCCGCCGCGACGCGCTACGGGTGACCACCGGCCGCGAGGTCATCGAGTTGCGCCCGGATCTGGACTGGGACAAAGGGAAAACGCTGCGCTGGGTGATCGATCACCTGCACGAGGCCGGGTCGGGTCCACTGACGCCGGTCTATCTCGGCGATGACATCACCGACGAGGACGCCTTCGATGCGGTGCGGCATGACGGTGTGCCGATCCTGGTGCGGCACACCGACGATGGCGACCGCGCCACCGCGGCGCTGTTCGCATTGGACAGCCCCGCGCGAGCCGGCGAATTCACCGACCGGCTGGCGGATCAGCTGCACGGTTGCGAACGTTAGGCGTATTCCACCGCGCCGTCGTCGAGCACCACCCGCGCCTCCACACCGTCGGCGCCCGATGCCTCGGTGCGGAACACGGCCTTGCCCGGCTCGGTCCGCCAGATCAGCGTGGTCAGTGTCTCGCCGGGAAACACCGGCGAGGTGAATCGCGAGGCGATCGAGGTGACGTTGGCCGCGACGCCCCCGCCGAGCTCGGACACCAGCGCGCGCCCGGACACCCCGTAGGTGCACAGGCCGTGCAGGATCGGCTTGGGGAACCCCGCCAGCTCCCGGGCGAACCACGGGTCGCTGTGCAGCGGGTTGCGGTCCCCGGAGAGCCGGTAGATCAGCGCCTGGTCTTCGCGGGTGGGCAGTGCGATCCGCGCGTCGGGCTCGCGGTCCGGGAATTCCGGTGCGACCGGCCGCTGACCCGGCATTCCCCCGAATCCGCCCTCGCCGCGGATGACCAGGGTGGTGAGCGTCTCGGCGATCAGCTGCCCGGATCCCGGATCGGTGCCCCGGCCGCGCAACACGAGGATCGCGTTCTTGCCCTCGCCCTTGTCCTGGATGTCGGCGACCTCGGAAACCACCGAGAGCTTTCCCGCGGGCGGCAGCGGCGCATGCAGCCGGATGCTCTGCGATCCGTGTAGCAGCATGGCCCAGTTGAACTTTCCGACCAGGCCGGCCGCGCCGAACGCCGGGCAGCAGATCACCGCGTAGGTGGGCAGCACCTGCTGGTCGATGTCGTGGCTGTTCTCGGTGGTGAATGCCAGATCGTCGATCCCGGCGCCGACACCGAGCGCGTAGAGCAGCGTGTCCCGGTCCGTCCATTCGAAGGGCATGGGTTCGGTCACCGCGCCGACGGCACTCGGGTCAATCGCCATGGGGGTCTCCTTTCGAGGATTTTCTGCACCTAACCATTGCAAACCCTTCCCACCGAAGCCGTCGGCAGGGCAGGCTATCTCCCATGCCCAAGCGCAGCTTGTTCCGGAAGGTCTCAATAGCGGTCGCCGCGCTCACCGCAACGGTAATCGTCGCCGGCTGCGGCGGCGGCTCACCGCAGGCGCGCTCCATCACGGTGACGTTCATCCGGCACGCCCAGTCGGAGTCCAACGCCGCCGGCACCATCGACACCGACGTGCCAGGACCGGGTCTGACCCCGGAGGGCAAGGGGCAGGCCGAACAGATCGCCCATCAACTCGGCCGCAAGAACTACGACGCCGTCTACGCGTCCACCATGACCAGGGCGCAGCAGACCGCCGCGCCGCTCGCCTCCGAACTCGGCAAGCAAGTGGAGGTGCTGCCGGGCATCCAGGAGATCAGCGCCGGCTGGTACAACGGCAAGCCCGATTCGATGGCGAAGTCGACCTACCTGCTGGCCCCGGCGAACTGGATCAAGGGCGATGTGTCGTACAGCATCCCCGGCTCGATCAGCGGCAAAGAATTCAACGACCAGTTCACCGCGGCCGTCAACAAGATCTACAACAGCGGCCACCACAATCCTGTGGTGTTCTCGCACGCGAACGCGATCATGGTGTGGACGCTGATGAACGCCCGCAACGGCAAGGAAAGCCTGATGAACACCCACCCGCTGCCCACCACCGGCCGCGTGGTGATCAACGGTAACCCGATGACCGGTTGGACGCTGGTCGACTGGGACGGGATCCGCGACTTCCACAACTGACCTTTGACGACCGGCAGTTGACGTGCGCGGCTCCCAGCCGCCACCATGTCTTCATGCGGTATGTCGTTACCGGCGGTACCGGGTTTATTGGTCGCCGAGTCGTGTCTCGTCTTCTGGAATCCCGGCCCGACGCACAGGTGTGGGTGCTGGTGCGACGGCAGTCGCTGGGTCGCTTCGAGCGCCTCGCGGCGCACTGGGGTGATCAGCGGGGTGAGCGGGTCAAACCGCTGGTCGCCGAGCTGCCGGAGCTGGACCTGAGCGACGAGGTCCTGGCCGAGCTCGGCGGCATCGACCACGTGGTGCACTGCGCGGCGATCTACGACATCACCGCCGGCGAACCCGAGCAACGCGCCACCAACGTCGAGGGGACGCGCGCGGTGATCGGCCTGGCGCAACGGTGCGACGCGACGTTGCACCACGTCTCCTCGATCGCCGTGGCGGGTGACTTTGCCGGCGAATACACCGAGGACGACTTCGACGTCGGCCAGCAACTGCCGACGCCCTATCACCAGACCAAGTTCGAAGCCGAACTGCTGGTGCGCTCGACGCCCGGACTGCGCTACCGCGTCTACCGCCCGGCGGTGGTCGTCGGCGATTCACGCACCGGCGAGATGGACAAGGTGGACGGGCCGTACTACTTCTTCGGCGTGCTGGCCAAGTTGGCCGTGCTGCCCTCGCTGACCCCCATCCTGCTGCCCGACACCGGCCGCACCAACATCGTCCCGGTCGACTACGTCGTCGACGCGCTGGTCGCGCTGCTGCACCTCGACGGTCGGGACGGACAGACGTTCCACCTCACCGCCGAGAAGACCATCGGCCTGCGGGGCATCTACCGCGGTGTGGCCAAGGCGGGCGGGCTGCCGCCACTGCGCGGGGCGCTGCCCCGCTCGGTGGCCGCGCCGGTGCTCAAGGTGCGCGGGCGCGCCAAGGTGGTGCGCAACATGGCGGCCACCCAGCTGGGCATTCCCGCCCAAGTGTTCGACCTCGTCGATCTGGCTCCCACCTTCGTCAGCGAGAACACACGAAACATACTGCAGGACACCGGGATACGAGTTCCGCAGTTCTCCGAATACGCGCCCAAGCTGTGGCGGTACTGGGCGGAGCACCTGGATCCGGACCGCGCGCGCCACGACGATCCGCGAGGAGCGCTGCGCGGCCGGCACGTCATCATCACCGGCGCGTCCAGCGGCATCGGCCGGGCGGCGGCCATCGCGATCGCCGAGCGCGGCGCCACCGTGTTCGCGCTGGCCCGCAACGGCGCCGCACTGGATGCGCTGGTCGCCGAGATCCGCGCCAATGGTGGTGCAGCCCATGCCTTTACCTGCGATGTCACCGATTCCGCGTCGGTGGAACACACCGTCAAAGACATCCTGGGTCGCTTCGACCACGTCGATTACCTGGTGAACAACGCCGGCCGGTCGATCCGCCGCTCGGTGGTCAACTCCACCGATCGGCTGCACGATTACGAACGGGTGATGGCGGTCAACTACTTCGGTGCGGTGCGGATGGTGCTGGCGCTGCTGCCCCATTGGCGCGAGCGGCGGTTCGGCCACGTCGTCAACGTGTCGAGCGCGGGCGTGCAGGCGCGCAATCCCAAGTACAGCTCCTACCTACCGACCAAGGCGGCACTGGACGCGTTCTCCGACGTGGTGGGATCGGAGGTGCTGTCCTACCACATCACCTTCACCAACATCCACATGCCGCTGGTGCGCACCCCCATGATCGTGCCGTCGCACCGGCTCAACCCGGTCCCGGCGATCAGCCCCGAGCGCGCGGCCGCGATGGTGGTGCGCGGGCTGGTGGACAAGCCGGCGCGGATCGACACCCCGCTGGGCACGCTCGCCGAAGCCGGAAATTACTTCGCCCCCAGGACTTCTCGGCGAATCCTGCACCAGCTCTATCTCGGCTACCCCGACTCGGCGGCGGCGCGCGGGCTACCCATCGCGCCGCAAGGGTCCGCGCGCCGCAAACCCAACCGGCCCGTCCGCGCCGTCACCGGTGGCATCCGCACACCCCGCAGCGTCAAGCGGTTGGTGCGCCTGGTGCCCGGCGTGCACTGGTAATCATTTCTGCAGGGTGAACTGGTTGACGTCGACGTAGCCCACCCGGAATGCGTTCGCGCAGCCGGTCAGGTATTTCATGTACCGGTCGTAGACTTCCTCGGATTGCACCGCGATGGCCTCGTCCCTGTGGGCCTGCAGTGCGGCGGACCAGATGTCGAGCGTCTTGGCGTAGTGCGGCTGCAGCGACTGGACTCGGCTGACGGTGAAGCCGTTCGCGGTGGCGCGCTCTTGCACCATCGGTATCGACGGCAGCCGCCCACCCGGAAAGATCTCGGTGACAATGAATTTGATGAATCGGGCGAACGTGAACGAGATCGGCATGCCGCGTTCGACCATCTCCGTCGGGTGCAGTCCGGTGATCGTGTGCAGCAGCATGACCCCGTCGTCGGGCAGCAGGTCGTGCGCCATGGTGAAGAACGCGTCGTAGCGCTCGTGCCCGAAGTGCTCGAATGCGCCGATGCTGACGATCCGGTCGACGGGCTCGTCGAACTCCTCCCAGCCCCGCAGCAGGATCCGGGCGGAACGGGGGCTCTTCGACTGCGCGACCAACCGCTCGACGTGCTCGGCCTGGTTGCGGCTCAGGGTGAGGCCGACGACGTTGACGTCGTATTTTTCCAGGGCACGCATCATGGTGGCGCCCCAGCCGCAGCCGACGTCGAGCAACGTCATGCCCGGTTCCAGCCCCAGTTTGCCCAAGGCGAGGTCGATCTTGGCGATCTGCGCTTCTTCGAGCGTCATATCGTCGCGCTCGAAGTAGGCGCAGCTGTACGTCTGGGTCGGGTCGAGGAAGAGCCGGAAGAAGTCATCCGACAAGTCGTAGTGGGCCTGCACGTCGTCGAAGTGCGGCGTTAACTCATTTTCCTCGGGGTGCTCTGACGTCGTGGGCATCATGCCAGCCTAATCGCCGAGATGGCTATGTTGTAGACAATGAACGCTCCCGTTTTCCTCGACGTCGATACCGGCGTGGACGACGCGCTGGCGCTGATGTACCTGTTCGCCAGCCCGGATGCCGAGGTGATCGGCATCGCTTCGACCGGCGGAAACGTCTGCGTGGAGCAGGTTTGTGAAAACAACCTGGGCCTGCTGCGGCTGTGCGGCCTCACCGACATACCGGTTTCGCAGGGTTCCGATCAGACGCTGACCGGACCGATGCGGCTGCCGTCAAAAGTCCACGGCCCCAGGGGATTGGGCTACGCCGACCTGCCGCCCGGCGAGCGCAGGCTCACCGACTACGACTCGGCGAGCGCCTGGGTGCGCGCCGCGCACGCCCACCCCGGTGAGCTCATCGGTGTGGCCACCGGCCCGTTGACCAATCTGGCGCTGGCGCTGCGCGCCGAGCCCGCCCTGCCGACACTGCTGCGCCGGCTGGTGATCATGGGCGGTTCCTACGACCACCGGGGCAACACCACCGCGGTGGCGGAATGGAACATCAGCGTGGACCCCGAGGCGGCGGCCGAGGTGCTGGCCGCCTGGGGCCATGAAGCCGTTGAGCAGCAGCGGCTTCCGATCCTGTGCGGCCTGGACTTGACCCGCAAAGTCGCGATGACGCCCGAGCACCTGGCCCGGCTGGCGGCGGCCGCCGAGTCCACGACAACGCCGCTGAGCGAGCACGACGCGCGCGAAACCCGGTCGACGGCGTCCAATCCGCTGGTCCGGGTGATCGAGGACGCCACCCGGTTCTACCTGGAGGCCTATCACGCACTCGGCCACGGGTATCAGGCACACATGCACGACCCGTTGGCCGCCGCCGTCGCGCTGGATCCGGGCCTCGTCACGACCCGTCCGGCGACGGTGGACATCGAGCTGACCGGGACCCTGACCCGCGCGATGACGGTGACCGACTGGTCGACTCATCGGGAACCCAACGCGCTCATCGGGATTGACGTGGACGCGGCGGTCTTCTTCGATCGGTTCATCGAGCGGGTGGGCCCTTTCGCGCGCCGGTTAGCCTCTACCCTATGAAGATCCGTGTCATCGAGCTGATCCGCGCGGGGTGGGGCGGCGTGCTGGCGGCCGCCCCCGCCGAGGTGTTGAGCCACATCCACGGGGTGCGGGCCGATCGCAAAGCGATCGTCGTCACCCGGATCCTGGGCGCTCGTCATCTGGCCCAGGCGGCATTGTCGGGGGTCAACCCCGGTCCGGAGGTGCTGGCGGCCGGGGTCTGGGTCGACACGGTGCACGCGGCGACCGCGCTCGGCCTGGCCCTCGTCGACCGGCGCCGGGCCCGCGGCGGGGTGATCGACGCCGTGGTCGCGGCGTCGTGGGCGGCCATGGGCTGGCGCCACCTGCGCACCGGCCAGGCCAGGACCGACGGGGTTCGCGGCCGCGACCGGCTGGCCCGCGCCGTCCTGCCAGTGTTGCCCGGTGGGCGGGCGCTGATGGCGCAAGCGCAGGCGGTACGCGCCACATAGCGCCACACCCTTGACGTCAGGGACAATGGTGGTTTGTGTTGGCATGATTTGGTGGGGTGAGTGGGGCTCGGCGTCAAGCGTTAGCAGCCCTCATCAAATGAAAGGTTTCGGGAGTCATGGCGGAGCTGGTTACCGGGAAAACGCTGCCGAACGTGGTCGTCACTGGCGTTGCCATGACGACCG
Source organism: Mycobacterium sp. 852002-10029_SCH5224772 (assembly GCF_001667315.1). Lineage (GTDB taxonomy): Bacteria > Actinomycetota > Actinomycetes > Mycobacteriales > Mycobacteriaceae > Mycobacterium. The sequence goes on from NZ_LZHT01000076.1 coordinate 20,661, forward strand.
CACTGGCGACTGACGCCGAGGCCACGTGGAAGCTGTTGCTGGACAGGCAAAGTGGCATCCGAAAACTCGAGGATTCGTTCATCGAGGAGTTTGACCTGCCGGTGCGCATCGGCGGTCACCTGTTGGAGGAGTTCGACGCCGGGCTGACCCGTGCCGAACGCCACCGGATGGGTTACCTGCAAACGATGTCGACCGTGCTGGGCCGGCGGGTGTGGGAGAACGCCGGCTCGCCGGAGGTGGACAGCAACCGGCTGATGGTGTCGATCGGCACCGGCCTGGGGTCGGCGGAGCAGATCGTGTTCAGTTACGACGATCTGCGCGCTCGCGGCATGAAGGGGGTATCCCCGCTGGCGGTGCAGAAGTACATGCCCAACGGGGCGGCCGCGGCGGTGGGTCTGGAGCGGCACGCCAGGGCCGGGGTGATCACCCCCGTATCTGCCTGCGCGTCGGGGTCCGAGGGCATCGCCCAGGCGTGGCGCAACATCGTCTTCGGAGAGGCCGACATCGCGATCTGCGGTGGTGTGGAGGTCAGGATCGAGGCGGTCGCGATCGCGGCCTTCGCCCAGATGCGGATCGTGATGTCCACCAAGAACGACGACCCGGTAGGCGCCTGTCGCCCGTTCGACCGCGACCGCACCGGCTTCGTGTTCGGCGAGGCCGGCGCGCTGATGGTCATCGAAACCGAGGAGCACGCCAAGGCCCGTGGGGCCAACATCTTGGCCCGCATCATGGGGGCCAGCATCACCTCCGACGGCTACCACATGGTGGCCCCGGACCCCAACGGCGAACGCGCCGGGCACGCGATGAGCCGGGCGATCCAACTCGCCGGGCTGTCCCCCGGCGACATCGGCCACGTCAATGCGCACGCCACCGGCACCTCGGTGGGTGACGTCGCCGAGGGCAAGGCCATCAACAACGCGCTGGGCCCCCACGGCGGAAACGCGGTCGTCTACGCGCCCAAGGCGGCGCTGGGCCACTCGGTCGGCGCGGTCGGTGCCGTCGAATCGATCCTGACCGTGCTCGCGCTGCGCGACCAGGTGGTTCCGCCGACGCTGAACCTGGAAAACCTCGACCCCGAAATCGACCTGGACGTCGTCGCGGGCAAACCACGCCCGGGCAACTACGAGTACGCGATCAACAACTCGTTCGGGTTCGGCGGACACAACGTGGCCACCGTCTTCGGACGGTATTAACGGGTATTCAAAGGCCAGGCCGCGCAGGTCTATTGGCGACGCAACGCCGGCCTCCCGATTCTTTTCGTCAGCAGCGTGCGGTCGGTCGGGCGCGATCGCGGCCAACTCGCCGCGTCCGCGGTTAGACCATCGGATCGCGGGTAGCCGACGGATCGTGGCCTTCGGCAAATCTTTGCCCCACGCGGTTAGCCACTTGGCCGGGACGGGAGGAGCGATCATGACGGGTATCGGCTGCGACGACCCGGAGACGATCGTGGGACTCGAGGGACCCGGGGATGGGGCCGAATGAGCCTGCTCAGGACCGACCAGACGCGGATCATCCCGGCCCACCCGGATACCCACCTCGTTGCCGGGATGGCCGCCACCGACAAGGTCAACGTCACCGGCCTGGAAAACCAGCTCCGCCGGCACGTCACCGGCGAAGTGCGGTTCGACACGGCCACGTTGGCGATGTACGCCAATGATGCGTCGAACTTCCGGCAGGTTCCGATCGGGGTGGTGATTCCCAAGACGCTCAACGATGTCGTGCAGACGGTGCGCGCCTGCCACGCCTACCGCGCGCCGGTGCTGTGCCGTGGCGGCGGCACGAGCCTGTCCGGGGAGACCGTCAATGTGGCGGTGGTGATTGACTTTTCGAAGTATCTCACCGGCATCATCGACATCGACGCGCAACGCCGGCTGGCCACCGTGCAGACCGGGGTGATCAACGAACAGCTCAACAAGGCCACCGGCGAGCACGGGCTGGTGTTCGGCCCCGACCCGTCGTCGCATTCGCGGTGCACGCTGGGCGGCAACATCGGCAACAACTCCTGCGGGGTGCACTCGGTCCAATCGCGCTTTTACGGACCGGGGCCCCGCACCTCCGACAACACCCACCAACTCGACATCGTCACCTACGACGGCGCCCGGTTCACCGTCGGCGTGAACGAGGAGAAGGACCTCGAGACGATCATCGCCGCCGGCGGTCGCAAGGGCGAAATCTATGCCGCGCTACGGGATTTGCGCGACGAGTACGCCGAGGACATCCGCCAGGGCTACGCCGACGTCGCCGAGGTGCCCCGGCGGGTGTCCGGCTACAACCTCGACGAGCTGCTCCCCGAGCGGGGATTCAACGTCGCCCGCGCCCTGGTCGGCACCGAAAGCACCTGTGCGGTCGCCCTGACCGCGACCGTGATGCTTACCCCGGCCATGCTCCACCGCACCGTGGTGGTGGTGGAGTTCGACTCCCTCGGCGCGGCCGGCGACCTCGCGCCGGAGATGATGGAGTGGAAGCCCATCGGGCTCGAGGCCGTCGACCACCTGCTCGTGCACGACCAGGAAATCAGCGGTACCAACGCCGCCGGCCGGGCCGCGTTGCCGCGCCCGGACTCCACCGGGGCCTGGCTCATGGTCCAGTTCGGCTCCGATGAACCCCACGAATCACTCGAGCGGGCAGAGGAATTCGTTCGGTGGTTGAAGAAGAAAAAGCACGTCGAGGACGACCGCATCGTGCTGGCCCGCAGCAAGCAGGACGGCGGGAACAGCGCCGAGCTGTGGGCGATCCGCGAGGCCGGGCTGGGCTCGACGGCGTTCCCGGTGGACGGCGGCAATTACTGGCCGGGCTGGGAGGACTCCGCGGTCCCCTGGCGGCGGATCGGTGACTACGTGCGCGATCTGCAGCAGCTCTACGCCAAACACCACCTGCGCGGCGCCATGTACGGCCATCTCGGGGAGGGCTGCATCCACTCCCGAATCGGGTTCGATCTGCGCCACAAGGACGGTCTGGTCAACTACCGCAAGTTCATGGAGGAGGCCGGCGACCTGGTCGCGTCCTACGGCGGGTCGATGTCCGGTGAGCACGGCGACGGCCAGCAGCGCGCCGAGTTGCTCGGCAAGCAGTACAGCCCGCGGCTGATGGAGGCCATGCGCAAGTTCAAGCTGATCTGGGATCCCGAGTGGAAGATGAACCCCGGCAAGGTGATCGACCCGTATCGGTTCGACGAAAACCTCAAGCTGGGCACGGATTACAATCCGTCGCGGCCCCAGGTGAAGTTCGCCTATACCGAGGACCACGGCGACTTCTCGCATGCGGCGTTGCGCTGCGTCGGCGTCGGTAAGTGCCGGGTGCCGGAGGCGCAGGACACCATGTGCCCCAGCTACCAGGTGACCAGGGAGGAGAAACACTCCACGCGGGGGCGGGCGCGGCTGCTGTTCGAGATGCTGCGCGGCGAGGTGATCACCGACGGCTGGCAGTCCGACGAAGTCGCCGACGCGCTGGACCTGTGCCTGGCCTGCAAGGGCTGCACCAACGACTGCCCGGTGGAGGTGGACATCCCCACCTACAAGGCGGAGTTCCTCTACCACCACTTCCGGTCGCTGCGCCGCTGGCGACCGCGGCACGCCTACGCGTTCGGGTTCATCGACCGGGCCGCGCAGTTGGCCAGCGCCATCCCCGAGCTGGCCAACTTCGCCACCCAGACGCCGGTGCTCTCCCGAATCGCCAAGGCGCTGGGCGGAATCGACCGCCACCGGCCGTTGCCCACCTTCGCGCCGATGACACTGCAACAGTGGTTCGCGGCGCGTCCCGTCGTCAACCCCACCGGGCCGCGGGTGATCCTGTTTCCCGATACCTTCAACAACCGCCTGCACACCGATGTCGGGGTGGCCTGCGTGGAGGCGATCGAGGCCGCCGGCTGGCGCGTCGTCATGCCCACGGGCCACATTTGTTGCGGCCGTCCGCTGTATGACTACGGCTTTCTCGACGTCGCCGAACACTACCTCAACGATGTGGTGGGGCAGTTGCGTAGCGAAATACGAGCCGGCACACCGATTGTCGGCATGGAGCCGAGCTGTCTGGCCGTCTTCAAGGACGAGCTCAAGAAGCTGCTGCCACACGACGACGACGCGGACCGCCTGCTGCGCAACAGCTATCACTTCGCGCAGTTCTTCACCGAGTTCGATGTCGAGCTGCCCAAGGTGTCCTCCACCGGGTCCGCTGCCCGGGCGCTGTTGTGGGGCCACTGCCACCAGCGGGCCACCGGCGGGGTCGACGCCGACCAGCAGGTGCTGCAGGACATGGGCATCGACGTGCAGCCGGTCTCCGGTGGTTGCTGCGGGCTGGCCGGCTCGTGGGGGTTCGAGCAGGGCAAGTACCAACTCTCGCTCGACTGCGGCGAACAGGCCCTGCTGCCGGCGATCCGAAAGAACCCGGATGCCCTGGTGGTGGCCAACGGATTCTCCTGCCAGACGCAGATCAGCGACTCCGGGTCGGCGAATGCGCTGCACCTGGGTCAGATCATGGCCATGGCGAAGACTTCGGCCGACATCGGCTCGACGCCTCCCCCGGGCCGGCCCGAGCCCGACTCACGAACGCGCGCCACGCGGATCGCCGTGCCGACGGCCGCGTTGGGCGCGGCGACGCTGGCCGGTGCGGCCGTGGTGCGAAAGCTTTGGACGACAAAGGGGCCGAGGCAGGCGTAGGGCCCGACCGGACGTGATCGGCAGCGGTCTCCGAGGCGGCCGTTTGGTGCACCGAGTGTGGGGTACTGGACCGACTATGGCCTTCGCCGATTATCAAAACGAGTTGTACGACCAGTCGCTGCACGGAAATCAGCCGCAGTACCCGATCAGGTTCGAGGACTTGGAGGAAAAGGCGGCGGCGGCGATGACCCCGAAGGTGCTGCAGTACGTCGCGGGCGGCGCCGGCGACGAGCACACCCAGCGCGCCAACTGCGCGGCGTTCAAACGGTGGGGACTGTATCCGCGGATGGGGATCGCCCCCGAGGAGCGCGACATGTCCGTGGAGCTGTTCGGCATGAGGTTTCCGTCACCGATCTTCATGGCACCCATCGGCGTCATCGGGGTGTGCGACCCGGACGGCCACGGGGACGTGCTGTGCGCCCGGGCCTCCGTCCGTACCGGCGTCCCGTTCTTCGTGGGCACGCTCACGTCGGACCCGATGGAAGATATCGCCGCAGAACTGGGCGATACCCCGGCGTTTTTCCAGCTGTACACGCCGCCGGATCGCAAGATGGCCGCCAGCCTGGTGCACCGCGCCGAGGAGTGCGGTTTCAAAAGCATCGCCGTCACCCTGGATACGTGGGTCACCGGATGGCGGCCCCGCGACCTCAGCGGCGGGAACTACCCCCAGGTGCCCAGCGGGTGCCTGGCCAACTACACCAGCGATCCGGTTTTTCGTGCCAGCCTGAGCCGGGGCGAAGACGCCACCGAGGCGGCGGTGCGCAAGCTGCCGATTTTCGGCGGCCCGTTTCGGTGGGAGGACTTGGAGTGGCTGCGGGCGGAGACCGATCTGCCGCTGATGGTCAAGGGCATCTGCCACCCCGAGGACGTTCGCCGCGCCAAAGACATTGGTGTGGATGGCATTTACTGCTCCAATCACGGCGGACGGCAAGCCAACGGCGGGCTGCCCTGCCTGGATTGCCTGCCCGACGTGCTCGAGGCCGCCGATCCGATGCCGGTGCTGTTCGACTCGGGTGTGCGCAGCGGGGCCGACATCATCAAGGCGCTCGCGCTGGGGGCGACCGCCGTCGGGATCGGCCGCCCCTATGCCTACGGGCTGGCTCTCGGGGGCGTCGACGGCATCGTGCACGTGCTGCGCTCGCTGCTGGCCGAAGCGGATCTGATCATGGCCGTCGACGGATATCCCTCGCTCAAGGACCTGACGCCCGAGGCGCTGCGGCCCACCTACTCGTAACTTCCCTCGAGATACCAGCGCCGCTGGCGATAGCACAGCAGCAACGCACGCTCGCTCTCCAGCAAGACCTGCGCGCGGGCGGTGCGGCCAGACCCTTGACCGGCCCCCTGACCGCCCACGACCCGATCGTCCCACCACCGCTCGTCGACCGGCCAGGGCCCGGCCCACCAGCACAGCCGCTCGTCTCGGCCCTGGACACCACCGCTGATCATGCGGGCCGGGTCCGCGGAGAACAGCCCCCGGTTGGTCACCCGTATTGGATTCCCTTGGGCGTCAAGCAATTCCACCGGGTCATCCAACAGCACCGCCGGTGACGGCTCGGGTAGCCGGCCGGGCCACGGCAGATCGGGATCGGCCCGCGGCACCGGCTCGTCGCCCAGCGGGATCAGCGTGATGCGCTCGGCCGGCCCGCGACCGCCGGACAGCACCGGCACTCGCACCGCCTCGGGGCCGAGCAGGCCCTGCACCCGCACCAGCGCCCGGCGGGCCCGCAGCCGGTCCTCCTCCCCCAGCCCACCCCAGAGCGGCAACTGCAGCGCCTCGGCGGATACCACCTCCACCGCCTGCAGCCGCAACAGCGTCACCGCGGCGGTGGGGCGGGGGTCGCGCGCGGTGCGATTGCTCAGCCATCCGTCGAGTTGCCAGCGCACCCGGTCTGCGGTGGCGTCCTCGGTCAACGGCTCGGCGCATCGCCACACTCGATGGCGTTCTTCGCCGTTGGCGGTGACGGCGTGGATGGCCAGCCGGGTGCATCCCACGCCGGCGGCCATCAGCGTCTGATGCAGCGCGCCGGCCAGCGAGCGCCCGGCGAACGCCGCGGCGTCAACCCGGTCGATCGGCGGATCGCAGTCCAGCACGGCCTCGAGCTCGGCCGGCGGTTCCCGCCCGGAGGGCGGCCGTTCGGGTTCGCCGCGGGCCAACCGGTGCGCGGTCACCCCGTCGGCGCCGAACCTGGAAGCCACGTCGCTGCGCGACAGCGCGGCGAACTGCCCGATGGTGCGAATCCCCATCCGCCACAACAGGTCCGTCAGCTCTTCTCGGCCGGGGCCGGACAGGCTCGGCTCGGTGGCGAGTTGGCGGATGGACAGCACCGACAAAAACCGCGCATCGCCTCCCGGCTCGACGACACGGCCGGCCCGCGCCGCGAAGACCGCGGTGGACAACTGGTCGGCGATCCCGACCTGACACTCGGCGCCGGCGCCGGCCACCGCATCGATCAGCCGTTCGGCGGCGGTGGCCTCGGACCCGAAATAGCGGGCCGCCCCGCGCACCGGCAACACCAGGAGCCCGGGCCGCAACACCTCGGCGCGGGGCACCAGCTCGTCCACCGCCGCGATCACCGCTTCGAAGAAGCGGGCGTCGCGGTCCGCGTCGGCGGTGGTGACATGCAGGTGCGGGCACCGGGCCGCCGCCTCCCGGCGCCGCAGCCCCCGCCGCACCCCCACCGCCCGGGCGGCCGACGAGCAGGCGATCACCCGGTTGGCCAGCGTGACCGCGACCGGGACGGTGGCGGACAGATCCGCGGCCGCGGCCGCCGCGACCGCGGGCCAATCCATGCACCAGATCGCCAAAACCCTTGAACCAGAAGGGGTTACCACCGGAATTCACCCGGCTCGCGCTGGGGGCATCACCCGTCGTCCCGCGCACATCCCGCTGACCTGCAGCCGCACCCCGCTGATCCGGCCGTATCCGGGGGCGGGCGTTCCCCAATGGGGGGTGATCTCATAGCTGCAGACCCGGGCAGCGAGCCGCGTCGGCGCGCCCTGCCAATCGCCGCCGGTGACCAGCAGGGTGCACCCCTTGCTGCGGGCCCGCGCCACCACCGCCCGCGCCCGGGTCGGTGGCACCCGGCGCCCGCCCAGCCCGAGGACCACCAGATCCATGCCGTCGACGAGGACCGCGGCCACCTCCACAGGATCGGTTCCGGGATCCGGTATCACCGCGACCCGGCTCAGATCCGCCCCCATCTCCGCGGCGGCCAGCAGCCCGATGTCCGGCTGACCGACGATCGCGGCGTTGCCACCGGCCGCCGTGACCGCGGCGACCATGCTCAACAGCAGCGACCGGGCACCCGAGAGCACCGCCACCGTTCCCCGCGGCAGCGGCGCCGGCAACAGGTCCGCCAGCCACTGCGGCAGCGTCAGTCGGGATTCCGAGTCCAGCACGTCGTCGGGGACAGCCGGCCCGGTCTTTTTTGCGGAGATGCTCGCCATCCGCCGGCGAAGCGATTCGAGCTGCTCAGCACGGGTTTCTTCGTGGCGACTGGAGGCAAAAGCCGCGGTCATGACCTAGCCCCCTTCATTCGGTGTTCGAAAATATGTTCGAAGTAAACACCGGCCCTCTGACAACCGTCAAGCAACGTGAGAGGCTGCTTTATGCGCTCGGTGCCGGTGTGGCTGATGGTGTGTTTGGGCGTGATTTTTTCGGCCGGAGCGCCGGCCCGCGCCGACTCTGAACCATGTCAATCGGCTGAGCTCTTCGCCGCCGACACCCCGCCATTCGAGCTACCCGCCGACGAGACGATCGCCCACAACGGCGCAAGCGTGACGGGGTCGACCCCGCTCGACGGGGTGTTCTGGTCACCTCAGCTGCAGCGGGCCACCGTCGAACGCTCGCGCGAATTTCATCTGTGCGCCGACGACGGTGCGTTGCACACCGCCGCCGAGGCCCTGCGCCGCCAGTTCGGCCAACAGGCGGTGCTGACCTTCGCCTATCTACCGCAGAACGCGCCGGCCGCCAACGCGGTCATCATCGATGTGCCCCTCGTCGACGCCGCTCGCTTCCGCGATGCGCTGGCGGCCGACCCCGCCGCGCGCAGCCGATTGCGCGGCGGATCGGTCACCATCCCCGACCACACCCTGGTCCTGGTCGCGGGCAACGACGATCGCGAGGTCGCCCGCCGGGTGGTCGGCGAGGCCGGTGGCGACTGGGATGCGGCCTACATTGCCTACGGCAGAAGCGAATTAGTGGAATAGCGCGGACAGTGCCTGCGCCCAGCACCCGCACCGGCACGTTGTTCCAGCCGATGACGTTGGTCATGGCAACCCGAAGTGAGCTATTCGCCCACCGCTTCGGCGAGAACCGCCGCGATCGTTTCCGGTGCGACGCCGAGACCCCGCAGGCAGAAATGCTGCACGCGCGCACGGATTTCGTCGGGTTCGCGATGGGCCGTCGCCCAGTGCCGTTCGATGTTGGACCATACGACACCTTGGATGGACAGCGCCTCACCGTCGGGATCGATGTCGCCGAACAATCCCAGATTCTTTCCCCACGCGAGTTGTTCGACCAGCGGACGCAGGATTTCCCGGTACGCGGGGGCCACCAGCTCGGGCGCGACGAACATCTGATTCTGCGCCTCGAGCGACATCTGGCGTAGATCGGAGCGGATCTGCGGATTGAACGCCAGGTCCAGCCGACCGTCGATCCAGGCCGCCACCGCACGGACCGGGTCGGCGCAGTCCGACATCCGCTGCACAAGCCGCAGCACCTCGGCGCGCGCCATCACCAGGAATACCGCCGCAACCAGCTGATCCTTGGAGTCGAAGTGACGGTAGAACGCCCGGGTGCTCAACTGCGTTCTGCTGAGCAACGCAGCGATCGACAGCGCCTGGACTCCCTTGCTCCGAACGACTTCGGCGGCGGCGGACACGATCGCGGCGTGTACCTGTGGATCGGGTTCGAGTTTTTGACGCCCGCCGGCCCGATCAGGCCGAAGCATCATAGGTGGCCATGTAGTCGCTGAACGCTTCGTGCACGCGTTCCGGGGTCAACCCGTAGTCGGCCAAGTCGTAGGTGTGGGTGCCGCGCTGGCCGGGTTTGTGCCCGTCCGCCCACTCCCGCACCTTCGCCCGCGCCGAGTCGGTGAACGTCAGGCCGAGCCTCTCGTAGCTGTCGGCGACGGTGGTGACCGGGTCGGTTTGCAGGGCGGCAAACGACACGTCGACAAACCGGTCGTCACCGAACTTCCTGCGGAATTCCATTGCCCGCCGCATGCCTTCGGCCCACCATGCCAGCTGCTCGGTGCCAAGTTCTTCCGGGTCTTTGCGGTCGCTGCTCCAGCTCCGGATGTAGGCGATGAGGCTGCAGACCGACCCCAGAACCTTGGCCGGATCACGGTGACTCCAGAGAAATTTCGCATCCGGATACACATCGACGAACGCGTCGAGGGCGAACATGTGCACCGGGGTACGCAGGTGCCACAGGTTCGGTTTGCAATGCCATTGCAGCAATTCGAGCACGTCCCGGTGGAACACGTAGGTTTCGCGCATGTCGCTGTGCAGCAACCATTCCACGTAGCCGGGAACGCGCACCACGCCATCGAAGTGGAAGGTGCGAAAGCTCATGCCCATCAGGTCCTGGCATTCGGTCGCGGCTTCGGGCTCGGAATTGTTCATGGCCCGGAAGTCGGGAAACATCTGCTCGATCATCGCGATGCCGTCGGCGCACTGCGCGATTCGCGGGTCACTGTGCTGGGTGGCGGCCTCGGGCGGCGGAGTCGGTGCCTGGGATTCCCACGTGCGCAGCGACCTGAATTGTGGGTCGGCAGAAACCAATTGGCTCAGTGCGGTGGTGCCCGTGCGCGGCAGCCCGAGGACGACGACCGGGCCCTCGACCACCTCGTCGGCGATCTCGGGATGCTGCTTGTAGGTTTCCACGATCTTGAGCCGCTGGATCAGGGCATTGCTGATGGTGGCGTGCTGCATGACGCGGCCGAGGTCGTTGAGTTCGGCTTCGGTGTTCAATGCATCGACGGTGCGTTCGAGGCCCGCGCGGTAGTAGGACGAGCCGAAGTCGTCGAGCCCGGTGGCGGCGCGCGCGCCGTCTTCGAGATCGTCAGCGGAGAAGCTCACCGGTGGAACCTTTCGTGTACGGCGCGGCGACGGGCTTCGATGACGTGCGCGCGTTCGTCGGGGGTGGTCATCGTGGTCTCTGCCGGCAACGCCGCCACGACGTCGTCGACCTGCACGACGCGTGAGCTCGGGACCGGCGCGGTTTGCGTTCGGACGCAACGCAAGAGCATCGCGCCGTTGCTGTGGCCCGCGGTGTCGAGCCAGTTCGCCACCCCGGGATCCGTCGCGGAAATGACGGCGCGAAAGATCCCGTCGGAGTCGATGACCGCCTGGTGTCCGTTGAGACTGGATTGATGGCGGCCGTAGTGGATCGTCTCCAACCACGGATTGCCCAACGAGATACTCCAGTAGACGCCCTCGGGGGGTTGCACCTCGAGGATGAGCGCCTCGTCGGGCTCGAGCTCGAATCGCCCGATCACAGGGCGGTTTTCGGCTGCTGCGCCCATCTCGGTCATGTCCATCGGCGGAATGAAACCGTTGGCCGGCGGCATCGCACCGAAGTCGAGGAAGAATTTCAGGTTGTCGTAGACGAAGTCCCCCAGCGCGTAAAGCTGTTGGGCGACCGAGGCATCCAGGTCGACCGAACGAGCCTCGGGTACCACTTCGTCGCCGATGCACTCGATGCGCAGCGACGCGGGAACTTCGGTGTCCCAGTCGTAGAAGAAGTTCCGGACGGTCAGCGTCGGATGATTCCCGGCCAGCCGCAGCCAGTTGCCCTCGTGCTCGTCGGCCGAGAGGATCGCCTCGAAGCGCCCGTCCGCGTCGACGTCGAGATCGTCCACCAGGCAATTGGAGGTCGCCGCGATTCCGTCCATGGTCTGCAACCCGACGTAGCAGGCCGTCCCCCGGTTGCCGAAGAGCCGATAGGTCTCGCCCGCACGCAGGCTCGCGGTCAGGTACACGCAGTCGGGGCATTCCATGCCCCAGGTGACGATGTCATCCATGCTGGCGCGGTTGACGGCGAGGACCGGGTCGGGGTCGGCGCGCAGTGCCATGTCGGTGCCGACCGCCAGCAGCACCATCAGATGACGCATCCCCGACCCATAATCGAGACGGTTCTTGTTGACCGGTGTGCTCCGGACGAGTTGTTCGGCGGCGTTCAACCGCTCCTGTAGGTGCGCCCAGGCCCGTGGGAGGTCGGCCGCCGGGCCCTCCCCCGCCGATAGGGCCGCTTCCGCGATCGAGTGCGGCAGCCATGCCATCGGGTTCTTCCAGGCTGGCTGCTCCTGGTCACGGACTTCTTCGGCCACGTTGCCCTCCGCCGGCGTCGGCTCGACAAGCATTTGAAAATAACGTTTTCAATTGAGCCATGACTACCACCCGCAAGCGGGGACTGTCAATGGCACGGCGTCGCCGGGAGGCGCGCTACGGCCGGGCGGCTACTCCCATTCGATGGTGCCCGGCGGCTTGCTGGTGATGTCCAGCACCACGCGGTTGACCTCGGCCACCTCGTTGGTGATGCGGGTCGAGATGCGCTCGAGCACCTCGTAGGGAACCCGGGTCCAGTCGGCGGTCATGGCGTCCTCACTGGTCACCGGCCGCAGCACGATCGGGTGCCCGTAGGTGCGGTTGTCGCCCTGCACGCCGACCGAACGCACGTCGCCCAGCAGCACCACCGGGCACTGCCAGATCAGGTTGTCCAAACCGGCGGCGGTGAGCTCCTCACGCGCGATCGAGTCCGCCCGACGCAGGGTGTCCAATCGCGGCGCGGTGACCTCGCCGACGATCCGGATGCCCAGGCCCGGACCCGGAAACGGTTGGCGCGCAACGATTTCCTCCGGTAGGCCCAGCTCGCGCCCGACCGCGCGCACCTCGTCCTTGAACAGCAGTCGCAGCGGCTCGATGAGCTTGAATGTCAGGTCGCCGGGCAGGCCGCCGACGTTGTGGTGGCTCTTGATGTTCGCGGTGCCGGTGCCGCCCCCGGACTCCACCACGTCGGGATACAGCGTGCCCTGGACCAGGAATTCCACGCCGGAGCCCCCGGAAGCGTTGTCCCCCACGATGTCTCGCACCGCGCCCTCGAACGCCCGGATGAACTGGCGGCCGATGATCTTGCGCTTGCCTTCGGGATTGGTCACGCCCGCGAGCGCGTCGATGAAGGTGTCGGCCGCGTCGACGGTCACCAGGTTGGCGCCGGTGGCGGCGACGAAGTCGCGCTGCACCTGCGCGCGCTCGCCCTCGCGCAGCAGCCCGTGGTCGACGAAGACACAGGTCAAGCGGTCGCCGATGGCGCGCTGCACCAGCGCGGCGGCCACCGCGGAATCCACGCCGCCGGACAGCCCGCAAATCGCGTGGCCGTCACCGATCTGGGCGCGCACCTGCTCGACCAGCGCCTCGGCGATGTTGGCGGCCGTCCAGTCCGCGCCGAGGCCGGCGAAGTCGTGCAGGAAGCGGCTGAGCACCTGCTGCCCGTGCGGGCTGTGCATCACCTCCGGGTGGTATTGCACCCCGGCCAGGCGGCGGGCCCGGTTCTCAAAGCCGGCCACCTCCGCGCCCGCGCTGCTGGCCACCACCTCGAAGCCGTCCGGCGCGGCGGTGACCGCGTCGCCGTGGCTCATCCACACCGGCTGGACGCTCGGCAATCCCGAATGCAGTTCGCCACCAAGGACTTTCAGTTCAGTCCGGCCATATTCGCTGGTGCCGGTGCGGGCGACGGTCCCGCCCAGCGCCTGAGCCATGGCCTGAAACCCGTAACAGATGCCGAACACCGGCACCCCGAGATCGAACAGCGCCGGGTCGAGCTGGGGGGCGCCGTCGGCGTAGACACTGGACGGCCCGCCGGACAGCACCAGCGCCAGCGGGTCCCGGGCCTTGATGTCCTCGGCCGTGGCGGTGTGCGGAATGACCTCGGAGAAAACCCGCGCCTCTCGGACGCGCCGGGCGATCAACTGCGCGTACTGCGCCCCGAAGTCCACGACGAGCACCGGTCGAGCAGGCGGTCCGGCCGCATCCGACGCCTCAGTTGCCTCGGCTGCAGAGATTTCAGTGGATTCGGCCACACAGGCGAGTCTAGTGGCCGCGCGCGCCGCCCCCGCCCGAGAGGCCTACGGCGCAAACGCAGTGCGCAACGCGCGGCCACGGCGAATTTTATGCCTTTGGTATGAGGTTGGCGGTCCCGTCTTGATAACGACAATCATTTTCAATTAACTGGTCGCGGATTCTGCAAGCTCGCCCAGCCCAGGAGTTGCCGTGACGACGTTGCCCGCCGCAATCACCCCGCAGATCGCCGACCGCAGCGGGGGCGTCCGCCGATGACCGCGCCGATGTGGATGGCTTCCCCGCCGGAGGTGCATTCGGCGTTGCTGAGCAGCGGACCAGGGCCGGCGTCGCTGTTCGCAGCGGCGGCGGCGTGGAGCACGATGGGTGCCGAATACGCCTCCGCAGCAGAAGAACTCAGCGGGTTGCTGACGTCGACGCAGGCCGGCGCGTGGCAGGGGCCCAGCGCCGAATCCTACGTTGCCGCGCATGCCCCGTATCTGACGTGGTTGACGCAGGCCAGCGCGCACAGCGCCGCGGCGGCCACACAACATGAGACAGCGGCCACCGCCTACACAGCCGCGTTGGCGGCGATGCCGACCCTGCCCGAGCTGAGCACCAACCACGTCGTCCACGGCGCCCTGGTGGCGACGAATTTTTTTGGGATCAACACCATTCCGATCGCGGTCAACGAGGCCGACTATGCGCGGATGTGGGTCCAGGCCGCCAGCACGATGGCGACCTATCAAGCCGTCTCCACGGCGGCGGTGGCGGCCACCCCGCACACCGACCCGGCGCCGCCCATCCTGAAATCCGACACCACCGCGCAACACGACCACGAGGAGGACGACGACCACCACGACCATGAGCACGGGTTCGACAGTCCGCTCAATCAGTTCGTCGCCCAGATCCTGCGGCTGTTCGGACTCGACTGGGACCCGGTCGAGGGGACTCTCAACGGATTGCCCTACGAGGCCTATACCAATCCGGGCGACGTGCACTGGTGGGTGGTTCGAGCCCTCGAACTGTTTTCGGATTTTCAGCAGTTTGGGGCGTTGTTGCAGGAAAACCCGGCGGCGGCTTTCGAGTTCATCTCCAACCTGGTCCTGCTCGACTGGCCGACCCACCTGGCCCAGCTCGCCAGTTGGCTCCCGATGCAGCCCCAGTTGCTGTTGGTGCCCATGCTCGTCGCCGTGGCGCCCCTCGGGGCGCTGGGCGGTTTTGCGGGCCTGGCCGGGCTCACACCCCCAACCGCGCCGGTCGCGGTGCCGGCAGCCCCGCCCGCAGCGGCACCGGCCGGCCTGCCGGCAGCGCCCGGCACGGCCCCCATCGCCGCACCGGCCGCGGCACCCGCGTCGGCACCGGCGCCCGCGCCCGCGCCCACGGCCAGCACGGTGGCCAGCCCGGCACCGCCCGCGCCGCCGGCCGCGGGCACGGCCCCGTTCGTACCCCCGTATGCCCTGGCGCCTCCCGGCCTCGGGTTCGGTTCGGCAATGAGTGCGAACGCCGCCGCCATCGCGAAAAGGAAGGCGCCCGAGCCTGATTCGGCCGCGGCCGTGGCCACCGCGGCCGCACGGGAGGCGGCGCGGGCCCGGCGGCGCCGGCGGGCGCGGCAACGCGGCCGCGGCGACGAGTTCATGGACATGAACGTCGGCGTCGATCCGGACTGGGACCAGCCGGCGACGACGGCGTCCGAACGCGGCGCCGCACGCCTGGGCTTCGCCGGCACCGCGCGCAAGGAAACCGTCGCCGCGGCGGGCCTGACCACCCTGGCCGGCGATGAATTCGGCGACCGACCCGCCATGCCGATGATCCCGGGCACCTGGGCCGCGCACGACGGCACGGCGCACGACACTGGACATTGAGCTCCATCTCTCCTGAAATCACCTGCGGCATAGCGTGATAACGCGTTTACCGGCAACCCGCCGCATCCGTCGTCGGTCCCGCGGGAATCGGCCCCGCCGCGGGACGGACGCTGCAACGTTGGCGACACACACCGCGGCATGGTGGAGTGGGTATCGGTTAAACCAGCCCCCGAGACCAGAAAGCGAGGACCGCCGGTGAGCTCAGAGCTGGGTCTGCCAGAAAAAGTGCGCGCCTGCCTGTTCGACCTCGACGGCGTGCTCACCGATACCGCCAGCGTGCACACCAAGGCCTGGAAGGCCATGTTCGACGCCTACCTGTCCGATCGGGCAAAGCGCACCGGCGACGAATTCGTCCCCTTCGACTCGGCCGCGGATTACCGCAAATACGTGGACGGCAAGAAACGCGAGGACGGGGTTCGGTCGTTTCTGGAAAGCCGCGGCATCGCGCTGCCCGACGGCAGCCCCGACGACCCCGACGACGCCGAGACGATCTACGGCCTGGGCAACCGCAAGAACGACATGTTCCAGAAGGTCTTGAAGCAAGACGGGGTCACGGTGTTCGACGGGTCGCGGCGCTACCTCGAGGCGGTATCGGCCGCGGGCCTGGGCATCGCGGTGGTGTCCTCGAGCGCCAACACCCGCGACGTCCTCGAGATCACCGGCCTGGACCGCTTCGTGCAGCAGCGGGTGGACGGCATCACCCTGCGCCGGGAACACATCGCCGGCAAGCCGGCGCCCGACTCCTACCTGCGCGGGGCGCAGCTGCTCGACGTCCCCGCCGGCGCCGCGGCCGTGTTCGAAGACGCCTTGTCCGGGGTGGCCGCCGGCCGAGCCGGTAACTTCGGTTTCGTGATAGGTGTCGACAGAGTGGGCCAAGCCGAGGATTTGCGTCGCAACGGCGCCGACGTGGTGGTCAGTGACCTCGCCGAGTTGCTGCAGTCATGATCACCGACGAATCGTTTCCGGTTGACCCATGGCACGTTCGCGAAACCCAGCTTGACCTCAACCTGCTGGCCCAGTCGGAGTCCCTGTTCACACTGTCCAACGGGCACATCGGGCTGCGCGGCAACCTCGACGAGGGCGAGCCCTACGGCCTGCCGGGCACCTACCTGAACTCCTTCTACGAGATCCGGCCCCTGCCCTACGCCGAAGCCGGCTACGGCTACCCGGAAGCCGGCCAGACGCTCGTCGACGTCACCAACGGCAAGATCATCCGGTTGCTGGTCGAGGACGAGCCCTTCGACGTGCGCTACGGCGAATTGATCTCCCACGAGCGCAATCTCGACCTGCGCGCCGGAACGCTGAAGAGAACCGCGCACTGGCGCTCGCCCGCGGGCAAAGAGGTCAAGGTGGTCTCCACCCGCCTCGTCTCCCTGCCCCACCGCGGCCTCGCGGCCATCGAGTACGTCGTGGAAGCGATCGGCGAATTCGTTCGGGTCACGGTGCAGTCCGAACTGGTCACCAACGAGGACCAGCCACAGACCTCCGGCGACCCGCGCGTGTCGGCCATCTTGGAGAACCCGCTCGAAGAGGTCGCCCACGAAAACACCGATACCGGCGCGGTTCTCATGCACCGCACCCGCAGCAGCGCGCTGATGATGGCCGCCGGCATGGATCACGAGGTCGAGGTTCCCGGGCGCGTCGAGGTCAGCACCGATGCGCGCGCCGATCTGGCCCGGACCACCGTGATCTGCGGGCTGCGCGAGGGTCAGAAGTTGCGCATCGTCAAGTACCTGGCGTACGGCTGGTCAAGCATGCGCTCGCGTCCGGCGCTGCGCGACCAGGTCGCCGCAGCGCTGCACGGGGGCCGCTACAGCGGATGGCAGGGCCTGCTGGACGCGCAGCGCAAGTATCTGGACAACTTCTGGGATTCCGCGGACGTCGAGGTCGAGGGCGACCCCGAATCCCAGCAGGCCGTGCGCTTCGGGCTCTTCCACCTGCTGCAGGCCAGCGCCCGCGCCGAACGCCGCGCCATCGCGGCCAAGGGGCTCACCGGAACCGGCTATGACGGGCACGCCTTCTGGGACACCGAGGGTTATGTGCTGCCGGTGCTGACCTACACCGCGCCGCACACGGTGGCCGATGCGCTGCGGTGGCGGGCCTCCACCCTGGATCTGGCCAAGGAGCGCGCGGCCGAACTGGGCCTGGAGGGCGCCGCCTTCCCCTGGCGAACCATCCGGGGGCAGGAGTGCTCGGCGTACTGGCCGGCCGGCACGGCCGCCTGGCACATCAACGCCGACATCGCGATGGCCTTCGAGCGCTACCGCATCGTCACCGGCGACAACGAACTGGAAGCCGATTGCGGCCTGAGGGTCCTGGTCGAGACCGCCCGGCTGTGGCTCTCGATCGGCCATCACGACCGGCACGGCGTCTGGCACCTCGACGGTGTCACCGGCCCCGACGAGTACACGGCGGTCGTCCGCGACAACGCCTTCACCAACCTGATGGCCGCGCACAATCTGCATACCGCCGCCGACGCCTGCAACCGCCATCCCGAGGCGGCCAAGGCGCTGGGGGTCACGACCGAGGAGGCGGCCGCCTGGCGCGATGCCGCCGACGCCGCCCACATCCCCTACGACAAAGGCCTGGGCGTCCACCAGCAGTGCGAAGGGTTCACCACCTACGCCGAATGGGACTTCGAGAAGAACACGACCTACCCGCTGCTGTTGCACGAGGCCTACGTGCGGCTCTACCCCGCGCAGGTGATCAAGCAGGCCGACCTGGTGCTGGCGATGCATTGGCAGAGCCACTCGTTCACCCTCGAGCAGAAGGCCCGCAACGTCGACTACTACGAGCCGCGCATGGTGCGTGACTCGTCGCTGTCGGCCTGCACCCAGGCGGTGATGTGCGCCGAGGTCGGGCATATGGAGCTGGCGCACGACTACGCCTACGAGGCCGCCCTGATCGACCTAAGGGATCTGCACCACAACACCCGCGACGGTCTGCACATGGCCTCGCTCGCCGGCGCTTGGACCGCGCTGGTCGCCGGGTTCGGCGGCCTGCGCGACGACGAGGGCGTGCTATCGCTGGATCCTGCGCTCCCGGACGGGATTTCGCGGCTGCGATTCCGGCTGCGGTGGCGAGACTTTCGGGTCACCATCGACGTCAACCACGTTGATGTCACCTACACGCTGCGCGACGGGCCCGGTGGCGAGCTGAGGATCCGGCACGCCGGCGAGGACCTCGATCTGAGCACCGAATCCCCGACGACCGTCGCCGTGCGACCCCGCAAGCCGCAACTGCCGCTGCCGCGCCAGCCGCCGGGCCGCGAGCCCATGCACCGGCGGGCCCTGTCCCGGCCTCACTGAGCGTCGGCGGGCCCGAGAATCCTCTCGACTTCGGCGCCCACCGCGGCGCGTAGTTCGGCGTCGGTCAGCTCTTCGATCCCGGTCGCCGACCGCAGGACCGGCGCGAACAACCGCCAACCGAACTGCAGGGCAAGGGCATTGGCGACCGCGAGCCGAGCCTTGACCTCGTCGTCGTAGAGCGGTCGCACCCCGTCGAGCAGGGTGGCGATGTTGGGGAAGCGCTTCTGCAGCTGGCCCGCCGGATACCCGTCGAGCACGGTGCGGGCCATCACCCGCATCTGGCGGTCCAGGGACCGCTGCACCACGTCCGGCGGCGTGTCGGTCTCCAGCAGGGCGCTCAGGTTGGCCCCCAGGTGATCGAGCACGGCGCCGACGAGATGTTCCTTGGTGCCGAAGTGCCGGAACACCAGCCCGTGATTGACGCCTGCCCGCGCGGCGATGTCGCGGATGGAGGTCGCGGCCGGGCCGCGCTCGGCGAACAAATCGGTGGCGGCCTCCAGGATCGCCGCGGCCACTTCCGCGCGCCCGCTGGGCACTTTCCCGCGACCTGTTGCGGAAGTTGTAGTCATCTGACTACACTACCAAATGTAGTCGATTGACTACACCCGTTTTGACTCAAGGAACACGACATGACAGGTCAGATAACCGTCACCAAGCTGGGAAGCCGCATCGGCGCCCGGGTCGACGGCGTGAGCCTCGGCGGCCACCTGGACGACACCGCGGTCGAGCAGATCCGCCGGGCGCTGTTGACCCACAAGGTCATCTTCTTCCGCCACCAGCACCAGCTCGACGACGCAGGGCAACTCGACTTCGCCCGCCTGCTGGGCACCCCGATCGGTCACCCGGCCGCATCCGCCCTGGCCGCCAAGCACATGCCGGTGATCACGCCGATCGACTCCGAGTACGGCAAGGCGACCCGCTGGCACACCGACGTGACGTTCGCCGCCAACTATCCGGCGGCCTCGATCCTGCGCGCGGTCAACCTGCCCGCCTATGGCGGCTCGACGCTGTGGGCCTCGACCGTGGCGGCCTACCAGCACCTGCCCGAGCCGCTGAAGCATCTCGCGGACAACCTCTGGGCGCTGCATACCAACCGCTATGACTACGTGTCCACCGAAGCGGTCATGTCGATGAACGACACGCAGCGGGCGTTTCGGCAGGCCTTCGAGAAGCCGGACTTTCGCACCGAGCATCCCGTGGTGCGGGTGCACCCGGAGACCGGTGAACGCGCGCTGCTGGCCGGCGATTTCGTGCGCGGCTTCGTCGGCCTGGACAGCCACGAGTCCAGCACGCTACTGGAGCTGCTGCAGCGGCGAATCACCATGCCGGAGAACACTATTCGCTGGAGCTGGGCGCCGGGCGACGTCGCCATGTGGGACAACCGCGCGACTCAGCACCGGGCGATCGACGACTACGACGATCAGCCCCGGCTCATGCACCGCATCACGCTGATGGGCGATGTGCCGGTCAACGTGCGCGGCGAGCGCAGCCGGGTGGTTTCCGGCACACCGCTCGAGGTGCTGGCCAGTTAACCCACCGAGCTGACCGGATCGACCGGTAACCAGCGCAGCGCACCCGGGGCGGAGAGGGGCACCTGCGGGTGAGCTGGTGCTATCGGATCCAGCCGGCGATACGGCTCGCCCTGCGCCGGGCGCTGGTCGTTCTCGCCGTTGTTCGGCCACAACGACGCGGCTCGCTCGGCCTGGGCGGTGATGGACAATGACGGGTTCACCCCCAGGTTCGCCGAGATGGCGGCGCCGTCCACCACGAACAGCGTCGGGTAGCCGTAGACCCGGTGATAGGGGTCGATGACCCCGTGGTCGGCGTTGTCGCCGATCACGGCGCCGCCGAGGAAGTGCGCGGTCAGCGGGATGTTGAACAACTCCCCCCAGGTGCCGCCCGCCACGCCGTCGATCTTGGCGGCAATGCGGCGGGTGACCTCGTTACCCACCGGAATCCACGTCGGGTTGGGCTCACCGTGGCCCTGCTTGCTGGAGTACCAGCGGATGCCGAGCCTGCCGCGCTTGGTGAAGGTGGTGATCGAGTTATCCAGGTGTTGCATCACCAGTGCGATCATGGTCCGCTCGCTCCACTGGCGCGGGTTGAGCAGCCGCACCATGCCGCGCGGGTCCTCGCGGGCGGTGTCCAGCAACTGCTTCCAGCGGGGCACGTCGGTACCTTCTGGGCCGGGGCCGTCGGTCATCAGCGTCTGCAGTAGCCCCATCGCGTTGGAGCCCTTGCCGTAGCGGACCGGTTCGATGTGGGTGTCGGGCGTCGGGTGGATCGACGACGTGATCGCCACCCCGTGGGTCAGGTCGAGATCCGGGGACACCTCGAGGCGCCCGGCGCCGACGATGGACTCGGAATTGGTGCGGGTCAGCACGCCGAGGCGCTTCGAGAGCCGGGGCAGCCGGCCCTCGTCGCGCATCTTGAACAGCAGATGCTGGGTTCCCCACGTCCCGGCGGCCAGGATCACGTGCTTGGCCGTGTAGCTGTGCCGGTCGCGGCGCAGCCAACTGCCGGTGCGCACGGTGCGAACCTCCCACAGGCCGTCGGGGCGCTGCTCGAAGCGCTTCACCGTCGTCATCGGAATGACTTGCGCCCCACCCGCTTCCGCGAGGTAAAGGTAGTTCTTGAGCAGGGTGTTCTTGGCGCCGTAGCGGCACCCGGTCATGCAGCAACCGCACTCCAGGCAGCCGGTGCGCTCGGGTCCCGCGCCGCCGAAGTAGGGGTCCGGCACGGTTTTGCCGGGGGCCTTGGTGCCGTCGGGGCCGAAGAACACCCCGACCGGTGTCGGCACGAACGTGTCGCCGCAGCCCATCTCGTCGGCGACCTGTTTGACGACGCGGTCGGCGTCGGTGAAGGTCGGGTTCTCCACCACGCCCAGCATGCGACGGGCCTGGTCATAGTGCGGCATCAGCTCGTCGCGCCAGTCCGTGATGTGCGACCACTGCGGGTCGGCGAAAAACGGCTCCGGTGGCACATAGAGCGTGTTGGCGTAGTTCAGCGAGCCGCCGCCCACGCCCGCGCCGGCCAGGATCATCACGTTGCGCAGCGGGTGGATGCGCTGAATGCCGTAGCAACCCAGCTTCGGCGCCCACAAAAACTTACGCAGGTCCCATGACGTCTCGGCGAAATCCTCGTCGGCGAAGCGGCGTCCGGCCTCCAATACGCCGACGCGGTAGCCCTTTTCCGTCAGCCGCAACGCGCTGACGCTGCCCCCGAAACCCGAACCGATGATCAGTACGTCGTAATCCGGCTTCATCGCACCAGTATGGCCATACCGGCCGGTAACAAGCCAGCGAGACCCTACCCGAGCGTTGCGATGACCTCGGGCACGTCCGCGGTCGATCGGACACCGGGGCCCGCTGCGGCCTGCACGCTGACCGCCACGCCGGAGTAGCGCGTCATCCCGGTGATGGGATCGAGGTCGTCCTTGCTGGTGAGCTTGTTGACGTTGGCTTGGTGCGCATGTCCGTGAGGTATCGACACTGCTCCGCGCCGGATCGTCGGATCGAGTTTGGCAACCCCGATCAGCTCCCCGCTGACACTACGTACGGTCACTTTTTGGTTATCGAGGACGCCCGCCGCCGCAGCGTCGTCCGGGTGCATGAGGACCTCGGACGGCTCACCGAGGTACTCCAGCTGTGAGTTCAACATGCTGCGCTGGCGCCGAGGCACCAGTACCAGCGGGGCGGGCCGCCACAGCGTGGCCAGCTGGTCGACGAGTATCGCCGGCGCCAGCCGCCACCCACCGAGCCGCTCGATGTGTCGGTCGACCCACGGTGCCGGCAAGTCGTGACTCACGTGCACGCAGCGTTGCTCGACGAGCTGTTCCATCGGCAAGCGCGCACCCGCGGTCACGCCCGCCAGCATCGCTTCGTCGGTGATCGGCTGGCTGGTGTCGGCGAGTACGTGGCCGAGACGCTGTCCGAGTTCGGCCAGCACCCACCAGGTCGAGCGGCGGTCTCCTATCGGATCGACGACGGCCGGAGTGTATTGCGCGCCAACATGTGTCAACAGCACGTCCCACAGTGTCACGTCGGGCCGCTCCAGCTGGTCTTTGGTGGCTAACACATGAGTGGACAGCTCCGTCGTCTCGTTTCCGATGATCTCGAGGGTGGCCAACACGTCGAGCTTGCGCAGCGCCGACGTCAGCGCGCCGGCGTTGGGGAAGGCGGTGACCATGCTGCCGCCCAGATTCAGCACGGCTCGGATATTGCCGGCATTGATCTCGTCGGGCAGTGCCGCGCAGGGCCATTCGTCGAGCATCGAACGCAATTCAGGACGGCTGCGGGGGCCCGGCCCGAAAGATCCCTCGGGTCCGGAGATCGGTAGGTCAAACGTTTCTAGCTGGTACCAGTATCCGGGGTGGAACCAGCAGCCGCCCGGCCGGTTGAGCGACCCGGTCACCGCCATCAACGCGCAGGCAAGCCACTGAGTTACGTTCGCGGTGGCCGACATGGTCACGCCCGTTCCCGTTTCTACGGCTATCCGCCCGGTGTGACGCACAGCCGCAAGCAGCTCCGCGAGCCCGACCGGGTCGGCATCGGTCAGCTCAGTGGTGCGGTCGAGTGTGAATGGTGCCACCGCCGCCGCCAGCGCGTCGCTGTCCGCGGTGTGGCGCCGCAGAAACTCGCGATCGGCGCCATCGGACAGCAGTTCACGCACCAAAAACGCCAACACCGCATAGTCGGTACCCGGGCGCGGGGCCAGGTGACCGGTCGCCATTCGCGCCGTCTCGGTATGGCGAGGGTCGACAACCCACAACTGCCCCCGACCGGTCAGTTCGCGCAGATACCCCCTCGGGTTCGGCATCGCGATGTTATGGCCATGCGAGACAACGGGATTGGTACCGACCAGCAGAAGCAGACCTGCGTTGTCGTAGTCGGGGCGTCCGGACAGCGCCGACGTCCCGCCCATCAGATCCGCGATCAACACCTTGGCGGTCCCGTCAATGGTCATCGGACTGAATTTCGCCGGAGTACCGAGGGCGGCGTGTAATCCCTGGGCCATCCGGTACCCGGTGGTGTCCATACCCAGGCCGCTGCCGAAGAAAATGCCGACCGACTGGGGCCCGTGGCGATCGATGACCTGGCGCAACCGCTCGCCCAGATCATCGAGGCACTCCTGCCAGGTGGTGGGCACCAACACGTCGTCAACCCGCATCATCGGGCGGTCGAGCCGGTTCGGGTGATGGTGCATCTTCCCCAGCGAACGCCCCTTCGGGCACGTGTAACCCTTCGATCGCGGATGTTCTCGATCGCCGCGCACGTCGACCACGGTGTCACCGTCGACGTCGACCAGAATCCCGCAGACCGTCGTGCAGATTCGGCAGAAGCTACGTATTGTGCGCACGCCCTCGGCAGCCAACTGCGTCCTCCTTGTGGTCCAGGCCACTCACCGAAATGTAGACAGTGCCAACAATGATGTCAATGACTACATCTTGGTAATGTGTCCGTCGTGGACGATCGGCGGTACCACCATGGCGCCCTCCGAGCGGCACTGCTGTCCGAGGCCGAGAAAACGCTGCGTAAATCCGGCGTAGACGGCTTGTCGTTACGAGAATTAGCGCGAGCGGTAGGCGTCAGCCACAGCGCCCCGCGCCGGCACTTCGACGACAAGGCAGCGATGCTCGAAGCGCTCGTCATCGATGGTTTCGACCGGCTTGGCCACGCCCTGGCGACAGCAGCCGAGCCCGACGGCCGCGGCTTCGTCACGTCTTTGAGCGACGTCGCGGTGGCCTATGTTCGGTTCGCCACGGACAACCCCGCGTTGGTCGAGCTGATGTCGGCCAGGAGGTATCTGGCGAACGCCTCCGACGAACTCACCCGCGCCCGGAACGCGAGCTTCGCGCCGGTGACAGACCTTGTCGCCGCCGGTCAGGCCGCCGGTGAGCTGGCCGCCGGCGACGTGCAGAGGATTGGAACGGTATTCTTTGCCACCCTGCACGGGATCGCGACCATGGCGAACAACAAAATGATCGATCCACTCGAGGACGAACTGATATTCGACGTGGTCGAGTCGCTGCTGGACGGGCTGGCTCCGAGCACGCGACCCGGGCGTGACAACGCCACCTAACTACCGACGATCAGCCCGACCTTCTGGAACTCTTTGAGGTCGCAATAGCCGGCCTTGGCCATCGACCGGCGCAGACCGCCGACCAGGTTGAGGCTGCCGAACGGATCGTCGGAGGGCCCGTTCAGCACCTGGTGCAGCGGCGGGCGCTCACCGACGGCGATCTGCAGCAGCGCCCCACGCGGCAGCGACGGGTGCGCCGCGGCGGCCGGCCAGAACCATCCCTCACCCAGCGCCTCGGCGGACTCGGCGAGCGGCGTGCCGAGCACCACCGCGTCGGCGCCGCAGGCGATCGCCTTCGCCAGCTCGCCCGAGGTGTGGATGTCCCCGTCGGCCAGCACGTGCACGTAGCGGCCGCCGGTCTCGTCGAGGTATTCGCGGCGCGCGGCGGCGGCGTCGGCGATCGCGGTGGCCATCGGCACGCTGATGCCCAACACCTCGTCGCTGGTGGTCACTCCCCTGGTCGCGCCATAGCCGACGATGACGCCGGCGGCGCCGGTACGCATCAGGTGCAGCGCGGTGCGGTGGTCCTGCACTCCGCCGGCGACCACCGGCACGTCGAGCTCGGAGATGAAGGTCTTGAGGTTCAGCGGCTCCCCATCGCTGGCCACCCGCTCGGCCGAGACGATCGTGCCCTGGATGACCAGCAGGTCGATCCCGGCCTGCAACAGCACCGGGGTGAGCGCCTGCGCGTTCTGCGGGCTCACCCGCACCGCGGTGGTGACGCCGGCCTCCCTGATGCGGGCGACGGCGGAGCCCAGCAGCTCCGGATTCAGCGGTGCCGCATGGAATTCCTGCAGCAGCCGGATCGCCGCCGAGGGCTCGGGCTCCTTGCTCGCGGCCTCGACCAGCTGGGCGATCTTGGCCTCGACGTCGGCGTGCCGCCCGATCAGGCCCTCGCCGTTGAGCACGCCCAGGCCGCCGAGGCGGCCGAGCTCGATCGCGAACTCCGGCGACACCAGCGCATCGGTCGGATGAGCGAGCACCGGGATCTCGAACCGGTAGGCGTCCAGCTGCCAGGCGGTCGACACGTCCTGCGACGAGCGGGTGCGCCGGGACGCCACGATGCTGACTTCGCTCAGTTCATAGCTGCGACGGGCGATGCGGCCCATCCCGATCTCGACCATCTGGGCCTCAGCGCGCGTAGTAGTTGGGGGCTTCGACCGTCATGGCGACGTCGTGCGGGTGGCTTTCCCGCAGCCCGGCCGCCGTGATCCGGACGAACTGGGCCTGCTGCAGCTCCTCGATGGTCGACGAGCCGGTGTACCCCATCGCCGCGCGCAGACCGCCGGTCAGCTGGTGGATCACCGAGGACAGCGGGCCGCGGAACGGCACCCGGCCCTCGATGCCCTCGGGCACCAGCTTGTCCTCCGAGAGCGCGTCGTCGGCGAAGTAACGGTCCTTCGAGTACGACTTTCCGCCGCCGGAGCCCCGGCCCGCCATGGCCCCCAGCGATCCCATGCCGCGGTAGCTCTTGAACTGCTTGCCGTTGACGAAGATCAGTTCGCCGGGCGCCTCGGCGGTGCCCGCCAGCAGCGAACCCAGCATGGCCGTCGACGCCCCCGCGGCCAGGGCCTTGGCGATGTCGCCGGAGTACTGCAGCCCGCCGTCGGCGATCACCGGCACCCCGGCCGGCCCGCAGGCGGCGACGGCTTCCAGGATCGCGGTGATCTGCGGCGCGCCGACGCCGGCCACCACCCGGGTAGTGCAGATCGACCCCGGTCCCACGCCCACCTTCACCGCGTCGGCGCCGGCGGCGACCAGGGCGGCCGCGGCCGACCGGGTGGCGACATTGCCGCCGATCACCTCGACGCGGTCGCCCGCCTCGGCCTTGAGCTTGCCGACCATGTCGAGCACCAGCCGGTTGTGCGCGTGCGCGGTGTCCACGATCAGGACGTCGACCCCGGCATCGACCAGCATCATCGCGCGCACCCAGGCATCACCGCCGACGCCGACGGCGGCGCCGACGAGCAGCCTGCCGTCGCTGTCCTTGGTGGCCAGCGGGTGCTGTTCGGTCTTGACGAAATCTTTGACGGTGATCAGCCCGGTCAGCCGGCCGTGGCCGTCGACGATGGGCAGCTTCTCGATCTTGTGGCGCCGCAACAGGCCCAGCGCCGCGTCGGCCGACACCCCCTCCTGCGCGGTGATCAGCGGGGCTTTGGTCATCACCTCGGCGACCTGCTTGGTCTGATCCACCTCGAAACGCATGTCGCGGTTGGTGATGATGCCCACCAACGCACCGGAGTCGTCGACGACCGGCAAACCGGAAATCCGGAACTTCGCGCACAGCGCATCGACCTGGGCCAGTGTGTTGTCCGGGCGGCAGGTGACCGGATCGGTGACCATCCCGGCCTCGGAACGCTTCACCATCTCAACCTGGCCGGCTTGTTCGGCCACCGGCAGATTGCGGTGCAGCACACCCATGCCGCCGGCGCGCGCCATCGCGATCGCCATCCGCGACTCGGTAACGGTGTCCATCGCCGAACTCACCAGCGGCACCTTGAGCCTGATCTTCTTCGTCAGCTGGCTGGAGGTGTCGGCGGTGGCGGGAACCACATCGGAGGCGGCCGGCAGCAACAGGACGTCGTCGAACGTCAGCCCCAGCATCGCGATCTTGTGCGGGTTGTCGCCGCCGGTGGGAACGGGGTCGTCGACGAGGCCACCCACCCGGACATACGGACTGCCGACCAGGTCAGAGCTGTCTTCCAGGTGGGACGTGCCACGGGTCATCAGTGGGGCCCTCCATACGATGCGACGTGAGAAGCCCATCCTATCGGCTCGCCTTCGCCCGGTGACGATGCGCGCCGTGACGGCGCGGGGAGAAACCGGGCAATCCAACACCGCCCGGTGACGATGCGCGCCGTGACGGCGCGGGGAGGAACCGGGCAATCCAACACCGCAGGGATTTCGCGTGTTCGGGGCCGCGGCCCGCGCGCCAAACGGAACGGGAACGGCGGGTAGCTCCCTGCTGGCGCTATCGCGACCGGGCTGCGTAGGCTAGAGGCGTGCGCGACCACCTCCCACCGGGTTTGCCGCCCGATCCCTTCGCCGACGACCCGTGCGATCCGTCGGCGGCGCTGGAAGCCGTCGAGCCAGGCCAGCCCCTGGATTCCCAAGAGCGGATGGCCGTCGAGGCCGACCTCGCCGATCTGGCGGTCTACGAAGCGTTGCTGGCGCACAAAGGGATTCGCGGACTCGTGGTGTGCTGCGACGAGTGTCAGCAGGATCACTATCACGACTGGGACATGCTGCGGGCCAACCTGCTGCAGCTGTTGATCGATGGCACCGTGCGCCCGCACGAGCCCGCCTATGACCCCGAGCCGGATGCCTACGTCACGTGGGACTACTGCCGGGGCTACGCCGACGCCTCGCTCAACGAAGCGACGTCAGACGCCGACGGTTTTCACCGCCGTCACTGATTCCCGCCGCCCCGGGGCGGACCCGGCGACTGTGTCGCCGCCTTCGGCACGGCTGACGGAGCCGCCGGGGCCGGCAGTGTGGCGTTAGGGTTGCGCGATTCGACCTTGGCGTTCAACAGCTTCAGCTGGTTCATCAGGTCCTGCCTGGCGGCCGGGTCGTCGATCGACTGCACCAGGCTGCTCACCTCGGTGAGCTGATTTCTGGCCTGGTCCCACTCGCCGCGGTCGATCGATTCCTGCACCTTGGCCAGGTCGGCCTTGGCGGCCAGCATTTCCTGCTTTTCGTTGACCCGCGGTTGGTCGAAGAACATCGCGTGCAGCCCGTGCAGCGGGGTGCCGGGGCGTGCCTCGACCACCATGGCCCCAAAGCCGCTGAACGCGATCAGCGCCGCGGCGACCGAGCCGATGGCGGTCAGGCCACGACGGCCCCGCCGGCGCTCGGCCAGCCCGGTGCGCAACGCGTTGACCGCCTCTTCGGGTGTCACCAGCGCGCTGGCCGGGGGCCACCGCAGGTTGTCGCGCCAGTCCTCGAGCATGGCGGTCAGCACGTCGGCGTCGGGGTCCTCCACGCCCACCGGCCGGCGTTGGGCGAGCGCATCGATGAGCAGATCGGTGCGAGCGAATTCATCCAGGGATTCAGGCACAGTCACCTGCCGCGATCATCTCGGACTTCAACCGCGACAGCGCGCGGTGCTGGGCAACGCGGACCGCTCCGGTGGTACTGCCGACCGCGGCCGCGGTCTCCTCGGCGGACAGGCCGACGACAACGCGCAGGATCAGGATCTCGCGTTGTTTGGCGGGCAGGATCTCGAGCAGTTCGCTCATCCGGCTCACCGAATCGGCTTCGATGGCAAGCTGTTCGGGTCCCGCGTCGGGCGACCAACGGTCGGGAAGCGATTCGGTGGGATAGGCAAGATCGCGACCGGCGGCCCGATGGGCGTCGGCGACCTTGTGGGCCGCGATGCCGTAGAGGAAGGCCAGAAAAGGGCGTCCGCGATCGCGATAGCGGGGCAGCGCCGTGATAGTCGCCAAGCACACCTCCTGCGCCACGTCATCCGCTGACAGGCCACCGCGGTCGATTGTGCCGACGCGCGCCCGGCAATATCGCACGACGATCGGGCGGATGGTCTCCAGCACCTCCCTCAGTGCGCCGTGGTCTCCGGTGACGGCCTTGGCGACCACAGCGTCGAGACGTTCCCCTGCTGGAATTGTCATCGACGGTGATATCCCTAACGTTACGAACCGGACACATCGCGGGCCAACTGGGCTAACTTACGAAATGACAATAACGGGCGGGAGGCCGTTTCAAGCGGAACGCCACGTTCCACCGGCGTGCCGCACCTGGCCTGCGCAGATATCGCGGATTTCGTGCAATTGCTGTGCCGAAAAAGTGACACTTCCGATATCTATCAGCAAGCACGCCAACGCCCAACGAAGCGGAAGCAGGCCTAATCGGCCGGTGGTGTGCAGCGCGGCCTGTGCGACAGCGCGGGCGCGCTCGACGTCTCCCGCGCTGCACAGCGCGGCGGCCAGCACCACCTCGCTTTTGGCTCGGTGCCGCGCCGAGGGGATGGCCATGGCCGCGGCCAGCTCCACCGCCTCGCCGGCATGGTGGACGGCGACGTCGCCCTCGCCGCTGGCCATCGCGAGTTCGGCGGCCACCCACCCGCGGCGCACCGGAAGCCGGTCGGGCACCGCGGATGTCAGCAACGGGTCGGCGCGCGCCAACAACGTCGCGGCGGCCGCAAAGCGCCCGACGCCCAGCGCGTCGGCCGCCAGCCCGATCAGGGCGTCGGAGCCCGCCTCGGGGTCGGTCCCGGACAGCGCCAGGGCGCGCCCGTCCCAGCCGCGGGCG
The DNA here is from genome assembly GCF_001667315.1 of Mycobacterium sp. 852002-10029_SCH5224772. Classification (GTDB taxonomy): domain Bacteria; phylum Actinomycetota; class Actinomycetes; order Mycobacteriales; family Mycobacteriaceae; genus Mycobacterium. The sequence continues at coordinate 50,898 of NZ_LZHT01000076.1, forward strand.
GCGGTGTGCCAACCGAGCTGGCGCAAGAACGATCCCTGCGTGCTGTGGGCCAGCGAGGCCAGCCGTCCGGCTGGAGCGTCGCGCCGCAGCACGGCGAGGTCGCGCTGGGCGGCGCCGTAGCGCCCCTGCCCCCCGGCCGCGACCGCGCGCAGCCACCGTTGGTCCGGCGTCGTCGCCGACGGCAGCGGCCAGCGCCCGGGCCGGTCTCCGAACGCGGCGTCGGCCAACTGCCGCTCAATCAAGGAAGTGTGACGAGTTTCAATCACAATGATGTAGTAAACAGTTTGTGGTCTTCCTGTTACCGAACAGTTAATCACTATAGCCCATGGATAAATTCGGCCCGCGGCTCCGGCTGGCGCTGAGCTGGGAAATCTCCTTTCGGTCAACTGCCAGGTAGCACGGCGTTGCTGTCGCAATTCCATTCGAGATGAACGCGAAGTTAATTTTGCCCCAAGGGGCACATACTTTGCCGGGCTAAGTGGCTATTGACGGAAATTCATCGTCGCCCCTAACGTCTACACATGACGGGTAGTCATCGGTGACTCCACTCCACTTAATTTAAGTTGCACACAATCGCTTTCGCGAACCTGACCTCACCTGGCGGGCCGTGCAGAGAGGGAACGAACCAATGCCACAGCCGGAGCAACTACCTGGACCCAACGCCGACATCTGGAATTGGCAACTGCAGGGCGTGTGCCGCGGCGTTGACTCAGCGGTGTTCTTCCACCCCGACGGGGAGCGCGGCCGGGCCCGCATGCAACGTGAACAGCGCGCCAAGGAAATGTGCCGGCAGTGCCCGGTGATCCAGGAATGCCGTTCGCACGCCCTCGAAGTCGGTGAGCCCTACGGGGTTTGGGGCGGCCTGTCGGAATCCGAACGCGACCTTCTGCTCAAGGGCGACATCGGCCGCGGCATCCGGCGCAGCGCCTGACCCGCCGATCCTGTTCGGCCGCAATCTGATTGACGGCCTACTTTTTCAGATCGCAGATACCGCTTGGGTAAGGTATTCCGCGCCGCCCTCGCCTTCCCAGCGGTGGATCTGCTTGTCCGGAACGTGCATGGAGCTACGCCGCATAACCAGCTGTGGCCCACGGCTTTTCATCGCATACATTCCGTACGGGACGGCCTTCAGCAGCGTCACGCAGCGCCCCGTCCCATCCGGGATGGCGTAGAAACGCTCATCACCCGGACGGGCGCCGGCCATCGCGCGGCCCAGCGGGGACGCCATCGAATAGGCCTTGATGCCGGCATCCTCGGGGCACGGCCTGCCCAGCAGAAACGTCTCGGTTTCACCGGTGTCGTCGTAGCGAATGGTCAACACCATGCCCGCTTCGGCGACGGGATCAAACGCGGCCCCTTCGCCGACGACGACCGCGTTGGACAGCAGCCCCTCGATCTGGGAGATGCGCGCGCGTCGCACCGACTGGCGCGCACGGCGATTCGGGTTGTAGTCCATGAGGTCGTCGGGAACCTCGACGCCGCGGCGCGAACGCAGCCCGGCCAGTTCGTCGTGCAATCGGGTGTATTGCTGCGGCGTCATCCGGAAGCGCTGAATGGTGGTCATGGCGCGTGACGTCCTTTCGTGTCGGAGGGGGTTGTCGCCAGGGGCGGGCGGGCCGGTGCACCGCCCCTGACGACTCGGGTCGCCCTGGGGCGAAGTCTTCGTCCGTTGCTAACTCCATGGTCGCGTGGCCGGCCGCATCGGCGCTTGCCCGAACCGGACAACGGGGCGACGGTCCGTTGTCGTGCCCCGACAACGTGGTGGCTGCTGCACGGCTCGTTCGTCGGCCGTCGAGTGAACGATTCGCAGCCGCAGCCCGTGGACTAGGAATGGGCGCGGCGGCCCGGCCGCGGTCCATCCCCGACGCGGCGTCGAGACGCGTTGCGCCGCGCCGGTCTCGCACTCCGGAGGGGGCGCACTGTGGCATATCGGCACACCGCGACACTGGGACGGCAAGCCTGGCTGGACCGGCCGAGCTACCGGCTTGAGCACGCTCTGACCTTCCTGTTCGCGGCCATGGGCGGGCGTCGGGATCGGATCAGCAATCTGTTGCACGGCACCTGGCTCGGTCATCCACTGCATCCGGTGTTGACGTCGATTCCGATCGGAGCGATGACGACGACGGTCGCGATGGATTCCGTCGGCGCGTTGCCCGGCCGCGCCACAAAGTTGCGCGGCGCATCGAGGTTTGCGCTGGGCGTCGGGCTTGTCGGCAGCGTCGGTGCGGGCGTCACCGGTCTGACGGACTGGCAGCACACCCACGAACAATCGCGTCGGATCGGTCTGGTGCACGGCTTCCTCAACACCATCGCGACCGGCCTGTACGCGGCGTCCTGGTGGGACCGCCGGTGCGGCCGTCATCGGCGCGGGATGGCGGCCAGCGCGCTGGGCTATGGCCTCACCCTCGGTGGCGGCTACCTCGGTGGGACGTTGGTGTTCGCATCGGGCGCCGGGGTTGACCGCTCTGGCGCCCGGCTGAGGGGGGACGTATGGACGCCGGTGTTGGCGGCCGCGGCGCTGGACGGCCAGCCACGGCGAGTCGCGGTGGCCGGCGTCGGCGTGGTGCTTTACCGCAACGAGGGCCGGATACTGGCCGTGGGTGAACGCTGCCCGCACCTGGGCGCGCCGATGAACGACGGCTGGATCGACCGCGATCGAATCGTGTGTCCCTGGCACGGTTCCAGGTTCGCGTGCGGATCGGGAGCAGTGCTGCGCGGACCGGCAACGGCGGCGCTGCCGAGTTATCCGGTGCGGATCCGCGACGGACTCGTCGAAGTGCGCGGGAGGGTGCGGTGAATGCCTACGACGTGCTGTTCGAGCACCACAAAGTCTTGCGCGGACTCTGCGAGAAGATCAGCGCGATACCGCCGCACACCCGCGAGCGCCAAGTCGCCCTCGATGAGCTGTTGATGGAGCTGGACATCCACATGCGCATCGAAGACGACCTGTTCTATCCCGCCGTGTCGGCGGCGAGCACCCTGGTCGCGATCGCCCATGCGGAGCACCGCCAAGTCTGGGACCAGCTAGCGGTGCTCCTGCGGACGCCGCCGACCGCACCCGACTACGAAGACGAATGGCACTCGTTCGTCAGGGTCCTCGACGCCCACGCCAGCGAAGAGGAACGCGACTTGTGCCCTGCCCCAATCGATTTGAGTGCGGACATGCTCGACAACCTCGGCAACAGAATGGTCGAGCGCATCGTCGGGTTGCGTCAGTCGACGCTCAACAAGCTCCGCGTCCGCGGCCGCGCGGTCCTGCTGAGTTCGCTGTGAGCCGTGCGGCTCTCGGCGCTGCCGCAGAGTCATGCTCGTTTTGAAATCGGCGAATTGGGTAGGCACCGCCCATGAACAACGGCGCATCCCTCGCGGTCGCGGCGCTCGCCGTGACCATCGCACCGCTGGCCGCCTGCGCGAACCAGCAGAGCAGCCAACCCAATACGTCACCGCTGACCAGCCCGGCGCCCGGCACCGAGCGGCTGACCACGCAGCTCAAGACCGCCGACGGGAGTCCGGTCGCCAACGCCACCTTCGAGTTCGCGAACGGCTACGCGACGGTGACCGTGGAGGCCGGCCCCAACCAGGTGCTCAGCCCCGGTTTCCACGGGCTGCAAATCTATTCGGTCGGCAAATGCGAGGGCGACTTCGACTCCGCGGGAAGCGTCTACCAGGCGGCCAATCACACGGGCTATCCCGCCAGCGGCGATTTGACCGCGCTGCAGGTGCGCTCTGACGGCTCGGCGAAACTGGTCACCACCAGCAACTCGTTCACCGCCGCGGACCTGCGAAACAGCTCGGGCAGCGCGCTGATCCTCCACCAGAGCGCCGACAACCTGGGCAGCAGCCCCACCGCCGAGCCGAGCAAGCGCATCGCCTGCGGTGTGATCGCCGCGGCGTCGGCGACGACGACCTCGTCGACAACCAGCGTCACGACCAGCACCACGACCGTCGCCGTGCCCCCGCCGTCGACGAGCACCAGCACGAGCACCGTCACGGTCACCAGCACCCCGGCCGTGACGTCCACGCCGACCACGACCGTGACGACCCCGCCCAGCCTGCCGCCGGGCAGCCGCTGACGGGAGCACCGAGCCGCTACTAGTCCGCAGCAGAAGTGAACCGGGTCAGCAGATCCCTGAGTTGTTCTGCCTCCCCCGGACCCATGGCGGAGACCAGATTCTCGGCCAGCGGCTCCGCGGCCACGTGGGCGGCGTCGAATATCTCAAGCCCCTTGGCGGTGATCTCCACGGCTCGCACCCGCCGATCGCCCGGGACATGCTTGCGGACAGCGAGACCCTTACTCTCCAGGTCATCCACGACCCGCATGATGCCCGCCTTGTCCGAGCCCGTCGCCTCTACGAGGGCCCGCTGCTCTGTGGGCCCGCGGTTGACGAGGACGAGCAGCACGGCGAAATGCCGCAACTCGATGCCCAGCGGCCGAAGCGCCTCCGACATCACCGCGGCCGCGCGCCAGTGTGCGCGGCGCAGCAACAAACCCAGCGCGAACGGGGACGGATCCCCCGGGCGGTCGGTGGCGCGCGCAGTCGCGGCATGCTTTGGAGCGCGGGTCATGACGCTCGCATTCTTTCATCCCGATCGAACACCGGAGCGCCGGTGCAACGGTCCACCTGCCGCGGAGCGGGCGACTCGTCGTCGACGAACGCGACCGTTTCGTCGAGCGGTGCCCTGCCCGTACGAATGTAATTAACCGCAGGGTCCTCGTAGCCGATCGACATGCCGCAGAAGAGCATTAGCCGGTCCGGGGGGCAGAGGACCTCGGCAACCGTCTGGCGAACCTGCGACCACGCCATCTGCGGACAGCTGTGCAGGCCTTCGGCGCGCAGTAGCAGCATGACGGTCTGCAGATACATGCCCAGGTCGGCCCATTGGGCCGGGCCCATGTCGCGGTCGATGTAGCAGAACAGGGCTGCGGGCGCACCGAAGCAATCCCAGTTGGCAATCGCCGCCCGTTGGCGCCCATCCCAGTCGTCGCGCGCAATGCCGAGTGCGCCGTAGCGCTCCTTACCGAACGCCGACCGCCGCTCGCGGTATGGGGACTGCAGCGCCTGGGGGTACATCTCGTACTCTCGCTCGTCCCATGGGTCGCCGGCGGCCACCCGCTCGACCGCGCGCTTTTTGAGCTCGGCCAACGGCGCGCCGGTCACCACATAGATGTTCCACGGCTGGATGTTGGATCCCGACGGCGACCACGCTGCGGCGGACAGCACACGCTCCAGCACCTCTCTCGACACCGGCTGGTCGGTGAATCCGCGCACTGCCCGTCGGGTTGTGACTGCCTCGTACACGTCCATGGTCGTCACCTCTCATCCGATACCCTAACTGTATCGTATAATACCGTATCGATTGATACTATTCCCGACGGAGGGTCGGGGTCATCGTTCGGGGCTGACGGTGACCGCCGTTTTCGTGCTACGTGGATGACAGGTGCTCGTGCTTAGGTCGGGGTTGTGGAATCCCTCGTTGAGTTCTTTCGCGACACGGTCGCGGCTCGGATAGCGATTGCCGCCGCGCTCGGAGTCGCCGTCGCTCTCGTAGTCGGCAACACCGTCGGTTGGCGATTCGCGCTTGCCGGCTGGATCGTCACCGCCTGCATCTACGTGGTCTGGACGCGGCTCCTCTTGGGCGGCATGGACGCCGATCAAACCTGCAAATACGTGACGAAAGAGGACCCCACCCGGTGGGTGGCCGACGCCGTCATCGTGTCGGCAAGCGTCGCCAGCCTGGGCGGGGTCGGTTACGTGGTGGCCGCCGCGTCGCGCTCGGGCCCCGGAGCCGTGGAAGCCGCCGTCGTCGGCATCCTGACCGTCGCGGCGTCCTGGTTTGCCGTGCACACATTGTTCACCGTGCACTACGCGCGGCTGTATTACTCAGGCGAGCCGGGTGGAATCAACTTCCACGACCCAGAGCGACCGCGCTTTCGCGACTTCGCGTATGTGGCCTTCACCGTCGGCATGACCTATCAGGTGTCGGACACCGAGATCGGATTGACATCCATCAGGGCGACGGTGCTGCGCCATGCGCTGCTGTCTTACCTTCTCGGCGCGGTCATCTTGGCGGTCACCATCAACCTGATCGCGGGATTGGGCTCCAAGTTCTGATCGAGCCGCGGCGGCCGAAATGACGCCGACCGTGGGACCTATGCACGAAAACCGTTGGGATTTCGTACATTAGGCCCACGGTCGGGCACCAATACTACTCAGTGATGGTGGTGATGACCGTGGCCGTGGTCGTCGTCTTCCTTGGCCGGCTTCTCGACGATCGCCGTTTCGGTGGTCAGCACCATCCGGGCCACCGACGCCGCGTTGAGCACCGCCGAGCGGGTGACCTTGACCGGGTCGATGACGCCGTCAGCGATCAAGTCACCGTAGGTGAGCTTGTCCGCGTTCAGCCCGTGCCCGTTGGGCAGCTCGGTCACCTTGTGCACCGCGACCGCGCCGTCGAGCCCGGCGTTGGTGGCGATCCAGTACAGCGGAGCGGCCAATGCCTCGGAGAAGACGTCGACGCCGAGCGCTTGATCGCCGGACAGCGAGCCGCGCAGCTTTTCCAGCGCCTTGCGGGTCTGCAGCAGGGCCGAGCCGCCGCCGGCGACGATGCCCTCCTCGACCGCGGCCTTGGCGGCCGCGACGGCATCCTCGACGCTTTCCTTGCGTTCCTTGAGCGCGGTCTCGGTGGCCGCACCCACCTGGATCACGGCGACGCCGCCGGCCAGCTTGGCCAGCCGCTCCTGCAGCTTCTCGCGGTCCCAGTCGGAGTCGCTGGACTCGATCTCGGCGCGCAGCTGCTTGATGCGGTTGGCCACCGCATCCTTGGCGCCACCGCCGTCGACGATCACGGTGTCGTCCTTGCTGACCACCACGCGGCGCGCCGAGCCCAGCACGTCCGTGCCGACCTCGCGCAGCAGCAGGCCGGCGTCGGGATTGATCACCTGACCGCCCGTCACGACCGCCAGATCCTCGAGGAACGCCTTGCGACGGTCGCCGAAAAACGGCGCCTTGACCGCGACGGCCTTGAGGGTCTTGCGAATGGAGTTGACGACGAGTGTCGCCAGCGGCTCACCCTCGATGTCCTCGGCGATGATCAGCAGCGGCTTGCCCGATTCGGCGACCTTTTCCAGCATGGGCAGCAGGTCGGGTAGCGAGCTGATCTTGTCCTGGTGCAACAGAATCACCGGGTCGTCCAGCACGGCCTGCTGGGCATCGAAGTCGGTCACGAAATACGCCGACAGGTAACCCTTGTCGAAGCCGACGCCCTCGGTGAACTCGAGTTCGGTGCTCAGCGTGGAGGATTCCTCGACGCTGACGACGCCGTCGGTGCCGACCTTGGTCATCGCCTCGCCGACCAGCTCGCCCAGGAGTTGGTCGCGCGACGACACGGTCGCCACCTGGGCGATGCCGTCCTTGCCGGAGACCGGGGTGGCCGACGCCAGCAGCGCTTCGGACACCGTGTCGGCGGCCTTGGAAATTCCAACACCGAGTTCGATGGGGTTGGCACCGGCCGCCACGAGGCGCAGGCCGCCCTTGACCAGCGCCTGCGCCAGCACGGTGGCCGTGGTGGTGCCGTCGCCGGCGACGTCGTTCGTCTTGGTCGCCACCGACTTCACCAGCTGGGCACCCAGGTTCTCGAACGGGTCCTCCAGGTCGATCTCACGGGCGACGGTGACACCGTCGTTGGTGACCGCCGGTCCGCCGAATGCCTTGGCCAGCACCACATGCCGGCCTCGCGGCCCCAGCGTCACCCGTACCGCGTCGGCGAGCGCGTTCACGCCCGCCTCGATGGCGCGGCGCGCCGTTTCGTCGTACGCAATAATTTTGCTCATCAGGCTCCTTCAGCCAAACGCATGCCGCCCCGGAAATCACCCGCGGGGACGCGGGGATCTCCGGGGCGGGACACGGTTCTTACTTGGAGACGACAGCCAGCACGTCGCGTGCCGACAGGATCAGGTACTCCTCGCCGTTGTACTTGATCTCGGTGCCGCCGTACTTGCTGTAGATGACGGTGTCGCCTTCCGAGACGTCCAGCGGGATGCGCTTCTCGCCGTCTTCGTCCCACCGGCCGGGGCCGACTGCGACGACGGTGCCTTCCTGTGGCTTCTCCTTGGCGGTGTCGGGAATGACCAGACCGGACGCGGTCGTGGTCTCGGCCTCGTTGGCCTGCACGAGAATCTTGTCCTCGAGTGGCTTGATGTTCACCTTCGCCACGATTGGAGCCCTCCAGTGTTTGGGTCGGGTCCGGGACGTGCCCGGACCGGAGTTGGCGGCCGGTCCGGGTCGGGCCCGGCACCTGCCGAATTATCAGGTGTTCGGCATTCGTCCATGCCCGAGCGTCGTCGTCGCGGGTGCCGACACAGGGCGTGGCCGATTGCCACCTAGCACTCTATACATGGGAGTGCTAGCACTCAAGGGCACCCTGCTGCTTCCCGCATGTTCGCCGTCAGCGATCAGCTGACCTGCGCCTTCACCACCGGTAGGCCCGGGTCACTAGGCGCGTCCAGCGGTGATCGCGGCGCCCCGGCCGCCACCAGGTGCGCGGCGAACGAGGCGATCATCGCGCCGTTGTCGGTGCACAGCCGCGGCCTGGGAACGCGTAGCGTCAGCCCGGCCGCCGCGCAGCGCTGCTCCGCCAGCTCGCGCAACCGCGAATTCGCGGCCACTCCCCCCGCAATCAGCAGCGTCGAGACGCCGAGGTCCGTCGCGGCGCGCACCGCCTTGCGGGTCAGCACGTCGGCCACGGCTTCGGAGAACCCGGCCGCCACATCGGCGTTCACCGCGTCCGGGTGGCTTTCCAGGTGCCGCGCCACCGCCGTTTTGAGGCCGGAGAAGCTGAACGAGTACGGGTCGTCGCGCGGCCCGGTCATGCCGCGCGGGAAGGCGATCGCGTCCCGGTCACCGGTGCGGGCCAACTCGTCGAGCACCCTGCCGCCGGGGTAGCCCAGCCCCAACAGCCGCGCCACCTTGTCGTAGGCCTCGCCGGCCGCGTCGTCGACGGTGCTGCCCAGCTCGACGATCGGCTCGCCGAGCGAACGCACATGCAACAGGTGGGTGTGGCCGCCGGAGACCAGTAGCGCCACGCACTCGGGCAGCGGCCCGTGCTCGTAGACATCGGCGGCCAGGTGCCCGCCCAGATGGTTCACCGCGTAGAACGGCACCCCCCACGCCGCCGAATATGCTTTGGCCGCAGCAACTCCCACCAGCAGGGCGCCGGCCAGCCCGGGCCCGATGGTGGCCGCGACGATGTCGGGCTTGTCCAAGCCGGCGGTCGACAACGCGCGGCGCACGGCGGGCCCCAGCGCCTCCAGGTGCGCGCGCGAGGCGATTTCGGGGACCACGCCGCCGAACCGCACGTGCTCGTCGACACTGGAGGCCACCTCGTCGGCGAGCAGGGTGACGGTGCCGTTCGCGTCCAGCCGCGCGATGCCGACTCCCGTTTCGTCGCACGAGGTTTCGATGGCCAAGATGGTCTTGTCGCCGACGTTCACAGCGCCTCCCGCCGCATGGTGTAGGCGTCGGCGCCGCTGACGCGGTAATAGCGCCGGCGCAGGCCGATCTGCTCGAATCCGACGCTGCGATACAGCCCGATGGCCGCCTCGTTGTCGGTGCGCACTTCCAGGTATACGACGCCGCCGTCGGCGAACATGAGCAGCTC
>NZ_LZHT01000077.1 GCF_001667315.1 Mycobacterium sp. 852002-10029_SCH5224772
GGTGGCCTGGGCGCGTAGTTCGTTGATCAAGGTGTGCCCGGGTACGCGGACCCGACGCGCGACGCGCTCGAGGCGCTTGAGCACACCCAACCGTTCCGGGGTGGTCAACACCTCAAAGGACAACGCGCACACGCGGTCCAGGTCGGCATCCAGCGCATCAAAGACCTCGACGATCTCCTCGCGCGTGCTTGAACCCATACTCCAGACCCTACGAAGGCCCACCGACAAAAACCTCCCCATTGTGACCACTGAAACCACAGTGACACAAGGGATTTCGGTATGCGTTTCCGATATCCGTAATCGCGCCGGCGCGAGGTGGGGAGCGCCCGCCGCCGTTAAACTAACTCCACGCCGGGCTGGCAGACAGCACGTCGACGCCGTCCTCGGTGATGTGAACGGTGTCGCGGCGGAACACCGCGCCGACACCCTGCCGCCACACGTAGCCGGTGATCGCCAACACCATGCCGGCCTCGAGTTGGTCGTGTTCGCCAGCGGCCGCGAGTGTTTCGGACACGACGGGCGGGTCGAAACCCAGACCCAGCCCGTGCGCGATCGGCATCGGCGGTATCGGCTCACCGGCGCGCTCATAGGCGGCCAGCAGATCGCGGGTGGGTGCGCCGGGGCGGCAGGCGCCAAGCATCGTGCCGTACAGCGTGTTCGACCGCGCGAAGAGCTCCCGGGCCTCACCGCTGACCGCATTGCCGGCCGGCCAGGTTCGGCCCACCTCGGCGACATAGCCATCCGCCAGGGCGCCCGCGGCGAACGCGACGAGGTCGCCCGATTGCACCTCGCCCGAATCGGCGCGGCGCCACGGGTGTTCCCGCGACGTCACCCACGCGGCGTCCTGCGTGGCCGGTGTGCTCACCCCGCCGGCGGCCATCGCCTCCATCATCACGCCGGCCAGGGTTCGTTCCGAGACTCCCGGCGCCAATTCGGCCAGGGCGGTGGCGAGTCCGTGCTCGGCGACGCGAAGGGGCGCATCCATCGCCGCGATTTCGTCCGGGGTCTTGATGCGCCGGGCCGCGCGCAGCGCCGGCTCGGCGTCGACGAGTTCGGCGTTGGGGAACGCGTCCGGCAGCAGCGCGGCGAAAGTCGGTGTGATCGCGTCGGTTCCGACCCGTCGCGCCGAGTCCGCGCCGTCGACCTTCTTCAGCACGTCGATGAGCGTCACCGGATTCCACGCCAGCCCGTAGAGGTGATCGTGACCGATTTCCTCTGGGACCCCCTCGTCGTCGGTGCTGTTGAGATAGATGTCGCCGCTGGCGCGCACCAGCACACACATCGGGCCGAACGGTCGTGTGCCGGCGATCCACAGCTGCGGCGCGCCCGTGACGTAACGAATGTTGGCCTGCCGCCCGAGCACCAGGATGTCGAGACCGTGCTCGTCCATCTGGGCCAGCGCCCGTTCCCGCCGCCCGGACCGCAGCGCACCCGGGTCGGGCAGAACCTCAGTCGCCATAGGGGGAATAGGGGTAGTCGGTAATCGGCGCATAGCCGTCTTCGGTGATCACCACGATCTCCTCACTGCGATAGCCTCCCGTACCGTCCTCCCACACCACGGGTTCCAAGACCAGAACCATGCCGGGCGGAAAGACGAAGTTGTCGTCGAACTCCGCACCGAGATCCGTTCCGATCATCGGCGCCTCGGCGGGATAGGTGCCTATCCCGTGCCCCAGATAGAAGTGCGGCAGCCACGGTTTGCGCCCACCGTTGGCCGCGATCGCCGCGCGTGCCAAATCACCGGACGTCACACCGGCTTTGGTCACCGCCAGCACCGCGTCCAGGATGGCCCGCCACTGCCGGAATTGGTCCTGCTGCCGTGGCGTGGGCTCTTCGCCCACGACCCAGGTTCGGCCGAAATCCGAACAATATCCGGCGTAGGTGATGCTGATGTCGGTCCACAACACATCGCCGGCGGCCAGTTCACGATCGGTGGGCAGCAGCGGCAGCGCGAGATCCCCGTGTGTCGTCCACACGCCGGCTTCCCGGGAACTCGGCATCACCTGCCAGATCGCCTCCAGCATGTTGGTGGTGGCGCCCAGCTCGAACGCGCGACGGACGAAGGTGGCCGAAAGATCGATCTGGCGGACCCCCGGCACCAGCGCGTGCTGCACGCCCACGATCGCCTGTTCGGTGATGCGGGCCGCCCGGCGCAGACAGGACAATTCGTCGCGGGTCTTCACCAACTGCGCCGCGCCGACCACGATCGCCGCATCGGTCGGCGGGCCCGCCGGGAATAGCTTGGGCGCCGCCCGCCGCATCGCCCCGGTGAGTTCGTCGACGGCGATGCGCGCACCGGGCGGGACGATCCCGGCCAGCCGCCGCGCGAAATCCTCGACACCGTGGTCGAATTCGAGGTAGGCGGGGCCGTGCAAGTGGTCGTCGGGCACCGGCACTTCCGCGGACGCTCCGCTGCGGAACGGCATGAACAGGTGCGGATGTACGTCATCGGCGAGCACGACCGCGACAGGGCGCTCCACGTGCGACAGCCCCGCGTCCAACAGTGGCCAGCTGGCTCCCGTCGCGTAGCCGACGTAGCCATTCAGCAGCAGGATCAGCGCGTCGACACCGTGTTCGGACATCGCCGCCCGCAGCCGCGCGCCGGTCTCCACGCGCATGCGGGCCCCATCCGGCTCGTCAGGGATCTCGAGCACCGAGCCGATGGCAGTCGCTGCGTTCGTCATGCTGAGATTCCCAGGAACTGCTTGATGTTCCCCCCTACCACACGCGCGGCGTCCTTTGGGCCGACGGCGTCGACCACCGCGGCCAGCGACCTCTCCGAGTAGCCGAAGGTGCTTTCGTTGTGCGGGTAGTCCGACGACCACATCACCTTGTCGATGCCGATCTCGTTGATCTGCCGCAGGCCCACGGGATCGACCATGAACGAGGCGCACATGTGCGTGTCCCAGTAATCGCGGACGTCACGCTCGGGCTGGTGCGCCAACATGTGCCGATAGGAGGCCAGCACGTGCTCGGCGTCTTGCAGCGCCGTTGGCACCCAGGCGATTCCACCCTCGAACCAGCCGACCCGCAACCGCGGATGCCGGTCGAGGATGCCGCCGAAGATGTACTTGGAGAACATCTCTCGGAATGAGTCGATGTTGACCATCATGGCGACCGCCACGCTGTTCACCTCGCTGGGGAACTTGGGCTGACTCTCGCCGATGTGGTGCGTGACGGGCAGTCCGGCATCTTCGATCTCGTCCCACACCGCGCTCATCGCGGTGCTGGAGTAGTCGATCGGCTGGCCGTCGCGGTCGTTGCCCGGGCTGATCGGCATCAGAAAGGTGGTGAGTCCCAGCGACTTCAGTTCGGTGAGAGTGCGGCGGGCGCCGGCACGATCCCACCAGTTGATCAAACCGACTCCGTAGCAATGCCCGTCGGAGCGTTCCTGAACCTCGGCGATGTGCTCGTTGTAGACCCGAAAGATCCGCTCGCGGATCTCGTGGTCGGGATGGTGGAACAGCGCGAGCACTGCATTCGGGAACGCCAGTTCCTTGTCGACGCCGTCTTCGGCGAGCTCACGAACGCGGGCTTCGACGTTGTTGGTGGCCGCACCGGCAAGATCGTCGTACTGCATGAGCACCGCGCTGAAGTCGCCGACCACCATCGATTGTCCGGGCTGGCCGAGCAGATACGCGCCGTCCTCATACCAGATCCGGGGGGCCTGATCCTTCAACTCGTCGGGAAAGCGTTCGTAGAAGATGTCGTCGGCCACCGAGATGTGGTTGTCGGCGGAGAAGACCTCGGTGCCGACCGGCAGGCCGGTGCTGAACTCCGCGGCGTGGCCGCGGCGGTCCTTGGGCGCGCCGATCACACCATCGGGGTAGAGGGTTGGGGCTGGGCCGGACATCATCGTCCCTTCATTGCGATCACCGACGTTTTGAATCACGGGAGAGCACACCGATCCGTTCCAGGTCGGCGAGGTACTTCTCGATCAATTGCTGCGAGACATGGGGGATGGTGCGACCCGCGCGTTGGACTGCGGACCGGAATCGCTCTCCGGGCACCGGCGACCCGGCTACCGCGGTCATGGGTTCACGGTAGACGTCCAGGACGCCAAGAACAGACTGGGCGCGCTGCCGTTCGGGCAATGCGCGCATCGCCGTCTCGAACCGGGTCAGCCAGGTCGGGTAGTCGTCGATCTTTTCGACCGGATATCCGGCCGCGATGATCCAGTCGACGAAGGTGTCCAGCGAGATCGCGTCGTCGTGCGGATTGGTCGTGTTGTAGGTGTCGAAGCCGCTGCCATGCCGCGGCCCGATCGCGGCGATCGCGCCGGCCAGGAAGTCGACCGGCAGGCCCTCGTAATGGGGGCGGGCGCTCGCCCGATCGGCGGAACGCAGGTAGAACGACCGCGGGGCGACACCGGTGGCGACCAGGCTGAACATCAACCGGGTGAAGATGTCGGGCACATTGAGCTGTCCCGCGTAGCGGCTGTCGGCCAGGATCATGCCGGGTCGGAACACCGCGATGGGTAACCCGCACAGGTCGTTCGCCTCGCGCATCAGGACCTCGCCGGCCCATTTGCTGATCCCGTAGCCGTTGGCGTAACCGTCGTCGAGGATGCAGCGGGGCACCGAGCGACGAATGTCGGCGTCTTCGTCGACGAGTTGATGAGCGACCGCGCTGACCCCCATCGTGGAGATGTAGTGAATCGGCTTGAGCCTGGCCGTGATTGCCAGCCGGATGACTTCGGCGGTGCCCGCCACGTTGGTCGTGAACAACTGGCGGTAGGGCAGCACATGGTTGACGTGGGCCGCCGGGTGCACCACAAGATCGACCTTCTCGGCCAGGCGTCGCCACGTCACCTCATCCAGCCCGAACCCCGGCTCACCGATGTCACCCGCGACGACTTCGAGATGATCGCCGGCCAGGGCTCGAAAGCGTTCCAGCAGCGCGGAGTCCGAGCCCAGCGCCGCCTCGATGCGCTGGCGGGCCTGCGCGGCATCGGCCCCCCGGGTCAGGCAGACCAGGGTGCCGCCCAGACGCGCGAGCCCCTCGAGCCATTCCATGGCGAGGAACCTGCCGAGGAATCCGGTTGCGCCGGTGAGGAAAACGGTGCGAACCTCGGCGGTCGGCTGCGGCAGCAGCATTGCCGATTGCACGATGTCGTCGTCGATGAACTTGCTGAGATTCAGGTCTTCGGCGCGCACCTCGGTAGTGTCCGTCTCGTGCACGGATGCGTACGTGGGCCGAGCCGCACCCGGGGCGCGCCGGCGTTCGATGTGACCGGCGATGGTGAGCAGGTCCCCGGTCGGGTCGATCACCACGCCGACGGGAACTTCGATGCCGTAGATGTCTGCGAGCAGGGTCGAAAAGGTCAGCGCCGACAGGGAATCGCCGCCCAGGTCGATGAACCGCGCCTCCGGGGACACGTCGGCTGCGGGCACTCCGAGGGTCGCCTGCACCGCTTGGGTGACGGTCGCCAGCACCGGCTGATCGGCGCCGCCGGTCCGCAACGCGCGGAGTTGGCCGAGCTGGTCGTCGGCCATGCGCGTGTACAGCTCCTCCAGTCGGTCTCCATAGCGCGCTTTGAGCTTGGGCCGCAAGAACTTTCCGACGCCGGAGAGCAAGCCGTTGGCAAGGCTGAACGGTTCCGTCTCGATGAGGAAGTCGCGGGGGAGCTCATAGCCGTTGAGCTGGTTGTCGCGGGCGACCTGCCGCAGCGACCGGGCGATCGCCGACGCGTCCGCGCTGCCGTCGGTCGGCACGACCACGGCAAGCAGGAACGAGCGGGCGCTGTTGCCGTAGATGTAGATCTGATGGATCAGGGCGCTGGTCGAATACAGCGCCTCCAGGCGGGAGACCGCCACGAACTCACCCTGGGCGAGCTTGATGACGTTGTTACGGCGGTCGACGTAGCGCAACCGGTCCGGGCCCACCTCGGCCATGATGTCGCCGGTCTTGTAGTAGCCGTCCTCGTCGAACATCGTGGCGGTCAGGTCGGGTCGGTTGTAGTAGCCGGCCATGAAGCGGGCCGACTTCACCGCCAATTCCCCTCGCGGATAGGGCTTGTCGGTGTTGAAATAGCCGAGCTCGGGAACGTCGAGAAGTTTGTAGTCGATCACGGGCGGTCGCAGCACATGCTCGTCGGCCACGATCATCCCACCGGCGATCTCGGTGGACGAATAGCCGATCAACAGGTGCTGATCGAGCACCTCTTCCATGAACTCCTTGATTTCCGGTGACAACGCGGCCGAGCCGCAACCGACCGCCAGCACACGGCCACCCAGGATCTCCTCGCGGATAGCCGTGGTGATCTGCGCACCGGCGGTATCAGGGTCAGCACCGGCCATGACGTGGCGGTCCAGCTCCCGTTGGTAGTGGTGATAGAACATCTCGCAGACGCGCGGCACCAGGCTCATGGAAGTGGGCCGCACCAGTGACAGGTCCTCGAACAGCGTCGAAAGATCGCTCCTGGTGGCGAAATAGCTGGTGCCCCCGTTGGCCAAAGTCAAGATGACATAGCCGTAGCCGATCAGGTGGCTCATCGGCATGTAGCTCAGGGTGATGACCGGCTGGTCGGACTGCGCGAGCCAGGTGCCGATGCACAGG
Organism: Mycobacterium sp. 852002-10029_SCH5224772; assembly: GCF_001667315.1. Taxonomy (GTDB): domain Bacteria; phylum Actinomycetota; class Actinomycetes; order Mycobacteriales; family Mycobacteriaceae; genus Mycobacterium. Next base: position 6,559 of record NZ_LZHT01000077.1, read on the forward strand.
CTTTCGGTGAACATCGCGCCCTTGGGTGTGCCGGTGCTGCCCGACGTGTAAAACACCCAGGCCAACGGGTCTTCGCCGGCCGCGGCTACGTGCAGGGGAGGGGGTGGCAGGACCGCGCCATGGGTGGCGAGGGTATCGATCGTTTCGAGGGTCAGCGGGCTGGCAGCTTCGGACAGTCGCGCCCGTGCGGCCTCGAAGCCGGCGCGCTGGTCGTCGTCGCGCGGTTCGTAGTCGAAGACGATCAAGCGCTCCGGCGGGGTGCCCGCCAAAGCCGCCTCGACCGCGGTCGCGAGGTTGTCGACTCCCACGGCCAGGATGCGCGGTTGGGTTTCGGCGAGGATCGGGGCGTGCTGGCCGGCCGGCGCGCTGGTCTGCAAGGGCACCACCACGGCACCGAGGTGGATGCAGGCGCACTCGATGGCCGTGTAGTCGATGCTGGCGAACCCCAACACGCACACGAAGTCTCCGGCACGGACCGGGAACCGTTCGTGGTGATGCCAATCGGCCGCCAAGGCCTGCACGCGGGCCCACAGATCCGCGTAAGTGACGGTCTCGAACCGCGGCAAGAAGTGCAGCGCCGAATGCCCGGATTGAGGATCGGTGATGACCTCGCGAGCGCGGTGCGCGAGTGCCGGCCGCCCGCCGTAGCCCTGCAGGACGGTCGCCATCACCTCGGCGATCCGCAGCCCCGGTGCGCGTGCGGCCGCGGCGATTTCGTCGTCGGGCCGGGTGATCCGGAACTGGTCGTCGTCGGCGTACAACCGCTCACGCCGCCGCGCGAGGCGTTCCCATTGGTCCTGCTGTGCACCCGGATCTTTAACGTCACTGCGACCGACGAACGCCATCTATCACCACTTTCCGATGTCAATCCGGATAGCCGACACCAGTGAGCTGCTCGGAGAGCCGCCACAGCTGTGTCCTGTCGGTCTCGCTGCGCGCCGACCGGGGGACGCGAGCGAAAGTTACCCCGCCCCTGACTGTTTCATAGAAGCCGCGCGGACCGTAATACGTGGCGCCCTGGGCATCCGGGGATACCGCGGCATACAGCGTCGGCTTGATGCCTTCATCGACGTCGAGCCACATGAAGGGCAGCGCCCGCCACGTCAGACGGGTGAACCGGGCCTGCACGGTCGGTTTGCTCCGGCCGTAGGAGGCGCCGCTGAGCAGGTTGGTCTTCGTCAGTCCGGGATGTGCGGCGTTGGACATCAGCCCCCATCCGCCAAGGCGGCTGCGCCGATCCAATTCGACGGCGAACATCAGTTGGGCCAGTTTGGCCACCCCGTAGGCGTACATGGGTTTGTAACCGCGCTCCGCGTTCACGTCGGTGAAGTCGAGATTGCCCTGGGTCGCGGCGAGGCTGCTGACGGTCACCACACGCGCGGATTCCGCGGCCCGCAGCAACGAGAGCAGGTGCCCGGTCAACGCAAAGTGACCCAAATGGTTTGTCCCGAACTGCAATTCGAAGCCGTCGCGGGTCTGCTGCCGTTGTGGTGGCGCCATGACGCCCGCGTTGTTGATCACGACGTCGATCGGGCGCCCTTCGGCGGTGAGCTGTTCACCCAGCGCCGCCACGCTTTCCAACGACGACAGGTCCAGTTGCCTGACGGTGAGTTTGGCGTGCGGTATCGCCCGGCGGATCTCGGCGACCGCCCGCTCGCCCTTGGCCCGGTCGCGGACCGCCATCACCACCTCGGCGCCGGCGGCCGTGAGCCGCTGCGCCGCACCGAACCCCAGCCCGCTGTTGGCCCCGGTGACGACGGCGAATCTGCCACTCAGATCCGGTACGTCGAGCGTCAGATCGGGCTTCACCATGTCACGGGAAGCTCGTAGAGGCCGTAGGCCAGCGCGTCGTGCTTGAAGGGCAGGTCCTCCACCGGCACGGCGAGCCGCAGTGTCGGGACGCGCCGCAGCAAGGTGGGCAAGACGATCTGTAATTCCATGCGGGCGAGTTGCTGCCCCACGCACTGGTGGCGGCCGTAGCCGAACCCGACGTGCGGTCCCTCGTCCCGCCGCAGGTCGAGGCGGTCCGGGTCGGGGAATTGGCGGGCATCCCAGTTGGCGGGCGCGACGTCGAGGATGATGCCATCGCCGGCCTTGATCGTCTCCCCGCCAATCTCGATGTCCTCGACGGCGATTCGCCGCTGGCCGGTCTGGATGATGCTGAGGTACCGCATCAGCTCCTCGACCGCGGTGGCAATTACCTTCGGATCGTCGGTCTCGCACAGCAGCGCCCGCTGATCCGGATGCTCGAGCAGCGCCGCGATGCTCAGGCTGATCATGTTCGCGGTGGTCTCATGGCCCGCGATCAGCACACCGACGGCTAATTGCGCGGCCTCGCGCACGCTGAGCTCTTCGGCGTTGACCCGCTCGGCGAGATCGGACACCAAATCCTCTGACGGGCTTTGCATTTTCGTCCGGACCAGATTGGCCAGATACTTCGCCAGCGCGGCCGCGCCCTGGGCGGTGTCCTCCTCCGTCGCGTAACGGCTCACACCGCGCTGGGCATGTGCCTGGAAGAATTCCGCGTCCTCATACGGCACGCCCAGTAGTTCGCTGATCACCAGGGAGGGGACCGCCAGCGAGAGGGCACTGACGACGTCGCCGGGCTTCGGGCCGGCGAGCAGGGCATCGATGTGATCTTCGGTGATCTTCTGCACCGCCGGGCGCAGCGCTTCAACACGCTTGAAGGTGAAGGGTTTCGACAGCATCCGGCGAAACCGGGTGTGCTCCTCGGCATCGGAGGTGAACACCGAACGCGGGCGCTTGTGCACCGTGGCCAGCATGCCTTCGTTCCAGTGCGGATAACCCGGCAGGCGGTCGTCGACGCTGGTGCGGGAATCGGTGAACAGCGCGCGGATCGCGTCATAGCCGTGGATGAGCCAGGGGGTGCTGTCGTCCCAGATCCGCACCCTGCTCAACTGCTTATCGGCGTTGAGCTCCAATACCTTCGGAGGCGGGGCGAACGGGCAGCCGGGCGCCCGGGTCATCGGGAACTCCGGGACATCGGTGGCGGTGGATCCTGCGGTCATCGTGCTCCTCGGTTGTCGGGTTGCGCGGTCGTCGGTGATGGCTGGTCGCCCGCCGCACCCACGTGGACGGGGGCACGCCACAGACCGACGATCGCGTCGATCAGCCCTTCGCCGGCAACAGGCCAGGCCGAACGGGACCGTGGCCCGTGCTCTGCCAGTGCGCCTTCGTGTTCGGCGCAGGTGTGCATGAGCAGGTTGCGCACCATCACCATTCGTTCGGCACGCACCCGCTTGGGTAGCTCGGGGAGGCAGCGGTTGATGCCGTCGAGCGTGCGCACCAGTAGTGGGGAGGCCAGTGCGTCCTTGGTGACCACGTGCCGGTACGTGGGGTCGGCCATGGCCTGGGCGGCGAACCGCGCATACCAGGTCGGGCTGCCCAGCGCGGACAGATGTTCGGTCAGCGGGCGCACCAGCGCGCCCACCCAGTCCCGTAGCTCGGTCGAATCACCGATGGCGCGCAGCATCTGCTCACGCAGCTGCTCGATCGGCACGCGATGTTTGCCTTCGATCGCGCGGAGGAGGTCGACGCGTGTCCCGAAGTGGTAGCAGGCCGCCGCGTTGTTGCCTTGCCCGGCCGCATCGCTGATCTGCCGGTTCGACACGGCATACATCCCACGTTCGGCGAACAACACTTCGGCGGCTGACAGGAGCGCCTCGCGGGTACCCGTCGACCTTTCGGAGCGAACGATCCGCGCGGCGGTCATCGCCTCAGTGAACACGTGCCGCTGGGTTAAATCAAGCAATTTATTTAATCTTCGGGGAGTGGGGGAAGCGAGCGCGTCAGCACGGGTGCGCGGGGTGGGCCGTCGAATTCCCATTCGGTGTGCCGCTATGGGTTCACATTTGGGTGACGGAATTCCCGACTGAGCGGCGAAAAATAACGACCCTCCACAGCAACCTAGAAACCAGTTTGATCGGCTAGGTATCACCTGCGGTGGGGAGCCGACCGGCAGACTTCGACGTTCGTCAGACTATGAAGCCGACCTGTGGAATTCTGTGCGTAACGACATCACAATGCGCTTGCGATCGCGGAAAGCCCTGCGGTCATCCAGAAGGATGTTGACACCACAAGGAGCCGTAGGTGTGAACACGGTGCATGGGCGCGACGCATCCGCCGCTTGACGAGGTGCGGCCCGGGGATGTCTAATCCGGCCTAGAGTCTGGAGGCGAACCGGTGATCGTGATCGACACGCGGAGTGTGGATTGGACGAGGCTTCATCGCATATGGAAAGCGATTCTTATCGGTGTCGCGGTCGCGGTGTTTGTGGCATGTTGCTTCAATCCGGTTTTCCTTATCGCGATCGGCCTGATTCTGCTATCACTCCTGTGTGCACGCGTCGTTTATCAGGGTCGCGATCGCTATATCCCAAATTTGTATGCGCGGGATATCGGCGTTTATGACGACGCATATCGCTCGTTTATCCGTCGCACGCTTGCGGAGTTGCGTCGGTGCAAGATAGCGGGCCACACACTACTGTGGGAGGCCTCCCGCCTGGCGCCACCGAGCCGCGATCATCCCGAAGAATTGTTGCTTGATCTCGGCGTCTGGCTCGGGTGGTCGACAAGGCTTATATCCGACGCCTGCGACCGCACGGTCTACGGCTTCGACACCTTTTCGGGGCTCGTCGAGGATTGGCAAATCGACGATCAGACCGTCATAAAGCGTGGGACATTTTCATTAGCAGAACCGTTGGCCCAACGTTTCATTCGCGATACAGGCGTGAACCTGCACGACGGGGTGCCCGACGCGCTCGGCCGCAAGGTGGAGTTCATCAAGGGAAGCACCTACGAGACGTTGGCCCCATTCCTGGCCGACCGGCCGGCTGCCCCCATCACGCTTTTCCACATGGATCTGGATACGTATGAGAGTTGCCTGCATGCGCTAGAAACCTGCAAGCACCACTTCGTCGAGGGATCGATCCTCATCTTCGACGAGTATCTGGTCACCAACGGCGAAATGCTGGCGTTTTACGAGTTCCAGAAGAAGTACGAGCTGCAATGGCGGTACCGGGCCTGGGGCCTCGAGGCGTGGGAAATGAACCTGCAGATGGTTACCGCCCGCCGGAAACGAGCGATGTACTACCTCGTCGTCATTGCTTTGCATTGGACGATCGGCGGTGGCGGCTACGCCTGGTCATTTTTCCGCAAACGGTTTTGGCGCTTTTGGCTGGGTGCCCCCCTAGCCGACATCGGATTCATGCTCGGCGCAGCCGGACAACGGAAGTCGGTCAGTGTGGAGATCACCGGGTTGGGCAACCTCGATCGAAGCCGGCGCTGACCGCGACAACACGTGAACGTTGAGCGGATGACGCGCTTTCGCGAGGTCCCATCCTGCGTCGACGGCGTCGGCACCGGCTGCCGGCATGCCCCCACGGCCAGGGCGCGGCGTCGCTAGCCCGGCTGGATTGTTGTCAGGCGCGCTGCGTCGGCGCCCCAGACCGATCGGGCGCCCGCGTCGCCGACGCGGTAGATCTGGACCATCGAGGAGATTCCCACCACCAGCGCAAGTACCGCGACGAGTACGTGGATCACCACGCGGCGCTTATCGGATCGGCGTTCGATCACCCGGAGTCCGATGAGCAGAATGGCAACCACCAGTAGCGCGGCGGAGAAATAGGTCATGAGGCCGCCCCGCGCGGCGTGTTCGCGCAGAATCGGGCTGGGGTTGGCCTGTCGGTCGTAGAGCCACGCGCCGGCGTCGATGGTGATGGGCGTCAACGCCACCGTGACCGCCGCCAGGATCAGCGTGAGCCACATCAGTTGCCCACGCCGGGCGGCCGGCCACAGCCCACAGACGATCTCCAGCAGGGCGGTCAGCGGTACGAGCACTAACACGAAGTGCAGCAATACGGCGTGAGCCGGCATCCCGTTGATGACGTTCATGGCGTCGCTCGGCTGGCGATCCGCGCAGGGCCTAGCCGCCGAGCCCCTTCTTGATGGCCGCATCTTGCTTCTGGCCGACGTCGTTGACGAAATCTGGCGGGGCCAGGGTGTCGGTGGGCCCGTCGAATTGCAGCGTCGCAAGCGCCCTTCCCTCGGTGAAGAGCAGGATCACCACACCCTTACTGCGGTCGGGAGCGTTGCCCATCAGCATCGTTCCGCCGCTGCCGACGTTCGACGGTTGGGTGGTCGGGTCTTTGATCGCGCCGCCCTGTTGTCCTTTGGCCGCGTTCAACGCGTTCGTCGCGGCATCGGGGTCGTCGTAGACACCGATGGTGACCGTGATTGCGTGGCTGCCGTCGTCGTCCTTGAAGGTCGTCGCCACCCCGGGCTGCCCATTGGGATTGCCGGTGGGGGGAGCGGCGGTAAACGGAACCGGCGCGTTGATGTCGCCGGCCTGGATGAGCAACCTCGCGTACTCATTGGGCTGCGCCGGTGCCGCCCCCGACGACGGCGGCGCCGCGCCGGGGCTGCTGGTGGCGGAGGTTGACGAAGTGGCGGACCCGGTCTTCGAGGTCGACGGTTGCGACTTGTTGTTGCCGCAGCCGGCCACCGACACCGCCAGCGCCGTCGTCGCGGCGACACCCGCAATCAGCCCTCGTGAAATCCTCATCGCATCGAGCCCTTCCAGGTCTTTCCGGCGACAACTTCGGTTTCGTCGTCGAATCGCACAGTACATTGCTCGGCGGCGAGGGCCGCCGCGGAGCGTCCTGGGGGCTGAGGGTTACTCGAGTTGGTCGCGCAGGCAGCGCAGCGTGTTTGCCAGGATGCGCGAAACCTGCATCTGCGACACCCCGATCCGCTCCGCGATCTGGCTCTGGGTCATCGATTCGAAGAACCTCATGCGCAGAACATCGCGTTCGCGTGGCGGCAGGGTGGCAACCAGGACACGCAGCGCTTCCCGGTTGGTGATGTGCTCGATCTGCGGATCGATGTCGCCCACCGAGTCGGCCACCGAGCGCGGCGTTCCGGAACTATCGGGGCCCATTGGCGCGTCCAGGGAGTCGAGCCGGTAGGCGTCGCCCGCGACGAGGCATTCGATGATCTCCTCGCGCGGGACCTCGAGCATCTGCGACAGCTCGCCGGCCGTGGGTGCGCGCCCGAGCTGCTGGGCGAGATCTGCGGTCGCCCTGCTGATCTGCACGTGCAGCTCACGTAACCGCCGCGGGACACGCATCCCCCAGCTGTAGTCGCGAAAGTAACGCCGGACCTCGCCCATCATGGTGGGGACGGCGAACCCGATGAAGCTGGGGCCCTTCGCGGGGTCGAATCGGTTGATGGCGTTCATCAAGCCCAGGCGCGCGACCTGAATCAAGTCGTCGAGTCCTTCGCCCCGGCGGGCGAAGTGGCTGGCCACGTGGTCGGCCAGTGGCAGGCATCGGGCCACGATGCGTTCGCGCTGGCGGCCGTACTCGTGCGATTCGGCCGGCAGCCGATTCAGCTCCACGAACATTTCGACTACGTCGTCGTATGAATCGTCGGATTTTCTGGCGGGGGCGGGCGCTGGTCGGGTTGGGGCAATCGTATTCGTCATCGGGTGGCGCGCCTTGTGTTCACTCGTAACGTCGTGTAAACACCTGCGCGAGAACAAGTTTGCATTGCTGACTCACTTTCCTGAGTCTACGCAGAAAGGCATCGCGGAGATCCGCACAGTCGCCTGAACTGCGTCCTGATCCGCAGGACTTGTCGATTACCCACCACACGCGCTTACCAACGGGGATGTGACTCTCGGGTTTTCGATCGCCGGAGCCAGTACCAAGCTCAGCAGCCGTGGGGCTTACTGGCCGCTTTGAGCTAAACGGCGACAGGTCCAAAAACGGACTTCTGTTGCGACTATACGCCCCATCTCATCACCCCGCGATCGGTTGCGGGTTCGGGTTGCCCCGGTCACCTAACTGCTTCCGCCGGGCACGAGCGACGCGTCAGCAAGTCGCCATTCTCGCGGCGACGCCTGCGCGTCGGCTCGCTTCACGACTTGGAGCTGCGATGTTGTGAACTCCTCCGGTTCGACGACGCTGGACACTGCATCGCTGGCAAACAGGATCGCGGCCAAATCCGCACCCTCCACCCCGGGTCGTGGCCCGCATGACGGTGCCGCCGAGGGGAGTACTCAGACCGTTGCCGTCAGCGGGTGGCGGCCCAGGCGGCTTCCCCGCCGCGCGCACCGCCGCGTGGCCCGAAGATGGTCGGCTTGCGTTCGCAGTTCGGTATCGTTCGGCTGATGTTCACGAACCAATCGAGCGGCATGCCGTGCACCGGCGGTGAGAGCGATTCGCGCGCAATGCTTTACGCGGTCCACGATGCCGGACCTCGCCGGGGCGTCCGATGAGCGGAAGCGGCGAACGGGCCCTGCTCGACGGGCACGGCGTGGCGGTATCCGGCGGCAGTCGCGGCATCGGACGCGCGGTCGCCGAATTGCTGGGCAACCTGGGCGCCGGTGTGGTCGTCAACGGGCGTGACGGGGACGCCGTGGAGGACACCGTGGACGCGATCACCGGGGCGGGCGGGCGCGCCACCGCGGTGGTGCCG
>NZ_LZHT01000078.1 GCF_001667315.1 Mycobacterium sp. 852002-10029_SCH5224772
AGCGCCTCGAGCGCGCCGGCGGCGGGTCCGCGTACCCGGGCACACCTTGATCAACGAACTACGCGCCCAGGCCACCACGACAGAGCTGGGCGACACGCTGGGGCGTGCGTTGGCCGAGCGGTTACGCATCACCACCGCCGATGCCGGGCGCCGGGTGGCCGAGGCCGCCGATCTCGGGCAGCGTCGTGCGCTGACCGGGGAGTTGTTGGCGCCCACCTTGGGGGCCACCGCGGCCGCCCAACGCCAGGGATTGATCGGCGATGGGCATGTGCGGGTGATTCGCGGGTTTTTTGCCGACCTGCCCTACGAGATCGACGCCTGCACCCGCGAGGACGCCGAGGCCGATCTGGCGCGTCAGGCCAGCAGGTTTCGCCCCGATGAGTTGGGCCAATACGCCCGCCGGGCGATGGGCTGGCTCAACCCCGACGGGAAACTCAATGATGCCGAACGTGCCCGCAAGCGCGGCATCACCATCGGGGCCCAGCACTACGACGGCATGTCACCCATCCGCGGGTATCTGACCCCCGAGGCGCGCGCCACGTTCGAACCCGTGCTGGCCAAACTCGGGGCCCCCGGGGCGTGTAACCCCTACGATGAGGTTCCCCTCATCGATGAGGTTCCTGATGAGGATGCGGCGCGCCGCGATATGCGCAGCCCGGCGCAACGCAATCACGACGCCCTGCTGGCC
>NZ_LZHT01000079.1 GCF_001667315.1 Mycobacterium sp. 852002-10029_SCH5224772
GCAATCTCATCCCAAGCAGCAGCCGCGGCCATCATCGGCCCCGACCCCGGACCCGCATACATGCGACCGGAATTGATTTCGGGCGGTAACGCACCGAACTCAAGCACCTATCCTCCTCAGTCGGCCGAGACCGCAGGCGATCTCGGCTGTCACATGGGAATCAGTGGTGGCGGTGATCACGGCTTTGTAAACGACCCCACCGGTCGAGCGCTGCCTCCATGGGAGCCCCGTCTGCGGTTGTGTGCCCGCGACTCGGCCGGCTGGGCGGGCCGGTGCATGCCGACCAATGGGCTGCGCCCGGAAACGTGGTCTGCCACCACGCTTCTCGGACATCTGGTCAGGAACGACATGCACCTTCTGCCTCGGCCAATCCCGTTATCAGCAACCGGGCGACAGCACCGTGTCTCCGAACCGCCGTCCGGCACTGAGATTAGTTCGTTACGAGGCAAAGGCCGACACGCAAACGCCCCTGTTCATCAATGGCCAACCACTGTTCATTCCCGGTCGGCAGCAGTTCATATAGGGCAACGGATTGTTCATTAACCGTTTGCTTGCCACGCCACAGCGCCGGCTTCGCGCCGAACCCCTCCGCAGCGTGCGCTGTCAGTCTTCTTGGAGAATCAGCGCCATTTCGGGGCAGGCAGCGACGCCGTCGCGAGTCAGTTGCTCGTCTTCGGGCCTGACTTCATGCTCCTCGAGAATCGAATAGCCGGAGTCGTCAATGGGAAAGAGGGCGGGGTCAACCGCGTAGCACTGGGCGTGGCCTACGCATTTCGACTGTTCCAGACGAACCCTCACGAAGTTTCCTCCCTAGCCGGCCGATGCGGCCGTAGTCGATTCCGCAAATGAGCGGGATTGCACTTCAAGGTCCGCTACCCAGATTAGTCGGTCGGTAAAGTGTTCAAGATGTGCGCCATCGAGGCCGACTGCCGAAAAGCCCGGATGAGCTCGGGCAGCCGAATCCGTGTTCCATTGCCCCCCACGCAATAAGGACAAAGCTACGTGCGGCACAGTCACCTCGGGGTGACCGAACAACGACAGACGACCGGAGATCGACGCGCATGAACGACGGCCAATACGGCACGTTCCACTTGCCCCGGCTGGAATTCGACAAGCTGCCGATGAGCGCCGATCGCGGGGTGGGGTGGAAGACGCTGCGCGACGCGGGGCCGGTGGTGTTCATGAACGGCCACTACTACATCACCCGCCGCGAAGACGTTCTGGCCGCGCTGCGCAACACCAAGGTCTTCTCGTCGACGGTGCTGCAGCCCCCCGGCCACCCGCTGCCGGTGCTGCCACTGGCTTTTGACCCACCGCAACACACCCGCTACCGCAAGATCCTGCAGCCGTATTTCAGCCCGCACGCGTTGGGCAAGTCGCGTCCGGCGCTGGAGCGTCACGCTCGCGACATGATCGCGGCGCTGGCCGCCCGGGGTGAGTGCGAGGTGATGGCGGATCTGGCGAGCCTGTACCCGTTTCAGGTGTTTCTGGATCTCTACGGTCTGCCCCTCGAGGATCGCGATCTTCTTATCGATTGGAAAGACACCGTCGTCAGTGACAAGCCCGTCATCACCAAGACCGACATAGAGAAGTCCGAGCGGTTGCTGGCATACCTAGCCGACGCCATCGCGCAGCGTCGGCAAAACCCCGGTTCAGACATGTTGTCCCAGGTGATCACCGGCGACGGCGACTTCAGCGACATCGAGCTGCTCGGCATGAGCCACCTGTTGATCCTGGCCGGTCTGGACACGGTCACCGCGGCGATCGGATTTTCGCTGCTCGAACTGGCGCGCAGGCCCCAGCTGCGCACGGAGCTTCGCGACAACCCAAAGCAGATCAGGGTTTTCATCGAAGAGATCGTCCGGCTGGAACCGTCGGCGCCGGTGGCGCCCCGGATCACCACCGAGTTCGTCGAAGTCGGCGGCATGACGTTGCCGCCGGGCACCTCGGTGCGCCTGTGCATGGCTGCGGTCAACCGTGACGACAGCGACTCAATGTCCACCAATGAGCTCAATATGGACGGAAAAGTGCACCGGCACTGGGGGTTTGGCGGCGGCCCGCACCGCTGCCTGGGCTCCCACCTGGCGCGCATCGAACTGACGGTGATCATCGCGGAGTGGCTCACCCAGATTCCGGATTTCGAGTTGCCCGCGGACTACTCACCCGTGATCGATTACCCCTCAAAGAGCTTCGCGCTCAGGGAGTTGCCATTGCGCTGGGGCTGAGCCGCATATGCCGGTCGGCCCCGGCGCAGCGACTGTAGCCCCTGTTGAGCCCTACTTGCGCAACTCGGTCGCCGCGACCTGAACGAACACGCCGGTGTCCTCGGCCATGAGCAGGCCACGGCCGCGTGGCAGCGGACCGCCCTTCATCTTGCCGCGGATGAATCCCTCGTCGGGGTCGGCGTCCATCACCAGCAGGGGCGCGTTCGCCTGGGCCAGCGCCCGCAGCATCGGGTCGCTGCCGGCCGATGACCAGCCACCGAACGTCCGGGTGACGATCACATGCAAACCGACGTCGGCGGCCCGGGTCACCCACGGCGCGGCCTTGTGCAGCGGCGAATCGAAGCCCGCCGGCAGCTGCTGGATGTCGTCGACGATCAGGAAGATCTCCGGCCCGCTCCACCACGACCGCGACAACAACTCCTCGGCGGACAAGCCGGGCGGTGGCTCGCGGCCGGCCAGGACCGCGGCCAGTTCGCCCATCATCGCCTGCACGCCATCGAGGTTGTAGGCGAATTTCTCCACGTAGTCGGAGCCGAGCGCGGTGAGCAACTGGCGCCGTGGGTCCACCAGCCACACCTGGGCCGAGGGCTGCCCGGCCGGCGGCGTCGGCGCACTGGTCGCTCCCGGCGCGTACAGCCGGCCGATCTCGGCCATGATCGTGGCCAGCGTCGTGGTGCGCCCGCATTCGCGGCGGCCCGTGACCATCAGGTGCGCGTTCTCGGCGAAGTTGAGATAGACCGGCGACAGGTCCAACTCCGAGATGGCCCAGGCGATTCCGCCCGCACCCACGCCCTGCCGGGTGTCTTGTGCGGCGATCTCCCGAAGTTGTTCCACGCCGAACGTCGCCGGCAACCGGCGTACCGGCGGGGCCTGGCCGTTCGCGATCCGGCTGACGGCTTCGACGATGCTGTCGGACTCGAATCGGTTGCTCGGCGTGCTGGCCAGCGCGGGCCGGGCCACCAACGTGTGCAGACCGGACTGCGGGTCGGCGTCGAGGCGGACGTAGTTGACCGCGACCATGCCACGACCCGGCTTCACCGGCACGTCCTTGGCGAACCGGGAACGCACCAGCTTGGCGTCTTCCACGGCGGCCAGGCGCAACTCGACCCGCGAGCCGAAGCCGCTGCGCACCGGCGGTCGCAGCTCGGATTCGCGGTCGGCGGTGACCACCACGTGCACCCCGAACGAGGGGCCCTGGTTGATGATCACGTTCACCTGCTCGATCAGCACCTCGTTCTCTTCGGCCAGTGCCCGGTAGTTGTCCACCACCAGGTAGACGTCGCCGAACCCGTCATTGGGGATCGGGCCGGGCTCACCGCCGAACTTCCGCCGCCGGAACACCTCCATCGAGGCGATCCCGTACTCGAGGAACGTGCGCTTGCGCTCCCGCACCAACGCCAGCAGTTCGGCCACCGTGCGGCGGACGCCGTACGGGTCGGTCGGACCGGCCACCTCACCGACATGGGGCAGCCGGGCGACCGTGGTCAGCGCGGTGCCGCTGTAGGCCAAGCAGTAAAACTGGATCTGCTCGGGTGTGTGGGTCAGCGCCGCGGCGCAGATCAGGGTCTGCAGCGCGGTGGTTTTACCCGACCCACCGGCCCCCAGGATCAGGACGTTGGCACCGGGCCCCGACGTGTCGACCGTCCACGGCGGCTGGTCATGCTTGAACGGGCGGTCGATGATCCCGATCGGGAAGGCCAGATCCCGCGCCGTGCCGTAGTCCTGCTGCCACGGGCGACCGAGGAACCGGTTCACCAACTCGTCGATGGCGACGGGCTGGTTCAGCGGCGGCTGCCACAGCCGGTACGGCTGGAAATCGATCTTGCGCAGCTGATCGATGATGACCGTACCGACCTTCGGCGTTCTGATCCCTTCGACGTCGTCGTCCGGACCCTCGACCTCCAGCACGTCGCCGTCGGTGGGGATGGCCGGGACGGCGACCTCGGGTCCCCCGACGCTGACCTCCAGCGGGGTGAACGAGTTGGTGAACAGCTGCGGACGGACGTAGTCGATGCTGTGCACCAGCGCCGGCGCTTCGTCCCCGTCGTCGGTGAGGCCACGCGGAAAGTAGTCCCGCCAAAGGAATTCGGCCTGGAACCGGATGATGTCCTCTAGGCTGCGGCGGAAGTAGCCCAGGCCGGCCTGGGCGGGCAGGTTCACTGCGTTCGGGACGCCGGCCGCCTGCGCCGCACCGGCGGTGCGCGCCTTCAGCACCAGCCGGTAACCCATGTTCTCCATGAGCTTTTCGGCGCGGCTTTCGATGGTCTGCGACGCCATCATCAGGTGAATCCAGTAGGCGCGGCCCTGACGGCCGATCGAGTCGAGGACGTCGACCGCCGTCGGCATGATGCGGAACCATTCGTAGAACTCGTCGATGACCACCACGAGCATCGGGAGCGGCGCCATGTCCTGGCCACGCGCCCGCATCCGGCTGCGTACCGAGTTGTATTCCTTGGCGTCATCGACACCGGCGCTGTCGCAGATCGCCTTGCGGCGCGCGATTTCGCCCCACAGCGCGTCGAGGAAGCGCTCCATCAACGCCTGGTCTTCTTCCAGGTCAGTGATGATCCGGGACACGTGCGGCACCCCGGCGAACGGCTTGACCGCCGACCCACCCTTGAGGTCGGCCAGCACGAATTGCAGCTCATCGGGCGGGTGGCTGAGCATCAGCGATTCGATCACGGTCCGCACCAGGGTCGACTTCCCCGAACCCGTCGTTCCGGACATGACTCCGTGTGGGCCGTCGCCGCCTTCGTCCAGCGATTTCATGTCCAAGAACAACAGTTCGCCGTTGTCGGAACGAACACCGAACGGGGCCCGCAATCGCGACCGGCCCATCGCGTCGTTGCGGCTGCCCCACAGCGCCTCGAAGTCGATGCGGCCGGGATCATCAATTCCGTAGTAGGCCATGATGTCTCGGGCGCCGATGTGCGCAACCCGCTGGCCGATCTCTTCGTACGCCTCGGCGAGCCGCCAGCGCGCCAGCTTCTGCGAGAACTCCTCCGCCTCGGCGATGCTGATGTGGTCGGTGAGGGCGAAGAACCAGGGCTTCTCGTCGATCACCATCCAGGTGTCGCGGTCGCGGGGCAGCGCCTCGATCACACCCTTCTTGTCGAACCGCAGGGTCCGCTCGGGGACGGCGCTCCACATCGCCGAGCCGGTGAGGTCGAAGAACGTCACCCCGTCGACGCCTTCGCCGCTGATCACGTACTCCCATTGGGGGTCAACCGCATCGGCGATGATCACCGTGTGAGGCGTCGGGGTCTGCGCCGACGAGGATGCGTGCCGGGGAGTGAAAGACCCACGGCCGGCGAATAATTCGGCCTGCTCGGCGGCGAACTCGCGCACGGAGCTGTACACCATCCGCGCGTTGCCCGCTGCGTCCTGGCGGCGCGGGTCACCGAAGTGGGGCAGCCATTTCACCCAGTCCCATTCGTCCAGATCCGAACTGACGACGATCATCCGCACGTGGTCGGGGCCGTGGGAGAACGCCAGCTGGCAGATGATCGCGCGCATCAATCCCAGGACCTGCTCGCGGTCCCCGGCCAGCGAGTACCAGGGTTCGACCAGCACCGAAATCATCTTGGGCAGGTTGTAGACGACGCTTTGATAGCGCCCGAACTCCTGCAGTGCTTTCCCGGTCACCGGCTCGAGCTCGATGTCGGTCGGCATGTTCTGGGGCTCACCCCAGGTCACCTCGGGACGTGTCATACCGACGCCGACGCGGACGACGCCGAAGTTGAGGTCCTTGCCGTCGGGTTTGCGTTCCCACATCCGCGAAGATCCGACCGCGGCCGCCAGCGTGGTGGGTGCGGGGTGGAACCACCGGTAGTTAGCGTCCATGCTGTCGGCCGACTCGTGGGCGGTCTCGCGCAGCATGTCCAGCATCAACATGAACTGGGCGCGCATCGAATCCAGCTTCGGGCGGCTCATCTGCTGCTGGCCGCCGAACCGGCCGCCGAACATCATCATCGCGACGCCACCGATCATGAAGATCGGGAAGATCGAGCCGGCGCCCCCGAACACGTGTGAGCCGCTGGCGAAGGTCATGGCGACCATGCCGATCAGCAGGCCGACCACCACGACACCGACCACGATCAACCACCAGGGCTTGCCCTCCGGCGGCGGGATGCTCAGCGGCGTCGGAAGGACGATGTTCTCCGGCTTGATCACCGGGGGCTTCTCCGGCGTCGGCCGGGCAAATCCACGTTTCACTTGGGTACCGCCAGCTCTCCAGGGGACATATCCATCGGTAGCGTGTCGTGCTGCACGAGCGCATCGGATCGCGACAGCGTCGGCCCTTGCGGCAGCAGCCGCAGCGCGACCCACGGCGCCAGGGCCGGTTTCGTCTTCAGGCCCAACGCTTCTCGCGCCTCGCGGGTGTCGTCGACTCCGAACCGGGCGCCCGCATCCGTGAGCCACCACAGCGATTCGGTCGTCTTGGCGCCGGGATCGTTTCCGGTGACGGCGACGAAGTTCGCGTAGTCGGGGCCGAAGAACACCTGATCGGCTACGCGGCCGGTGGTGTCGGCCTTGACCAGCGAGACCACCCGGTTGACATCCTTCGACTCGACCGGGATGGTCGCGCCCGAGATGACCTGCACACGTGCCCGGTTCTCACCGGAGGTCTTCTGCCACCACCAGCACGTCGCCGGGTTCTCGCGGATATCCAGCACGTTCAGCGGGGCATCCGGGTAGGACGACAGATCCAGCTTGTTGACCACCGGCATCTTCGCCAACGCGGACGGTTCGACGGTCACCGGTTTGGTGTTGCCCGGGCCGGCGTTCTGCAGGATCTGGGCCACCAACGGCGGCAGTGTCTGCACGCCATCGGCCAATACCAATGAATACTGTTGCGGCCCACTGATTTGCGGGGTGACCATCACGGTGCCGATCGGGCCGGGCGCCCCCGGGAACGACGCGCCGGCACCCGCGTTCTGAATCTGCGGCACCGTCAGCTCCGGACCCACCGGCAACGCGTCGTACAAGGCGCGGCTCATCGGCTTGGCCAGGCTGACCTGCTCCGGGGTCAGGCCCAGCGGAAGCAGCACCGACCGGTTCGCCGCGTCGATCCGCGAGCGCCGGCCGTCGCGGATCACCCACGCGTCGCCGCCGTAATTCAGCACCACCGCGTCCGTCCCGGTCAGCACCCGCCGGTGGTGGCTCAGATCGGGATTGCCGTCGATCACCGTGACCGTCACGCCGGACGGCGCTCCGGCGCCCGTCGAGTTCGAGACGGTGTCGCAGACCAACCACGACGACGCGGCCGGGCTGGTCGGATGGAAGCTCGACGGCGCACCCGGGATGCCCACCATCGGACCGCGCGGCAGGCTGGCGATCTGGTTCGACTTGACCAGGTGTGGGTTGTCCGGGCGACCGGTGATCAGCCGCGCCGACGCCAAATTCAGTGCGGGATACAGCCGGTCCCCCACGCGCACGTACAGCGCGCCGGAGTCGCGGTCGGCGATGATCGGCGAATCCCCTACCTGACCGGCCGGGCTGATGAAGGAGTAGAGCAGCGCGCCGAGGCAGATCACCAGCGCGGCGGAGATCGACGCCACCACGGCCAGGTTCTGGCGCCGGCCCGGCTCGACCTCCATCCGCACGCGCCACCGGGTCAGCGCTATCGCGGTCCGGCGGGCAAGAAACTGATAGCCGGTGACCTGGGTCCGCGTCGACAGCCCCAGGCCATACCCCGAACCGCGCTGCCCGCGACTCTCTTCCGCCACTAATCCACCATCCGGTTTGCTCGAACGCCTGGATTTCGTCCCTCGAAACGGATCCAGCGCGAATTACATGACAACGGTAAGGCACCCACACGGACCTCGCCATGCGGCGCCGAAGCGCATCCACTTCCACATCTGTTCACGGCCCCCGGATCCGCCCCGCTCACCGTGCCGGAGTCTGCAGCACGGAAGGCGGCGGCTGGCGCCACTGAGCTGGCAGTTTCTGTGCCCCCACGGATCAAGTCACCGGATTCTTGTTGGTCCCCTCTGGGCATCGTAGTGGCCCATGGCGCCGGCGTCCTGTCGAGCGCGCGAGCGGGTCACCGATGCGGGAGAAACATGAACGGCAGGCGGCCATCCAGCAAAGAAATCGCCAACTCGCGACGGGTCCGGGTCGCCGGTCGGCGAATCCTGGCAGCAAGATGGCGGTATGACCGAACTGGCGCCGTCGCTGATCGAACTCGCCCGGAGGTACGGCATCGCAACGGAGTACGAGGATTGGTCTGGCCGGCGAGTGCGGGTTTCCGAGCCGACGCTGAAGGCCGTGTTGGCCGCCCTCGGCGTCGCGGCCGACAACGAGCAGGAACGCAACGTCGCGCTGACCGCCAAGTTGCGGTCGCACTGGGCACGGCGGCTTCCGGCCACCATCGTCGGTCGCACCGGTGAGCAGATCCGGTTGTGGGCGCACGTCACCCACGGCGATCCCGCCGAGGTGTGGTTAGCGCTCGAGGACGGCACGGTGCGCGCCGGCGTCGAGCAGGTCGACAACTTCACCCCGCCGTTCGACCTGGACGGACGCTGGGTGGGCGAGGCCAGCTTCCTGCTGCCCGCCGACCTTCCGCTGGGGTATCACCGGGTGCACCTGCGCTCCGGGGGCTCCGAGACCAGCACCGCGCTGGTCGTGACGCCGGATTGGCTCGGGCTGCCGGAGCGGCTGGGCAACCGCCGCGCCTGGGGTCTGGCCACTCAGCTCTACAGCGTGCGGTCCCGGCAGTCCTGGGGCGTGGGGGATCTCACCGATCTGACCGATCTCGCGGTGTGGTCGGCGTCGCGCCACGGCGCCGACTACCTGTTGGTCAATCCGCTGCACGCGGCGGCGCCGCCCGGTCCGAAGAGCCGGATGGAGCCGTCGCCGTACCTGCCCACCTCGCGGCGCTTCGTCAACCCGATTTATCTTCGCGTCGAGGCGATCCCGGAATTCGCCGACCTGACCAAGCGCAGTCGGGTCCGCCGGCTGCGCTCGGAGGTCCAGCAGCGCGCCGGCAGCCTCGACGCCGTCGACCGCGACAGCTCGTGGGCGGCCAAACGGGCCGCACTCAAGCTGTTGCACCAAGAACCGCGGTCGGCTGGCAGGGAGCTGTCCTATGTCGCGTTCCGCGCCCGGGAGGGCCGCGCGCTCGACGACTTCGCCACCTGGTGCGCGCTGGCCGAAAAGCACGGCGACGACTGGCATGCCTGGCCCGAAGCGCTGCAACACCCCGACGCTTCCGGCGTGGCAGACTTCGTCGAAAAGCACTCCGACACAGTCGATTTCCACCGCTGGTTGCAGTGGCAACTCGACGAGCAGCTGGCCGCGGCCCAGTCGCAGGCGATCCGGGCAGGAATGTCGTTGGGCATCATGGGAGACCTGGCCGTCGGCGTGCACCCCAACGGCGCCGACACCTGGGCACTGCAGGATGTGATGGCGCTGGGCGTGACCGCGGGAGCGCCACCGGACGAGTTCAACCAACTCGGCCAGGACTGGTCGCAGCCGCCGTGGCGGCCGGACCGGTTGGACGAGCACGAGTATCGGCCCTTTCGCGCGTTGATCCGCGCGGTGCTGCGGCATGCCGGCGGGGTGCGCATCGACCACATCATCGGGTTGTTCCGGCTCTGGTGGATCCCGCGGGGTGCATCCCCCACCGAGGGCACGTACGTGCGCTACGACCACGAAGCCATGATCGGCATCGTCGCCCTGGAGGCGCATCGGGCCGGCGCGGTGGTGGTGGGCGAGGATCTCGGCACGGTCGAGCCGTGGGTGCGCGACTACCTCCTGCTGCGTGGCTTGCTGGGCACCTCGATCCTCTGGTTCGAGCTGGATCGCGACGGGAACGGCGGGCCACTGCCGGCCGAGCGCTGGCGGGAGTACTGCCTGTCCTCGGTCACCACCCACGATCTGCCCCCGACCGCCGGCTATCTTGCCGGTGACCATGTGCGGCTGCGCGACTCGCTGGGATTGCTGACCCGGCCCGCCGCCGAGGAGCTCGAGTCCGACCGGGCCGAGTTGACGGCGTGGCTGGCCGAGTTGCGCCGGGTGGGGCTGCTCGAGGACGGCGAAGACGACCCGGAGCACATCGTGTTGGCGTTGTACCGGTACCTGGGTAGGACGCCGTCGCGGCTGCTGGGGGTGGCGCTGACCGACGCCGTCGGTGACCGTCGCACCCAGAACCAGCCCGGCACCACCGACGAATACCCGAACTGGCGGGTCCCGCTGACCGGTCCCGACGGGCGCGAGGTGATGCTCGAAGACGTGTTCACCGATCCCCGGGCCGCCGCGCTGGCCGAGGCGGTGCGCGCCGCAATCGCGCCCGCCCAAAGCGCGGCCCGCTCAACGCCGCATCCGTAGCCTTGTTAGCTTCACAAACCATGAAGTTCTCAGTCGTGGCCCCGGTGGCCGACGGTGTCACCGCGGACCCCGATTGGATGGTGGCCTTCGCGCGCCACCTCGAAGCCTGCGGGTTCGAATCGATCGTCGCGGTCGAGCACACGGTCCTGCTCACGCGCTACGACAGCGTCTATCCCTACGACAGTTCCGGGCGCGTCGGGCTGGCGGCCGACTGTCCCATTCCCGACCCCCTCGATCTGCTGGCGTTTCTGGCCGGCCACACCACCCGCCTCGGGCTGGCGACCGGGGTGCTCGTCCTGCCCAACCACCACCCGGTGGTGCTCGCCAAGCGGGTCGCGACCGTCGACGCGCTCTCGGGTGGGAGGCTGCGCCTGTGTGTGGGCGTGGGTTGGCTGAAAGAGGAGCTGCAGGCGTGCGGGGCGGACTTCGACAGCCGGGGCAAACGGGCCGACGAGCAGTTGGCCGTGATGCGGGCGCTGTGGGCCGACCAACCCCAAGGAGCTTCTTTTCACGGCGAGTTCTTCAGTTTCGATGACGTGACGAGCTATCCCAAACCCGTTACCGCGGAACGGTTTCCGGTGTACATCGGCGGCCATAGCCGCGCGGCAGCGCGCCGCGCTGGGCGCTTGGGCGACGGCTTTCAGCCGCTGGGCGTCACCGGAGAACGCCTCGCGTCGCTGATCCGGCTCATGCGCGACGAGGCATCGTCGGCGGGCCGCGATCCCGCGACCCTGGAGGTGTCGCTGGGCCATAGCGTCACCAAGATCGACCCTGAGCGCGCCGCCGCCCTCGTCGATCAGGGCGCGGACCGACTGGTGCTGGCCATGCCGCCCACCAC
The DNA here is from genome assembly GCF_001667315.1 of Mycobacterium sp. 852002-10029_SCH5224772. Lineage (GTDB taxonomy): Bacteria > Actinomycetota > Actinomycetes > Mycobacteriales > Mycobacteriaceae > Mycobacterium. Next base: position 11,395 of record NZ_LZHT01000079.1, read on the forward strand.
CGATATCGAGCAGGCCAAAGACCTTTTGTCGGCGTGCGCGCAGCGGCTGTCGCTGGTCGCGTGACGCGCATGGCACTTTCGGCCGACGAGCGAATGGCGCTCGGTGACTTGGTCCACCGGTACGCCGCTCACGTCGATGATCGCGAATTCGAAAGGGTCGCAAATCTTTTCACCCCCGAGGCCGAGTTGGTCGTGCCCGCGCCACCGGCCGATCTGTTACCGGTCCATGCGCATCGGGGCCGGGAAGCCATCGCTACCGCCGTCGCTACCGTCGCGGCGGTCGCCCGCACCGAGCACGCGATCATCGGCGAGGTGTACGACGCGGGCGAAGGGCCAGCCACCGCCCGGGGACGCGTCGCATGCGTCGCCCATCACTGGACCGAGCGCGGCGACGAGGTGGTGGACGTGGTGTGGCACCTGCGCTACGACGACGCGTACGAGCTGACGGACGTGGGCTGGCGAATCGGCCACCGGGCATTGACGGTCAATGCCATCGAGGTCCGGGGGGCCCGAAGTTTGCTGCCGCGCGGCCCCGCATAGCGGCGAGCACCAGCAGGCTATGACTAAATTCACAGCGGTCGGCAAGGATCCGAGTTTGCGGCACAAATCGGGCATTCTGTCGGCAGTTGCGGCAAACTTTATCCGCGCCGTGTCAGATTCTGCCCCCTGGCAACTGTTGCCGACGACCACACAGCCGCGGCGCGACGCGCGCGGGGACTGTTCTTCCAATGAAACTTGGATTTATCCAGGCATTTTCGTGTATTTTCAAGGCCGTGACGCATGCCGAAAACAAGCACGTTGATCCGGTGGGAAACGGCCCAGTCTCGACGTTGGCGGCAGGCACGCCGCTGACATCTGATCCGGACTTCCGGAACGAGATACATACCGCCCACGACACCATCGATGTCGAGCATTACGGTGGCGGCTTCGACCTCACCAGGCGGGCGACCGCCCCGAAATTGCGCGTCGGCCGCGACCGGTGGTTCAACCTGCTGTGGTTGATCCCGATCGGCTTCGCCCTGTTGATCGCGTCGGTGGCGATCGGCAAGGGTTTGCACAACATGCCGGCGGTGCAGTCCTTCATCGAGCGCTACCCCGGGACCGATCCGAACAGCCATGCCCCCGAGGGCCTGCCCGCGTGGATCGGCTGGACCCACTTCTTCAACCTGTTCATGATGATGTTCATCATCAGGACGGGCATCCAGATTCTTTGTGACCATCCCCGGCTGTATTTCAGCCGCAACGCGACCCCCGGCAAGGATGAATGGCTGCGGGTTGGCCCACCGGTGCCCGACGACGAGCTCTGGACCGCCAACGCCGACACCGTCGCGCTGCCACCGCAATTGGGGTTGCCCGGCTTCCGGCACTCCATCGGGCTGGCCCGATGGTGGCATCTCGGCGTCGACGTGTTGTGGCTCGTCAACGGCGCGGTCTTCTACGTACTGCTGTTCGTCACCGGACAGTGGCGTCACATCGTGCCGACCAGCTGGGACGTCTTCCCCGACGCTGCGTCGGTGGCGATCCAGTACATGTCACTGGACTGGCCGCAGGACAACGGCTGGGTCGCCTACAACGGTCTGCAGTTGCTGTCGTACTTCGCCACCGTCTTCATCGCCGCCCCCGCCGCGTTGATCACCGGGCTGGGAATGTCTCCCGCGCTGTCGCAGCGCGTGCACTGGCTGAGCAAACGCTTGAGCATCCAGCACGCGCGGTCGCTGCATTTCGTGGTGCTGGTGTACTTCCTGTTCTTCATCCTGGTGCACGTGACGATGGTTTTTGCGACCGACGCACTGCGGAACCTCAACCACATGTTCGCCTCCCGCGACGACAACAGCTGGATGGGTTTCTGGATCTTCGCCGCGGCCATGGTGGTGACGGCCGTCGCGTGGGTTTGGGCCACTCCGTTCACCATCAAGCACCCCCGGGTGGTTCAGCGGGTCGGCTATGCGCTCGTCGGCCCGTTCCAACGGGTGCTCGAACGGCTGGACCCCAAGCCCGGCGCCTTCACCGAAAAGGACATCTCGCCGCACCACTGGCGCAACGGTCGCCTGCCGGAGACCGTCGAGTACAAGGAGCTGGAGCGCGACGACTTCAAGGACTGGCGCCTCAAGGTCTACGGCCTGGTCGAGCACCCGATGGAGTTCTCGCTCGAGGACTTGATGGCGCTGCCCTACCACGAGCAGATCAGCCAGCACTTCTGCATCCAAGCGTGGTCAGGCGTCGCCAAATGGGGTGGCGTGCAGATGAAAACGATCATGGACATCGTCAAGCCCCTGCCCGAGGCGAAGTGGGTGGTGTTCTATTCGATGGGTCTGGGCGCCACGGGGGGCATTTACTACAACGCCCATCACATCGGCCAGATGGACCACCACATGACGATGCTGGCCTACAACATGAACGACCACCAGCTGCCGTATATGCACGGCAGGCCGCTGCGGCTGCGCAATGAGCTGCAGCACGGCTTCAAATTGGTCAAGTGGATCAAGGGAATCGAATTCGTCGCCGACTACCGCGACATCGGAAGCGGTTATGGCGGCTACAGCGAAGACCACAAATATTTCGGGCGGCACCAAACCCTCTAAGCGCGACCACCGCCCGCCGTCAACTCCGCGAAGTCGTTTGTCCAACCGGCGTTTTGGGTAGCTCCAAAGAAACCGGCCGGACGCAAGCGACAGCAGAGGAGACGCCCATGAGGCACAGCCCTGTCGACCGCGATGAATCGATGCAGGATGCGGCGCGGACGCCCGGACTGCTGGTGGTCTGCGCGGCCGCGCTGGCGTTCGTGGTGTGCGTCGCCAATTTCGCTCTGGGTCAAGCCCGCGCGGGTGTTGCGGCCGCGATCGTCGCGATGCTCGCGTTCGGGGCCGGCCTGGCGTGGCTTGCGATGGACCGGAGGCGGATTCGTCAGGCGCAACGCGACTGGGTGATCGGCCACCCTGGCCGGTAAACCCGCTACCGCAACGACGCGAGGTTGTTCACGGACTTTTGCACGTCCGACCGCAGCACCCTGGCGACCAGCCCCCCGATCGGCCCGCTGAGCAACCCGCCTTTGAGATCGGCGGCGAGGTGAAAGGTGGATCCTGGGTTGTTCGCGGAGACGGTCATCTCCACGTTGAGCCGGATTCCACCACGGCCGCGGCCTTGCAGCTCAATCGATTTCGGCTCGTCGTACCGGGTGACGGTCCAATGGATCACGTTGCGGAAACCCTTGACTTTCACGCACGACGAGACGCAGGTGCCTTCTTCGATCGTGGCGGGAACGGGGCTCCGCCACCCGGCGAAAATCGTCATCCACTCGTCGAATCGATCCAGGTCCGACGCCAGCTTCCAGGCCGCTTCCGGTTCCACCTTCGAGGACACCGAAACATCTACTCGAGCCAAGACCTTCCTCCGCTCCTCCGTCGGATCACCAGCGCCGCCACCCTCGGGTGACAAACGCACAACCGTGAGTGGGTACCCCAACGGCGGCGGTGCTATTCGCCGGCCAGGCTCAGGGCCACACCTGTTCGAGTTGCTGAGCGACGTCGATGACCTGCGCGGCCTGGGACTGCGGCGCGTCGATCTCGGTCGCGACATACTGCGCGATGAACCGCCGGATCTCACCGTCCACCCCCGCCAGGATCCGCAGTACCTCGCCGCGGATCGACTTCGACGAGACATTGACAGTGATATCGGAAGGCCGTGGCTTGGCGACGTCGACGATCAACAGCAGCGGTTCGGCGGCCCGCGCCGTCGCACGCAAGGCGATGTCTCCCGAGACCACAAAGCGCTGCTTGTCGAGCCACAGGTCCACCAGCAGATCGATCGACAGTGGAATGTGGATGACGAAGGTGATGCTGTCGCCCAGCCGGCGGGTGACTTGGGGGTCTTCGATCTTGACGTTCGCGCTGACCTTGGCGATCTTGCCCGGCCCCTGGGCGATCGGCTCCATGGCGAACTCGCTGCCGGCGATGTCGGCGAATGCCGCGGCGACACGCTGGGGGGTCACCGCGATCTCGAAGAACCTGCGACCGAATTCTTCGTAGGTGACAAAATCGTGATTCGACATAGGCTTATACCGTCTCATGTCACCTGCCCGAACGGTCGCTGATCCGCTCGCGTCGCAGGAATTGCGCGTCAGTTCTCGTCCCGTCGGACCAGGCGGCCAACCCGGCCGATGCCCGGCAAGCGATCTGCGTCGAACCCGCCGGCCGGTCCTGGGCGCAGCGCACCATCAGATTTAGGGCGTTAATTTCCGGGTTGCCCAGCACCCGCGACGCGAATGTACACACCGCTATCGCTTTCGACCGCGCCGAACACACACCGGGGATCTCCGCTGCGGCCGTCGCCGGCCGAGCCGCCGGCGACATCGTCGTCGCGATCTCGGCCCCGGCGCCCACGGAGCGTTTCGCCGAAAAGCAACAGCGCATCGTCGACGCGTTGCGGACCGCCGCAGACTCCCCGGCCTGGGCGCGCTCGTCGCGCCGCGAAAACCTGAAAAGGAGTTCGCATCGCGTTCGACGCCCGCCGAAGGCCGCTAGCGGAACAGGCTTATTCCGTAGTCGATTTCGGAAATCGGTCGATTGGCCGCGCGCATCTTCCGCCAGCGCCGGCTGCCCCGTCCGCGTGCCGGCCAATACAGCTCGAGCCCGAAGGCGCGACCCGCGCAACGTTCCGGTGCTACCTCGACAGAGTTGGAGACGGCCGGGCTACCCCTCGGAAACTCGGCCGTCCCAACGTCTTGGTGCCCGCTCAACAGGGCACTGCGGTGGACCCGAACAGAGTCCCCCATTCGTGCCGGGCCGCGGATTGCGCGTCGACGAAGCTCGGCGTCTGTTGGCCATCACCGGCCAGGTGCACCAGTGCCCATGCCATCGCGAACACCGGCACCTTGTGCCGCAGTGCCGCGCTGTGCAATTCGTCCAACGCGACGTCCGACGGGCACCGGCGCAGGCCGATGAGAATGCCCCGTGCCGTGTCGAGGATGCGACCGGAGTGCGGACCGCACGAAGTCTGGGCGGGAACCCAGTTCGTTGTCATGCTGTGGATACCTCCTGCGGCGCCGTCATGAATCCGCCACTCACGTACCGGACGAGGAATTCGTTACGCATCGTCGCGGCCGCATACCTCAAAAGCGCCCTGTGCCATGATTTGTCGATTGGCTACGTTCTGCCATACCGCCGCCGACATTGATATGCGCTCGTGACCGTTTCGGAATCGGCTGCTAACCACGGAATCCGCGACGCGTGGTATCGAAACCGGTTGCGAAATACCGTGATTAGACGCTCCCCTCGGCGCCCTAGAGAATCGCCTTGAGCTCCTTCGCCTTGGCGATGTCGTCCCAATCGAAGTCGAGCTCCAGCAGGATCTCCTCGGTGTGCTGGCCGTGTTCGGGCGCGCGCGCGGGGGCCGGCGGGGTTTCGTTGAATTGGACTGGCGCCGCGACGATCCGGTATTTCTCGCCTTGGTCGTCGACGTTGGTCACGACATATCCGTTGGGCTCGACCTGCGGGTCGTTGAGGGTTTCCCGCGGCGTCGCCAGGGCGCCCCACACGCCGGGTTCGTCCGCGAGCACCGCTTGCCAGTGCGCGAGGTCGTGGCGCGCGAAGGCGTTCGCGAAAAGCTCGGTCGCCGCGGCCGCATTGGCGATCAAATTGCTCGACGGGACGAATCGCTCGTCGTCGGCCAGTTCCGCCAGACCCATGCGCCGGCAGAAACCCACCCAGAATTTGTCCGGCTGCAGGAAGACCAGTTGGATCCACCTGCCGTCCTTGGTCTTGTACCGGTTGACCAGCGGGTTGATGGCCAGGCCGGGTGGGGCGCCCGGAATCCCATCGATGTCGAAGAAATCGGCCGCCGAAATGGACGGCGCTATCGACCACATCGCCTGGGCAAGCAGCGAGGAGTCGACGATCGTCGGTTCGCCGGTGCGTTCGCGGTGGAACAGCGCGGCGCAGACGCCGCCGGCCAGTGTCGCCCCGCCCTGCAGGTCACCGAAACCAGGCCCCTGAACGGCCGGCGTCTCGGTGCCAAATGGCGTGAGCGTGTACGCGACCCCGCCCCGCGCCAGATACGTGGCCGCGTCGAACCCGCCGCGATCCCGGTCCGGCCCCCGCACCCCCAGGCCGGTGCCGCGGGCGATGATGATCTTTGGGTTGAACGACCGGATGTCCTCGACGGTCAGGCGCGCCCGCTCGAGGGCGCCCGGCAGCCAATTGGTCAAGAACACATCGGCACTGGCCAACAGCCGGCCGAACAGCTCGCGGCCGGTCGCCGATTTGATGTCGACCGCGATGCTGCGCTTCCCCCGGTTGCCCAATTCGAGGATGAAGTCGGCATCGGGGCGGGCGGCCTGCCGGGTGAAGCCGCCGACGACCAGCGCGCGGCCGGGGTCACCCGAGGCGACCCCCTCCACTTTGATGACGTCGGCGCCCCAATCGGAGAGGGCGGCACCGGCCGATGGCACGTAGGTCCACGAGGCCAATTCGACCACCCGCACGCCTTGGAGAACACCGCCGGTCATCGCATACCCCCTCGCTCGCCGCCATTCCTTGCTATTTTAGATATTCTAGCTAGTCTTGGGCGTAGTGATAGCCCATCCGCAGGTCAGCGCAGTTTTTCGGGGAAGAGATGCGATGGAGCCGACCGGTGGCCCGATTCCGCCGCCCGCCGCGGTGACCGCGCGTCGTAGCACGGCGCGGGCGGGTGACCGGCCCACTCGTTCTCACCGCGACGGCAACCGCTACACCCAATGTCGTTGGGCCCCACTGTGGATCGCGATGTAGCCGCACGTACGAAGGATGGGTGATGGGCAGAGTAGCGGGCAAGGTGGCCGTCATCAGCGGCGCGGCACGCGGCCAGGGCCGGTCGCACGCGCGGATGCTGGCCGCCGAAGGTGCGGACATCATCGCGGTGGACGTGTGCGCGGACATCGAAACCAACGAGTATCCGTTGGCCCGCCCGGAGGACCTTGACGAGACAGCGCGGCTGGTCGAAAAGGAGGGGCAGCGCGCGTACACGGCGGTCGCGGACGTCCGCGACCGGGCGGCCCTGTCCGCCGCCATCGATGCGGGCGTCGCCGAGTTCGGGCATCTGGACGTCGTGGTCGCCAACGCGGGCATCTGCCCACTGACCGCGGGTCTGCCGCCGCAGGCTTTCGCCGACGCCGTGGACGTGGACCTCATCGGCGTGTTGAACCTGGTGCACGCGAGCCTCAAGCATCTGCGCGAAGGAGCGTCGATCATCGTCATCGGTTCCAACGCGGCGTTCATGTCATCGATGAACACCACCGGCATCGACGGCGGCCCCGGCGGCGCCGGATATGCCTTCGCGAAACTGGCTGCCGCACACTATGTCAACGACTTCGCGCTGGCGCTCGCCCGGTTTTCCATCCGGATGAACGCGGTGCATCCCACGAACGTCAACACCGACATGCTGCACAGTCCGCCGATGTACCGTGCCTTTCGGCCCGATTTGAAAGAGCCGGCCCGTGAGGATGCCGAGCCGGTGTTCCCACTGGTGCAGGCGATGCCGGTCCCCTACGTCGAACCCGAAGACATCAGCGAGGCGGTGCTGTTCCTCGCTTCGGATGCGGCGCGCTACATCACCGGACAGCAGCTGCGGGTCGACGCCGGAGGCTTCCTCAAGGTCAAACCGTGGTCGGGAGCGTGATGACCGCCAATCACGGTGCACCGCAATCGGGCTCAGAGGGTGTCCAGCGGCGCCTGTACGAGCTGATGGTGTTGATGAAGGCGGCCGACGACCGACTGGCCCAGGGCATCGGCACCGGCGAGTTCATGTGCGTGTATTGGCCCTCGCGGGGCCAGGAGGCGATCGCGGCCGCGATGGGGGTGGCGTTGCGATCCGACGACCAGTTGGTGACGACCTACCGCGGCCTGCACGACCTCATCGGTAAGGGCGTCCCCCTCGAGGAGATCTACGGCGAGATGATGGGCCGCACGGTCGGCGCCGGCCGGGGCAAAGGTGGCACCATGCACATCGCCAATCCCGCTAGGGGCGTGATGCTTTCGACGGGCATCGTCGGGGCCGGACCGCCCGTGGCCGTCGGGCTGGCGATGGCCGCCAAACGCAAAGGCATCGATCGCGTCACCGTGGTCAGCTTCGGCGACGGCGCCACGAACACCGGATCGTTTCACGAGGCGGCCAACATGGCCGCGCTGTGGGACCTGCCGATCGTGTTCGTCTGCCAGAACAATCTGTACGCCGAGATGACCCCGACGTCGGACACCATGAAGCTCGAGCACGTCGTTGACCGGGCCGCCGGGTACGGCATGCCGGGTGTGCGTGTCGACGGCAACGACCCGCTCGCGGTGACATCGGCCCTCGACGACGCGCTGCGACGAGCGCGCGAGGGGGGCGGCCCCACCTTCATCGAATGCGTCACGTTCCGCTTCCGCGGCCACTACTTCGGCGACCGGACGCCCTACATACCCGCGGAACAACTCGAGGCGGCGATGGCCGCCGACCCGGTGCCACGGTTCCGCGGCCACCTCGCCGCGACCGGCGTCTGCGCTCAGGACGAACTCGACCGCATCGACAGCGACGCGGCGGCGGCGGTGGAAGCGGCGCTGCGAACGGTGATGAGCGCGGACTCCCCGTCGATCGACGAACTCGACCGCGACGTGTATGCGACCCCGATCGGGTTCCCGGTGTAACGACATGGACGAGAAGGAGATGACCATGCGCGAGGCGCTCAACCTCGCGCTGGACCAGGCGCTCGCGACCGACGAACGAGTGTTCTTGCTCGGTGAGGACATCGCCGACCCCGGCGCCTCCGGGCCGACGGCGGGGTTATCGACGAAGTACGGCCACGACCGCGTCCTCGATACGCCGATCTCGGAGGCCGCGATCGTCGGCGCTGCCATCGGCGCGGCGATCGACGGGCTGCTGCCGGTCGCCGAGATCATGATCATGGATTTCATCGGCATCGCCGCCGACCAGCTGATCAACAACGCCGCCAAGCTGAGGTTCATGACCGCCGGGCGGACGTCGGCGCCGATCACCATCCGCACCCAGGTTTACGCAGGATTGGCGACGGGCGCAACGCATTCACAGAGCCTGGAGGCATGGTTCATGCACATCCCCGGGATGAAGGTGATCGTGCCGGCCACGCCACGCGACGGCAAGGGGCTGCTGACCGCGGCGATCTTCGACCCCGATCCGTGCCTGTTCATCGAAACGATTCGGCTGCAAAGCAAGAAGGGGCCCGTCCCCATCGAACCGGGCTTCGCCATCCCCCTCGGCCAGGCCGACATCAAGCGGATCGGCACCGACGTCAGCGTGATCACCTACGGCCGCTGCGTGCACGACGCGCTGAGCGCCGCGGCCACGCTCGGCGCACAAGGCATCAGCGCCGAGGTGATCGACTTGCGCACTCTGGTGCCTCTCGACGTCGACACCATCGTGGGGTCCGTTCGCCGCACGCGGCGAGCCGTGATCGTCCATGACGCGGTGCAATTCGGCGGTCCCGGAGCGGAGATCGCCGCCATCCTGCACGCAGAGCTTTTCGGTGAGCTCGCCGCACCCGTCGAACGGGTCGCCGCCCGGTTCGTCCCCAACCCGGCCGCGGCGGCGCTCGAGGCTCAGGTGTACCCGTCGCCGGCGCGGATCGTCGAAGCGGCCCAGCGCACCTGCAAGAAGGCGACGGTCCGTGGCTGACTTCGTCATTCGCATCCCGCGGGTCTCGGTGGCGGTCTCGGAGGCCGAGCTGACCGGCCTGCTCGTCGGCGCCGGCGAGCACGTCGAGGCGGGCACGCCGATCTACATCATCGCCACCGAGAAGGTCGAGCAGGAGATCGAAGCCGGGGCGACGGGCACCGTGCGGTGGACGGGCCATGTCGGGACCACGTACGACATCGGCGCCGAAATCGGCGTCATCTCGTCATAACCAAGGAAGGTAAGCGCTATGGATCTCAACGAGACCCGCGAGAGAATCATCTACGACAAAAACGGACCGATCGCCCGCATCACCCTGAACTGGCCGGAGAAGGCCAACGCCCAGGACCAGAAACTGGCCGAGGAGGTCGACGCGGCACTGGCCGATGCCGACCGCGACTACGACATCAAGGTGCTGATCCTCAAGGCCAACGGGAAGGGCTTCTGCTCAGGACACGCCATCGGCAACAACGCCGTCGATTACCCGGCGTTCGTAGAGAACGCCATGGTCACTGGCCACCCGTGGAAAGCCCAGAGCGACTTGTTCGTCAAGCCGACACTGAACCTGTGGGAATTCTCCAAACCCACCATCGCCCAGGTGCACGGCTACTGCGTGGGCGGCGGCACGCACATGGGCCTGACCACCGACATCGTCATCGCCTCCGAGGACGCTTACTTCTCCTACCCACCCCTCCAGGGCTTCGGCATGCCGTCGGGCGAATGTTCCATCGAGCCTTGGGTATTCATGAACTGGCGGCGCGCCGCCTACTATCTGTTCACCGCCGAGGTGATCGACGCCAAGAAGGCGCTCGAAGTCGGCCTCGTCAACGAGGTGGTCAAGCGTGAGGACCTGGACGACCGGGTGGACGCGATCGCCCGGCACATCGCCCAGGCGCCGTTGACGACGCTGATGCTCACCAAGGCCAACCTGAAGCGGGCCTGGGAGCTGATGGGCATGCGGGTGCACTGGCAGAGCTCCAACGACCTGGTCGCGCTCGCCTCGATCAGCAAGGACGTGCAGCAGCTGATTCAGACGGTGTTCAAGGACAAGGTGTTGCCGTCCGAGCACGCCCGCCGCCAGGCCGCCGCCGCCCAGACCGACGGCGCCCCAACCACCTAAGGCTCGGTTCGCCGGTGAACATCGCCGACCACGCCATGAGTGCCGCGCAGTCGCCGGCACTCATCACGGACGATGGCACGATCTGCTTCGGCGAGCTACACGCCCGCAGTCAGCGCGTCGCCGCGCTGCTGCACGATGCTGGGCTGCGCCGCGGCGACGGCGTGGCCCTGGTCCTGTCGAACCGCCCGGAATTCCTCGAAATCACCTGGGGATGCCAGCTTTCCGGCCTGTACTACACCGCCGTCAACACCCACTTCACCCCCGATGAAGTCGGCTACGTCGTCGACGACTCCGATGCCACGGCCGTTTTTGTCGACGCCTCGATGCCCGAACTCGCCGCGCACCTGCGTGACACCAACGCCGGGCCGCTCGTCCGCATCGCCGTCGGGGGTTCCGTCCCGGGCTGGCGGTCCTACCCGGACGCGGTGGCGGCGGCCGGCGACGCCCCGCCCGTGTCGGACGGATCGGAGATGCTCTATTCGTCCGGCACGACGGGACGCCCCAAGGCGGTGCGGCGGCCGCTGCCCGCGGACGGCAACGGGTCCTGGGCGCAGGCGGTGCTGGAGCTGGCGCTGATCCACAAATACGGGATGAGCCCATCGAGCGTGTACCTGTCCCCCGCGCCGCTGTACCACGCCGCCGGAGTCAACTACACCATGGCGGCCAACCGCGTCGGCGCCGCGTCGATCCTGATGAAGAGGTTCGACGCCGAGACCGTGCTGCGGCTGATCGAGACCCACCGGGTGACCCACGCCCAGTTCGTGCCGACGATGTTCGTGCGCATGCTCAAACTACCGGCCACCGTCCGGGACAAGTACGACGTGTCGAGCCTGCGGTGCGTCATCCACGCTGCCGCACCCTGTCCCGTCGACGTCAAGCACCGGATGATGGAGTGGTTCGGGCCGATCATTCACGAATACTACGGAGGCACCGAAGGATTCGCGGGAACCACCATCGGCCCGCAGGAATGGCTCGCCCATCCAGGCTCGGTGGGCATCCCGATGGCCCCGGTGCACGTGGTCGGCGAGGACGGGCGGGAACTTCCGGTCGGCGAATCCGGCGAGCTCTATTTCGAAGGCGGCCCCGACTTCGAGTACTTCAAGGATCCCGCCAAGACCGCGTCGGTGTACAACGATCGCGGGTGGCGCTCGCTGGGCGACGTCGGATACGTCGACCGGGACGGGTACCTCTACCTCACCGACCGGTCGACGTTCATGATCGTCTCCGGCGGGGTCAACATCTACCCGCAAGAGGCCGAGAACCTGCTCGTCATGCATCCGAAGCTGGTCGACGCCGCCGTATTCGGGGTCCCCAACGAGGAATTCGGCGAAGAGGTCAAGGCCGTCGTGCAGCCGGCCCGCGGCGTCGTGCCCGGGCCCGACCTCGAAGCCGAACTCATCGAATACTGCCGGGCCCGCCTGGCCGGCTACAAGTGCCCGCGCACCGTGGAATTCGAGCGGGAGCTGCCGCGGGACCCCAACGGAAAGCTCTACAAGAGGCGCATCCGCGAACGGTACTGGCAGGGACGGGTATCGCGGATCCTGTGACGCGACAAGGGATGACGAGATGGCTGTAGGAATGGGCAATGGGACACCGCGACCGGTGCCGTGGGCGGTGCTTACCGCCGATCGAATCCCCAAGCAGCGCTACTACGACCCGGAGTTCTACGCGCGGGAAGCCGAGATGTTGTGGCCACGCATGTGGCAAATGGCGTGCCGGCTCGAGGAAATCCCCAAGGCCGGCGATTTCGTCGAATACGAAATCCTCGACGAGTCCGTCATCGTGGTGCGGGTAGACAACCAGACGGTCCGCGCCTACCACAACGCCTGCCGGCATCGCGGCGTGAAGCTGGTGGAGGGGAACGGGAATCGTCGCACCTTCGTGTGCCCGTTCCACGGCTGGTGCTGGGGCCTCGACGGGCGCAACACGTTGGTGTGGCGCCCCGAAGCGTTCGCCGAAGAAAACCTGGCCGCCGACGACCTGCGCCTGGTGTCGGTGCGGTGCGAGCTCTGGGGCGGTTGCGCGTGGATCAACCTCGACGACCACGCGCCGGCGTTGCGTGACTGGATGGAGCCGTTCGCGTCGGTCTACGACGCCTGGCAGGTCGACTCGCTGCGCGTCGAGTGGTGGCAATCGTGCCGGCTGCCGGTGAATTGGAAGCTGGCCGCGGCGGCGTTCATGGAGGGCTACCACGTCCCGCAGACCCATCCTCAGCTGCTGCCGTCCGCGCAGACCGGCGATCCCGCCGCCGCGGTGCATCCCGTCGTCGCGAGCAGCCTGTATTTCATGCGCACCCTCGGCGACGGCATGGGCGGCATGACCCACGAAAACGACATCCGCATCGCCGAGGGCCTGCGCGACATCGAACTGCCGTCGGACCCGGCGGCGGCGATGGCCACATGGCGCAGCGCGCTGAACGACGCCGTCGTCGACTGGCATCGGGCCCGGGGCAGCGGCATGCCCGATCTCAACGAGCTGGTCCGCCGCGGGATCACCGACGCGATCGGGTTCGCCTTCCCGCACTACTTCATCCTGCCGACCTATAGCAGCGCGTCGTCGTACCGCATCCGGCCACTCGGACCCGAGGACACGTTGTTCGAGATCTGGTCCCTCACACGGTTTCCCGACGACGCGTCGGCCGGCAAACCCACGCCGCCGGAGCCGATGGCGCCCGACGACCCGCGCTGGCCGCCCATTCCCGCCCAAGACTTCTCCAACTTGCCCAGGCAACAAAAGGGACTGCATTCCAAAAGCTTTGACTTCATGCGGTTGTCCAACCAGATCGAAGGGTTGATCTCCAACTTCGAGCGCGTCATCGACGGCTTCCTGGCGGGCCTGCCCTACGACGCGCTGATACCCGCGATCCAGAAGACGAACACCACCATCGACGTGCCGATCGCCGATCTCGGCTTCACCACAATCTCCGGGGAGGCGCGATGAGCGCTCAGTGGGACCGCTCCGTCGACCTGGTCATCGCGGGCAGCGGCGGCGGCGGCATGGTCGCCGGGCTGGCGGCGCTGGACCGCGGGCTCGAGCCGCTCATCATCGAAAAGCAGTCATTGATCGGCGGTTCGACGGGGCTGTCCGGTGGCATCGTCTGGCTGCCCAACAACCCCTTGATGCGCAGGGACGGCATCGCCGACACGCACGAGGACGGCCTGGCCTACCTGGCCGACGTGGTCGGCGACATCGGTGCGCCGTCCTCGCCGCAGCGGCGGGAAATGTTCCTCACCGCCGGCCACGAGATGGTCAATTTCCTCACCCGCAAGGGCGTGGCACTGATCCGGTGCGCGGGCTGGAGCGACTACTACCCGAACCACAAGGGCGGCAACGCGTTCGGCCGCGCCATCGAGGGAATCCCCTTCGACGCCGCGCAGTTGGGCGACTGGCGCGACAGGGTGCAGCCGCCGCTGGCCAAGAACTATGGATACGTGGTGCTGACCAACGAGTTGCGTTCGGTTCAATATTTCAACCGTTCCCCGGGCGCGTTCGCGGTGGCGGCCCGGGTGTTCCTGCGCACCGCGGCGGCGCGGGTCCAGCGGCGTCAGATCCTCACTAACGGCGCCTCGCTGATCGCTCAGCTGCTCAAGGCGCTGATGGACCTCAGTGACGGGCCTCCCCCGTTGTGGACCGACGCGGCGCTGGCCGACCTCGTCGTCGAGGACGGCCGGGTGGTGGGCGCGCGGATCGTGCGCGACGGCGAACCGCTGAACGTCGAGGCCCGCAAGGGAGTCCTGTTGGCCGCCGGCGGTTTCGGGCACAACAAGGAGATGCGCCGCCGGTACAGCGGTGACCAACCCAACGAAGGCCAGTGGTCGATCGCCAACGCCGGCGACACCGGCGAGGTGCTCGAGGCGGCGATGCGCCTGGGCGCGAAGACCGATCTGCTGGACGAGGCGTGGTGGCTGCCTTCGGTTTTCATCGCCAACGGCGGGGCCGTCGCCGCGTCGCTCGGATCGGGCCGCCAGCGCCCCGGCGCCATCTATGTCGACTCGAGCGGCCGGAGGTTTTGCAACGAGTCGAACTCCTACGTCGAGGTCGGCAAAGCGATGTACGCCAACAAGGCCGTACCGTGCTGGATGATCTTCGACGACGGCTATGTGCGCCGATACGTCACCAGCACGAGCCCACTGAAGACCCTGAAACGCAACCAGCCGTTGCCGCCGGCGCTGATCGAGTCCGGCGCCGTCAAACGAGCGATGACCATTTCGGAGCTGGCTGGCGAGATCGACCTTCCCGCCGACGAATTGGCGCACACGATTCAGCGGTTCAACGCCTACGCGGCCAAGGGTTTGGATCCGGACTTCGGCCGCGGCCAGTCGGCCTACAACGACTGCCTGGGCGATCCCGGATATCGGCCGAACGCCGCCATCGGGCCGCTCGACACCGCGCCGTACTACGCGACCCGGGTGCTCCCCGCGGACGTCGGGACGTGCGGGGGCGTGATCACCAACGAGTTCGCGCAGGTTCTCGACGAGCAGGATCGGGTGATCGAGGGCCTGTACGCCACCGGAAACACGACGGCGACCGTGATGGGGCGGACCTATCCGGGCGCCGGGGCG
Organism: Mycobacterium sp. 852002-10029_SCH5224772; assembly: GCF_001667315.1. GTDB lineage: Bacteria > Actinomycetota > Actinomycetes > Mycobacteriales > Mycobacteriaceae > Mycobacterium. Next base: position 26,731 of record NZ_LZHT01000079.1, read on the forward strand.
AGCATCGCCAGCTCGATGGTGTTCGGCTACGTCGCCGCATGCCACGCCGCCGGCAAGTAATGGCGAGCGCTAGGAGCTTTCGTCGCGGTCGACGAATTCGCGCGGCTTCATGCCCGACTGCATGAACTCGGCGCGCCGCGCCTGCACATCGGAAGCGGCGCCGACCATGTTCGTCAGGATGTGACTGACCTGCAGGTGCACCCGCATCCCCATCAATTCCCAGGCGCGCTTCACGTTGTTCTTGACCGCCATCAGTGTGGTCAACGGGATCTGGGCGATCCTGCGCGCCATCTCTTCGACGGTGTCCTCGAGCTGACCGCGCGGCACCACCCGGTTCAGCAGCCCCCAGTCGAGGGCCTGCTGCGCGGACAGCGTCGGCGCCAGCAGCAGCCAGTCCATGGTGCGGTGCCAGTTCATCAGCAGCCACGGCTCTATCATGGTGTGCCCGCCGGGCTCGCCGAGGCTTTGGGCAAGGGGCATCTGGAAATACGCGTCCTCGGAGGCCACGCAGAAATCGGTCAGCAACCCGAGATAGATTCCCCCGCCCATGCAATAGCCATGGATTTGCGAGATGGTCGGCTTCGGAAATTCCCACAGGTACAACGTCGGCCACAGGAACAGGTCGGCGGTGCCCTTGTAAAGGTCCTCGAACGTCTCCCCGAAATCCGGATACGGGTTTTCGTCCGGCCCCCAGCCCGCCACATGCCCACCGCAGAACCCCTTGCCGTTGGCTTTGAGGATGACGACCTTGATGTCCTTGTCGCGGTCGGCCTCGTGCAGGCAGTCGTCGACCTCGGTGACCAGGATCGCGTCTTTGGTGTTGGCCTTGTCCGACCGGTTCAGAATGATCCGCGCAATCGGCGGTTCGCGTTCATAGATGACCGCTTCGAGCTCGCGCCGCTCCATGGTCGGACCATACCCTTCCGCACCCCGCGCGCCGTCGATTTAGCGGTTGCGTGATCGGGATGCGAGGAGTGAGCTGTATTCGGGTGGGCAGTGACGACGGATGGGGCTGATATGGCGACTCCTCTCGACCGGGTACGGCAGCTGGACCTGGTGGCGCGGCTCAAATCCTCTTATCCCGAACTTCCGGACGCTCCCACGCCGGATCTCATCGACCACGAGCGTTTCGCCGCCTACGTCAAGACCCCGCACGATGTCGGCGGCGAGCCGGACGCTCCGATCGAGTTCGAGAACAAGCAGTACGAGATATGGGAGCACAACACCTATGTCATGTGCGAGGTGCTCGGCTGGCGCGGGATCTGGCTGTCCGAGGAAAGGCGCCGGATGGGCAACGTCGATCTCGGCCGCACCATCTATCTCGGGCTTCCCTATTACGGACGCTGGCTCTTGGCGGTGGCGCGTGTCCTCGCCGAAAAGCACCACATCGGGCTGAGCGAATTGGCCGAACGGATCGCCGAGGTCAAGGCGCGCTACGCGGACGGCCTGAGCGGAAAGGCCTTGGCGGCCAAGCCGAAGTTCGAAGGCGATCCCGCGCCGGTCAACCGCAACCGGCACCACATCCATGCCGTGGGCAAAGGCGACCCCCAGGTGTATGCCGGGCGGGCGGGCACACCGAAATTCAGCGTCGGTGACAAGGTCGTGGTGCGGGATCTGCCCGTGCTGCTCTACACCCGCACGCAGGAATATGTGCGCGGCGCGACGGGCGAGGTCGCGGTCGTGTCGTATGAAAGCCCCGCCGCCGAGGACGAAACCTGGGACGGGGCAGACCAACAGCCGGAGTGGTTCTACATCGTCCGGTTCACTCTCTCCGAGTTATGGCACGGCTACACCGGGCCCGGCAACGACACGTTGCAGACGGAAATCCCACAACGGTGGCTCGAAGCGGCCGGCTAGCCACGGGCTGCGAGTTTGGGAAAGGACGACCGCATGGCCGCTCACGAACACGATCATGACCACGAGCGCACCGCTGCGCCGATGGTGGACGAAATCACCGACTTCGAAGTCCTCGAGATCGCACTGCGCGAATTATGTATCGAGAAAGGGCTTTTCAGCGCGGAAGATCATCGCCGCTTCACCGAGTTCGCCGAACAGATCGGCCCCACGCCCGCGGCGCGCCTGGTGGCGCGGGCCTGGCTCGATCCCGGCTACCAGGAGCTGGTGCGCTCGGATCCGCTCGCCGCGAGCAAGGAGGTGGGGGTCGACTGGCTGGAGCCGACGGGGTTCGGGACGCCGAGTGACTTCACGGCCCTGCATGTGCTCGAAGACACCCCGGCGCTGCATCACGTGATCGTCTGCACGCTGTGCTCCTGCTATCCGCGGCCGATACTCGGCAATTCCCCCGAGTGGTACCGGACACCCAACTATCGCCGCCGCATCGTGCGCTGGCCCCGCCAGGTGCTCGCGGAGTTCGGCCTGATTCTCCCGGAGGACGTCGAGATCCGGGTGGAAGACTCCAACCAGAAGCACCGCTTCATGGTGATGCCGGTCCGTCCCGACGGAACGCAGGGGTGGACCGAGGATCAACTCGCCGAGATCGTCACGCGCGACTGCCTGATCGGTGTCGCGCTGCCCAAGCCGGGTGTGACAACCAACGCCGTCACCCAGACCCGTCCCGCCGTCCATCCCGTCGAGCAATGAGACACCGATGAGCACCGCGCACACCCCACACCCGATCGAGGGCTCAACAGTCGTGCCGCTGACGAAAATCGTTGAACGCAACCAGGTCTGGAGTCGCATGGCGGCAAGGTACGGGGTCGACAACCCGGTACCGCCCTGGCAAACGAGTCTCGACGGCATGTGTGATGCGATCGACCAAAGCTCCTGTGGCGCCGAAGTTCTCGGTTTCGCCGAGCGGCGTGACGACGAGGACGCGCTGTCGGCGACCGTTTACTCCGGGCTGCCCTACCCGGAGAACCGTCTGGTCGCGTTGGCGCACTCGTTGGTGGCGCGCGGCGTCATCGACGAATCCGAGCTCGAGGAAAGGCTGGCCGCCGTGCGGGCCAGGCTGGAATCCTGAGCGAGCTCCACTGCGGCGCACATCACACCGAGTTCCCGGGCGCTTTCTCGTCGTTGTGCACGGGGTGCGCTATGCTGACTGCAACGTTGGCTTCAAAGCCTGATGTCAACTACGTCGTGGAACGCTTCTTCATCCCACTGGTGCTGCCCCGAAATTTCGGGCTTAACCACCACGTTCAGATGATCCGTGCACCCGCACTAGCTTGTCTCGCGGCGATCGATTTTGCCCTCCGGCAATCTCGCCAACTTGTGCCGAAAACCGTGCGCGACAAACGCGTTGCCGGTCCGGCATGACCGATGCCTGAAAGGCACCGAAAAGTGACTACCGACAAAACTTTTGCCGACCTCGGCGTGCGCAGACCACTCGTCGATGCGCTCGCGAAGCGCGGCATTACCGATCCATTCCCCATTCAGGTTGCGACCCTGCCCGATACGCTGGCCGGCCGCGATGTACTCGGCCGCGGGAAAACGGGCAGTGGGAAGACCCTTGCCTTTTCGATTCCGCTGGTCAGCCGACTCTCCGAACGCAGCGGCCGCCGCTCGAGGCCATCGGGTTTGGTGCTCGCTCCTACCCGTGAGTTGGCGAGCCAGATCACCGCGACGCTCGAGCCGTTGGCAGCCGCCTGCGGTCTGCGCGTCACCACGATCTTCGGCGGCGTTTCACAACACCGTCAGGTAGCCGCCCTCAAATCCGGCGTCGACATCGTCGTGGCTTGCCCCGGTCGGCTCGAGGACCTGATGAAACAGCGTTTGATCAGTCTCGAGGCGATCGAGATCACCGTGATCGACGAAGCCGATCACATGGCCGATCTCGGCTTCCTGCCCGGCGTCACGCGGATCCTGGCGGCCACTCCGAATGGCGGCCAGCGGCTGATGTTTTCGGCGACCCTGGACAACGGCGTCGACAAGCTCGTCAACCGATTTCTCCGCGACGAGGTGCTGCACTCCGTCGACGGGGCCGACTCGCCGGTTTCCGAAATGACGCATCACGTCTTCCACGTGGCCAATGCGGACGCCAAGAAGGAACTCGTGCACCGGCTGGCGTCCGGCACCGGGCGTCGAATTCTGTTCATGCGCACCAAGCATCAAGCGCGCAAACTCGCCAAACAGCTCACCGAATCGGGAGTTCCGTCGGTCGACTTGCACGGGAACCTGTCTCAGCCCGCCCGCGAGCGCAACCTTGCGATGTTTGCCTCGGGCGGCGCCCGGGTGCTGGTGGCGACCGATATCGCCGCGCGGGGCGTGCACGTCGACGAGGTCGAGCTTGTCGTGCACATCGACCCGCCGGCCGAGCACAAGTCTTACCTGCACCGCTCCGGGCGCACCGCGCGGGCGGGCAGCGCGGGTGACGTCGTCACCGTGGTTCTGCCCGAGCAGCGCCGAGACACCCAGTCACTGATGCGCAAGGCCGGCATCAAGGTCGCTCCGCAGCAGGTGACCGCGTCATCGGACGCGGTGCAGGCGCTCGTGGGTGAGGTCGCGCCCTACCAGGCGCCCGCACCCGCGCCCGCCAATGTTCCTTCGCGCTCGCCGCGGCAGCATCGACCGAACGCTGGTGGTCAGCGACGCCGGAATAACCGCAATACCCGGTCACCCAAGACCAATGCACCCACCGACTCGGCGATATCGCACCGCAGTGCCACACCGACGCGGCGGCTGGATCGTCGGCGTTCGAGCCGCGCGCAGGGAAGCACCGGGTAGTTTGCTGCCCGGAACGAGTCAGCGCCGAGCGAGCAGCCAGGCCTGACCCTCCGCTTCGCCGTCGGCGACGACATCCAGTTCGGCGAACGCGGCGGTCAGCTCGCCGGGTAACGCGCGGAACGGCCCCGGAGCCGCCCCCACCTCGCTGAGCACGGCGATCGCCAGCAGCCCACCGGGCGCCAGTCGTTCGATGATCGCCCGATCGAGGCGACGGTCCCGGAACTTGCAGCAGAGGATGACGTCGGCGGGCGTGCCCGGGGGTAAGCCACCGTCGAAATCGACAACGTTGAAGCGACAGCGGTCGGCCACCGCGGCACGCTGGGCCAAGTCCCGAGCGTGGGCGATCGCCACCGGCGAGATGTCCAACCCCACCACCCGCAGGCCCCGCAACGCCAGCCACACCGAACCCAGTCCCTGCCCGCAGGCCAGGTCGAGCCCCGTGCCGGCGGTGGGGAACGCCTCTGCGTGGCGCGCGAAGACGTCGGGCGGCGCAACCGAAGCCAGCGGGGGCGGCCCCTTCGCCGCGTACCGCTCGTCCCAGCGATGCCGGTCCGCTTCGCCCATACGCGACACTCTAGGACCGACTTCTTCTGGACAACTGTCTGTTATCGGGATCGCGGTATCACGCCGACCGCGACGAATGGACGTTGTTGGCGGCAGCCGACGTTCCTACACTGGACGGGTGTCCAACGAGGCGTCGTCCCGGGTTACCGCCAAAACCGCCGACGGCGCCGCTCGCCGGTCGGACCGCCGTCCTGGCCAGACGATTCGCAAGGTCCTTGACGCCGGGCTGGAGGAACTGCGCGAATCCTCGTACGCGAACCTGACGATGCGCGCCGTCGCGACTCGCGCCGGGGTCTCGCCGGCCAGCGCCTACACCTATTTCCCGTCGAAAAGCGCGCTGGTCGCGGCGGTGTACCTGCGGTTCCTGCGCGACCTCCCGCTGCACACCGATGTCAATCAAACGACCAAGACCCGCGTCAGCGCCACACTGCGGGACATGGCGGTGATGGTCGCCGACGAGCCGGAGCTGACCGCCGCCTCCGGCGCGGCCCTGATGGCCGACGATCCGGCGGTCAAGCCGCTGCGGGACCAGATCGGCGAGGAGGTGACCAGGCGGATCAGCGCCGCGCTCGGGCCGGGGTGGCCACGCGCGGTGAAGTCCACGCTGCAGATGACCTTCTCCGGTGCGCTGATGACCGCCCGGTTCATCAGTTTCGCGGAGATCGCCGGACAGCTCGACGAGGCGGTTAACCTCATCCTGGGCGCCTCCGTGGCGTGAAACACGCAGCGCCCCAAGATCATCCGCTCGATGCGCGCGTAACTAGCCGGTAGTGGCCAGCTTTCGGGATGTGCGCCCCGCCCGCAGGAACTGACCAAGTCGTTCCTTGCCCAGTGCCGGCGCGGCCTTCCCCGCCCCGAACGCGAGTTTCCCGGACACCAGCACGGCCGTGACCGTGTCGTCGTTGCGGTTCACCATCCGCGACAGCCCGCCGTAGGACTCGACCGGATGCTCGGCGTAGCGGTCGAGCGACTCGTCGAGCTTGGCGGGGTCGATGATGACGATGTCGGCGCGGTCGCCTTCGCGCAGCGTGCCGGCGTCGATGCCGTACCACTCCCCGAGCTCGCCGGTCAGCCGGTGCACGGCGCGCTCCATCGAGATGAACGGCTTGCCGGACTTCTCGGCATCGTGCGCATGCCGCAGCAGGCGCAGCCCGGAGTTGTAGAACGCCATGTTGCGCAGATGCGCGCCCGCGTCTGAGAACCCCATCTGGACGGTCGGGCTCTGGGCCATCTTTTTGAGGACCTCGGGGCGATGGTTGGAGATCGTGGTCCGCCAGCGCAGCTTTTCGCCGTGTTCGACGACCAGGTCGAGGAAGGCGTCGACCGGATGCAGCCCGCCGCGCTCCACGCCGACCTGCCCGAACGACTTGCCGATGACGGTCTGGTCGGGGCAGTCCACGATTTCGGCGTCGAAGAAGTCGCGGTGCCACACCCGGGGGCCGAATTTGCTGTCGTAGTCCTTGCGGAACTTGCGCCGATACTCCTCGTCGCGCATGAGTTGATTGCGCTCGATCTCCGTCTGCAGGTGCAGCGCCGCGGCGCCGGAGCCGAACTCCTCGAAGACCACCAACGAAATCCCGTCGGCGTAGACCTCGAACGGCACCGGCAAATGCTGCCAGCGAAAATTGCCGCCCAGCGCATTGACGACGCGAGCGAGCCGGTCCATGACGTGAATCACGAACGGGATGGCCTTGATGTCGGCCGCCGACAGCAGGCTGGTCTTCAATCGGGGCCGGCGGAACCCGAGGGACGTTATCAACTGCGACACCACCGACAGCGGATTCTTGATGTCCGGGCCGGACTGCAGGATCTTGTCGCGCCTCCGCAGGATCGCGTTCAGGCGGCGCAGCTCGCGCGATGAAGCGTACGTCGAGGGCAGCGTGCGCGATCGGCACACTTCGCCGTCGAGCTTGTCGAACAGCAGTCGCTGCGACGACATCCCGACGAACCCTTCGTCGAGCGCGTCGTTCAGCATCGATTCCATCCGGGCGAGTTCGGCAGCAGACGGCCGGACGTCCTTGCGGGTCGCCCGGTCCAGGCCCATCGTCGCGGCGCGCAGGTCCGAGTGGCCGATGAACGCCGCAAGGTTCGGGCCCAGGTTGAGGCGTTCGAGTTCGTCCACATATTCCCGGGGATTGGTCCATGACCGCGCCGCATCGAGGTGCTCGATGACGTAGCGCCTGGGGATGGCTTCGACCCGGCCGAAGATGTCCCCCGCATCGACACTGTTCAGGTAGACGGTGGACAGCGAACACGATCCGAGCATCACGGTCGTCACACCGTGCCGCAATGATTCGGAAAGCTCAGGCGCGCACAGGATTTCGACGTCATAGTGGGTGTGGATGTCGATGATCCCGGGGATCACCCACTGGCCCGTCGCGTCGATGACATCGGCGCCGGTCGTGTCCAGCCCGGCGGCGATGGCGACGACGCGGCCGTCGCGTACCCCGATGTCGCGCACCGCCGACGGTCCTCCCGTCCCGTCGAACCAGCGTCCGTTCGTGATCACGGTGTCGTACTGCATCGGTCGGCCTTTCTGTCAGGCGCGCTACCTGCTGGATCCGCTGTGATCATACATACTCGGCATAGTGTCTGGCCGTGTTATCGGTGCGCGACGCGATCGTTAGCCAGCAACGACGGTGCCGCGACGGGCGCTATGATCCCAGCTGTGGGGATCACCGCCTACGGGTTTGCCGTTCGTTAATCATGCGCAGTCACGGTTGGGCAGGAAACACACCGGCCTCCGATGCGGAGGCGATCGAGCGCATCCTCGACGCCGCCGACAAGATCATCGACGAACGCGGTTCAGCGTTGCGGATCGCGGACGTGGCGCGGGCACTCGGCGTCACCCGGCAGACCGTCTACCGATACTTCCCCGGGACGCAGGCGTTGCTGGTGGCGTCCGCGATGCGTTCGGCGGACGGCTTCCTCGACCGCATGGCGGCCCATCTCGACGGCGTCACCGATCCGGTCGTCGCCATCACGGAGGGAATGGCTTTCGCCGTCGAGGAGCTGGCCGGCGACAATCAGGTCGAATTCGTTCTCAACCAGCGCCACCATGGCGGCCAGAAAGTTTCGATCATCTCCGATACCGCGTTGGCATTCGGCCGGTCGATGCTGCATCGCTACGACATCGACTGGGAGCATTACGGTTTCGACGAAGCGGGCCTCGACGAGCTGAACGAGTTCTCGCTGCGGGTCCTGCATTCCTTCCTCGCCGACCCGGGACGGCCGCCCCGCAGGGGCGCCGATCTGCGGCGCTATCTCACCCGCTGGATCGGCCCGGCGATCGCCTACCCCCAGCTGGTCCGGGCGATGGATGCGCTCGGCACTGGCGAGCCGCCGCGAACGCGCCGGCGCTCGCCCAAGGCCTCCTGACGGGACAGGCGAGGTCCGGGACACGCGGTCCGGCACCGGGTTGACGCCAACGGCGCAGACCATACATTTTTGTTGATATGTCTGCGACCGACGGGTCGGTTGGCCGGTTGATCTGGTCCTCGAGTTCGGCGATCCTCGACGAGTCGACGTTGAGGACAACCGATCAAGGAGCCGCAATGGTGGGTCTGGGGCAAATCGCACTCGATAGCGCGCCTGTTTTCGGGGGCGTGATGCTCGCCGTCGCCGCCGGGCAGTTCAAAGGTCCTGACTATCGAGGAATGATCAGACAGGACATGGACCTGCTGGACCGATTGCCCCCGGACGCCACCGACCGGCGTGCCCAGCTGCAGCGGACCATTGACGCGCGCATCGACGACATGGTCGACGCCGCCGACCGCAGCCGCGCGTTGCGCCGGGCCGCACTGTCTTACCAGGGCAACTGGCGAGACGTGGTGCTGCTGCTCTGTGCGGTGTTGTTCACCATCGTCTGGTGGAACGTGAGCCACAGCAGGAGCAGCTGGCTGCCCATGTTCATCGTGCTGATCATCCTGTCGCTGGTCGCCGCCGCCTACGCGTTCCGCGGGACATTGCATGCCGCCAGTTCGTTCGTCCGCAAGCGACACGGAGCCGACCGGCCGGATTAGGCGGCATTCGTGTGCCGCTCATCGCGCCGGCGCGGCGCTGATCATCGTGTGCACGTCCTCGACCGACCAGGGCCCGGCCTCATGGTGATCGCGGTAACCCAGCACGCGCGCTGTCTGGCGGTCGAAACTGCCGACGAAACCGCCTGCGGCAACCAGGATCTGGCCCGTCACGTCACGCGCCAAGTCGCTGGCGAGATAGGCGTAGACCGGGGCCACGAATGCGGGCGGAGCGGTGTCGAGCGAGGCTCGCATCGTCATCTCGTCGAGCAGCCCGCGGCGGTGCAGGTCTTCGATATGTCTTTCGTACTCGCGACCGGTCGACAGCCGCGTCCTGGCGCCGGGGCACACCACGTTGGCCCGAATGCCGTGGGGCTTCAGTTCGGCGGCAATGGCCATTGTCAGGCCGTTGACGGCGCCCTTGCCCGCGGGATAGCCGGTCCCGCCGTAGTCACCCAGAAACGCCACCGAACCGGTGTTGATGATGGCCCCGTGTCCCTGCGCGACCATGGCCGGAGCGGCGGCCCGGCACGTGTGAAACGCCGTGCCCAGGTGGGCACCGATCAGCCGGTCAAACTCGGCCGCGGAGATCTTCAGGATCGAGGACCCCGGCGGCTCGGCGATTCCGGCGCAATTGACCAGTGTGTCCAGCCGCCCGAACGTGCTGACGCATTCGTCGACGAGCCTTTGGGCAATCCGCTCGTCATCTGCGGCCCCCTCGGCCGGGGCCGCGGGGCCGCCG
>NZ_LZHT01000080.1 GCF_001667315.1 Mycobacterium sp. 852002-10029_SCH5224772
TTGTGATCGTGGGAAGCGGTTTCACCGGATTCACCTGCGCCCGTCGTCTGGCCCGGATTCTGCGCCGGCGGAACGCACCCGTCGACATCACCATCATTTCTCCGGTGGACTACATGCTCTACACGCCGTTGCTGCCCGACGTGGCCGGTGGAGTGCTCGATGCCCGTTTTGTCGCTGTCCCCCTGGCCAATTCGCTGCGGGGTGTGCACGCGGTGCGCGGCCGCGTGGACAGTGTGGATTTCACCCAACAGACCCTGACCTATTGCGACCCCGAAGAACGCAGCCACGCCCTGTCCTTCGACCGGCTGGTACTCACACCCGGCTCGGTGACACGGCTGTTCGACGTCCCCGGACTCGCCACCTATGCGCGCGGGCTCAAGACCACCGCCGAGGCCCTCTACCTACGAGACCACTTCGTCGAGCAGCTGGAGCTGGCCAACATCGAAGACGACCCCCAGGTCGCCGCGGCCCGGCGCACCGTCGTGGTCGTCGGCGCCTCCTACTCGGGCACCGAACTGGTGACGCAACTGCGCGCCCTGGCCGACGCGGCGGCCAAACAAATGGGCTTCAACCCCGCCGAAGTACGGTTCCTGCTGCTCGATTTGGCCGAACAGGTGATGCCCGAGGTCGGCAAGAAACTCGGTGACGCCGCGATGAAGGTCCTGCGCAAGCGCGGAATCGACGTCCGGCTCGGCATCACCCTCAAACAAGCGCACGCCGATCACGTTGTGCTCAGCGATGATTCACGCATCGACACCCGCACCATCGCCTGGGTGACCGGAGTGACCGGCGCCCCACTGATCCAACACCTGGGCCTACCGACCGACAGGGGCCGGATCAAGGTGCAACCCGATCTGCAGGTACCCGATCACCCCGAAGTGTTCGCCGCCGGGGATGCGGCCGCGGTTCCCGACCTGACCCAACCCGGCAAGATCACGCCACCGACCGCCCAACACGCCACCCGCCAAGGCAAGGTGCTGGCCCGCAACGTCGCCGCCAGCCTCGGCTACGGCAACCCCACCCAATACAAGCACCGCAACCTGGGCCTGGTGGTCGACCTGGGACCCCGCTACGCGGTGGCCAATCCCCTCAACATCCGACTGACCGGGCTGCCCGCCAAAGCCGTCACCCGGGCCTACCACTTGTACGCGCTCCCCCGCGGCCTCAACCGCTGGGCGGTATCGCTGGCCTACCTGACCGACGTGCTGTTCAACCGCTCCGTCGTCTCCATCGGGCTGTCCTCCGAGGACGACGCGCAATTCA
>NZ_LZHT01000081.1 GCF_001667315.1 Mycobacterium sp. 852002-10029_SCH5224772
GGAGATCTGGGCGGCGATCCCACCTTCGCCGAACTGCTGGCCCAGGTGCGCCACCGCAGCCTGGCCGCCTACGAGCATCAGGACGTGCCCTTCGAGGTCCTGGTGGAGCGGCTCAACCCCGCCCGAAGCCTGACCCATCATCCACTGGTGCAGGTGATGCTGGCCTGGCAGAACTTCGCCGGGCAGGAAAGCGGCCCCGCCGCCGGGCTGGCCCTCGGCGATGTCGACGTCACGCCCATGCCGGTGGACATGCACACCGCGCGAATGGATTTGACGTTCTCGATGGGCGAACGCTGGACCGACGCCGGTGCACCCGCCGGAATCGGCGGGACCGTGGAATTCCGCACCGACGTGTTCGACGCGGACAGCATCGCGGCGCTCATCGGACGGTTGCGGCGGGTGCTGCTCGCGATGACCGCCGACCCCGCGCGGGCGTTGTCGTCGGTGGACCTGCTCGACGACACCGAACACGCCCGACTGGACGACTTCGGCAACCGCGCGGCCCTGACCCGATCGGCGACCGAGACCGACTCGATCCCGGCGCTGTTCGCCGCGCAGGTGGCCCGCACCCCAGGCGCGGTGGCGCTGGTGTGCGACGGCCACTCGATGACCTACCGCGAGCTGGACGAGGCGTCGAACAGATTGGCGCACCTGCTGGCCGCCCGCGGGGCGGGCCCGGGACAGGCTGTGGCGCTGCTGTTTTCGCGCTCGGCCGAGGCGATCGTCGCCATCCTGGGCGTGCTGAAGACCGGGGCGGCCTACCTGCCGATCGACCCGGCGCTGCCGGCCGAGCGGATCGGGTTCATGCTCTCCGACGCCGCGCCGATCGCCGCGCTCACCACCGCCGATCTCAGCGACCGGCTCGACGGCCACGACGTGGCGGTCATCGACGTGACCGACCCCGCCGTCGACACCCAGCCCGCGACCGCATTGCCGGCACCGGCGCCGCAACACCTCGCCTACCTGATCTACACCTCGGGCACTACCGGCGTTCCCAAAGGCGTTGCCGTCACTCACCGCAACGTGACCCAGCTGCTGGCATCCGGGGACTCGGGGCTGCCGACCGACGGCGTGTGGTCGCAATGGCATTCGCTGGCCTTCGACGTGTCGGTCTGGGAGATCTTCGGCGCGTTGTTGCACGGCGGCCGGTTGGTCGTGGTGCCCGAAACCGTCGCGCGGTCACCGGAAGA
>NZ_LZHT01000082.1 GCF_001667315.1 Mycobacterium sp. 852002-10029_SCH5224772
CCCGCCAGACCGGCCGTCGCCGCGACGGAGATGAACGGCGCGATCAGGCCGAACGAGAGCTGCGTCAATTGCGGCACTTGCGGGATGAAGGTGTAAAGCGACTCGCCCGCCCAATGCGGAACCTTGAGGAGCAGCGGGTCAGTCAGCAGGCTGTGGATGGCCGTAGACGGGTTGGACCCAGGCTGACTCAGGTCCGCGTTGAGTTCTTGGGCAACCATTTGCACGCGATCTACCCACCAGCTCAGCTGATCTGCCCCCCCGCCCGCATCTTGGTTGGGGGGGTTGGCCAGCTGGATCGGCGGGGGTGGCGCGGTGGGCGGGACCCACGTCATCGCGGTCTGGGACACCGCTTCATACATCGCCATCGCGGTGGCCGCCCGCAGCCACATCTGCAAATAGTCGAACTCGTTCTGCGCGATCGGAATCGTATTGACACCAAGGAAATTCGTCGCTATCAGTGAGGCGTTCAGGGCTTTGTTGGCTGCTATCTCTGCCAGCGTCGGCATGGCCGCCAACGCGGCCTGGTAGGCCGCGATCACGGTGTCGTGCTCGAGGGCCGCCGCCGTGGCGTTGGCGCTGTTCTGTAAAAGCCAGGCCAGGTACGGCACGTGCGCGGCCACAAAGGCCTCCGCGGTGGGGCCCTGCCACGTCCCGGCCTGCACCTCCGCCAACAAGTCGCTGAGTTCGGTGGCCGCCGTGTCGTATTCGGCACTCAAGTTCAGCCACGCCGTCTCCGAGTTCAACAACGAGGCGGGCCCCGGGCCGGTGGAGAGCGCCGCCGAATTCACTTCCGGCGGAAAGGCCGCCCAGATCGGCATCGTCATCGTCGGCCACCCTGGTCCGCCCGTATTGCCATGTTGCGCTCCTCCCCGACGAACCGGTCAGCGGCCCGTGGTTGCGAAACTGCGATCTCGTTCGAAGGCTCCGGCGCCGATATCGCGTGGGGCGAGGTCAGCTGACGCGTCCATGGGTAGCGACGAGTCAGCTATGCGAAAAGGCAACGGCTGTGCGGATAGCAATCCGCATGTAGCGAATCTTATCCCTGAAGCAACCGCAAATACGGATATAATCCAGTAATTTCCCCGGAAATACGAAGCTAATTGTCAGTCATCGGACAGCCGGGCGAGGAATCCGTTCAGGAGGAGCGTTTGGACCAGCCCCGTCTGCTGCGGGGCGCTGAGCCCGGGCAGTTCGCCGACCCGAAACGGCTCGCTACTCGAGGCGAGAAACAGCATCGCGGCTTCGTGGTCGAGCCCGGCTGCCACGGACAACTGAGCGAATTGCAGGACAACGCGATCGGCTACGCGCGTCACCCGCGCGTAGAGCGGTTGGTGCTTGCGCACCAGCGTCTGCGCGTCGATTCCGACCGTGTCGCTGACCCGTCCGACCGGTGGGCACCGGCCACGCCGGACCAAGACGTCCTCCAGGGCGCCGAGACCGCCCGCGACGATGTCGGGGCCGTCGACGGTTCGCAGGGTGTCGCGCACCAGGTCGCCCAGGCCGGCGCGGACGTCCGCGTCGGCCAGGTGCCGCGGCGACAAGCGGGTGTGCAGTTCGGGGGCCCGCAAGCTCAGCGCGTAGAGAGCGTGTGTGACGAGCGTGAGCACGGTGGGTGCGTGCAGACCGATCGTCAAATGGACGGATGGCTCCGAGTGCGTTTCGGCCGAATGCACTTGGCCCCGCGGCAGATACAGCACATCGCCGGCGCGCAGCCACACGTCGGTCGCCGACGCCAGCCCGTCCGTCCCGACCCCTTTGCGGCTCTGGATCTCGTGTGACGGTACGGGGGAGCCGGTGGACACGTGCCACGTCTTGGACCCTTGGATCTGCAGGACCAGCACGTCGTGCGGGTCGTAGTGGGGAACAAAGCCGGTGGAGTCCGGAGGCGTGAGGTAGGCGTTGACCCGTGTCGGGAAATTCAGCTCGACCTCGAGGGAATGCGACAGCGTGGCCACGGTGCGCAGGTACCGCTCGAGACCATTCAGCACGATCGTGTGTCCGTCAGCCATGCCGTCACGAACCCGGGCCGGGTCGAGGCCGCCGTCGTCGTTGCGGTAACTGGCCGGATCTTTGTCCTGGCCGCCCTTCACCAGGCGCACGGCCGACGGTTCCGGCCGCATCTGCTCAAGCAGTTCGTCGACGGCCGAGGGCAGCAGGCCCTCGAAGTAGCCCGGCTCGCCCCGCTGGATGTGGTGGTGCCTGATCGCCCAGATCTCGTCGAGGAACGTGTCGACCGGCAGGGGCTGCAGCAACCAGGCGAGCGAGGACTCGACGGCCAAATTTCCTCCCAACCCTTGCCGGCCTCCCCAAACATTCGTGGGCACCACAGTAGACCGGCACCCGCACGCGCCCTGCCGTCCTCGGCACGTCGTTCCCGGCTACTAACCTGGATCTGTGCCAGATCCCGCCACGTACCGCCCCGCGCCCGGGTCCATCCCGGTCGAGCCGGGCGTCTACCGATTCCGGGATCCGCACGGCCGGGTCATTTACGTCGGCAAGGCCAAGAGCCTGCGCAGCCGGCTCACGTCCTACTTCGCCGACATCGCCGGCCTGCATCCGCGAACGCGCCAGATGGTGACCACCGCGGCCAAGGTCGAGTGGACGGTGGTCAACACCGAAGTCGAGGCACTGCAGCTCGAATACAACTGGATCAAGGAATTCGACCCGCGCTTCAACGTCCGCTACCGCGACGACAAGTCCTATCCCGTGCTGGCGGTCACCCTCAACGAGGAATTCCCGCGGCTGATGGTCTATCGAGGCCCGCGTCGCAAAGGGGTGCGCTATTTCGGGCCGTATTCGCACGCGTGGGCCATCCGGGAAACGCTGGACCTGCTCACCCGGGTGTTCCCGGCGCGCACCTGCTCCGCCGGAGTGTTCAAGCGGCACAGGCAGATTGACCGGCCGTGCCTGCTGGGCTACATCGACAAGTGCTCGGCGCCCTGCGTCGGCAGGGTCAGCGCGGAGCAGCATCGCCAGATCGTGAACGATTTCTGCGACTTCCTGTCCGGCAAGACCGACCGGTTCGCCCGCGACCTGGAACAGCAGATGAACGCCGCGGCCGAGCGGCTCGACTTCGAGCGGGCCGCGCGGCTGCGCGACGACCTCGGCGCGCTGAAGCGGGCGATGGAAAAACAGGCCGTGGTGCTCGGCGACGGCACCGACGCCGACGTGGTCGCCTTCGCCGACGACGATCTCGAGGCCGCGGTGCAGGTGTTCCACGTGCGCGGCGGCCGGGTTCGCGGTCAGCGCGGCTGGATCGTCGAAAAGTCCGCCGACCCGGGCGATTCCGGCGAGGAGCAGCTGGTCGAGCAGTTCCTGACCCAGTTCTACGGCGAGCAGGCCGAATTGGGTGGCGCCGCAGACGAATCGGCGAACCCGGTGCCGCGGGAGGTGCTGGTGCCCTGCCTGCCGTCCAATGCCGACGAGCTGACCAGTTGGCTGACCGGCCTGCGCGGGTCCCGGGTGGCGCTGCGGGTGCCGCGGCGCGGCGACAAACGCGCGCTGGCCGAAACCGTGCAGCGCAACGCGAAAGAAGCGCTGCAGCAACACAAACTGAAGCGGGCCGGTGACTTCAACGCCAGATCCGCTGCGCTGCAAAATATTCAGGAAGCGCTCGGTCTGTCCGAGGCGCCGCTACGCATCGAATGTGTGGACATCAGCCACGTGCAGGGCACCGATGTGGTGGGCTCGCTGGTGGTGTTCGAGGACGGTCTGCCACGCAAATCGGACTACCGGCACTTCGGCATCCGGGAAGCCGCCGGACAAGGGCGCTCCGACGATGTCGCCTCCATCGCCGAGGTGACCCGGCGCCGCTTCGCGCGGCACCTGAGCGAACAAAACGACCCGAATATGCTTTCACCGGAAGGGAAGTCTCGCCGCTTCGCCTATCCGCCGAACCTGTACGTGGTCGACGGCGGCGCGCCGCAAGTCAACGCCGCCAACGCGGTGCTCGAGGGCCTCGGCATCACCGATGTCGCGGTGATCGGCCTGGCCAAACGGCTGGAAGAGGTGTGGGTGCCCTCGGAACCCGACCCCGTCATCATGCCGCGCAACAGCGAGGGGCTTTACCTGCTGCAACGCATCCGCGACGAGGCGCACCGGTTCGCGATCACCTACCATCGCAGCAAGCGATCCAAGCGGATGACGGCATCGGTGCTGGATTCGGTGCCAGGATTGGGAGAACATCGCCGTAAGGCATTGGTAAGCCATTTCGGTTCGATAGCCCGCCTCAAGGAGGCCACCGTCGACCAGATCACCGCCGTTCCCGGCATCGGTGTCGCCACCGCCACCGCCGTCCTGGAGGCGTTGCGACCCGAGCAGGCCCCCGATGAGACCAGGGCGGCGCAATGACGGGCCCGGGTGAGTTGGCGGGCGGTCACTCGGTGGAGGCTGCGGCCGGTATCGACGTCGTCCTGGTGACCGGGTTGTCCGGGGCCGGGCGGGGCACCGCCGCCAAGGTGCTCGAGGACCTCGGCTGGTATGTGGCCGACAACCTGCCCCCGCAGCTGATCACCCGGATGGTCGATCTCGGCATGGACGCGGGGTCGCGGATCACCCAGCTGGCGGTGGTGATGGACGTGCGGTCGCGCGGCTTCACCGGTGATCTGGACTCGGTGCGTACCGAATTGGCGACCCGAAACATCGCCCCGCGGGTGGTGTTCATGGAAGCATCCGACGACATGTTGGTGCGCCGCTACGAGCAGAATCGCCGTAGCCACCCGTTGCAGGGCGATCAGACGCTGGCCGAAGGCATTGCCGCGGAGCGTCGGATGCTGGCGTCGGTGCGCGCCACGGCCGACCTGATCATCGACACCTCGACGCTGTCGGTGCGGGGCCTGCGCGAGACCATCGAGCGGGCGTTCGGCAATGACGCCAGCGCGACCACCAGCGTCACGGTCGAGTCGTTCGGCTTCAAGTACGGCCTGCCGATGGACGCCGACATGGTGATGGACGTGCGGTTTTTGCCGAACCCGCACTGGGTGGACGAATTGCGCCCGCGCACCGGGCAGGACCCCGCGGTGCGGGATTACGTCTTGAGCCAGCCCGGCGCGGCCGAGTTTCTCGACGCCTACCATCGACTGCTATCTCTGGTCGTCGACGGCTACCGCAGGGAGGGCAAGCGCTATATGACGGTCGCCATCGGCTGCACGGGGGGAAAGCATCGCAGCGTCGCGATCGCCGAGCAATTGATGCAGTTGCTGACCGCCGATCACCAGCTGTCGGTGCGGGTGCTGCACCGGGATCTGGGCCGCGAATGAGCGAGCCGTTCAACCGGGGCATCGTCGCGCTGGGCGGCGGACACGGCCTGTACGCGACGTTGTCGGCGGCCCGGCGGCTCACCCCGTACGTCACCGCCGTGGTGACCGTTGCCGACGACGGCGGGTCCTCCGGCCGGCTGCGCAGCGAACTCGACGTGGTGCCGCCGGGCGATCTGCGAATGGCGTTGGCGGCCTTGGCATCTGACAGTCCACATGGGCGACTGTGGGCGACCATCCTGCAGCACCGGTTCGGCGGGAGTGGCGCTCTGGCCGGGCATCCGATCGGCAACCTGATGCTGGCCGGCCTGTCCGAGGTGCTGGCCGATCCGGTGGCCGCCCTCGACGAGCTGGGCCGCATCCTCGGGGTCAAGGGCAGGGTGCTGCCGATGTGCCCGATCGCGTTGCAGATCGAGGCCGACGTGTCCGGGCTGGAAGGCGACCCGCGGATGTTCCGGGTGATCCGCGGCCAGGTGGCGATCGCCACCACCCCGGGCAAGGTGCGACGGGTGCGGCTGCTGCCCGACAACCCCCCGGCCACAAGGCAGGCCGTCGACGCCATCATGGCCGCCGACCTGGTGGTGCTGGGTCCCGGCTCGTGGTTCACCAGCGTGATTCCGCACGTGCTGGTGCCCGAGCTGGGCGCGGCGCTGCGGGCGACCACCGCGCGGCGTGCCCTGGTGCTCAACCTGGTGGCCGAGCCGGGGGAGACGGCCGGCTTCTCCGTCGAGCGTCATCTGCATGTCCTTGCCCAGCACGCACCGGAATTCACCGTGCACGACATGATCATCGACGCCGACCGGGTGCCGAGTGAGCGGGAACGCGAGCAATTGCGCCGCACCGCCGCGCTGCTACATGCCGAGGTCCACTTCGCCGACGTGGCCCGACCTGGTACACCTTTACATGATCCAGGCAAGCTCGCGGCGGCCCTGGACGGGGTCCGGGCGGCCCACAAGGCTCCGGAAGCGGCTCCGGTCACGGCCACCGCGGATATTCGGGTCGACGGTGCACGCCCACCCACGGGCGGGCATGGACCGGCCGGCAGCGGACCAAGGGGTGACGACTCGTGGCGATGACGACCGAAGTCAAGGACGAACTGAGCCGCTTGGTCGTGAAATCGGTCAGCGCCCGCCGCGCGGAAGTCACGTCGCTGCTGCGGTTCGCGGGCGGCCTGCACATCGTCGGCGGTCGCGTCGTGGTCGAGGCCGAGGTGGATCTGGGCAACGTCGCGCGGCGGCTGCGCAAAGACATTTTCGAGCTTTACGGTTACACCGCCGTCGTGCATGTGTTGTCCGCCAGCGGGATTCGCAAGAGCACCCGATACGTACTGCGGGTGGCCAACGACGGCGAGGCGCTGGCCCGCCAGACCGGGCTGCTCGACAACCGCGGCCGCCCGGTGCGCGGGCTGCCGGCCCAGGTGGTCGGCGGCAGCGTCGGCGACGCCGAGGCCGCGTGGCGGGGAGCCTTCCTGGCGCACGGCTCGCTGACCGAGCCGGGCCGGTCCTCGGCGTTGGAGGTCAGCTGTCCCGGCCCCGAGGCGGCGCTGGCGTTGGTGGGCGCGGCGCGCCGGCTGGGCGTGAGCGCGAAGGCCCGAGAGGTGCGCGGCGCCGACCGGGTGGTGGTGCGCGACGGCGAGGCGATCGGCGCGTTGCTGACGCGGATGGGCGCGCAGGACACCCGGCTGGTGTGGGAGGAGCGCCGGATGCGCCGCGAGGTACGGGCCACGGCCAACCGGCTCGCCAATTTCGACGACGCCAATCTGCGCCGCTCGGCGCGGGCGGCGGTCCGGGCGGCCGCCCGGGTGGAGCGGGCGCTGGAGATACTCAGCGACACCGTCCCCGACCATTTGGCCTCGGCCGGCAAGCTGCGCGTCGAGCACCGGCAGGCGTCGCTGGAGGAGCTCGGCCGCCTCGCCGATCCGCCGATGACGAAAGATGCTGTGGCCGGCCGTATTCGACGGTTGCTGTCGATGGCCGACCGTAAGGCGAAGATCGAGGGCATTCCCGACACCGAGTCGGCGGTGACGCCGGATTTGCTAGAGGACGCGTAACTGGTCGCGCGAATCGCTGTTCGCAAGGCGTGGGCGGGGGCTACGGTCGGGTGATGAAACGGCTTTCGAGTGTTGATGCGGCGTTTTGGTCGGCGGAAACCGCCGGCTGGCACATGCACGTGGGCGCGTTGGCGATTTGCGACCCGAAGGAATGCTCCGAGTACAGCTTTGCGCGCCTGCGCCAATTGCTCATCGACCGCCTGCCGGAGGTGCCGCAGTTGCGGTGGCGGGTCACCGGCGCGCCGCTGGGCCTGGACCGGCCGTGGTTCGTCGAAGACGAAGAGTTGGACATCGACTTCCACGTCCGCCGCATCGGGGTTCCCGCGCCAGGCGGTCGATGCGAGCTCGAGGAGCTGGTGGGCCGATTGATGTCCTACAAGCTGGACCGCTCGCGTCCGCTGTGGGAGATGTGGGTGATCGAGGGCGTCGAGGGCGGGCGGTTCGCGACGCTGACCAAGATGCACCACGCTATCGTCGACGGTGTATCGGGCGCCGGGCTGGGTGAAATCCTTTTGGACGCAACGCCGGAACCACGGCCGGCTCAACACGAGACGGTCGGGTCGCTGGTGGGGTTGCAGATTCCGGGCATCGAGCGGCGGGCGGTGGGCGCGTTGATCAACGTCGGCGTCAAGACGCCGTTCCGCGTCGCGCGGCTGATCGAGCAGACCGTGCGCCAACAGGTCGCCGCGTTGGGGGTGAGCGGCAAGCCATCGCGCTACTTCGATGCGCCCAAGACCCGGTTCAATGCGTCGGTCTCGCCGCACCGGCGCATCACCGGCTGCCGCGTCGAATTGGCCCGCGCCAAGGCCGTCAAGGATGCCTACGGCGTCAAGCTCAACGACGTGGTGCTGGCGTTGGTCGCCGGGGCGGCCCGCGAATACTTACAGAAGCGTGGTGAGCTGCCGGCCAAGCCGCTCATTGCGCAGATCCCCGTCTCGACGCGCACCGACGACAATAAAGACGACGTCGGCAACAAGGTGGGTTCGATGACCGTTTCCCTTGCCACCGATATCGAAGACCCCGCCGAGCGGCTGCGGGTTATCCACGACAGCACGCAAAGTGCCAAGTTGATGGCAAAGGCGTTGTCCGCGCATCAGATCATGGGGCTCACCGAGACAACGCCGCCGGGACTGTTGCACCTGGCCGCGCGGGCCTACACGGCCAGCGGATTGTCGCGAAACCTGGCCCCCATCAACCTGGTCGTCTCGAACGTCCCCGGCCCGCCGTTCCCGCTGTACATGGCCGGCGCCAAACTGGACTCGCTGGTGCCGCTGGGCCCGCCGGTGATGGATGTCGCGCTGAACATCACCTGCTTCTCCTACCAGGACTACCTGGACTTCGGTTTCGTGACGACGCCCGAGGTCGCCAACGACATCGACGACATGGCCGACCGGATCGAGTCGGCATTGACCGACCTCGAGAAGGCCGCAGCGGGGGAGACCAGCTCGAGCTAGGCCTGCCTGGCGATCTCGCGCTACGGGTCGTCGTCTCCGTCGCGTAAAAATCGTTCGGGGTGGTGGAAAGCGTTGATTCGTGGTTGTCCGCGGTCCAGGTGGGCTGGTGGTCGCCATTCGGTGACACCGTGGGCGTTTTTGCGGGTGGTCCAACCTTTTTCGACCAGGCGGTTATCGGGGCCGCAGGCCAAGGTGAGGTCGTCGATGTCGGTGCGGTGGGTGCTGGTCCAGCCACTCACGTGGTGGACCTGGCTATGGTAAGCCGGTGCGTCGCAGCCCGGTTTCGTACACCCGCGGTCTTTGGCGTACAACATGATTCGTTGCGCGGGTGAGGCCAGCCGTTTGGTGTGGTGTAACGCCAGGGCCTTGCCGTGGTCGAAGATCGCCAGGTAGTGATGGGCGTGGCTGGCCATGCGGATCAGATCCGACATCGGCACCAACGACCCGCCACCGGTGACGCCTTTGCCCGCGCCGGCTTCCAGATCCTGCAGGGTGGTGGTGACCACGACCGACACCGGGAGGCCGTTGTGGCAGCCCAACTCGCCGGAGGCCAGCAGGGCGCGCAGCCCGGCCAGCAGGGCGTCGTGATTGCGTTG
>NZ_LZHT01000083.1 GCF_001667315.1 Mycobacterium sp. 852002-10029_SCH5224772
GGCACGATGGTGCCCCCACCGGTCAGGCCGCGTCCGGCGGCGGCCTCCAGTTCGGCCAGGGTGGTGGTCACGATGATGCAGGCCGGCAGCCCGTTGTGCTGACCCAACTCTCCGGAGGCCAGCAGGCCGCGCAGCCCGGCCAGCAGGGCGTCGTGGCCGCGCTGGGCCGCTGAGCGGGTGTCGCGATCGATGGCGTCTTGGCTGGGGGTGCCGTCGATGCACGGCACGTCGTCGTGGGGGTTGCACATGCCCGGCGCACCCAGTTTGGCCTCCACGGCTTCCAGGGTGGCGCGCAGCTCGGGGGTGATCAGCCCACGCAGCGCCGACATGCCGTCGGGTTGTTGGCGGCCTAGGGTCAGGGCGCGTTGGCGGGCGCGGTCCTCGTCGGTGAAGGTGCCATCGGGGTTGAGGCAGTCTTGCAGGGTGTGGGCCAGGCCGTCGAGTTCTTCGGGCCGGTAGTGGGTGGCGTGGCCGGCCAGGTCGGCTTCGACGCGTTCGCGGGTGGCCCCATCGATCCAGCCGGGAAGGCGGTGGTAGAACGTGCGGATCACCACGACGTGGCCGGCGCCGAGTTCACCGCGGCGTTGGGCGGCGGCGGTGGCGGCCAGGACCGGGGGCAGCGGTTCACCGGTGAGGCCGTGGCGTGGGCCCAAAGCGGCGGCGTCGTTGACGCGCCGGGAGGCCTCGGCATGGCTGATCCGCGTCCGGTTGGCGATCGCGTGAGCCAGTTTTCCGCCGAGCTCTTGGGGGCTGGCTTGGCGGGCAAGGTGATTGATCAACTGATGCTCAGGCACCGGCAGCCGCCGGCGCATCTTTTCGCAGCGCTCTAAGAGCGCCAGGCACTCTCGGGGCGTCAACGCGTCGAAACACCACGCCCCGACACCATCGACCGCGGCATCGAGGGCATCGAAGGCCGCGCTGATCGCGTCCCGATCGATGATGCCGCCCGAACTCATACCGCGAAACTATCGACACCCACCGACAAAAAACCCCGTATTGTGACCGCTGAAACCACAGTGACACAAGGGATTTCGCTATACGTTTTCGATATCCGTAACCTTGCCCGCTAGACCTCGTCCACCAGCTCCCACGCCAGCGCGGTTGCGGTGCCGATGGTATGGCCGGAGAGTACGAGATATGCCGTGCGCCAACGCCCTATCCGGCGCGTGACGCTGACGGTGCCGCCGGCGCCGGGAATCAGCCCCAGCGCCAATTCGGGTAGACCGAATACCGCGTCGTCGCGCGCGGTGACCCACCCGCAAAACGCGGCCATCTCCAGTCCGCTGCCCAGCACCCGGCCGTGCACCTCGGCCCGGCACGCCCGGCCCAGCCGCGCGGTCAGCGCATCCAGCGCGAGGGCGGGGCTGTGGCGGGTGCGGGCCAGGTGGGCGGCCGCCGGGTCGGCGAAGGTGCCGAATTCGGCGAGATCGCCGCCGCTGCAGAACGATGGACCGTTGCCGCTCAACACGATGCCGGTCACCGAGGGGTCCAGTTGCGCGACGGCCAGCGCATCCAACAGGGCGGCGCGCGCGTCCGTGGAGAACGCATTGTGGCGTTGCGGCCGGTTGAACGCGATGCGCACGATGTCGCCGTCGCGGTGCGACTGCACCGGGTCGGCGATGTCGGGCATGCGGACCGGGCCGCGCTCCCGCAGCCACCGCGCGAACTCCGGGCCGGCCTGCAGGGTCGAATACCCCAACGACTCGGTCACCACCCCGGACAGCGTCGGCCCGCCGGGGTCCACCGCGCGCAGCACGTCGTCGCAGATCCCGCTGGCGTGCGGCCACCGTCGACAGCGTTCGGTCAGCTCACCGAGCGCATCGGACACGGAATCGACGGTGATGACGCGCCGGTCGGCGCAGGTATCCTCGGTCAGGGTGAAAGTTGCTGCGTCAAGCCAGGATCCGGCCCGAGCGATGTCGGCGGCCGAGCCGGCGGCGACGATCACGCCGGGTGGCGACGCCGGGCCGTCCTCCGGCGCGCTCGACAGGTCGACCACCCGGAGCATCGGTCACACCGAGTACTTCTCGATCAGCCCATTCTTATAGAGCTTGCCGGTGTCGGTGCGCGGCAGCTGCGCTTCGAAGGCGATCGATCGCGGACATTTGTAGTGCGCCAATCGATCCCGCAGCCAGCTCAGGAGTTCCTCGCCGAACGCGTCGGTGGCATCCGCGGGGTCGACGGTCTGCACAACCGCCGTGACGCGCTGACCCATCTCGTCGTCGGGAACACCGAACACCGCCGCATCCATCACCTTGGGGTGGGTGACCAGAAGGTTCTCGGCTTCCTGCGGATAGATGTTCACCCCGCCGGAGATGATCATGTGGTGGCGCCGGTCGGTCAGGTACAGGTAGCCCTCGTCGTCAAGGTAGCCGATGTCACCGACGGTGGCCCAGCCGTGCTTGGAGCGGGACGACGCGGTTTTCGTCGGGTCGTTGAGGTATTCGAACGAATACCCGCCCTCGAAGTAGATCTCGCCGGCCTGGCCCGGCGGCAGCTCGTTGCCGTTCTCGTCGAGGATGTGCACCGCGCCACCCATGGGCTTGCCGACCGAACCCGGATGCGCCAGCCAATCCTCGGCGGTGATCAGCGTCGACCCGTGCGCCTCCGAGGAGGCGTAATACTCGTCGATGATCGGCCCCCACCAGTCGATCATCTGCTTCTTGATCTCCACCGGGCACGGCGCCGCCGCGTGCATCACCCGCTGCAGGCTGCGCAGGTCATACGAATGACGCACCTGCTCAGGCAGTTTCAGCATTCGGGTGAACATCGCCGGCACGAACTGCCCGTGCGTGACCCGGTGGCGCGCGATGGCATCAAGGCAGCCTTGGGCGTCGAACTTCTCCATGACCACGGTGGTGATGCCGCCGGCCTGCGCGCTCATCGACCACACCGACGGCGCGGTGTGGTACAGCGGCGCCGGGCTGAGATAGACCGAATCGGGTGTCATCCAGAAACCGACCAGCGCCGACATCATGCCCGGCGCCTCGGCCGGGGGAACGTGCGGCAATTCGCGCTTGATGCCCTTGGGCCGGCCGGTGGTTCCCGACGAGTACTGCAGCAGGTCGCCCTCGATTTCGTCATCGATCGGGGTGTCCGGTTGGCCGGCAACGCATTCCGGGTAACGCTCCCAGCCCGGCAGGTCGGCGTCCCCGTTCTCGGCGGCGATCAGGAGCAGCTCCGGTAACCCGCGCGGCAGATGCTCGGCCAGGCCGGCGCAGGTTTCGCGCAGCGCGGCAGAGCCGATGATCGCCTTGGCGGCGCTGTTGTCGACGATGTAGGCGGCCTCTGCCGCCGTCAGGTGGGTGTTGATCGGCACGTAGTACAAACCGCTGCGACGAGCCGCCCACATCACCGCGTGGATGTGCTCGTTGTTCTCCATCAGGATGGCGACCGTGTCACCCTCGCGCAGACCCGCCTGGCGGAACCGGTGCGCCAATCGGTTGGCGCGGGCCTCGAGGTCATCGAAAGTGACCACGGTCCCGGACGGGTACAGGATGACAGCAGGTTTGTCGGCGCCGATATAGGGGCGGATCTGCATGCGCAGACTGTACCGCCGCCAAACTTGACGGGTGTTAAGTGGTGGGCGGGCACGGCGAGTTTCTGCGTCGATCCCGGCGCGCGATGCCCGTCGCCAGCCATAATGCAGCTAAGTAGAGCGCCGTGGGCCGGCTGATCAGCCCGCTTCGGACAGCCGCTGCTTGAGCGCCTCGAACTCGTCGCGGACGCCGGTCGGCAGCTTCTCGCCGACGAACTCGAACCACTCCTCGATCAGCGGCAGTTCCTCGCGCCACTCGGCGGCGTTGACCGCGAGCGCCTGGGCCACCTCGTCGCTGCTGACGTCGAGCCCGTCCAGGTCGAGGTCCTCGGCCTTCGGCACGATGCCGATCGGGGTGTCCTGGCCGCCGGCCTTGTGCTCGATGCGGTCGACGATCCACTTGAGCACGCGGCTGTTCTCGCCGAAGCCCGGCCACAGGAAGCCGCCGTCGTCGCCGCGACGGAACCAGTTGACGAAGAACACCTTCGGCATCTTGGACTCGTCGGAGTTCTTGCCCAGGTCGATCCAGTGCTGGAAGTAGTCACCGACGTGGTAGCCCAGGAACGGCAGCATGGCCATCGGGTCGCGGCGGACAGTACCGACCTTGCCCTCGGCCGCGGCGGTCTGCTCGCTGCCCATGGTGGCACCCATGAACACGCCGTGCTGCCAGTCGCGAGCCTGCGTCACCAGCGGAACCGTGGTCTTGCGGCGGGCGCCGAACAGGATGCCCGAGATCGGCACGCCCTGCGGGTCGTCCCACTCCGGCGCCAGGATCGGGCACTGCGACATCGGCGTGCAATAGCGCGAGTTGGGGTGGGCGGCCTTCTCGTCGGATTCGGGCGTCCAGTCGCGGCCCTTCCAGTCGATCAGGTGCTGCGGGTCGCCCTCGAGGCCCTCCCACCACACGTCGTTGTCGTCGGTGAGGGCCACGTTCGTGAAGACGGTGTTGCCGGCCTCGATGGTGCGCATGGCGTTGGGGTTGGACTTCCAGTTGGTGCCGGGTGCGACTCCGAAGAAGCCGAACTCGGGGTTGACCGCGTAGAGCCGGCCGTCCTTGCCGAATCGCATCCAGGCGATGTCGTCGCCGAGCGTCTCGGCGCGCCAGCCCGGGATGGTCGGCTGCAGCATCGCGAGGTTGGTCTTGCCGCACGCCGACGGGAACGCCGCCGCGAAGTAGTACGCCTTGTTCTCCGGGGAGATGAGCTTGAGGATCAGCATGTGCTCGGCCAGCCAGCCCTCGTCGTGGGCCATCGCCGACGCGATCCGTAGCGAGTAGCACTTCTTACCCAGCAGCGCGTTACCGCCGTAGCCCGAGCCGTAGCTCATGATCTCGCGGGTCTCCGGGAAGTGGGTGATGTATTTGGTGTCATTGCACGGCCACGGCACGTCCTGTTGGCCCTCATCCAGCGGCGCCCCGACCGAGTGCAGCGCCTTGACGAAGAACCCGTCGTCGCCCATCTTTTCCAGCGCGGCCTTGCCCATCCGGGTCATCACCTTCATCGAGATGACGACGTACTCGGAGTCGGTGATCTCCACACCCAGCTTCGGGTCGTCGGCGCCTAGCGGACCCATGCAGAACGGCACCACGTACATCGTGCGGCCCCGCATGCAGCCGCGGTACAGGTCGGTCATGATGGACCGCATCTCGGACGGGTCCATCCAGTTGTTCGTCGGCCCGGCGCCGCTCTCCCGCTCGGTGCAGATGAAGGTCCGTGACTCCACCCGGGCCACGTCGGACGGGTCGGACAGCGCCAGGTAGGAGTTGGGGTGCTTCTTCTCGTTCAGCTTCTTCAGGGTGCCGGCCTCGACCAGCTTGGTGGCCAGTAGGTTGAACTCCTCGTCGGAGCCGTCAGCGAATACCACCCGGTCGGGCTGGGTGAGCTCGGCAACCTCCTGCACCCATGACAGCAGGCCCTGGTGCTTCGTGGGTGCTGTGTCCAAACCGGGAATGGTCGCTGAGGTCATCGAACTCTCCTGGATTCGTTGCGTATCGGGCTTGTGTTGCTCGGTATGCCGTCGCCCACATAATTAAGGACTTGGTGGCGTTAACTACAGGTTATCGTGAGGAACTTGTCGGGGAAGTCTCGGGCAGGTATAAGCCTTCTCACAACAACGATTCAGAAGCTCCCGACGGGTCGGCATCTTCGCTCCTCGAAGCGGGTTTTTCGGTTTCGTCACCACCGACATCTTCGGCGGGACTTTCAGCCGGTTGTATACCCGGTTCTCCGAGTTCTGCACGCACCGCCTGCAGCGCGGCGGTGACCGCGGGCATCTCGCGATCTCGCGCTGCCGCGGCCCGCGCGGCGGCTTGGGTGTGCTCGCGCAGTTCGGTGTCGATGACGCCGACGGCGGCGGACGCCTGCGCGTTCTCGGCCTCGTCGTGGGCCAGCAACGCTTTGCTCAGCACCGACTCCGCGACCAGCACCCGGGTGGCGACCAGTTCCTCGACCACCGACCGCAGCGAGGACGTCGCCTCGCCCGCCCAGCGGTCCAGCAACGCCCGGTCATGCAGCAGCGCGCGGATGTTGATCACCAGAAAGGTGACGGCCACCGAGATCGCCACGCACACCACGGCCGCGACTATTTCTAGTGCGGGGCCCAGCGCGGGGTTGAGCCGCGAGACCACTCCGCTCATCAGGCGGCTCAGCGTGAGCGCCACCCCGAGCCCGAACCCGACGCCCAGCAGGATCATCAGCCAGGTTTCCTGCCGGCGCGACTTCAGCGGCGGCGCCGAGACGTCCACCTCGGGCAGCTTCTCGAGCGCCGGCAGGTCCATCGGCACACCCACCGCCTGCGCGACGTCAGCCAACTGCGTGTCGGTGCCGTCGCTGACCTCGGCCACCACCTCGTCGAGGCGGGCACGCGTGTGCGCTTCGAAGCCGGACATGTTTCCCCGCGACAATCCCGCCGCGTGTTCCTGCAGTTCGGTGCGCGCCGTCGCGCAGCGGTTACGCGCGGTGTGGGACAACTGCACCCTGGCCTGCTGGATCTGGCCGCGCAGCGTGATGGTGCGTTCGCTCTTCGCCTGACGCCGCTGCTGCAACGCGGTGCTGCGCTCTTCGCGCAGCGCCTCGACCCGTGCCCGGCGGCCGGATCCCTCGACGTCGCGGTCAAACCGCCGCTTGACCGTTTGTAGGCGAGATTCCCACGCCCGCAACCTGTTTCGCCGGTCGAGGTCGGGGTCGTCGAGTTGCGCCGCGACGGCGCCGACCAGGTCGTCGACGTCCGGTTCACCCAGATCGGGCAGCGCCGCCGCGCCCACCCAGGGCACCCGGCCGTAGCGGGGCGCGTGCGCGGCCAACGCGTCGCGGTTGGCGGCGACGACGTCACGCCAGGCGCGATGCACGTCGATCTTGGACACCACCCCCACCACCGCGTCGGTGTGCTCGGTCGCGGCGTCCAGCAAGGCGCAGTCGGAGGCTGTCAGGTGGGCCGCCGCGGACACGACGAATACGACCGCCATCGGCACCTCGCCGGGTCCCAGGTCGGTCGATTCCACGAACTTGTGCTGCGGCACCCGTTCTTGCAGCGCCGCGGCCACCGCGCTGACCCCGGCCATCCACGGCCCGGTCACCAGCACGACGTCGCAGCGGTGAATAGCCGGCGGATCCAGATCCGGCGCGACGGCCGCCACCAGCGCGTCCACCTGTGCCACCGGGTCGTCGCTTCCCTTGCCGCTCACCAGGATTCCCCCGGCAGTGACGCACAGGCCTGCGACCACAGCCGCAGCGATCCGCGGGCGATGTCCGCGCCGCAGGCGCGGTGCAGTTCGCTCGCCGAGGCACGGCTGTAGCGCTGCCACCGCACGGCGCGCGGCAGGTGCGCGGACGGGTCGCGATCGACGGCCGGCCCGGCTTCGCCCGGGTCCAGCCCGGCCGCCTCGGCCAGATCCACGGCGGCCGCCATCCGGGCGACCACTGTGTCGTCGCGGGACAAAAAGCCGCTGATCTGCTCGCCGAGCGCGTCCCCGGCGACGGCCAGCGCCTCCAATTCCGCGACGGCCCCGAGCACCCGCTGGTAGCGCACCTCGGCGCCGAGCGCGCCGATCTTGGCCACGACGGCGTCGACGCCGCTCATCCTGCGCAGCAGGGTGCGGACCTGCGCCCGACTCCTGCCCTGGCGGATCGCGGCAACCGCCAGCGCGGTGCCGAACAGGTCCAGGGTGTCCAGCAGGCGCCGGCGCACGCCGGTGGGCACCGGCCCGTCCGCCGCCAGGAACCCGGCAACCGAGCCGTCGAGGCAGGCGCCGCCGGGGTGGGTGGCGAGGGCGTGTAGCGCCCCCCACAGCGGGTGGTCTTCAGCGTCGTCCAGCTCGTCGAGCGCGACCGCGAGCAGCCCGATCATCGGTGCCATAGGTGTACCGATCAGCGCAGCCAGATCGGTACACCGCGCCCGCGCGGCCGCGACCGGCCCGTCGCCGCGGCCCGACAGCGAGCCCGCCAGATCGGCCTTGTTCAGCACCGCCACCACGGGGTGCTCGGCGGCCGCGATGGCATGGGCGTCCTCGGGCTTGACCACCTCGGCGACCACGTAGACCACCGCGTCGACGCCGCGGGCGGGCACCGCCGCGCTCACCTGGATGTCCGCCGCGATTCCCGATGGGCTGCCCGCCCGGTCCAGGGCGCGTGCCACCGTGCGGCGGCCGACCCCCCGGCGGCCGCGAACCACCACGCGCAGGGGTGCGGCGGTTCGCCGGGCGATCGCCGTCACGCACGGGTCGGCGAGGCCGTCGGCAAACCGGGCCAGCTCGTCGACGAAAATCTGGTGTCCTTGTCCCCTCATATCCCGCCTGTTCGGTCCGAATGACCCGATCGTCCGATCGGCTTTGCCGCTACTGGGTGCAGCGCCGGCGCCGGACGGTCCCACCGAATGGTGGCATCCACGTCACCAAGATGCGAGCCACCGTTTATCAGTTACCAGGTGAAGGCAACTGTTGGGTATCAATCCGGACCAGGGGCGGCTACATCCCGGGTTTATAGGCCACCATGGACAAATGCATGCGCAGCACGGGGTGGCAATGGCTGCCGACTCGCCGATCGAAGAATCGGGCCGCCCCGACCAGCGCTACCTCCCGGCCACGGCGTTCCGGTCACGACGATCCGCCCTGTCCGATGCCCAGCGCCAGACGTGGGAGCGGCGCTGGCCCGAGCTCGGCCTGTCGGTGGGCGTCCCCGCCGAGGAGCCCGACGGCGCCGAACCGCCGCTGGACACCCGCTCATGGTTCGGGCGCCGCGCACCACTGGTGCTCGAAATCGGTTGCGGCAGCGGCATATCGACACTGGCGATGGCCAAGGACGAACCCGACGTCGATGTGATCGCGGTGGAGATCTACCGGCGGGGGCTGGCGCAGTTGCTGTGCGCGATCGACCGCGACAACGTGAGCAACATCCGGTTGATCCGCGGCAACGCGCTCGAGGTGCTGCAGCGGCTCATCGCGCCCGCGTCGCTGACCGGGGTCCGCGTCTTCTTCCCCGATCCGTGGCCCAAGGCGCGCCACCACAAGCGCCGGTTCCTGCAGCCGGGCACGATTGGCTTGATAGCCGACCGGCTACTCCCTGGTGGTGTCCTGCACGTTGCGACGGACCACGCCGGCTACGCCGAGCACATCGCTGCCGTCGGCGCGGGCGAGTCCCGGTTGCACCGGGCCGATCCCGGCAGCCCGTTGCCCATCTCGACCGTTCGACCGACCACCAAGTACGAGACCAAAGCCCAAGAAGCGGGCAGCGCCGTCACCGAGTTCGTATGGCTTAGACGATGAATAGGCGATGAGTTATGAGCCTGACTGAAGCGACCACCGCCGGGGCGGAACCCGTCGCGCCGCCGGCGGTGCTGTCCGGTGATGACGTGGGGACCCTCGGCGACTTTTCGCCCCCGGCCGGACGCGTGTTGCTGGTCTGGGACGCCCCCAACCTCGACATGGGCCTGGGCTCGATCCTGGGCCGCCGCCCGACAGCGTTGGAACGCCCGCGGTTCGACGCCCTGGGGCGCTGGCTGCTGTCGCGCACGGCCGAGGTCAGCGCCGACCGCCCCGGCGTCGTGGTCGAACCCGAGGCCACCGTGTTCACCAACATCGCGCCGGGCAGCGCCGAGGTCGTCCGGCCCTGGGTGGACGCCCTCCGGAACGTGGGGTTCGCGGTATTCGCCAAGCCGAAGATCGACGAAGACAGCGACGTCGACCGCGACATGCTGGCCCATATCGAACTGCGCCGCACCGAAGGGCTGGCGGCTGTGGTGGTGGCTTCGGCCGACGGTCAAGCATTTCGCCAACCACTGGAGGAGATCGCCCGAACCGGAATCAGCGTCCAGGTGATCGGATTTCGCGAACATGCGAGTTGGGCGCTAGCGTCGGATACCTTGGACTTCGTCGATCTGGAGGACATCGCCGGCGTCTTCCGGGAACCGTTGCCGCGGATCGGCCTAGATTCGCTGCCTGATCAGGGTGCGTGGCTCCAGCCGTTCCGGCCGCTGTCCGCGCTGTTGACCGCGCGTGTGTGACACTGGAAAACCAGTGCGCGGGTCGTTGACGATCCAGTAAGGAGCTTGCGTGTTCGCCTGGTGGGGTCGAACTGTGTACCGGTATCGGTACATCGTGATCGGGGTCACGGTAGCTCTGTGTCTGCTCGGCGGCGTGTTCGGAATCAGCCTGGGCAAGCATGTTACACAGAGCGGTTTCTACGACGACGGCAGTCAATCCGTCAAGGCCTCGGTGCTGGGGGATGAGACCTACGGGCGCGACCGCACCAGCCACGTGGTGGCCACCTTTACCGTTCCCAACGGGAAAACGGTCGATGACCCTGCGTGGCGCGGCAAAATCGTCGCCGACCTCAACAAGTTCAAGGCCGATCATCCCGACCAGGTCGTCGGCTGGGCCGGCTGGCTGGCCGCGCCCGAGAGCGACAACCCGGTGATCAAGGGGATGGTCAGCGAGGACAAGAAGCACACGTTCGTGTCCATCCCGCTCAAGGGCGACGACGACGACAGCATCCTCAACAACTACAAAGCCATCGCGCCGGACCTGCAGAAGCTCGGCGGCGGCAACGTGGAGCTGGCCGGCCTCGAGCCGATCGCCAACGCCCTGACGGGCACCATCGCCACCGACCAGCGCCGCATGGAGGTCCTCGCGGTGCCGCTGGTGGCGGTCGTGTTGTTCCTGGTGTTCGGTGGCGCGGTTGCCGCAGGCCTGCCGGCCATCGTGGGCGGGCTGAGCATCGCGGGCTCGCTGGGCATCCTGCGGCTGGTCTCCCTGTTCGGGCCGGTGCACTTCTTCGCCCAGCCGGTGGTCTCGTTGATCGGCCTGGGTATCGCCATCGACTACGGGTTATTCGTGGTGAGCCGGTTCCGGGAGGAGATCGCCGAGGGCTACGACACCGAGGCCGCGGTGCGAAGAACCGTCATGACGGCCGGTCGGACCGTGACGTTCTCGGCGGTGCTGATCATCGCGTCGAGCGCCAGCCTGCTGGTGTTACCGCAGGGCTTCGTGCATTCGCTGACCTACGCGATCTTCGCGGCGGTGGGGCTTGCCGCGCTGCTGTCGATCACGTTCCTGCCCGCGTGCCTGGGTATCCTCGGCCGCCATGTCGACGCGCTGGGGGTGCGGACCGCATTCCGGGTGCCGTTCCTGCGCAACTGGAAGTATTCGCGTGCCTACCTGAACTGGCTCGCCGACCGGCTACAGAAGACGAAGACCCGCGAAGAGGTCGAGGCCGGCTTCTGGGGCAAGCTGGTCAACTGGGTGATGAAGCGGCCATTGGCGTTCGCCATCCCGATCGCCGTCGGCATGATTTTGCTGGTCATCCCGCTGAGCAATCTGTCGTTCGGGGGCATGAGCGAGAAGTACCTGCCGCCCGACAATGCCGTGCGCCTGGCGCAGGAACACTTCGACAAGCGATTCTCCGGCTACCGCACCGAGCAGCTGACGGTGGTGATCCAGAGCGACAACCACAGCAAGGTCACCGATCAGCAAGTGGCCGACATCCGCAACAGGATTTCGTCGATCGGCGGGTTCACCGACAAGACGTGGGAGGAGCGGGCCTGCCCGACCATCGCCGGCAACCCGTGCGTCGCGGGCCCGAACGGGACGACGGTGCCCAAGGACGGCTCGGTGCGGGTGATCCAGAACGGCCTCGTCCACAAGAATGACGCTGCCAAGAAGATCACCGAACTACGGGCGATAAACCCCCCGAAGGGGCTGAACATCTATGTCGGCGGCACGCCGGCCCTAGAACAGGACAGCATCCACAGCCTGTTCGACAAGGCTCCGCTGATGCTGGTGCTGTTGCTCGGCGCCACCATGCTGTTGATGTTCCTGGCGTTCGGCTCGGTGGTGTTGCCTGTCAAGGCCGCGGTGATGAGCGCACTGACGCTGGGCTCGACGATGGGCATCCTGACCTGGATCTTCGTCGACGGTCACTTGTCGGGGGTGCTGAATTTCACGCCAACCCCGCTGATGGTGGTGGTGATCGCGCTGGTTGTCGCCGTCGGTTTCGGTCTGGCCACCGACTACGAGGTGTTCCTGGTCTCGCGCATGGTCGAGGCCCGCGAACGCGGCATGTCGACCGCCGAGGCCATCCGGATCGGCACCGCGACCACCGGGCGCCTGATCACGGCCGCCGCGCTGGTCCTGGCCGTGGTCGCCGGGTCGTTCGTGTTCTCCGATTTGGTGTTGATGAAGTATCTGGCGTTCGGTCTGATGGCCGCGCTGCTGCTGGACGCGACGGTCGTCCGGATGTTCCTGGTGCCGTCGGTGATGAAGTTGCTCGGCGACGACTGCTGGTGGGCTCCGCGCTGGGCCCGGCGCCTGCAGAACAAGATCGGGTTGGGCGAGATCGACCTGCCCGACGAGCGCAAGCGGCCGACGCTCAACGGGCGGCCCGCGCGGCCGCCGGTGGCGGCCAGCCTGGTCGCCGCGGCACCCCGTCCAGCGCACGACCCCACCCATCCCGCGCCACTGGAGCCGTCCCGACCGGCGCGCCCCGGACCGGCCCCCGCCCCGCCGGAGCCCAGGCCCGCCAAGGAACCGTCCTCGAGCACAGCGACAGCGCCCGCAGGGGCCGACGACAGCGTGGACACCACCCGCATCCCAGCCCGCCCCGGCCAGCCGACCGAGGCCAAGACCACACGTTTCACCGCGCAGGGCGGCCCGGGCGCCCCCGGCCGGGCGGCCGACCCGCGCCCCGCACCGCAGCCCCCGCATGCACCGCAGCGGCCCCAGGCGGCGCCGCCGTCCGACGATCAGACGCGGGCCATCCCCGTCCCCGGCAGCCATTCCGAGGACACCAAAGGCGACACCGCCGAAGAGCAGGTGAACTCCCGCGGCCAGGGCGAGAACGGCGACCCGGCGCGGCAGCGGCGCCGCGCCGGCGAGGGGCTGTCCGCCGCCGATCTGCTGCGCCGCGAGGGACGGTTATAAGGAAGCGCCTCGGCGCCCTCTGAAAGGCGTAGCGCCTCACCCGTCCGCGGGTTTGTCCGGTTCGGCCTGCAGGATGGCGTTCTTCTCGTCCGCCTCCTCGGTCTGTTTTTCGGCCTCCGCCTCGGGGTTCGGCGCCAGCAGCACCTGGAACGCATTGTTGAGGAATGCGACCGTCGGGACCGCCAGCAGCGCGCCGACGATCCCGGCGAGCACGCCGCCGGTGGAAATGGCCAACACCACGGCGAGCGGATGAATCGAGACCGCGCGACCCATCACCAGCGGCTGCAGCAGGTGGGCCTCGACCTGGTTGACCGCGATCAACACACCCAGCGTCATGAGCGCGTACACGATGCCCTTGGCCAGCAGCGCGACCACCACGGCGAGCAGACCCGAAACCAGCGCACCGATCAGCGGGATGAAGGCGCCCAGGAACACCAGGGAAGCCAGCGGCAGCGCCAACGGGATACTCATGATCGCCAAGCCCGCGCCGACCCCGGCCGCGTCGGTCAGGGCCACCAGGAAGGTGGCGCGCACGTACCCGATCAGCGACCCGTATCCGGCGTTGCCCGCTTCATGCACCCGGTCGCGGACGTCGGCCGGGATGACCTGCACCACGTACTGCCAGATGTTGCGTCCACCGTAGAGAAAGAAGATCAGCGTGAACAGCACTAGCACCGCCGCGGTGACGAGCTCTGTGACGGTGGCCGCGGTGGACAGCGCGCCGCTGGTCAGCTTGGCCTGATTGTTGTGCAGCGCCTCGATCGCGGCATCGCCCGCGCTGTCGATCTGTTCGCTGCGCAAATGCGCCGGCCCGTTGATCAGCCACCGGCGGGTCGACTCGATGCTCTGCGTCACCTGTTCGGTCAGGCCGGGCAGACCGTCGATGAACTGCAGGATGACGAAAGCCAGGATGCCGCCCAGGATCGCAAAGCCGGCCAGCAGCACCAGCGCCACCGCGCCGCCGCGGGGTAAGCCCCGCCGGTCCAGCCAGTCGACCACCGGCACCAGCAGCGCGCTCAACAACAGCGCCACCAGCACCGGAACGACGATGATTTCGAGTTTCTTGACCACCCACAACAGGGCGACCGCGGCGGCCAGGATGACGAGCAACCGCCACGCCCACGCGGCGGTCTTGCGTACTACGGGTTCGACCGACGCATCGTCGACGTTTGCTGACATCTGGCCAGCGTATCCGCCGCGGCGCTGCGAGAAACCTGTTCCGGGGTGCCCGCGCGTCGCGCGCAACCGTCGGAGCCGGCACGATCCGGTTACGACGGCGACACAGTCGGCGGCGCGCGGCGATCGCCGCGCCACCTGCACCGTTACCCTAAATCACGTGTCGCACGACGCAGCCGCCCGCCATCTCGACTTCCCGCGCGAACAGACCCCGCGCGGGAAGTACTGGTGGGTGCGGTGGGTGATCCTCGGCATGGTTGCCGTCGTGCTTGCCGTCGAGGTTTCCCTGGGCTGGGATCAGCTGGCCAAAGCCTGGAAGAGCCTGTACGAGGCGAACTGGTGGTGGTTGCTCGCATCGGTGGTGGCGGCGGCCGCGTCGATGCACAGCTTTGCTCAGATTCAACGCACCTTGCTCAAGTCGGCCGGGGTGCACGTCAAGCAGTTGCGCTCGGAGGCCGCGTTCTATGCCGCCAACTCGCTGAGCACCACGCTGCCCGGTGGGCCCGTCCTGTCGGCGACTTTCCTGTTCCGCCAGCAGCGGCTGTGGGGCGCCTCGACGGTGGTGGCGTCGTGGCAGCTGGTGATGTCGGGTGTGCTGCAGGCGGTGGGATTGGCTTTGCTCGGGTTGGGCGGCGCCTTCCTGCTGGGCGCGAAGAACAACCCGTTCTCGCTGCTGTTCACGCTCGGCGGTTTTGTTGCACTGCTGCTCCTGGCGCAGGCCGTCGCCTCGCGCCCGGAGCTGATCGAAGGCATCGGCAGCCGGGTTCTGGCGTGGGTCAACTCGGTGCGCGGCCGGCCCGCGGACACCGGCCTGGACAAGTGGCGCGAGACGCTGATGCAGCTCGAGTCGGTGAGCCTGGGCCGGCGCGACCTGGGGGTGGCGTTCGGGTGGTCGATGTTCAACTGGGTCGCCGACGTCGCCTGCCTCGGGTTCGCCGCCTACGCTGCCGGAGACCACGCGTCGGTGGCCGGGTTGACCGTCGCCTACGCCGCGGCCCGCGCGGTCGGCACCATCCCGCTGATGCCGGGCGGATTGCTGGTCGTCGAGGCGGTGCTGGTGCCGGGGCTGGTCTCGAGCGGAATGTCGCTGTCGAGCGCGATCTCGGCCATGCTGCTCTACCGGCTGATCAGCTGGCTACTCATCGCGGCGGTCGGCTGGGTGGTGTTCTTCTTCGTGTTCCGCACCGAGAACGTCGCCGATTCCGACGACGACCCGATCACGGGTCCGCTGCCCATCGTGCCGCAGCCGAGTGAGACCTCCGCAGACCCGACGGAGGCCGCCCTGCAGGGGCCGTTACCGCCCGACCGGAATCCGGAAACCGAGAGTTAGTGGCGATCGCGAGGGCGGCGTAGCCGGACGAGGCGGGTCGCCACCATCGGGCTCAGTGGCGATCGCGAGGGCGGCGTAGCCGGACGAAGCGGGTCGCCACCATCGGGCTTAGCCGACGGTGTTTCCGCGCGGCGGGCCCGAGAGCGGGCTGGCCGCGGCGGGAGGTGCCGGCTGCGGCGCGGCGGGCGGGACGCCCGCGGGGTTACCGGGCAGCGCACCGGCCGCGCCTTGGGCCTGCTGCATCATGCCCATCACCTGGGGGATCGAGATCGGCAGCTTGCACTGCAGCGACAGGTTGGTCAGCGGCTGCGCAATCGACGTCATGTCACCGGCGACCTTCGGGTTGGCGTCGAAGTAGGACTTCAGCCCGTTCAGTGACTGCGGTCCCGCCTGCTGCTGCAGCATCGAGGTCATCGTCTGGTTGGTCTCCGGGTGCGAATCCAGGTAGTCACCCATCGATTTGGACACCGAGCCGATCGTCCGAGCGACCTCGCTGGCCGCGCACGGGTCGCCCGCGCCGGTCGCCGGCGGCCCGGCGAGCACCGCGAGGGCGGCACCGGGCACGGTGGCGGCGATCAGCCCGGTGAAGATTCTGCGACGCCGTCCAGCGCTGCCTGTCGTCATGGATAACCCCTTACAGTTTGCGGCGGCCCGCCCAAATCGGCGCCTCGCAAACGGCTGCAATGGTGGGCCCGACCGATCGCTGGGTCCCCCTGCATCCCCCGGGGCCCCGCAGGCCAACCGACATCCTGCCATCGCCGATATCCCCCTGCCAGCTCCGAACTGCGTATGTGACCGAGATCCCGCTTGATCACCGGTGCACAACGACTTCGCAGCTTCTTGGCAACGACGGTGTCGCCGCAGCTCAGGAACTACATAACCCCACATAAAGCACAGCGTGCTCCGGTATCGTCGCCTGCACGCGTCACGCGAGAACCGGGGAGCGAGAAAAATCCAGCAGTTAATGATGCGCCTTAGCCGCAGCCTGCGTAGGTACCGCTGGTTGGTCTTCACAGGCTGGTTGCTGGCATTGGTTCCGGCGGTTTACCTGGCGCTGACGCAGTCCGGCAACCTCACCGGCGGTGGGTTCGACGTGGCCGGTTCCCAGTCGCTGGCCGTCCACGACGAACTCGAGGAGCTCTACCACGACCAGGGCGGATCGTCGCTGGCACTGGTGGCCGCGCCCCGTGCCGACGCCAGCTACCAGGACATGAACGACGCGGTCGCACAGTTGAGGCGTCTCGCCGCCGACCTCCCGGGCACCTCGGAGATCCCCAACCCCACCCAGCGGCCGCCGCAACCCGACCGCCCGTACGTACTGTCGGTGCGGCTGGATTCCCGCAACACCAGCGATGTCGCCAAGAAGCTCCGCACGAGGGTCGGCATCAAGGGCGATCAACCCGGCCAGACCGCCAACGGGCGGGTTCGGCTCTACGTCATCGGGCAGGGCGCACTGAGCGCCGCCGCAGCCGCCAACACCAAGCACGACATCGCCGCCGCGGAACGCTGGAACCTCCCGGTCATTTTGATCGTCCTGCTCGCCGTGTTCGGTTCGCTGGCCGCCGCGGCGATCCCGCTTGCGCTGGGTGTGTGCACGGTCGTGGTGACCATGGGCCTGGTCTACCTGTTGTCCGCGTACACCACCATGTCGGTCTTCGTGACCTCGACGGTGTCGATGTTCGGAATCGCGCTGGCCGTGGACTATTCGCTGTTCATCTTGATGCGCTTCCGGGAGGAACTGCGCACGGGGCGCCAGCCGCGCGAGGCCGTCGACGCCGCGATGGCCACCTCCGGGCTGGCCGTGGTGTTGTCCGGGGCTACGGTCGTCGCCTCCCTCACCGGGATCTACGTGATCAACACCCCGGCGCTGAAATCGATGGCGACCGGCGCGATCCTGGCCGTCGCCGTCGCGATGTTGACGTCGACGACCCTGACGCCGGCGGCGCTGGCGACGTTCGGCCGGGCGGCCGCCAAGCGGTCGGGCTTCCTGCACTGGTCGCGGCGGCCCGAAAGCAGCCAGTCGCGGTTCTGGAACCGGTGGATCGGATGGGTGATGCGCCGGCCGTGGATGTCCGCGCTGGCGGCGTCGCTGGTGCTGCTCGTGATGGCGGCACCCGCGGCGTCAATGGTGTTGGGCAACAGCCTGTTACGCCAGTTCGACTCGTCCCACGAGATCCGCGCCGGCGTCGCCGCGGCGGCCCAGGCGCTGGGTCCGGGCGCGCTGGGCCCGATCCGGGTGCTGGTCAGCTTCCCCGACGGCGGGGCGGCCTCGCCCGAGCACAGCCGCACCGTCGGCGCCGTCCGCCAGCGGATGACGCAGGCACCCAACATCGTCTCGGTGTCACCGCCCCAATACGCCGAGGACAATGGCAGCGCGCTGCTGTCGGCGGTGTTGACGGTCGATCCCGAGGACATGCGGGCCCGCGAGACCGTCGGCTGGATGCGCGCGCAGCTACCGAAGGTCCCCGAGCTGGGGACGGCACGCGTGGAGGTCGGCGGTCCGACCGCGCTGATCAAAGACTTCGACGACCAGGTGTCCAAGACCGAGCCGTTGGTGCTGGGCTTCGTCGCGCTGATCGCGTTCGTGATGCTGTTGGTGTCCATCCACTCGGTGTTCCTGGCGCTCAAGGGCGTGCTGATGACGTTGCTGTCGGTCGCGGCCGCGTACGGCAGTTTGGTGATGGTGTTCCAGTGGGGGTGGCTGAAGGATCTCGGCTTCGCCCAGATCAGCTCGATCGACAGCACCGTGCCCCCGCTGGTGCTGGCGATGACCTTCGGGTTGTCGATGGACTACGAGATCTTCCTGCTCACCCGCATCCGGGAACGGTTCCTGCATTCCGGTAACACCCGTGACGCGGTGGCCTACGGCGTCAGCACCAGCGCCCGCACCATCACCAGCGCGGCGCTGATCATGATCGCGGTGTTCGTCGGCTTCGCGTTCGCCGGCATGCCGCTGGTGGCCGAGATCGGGGTGGCCTGCGCGGTCGCGATCGCCGTGGACGCCACCGTGGTGCGGCTGGTGATGGTTCCGGCGTTGATGGCGATGTTCGCCCAGTGGAACTGGTGGCTGCCGGCGTGGCTGTCCCGCGTGCTGCCGTCGGTCGACTTCGACAGGCCGCTCCCGGAGGTCGACCTCGGCGACGTGGTGGTCATCCCGGACGACATCTCGGCGCTGGTGGTGCCTAACGCGGACCTGCGGATGGTGCTCAAGTCCGCCGCCAAGCTCAAACACCTGGCGCCCGACGCCATCTGCGTGACCGATCCGCTGGCCTTCAGCGGCTGCGGGCGCAACGGCCGCCCGGCATCGCCGGACCCCGACGAAGAAGGGACCCGCGGCCTGGGGCCCGGGCAGATCCCCCACCAGGTCGCGCTGAGCGAGGAGAAGGTCGCCGTCGGGGTGGCCTCGGGCGAGAAGAGGACCGCCACCAACGGCCACGCCAACGGTTCCTCGGGGACCAGGAAGCTGGCCGGCGGGCTGGCCTCGCGCAACGGGATCGCCAAAGCCATCGCCGGGTCCGACCGGCCCGTTCATCCGGTGACGCTGTGGCGGGGCCGGCTGTCGGTCGCCATCGACGCACTGGAGACGGACCCGGACGCCGCGCCCGCGGGGGCCACCGACCGCCCGAAATACGCGCGGCGCAGCCCGGTGGAGACCACCAATGTGCAGCTGCCCACCGGCGACCGGTTGCTGGTCCCCACCGGCGCGGAGACCCTGCGGCTCAAGGGCTACCTGATCATGTGCCGTAACAGTCGCCGCGATTATGCCGACTTTGCAGACATGGTCGATTCGTTGGAGCCCGAGACCGCTGCGGTGGTGCTGGCCGGAATGGACAGGTATTACTGTTGTGAATCATCCAGGCGGCAATGGATCGCCACCCAGTTGGTCCGTCGACTCGCAGATCCCGATCCCTGCGACTACCCGGAAGACCAGGGGTCGGAAGTCGACGCGAACTCGGACTGGGAGGGGATCAGGGAGCGCTGCCTGTCCGTGGCGGTAGCGATGCTGGAGGAGGCGAGGTGACGTTGGCGGGCGCCCGCAACGAATTCAGCCCCCCACCGCCGCCCCACCGGCCGGCCCCGGAACAGCGCAACCGCGGCAATGGACCCTCCGGGGGGCCGTCCGAATCCCTTCCGGACCTCGACCAGCCGGTGGAGTTCTGGCCGACCGCCGCCATCCGTTCCGCACTGCAGGGCGGTGACATCGCCACCTGGAAGCGCATCGCCGGCGCGCTGAAGCGCGACCCGTACGGGCGAACGGCCCGCCAGGTCGAGGAGGTTCTCGACGGCACCCGGCCGTACGGCATCGCCAAGGCGCTGTGGGAGGTGCTCGAGCGCGCCCGCACCCACCTGGATGCCAACGAGCGCGCCGAGGTGGCTCGCCACGTGCGGCTGCTGATCGACCGCTCCGGGCTCGCCCAGCACGAATTCGCGTCCCGCATCGGAGTCAGCGCCGAGGAACTGAGTGGCTACCTCGACGGCAGCACCAGCCCGACAGCCGCGCTGATGATCCGGATCCGCCGATTGTCGGATCGGTTCGTCAAGGTCAAGTCCGGTCGCTCGACCGAATCGAACTGATCGTCATCTGATCGGCAGGACGTCGGCGACCAGCCAGTCGCTGCCGCGCTTGGTCAGTGTCACTCGCAGGGCGGGCGCCGCCTGGCTGGGTGGCTGGCCCGGCGCGTTCTGAGTCACCCGCAGGATCACCGCCACACTCGCCGCCGACGGCCCGAGGGCCTCGACACCGGCCGACACCGTGTCGGCTTGCGCGGTGACGTTGTGTTGGCCCAGCTCGGTGCTCGACTTGGTGTATTGCTCCTTGAACGCGGCGGCGTGCTCCGGGACGACCATGGCCGTGGCCCGGTCGATCGAACCGGTCGGGGCGGTGGGGCTGAACGACGCCATGGCCTCCGCCATACCGGTGGCGATCTGCACGACCTTGCGGGAGTCGTCGGTGAAGTCGCGGTCGGTCTTCGTCCAGTGCGTGTAGCCGGTCACGACGGCCGCCCCCACGGCGGCCGTGCACAGCAGGACGACCGCCAACCGCAGCCCGGGTGCGTCGTCGTCGGTGCCGACGCTGACCGAATCGCGGCGCAGCAACCAGAAATTGATCAGCACACCTTCGGCGATCAGCAGGACGAGCACCGAGCAGGCCGACACCCACCACAGCGGCCAACCGAGCACCGCCCCGATGGCCACCAATGCGGCGATCGCGGCCAGCGGTGCCGCGACGTCGAATGCGAAGAGTCGCCAGATGTTCCTCATCGGATCTTTCACCTAATCGAAGCCAGACCGGAGATCATCAGCTTGCCGTCCACGTCGGAGACGTCCAGCCGCAGGTTCCAGTGCACGGTTTGCGGCTTGGCGCCGACGTTTTCGCTGACGGAGGTGGCGACGAGCAGCACCGAGTCGGTTCGGCTCGCGAACGGCGGCAACTTGGTGGTGACGACCGGTCGGGACGTGCCGGGCTGGGTGTCCAGGTCATGGTGCACGGTTTCGATCGCCACCGCGTTGATCCGTCCGGCGCTCTTCGACTGCAGTTTCTCCACCACGGCCCGGTACGGCTGCACGGCGGCGTCGAAGTCAGTGTTGAGTTCTCCGACCGTGCCGTCGTGCAGCCGCTGCAGGCTGGCGTCGACGTTGCCGCTGTTCATGTTGATCAGCACGTTCGTCCACTCGGCGGCGGTCTGCATGACGCGGCTCAGATAGCCGCGTTCGGCGACCTGGTCGCGGTGCCCGGACCAGATGAAGACGCCGAGCACCACCGCGGCCACCGACAGCACACCGAGAACCGTTGACGCGACGCCGTAATGGGAGAAGACCCCGTCGCCGGATTCGGGTTCGCGGTCGGGGTCGTCGTCGGAGTCCCCGTCGTCGCCGGGGCCGACGTCAGCGGAATCTTCTTCGGCAGGTGGCTCGGTTCGCGCGCCCTCGGACATGGCCCGATCGTTGCACCCGGGAAAGATGGAAGGATGGCGGGGTGACGAATACGGCCCTCCGCTCGGGTATCGACCTGAGCCATGTCGATGAAAGCATCCGTCCCCAAGATGACCTGTTCGGTCACGTCAACGGCCGCTGGCTGGCCGAATACGAGATACCGGCGGACCGCGCCACCGACGGGGCCTTCCGGCAGCTCTACGACCGCGCCGAGGAACAGGTGCGGGACCTGATCGTCGAGGCCAGCGAGCAGGGTTCGGCCGCCACCGACCCCGACGCGCAGCGCATCGGCGATCTGTACACCAGCTTTCTCGACGAGGAGACCGTCCAGCGCCGCGGCGTTCGGCCGCTGCTCGACGAGTTGACCGTGATCGACGACGCCGCCGCGCCCGCCGCGCTGGCCGGCGCCCTCGGCGCCCTGCAGCGCACCGGGGTGGGTGGCGGTGTCGCGGTCTACGTGGACACCGACGCCAAGAACTCGACCCGTTACCTGGTGCACGTCACCCAGTCCGGGCTCGGGCTGCCCGACGAGTCCTACTACCGCGAGGAGCAGCACGCCGAGGTGCTCGAGGCGTACCCCGCACACATCGCAGGCATGTTCGGCCTGGTGTTCGGCGGGGACGCGGCCGGCCACATCCGGACCGCGGAGCGCATCGTCGCGCTGGAGACCAAGCTGGCCGAGGCGCATTGGGATGTGGTCAAGCGCCGCGATGCCGACCTCAGCTACAACTTGCGCACGTTCGCCCAATTGCGCGACGAATCGGTCGGCTTCGACTGGGTCGCGTGGGCCGGCGCGTTCGGCACCAGCGCCGAGGCGCTCGCAGAAGTCGTTGTGCGCCAACCGGATTACGTTAGGTCGTTCGCCGAGCTGTGGCGCAACGAAGACCTCGAGGTGTGGAAGAGTTGGGCGCGGTGGCGGGTGATCCGCGCCCGCGCCTCCTGGCTGACCGACGACGTGGTGGCCGCGGATTTCGACTTCTACGGCCGCCGCTTGACCGGCACCGAGCAGATCCGGGACCGGTGGAAGCGGGCGGTGTCGCTGGTCGAGAGCCTGATGGGTGATGCCGTCGGAAAGCTGTACGTGCAACGACATTTCCCGCCCGGCGCCAAGGCCCGCATCGATGAGCTGGTGAGCAACCTGCAGGCGGCTTACCGGATCAGCATCAACGACCTGGAGTGGATGACGCCGCAGACGCGGGAGCGGGCGCTGACCAAGCTGGAGAAGTTCACCGCCAAGGTCGGCTACCCGGCGAAGTGGCGGGACTACTCCACGCTGGTGATCGACCGCAACGACCTCTACGGCAACTACCAGCGCGGGTATGTCGTCAACCACGACCGTGAGCTGGCCAAGCTCGGCGGGCCGGTGGACAAAGACGAATGGTTCATGACCCCGCAGACGGTCAACGCGTACTACAACCCCGGGATGAACGAGATCGTTTTCCCCGCAGCTATTTTGCAGCCCCCATTCTTCGACGCCGAGGCCGACGACGCCGCGAACTACGGCGGGATCGGCGCGGTGATCGGGCACGAGATCGGCCACGGCTTCGACGACCAGGGCGCCAAATACGACGGTGACGGAAACCTCATCGACTGGTGGACCGACGCCGACCGGGCCGAATTCAGCTCCCGCACAAAGGCT
Source organism: Mycobacterium sp. 852002-10029_SCH5224772 (assembly GCF_001667315.1). GTDB lineage: Bacteria > Actinomycetota > Actinomycetes > Mycobacteriales > Mycobacteriaceae > Mycobacterium. The sequence goes on from NZ_LZHT01000083.1 coordinate 23,027, forward strand.
CTCATCGAGCAGTACGACACGTACACGCCGCGGGGGCTGGCCGGCGGGCACCACGTGAACGGCGCGTTCACCGTCGGGGAGAACATTGGTGACCTGGGCGGGTTGTCGATCGCGCTGCTGGCCTATCAGTTGTCGCTGGACGGCAAGCCCGCCCCCGTCATCGACGGCCTGACCGGAGTGCAGCGCGTGTTCTACGGCTGGGCACAGGTGTGGCGCACCAAATCCCGTGATGCCGAAGCGATCCGGCGCCTGGCGGTGGATCCGCACTCGCCGCCGGAGTTCCGCTGCAATGGTGTGCTACGCAACATGGACGCGTTCTACGACGCCTTCGACGGAGCCGATGCCGGTGCGCTGTTCCTGGAGCCCGACAGCCGGGTCAAGATCTGGAATTGACGCCGACGGCCGCCGGGACGGCCTCGATGCGGGCGGGCACGTGCTTGTGCCACGGCGTGCCCGCGTAGGGATCGCGCCACTCGGTCGAGGTCAGCGCGTTCGGGGCCACACCGGGAACGACGGTGTGGCCGTCGTCGTCGATGTAATCGAGCCCAAAACCGTTGGGCAGGGAAGCATGTCCGGCGAGCATGGTCTCGGTGATCTCGACGGTGGCCTCGGCGCTGCCGGCCGCGGTGCTGATGCGCGCCCGGCATCCGTCGACGAGACCGAGGGCCTGCGCGTCTTCGACGCTGACCCGCAGCGCGCCCTCGGCGTCGCGTTTGCGCCAGGACGGGTCGCGGAAGATGTCGTTGGCGGTGTAGGCGCGCCGCTCCCCCACCGACAACACGATCGGGAAGTCCGGGGTGGTGAGCTCGGCCGGGGCGCGGGTCAGCGCCCTCAATTCGTCGAGCATCGACGGGATCTCCAGCGCGATCTTGTGATCGGAGTGGCTGATCAACGCGAAGTCGTCCGCGTAGTTGTGGGCGGTGAACGTCACCCCCGAGGGGTTGTCCAGGATCGCGTCGAACAGCGCGTTGCCGTCGGCGTGACCGGCGCGCCGCACGGCGTCCGGATAGTTCATCGCGGTCTTCTGGGCCAGGCCCCACAACGCGGCCGCGCCGCGCAGCCCGTCCGGCAGCGTGGGCCCCAGCGTCTCGTAGAGCACGTACGGAAGTACTTGCGCCACCGTCGGATTGGCCGCAACAGCGGTGAGGAACGCCTCGGTGTACGCCGGGCGACCGCGCTGGGCGGCGTCGCGCAAGGGCCGCAACTCCGCGTCGTCGACCACACCGAGCGCCCGCACCAGCCGGGCCCAGATCTCGGGCTCGGGCAGGGTTCCCGGCAGGGGCTCCAGCAGCGGACGGCGCAGCTGAAACGTGTTGTGCGGGAATTCCAGGTTGAAGAAGGTGGCCTCCGGCTTCTCGAACTGGGACGCGGCCGGAAGCACGTAGTGGGCGAGCCTGGCGGTCTCGGTCATCGCGACGTCGATGACCACCATCAGTTCCAGCGACCGGAAGGCTTCGCGGCACGCGGCCGAATTGGCCAGTGAGTGAGCGGGGTTGCTGCTCTCCACGATCATCGCCCGGAAGCGGTCCGGGTGGTCGGTCAGGATTTCCTCGGGAACCACATTGCTGGGCACCAGCCCGGAGATGATGGGGGCGCCGGTGACCGGCGTGCGGCCGGAGAACTGGCCGAACAGCGGTGCGAACGACGAATGCAGGTGTTGGCCACCCTTTTTCGCGAAGTTACCGGTGAGGACCCATAGCAGCTTGTTCAGGTAGGAGGACAGCGTGCTGTTGGGCGCCTGCTGCACCCCGAGATCCTCGAAGACCGACACGCTCGCGGCGGCGCCGATGCGCCGGGCCGCCGCGCGCAGCAGTTCTTCGTCGACGCCGCAGCGCTGCGCGTAGTCGGCCACCGCAACGCCGCGCAGCGCCGCGCGGACGGTGTCGGCACCGCGCACATGCTCGGCGAGAAACGTTTCGTTGCAGAGGTTTTCCTGGACGAGGACGGCGGCCAACGCCGCCAGGCACCACGCATCGGTGCCGGGTCGAACGCGCAGATGGAAGTCGGACATCTTGGCGGTGTCGGTGACGACGGGGTCGATGACGATCATCGACCGGGCCGGATCCTTGGCGATCTCGTTGAGCACCACCCGGGCACGCGGAAAGCTCTGCGACATCCACGGGTTCTTGCCGACGAACACCGCCACCTCGGCGTGCTCGAACTCGCCCCTGGTGTGACCGCCGTACAACTGCCCGTCCACCCAGGCCTCACCGGTCTTCTCCTGCGCCAACGCATTTGAGCGGTAGCGCGACCCCAGCGCCTTCAGGAAGGCGCCGCTGTACGCCCCGCCCAGATGGTTTCCCTGCCCGCCGCCACCGTAGTAGAAGATCTTGTCCCCGCCGTAGGTATCGCGAATGTGCTTGAACCCCTCGGCGATCTCCACGATCGCGGTGTCCCAGTCGATTTCCTCGTAGCTGCCGTCGGCGCGGCGGCGCAGCGGAGTCGTCAGTCGGGTGCGGTCGTTCTGATAGTGGTCGAGCCGCAGCGCCTTGTTGCAGGTGTAACCCTGCGACGCCGGGTGCGCCTTGTCGCCGCGGATGCGGGCCAGCCGGCGATCGTCGACTTGAACCACAATGCCGCAGTTGCATTCACACAGAATGCACGCGCTGGATTGCCATTCACCGGTCATTGCGGGACATCCTCTCCGGTCACCTGATACGACCCTGCTCGGACGGAGTCGCCAGCAGCAGCTCGCGCATCTGACGGCGGACGACGTCGAGGGGCATTAGGTCGCGGCGCACCCGCGCCAGCACAATCGCGCCCTCGAGCGCCGTGGTGGCCAGGACCGACAATTCGCCCGCCCGCTCGCGGCCTATCCCGTCGGCGATGAAGCGCTGCGCGATCAGGTCGGTCCAGCGGTCGAACACCGCCGCCGCGCGGTCGACGACGGGCGCCATGCGTTCGGCGTTTTCCTGCTCGCCCGCCTCCACGGACACGGCCACGATGGGGCAGCCGGCGCGGAAGTCGCTATCGAGCAGCTGCCCGCGGTATTTGTCGATCAGGGTATCGATCAGCTGGAGGCCGCTCTCGGCCTCGGCGATGATCCCGGCGACATGGTCGCCGGCGAAGTCCACCGCCTCGCAGAGCAGTTGCGTGCGGCCGCCCGGGAAGTAGTGATAGGCCGATCCGCGCGGCGCGCCGCTGTGCTCGAGGACGTCCGAGATGGCGGTGGCGTGCGCGCCGCGCTCCCTGATCAAGAGCGCCGCCGACACCACCATCCGTTCGCGTGGACCGCGCACCGCCGCTCCTTCGGCCGAAGTTATATATGATGCTATACATAATCGCCGGCCCCGCGGAAGCCCCCGCAGAAACGTGCTGGGAGACAGACGCAAAATCGCCCGTCTCCAGGGGGAAACGGGCGATTTTGCGTCGCTGAGCTGAAGGACCCTAGTTCATCCAGTCGGCGGAGCCGTCGTTCTTCTTGTAGTTGCCGCCGGTGGAGTTCTTCACGATGATCGGGTCTCCCGCGCCGAAGTTGTCGAAGAACCACTTCGCGTTGGAGGGGCTGATGTTGATGCAGCCGTGGCTGACGTCGCGCTTGCCCTGGTCGTCCACCGACCACGGGGCGCTGTGCACGTAGTCGCCAACGTTGTCGAAGCGGACCGCGTCCTCCACCGTCACCTTGTAGCCGTAGGTCGAACTGACCGGCACCCCGTAGGTCGAGGAGTCCATCACCACCGACGCCTTCTTGTCCTGCACGTAGTAGGTGCCGTTGGGGGTCTGGTGGTTACCAGACGTCATGCCCATCGACATCGGGATCGTCTTCTCCACCGTGCCGTTGCGGGCGACGGTCAACTGATGCGTGGCGTCGTCGGCCGTGGCCACCAGCGTGTCTCCGGTTCGGAAGCTCGACACGGTGCCCCCGGCGTCGACGGTCACCGCCGTGTGGGCGGGCCAGAAGCTCAACGGCCGCCAACGCAGCTGGGTCGGAGTCATCCAGTAGAACTTGCCCGGGACCGCCGGGGCGGACGAGACGTGGACCGCGCCCTCCGCGGCGCCGGAGTCGTCGACCCGGCCGGGGAAATTGATGATGATCGGCTGGCCGACACCCACCGTCGACCCGTTGGCGGGCTGGATCTTCGGCGGCCCGAAGGGGGCCGTGCCGGTGAACGGGGCGGGATTCTGCCCGGCGGCCGAGGCCGCGGCGGGCTGGGCCATGGGCGGAAGCCACGGCGGCGCCGGCGCATCGGGCGGAGGCGGAGCCGCCAGCGGGTCAGGCGGGGGCGGCGACGGCGCCCGGATCGGCGGGAGCCGGGTCCGGATCGGCCAACGCGGGAGCCGCGCTCAGCACCAGTGCCAGGGTCATGACAGTAGCCCAGCCGGTGACGTTCAGAGCGGCGAAGAGACCCTTGAAAGTCCAGGCCTTCGTCCAGCCCGACATATGCATACCTCCACTCATCTACTCCGCACAGTGTGGCATAGGGCGCGCGCCGGCGACCGCCGTCGACGGCCGTCCGCGGACCCGAAGGCCGCGCAATCAGGCCCGTGAACTGGGTGTTTATGAATCGAGTGAGCTTGTCGGCAGCACCGGCCCGCGGGGGAAGTCCAGCATCCGCCGGTTGGCCGCGATGCCGACCAGCGCGACGGCCATCAGGATCGCCGAGGCGATCAGCATCGTCGTGACGCTGTGCTCATAGAGCAGGCCGCCCGCCAGCGAGCCGGCCATGATGCCGACCTGAAACGCCGTCACGTACAACCCCGACGCCCCGTCGGGGTCGTCGGCCCCATTGCGCATCGCGGCGGATTGCATCATCGGCGATACGGCAGTCGCCATGGCTCCCCACAGCACGATGGCGGCGGTGCCGATCAGCGCGGTCGCCGCGCCGGATCGGCCGCCGAACGCCAGCGCGGTCAGCACCACGAAGGCGGCCGTCAGGCCCGCCATGCACAGGATGACGGCGCTCTTGGGCCGGTGGTCCAGCGGCCTCGCCACCAGCGGCAGCGACAGCAGGCCGGCCAGCCCGTAGGCGACCAGCACCCAGGCCAGGTTCGGCCCGCGCACGCCGAGGACGTTGCGGATGAGCTCGACGATGAACGTGTAGGACACGAAATGGCCGGTGACCGCGATCATGGCCAGCACGCTCACGACGATCAGCCGGGGGTTGCGGTGATGGCGAGACCGGGGGCCGACGTGGGCCAGCTGGTCCTCGGTGAGCACCATCTCCGGCAACATCAGCCGGGCGGCGACCGTGACGACGACGGCCGCGACGGTGACGCACACGACAGCCAGGCGCCAGCCCCACATCAGGCTCAGCGCCGCGGTCAGCGGACTGCCCACCACCAACGCCAGGCTGGTTCCGACGTAGATCGACATGGTGGCGCGCCCGGCGTGACTGGGCGGCACCAGCCGGATCGCGATCGGCGCGATGACCGACCACAGCAGCCCGTGGGTGACCGCGCAGAGCACCCGCCCGGCGGCCAGCACCGCGAAGTTGGGCGCCAGCGCCGAGATCAGCTGCGAGACGGTCAGGCAGGTCAGGCTCGCCACCAGCACGCGGCGGCGCGGCAGGTGCGCGGTCCAGCGCACCAACGGAATCGTCGTCAGGGCCGCCACCAGGGCATACCAGGACAGCAGGGTTCCCACCAGGACCACGCTGACGTTCAGGTTGCGCGCGATCGCGGGCAGCGCGCCCACCGGCAAGATCTCGGCGGTGACGTAGGTGAAGGCCGCGGCCGCGAGGATGGCAAGCTGAGCCGCGATCCGTGGCGTCCACGTTCGCGCGGCTGCGTTGGCGGTTTCGGCAGTCATCACAGTCATCGCTTGGGTGTGCGCAATCGGCTGAGCAACGCCGCCGAGGTCACGCTCCCCTACCGTACGCACACCGGCTACCCGTTCCTCCGACTTGGCGTGGCAACACGCCCTGCGATCAGGAGCGGACCAGGCGCGCGATCGCGGCGGAGGCCTCGGTGAGCTTGGTGTCGGCCTCGTCGCCCCCCTCGGCCACGGCGCGGGTGACGCAGTGGCTCAGGTGCTCGTCGAGCAAATTCAGCGCGACCGACCGCAGGGCGCTGTTGACGGCGCTGACCTGGGTCAGGACGTCGATGCAGTACTTGTCTTCCTCGATCATGCGGGCAATGCCCCGCACCTGGCCCTCGATGCGCCGCAGCCGCTTGGCGTAATTGTCCTTCTGCTGCGAGTACCCGTGTTCGTTCGTCATCGCCGTTTCACCCCTGCCACTACGCCTGCGCACCGCCGCGCGGCGGCTCTCCCAGCTTATACCCCATCGGGGTATTACCCCGGACGTTGGCATCGGGACTGGCCAGCGCATACTTGAACGATGCCCACCACCGATTCGGCTCGGAACGCCGACATCAAGCCGCGTAGCCGTGACGTCACCGACGGCCTGGAGAAGGCCGCCGCCCGTGGCATGCTGCGGGCCGTAGGCATGGGAGACGAAGACTTCGCCAAGCCGCAGATCGGGGTCGCGTCGTCCTGGAACGAGATCACGCCGTGCAACCTCTCCCTGGACCGGCTCGCCAAGGCGGTCAAGGAGGGGGTGTTCTCGGCCGGCGGCTACCCACTCGAGTTCGGCACCATCTCGGTGTCCGACGGCATCTCGATGGGCCACGAGGGGATGCATTTCTCGCTGGTGTCGCGGGAGGTGATCGCCGACAGCGTCGAGACGGTGATGCAGGCCGAACGCCTCGACGGTTCGGTGCTGCTGGCCGGCTGCGACAAGTCGCTGCCCGGCATGCTGATGGCCGCGGCCCGGCTGGACCTGGCCTCGGTGTTCCTCTACGCGGGCTCGATCCTGCCCGGGGTCGCCAAGCTCTCCGACGGCAGCGAGCGCGAGGTGACCATCATCGACGCATTCGAGGCGGTGGGGGCCTGCGCCCGCGGGCTGATGCCGCGCGAGGACGTCGACGCCATCGAGCGGGCGATCTGTCCCGGCGAGGGCGCTTGCGGCGGCATGTACACCGCCAACACGATGGCCAGCGCGGCCGAGGCGCTCGGGATGTCGCTGCCGGGCAGCGCGGCGCCGCCGGCGACCGACCGTCGCCGCGACGGGTTCGCACGGCGCAGCGGCGCGGCCGTCGTCGAGCTGCTGCGGCGCGGGATAACCGCCCGCGACATCCTCACCAAGGAGGCGTTCGAGAACGCGATCGCGGTGGTGATGGCCTTCGGTGGCTCCACCAACGCGGTGCTGCACCTGCTGGCCATCGCCCACGAGGCCGACGTCGCGCTGACGCTCGACGATTTCAGCCGGATCGGGTCGAAGGTTCCCCACCTTGCCGACGTCAAGCCGTTCGGCCGCCATGTCATGTCCCACGTCGACCACATCGGCGGCGTGCCGGTGATGATGAAGGCGCTGTTGGACGCCGGCCTGCTGCGCGGCGATTGCTTGACGGTGACCGGTGCGACCGTGGCCGAGAACCTGGCCGAGATCGCCCCGCCCGACCCGGACGGCAAGGTGCTGCGCGCCCTGAGCAACCCCATTCACCCCACCGGGGGGATCACCATCCTGCGTGGTTCGCTGGCGCCCGAGGGCGCGGTGGTCAAGTCGGCCGGTTTCGATTCCGACGTGTTCGAAGGCACCGCAAGGGTTTTCGACGGCGAGCGGGCCGCGCTTGACGCCCTGGAGGACGGCACCATCACCAAGGGCGACGCGGTGGTGATCCGTTACGAAGGCCCGAAGGGCGGCCCCGGGATGCGTGAAATGCTCGCCATCACCGGCGCCATCAAGGGCGCCGGCCTCGGCAAGGACGTGCTGTTGCTGACCGACGGCCGGTTCTCCGGTGGGACGACGGGCCTGTGCGTGGGCCACATCGCCCCCGAGGCGGTGGACGCCGGACCGATCGCGTTTCTGCGCGACGGCGACCAGATCCGGCTGGACGTCGCCAACCGTGTCCTCGACGTGCTGACCGATCCGGCCGAATTCGATTCTCGGCGAACAGGTTTCACGCCGCCGGAGCCGCGCTATAAGACCGGCGTGCTGGCCAAGTACGTCAAGCTGGTCAGCTCCGCCGCGATCGGCGCGGTCTGCGGTTAGTCGCCGCTTCGGCGCGAGCGTGCGCAGAATGCCGGCGCGACACGGTGTGTCGTGTACAAACACGCACGCTCAGGCCGAAAAACTATGCGTGCGTGGCGTCCGTGCGCATGCCGAAGTAGGTGGCGTTGAGGCCCAAGAACGTCAACAACGCACCCGCGACGACATTCGACCACGTCATGCCCGAGGTCAATACGACGTCCGGCAGGATCCACGTCGACACGATGACCCACACGCCGAGCACCGGAAGCGTCCACGTCATGCCGTGGGCACGATCCAGCGTCGTCGCGAACCCGTACGCCAGGAACGCCACCGCGATCCCCGCGATCAGGTCAGACGTGGCGAGCGATCTCGTCGCGCTGAATCCCACGATCCACGGTGACGCGGCCACATACAGACCCGTCAGCAGAGCCACGCCGAAGGTGAAATGTGCACTCATCGACTCGGCGACGCGCTCGTAGCGGGCGCGCAGCGCCAACAAATCCGGGTGGTGATCGATTGATGAATGGACTGTACTCATTTTGTGACCTTTCTGTTATGCAGCAAGCCTTTTGAGCTGGGCTGCACCCATCCATCTGCCGTCAAGATTACGCTCGATCGCCGACCATTTCGAGGAGCGCGTACTGTCTTCAGCCATGGACCTCGCTGACCGATTGCGGCTCGATAGCCCGGTGGGACAGGCCGGCATGGGCGGCGGTCTGGCGGGGGCGAGCCTGGCGGCCGCGGTCGCCAACGCGGGTGGGCTCGGCACACTGGGCATCGATACGCCTCACCGGCTGCGGGCGTCGATCGATCGGGTGCGCGAAGAGGCGCCGGGCCGAGCCGTCGCAGTAAACCTGTTGCTGCCCTTCGTGCATCGCCGCCACGTCGCGGCGTGTGTCGATGCCCGGGTCGACGTGGTCGTGTTGGCGTTCGGCGAGAAGCGGGGCCTCGTCGAACACCTACGGGACGCCGGGATCTTCGTCTTCGTCATGGTGGGCACCGAGGCGCAGGCGCGCGCCGCGATCGCCTGCGGCGCTGACGGTTTGATCGCTCAGGGGCGCGAGGCCGGCGGGCACCTCGTCGGGACCATGCCGGCCCTGGATTTCCTGCCGCAGGCGCTGCGTGCGGCCGGGCGGCATCCGGTGTTTCTGGCCGGCGGGATCGCCACCGCCACCGACAGTCGCGCGGCGCTGGACGCCGGCGCCAGTGGCGTCATCGCCGGCACGCGGTTCCTGTTGACGCACGAGGCCAACGCCAACCGCGAGTATCAGCGACGAATTATGCGGGCGGACAAGACGATCGAGACCAACCTGTTCGGTCTGACCTGGCCGCTACGACACCGCGTCATTCCCAACGCGGCCACCGACCGGTGGTGCGGCGCCGACGGGCGGGCCAAAGCATTGCCGGCGGTTCTCAACGCCGCCAGTCGCCCCGTATCGGCGCTCGGCTATTTCGATGCGGGCGCACTGATGCGCCTGCAGACGCCGGCCCTTCCGTTCTTCACACCGCTGGCACCGGTGTCCGGTGTGCCCGATTCCTGGCTGGACAGCGCCGCCTTGTACGCAGGTGAAACCGGCCTGCGGATCCGCGAACTCACTACTGCCGCTCAAGCAGTCGCCGACCTCTGCCCGCGCTGACGCTACCGCACCAACGCCAACGCGAAGCCGTCCCAGTGCTTGGCCCCCACCGTCTGGATCACCGCGGTGTCCAGGCGCGGGTGCTCACCCATCGCCTGCAGCGTTTGGCGGGTCGCCCGCACCCGGGCATCATCGGAATCGGGCCGCAGAATCTGACCGTCGCGAATCACGTTGTCCACCACGATGACTGCGCCGGGACGGGCCAATCGAACGGCCCACTCCAGGTATCCGAGGTTGTTCTCCTTGTCGGCGTCGATGAAGATCAGATCGAAGGGGCCGCTCACCGTCGGCAAAGTCTCCAGTGCGGCGCCGACGATCACCTCCACCCGATCGCGGACGCCGGCGCGCTCCAGATTGCGCCGCGCGACCTCGGCGTGCCTGGGCTCGTATTCCAGCGTCACCACCCGGCCCTGCGGCCCGGCGCCGCGCGCCAACCAGATGGTGCTGAAGCCACCCAGGGTGCCGATCTCGAGGACGCGCCGCGCGCCGATGGCACCGGCGAGCAGGCTCAAGAACTTTCCTTGCTGCACCGATACCGCTATCGGTGGTAGCCCGGCCGCGGCGCTGGCCTCGAGGGCCGCGATCAATGACGGATCGTCGCCAACCACTGTGCTGTCCAAGAATGCGTCGACGTCGGCGGGGGTTGGCTTCTCGGTCATGGGGTCAACGCTAGCCGCGCCCGACTGCCCTCACGAACCTCAGCCCGCCCTGGGAATGGACGCGACCGGTTGCATATACCCATGGGGGGTATATAGTGAGGGTGCGGCCGAACCGCGCCGCACCAGTTACACCAGAGAAAAGGGTGAGTCACATGGCAACTTACGAAGCCGGGACCCTACTGACATGCGGTCACGAAGGCTGCGGCTGCCGCGTCCGCATCGAGGCCCCTTGCCACTGCTCGGGTGCGGGTGAGCCATACCGCTGCACGTGCGGCGACGCGCTGACCCCCGTCACGTAACGCGTCGCGCCGGTCGTGCGTTCGGGCGTCAGCCCGGCTGAGTCATCGCCCGAACGTACGGCCGGTCAGCTCGACCGTGGCCGCCAACTGCAGGGCCGACGCCGAAATACCCACCGCCGCCGTATAACCGCCCGGCTCGATCCGCCAGCTCCCGACGCTGCCGTCGTAGCGGGCGAGCAGGCGCGGATCGGCCTCGATGGATACCCGGCAGGTGGCGCCCGGTTCGAGCTCGACCCGCTCGAATCCCAGCAGCCGCAGGCACGGTCCGCCGGGCACTGCCGTCACATACAGCTGCGGCACGTCGGCCCCGGCGCGATCGCCGGTGTTGACGACGCCGAAACTGGCGGTGATGGTCTCCCCGCCGGTGAGCACTAGGTCATGGTAGTCAAACCTGGTGTAGGACAAGCCATGACCGAAGGTGAACATCGGGACGTGGCCGTGTCTGGCATACCAGCGGTAGCCGACATCGGCACCCTCGAAGTAATCGATCGTGGTCGCTGTCCCCCACGGCTCGCCGACGCCGGGCAGCCGCGGGCGAGGCGTCTGGGCCAGGTCGACCGGAAAGGTAAGGGGAAGCCGTCCCGAGGGATTCACCCGCCCGGTGAGAATCTCGGCGATGGCCTGGGCGCCGGCTTGGCCCGGATACCACGCTTGCACAACGGCATTCACCGTATCGCGCCAGGGCATGCTCGCCGGATTGCCGGTCTCGAGCACCACCACGGTATTGGGGTTGGCGGCCGCCACGGCGGTGATCACCTCGTCCTGGCCCCACGGCAGCGACAGGTCGACGAGGTCGTAACCCTCGCCTTCCGCGCGCACCGCGAACACGATCGCGATGTCAGCGTGCTGCGCCGCCAGCGCCGCCTCGGCCGGACTGATGCCCGGATCGAACTCGATCTGGGCCTGCGGCAGCTGTTTTCGCAACTCCTGCAGCGGAACCGACGGCACCAGGTACAGATTGCGCAGCCCGGCCTCCAGCCCTGCGCCGCCGATCGGGACGACGCCCGCGTAGCCACCCGGGGGTACGACGGTGCTGGAACCATAACCAGCAGGCACGCCCACGTGCGCGTACCCGCCGATCACGGCGATGCGCCCGCTCGACTCGGGCGCCAGCGGAAGTAGTCCCCGGTTGGCCAGCAGTACGGTCCCCTGCCGCGCTATGCGCAACGCAGTCTCGTTGTGCGCGGCCAGATCCGGTGCCGGCACCGCATCGGCGCGGTCGATGCCGACGGCGAACATGGATCGCAGGATCCGGTGCACCATGTCCGACAGGCGCTCCCTGGGCAGCCTGCCGGCGGCGTACGCGTCGCGCAGCGGCGCCCCGAAGGTCTCGGCCTGCCACAGCAGCCCGTCGATCTGGGCGCCGCACTCTTGATCGAGACCGCCCAGCGCGTACTCCCAGCTTCCGGTGGCACCCCAATCCGACATGACCCAACCGCGATACGCCCAGGCGCCCTTGAGCACCTCGTTGATGAGCACGTCGTTTGCCGCGGCGTAGACGCCGTTGACCTTGTTGTATGCGGTCATCACGGCGCCGGGATGCGCGCGTTCGATCGCAATCTCGAAGGCCAGTAAGTCGGATTCGCGGTGCGCGTCGGGATCGATGACCCCGTCCAGGAAGTGCCGGTTGGTTTCGTTGCAGTTCAGCGAGTAGTGCTTGACCGTCGAGATGACGCCCTGTCGCTGGATGCCGTCGATCGACTCCGCGACCATCGTCGCGGTCAAAAGGGGGTCCTCGGAAAGGTATTCGAAATTGCGGCCGTTGCGCGGGTCGCGCGCGAGGTTCATCGCCCCGGCGAGCTGCACGTTGAATCCACGGCTGCGCGCCTCCCGGCCGATCACTTCGCCTGCGGCCCGGGCCAGCGTCGGATCGAAGGTGGCGGCCAGCGCCAGCCCGGCGGGCAGCGCGGTGGCCGTGTCGCCCGGACGGTAGCCCGGGTTGGTGACGCCGAGGCTGGCATCGCTCATCAGCAGGGGCGGCACCCCGAGGCGGGGTACCCCGGGCACGTATCCCGCGCTCATCGGTGTGTCCGTCGGGATGCGCTCGTCGCGCACCGGCCACATGTCACCGGCCCCCATCACCGAGACCAGCAGCGAGAGCCGCTCGTCGTCGGTCATCTGGGCTTCGATCTCGCGCGCCCGGTTGTCGGGATCGCTCACCGCACACCCTCTTTGGCGTAGACGACGCGCAACACATGCCCCAGTTCGGGTCCCATCACCAGCTCCGTCAACTCACAGATCGTCGCGACGAACTCGGGGCCGTGCGGCGGCTCGGCCTGGCACAAATGATGCGCCACTTCGTGCAGCATCACCAGCTCGCGCAGCGCCCAGTCGGCGGTGTCACGGTCGGGGACTGCGATAACGCCTGTGCCGTCGCGGTTTTCGTAGTGTGCGGCGGTGGCGGCGCGCCGCGCCCGGACCTGCAACGGCGCCACACCCGGCCATCGGCGCCGCACCGCCGGCAGCGCCAGCACGTCGTCCACGTAGCGCTGGGCTGAGGCCACCGAGCCGAATCGGCCTTCGGGCGGCAGCGTCAACTGCGTGCCGAAGAAGTCGACGGCGGGTGTGCCGTGCTGGGCGGCGCGGTCGAACAGCGTCCGAACGAACTCCTCGGCGGCATAAACCCTGGAGCGTTGAGAATCCCGCTGGGGGGCGTTCCCGGGAGTCACCCGCTCAGCGCGCTCCGCGCCCCGGGGAGTTCGGGGCTGTCGCCGAGCCGCGCTCGCTTCCCGGCCCGGTCGCCGGCGCGGCGCGCCGCCGAGGAATACCCGGCCGAGGCGCGACTGGCCTGCCAGGTGCCGCGCGCCTTCGACGCACCGCGATAGTAGTCCACCAGTTCAACCTCCTTGTTCCGCAAGGCGATAGCGGTTCCTGGCGCACGTCGCCGGTCCTTGGTGGCATCGTGGCGAGCCTCGTCGCGGGCCTCGGCCAGCCGCTGACCGACGCGCACCCCGAAGGCCAGCTGGAAGTTGAGCCGGGCGGTGATCGTGGGCGTGGGACGATGCGCACCCGAGGCGAGGTAGGCGTCCGAGGCGCGCACCATTTGCACCACCAGGCTGGCGTACAGGGCGTGGCTGGCGTCGATGTCCTCGGCGAACCCGTAGGCGTAGACGAACGTCGAATTCGACGCCACGTCGCAACGCACGTCGTTGGCCGCGGCGATCAGCACGAAGAGCTGGACATACGTCCGTAGCCCCTTGGCACCCGCCGCGCCGATGGTGATGGTGCGCTGGGTGGGGGCCTGCGCGGCCGAACGCTGGGCCGAATGGGAGCGCGCCACCGCGAGGTCGATGGACGCGGCCGTCGCGAGCCGCTGCGCGGCGGACATGAACGCGTCGGCCTCGTGGGAGTTGTCGGTGCCTTCGGCCTGACGCAGCAGCGCGGCGATGCGCGCCAGCATTTTGTCGTCAGTCATGGCGCCAAACTACGGGAGCGGTCCGACACGCTGGCTCACAGCCGAGCGGTGATCCAGAAGACGACGCCGTCGAGCACCTGCTCGCGCTCGGGCTCGTTGAAGACCTCGTGATACAGGCCGGGATACACCTTCAACTCGACGTCGGTGGACCCCACGCATTCGACGAGGCGGTGGCTGCCGGCGACGGGAATCAACCGGTCCTCGGAGCCGTGCACCACCAGCAGCGGCGCGGTCAGGGCCGGTGCGCGCTGCGGCATGGTCTCGCCGACCTGCAGCAACGCGCGGCCGATGCCGGCCGGAACCTTGCCGTGGTAGACCAGCGGATCCTCCTTATAGGCCGCCACCACCGCGGGATCCCGGGAGATGGCGTCGACGTCGAGTTCTTGCGCGGGCAGCCCGGGCGCGACGGCGCCGAGGACCTTGGCGGCCAGCGCCAGCAGCGGCGACACCTGGTCCTGGGCCGCCACCGCGGGCCCCGACAGCACCATCAGGTCGTAGTTGTCCGGGCGTTCGACGCCGTAGGCGAAGACGATCCCCCCGCCCATGCTGTGGCCCAGCACGATGCACTTGAGGCCGTGGTGTTCCCGGGTGGCGATCCCGACCAGGGTGTCGAAGTCGCTGGTGTACTCGTGGATGCCGCGCACCACCACACGTTTGCCGCCGGAGCGGCCGTGTCCGCGGTGATCCAGCGCGTAGGTGACCAGGCCCGCCTCGCCGAAGCGCCGGGCGACGTGGTCGTAGCGACGCGCATACTCGCCGAGGCCGTGCGACAGGACCAGGACCGCCCGCGGCGCCGTCACGGGGGTCCAGACGTCGTAGACGATGCGCACACCGCCGTATCCGTCGAAACTGCATTCGCTGCGGTTCACTCGGAGGTCCTAGTCATCAGGTGGCAGCGTAATGGCTGTGTTGGGGGCCGTGTTTGCCGACACTGCGTAGGCTCATGCGGATGAGCCTTCTCGCGCAGAACCCTGAAGGTGACCCGGTGGTCGGCGAGGATTTCTCGGCGCAGGCCGAACCTTATCGTCGCGAGCTGCTCGCGCACTGCTACCGGATGACCGGGTCATTGCACGACGCGGAGGATCTGGTGCAGGAAACGTTGCTGCGGGCCTGGAAGGCGTATGCGCGTTTTGAAGGCAAGTCCTCGATGCGGACCTGGCTGCACCGCATCGCCACCAACACCTGCCTGAGCGCGCTGCAGGGGCGAGCGCGCAGGCCGTTGCCGGTGGGTTTGGGCGGTCCCAGCGCGGACCCGGCCGCCGAGCTGGTGGAGCGCCGCGAAGTGCCCTGGCTGGAGCCGCTGCCGGAGCTGACCGATCACCCGGCCGACCCGTCGGTCGTCGTGGGGTCGCGTGAGTCGGTGCGGTTGGCGTTTGTGGCTGCGCTGCAATACCTTCCGCCACGGCAGCGGGCGGTGCTGCTGCTGCGCGACGTGCTGGGGTGGCGCTCCGCCGAGGTGGCCGAGGCGGTCGGCACCACCACGACCGCCGTCAACAGCCTGCTGCAGCGGGCCCGGTCCCAACTGGACGCCGCCGGGCCCAGCGCCGAAGATCGGCTGACTCCGCCGGATTCCCCGGAGGCTCATGACCTGCTGGCCCGCTACATCGCCGCGTTCGAAACCTACGACATCGACCGCTTGGTCGAGTTGTTCACCGCGGAGGCGATCTGGGAGATGCCGCCATACACCGGCTGGTATCGGGGCGTGGCGGACATCGTCACCCTGATCCACCAGCAGTGCCCGGCCGAGGGAAGCGGAGACATGCGCCTGCTGCCATTGGTCGCCAACGGCCAACTCGCCGCGGCCTTGTACATGCGCGCCGGACCTGCGACGCCACAAGTGCATGTTCCTTTCCAGCTGCATGTGCTGGATGTGCACGGCGAGAAGGTGTCACACGTGGTGGCGTTCCTCGACGACACCCTGTTCCCGAAATTCGGGCTGCCCGCTTCGCTGCCCGCCGATAGCCGGTAGGAAGGTTGCGCATGACGAATTCCGCCACCCAGGTCGCGGCCGCGCCCGGCAAACCGCTGCTGCTGCTGAGCGCCTACGACCTGGCCGACGTGGGCTACCGCGTCGAGGAGTTCTTCGTCTCCTCCACGGCCTCGTCCTACACCCCGACGTCCGGGCTGCCCTCCGACGGCCGATGGGACGTGACACCCTCCGGCACCGCCGATTTCACCACCCGGGTGGTGGTGTTGACGCCCAGCGACCCGGCCTGTTTCAACGGAACCGTGCTGGTCGAATGGCTCAACGTGAGTGGTGGCATCGATGCTCCCGCGGTGTGGATGATGGCGCACCGCGAAATCATCCGCGCCGGTTACGCTTACGTCGCGGTCTCCGCGCAGCGGGTGGGGGTCGAGGGCGGTGACAGCCTGCTCGCCGTGGACATGTCGCTGAAAAGCCAGGATCCGCAACGGTATGCGGCTCTGCGCCACCCGGGCGACGCCTTCTCCTACGACATCTTCTCGCAGATCGGCGCCCTGCTCAAAAGCGGCGAACATCAAGACCTCGTTCGGGACCTTTCCGTGCAGCGCGTCATCGCGCTGGGCGAATCGCAATCGGCGATGTTCCTCACGACCTACATCAACGCCGTCGATCCATTGGCCCGCTGCTATGACGGGTTCCTCGTCCACTCCCGTTTCGGCCCGGCCGCCCCGCTTGACGGGAGCTCGATCTTCGCGGAATCCGATGCACCGCAAGGGGTCACCTTCCGGCCGGAACTGCGTGTCCCGCTGCTGACCGTCATCACCGAGACCGACGTCCTCGGCGGAGCCCGAGAGGGCTACTACTTCGCCCGGCAGCCCGACCACCAATATCTGCGGGTCTGGGAGATCGCCGGCGCCGCGCACGCTGACAACTACACGATTCAGGTCGCGTTCATCGACAGCGGCTCGGCGCCGCTCGAGGACATCGCGGCGGCCTACACGCCGACCAACATGTTGATGGGCCAGCAGTTGGCGCACTGCATCAACTTCGGCCCGCAACATCACTACGTGGTGCAGACCGCGCTCGCCGCGTTGAACACCTGGGTCGCCACCGGCGAGCCGCCGGCGAGTGCGGATCCCCTGGAAGTCCGCGGATCCGAAGGGCCGCAACCGGTTCTGGATCTCAACGGCCTCGCCCGCGGCGGTGTCCGAACCCCGTGGGTGGACGTGCCCGTCGCCCGGACCTCGGGGCTGGGCGGCCAAGAGAGCATCATGTCCATGATTTTCGGCTCCGGTGAGCTTTTCGACGCCGCCACGCTGCGCCGGCTCTATCCCGGGGGGAGCACGGAATATCTGGAACGCTTCACCGCCGCGCTCGACGCGGCGATCGATTCCGGGTTCATCCTGCCGGCCGACCGCGCCGAGATTCTGCAGCTCGCCGCCGCGACGTATCCCGGTGAGCGGACTTAGGTCCGATTGCCCGGCTCCTCACTCGCGCCGTTTCGGCGCTCGCCGTCGCCGGGCTAGAACAGCCGGCTATCCGGCGACGGCCCCGGCACCGGGCGGACCAGGCCTGCCCCGGTGACCAGCGGTAGATCCAGCGCCGACAGCAGACCGGGCGGGGCCGCGCACACCGCGGGGATGGCGTTGACCATCCGCGAGGCGCCGGCGATGCGCGCCCCGAGATCGTGATCGTGGTCTTCGGCCATCTCGAATTCACACCGCATGCTGGGGGAGCCCTCGATCTCCACGCGGTACAGCCCACGGCCGGACGCCATGCCGTAACCGAGGTCCTTCGGCGGGATGCAGATCCGCGGCTGGGGCCAGTCCGGGGCGATGTCGTCGCGCATGCGCGTCACGTGGTCGAGGACGAACGTCGGTTTCCCGCCGACGTAACCGGTCAGCGTCGAGCGCATGGCCGCGATAGTTCCGCCCGCGATGTGGCCGGTCGGTGTGTCGAACGATTCGCCGGCGGGGATGCGCTCGTTGGCCTCCTCGATATTGTCGATCGTGACCCCGAGCCCGGCGGCGAGCTGGTGCAACACCGGCCCCCAGCCGAACGTGAACACCCCGGGCGTGGCCGCGAACGCCGGATGCTCCGGCGGTTGGCCGAACCCGAGTATGTCGTAGACGGCGGAGCGGTCTGGATATGTCGCGTAATTGAACATCTCGGTCATCCGCACCGATTCGATCACCCGCGATACACCGGTAAGCACCAGCGGCAGAACGTCATTGGCGAATCCGGAGTCGATGCCGGTGGTGAAGAACGACGCCCCGCCGTCGAGGGCGGCCTGGCGCAGCGGCTCGGTGAACGCGGAGTCGACAGCGTCGGGGAACACCAGCGGCACCACCGAACACGACACCACGTTCTTTCCGGCACGCAGGATCGACACCATGTCCTCGACGGCCTCCAGCGGCCGCAAGTTGGCGCCCGCGGCATACACCACTGCGTCGGCGTCGCCGGCGAGCATGGCCGCCGGGTTCTGGGTCGCCACCACGCCCACCGGCGCGATGCCGCACAACTCCCCGGCGTCGCGGCCGGCCTTGGCATCGCTGTGCACCACTACGTCGACCAGCTGCAGCTCCGGATGGTCGATCACCCCGCGCAGGGCGACCACGCCCATGGAGCCCGGCCCCCACACTCCCACCTTCACCACGATTGTCTCCTAATATTAGGATGCGTATCCTTGTATTTTGGACGGATGGTAGGGAGGTGACGGTGGATACGTCAATGGCGGAGAAACGGCGCGAATCGGCCACCAAATCACCACCCACCGGGCGTGTCATGGATATCCTTGCCGCCCTGGCGAATTCGCCGAGCGGACTGTCGTCGGCCGAACTGGCGAAGACCTGCGCGATCAGCACCTCGACGTGTGCCCTGGTGCTGGCCGAGTTGGAACGGCGCGCCTGGGTGGCGCGGCGCGGGGATCGCCGCTACGTCCTGGGCAGCGGACTGTTCGGACTGGTGCACGGGCTGCGGGAGCAGTTCCCGCTGCTGGACCGCGGGCGCGACGCGCTTCGTTTTCTGCACGCCACGCTAGGCGCGGGCTGTTCCATGTCGAAGATCGGCGCCCGTCACCTGACCACGGTCGACACGTTCGGCCACGGCACCGACGGCGAACACGCTGTGGGCCAGCGCTTCCCGATCGACCCGCCATTCGGTCTGGTCGCCATGGCCTGGCGTGACGAAAATTTCGTCCAGGCCTGGTTGCATCGCGTCATACCCCGGCTCACTCGCGTCGAAATCGAGGAGCATCAACGGGTACTGGCCGATATCCGCGCACGCGGCTATGGCGCCTGGCGCTTCGACGACACCCACCGGTCGCTACACCATCGGCTGACCGAGGTGCTGGCCTCGCTCGAGCCGACCGAACGCGTCACCCGCCAACTCACCACGCTGATGACGATGATGACCCTGCAGTCGGTTACCGATGTCCTCGAAACAGACTTGGCCACGGTGGAATTCGTCGTATTGCCGATTTTCGGTCAGGATGGCCAGCCGGAGTACCAGGTCGAAATCCACCTTGGCCACGCCACCGAGTTGACCCTGCCCGAACTAGACGCCGCGCTCCGTCACGCCCAAGGGTTGCTCACCGCCGCCGTCGCCTGAGTCGGCCGAGGATTACGCTGGCATCATGTCTGCCACCACGGAGATCAGGCGAGCGGCCGAACGGGCCGTCACCACCACACCCTGGCTGACCTCCCGGCACTCGTTCTCCTTCGGCGACCATTACGACCCGGACAACACCCATCATGGGCTGCTACTGGTCAACAACGATGACATCGTCTCCCCGGGAACGGGATTCGACACGCACCCACATCGGGATATGGAAATTGTGACCTGGGTGCTGCGGGGCGCACTATCTCATCATGACTCCGCGGGCAATCATGGGGTCATCTATCCCGGGCTGGCGCAACGCATGTCGGCCGGCAGCGGGATCCTGCACTCCGAGCGCAACGACTCCCCCAGCGAGCCGGTTCATTTCGTGCAGATGTGGGTGCTGCCCGACGAGCCCGGCATCGACCCGAGCTATCAACAGCACGAGATCGACCAGACGCTGCTGGACGACGCGCTTGTGACCATCGCCTCAGGCGTGCCCGCCCACGAGGCGGCGATCACCCTGCACAACCGCAACGCGGCGCTGCACGGCGCACGCTTGCGGGCCGGGGCGGCCATAAGCCTTCCACGGGCGCCCTACCTGCATCTTTTCCTGGCCCGCGGCCGGGTCAGCGTCGAAGGGATCGGGGAATTGAACCAGGGCGACGCCGTGCGATTCGCCGACGCCGACGGACGGCGCGTCGCGGCGGCCGAGCCGTCGGAACTGCTGATCTGGGAAATGCACGCGAAGCTGGGTGACTGAGGCCATAGAGGGCCGGCGACACAGCCCATAGAGTGGGCACGACAGACAGGAGTCGGCATGCCTCACTCGCACCCGCAGCACGCGGCGCCCAACCCCAACCGAAACATCAAGGCGATCCGCACCGTGCGGTTCTGGGCGGCGCCCCTGGTCATCACGTTGGGGCTGATGTCGGCGCTGTGCGCGCTCTACCTCGGCGGCATCTTGAACCCGAGCACCAACCTGCGCCATTTCCCCATCGCGGTGGTCAACGAGGACGCCGGCCCCGGGGGCGCGCAAATCACCGACCGACTGGTCAATGGGTTGGACAAGAACAAGTTCGACGTGCGGGTGCTCTCGCGTAGCGAGGCCAAACACCAACTGGATACCGGCGAGGTGTACGGCTCGGTGGTGATACCGCCCAGCTTCTCGTCCAAGCTGCGGGACTTCGCGACCAGCGCGGTGGTGCCCGCCCGCGCCGAACGGCCGACGATCACCGTCTCCACCAACCCGCGCGCCGGCACACTCGGCGCCGGCATCGCCGGCCAGACCCTCAGCATGGCCATGGGCATGGCCAACGGCATAGCGGGGCAACGGGTTATGGCGGAGGTGGCCGCGCAGACCGGCGGCGCGCCCTTGGTCGGCGCGGCCCAGGTGGGTCTGGCCGCCCCCATCGAAATCCAGACGGTCGTCTACAACCCTTTGCCCAACGGCACCGGAAATGGCTTGTCCGCCTTCTATTACGCGCTCCTGCTGCTGCTGGCCGGGTTCACCGGCAGCATCGTGGTCAGCACGCTGGTCGACGCGCTACTCGGCTACGTGCCGGCCGAATTCGGACCGGTGTATCGGTTCGCCGAACAGGTCAGGATCTCGAGATTCCAGACGCTGCTGCTCAAGTGGGCCATGATGGTGCTGCTCGCGCTGCTCACCTCGGCGGTGTACCTGTGGATCGCCGACGGGCTCGGCATGCCCATCGATCTGAGCTGGCAACTGTGGGCGTTCGGTGTGTTCGCGATCGCGGCGGTGGGCATCACGTCCAGTTCCCTGATCTCGGTGCTGGGTACGGCGGGGATGCTGGTCAGCATGCTCATCTTTGTGATTTTCGGCTTGCCGTCGGCCGGGGCCACGGTGCCGCTGGAGGCGACGCCGTCCTTCTTCCGCTGGCTGGCCGCGTTCGAGCCGATGCACCAGGTTTTCCTCGGCGCACGATCGCTGCTGTACTTCGGCGGCCGTGGGGATGCGGGGCTGACCCAGGCGCTGATCATGACGTCGGTGGGCCTCGTCATCGGGCTGCTGCTCGGCGGTATCGTCACACACCTCTACGACCGCAAGGGCTTTCACCGAATTCAGGGTGCGGTCGAGTTGGCGATCGCTCAGGAGCATCAGGCGCAGCACAAAGCCCGCCGCGGCAAGCAGGCGGAGCCGGCCACCACTGCGCCGAAGGCAGCCGTCACCGAGCCTGAAAGTTCAAGCGAGCAAACGTAATTCGCGCGTAGCCCAAGCGTCATCGGTTCGTGATCTTTGTTGACAGTGTGACTTCTGAGGCTGATGATGTGTGAGTTGCATCCAGATCCTGGCCGAAAGGGCTATCGTGCTGACCCGACGCGCCAGCTTCCGCCGGCTGGCGGCGTGCTGCACCGCCCTCGTCGCCTGCTTCACGCTGGCCGTCACCTCGGGGCAGCCCCTCGCACGGGCCGCTGACGGACGCGATCTGCTCGCCAACGCCATCGGCAGCACCCGCGGCTCATACCTGGTCTACAACTTCGGCCCCGGTCACCCCGCGCCGATGCTCAACGCCGGCGGCAGCTGGTATGAGATGAACAACGGCGGCCATCTGATGATCATCAAGAACGCGGCCGGACGACTCTCGCCGCACCTGCTGGTCGATACGCACCAGGGAGACCAGGCCCGCTGCGAAAACAATCCCGGCGCCCGCACCGGCGAGGGGCTGTGGCAGGCCTCGGAGCTCTACGCGCCGCTGCAGGCCTGGCAACGCATGGGCCAGCCGACGATCGCGATCAACGCCAACTTCTTCGACGTGCGCGGGCAAAAGGGTGGCTCGTGGCGCCAGACCGGCTGCAGTTCACCGCTGGGTGCCTTCGTGGACAACACCAATGGCCGCGGCCGCGCCAACCAGGCGGTCACCGGCACCCTCGCCTATCCCGGCAAGCAAGGTCTGTCCGGCGGCGGCGAGAGCTGGAGCGCCCTGACGACGATGATCCTGCCGTCGGGCGGCGCGCCGTATGTGGTGTGGCCCAGGACGAAAAAGGACTACGACGCCGCCACTCCGGTGGTCCAGGACCTACTCAACAAGAACGAGAGGTTCGTGGCGGTGTCGGGCATCGGGCTGCTCGCGCCCGGCAACACCGGACAACTGCACGACGGCGGACCCAGCGCGGCGCGAACGGCGTTGGCCTACGCGCGGCAAAAGGACGAGATGTACATCTTCGAGGGCGGCAACTACACCCCGGACAACATGCAGGACCTGTTCCGCGGGCTGGGCAGCGACAACGCCGTGCTGCTCGACGGCGGTGGTTCGTCGGCGATCGTGCTGCGCCGTGACACCGGCGGCATGTGGGCCGGGGCGGGCTCGCCCAAGGGATCGTGCGACACCCGCCAGGTACTCTGCGACTCGCACGAACGGGCGCTGCCGAGCTGGCTGGCGTTCAATTAGTCGCCGTCGCCGCGGTTTTCGTCGCGGCGGGACCGAACCTGAAGATCGCCAGGCTCGCCGCGATCACCGCCGCGGCCACCACGAACACCGGGGCGACCAGGTACCTCGACATCGTCGCGCCGAACAAAGCGCCGGCGCACATGGTGACGACGACGCCGATGCGCAGCCGTTGGCGCTCGCCCGTGCCGCCGGCCAGGCGGCTGTCCACGCCGAGGCTGACGATCGTCGATGTCAGCACGGTAGTCGACAGTTCCTGAATGCCGAACTGCCGCGCGCTCGAGTGCTGCAACCCGAACGTCACTGCGAGGATGCCGATCATGATGAGTGTGGAATTCCGTTGGTAGGGCAGCACTCCCGCGCCCGCCAGGATCGATAGCGCAACCAGCAAGACGATCTCGGTGGCCAGCACCGTGGTGATCCACGTCCGCGTCCGCTCACCGAAATGCCGCAACAACCGGCCGCTGAGCACCGTCGCGCAGACGAACGTCGGCAGCGCCACCGCGACGGCGGTCAGGTCGATGCTGGTTCTCGGGGCCAGCCAGAAACCGAGGAAGATCACGTTGCCGGTCATGTTGGCGACGAACACATGGCCGAGCACCAGGATACTGATCGAGTCGGCCAATCCCGTCGCGAACGTCAGCAACAGCAGCGCCGTCACGGTCCATCGCTGTGATACCGGTGAGGTAACCGCCATGGGGTGCAGTCTCTTTCGGCGCGGCCCGCTGCAGCGTTACGTTTTCGGTGTCAGATCCAGCGAGGTGATCGTCGTCATTCTGGTCACCAGCCATCTGCTCTTCGACCGCTTCATGAACAGCCGGTAGGACAGGTACTTCAGCGACGGCACGTTTTTGGTCAGCGGACTGGTGGACGACGTGTTGGTGTAGACGATGACCACGGCGTTGGTGTCGTCGAGCGACTCGACCGCCGCGCCGGTGACCTCGGTGCTGTTGGTGATCTTCGCCTGCTTGTTCGGCGCCACGATGGCGTCGACGAATTTGCGGTACTGCGCCGCGAAATCGCCGCTGAGATAGGCGGATGCACGGTCGGCGAGGGTGTCCATGTTCTCCGGGGTGTACGTCCACAAGGTCGTGATCGCGTTGGCCGCGGTCCGCGCGACGTTGAGTTTCGTTTCCGCGGCCGCCCGGTCGGCCAGGTACGGCTGCACCATCGCGCCGGCGAATCCGGCCGAGCCGACGAAGAGCAGGGTGGCGACCAGGGCGACGATGGCCCACGCATTGCCCGCCAGCCGCCGTTTGCGCGCACCGGTGGCCGGCGGCGCGTCCGTCGCCTGCTGGTCGGCGTCCTCGGTGGCCTCGGTGGTCTCGGTGGCCTCGGCATCGGCGTCGCCCTGTGCCTCAACAGTCGCCTCGTCAGCGGTCGCCTCGTCAGCAGTCGCCTCGTCCTCGGGGGACGCCGGGGTCTGCTCGGCGGTCAGATCACTTGCTGCAGGTTGCTGATCTTCCACTGGTTCCCTTCCTGCGTCGCGGTTGCCGCCCAACGATTGGCGTTTTCCAATACCTGTTTCTCGTCCTGTGATTTCGTGGTGGTGGCCGTGGCCACCATGACATTGGCGCTGCCATCGTCGTTCCATCGCTCCAGACCGGCGCCCAGGACGTTCCCCGTGGCCGGTTCGGCACGGGCGACCTGGAGCAGGATCTGGTTGGCGTTCTTCTCGTACTGCTTGGCGAACTCGCCGGTCGCCTGGGCCAATATGCGGTTCACGTAGTCGTTGGCGTGATAGGGGTCGATGGAGGTGAACTGGGTCATGAAACCGGTCACGTAGCCCAGCACCTCGCGGTCCCTGGATGCGGCCCGCGCCCGGGATTCATGCGAGACCCACACCAGCGCGCACACAGTGATCGCGGCCACCATCAGCACCGCCGCGACGGTGCTGGCCAGCGGCACCACCCATGCTCGCTGCGTCACGACGGGTCGCTCGACGAGCAATGGCCGCTCACCGGGCGCGAATCTGCGGCGCGGGCTCATTTGCCGTTCCCGGGTGGTTTCGGCTTGGACAGCACGGTGAGATCGTCGACGCGCCAAGTGTTCCCGCCGTCCTTGGCGAAGCTCACCCGCACGGTCGCGCTGATGTAGCGCACCTCGGGTGCCGCGCCGCGCCGGCCCTGCATGAACATCAGCATCCTCGCCCGGCTCGGCGCCGCCGACTCGATCGAACTGTTGATGACCCAGTATTCGTTGATGACCGGGTTCCCCTTCTGCACCAGGTCCTGCTGGGCCGCCAGCTGGGCTCGGTATTTGTCGGTCGCCAAGGACAAGGCCCGGGTGAAGTCGTCGTGCAGCGACTTGGGGTCATACGTCAGCATCTGGGCCACGATTTTCGGTCCCTGGATCCTCAGCGCCGCAATGGTTTGATCGGTGGCCCGCTGCGGGGCGTACACCGCCCCGTAGCTGATGGCGGCACCACCTAGGCAGAGCACCGTCGCGCCCAGCACGGCGGCCCCGGCCCAGCGCCGGACCTCACATGGCGACTTGTCCGGTTGCCGGCGGCGCACCTCGGTGCGCGCGGTCATGTCGGCGAACGTGCGGTGACGCGAATCCCATAGCGGCCATAGCCATCCCACCACCGATGCGGTATCGAGCAGGTGGGCGACGTCGCGCAGCAGCAGCGTCCACGGCCCCGGAGCCTCACCGCCGCGACGCGTCACCGCGATGCCGACCACCGCGCGGCCCAGGCTCCACCCGAGGATCGGCGGCAGCAAAAGCCGGTTGACCAGCATCGCCAGGACGGCAAGCCCCCCGACGCAGATGCACACCCACCACCACGCCCCACGCATCGGCACGGCGACCGACACCAGCGCCAGCGTCGTCACCACCGCCACCCCCGGTAGCACGTCGATAACGAAAGCGCCGACGCGAGAATGCCAGGGCGCCAGGTCATCCCGCGGTGGCTCCTGGACATCGGTGGGCGCGGTCTGCTCGACCACCACCGTCACTTCGTCACCTGGTCGAGTTTGGAGATCCTGTACTGACCCTCCGCGAGGGCCATTCTCACCCGTAGGCGGTAGCCGGCTTCGTTCTGCGTCTGATCGTTGGCCACCTTGACGCGAAGCGCGACGAGGACATCGATCGAACCGTCGGGGTTGTTGCGCTCGACCGCCGCCCGCACATCCGACACCTGAACGTGGATGTTCGCGGCCTGATACGCCTGGATGAGCATGCCGGTGTACACCAGGGCCTGCGCGCGGAAAGCGTCCGTGCCGCAGTCGATGATCTTCTGCTCACTCGCGGTCATCGCGTTGGTGTCCGGCGCCTGGGTCGCCGTGACACAGTCCAGCGCCGCCTTGAGCGCCGTGGCGTTGTTGCGGGCGATCACCTGGCTGTCGTGGTGGTAGCGCAGCGCCAGGTAGCCCCCCGCCCCGATCCCACCGGCACACAGCACCAGCACCGCGGCGATGGTGGCCAGCCACCCGCGTCCCACCCGGGACGGACCACGCGGGGCGGTCACTCCGGGCTCGCCGGATTCCCCCAGATCCTCGGAAGCACCCTGCGGACTGGTATTTTCGGCTCCGCTGTCGGGGGCCGTCGAATCCTTGCCGTTCTCTTCGGGGTTCAACGAATCGTCGTTCGTGTCGATGGGGTTCAGCCGGCTGGCGCCAGCATCTCCTTCCATCCGTCGTCTCCTGTTCTGGTCGAGTTCTCGACGGAGTATTTCACTCCGTCTGGCCCTACCAGTTCACCGCTTTGGGGACTGTAGACCGCCGTGGGAGGCCCGCTGGGGGTGTAGACACACGGGTTGGGCTGCTGGCCGTTGCACTGCACGGTACCCGACCCCGGCCGCGACAGCGGATCGCTGACCGCGGGCGGTGTCCCGGCCACCCGGTCGGCGGGTGCCGGGTTCACGCCGTTGTTGACCGACGGCGCGGGGATCACCATGCCGGGGCGCACTGACTGATCGCACCGCGCTCCCGGCGCGGGGCAGGTCAGGATCTGGTTGGGGTCGCCATACCAAGGGTTGGTCCCCGCCGGAACGTACGGCTTGGGGTCGCGGCACTCCCGCGGGGTGGCCGCCCGTTTGCCTGGGACATCGACACAAGGGATGTTGCGCGACCCACGCACAACGTTGGCCGGGGTTTCCATCGGGATCTTGCAGTAGGTGCCCGTCGGCAGCGGCTGGATGCTGGTGTCCGCCGGCGACCGCCACTCCGAGGCGGGCATGAAGCCGGTCAGGCACGGCGGCGGCTGGTTGATCGAGAGCGCCAGGTCAAGCGCGGCCATGTTCGGGAACGGCGCAGCCACCGTCTGGGCGATCGACGCGCCCTGCGGAAGGAAGACCAAGACCTGCTCGACGCCGGTGTGGTAGCGCTTGAGCAGGTCGATGACGACCTCGAGATTGGCCAGCGTCTGCGGCAGCGATTCCCGGACGTCGCTGAAGACGTCGTTGATCTGATCGGCCGTCGGCGCCGCTTGGCGCAGCACGCTTTTCACGTGCTGGTCCTGCTGGGCGGACTGAGCGGCCAACGTGTTCAGGTTGCGCGCCCAGCGCTCGATGTTGTCGCCCGATTTGACCTGGCTGTCCAGCACCGGGCCGGAATTCTCGATGATGTCGTTGACGTCGGTGATCTGGGTCTTGAAGTCACCGACGATCGCCTGGGTGGCGTCGACCAAACGCTGCAGGGCGGGACCCAACCCGCCGACGGATTGCGCCGTCTCGTCGAGCAGCGTGCCGAGCTTCTCCTTGGGCAGCACCGACAGACCGCGGTTCGCCGTGTCCAGGGCCGGCCCGATCTCGGCGGGCACCGTGCCCTTGGTGATGGTGTGCCCGGACGACAGGTACTTTCCGGGATTCCCACTCGAAACCAGGTCCAGGTACTGCTCACCGACCGCCGAGACCGAGTGCACGTTGGCCGTCGCGTCGATCGGGATCTTGTAATGGCTGTCGATGCTCATGGTGGCCTCGACGCCGTGCTCGGTCGGCTCGACGTCGGTGACCTTGCCGATGGTGATGCCGCGATAGGTGACATTCGCGGTGGGATACAGCCCGCCCGAGGCGGGCAGTTCAGCCTTCAAGGTGTACTGGCCGATGCCCATCAGGCTCGGGATCTGCAGGTAGTAGATACCGAGCACGAGCAGCGAGATGACGGTCAGGATCCCGAAGGCGATCAGCTGGCGTCGGATGAAGGGAGTCAGCAATTCCTGTCCCCCCTTTCCACCAGCGGTCCGCCCGGCGCGTCATTCGGGTTGGGCGTGTAGCGCACGTCGGGGATCATCGTCTCCGGGTCCCGCCCGAACGACTGCTCGAGCGCCCGCAGGGCTCCCGACAATCCGGTCCCGGTCAGGAACGCGTTGTCGACCGCGCTGTAGGTCAGGTCCAGCGTCAGCGAAACGTTGATGAAGTCACCGCGGAACAGCTTGGGCACGGTGTCGATATCGAACGGCTGAGTGAGGATCAACTTGAGCGCGCCGATCAAATACGGCGAGGCGCGACCGAGCTCCTTGAGGGGGCATTGCAGCAATTGCAGATCCTGGTGCAACGGCCCGCGTGCCTCCGACAGGTACTGGTCGGTGGCCTGGCTGAGCCGCCCCACCGAATCGACGGCGTTGATCAGCAGGTCTTTGGTGTCAGCGAAATGCTTGATCAGCGGCGGGACGTCGGTGAGCACCCGGTCCAGGACGTCGGCCCGGCCACCCACATAGGTCAGCAGCCGGTTGGTGGAGTCAATAGCGTGGGTGATGTCGTCGCGCTGCGCGTTGAGCTGGGTGGTGAAGGTGTCCAGCTTGCCGAGTAGCGAACGGATCTGGTCTCCGCGCCCGTTGAAGATGTTGTAGATCTCGTTCTGCAGCACCTCCAGGTTGGGGATGCCGCCGCCGCGCAGGATCAGCGACAGGCTGGCCAGCGTCTGCTCGGTCGTGGGATACGACGACGAATTCTTCAGCGGAATGGTGTCGCCATCCTTGAGCAGCTCACGCGACGGATTCGGCGGCGAGGCAAGCTCGACGTGCTGAGAACCCAGCAGCGAGGTCTGGCCGATCTTGGCGGTGGCGTTCTTGGGCAGCTTGGTGTGCTTGTCCAAGCCCAGCGTCAGGGTGGCAACCCAGTTCTTCAGCTGGATGGCCTTGATCGAGCCGACGAACACGTCGGCCACCATCACCTTGGAATTGCCGTTGATCGCAAGGGTGTCGGGGACCTGCACATAGACGGTCATGGCCCCCTCGCCGCTGCCCGGGCCGCCCGGAATCGCGACGTTGGAGATGCCTTTCCAGCCGCACGAACTCAGCACCATCGCGGCCACCAGCAGCACCAGGGCCTGCCACGCCCCGCGGCGGATCAAACGAAATGCGTCCCTCATTGGCCGACGGTTCAGCTTGCTCGTCGCGCTCATCACTGGCCACCTCCGAAGTCAGCGGCAGACGCCGGGCCACCGGCGTTCGGCGCGGGTGCGGACACCTGCGCCGGTGTCGGCGCGACCGGACCCGGGATCACGCCCGGCCCCGGCGGTGGCGGCTGGATCGGTACCGGGGCGTTCAGCCCCATGGGCGGCACGATCGGGTTTTCGTCATAGGCATTCGGCGGCCCCGGCGGTGTCTGCAGGTTCGATTGGACGGGTTCGATGTTGGGCCCACCCATGAGCTCTTCCAGCGACTCGGGGGTCATCAGGCCCGCGGTGATGGGCCCGACCTGCTGGCCCTGCATGCCCGGGGCGACGATCCAGCCCGGCTGGGTGTTGCGGTGCGACGTCGGGGTGTCCGGCACCCAGATGCCCGGGACGGTGGTGTCCTTGTAGCCATTGGGCGGCTGCAGCCGCGGCTCGGAATAGGCCACCTCCTTGGGCAGCGTCGCCGCGGTGCTGAACGGGTTCAGGCCGAACGGCGGATAGTTGAACTTGATCGCGTCGAGGACCGGCGCCAGGTACTGCGCGCACAATTCGGCGGAGTCCTGATAGCCCAGCCGGCTGCCGGCCTGAATCGCGCTACAGATGAACTGCATCGGGTTGGCGAAGTTCTGGATCGCCGGCAGGCCGACGACGGCCCCCTGGGCCGGGTGATAAATCTGGTTGATATTCGACGCGGCCGTCGGGAGAACGTGCAGCGCGGTCTCCAGCCCGTTCAGCGGCTCCGGTTGCAGCAGCGTGTTCGTCACGGTCGCCAGGTTGTTGATGTCGTGAGTCAGCACCTCGCGGTTCTGGTCCAGCCACGGGCGCACGGTCGTGAGCAGGCTGTCGAACTGCTGCACCGCGCTGGCGAGGGCGGTGTCGTCGTGGGCGAGCCGGGTGGTGAAATCCGCCAGGTTCTGGTTGAGCGCGACGAACTGCTGGTCGTCTTGGTGCAGGGCGTTGACGAACAGCGCCAAGCTGCGCACCACCGCAAAGAAATCGCCGCGACCCTCGTTCAACGCGGTCAGCGCCTTCGACAGATTCGTGAACGTCGCGTTGATCTGTTTGCCCTTGCCGGCCAGCCCGTCGGCGAACGACTCGATGACCTCGCCGAACGGACCCTTCGGCTGCTGGGGCGTGGGACCCAGCTTCGAGATGATGTTGGTGATGCTGTTGCGCAGCTGATCCCATTCGACCGGCACCTGGGTGCGCTCTTCGGGGATCACCGCGTTGTCGGCCAACGCCGGGCCGCCCTTATACGGCGGCTCCAGCTGGATGGCGCGCGAGGCCACCAGGGTGGGGTTGAGGATCACCGCCGACGCGTTGGCCGGCACCCGGTACTTGTTCTCGTAGTGGAAGGTGACCTTCATCTTGTCGCCGGTCGGCTCGATCTTGTCGATCGCGCCCACCCGCAGGCCCATGATCTGGACCTTGTCCCCCTTGTAGAGCGCATTCGTTGCCGGGAAGTAGGCCACCACGGTGTTGTTGGTCAGCTTCTCGTAGAGCCTCCAGCCGACGTAGCCGACGACGAGGGCCAACACGATCACCAGCGACCCGATGATCACCGCCGCCCGGGACATCTTCGGGAGCCGAATGTTGCGGACGTCAAAGATGGTGCTCAATTCTGGCTACCTCCCGTGACACCGCTGCCTCCCGCTCCACCGGGGTTGATGAACGGTGCCGGCAACTGGTTGCCCGGCCCGGCCGGCGCCGGCGGTCCCGGCGGCAGTCCCGGCGCGAACGTCGACGGCGGTGGCACCGGTCCGGCCGGCGCCAGGTTCTCAGTACGCGCACCCGGGGGTGCCTGCGTCGGCAACGGCACCGGCGTTCCCGGCACGTCCGGCGGCGGGTCGCCCGGCCGGCCCGCGATATTGATGCCCGGCGTGGGCGGCAGGCCGTTGGGGTTCGGCGGCGAGGTCATCACGTCGATCGGCGCCGGGAAGCCCGGCCCACCGAACGGGCCCGCACCAGCACCCGCACAGGGCAGCGGATTCCACGGCCGCGGCAGACCCTCGTCGCCGACGGTGACGTTGCCACCGGGGTTCCCCGGCGTGTACGAACACGGCGATCCCGGCGGGACGGCCGGGCCCGGGTGATCGGGCGTGCCCTCGAGCACCGGTGGCGCCGGCGGTGGCGCGCCGTTGGGGAACCGGGTGCCGTTGGGGTCCGGGAACCGGTATTCGGGCAGGCCGGCACCGCGCCAGAAGTTCTCGGGATCGATGCCGCGCTTCTTGAAGGCCGCGTCGACCCATGGCTGGGAAATCTGGTAGAGGGCCAGGTTCGACAGGATCACCTTGAAGAACGGTCCCGACCCGATGGCCTCGTTCAACGACGGAAGGAACTTGCCGACTTCGATGAACCCATTGGCGAGGTCGTCCTTGCGCTGAACCAGGATGTCGCTGACCGTGCGCAGCTGTTCCAGCACATGGTTCAGGTTCGGGTTGTCGTTGATCAGCCCTTTCACCTGCTCCGAGAAGGCCGCGACGTTCGCCAGCAGCGCGTTGATGGCCTGCCCGCGTTCGTTGAACGCGGCCAGCAGCGTCTTTGCGTTGACCAGCAGCCGATCCACCTGGTCGCTGCGGTCACCCAGGACGCCGGCCACCTGGTTGGCCTGGGCAAGCAGATGCTTGACCTGCTCGTCGCGCTTGCCGATGGTGTCGGAGAACTTGGCTACGCCGTCGAGCGCCGGGCTCAGGTGCGGGTAGGTCTGGTCGATGGTCTCCGAGAGCACGTGCAGTGACTGCTTGACGGTGTCGATGTCCCAGCCCTGGGCGGCCTTGGTGACGTCGAAGAATGCGTCGTAAATCTGATACGGCGTGGTGCTTTGGCCCAGCGGCAACGTTGCCCCGGGCCGCAGCGCCTGGTTACCGCGGGTCTCGACGTCGAGGACCTTCTTACCCAGGATGGTGTCGGTCTTGATCGCGAGGCGGCTTTCGGTGCCGATGGTGTTAGTGCCGACGGAGAACTTCATCCGGATGTGGTCGCCATCGATCTCGAGGCCCTCCACCTTGCCGACGTCCAGGCCGGCGATGCGCACTTTGTCGCCGGCGTTGATGCCGCCGGAGTCGGTGAACTGGCCGTAGTAGCTCGGCTTGGCGAACAGCATCGGCACGCTGGTGAAGCTTTGGCCGACGCCGATCACGAGCGCCGTCACGACGATGCCCATCAGCCCGATGCGGACCCGGTTGGCGGGTTCAAGTGTTCTCATTGCGGCGTGCACCTACCCGTCGGCTGCTGGAACAGCCGAACCGTACGGACCGGCCCGCCGGCCTGCAGACCGTTGATCTTGAGGGTGATGTCGCAGGCGTAGAAGTTCACGAAGTCCCCGTAGATGCCGATGGAGCGTCCGATCATGTTCAGCGCGGTCGGCACCTTCTTGAGGTAGTCCTGCAGTTGGTCCTGCTGGTCGATGAGCGGCTGCTGGACGGCGTCGAGGTAGTTGATCGTCTTGTGCAGCAGCGCGCGGTCCTCGGACAGCAGGTCGGCCACCGTGCCGGCGGCGTTGCTGATGTGTGCGGTCCCGCCCGCCAGCTGGTCGCCGTGGTCCTTGAGCCCGGTGATCAGCACCTCGAGCTTGTCGACGGTCTGGTCGAATTGCTGCCGGTGCCGAACCGTGGTGTCCAACACGATGTTCAGGTTCTTGATGACGTCGCCGATCGCCTGGTCGCGCTCACCGAGCTGGCTGGTCAGCTGCGCGGTCTGGTCGAGGATGTCGTTGATGGTGCCGCCCTGGCCCTGGAACACGGTGACGAGCGTGGTCGCAATGGTGTTGACCTTCTGCGGGTCCAACGCCCTGAACAGTGGTTTGAACCCGCCGATCAGAGCGTCGAGGTCCAGTGCCGGCTGCGTTCGCGACAGGGGGATGAAACCACCGGCCGGCAACACCTTGTCCGCGCCTTCGCCCTGGCCTCGTTTGAGCTCCAAGTAGCGGTTACCGATCAGGTCCAGGTAGCGGATCTGGGCGGTCGTCGACGCGTACAGCGGGATGGAGCGATCAACGTCGAATTCCACCCGCGCACGCTTGCCGCCGTCGACCAGCTTCACCGAACCGACCTTGCCGACCTCGACGCCGGAGGCACGGACGAACTGACCGGCGCGCAGGCCGCTGACGTTGGTGAACTCCGCCGAATACTTGTTGGTGCGGTCAAAACGCATCTGACCGAACACCACAAAGATCATCACAGTGAAGATCAGCAGCACCACCGAGAAGATGCTGAGTCTGACAATGGTTCCGGTGATTTTCATGGGTTGATCGTGTTATCCCCTACCTGACGGCCCCAGACGTACTCGATTGCATAGGGCGAACCGGTTTCCAGGTGGTTGTACGGCGCAAGGCTGTTGGCGGTGTCCATCACCAACTCGGGGGCGGGCCACAGATCGTGGGTGATCGGCTGCCAGCAACCCGGTGCTCCTCCGGGTCCACCGCGAGCGTTCACCCGCGGCAGGTTCTCCGGCCAGATGTAAGGGTTGGGCGCCCCACCGACCAGACCGGCCGTGGCGCCGAGCCCCAGCGTGAGCGCGGAGACCGCGACCAGGGACAGGGGGTTGGCTACCAGCCCCAGCCCGGATAGCACCTCGGTGTTGGTGATGAGCGAGTAGCCGTTGCCGCCGAGGAACGTGGCGGCCTTGGGTTCGATGTCGTGGTAGTTGCGGACCGCACAGAACAGTGAGGGGCTGTAGGTGTCGAGCAGCTGCGCCGAGGGCACCAGGTCGGCCGCACCCCGCGCCAGGTACGGCCCGGCCTTGTTGAACACATCCGCCCCGGTGTTACCGAACCCCGCCGCCGACAACAACGCCTGATCCAGATCCTTTTGCTGCGCATTGATCGTGCGCGACGTCACCACCGCATTATTCAAAAAATCAAACAGGTCCGGCGACGCGTTCGCATACGTATCCCCCAACGCCGCCAACCGCTGAATATCCTTACGCGCCTGCGGCATCCGCGGATTCACCTCATCAAGAACCGCATTCGC
This sequence comes from Mycobacterium sp. 852002-10029_SCH5224772, assembly GCF_001667315.1. GTDB lineage: Bacteria > Actinomycetota > Actinomycetes > Mycobacteriales > Mycobacteriaceae > Mycobacterium. The sequence goes on from NZ_LZHT01000083.1 coordinate 57,246, forward strand.
ATTCACCACCGACTGCCCGAACTTGTCCCCCAACCCCGCCAACGAC
>NZ_LZHT01000084.1 GCF_001667315.1 Mycobacterium sp. 852002-10029_SCH5224772
GCGCTGGCCGCCTGAGCGGCGTCTACATCGGATTGCCCGCCTTCTCCTCCTGCCGTTACGCGGCGTGCATCGTCGCCGGGCTACTGTCGATCCCGATGACGATCGACGTCTGGATGCAACACCCGACGCAGCGGTTCCTGCGCAGCGACATGCTGGCGTCCCTGCGGCGCTGGACGGGCGGGTCGATCCCCGATACCGAAATCCCGATCGAGGCGACCCTGGCGTCGATGGACGCCGCCGGCGTGCACCTGGGCATACTCAGCGCCTGGCGCGGCCCGAATGGCGAAGACCTTGTCTCCAACGACGAGGTGGCGCAATGGATTGCCGCGCACCCGGACCGGTTCGCCGGGCTTGCCGCCGTCGACCTCGACCGCCCGATGGAAGCGGTCCGCGAGCTGAGACGGCGAATCGGAGAAGGGTTCGTCGGCCTGCGGGTGGTGCCGTGGTTGTGGAAGGCCCCGCCCACCGATCGCCGCTACTATCCGTTGTTCGCCCAGTGCGTCGAGTCCGGGGTGCCGTTCTGCACCCAGGTCGGTCACACCGGCCCGCTGCGCCCGTCGGAAACCGGCCGGCCGATTCCCTACATCGACGAGGTGGCCCTGGATTTTCCGGAACTGGTGATCGTCTGCGGCCACGTCGGCTACCCGTGGACCGAAGAGATGGTCGCGGTGGCCCGCAAGCACGAAAACGTCTACATCGACACGTCGGCGTACACGATCAGGCGGCTGCCGGAAGAACTGATCAGATTCATGAAAACTCGCACCGGGCAACGGAAAGTGTTGTTCGGCACCAATTACCCGATGATCGCCCACGAGCACGCGTTGGCCGGGCTGGACGAACTCGGGCTGTCCGACGAGGCTCGCCGAGACTTCTTGCGCAGCAATGCCGAACGAGTGTTCCGACTGGAGGCAATCAGGTGAATGGCGCCCAGGCCCTGATCAACACCCTGGTCGACGGCGGCGTCGACGTGTGTTTCGCGAACCCGGGCACGTCGGAGATGCACTTCGTCGCCGCCCTGGACAGTGTTCCGCGGATGCGCGGCGTGCTGGCCTTGTTCGAGGGCGTCGCCACCGGCGCGGCCGACGGGTATGCCCGGATGGCCGATCGCCCGGCGGCGGTGCTGCTGCATCTGGGCCCTGGCCTCGGCAACGGCCTGGCCAACTTGCACAACGCGCGACGCGCCCGGGTGCCGATGGTGGTGGTCGTGGGCGACCACGCCACGTATCACAAAAAGTACGACGCCCCACTGGAATCCGACATCGACGCCCTCGCCGGCACCGTCTCGGGATGGGTGCGCCGAACGGGTGACGCCTCCCAGGTTTCGGCCGACGCCGTCGAGGGCATCGCGGCCAGCCGATGGGGCTCACAGATCTCGACGCTGATCCTGCCCGCCGACGTGTCCTGGTCCGACGGCGCCCAGCTGTTCTCCAACCTGGAGGCGCAGCCGGCGGGCGCCGACCCACTGCTGGCGCCCGAAGTGGCCGAGGTGCTCGGCTCCGGGGAGCCGACCGTGATCATGGTGGGCGGCGATGCCACCCGCCACGCCGGCCTGGCCGCGGCCACCCGGATCGCCGCGGCCACGGGCGCGCGCGTGCTGTGCGAGACGTTCCCCGCCCGGCTGGAGCGCGGCGCCGGTGTCCCCGCCGTCGATCGGCTCGCTTATTTCGCCGAGGCCGCCACGGCCCAGCTCGATGGCGCCAAACATCTGGTGCTGGCGGGCGCCAAGTCGCCCGTGTCGTTCTTTGCCTATCCCGGCATGCCGAGCGACCTGGTGCCGGCCGGCTGCGAGGTGCATGTGCTCGCCGAACACAGCGGCGCGGCGGATGCGCTGATCGCCTTGGCGGATCAGGTGTCGCCCGGCACGGCGGCGCCGGTGGCGGCCGCGTCGCGCCCGAAGCTGCCGGTGGGCGCGCTGACTTCCGCGTCAGCGGCCGACGTGATCGGGGCGCTGATGCCGGAACGGGCGATCGTGGTCGACGAGTCGAACACCTCGGGCGTGCTGCTCGCCCAGGCCACCGCTGGTGCCCCGGCGCATGACTGGCTGACCCTGACCGGCGGGGCGATCGGCTACGGCATCCCGGCGGCGGTCGGTGCGGCGATCGCCGCCCCGGATCGTCCGGTGCTGTGCCTGGAATCCGACGGCTCGGCCATGTACACCATCGCGGGATTGTGGACCCAGGCGCGGGAGAACCTCAACGTCACCACCGTGCTGTACAACAACGCCGCCTACGACATCCTGCGAATCGAACTGCAACGAGTCGGCGCGGGGTCGGCTCCCGGGCCCGAAGCCCTCTCCCTGCTCGATTTATCGGACCCCACAATGGATTTCGTGAAGCTCAGCGAGGGTATGGGGGTGCCGGCCCGTCGCGTCACCACCGCCGAAGAGTTCGCCGATGCGCTGCAGGCCGCGTTCTCAGAACCCGGACCGCATCTGATCGATGCCGTCGTGCCGTCAATAACGGGCTAGGCTCGGCGCCCGGCTCAGCAGCCAGTCGGTCAGCGTGTTGATCACATCGACCCCCGTGTCGAACGCGCCGTCGTGCGCGTCCGCCGCCAGCGCCACACCCCACTGCCCGGATGGGGTTGGGACGATCCCGAATTGCCGGACCAGGTACCCACCTTGCACCCCCGGGCCCCAACCCCCCTTTGCGGCAATCCCTTTGGCCGCCAGCCCCCACCGGTCACTGGGGGCGAGTCGTTGCATCAGGTCGATCACCTCGGCGGCATCCGGGATGGTCGTCAGCTCCGCGGCGAACCGCGCTTGGCGCTGCAGGCTCCACTCGGTTTGGCCAAAAGCGGTGAAACCACGGCGAAGTCGGCGTGACTCGACCACCGTCGCGGTGTCACCGCCTTCGGCCACCACGACCTGAACCTGGCGTGCCGCATCGGCCGGCTCGCCCAACTGCGACCACAACCGCTCAGAGGCGCGGTTGTCGGATTCGGTGATGGCCCGCACGGCGAAATCGCGGGCGCTCAGCCAATCGCTGCGCAGTGCGGCTATCGCCAGGGGCACTTTGATCGTCGACCATGCCACCCCGGACCACCAGCTCCCCAGCGAGAATGTTCTGTCCGGCCGGGCGATGGCGACGCCGACGCTCGCCGGCAGCTCCGCGGAAAGCTGTTCGAAGCTCGCCTCGAGCGCGAGCTCGAGAGGGCGTGCCGTCATGCGCGGGTCTCGGTGTCGGCGTGCGTGGTCACGGTGCCGAGCCGGGGGTCCGGCGCATCAACCATCGCGTCTCCTTGTCATTGCGGCATGTTCAGTGCGGCCCCGGCACACAGCTTCACCGTGCGGCGGGCGAAACCATCAGCCTGACGGCGACGGCAGTGGCGGCCCTTCCTCCGGCGGCGGCGGAGTCTCGCCCGATTCGGGCTCCGGCGTCGGCGGTGACCACACCAGCGGCGGCGGGGGTGGCGGAACGGGAGGCGGTGGGGGCGGTTCCGCCGCGGCGAAGCCGGCGCCCATCCCGAATGCGGCGCCGCCCAGCGACCCAACCAGGATCGAGCCGGCGATCAGTTCGCGGATTTTCATCAAGCGCTGAGTTTACTGCGTCCACGGCGCATCCGGCGGCAATGCCGTCCCGGGCGCCGAGGTCGCTAGCGGTGGATCTTCCACACCGGGCCGCCGCCCTCGACGCCCTGGGCGGCCAATTGCCGCTTCAGCACTTTGAAGGTCACCGTCCGCGGGAGCGCGGTGACGATCCGCACATACGACGGCCACTGTTTGGGTCCCAAGTCGGGTTGCTCGGCCAAAAAGGCCCGGAACTTCTCGTCATCGAACTCGGTGCCCGGCGCCATCACCACCGCGGCCATGACTTGGTCGCCGACGATCGCGTCGGGCACCGGGTACACCGCCACCTCGGTGACGTCGGGGTGGCGCAACAGCACCCGCTCGATCGGGGCGGCACCGAGATTTTCACCGTCGACCCGCATCCAATCACCCAGCCGCCCGGCGAAATACGCATAGCCGGCGTCATCGCGATAGGCGAGATCGCCACTGTGGTACACCCCGCCCGCCATCCGCTCGGCCTCGGCCGCCTCGTCGTTGTAGTAACCCTCGAAACGTCCCGGCCCGGCGGTGTTCACCAGCTCCCCGACCACGCCCGGCGGGCAGGGCGCACCGGTCTCGGGATCGACGATCTCGATGCCCTGCGGGAGCGGACCCAAGGAACCCGGCGGTGTGTCGGGGGTACGCGCTATGGCCACGCCGCCTTCGGTGGAGCCGAACCCGTCCTGAACGACGCAGCCGAACCTGCGACCGAAGCGCTCGATGTCGTCGGGCACGCCCTCGTTGCCGTACACCGCGCGCAGCGGGTTGTCCGCGTCGTCGGGCCGCTCCGGCGTGGCGAGCACGTACGACAATGGCTTGCCCACGTAATTGGCGTAGGTGGCGCCGTAGCGGCGGACGTCGACGATGAAATTCGACGCGGAGAACTTGCGCCGCAACGCCATTGATCCCTCGCAGGCCGCGGCCACCGCCCAGCCGACCAGCACCGCGTTGGAATGAAACATCGGCATCGACACGTAGCAGACGTCGTCGCGGCCGAGCCCGAAGCGCTGCGACATCGTCACGCCTGCGATCGCGACCTTGCCGTGGCCGCACTTGACCGCCTTCGGCTCGCCGCTGGTGCCCGACGTGAAGATCAGCATGAACAGGTCGGCCGGCGAGACCGACTGAAAAGAGACTTCGGCGCCGCGGTGCGCGGCGACCGCGTGCGCCCACTCGGAAGAGTCGGCGTTCAGGTGCTCGATGTCGCCCAGCGTCGCAGCCGATGTCGAGTCGGCGAGCACCAATTGGCAATCGGCCCGATCGATGTCGCGCCGCAGCGCCTCGCCGCGGCGCACCGGGTTGAGCCCGACCGGGACGATCCCCGACATTCCCGCGGCCACCAGCATCGCCGAGAAGAAGGGGGTGTTCTCCAGCAGCACGCCGACATGCGGCGGCCGACTGGGGTCGAGGCGCTCACGCAGCGCCGCGGCTATCTCGGCACCGTGCTGCAGGTGATCGCGCCAGCTGGTGAACGACTCCTCGAAGTAGATGCCCCGATCGTCGATCTCGGTCAGCGGCGCCAACAGTTTCGTGACCGTCAGGTCATCGGTGAGTTCCATTGCGCCTAGGCGGGCGTCTCCGCCAGCTCACGCCCGATACGGCGCAGCTGCCCGGTGGCGCCACCCAAGGCGAACTCGATCTCCTTGGCGGCCAGGAAATAGCGGTGCGCCGGATGATCGGTATCGACGCCGACCCCGCCGTGCACATGCACGATGGTGTGGGCCACGCGGTGGCCGGCGTCGGCGGCCCAGAATGCCGCGCTGGCGACGTCGATTTCGGCCGGAATGTCTTCGGAGACTCGCCAGGCCGCCTGGGTGAGCGTGAGCCGCAACCCCTTGACGTCGATGTAGCCGTCGGCCAGCCGCTGCGAGACCGCCTGGAAGCTGCCGATCGGGCGGTCGAATTGCTCACGCTCGCGCGCGTATTCGGCGGTCATCTGCAGGCCGCGCTCGAGCACGCCGAGCTGGAAAGCGCTGCGGCCCAACGTGCCAAGCGTGCCGAGCCATGTCGCTACCTCGGCGCCGCCGACCTTGCGGCTGCCGTCCACCTCGGTTCCGTCCAGCGCGAGGTGCCCGACGCTGCCCAGGCCGGTGGTTTCCAGTGCGGTCACCGTGACGCCCGGATCGTCGGCGGCAACCAGGAAAACCGCTGTGCCGGAATCTGTTTCGGCGGGGACCAGGAACGCGTCGGCAACCGGCCCGAAGCCGATTTGCGTGCGGGTGCCGGTCAGCCGGTAGCCGGCACCGCCGCTGACCGCCTGCACCGGGCCCTCGCCCATCTCGCCGTCGAGGGCGACGGCCAGCGTCTTCTCGCCGCTGACCGCCGGCGCGCCCCAGCTCTGCTGCAGCTCTTCGGAGCCGAATCGGGCCAGCGCTCCGGCGCCCAGCGCGACCGACTCCAGGTAGGGCACCGCGGCCAGCTGGTGCCCCAGCGCAACCAGGATCGCGATTTGCTCGAGCGCACCGAAGCCGTCGCCGCCCAGCGATGACGCCGACGCGCTGGACAGGATTCCGGCGTCGATCAGCTTTCGCCACAGGTCGCGGTCGAACCGCTGGTCGAGCGCGTCAAGCTCACGTTGGTGTTCGGGGGTGCATACCGAGTCAACGATGGTGTCGACCAGGTTGCCGAGGTCGTTCGCCGCTTCGGTTGTGGTGAAATCCATGAGAGTCCGTCCTTTATTACGTAGCGGCTCAGCGGTTTCGGGGTAGGCCGAGGGCGACCATGCCGATGATGTCGCGCTGCACCTCATTGGTGCCGCCGCCGAAGGTCAGGATCAGGCAGGCCCGGTGCATCCGCTCGACCCGGCCTGACAGCTTCGAGCCCGGCGAATTCTGGCGGACCGTCGCGGCCGTACCGAGCACCTCCATCAGCAGGCGGTAGGCCTCGGTGGCCAGCTCGGTGCCGTACACCTTGGCCGCCGACGCGGCGGCGGGCGACAGGTCTTCGTTTGCCGCCGAGGCCAGTTCCCAGTTGATCAGCTTGAGGACCTCGGCCTTGGCGTGCACCCGGGCCAGGTTGAGCTGGACCCACTCGGAGTCGATGAGCCGGGCGCCGCCGCCATCCTTGGTGTTCTGCGCCCATTCGCGAACCTCGCGCAGGGCCAGGAAGATCGGTTGCGGCGAGACGAGCGCGACCCGCTCGTGGTTGAGCTGGTTGGTCACCAGCTTCCAGCCGCCGTTCTCCTCGCCGACCAGGTTGGTCACCGGGACACGCACATCGGAGTAGTAGGTGGCGCTGGTGTCGACACCGGCCATGGTGTGCACGGGCGTCCAGGAGAAACCGTCGGCGGTCGTCGGCACGGTCAGCATCGAAATGCCGCGGTGCTTTTTGGCCTCGGGGTTGGTGCGCACCGCCAGCCACACCCAGTCGGCGTAGGCGATCAGGCTGGTCCACATCTTCTGGCCGTTGACCACGTAGTCGTCGCCGTCGCGCACCGCGGTGGTGCGCAGATTGGCCAGGTCGGTGCCCGCGCCGGGCTCGGAGTAGCCGATGGAGAAGTGCAGCTCGCCGGCCGCGATCTTCGGGAGGAAGAACTTCTTCTGCTCCTCGGAGCCGAACGCCATGATCGTCGGGGCCACGCTGTTGATCGTCAGGAACGGCACCGGCACGCCGGCGATGGCGGCCTCGTCGGTGAAGATCAGCGAGTCCATCGGCGAGCGGTCCTGGCCGCCGTACTCTGTGGGCCAGTTCAGGGTGAGCCACCCATCCTTGCCCATCTGCGCAACGGTGTCGCGATACGCGGTGCCCGTCCCGACCTCGCCCTGCGTCGAGGTCAGCGCCTCGCGGCGCTCCGGGGTCATGAGCGCGGTGAAGTACGACCGCAGCTCGCGACGCAACTCCTCCTGTTCCGGGGTGTAACTGATGCGCATTTCAGCCGTCCTTGAGTCAATGACGTTCGGAGTAACAAGCCTCGTCACAGGCTGCAGCTCGACCAACGGCTACCCGTTCGTCTTCCCGGTTGTAACACGTTCTAGTCTGGGAATCCAGCGACCGTTTCCCTAGAGGTGTCGGGGTCCTATGGTGGACCTACATGCTGATGAGGCGTGTCCTCAGTCTGAAGGCCAGGTTCAAGGAGGGTGCTGTGCGGGTGATCGTGGACCGTGACCGGTGCGAAGGTAACGCAGTGTGCTTGGGAATTGCCCCGGACATCTTCGACCTGGATGACGAGGACTACGCCGTGGTGAAGCTCGACCCGATTCCGTCCGACAGAGAGCAGTTGGCCGAGCAAGCGATCGCGGAGTGCCCGCGCGCGGCCCTCCTGCGTGAAAACTAGAGGTATTCATAAATTGACTAGCAGCACGAACGCGACCGATCTCTCCGGGAAGGTCGCGGTGGTGACCGGTGCGGCCGCGGGTCTGGGACGGGCCGAGGCGCTCGGCCTGGCCCGTCAGGGAGCGACCGTCGTCGTCAACGACATCGCCGCCGCGTTGAATGCCTCCGACGTCATCGACGAAATCAATTCCTGCGGTGCCAAGGCCGTCGCCGTGGCCGGGGACATCAGCGAACGCGCCACCGCCGACGAACTGGTCACCCAGGCCGACGCGCTGGGCGGGCTCGGCATCGTGGTCAACAACGCCGGCATCACCCGCGACCGGATGCTGTTCAACATGTCCGACGAGGAGTGGGACCTGGTCATCGCCGTGCACCTGCGCGGTCATTTCCTGCTGACCCGCAACGCCGCCACCTACTGGCGCGCCAAGGCCAAGGAGGCGGGGGGCCAGATCTTCGGCCGGATCGTCAACACCGCGTCGGAGGCCGGCCTGGTCGGCCCCGTCGGGCAGGCGAATTACGGCGCCGCCAAAGCCGGGATCATTTCGCTCACGCTGACCGCCGCGCGGGCGCTGGGCCGCTACGGCGTGTGCGCCAATGCCATCTGCCCCCGCGCACGCACCGCGATGACGGCCGACGTCTTCGGCGACGCACCGGAGTTGGACGCGGGCGGCGTCGACCCGCTGTCGCCGGAGCACGTCGTTAACCTGGTCACGTTCCTGTCCTCTCCCGCGGCGGCGGAAGTCAACGGCCAGGTGTTCATCGTCTACGGCCCACAGGTGACATTGGTCGCTGCACCGACCGTGGAGCGCAAATTCAGCGCCAACGGCGCCGCTTGGGACCCTGCGCAACTGAGCGCGACCCTGCAGGATTACTTTGCTGGCCGTGATCCTGAACACAATTTTTCGGCGAGTGCGCTGATGGAGCAATAGCCATTTTCGGCTAGTCGATCGGGGGGAATCGGCAGGTAGAACGTGTGTCAGTTTGACACGTGACAAGTGCGTCTGACCTGCCGAATTAACGGTTGTGATACAGAATGCTGTTCATTGACATGGTGAAGTTGTTCTGAGTTAATATGATCCGGCTCACACCGAGCCCCGTGCGACCGTAGACAACGCAAAGGCCAGCCATAGACTTCGCCGAGACCAGCCGAGGGGGGAACCGAGTTGATTGAGCAACTTGCGGTCCCCGCGCGCGCCATCGGCGGATTCTTCGAAATGATGATGGACACCGGCCGGGCAGCTTTTCGCCGGCCGTTCCAATTTGGTGAGTTTCTCGATCAGACGTGGATGATCGCCCGCGTGTCGCTGCTTCCGACGCTGCTGGTCTCCATCCCCTTCACCGTGCTGGTGGCCTTCACCCTCAACATCCTGCTGCGCGAGATCGGCGCCGCCGACCTGTCCGGCGCCGGAACCGCATTCGGCACCATCACCCAGCTGGGTCCGGTGGTGACCGTGCTCGTCGTGGCCGGCGCCGGTGCCACCGCGATCTGTGCCGACCTCGGAGCGCGCACCATCCGCGAAGAGATCGACGCGATGCGCGTGCTCGGCATCGACCCGATCCAGCGGCTGGTCGTACCCCGTGTGCTGGCATCCACGGTGGTGGCCCTGCTGCTCAACGGATTGGTATGTGCCATCGGGCTTTCCGGTGGGTACGTGTTCTCCGTCTTCCTGCAGGGTGTCAACCCGGGCGCGTTCATCAACGGCTTGACCGTGCTGACCGGTCTGCGCGAGTTGGTCCTCGCCGAAGTCAAAGCGCTGCTGTTCGGTGTGATGGCCGGGATGGTGGGCTGCTATCGCGGCCTGACCGTCAAGGGTGGGCCCAAGGGCGTCGGCAACGCGGTCAACGAAACCGTGGTCTACGCCTTCATCTGTCTGTTCGTGATCAACGTGGTGATGACCGCCATCGGCGTGCGAATTTCGGCGAAGTGATGAGACGGGTGAGCACGCGATGAGTTACGACGCCACACTGCGGTTCCGCCGCCTCTTTTCGCGGCTGCAAGAGCCGGTTGACGACTTCGGTGAGCAGGCGTTGTTCTACGGGCAGACCGTGCGTTATGTCCCGAACGCGCTCACCCGGTACCGCAAGGAGACGATCCGGCTGATCGCCGAGATGACCATGGGCGCGGGCGCCCTCGTCATGATCGGCGGCACGGTCGGTGTCGCGGCCTTTTTGACCCTGGCATCGGGCGGTGTCATTGCGGTGCAGGGGTATTCGTCGCTGGGCAACATCGGCATCGAGGCGCTGACGGGGTTCCTGTCGGCCTTCCTCAACGTCCGGGTGGTCGCCCCGGTGATCGCCGGTATCGCGCTGGCGGCCACCATCGGTGCCGGCGCCACCGCGCAGTTGGGCGCCATGCGGGTGTCCGAGGAGATCGACGCCGTCGAGTGCATGGCGGTGCACTCGGTGTCCTACCTGGTATCGACCCGCCTGATCGCCGGTCTCATTGCGATCATTCCGCTGTACTCGCTGTCGGTGCTGGCCGCGTTCTTCGCCGCCCGCTTCACCACGGTATACATCAACGGGCAGTCGAAAGGCCTCTACGACCACTACTTCAATACGTTCCTGATCCCGTCGGACCTGTTGTGGTCATTCCTACAGGCCATCGTGATGTCCATCGCGGTCATGCTCGTCCATACCTATTACGGCTACAACGCCAGCGGCGGTCCGGTCGGCGTCGGGATCGCGGTCGGCCAGGCCGTGCGGACGTCGTTGATCGTCGTGGTCGTCATCACATTGTTCATCTCGCTCGCTGTGTATGGGGCGTCCGGTAACTTCAACCTCTCCGGATAACAGGACCGCTTAAAAGGACATGGCAGACACAGGGGCGCGGCGTACCACCGTCCGGCTGGCAGCAGCAGTGCTGGCCGGCCTGATGGTGGCTTTCGCTGTGCTGACCTACCTTTCCTACACCGCGGCCTTCGCGTCGATCGACACCATCACCGTGTCGGCGCCGCGGGCGGGCCTGGTGATGGAGAAGGGCGCCAAGGTCAAATACCGCGGCATCCAGATTGGCAAGGTCGAGGCCATCGACTATTCCGCTGACCAGGCGCGGCTGCGGCTGGCCATCAACAGCGACGACATGCATTTCATCCCGTCCAACGCGACGGTGCACATCGCGGGTAACACCATCTTCGGCGCCAAGGCGGTGGAATTCATTCCGCCCCAGACGCCTTCGCCGACCTCCCTGCGTCCGGATGCGCACGTCGCGGCCTCGTCGGTGCAGCTGGAAGTCAACACCTTGTTCCAGTCGCTGATGGATCTGCTGCACAAGGTCGACCCCGTCGAACTGAACGGGACGCTGAGCGCGTTCGCGGAAGGCCTGCGCGGCCACGGCGACGACCTGGGCGGCATCCTTTCGGGATTGAATACGCTGACGCGCCAAGCGAATCCGAAACTGCCCACCTTGCAGGAAGACCTCCGTAAGACCGCGGTCGTAGCCAACGTCTATGCCGACTCCGCCCCGAACCTGAACACCGTCTTCGACAACCTGCCGACGATCAACAAGACCGTCGTGGACCAGCAGAAGAACCTGGACAGCACGCTGTTGGCCACCATCGGCCTGTCCAACAACGCCTACGACACGTTGGCCCCGGCCGAGCAGGACTTCATCGACACCATCAACCGGCTGCGGGCCCCGCTCAAGGTCGCCGCCGACTACTCACCGGAATTCGGCTGCCTGTTCGCCGGCATCGAGCGCGGTATCAAGGAATTCGCCCCGCTGCTCGGCGTTCGCAAGGCGGGGCTGTTCACGTCGTCGAGCTTCGTGCTGGGCGCGCCGTCGTACACGTATCCGGAATCGTTGCCGATCGTGAACGCCTCCGGCGGTCCGAACTGCCGTGGGCTGCCCGACATCCCGACCAAGCAGACCGGCGGCTCGTTCTACCGGGCGCCGTTCCTGGTGACCGACAACGCCAACATCCCGTACGAGCCGTTCACCGAGCTGCAGTTCGACGCGCCCTCGACGCTGCAGTTCTTGTTCCACGGCGCCTTCGCGGAACGGGACGATTTCTGATGCCCAGCTCCGAGATGCCCTCGCACCGTTCGATGATGATCAAGGTCAGCATCTTCGCGGTCGCCATGGTGCTGGTGTCGGCGGGGCTGGTGGTGGTCTTCGGCGACTTCCGGTTCGGCCCCGAAAGCACCTACCACGCAACGTTTACCGACATCTCACGGCTCAAGTCCGGCCAGAAGGTGCGCATCGCCGGGGTGCCGGTCGGTGCGGTGTCGGACATCAAGCTCAACCGCGACAACACGATCGACGTGACATTCGGGGTCGACAAGCGCTACACGCTCTACTCGTCGACACGCGCGGTGATCCGCTACGAAAACCTGGTCGGCGATCGATATTTGGAGATCACGTCCGGCCCGGGAGAGCTGCGAAGGCTGCCGGCGGGCGGGACGATCAACAGCCAACACACCCAGCCCGCTCTGGATCTCGATGCGCTGTTGGGCGGACTTCGACCGGTGCTCAAAGGCCTTGACGCCGATAAGGTCAACACCATCAGCGGCGCGGTCATCCAGCTGCTGCAGGGCCAGGGCGGGGCATTGTCGAACGTGCTGGCTGACACGAGCGCGTTCTCCTCGGCGCTGGGCCAGCGCGACCAGCTCATCGGTGACGTGATCAACAACCTCAACACGGTGCTGACGACCGTGGATCAACGCAGCGCGCAATTTTCGACCAGTGTCGACCAGTTGCAACAGCTGATCACCGGGCTGGCCAACCACAAAGACGACATCGCGGGTGCCATCCCCCCGCTGGCCTCGACGACGACGGATCTGACGCAGCTGCTGAAGAATTCGCGCCGGCCGCTGCAAGGCATCCTGGAGAACACCCGTCCGCTGGCCACCGAGCTGGACAACCGCAAGGCAGAGGTGAACAACGACGTCGAACAGCTCGGCGAGGACTATCTGCGGCTGGCCGCCCTCGGCGCCTACGGGTCGTTCTTCAACATCTATTTCTGCTCCGTGACGATCAAGATCAACGGCCCCGCCGGTGGCGACATCTTGCTGCCCCTGGGTGGCCAGGTGGATCCCAGCAAGGGGAGGTGCGCTTTTGCCAAGTAATGCAAAGCGTGAGCGCGATCCACTGCGCACCGGCATCTTCGGTGTGGTGCTGGTGATCTGCGTCGTGCTCATCGCATTCGGCTACGCCGGGTTACCGTTCTGGCCGCAGGGCAAGATCTACGACGCCTACTTCACCGACGCGGGCGGCATCAATCCCGGAAATGCCGTCTACGTCTCGGGTTTCAAAGTCGGCAAGGTGACCTCCGTGGGCCTGGCCGGCGACAGCGCCAAGATCAGCTTCAGCGTCGACCGCCACGTCGCGGTCGGCGACCAGTCGCTGGCCGCGATCCGCACCGACACCATCCTCGGCGAGCGCTCCATCTCGGTGACCCCGGCCGGAGGCGGCAAGGCAACCACCATCCCGCTCAGTCGCACCACGACGCCGTACACGCTGGCCGGCGCGCTCGAGGACCTGGGTTCCAATGCCAGCAACCTGAACAAGCCGCAGTTCGAGAAAGCCTTGAACGTGCTGACGGACACGCTGCACGACGCGAACCCCGAGCTGCGCGGTGCGCTGGACGGCGTGACGTCCCTGTCCCGCACCCTGGACCGCCGCGACGAGGCGCTGCAAAGCCTACTGGCGCACGCGAAGTCGGTCACCGGCGTGTTGTCCCAGCGCGCCGAGCAGGTCAACAAGTTGGTCGACGACGGTAACGAGTTGTTCGCCGCGCTCAACGAACGCCACCGCGCGCTGGGTCAGCTGATCTCGGGTATCCAGGGGCTCTCAGCGCAAATTTCCGGCTTCGTCGCCGACAACCGCAGGGAATTCGGGCCTGCACTGAACAAGCTCAACGATGTGCTGTCCAACCTCAACGAACGCCGCGACTACATCACCGAGGCCCTCAAGCGGCTGCCCACCTACGCCACCGAGTTGGGCGAGGTGGTCGGGTCGGGTCCCGGCTTCAACGTGAACGTCTACGGTGTCATCCCGGCGCCGCTGCTCGCGACGATGTTCGACTTCTTCTATCAGCCCGGCAAGATGCCGGCCAGCCTCGCCGACTATCTGCGCGGGTTGATTCAGGAACGCTGGATCATCAGGCCGAAGTCACCATGATGCAGCGGATCATCGCCAGCCGGGGGCTGCGCTACGCCACCATCATCGCGCTGGTCGTGGTGTTGGTGGGTGGCGTGTATGTACTGTCGTCGCAAGCGAATAACCGCAAGATTGTCGGCTACTTCGCCTCGGCAGTCGGTTTGTATCCAGGCGACCAGGTGCGCATCCTGGGTGTCCCGGTCGGCACCATCGACACGATCCAGCCGCGGCCGTCCGACGTCAAGATCACTATGTCGGTGTCCAAGGACGTGAAGGTCCCCAAGGACGCCAAGGCCATCATCATGTCGCCAAACCTGGTGGCGGCCAGGTTCATCCAGTTGACACCGGCGTACACCGGAGGGTCGGAGATGGCCGACGGCGCCAGCATCGGCCCCGACCGCACCGCGGTGCCGGTGGAATGGGACGAGGTCAAGGAGTCGCTGACTCAGCTGGCCGTCCAGCTCGGCCCGACGGCCGGGTCGATGCAGGGACCGTTGGGCGCGGCGATCAACCAGGCCGCCGACACCTTCGACGGCAAGGGCCAGTCGTTCCACAGCGCCTTGCGTGAGCTCTCGCAAGCCGCTGGGCGGCTGGGGGATTCGCGCGGCGACATCTTCGGCACGATCAAAAACCTGCAAGTGGTGGTCAACGCCCTGTCGTCCAGTAATGAACAGATCGTCCAATTCGCCGGTAACGTCGCCTCGGTGTCGCAGGTGCTCGCCGACAGCTCCCGCCATCTCGACAGCACCCTGGGGACCCTCAACACAGCGCTGTCGGACATCCGCGGGTTTCTCCACGAAAACAACTCGACCATCATCGATACGGTCAACAACCTCAACGATTTCGCGAAGACACTGAGCGACGAGAGCGACGACATCGAGCAGGTGCTGCACGTGGCGGGCCCGGGTATCGCCAACTTCTACAACATCTACGACCCCGCGCAAGGCACGCTGAACGGCCTGTTGTCGATACCGGAATTCGCCAATCCCGTGCAGTTCATCTGCGGTGGATCCTTCGAGACCGCGGCCGGGCCTAGGGCTCCCGACTACTTCAAGCGCGCCGAACTCTGCCGCGAGCGGCTGGGCCCGGTGCTGCGCCGGCTCACCGTGAACTATCCGCCGGTGATGTTCCACCCGCTCAACACGATCACGGCGTACAAAGGCCAGATCATCTACGACACCCCGGAAACCCAGGCCAAGGCGGCGACTCCGGTCCCGGAGCTGACCTGGGTCCCGGCCAAGGGCGCCCAAACGCCGCCGGCCGCCCAGAACCCGGCGGACCTGCAGGCGCTGCTCGTCCCGCCGGCCCCACAGGCCGGCCCGGCACCTGGCCCCGCGCCGGCTGGTGCCGCTCCGGCCCCCGGTCCAGCTCCGGGAAGCGCGTTCGGTCCGCTGCCGGGTCCGGCCCCCGGCGGGCCGGCCGCCGGTTTGGGTGGTGGCGGATGAACCGAATGTGGTTGCGCGCCAGCGGATTGGCGGCGGGGAGCGTGCTGCTGGCCGGCTGCCAATTCAACGGCCTGAACTCGTTGGCCATGCCCGGCACCGCCGGCCATGGCAGTGGCGCCTACTCGGTGACCGTCGAGCTCCCCGATGTGGCGACGCTGCCCCAGAACTCGCCGGTCATGGTCGACGACGTCACCGTCGGCAGTGTCGCCGGTATTGCGGCCGAACAGCGCGCCGACGGATCGTTTTATGCGGCAGTGAAATTGGCGCTGAACAAAAACGTTGTGTTGCCCGCCAACTCGACCGCGACCGTGGCCCAGACGTCGCTGCTCGGTTCGATGCACATCGACCTGGCGCGGCCGAAGAACAAGCCGGCCGTCGGCAGGCTGACCGACGGGTCGAAAATCGCGGAGGCCAACACCGGTCGCTATCCCACCACCGAAGAGGTGCTCTCGGCGCTCGGCGTGGTGGTGAACAAGGGCAATGTCGGTGCGCTGGAAGAGATCACCGACGAAACCTATCGGGCGGTCGCGGGCCGGCAGGACCAGTTCGTCGACCTGATCCCCAGGTTGGCGGAATTGACCTCGGGGCTCAACCGTCAGGTCAACGACATCATCGATGCGGTCGACGGATTGAACCGGTTCTCGGGAGCATTGGCGCGCGACAAGGACAACCTGGGCCGCGCGCTGGACACGTTGCCCGAGGCGATTCGCGTGCTCAACAAGAACCGCGACCACATCGTGGAGGCCTTCGGGGCGCTGCACAAGCTGGCCAATGTCACCTCGCACGTGCTGGCAAAGACCAAGGTGGACTTCGCCGCCGATTTGAAGGACCTGTACTCGGTGGTGAAGACGCTCAACGACAACCGACGGAATTTCGTCACCTCACTACAGCTGTTGCTGACGTTCCCGTTCCCCAACTTCGGGATCAAGCAGGCGGTGCGGGGCGACTACCTCAACGTGTTCACCACCTTCGACCTCACCCTGCGCCGGCTCGGTGAAACGTTCTTCACCACGGCGTATTTCGACCCGAACATGGCGCACATGGACGAGATCCTCAATCCGCCGGACTTCTTGACCGGCGAATTGGCCAACCTGTCCGGACAGGCCGCGGATCCGTTCAAGATTCCGCCCGGCACGGCTTCGGGACAGTAGGGCGGGCGCAGATGCATGACAGACTGACCAAAATCCAGCTGGCGATCTTCGCCGTGATCACGGCGATCACCTTGACCGTGATGGCGATCTTCTACCTGCGGCTGCCCGCGACGTTCGGCATCGGAACCTATAACGTGAGCGCCGATTTCGTCGCGGGTGGTGGCCTGTATAAGAACGCCAACGTCACCTACCGCGGCGTTGCCGTCGGCCGTGTCGAGTCGGTGGGCCTGAGCCCCAACGGAGTCATCGCCCAGATGCGGCTGAACAGCGAGACTGCCATCCCGTCCAACGTCACCGCCACGGTCAAGAGTGTGTCGGCGGTCGGCGAGCAGTACATCGATCTGGTGCCCCCGGGCTCACCGGCATCGAGCAAGTTGACCAACGGATTTCGCATCGAGCGGCAGAACACCCGGATCGGCCAGGAAGTCGCCAACCTGTTGAAGCGGGCGGAGACGCTGGTCAACAGCCTGGGTGACACCCGGTTGCGTGAGCTGTTGCACGAGACGTTCATTGCGGCCAACGGTTCGGGCCCCGAGCTCGCCCGGCTCTTCGAGTCGGCCCGGCTGCTGGTGGACGAGGCCAATGTCAACTATCCGCAAGTCTCGCAATTGATCGATCAGGCCGGACCGTTCCTGCAGGCCCAGATCCGCGCCGGTGGCGACATCAAATCGCTGTCGGATGGGTTGGCGCGGTTCACCTCCGAGGTCCGTCAGGCCGACCCCCAGCTCCGCGACACCCTGGCCACGGCGCCGGGTGCCACCGACGAGGCCAGCACCGCGTTCTCCGGCATCCGTCCCTCCTTCCCGGCGCTGGCCGCCAGCCTGGCCAACCTGGGCCGGGTGGGGGTGATCTACCACAAGTCGATCGAGCAGCTGCTGGTGGTCTTGCCGGCGCTGTTCGCCGCGATCACCACCGCCGCGGGCGGCGGACCGCAAGACGAAGGCGCCAAGCTGGACTTCAAGCTCGACCTCAACGACCCGCCGCCGTGCGCCGTCGGCTTCCTGCCCCCGCCGTTGATGCGCACTCCGGCCGATGAAACGGTGCGCGAGCTTCCGAGGGACATGTACTGCAAGACCGCCCAGAACGATCCCAGCACCGTGCGTGGCGCCCGCAACTACCCGTGCCAGGAGTTCCCCGGAAAACGCGCCCCCACGATTCAGCTCTGTCGCGACCCGAAGGGCTACGTGCCGGTGGGTCGCAACCCGTGGCGCGGCCCACCGGTGCCCTACGACACCCCGGTGACCAACGGGCTGAACGTGTTGCCGCCCAATCACTTCCCGTATATCCCGCCGGATGCCGAACCCGATCCAGGAACACCGATCGTCGGGCCGCCGCCTCCGGGTGTGGTGCCCGGGCCGGGGCCGCTGCCCAACAAGCAGCCGGCCTACGATCCGCCGCCGCCCAACGACAATGGGCCGCCGCCGCCGTTCACGTCGTGGCAACCACCCGGCGTACCCCCCGTGCCGCCGCAGCTTCCGTACCCGAAGTGGTTGCCCCCGCCGGCGCCGCCGCTGGGGATCAACCCGCCGCCGGCGGGCCCGGGACCGGAGAAACCGTGGGGGCCGCCGCCCGGAGGGCAGCCGCAGGCCAGCGGGCCCGCTTACGCCACCTATGACGAAAAGACCGGCGCGTTTATCGATCCGGCCGGTGGCACTGGTATCTTCGCGGCCGGCGCCACCGGAACCTCCGGCGCCGAGAACTGGGTGGACCTCATGCTTGATCCAAGGCCTCTGTAATGGACCGTGTAGCGGATCCTGCCGTGGCAGACGAACAAACAACCAAGCCGCGCGCTCGTCGTAAAGCCTCGCGCGCGGCGGGTCCCGCCAAGAGTGAGTCGACCCAAGACGTCACGGTCCAGACCGAGGTTCCGGCCGCGCCGAAGCAGCCGGCGAAACCCGTCAAGACACTCAAGTCCATCAAGCCGCCACCGCGGCGCCAGCCGCACCGCGCCCTGGTGGCGTGGATCTCGTTCGCGGCGGCACTGCTGGCGGTGGGGGCGTTGGCCGGATGCGCGGCGATCTTGATCGTCCAGCACCGCCAGGCCACCGCCGCGCAGGCCCGCGACCAACGTTTCGTCGACACCGCGACGCAGACGGTGGTCAACATGTTCAGCTACAAGCAGGACAACATCGACGAGAGCGTCAACCGGTTCGTCAACGGGACCAGCGGACCGCTGCGGGGCATGCTCGGCGCCAATAACAACGCCGAGAACCTCAAGGCCATCTTTCGCTCCACCAATGCGACGTCCGAGGCGGTTATCAACGGCGCCGCATTGGAAGGCGTTGACGCCGTTACCGATAACGCATCCGTGTTGGTCTCGGTTCGCGTCACGGTCGCCGACATGGATGGGGTCAACAAGCCGTCTATGCCCTACCGGTTGCGCGTCATCGTGCACGAAGACGAGTCGGGGCGGATGAGTGGCTACGACCTGAAGTATCCCGACGGGGGCAATTGATGCGATGGTGGCGTTGGCTGCTCATCGTCGCGGGTTACCTTCTGGCCGTGGCGTTCGTCGGGTTGTCCGCGGTGGCCGGCTGGATGTACTGGAGTCGGGTCGAGGTTCGCGGTGAGCAGGCGGCGCGTGCGGTGTTGCCCACCTTGGCGGCCAAGGAAATTCCCGAGGTCTTCGCCTACGACTACCAAACCGTCGAACGTAGCCTCGCGGCCGCGTACCCGCTGTTGACCCCCGACTATCGCGCGGAGTTCCAGAAGAGCGCCAACACGCAGATCATTCCCGAGGCCAAGAAGCGCGAAGTGGTAGTGCAGGCCAACGTCGTGGGCGTGGGAGTCATGTCCGCCCAACGGAATTCCGCGTCAGTGATGGTCTACATGAACCGGACGGTCACCGATAAGTCGCGTCAGCCGTTGTATGACGGCAGCCGGTTACGGGTCGATTTCAAAAAGATCGGCAAGCAGTGGTTGATCGCCTACATCACGCCGATCTAGCCAGCCGCTGATCGATCGAGCTCAGTAGCACATCGCAATGCCGTTGCAGTACAACGGGTAACGCTCTACGGGGCTGGGTGGCGGCCCGGTCATCGCCAGCGAGAACGGTTGCTTCTTCATCTCCGGCTGCATCCCGCACACCGCCCCGTGCATCGTGGTGTGGGTGCCGCTCATCGTTTCGTCGCTGAACGCGAAGGTTTCGGTGGACGGCGCGGTGCCTCCGCCCGGACAGGCCACGCCGTTGTCCTTTTGAACCTTGAACGTCCACAGCATGCTGGACATGCGCGCCCGGCCGCTGAAGTTCTGCAGCTTGTCGGCCGCGCTGATCTGCTCAGACGTCGAACTCACGATGTTCAGCGCGCAGTTCATCGCGAAGACGATCGGGTCGGAATAGTCGTTCATGTTGCGCGTCCCGGACGGCTGGTCACAGAGCGCGGAAATGGTCCAGGTGACCCCGGAAACTCCGGCCTCGTTGTAAGCGTAGGTGCCGTCCGCCGGCGGCCCCAGCGCTTTGGCCGGTTCGCCGGATTGCAACGCGATTCCCGTTGCGACGGCCGTGAAGACGGCGGCACCCGCGGCCAGTCCGTGACGGAGCTTCATGTGACTCATTCTCCTTCGCGTGCGACGCTGCACCCGAGTATCACAGCGTTGGCGCGCCAACACCATGGGTTTCCGGCGCATCCGGGCTAATCGGCATCGTGGGGCCGCGCCTCGGCGAGCGCATCGAGGAATGACCGCGCCCAGCGGTCGACGTCGTGGGCGAGCACCTGGCGGCGCAGTGACCGCATGCGCCGCCGTCCTTCCTCGACGGTCTGGTTGAGCGCGTCCTCGATCGCGTCCTTGACCCCTTCGAGGTCGTGTGGGTTGACCAGATACGCCTGGCGTAATTCGGCGGCGGCACCGGTGAATTCGGACAGGACCAGCGCACCGCCGAGATCGCTGCGGCAGGCGACGTACTCCTTGGCGACCAGGTTCATCCCGTCGCGCAGCGGGGTGACCAGCATGACGTCGGCGGCCACGAAGAACGCGATGAGTTCGTCGCGGGGGACCGGTCGGTGCAGGTAGTGCACCATCGGATGCCCGACTTCGCCGTATTCGCCGTTGATGTGGCCGACCTGGCGTTCGATGTCGTTGCGCAGGTGCTGGTAGCTGTCCACCCGTTCGCGACTCGGCGTCGCCAGTTGGATCAGCACCGTGTCGTCGCGCTTGGCGCGGCCCTCCGCGAGCAGCTCCGAAAAGGCCTTGAGCCGAACATCGATGCCCTTGGTGTAGTCGAGCCGGTCGACGCCGAGCAGCACCTTGCGGGGGTTGCCGAGCTCGGCCCGAATCTCCTTGGCGCGGCGCCTGATATCGCGGCGGCGGGCCGTCCGGTCGAGCGCACTGGAGTCGATGGAGATGGGGAAGGCGCCCACCCGAACGACGCGGGAGCCCAGGTCCACCTCGCCGTACCGCGACCGCACCCCGACCGCGCCGCGCGACGTGTTGGCGCCGATCAACCGCCGGGAAAGGAACAAGAAATTCTGCGCGCCGCCGGCCAGATGGAAACCGACCAGATCGGCACCGAGCAGGCCCTCGATGATCTCGGTGCGCCACGGCATCTGCATGAACAGCTCCACCGGCGGGAAGGGGATGTGCAAGAAGAAGCCGATGGTCAGGTCGGGCCGCAGTTCCCGCAGCATCTTCGGCACCAGCTGTAGCTGATAGTCCTGGACCCACACGGTCGCGCCGCGCGCGGCGACCCGTGAGGTGGCCTCGGCGAAGCGGCGGTTGACGACGACGTAGCGCTCCCACCATTCGCGGTGGTAGATCGGCTTGACGATGACGTCGTGATACAGCGGCCACAGTGTGGCGTTCGAGAAACCCTCGTAGTATTCGGCGACGTCGTCCGCGCTCAGCTTGACCGGCCGAAGCTCCAGGTCCTCCTGGACGATGGGGTCGTCCTCGTGCTCGACGTCCTCGTCGACGACGCCCGGCCAGCCGACCCATGCCCCGCGCCGGCGGCGCAGCAACGGCTCCAAGGCCGTGACCAGTCCCCCCGGGCTGCGCCTCCACGCCGTGGTGCCGTCAGGAAGCACCTCCCGATCGACCGGCAGCCGGTTGGCAACGACGACGAAGTCGGAATTCCCGAATTTGGCCGCCTTCGCGCTTCGACGTCCCCCGGAAGCCATTTACGTGTCGAGTTTCGCCGGCCCGATACCCAGCATGGACAGGAAAACCCGGCATTCGTCGGCATCCGTGGCGTACGCCGCGACGACCCGCCTGGCCTGGCTCGCAGTGCTGTCCGCCACCGGCTCGACGTCGCCGATTTCGCCAGGATCAGATTTCGTAGGCATGACTTAACTGTAGGCGACGCGCGTGATCGGCCGCAGCCCGTCTCACCAGCTAACGGGCGTCGGGCGCGTTTATGGCGGGTTTGCAGGGATTCGCCGCGCCGCTCGCGAAGACACGACCGGCCATCACGACCACGGGGCGCGCGGCCGGAGGGGGCTCGCAGCCCGTCCCCCCACCGCGGGGCCGGTTACATACTGGCCGTAATGTGTAAACAGTTCGAGCTGACAACGACCGAGGTGGGCCAATGACTCTCTCAGAGCAAGCCGGCGCTCAGGCGGGCAACGCCGACGCCGAGGAGCTGGTGACCTACGAGACCCTCGACGAGGGCAGCATCGCGCGCATCTGGCTCAACCGGGCCGACGCTCACAACGCGCAGAACCGCGGCCTGCTGGTTCAGCTCGACGAGGCGTTCCTGCGCGCCGAGGCCGATGACACCGTCCGGGTGGTCATCCTGGCCGCCCGCGGCAAAAACTTCTCCGCCGGCCACGACCTGGGCTCGGAGTTGGCGCTCGCCGAGCGGGCGCCCGGTGCGGGACAGCATCCGAGCTTTCGGATCAACGGCGCCACCCGGGATCCGGTCGCGGAAAAGACCTATCTACAGGAGTGGCACTACTTCTTCCAAAACACTTGCCGCTGGCGCGATCTGCGCAAGATCACGATCGCCCAGGTCCAGGGCAACGCGATCTCGGCCGGGCTGATGCTGATCTGGGCGTGCGATCTGATCGTCGCCGCGGACAACGCGAAGTTCAGCGACGTGGTCGGCGTGCGGATGGGTATGCCGGGTGTCGAATATTATGCCCACCCTTGGGAATTCGGTCCGCGCAAGGCCAAAGAACTGCTGCTGACCGGTGATGCGCTCGACGCCGACGAGGCCTACCGGCTTGGCATGGTGTCCAAGGTGTTCCCGGTCGACGAATTAGCCGACAAGACACTGGAATTCGCGCGGCGCATCGCGGAGCGGCCCACCATGGCGGCCATGCTGATCAAAGATTCGGTCAACGCCGCCTCCGACGCGATGGGTTTCACCGAAGCGCTGCGGCATGCGTTCCACATCCACGAGCTCGGCCACGCGCACTGGGCGGCGCACAACGAGAACAGGTACCCCATCGGCCTGCCGCCCGACGTCGAGGACTGGCGCAACGCCAAGCCGACCAAGCTGGCGCGTCGCGACACCCCGTAGCCGGGCGTGCTCTCGTCGCATGCCCGGGGGAGTCGTCGCCACCGGAATCGACGCATGGTTCGATGACTAGAACCTGTTTCAGTTGAGAGGCGGCTTGCGTGCAGCTTTCTTTCCAAGACCGGACATATCTGATCACCGGAGGCGGTAGCGGAATCGGCAAGGGCGTGGCCGCCGGGCTGGTCGCGGCCGGCGCCTCGGTCATGATCGTCGGCCGCAACGCCGATCGACTCGCGGAGGCGGTCAAGGAGATCGAAGCCCTGCCCGGCAACGGCTCCATTCGCTATGAGCCCACCGACGTCACGAACGAGGACGAGGTGGTCCGCGCGGTCGACGCCGCGACGGCGTGGCACGGCCGGCTGCACGGCGCTGTGCATTGCGCGGGCGGGTCGCTGACGGTGGGACCGATCACCCATATCGACTCGGAGGCGTGGCGAAACACCGTCGACCTCAACGTCAATGGCACCATGTACGTGCTCAAGCACGTGGGGCGCGAGCTTGTGCGCGGCGGTGGCGGCTCGTTCATCGGGATCTCGTCGATCGCGGCCAGCAACACCCACCGGTGGTTCGGGCCGTACGGGGTCACCAAGTCGGCGATCGACCACATGATGATGCTGGCCGCCGACGAACTCGGCCCGTCATGGGTGCGGGTCAACAGCATCCGCCCGGGCCTGATCCGCACCGACCTGGTCGACGCCAGCGTGATCCAGTCGCCGGAGATCAGCGGCGACTACGCGCTGTGCACACCGCTGCCGCGGGTCGGCGAGGTCGAAGACGTCGCCAACCTGGCGATGTTCCTGCTCAGCGACGCGGCGGCGTGGATCACCGGCCAGTGCATCAACGTCGACGGTGGACACATTCTGCGCCGCGGCCCGGACTATTCCTCGATGATGGTGCAGATGTACGGCGAGGATGCGCTGCGCGGGGTGGTGGCACCCTGACCCGTCGCCGCGCCTACTGAACGGGAGAAGCTATGAAGCGACTCGAGGGCAAGCGGATCCTGGTGACGGGTGCCGCGTCGGGCATCGGTCAGGCCACCGCGCTGCGCTTGCTCGACGAGGGTGCCGCCGTCTCGGCCTCCGACGTGGCGTCCGACGGCTTGGCCACGACGCGGGCCCGGGCTCAGCAGGCCGGCACCGCCGAACGTCTCACCACCCTGCCGATGGACGTCGGCAGCGAGGCTTCGGTGGTCGACGGGGTACGCCTGGCCGTCGAGCAACTGGGTGGGCTTGACTCGCTGGTCAACGCCGCCGGCATCCTGCGGGCCGCGCATACCCACGAGACCAGCCTCGAGCTCTGGAACCAGATCGTCGGTGTGAACCTGACGGGAACCTTTCTGGTGGTCCGGGAGGCGCTACCCGCGTTGTTGGCGAACCCGCGCAGCGCGATCGTGAACTTCAGCTCGACGTCGGCCTCGTTCGCCCATCCCTATATGGCCGCGTACGCCGCGAGCAAGGGCGGCATCCAGGCCTTCACCCACTCGCTGGCCCTGGAATACGCCAAGCGGGGTCTGCGCGCGGCGTGCGTTGCCCCGGGCAGCATCAAGTCCGGGATCACCGACGCCACCGGCGGCTACATCCCCAAAGACGCTGACTGGTCGCTGTTTTCGCGGCTGATGCCGGTTCTGCCGACGACGACGGAGTCCAGCGGCACGGGAATGGCCGGACCCGACGCGGTCGCCGGGGTGATCGCCATGTTGGTATCCGATGATGGAGCCTGGATCTCGGGCACCGAGATCCGCATGGACGGCGGCACGCACGCGTGATGGCGGCGCCCGGCTTCGCCGCGCTGGCGATCAACGCTAGTTGACGCAGGGCACGCCGCCGCCGTCGATCGGCTTCCCCCGATCGGGCGTCGGGTAGGTCGTGGTGGTGCCGTTGTAGTAGTAGGACTTGGCCTTGGTGGACGTGGTGCTGCTGGTGCTCGTTGCGTCGTCCATCTGGGTGCTGTCCATCTGGGTCTCGTCCGGCGTGGGCATCGAGAAATTCGTATCCACCGTCACCCGGATGTGGCCGGGCTGGACCCTCGGGTTGGGCTGAGCGGGCGCGTCGAGGCCGAGCAGGTTGGCCACGTTGCGTGCGTCGGTCTGCGCACCGGCGCCGTACTCGATCGATGTGGTGGTCGGCTCGCCGGACTCACGGTCGCGGACCTGGCCCGGGGTGTAGCCCTTCTTTTTCAGCGCACGCGATACCTCGGTGGCAAGCCCGCTCATGCTGCCGGAGTTGACCACGTCGACGACCGTCGACGGATCGGGCTTGACGGCCGTGGTGGTGGCCGCGGTGGTCGGTGCGTCGCTGCCGATCGCCGCCGCCACCTCGGCCTTGATCGCCGCCGGGTCGACGATGTTGACGTCCTGGCCATCGATGTTGTCGTAGCGCACCACCGGCAGCGTCCGGAATTCGACGTTGCCGCCTGCGAGCCCGCCGAGCCGTTGGATCATGTCGTCGTTCCAGCCGGCCGAGAGCACCACGTCTTTGCGGGCCACCGCCATCAGGTTCTTGAGCTTGTCGATGTTGGTGAAGGTGCCCGCGGCCTGCAGCTCCTGCATGACCGACGAGATGAACGCCTGCTGCCGGTGGGTGCGGTCCAGGTCGCCGTTGTCCAGGCCGTGACGCTGCCGGACGAACGACAGCGCCTCCGAGGCGCTCAGTCGCTGGCGCCCGGCCGGGAAGTCGGCGCCGGAATACGAGTCGTAGACGGCATGGTTCAGGCACACCTCAACGCCGCCCAGCGTCTGGGCCAGATCGAAGAAACCGGCCAGATTCACCTCGGCGAAATAGTCGATGGGAACGCCCGTGAGGCTGCGCACCGCGCGCAGGGTCGCCGCCCGGCCCGCTTCACGGCCCTTGGTCTCGAGTTCCTTCTGACTGCTCGTCCCCTGGTTGGCCAGCTTTTGGGCGACGTACTGCTTGGTCAGCCCATAGGCCTCTTTGATCTTGATGTGGTTGTAGCCCGGGACCCCCGTGAAGGGCACCCAATCGTCGCGCGGGATCGAGAAGGCGACGACCCTGTTGTCGGCGCTGACGTGCACGAGAATCATCGTGTTGGTGTTGTAGCCGCCGTCGTCGGAATCGCCGGCATGCAAATGCTTCAGGATCGAGTAGGGCAGGTCGTTGCCGTCCTGATCTTTCCGCGAGTCCAGCCCGATCAGCAGGATGTTCATGTTGTCGCCGCTGGACCGCGGATCGTCGGGCTGCAGCGCGTTGGAGACGGTGATGCCGCCCAGCGCACCGTGCGCCACGTAGTACCCGGCCCCGGTCAGCCCCACCGCCGCCACGGAGACCAGCGCACCCACGGTGCGCGTCAGCCCCTTACGGAAACGGGAGGGTTGACGGACGGCTCGATGGCGGCGATGCGCGCCGCCCGAGCGGGCCATCACAAACCTCTGCCCACACCCAGCGCATCACCGAACCCCGCAACGGCGGTGAGCGGCGATGTCGCTTCGAGCATGGTGACAAGTATGCGTTAGCTAGCTGTGAAGGCCCCAATCGAGAGCGCATTCACCGGGCCCCGCGGGCGTGATTCGCACCCGCGATCGCGGGCTCTACCTGCATATTTTGGTTGGGCGGTGCCGGGGTGCGGCCGCGATGATCTCCGCGGAGCCTCGAGCGGGAGACGGATCGAGCCGAAGGTGTTACCGCGCGGATACGTCGGAGCGGACTGCCATCGCCTGGCGCTGGCCAGCAAACCGTCGCACTCAGCAGTACAGGTACTCGATGTGCCATCGACCGGCGACGTAGTCGGCGCGATACTGGCCGCCCAGCGCCGGGTTGGCATCGTGAATGACGCCGGAGCCGCCGACCCCGGGCGTGAAGCCTGGGGGATCCCAGGCGATCGACACCGGATTGGGCGGCATGGTCGGCGTGCATCCGACTTGCTTCTTGATGTAGCCGTCGATGATCACGCGCTCCGCGGCGGCCTGGTCACCCCCGTCGGGTGCAGGGGCGTTGGCGCACAACGCATTTGCGCCACATGGGCCTTTGCCGACGGTGGCGAACGCTACCTGCACCGGCGCGCTTGTGGTCAGCATTGCCGCCGCGAGCAACCCCGCGGCGCTCCTGCGGATTCCCATGCTGTCTCCCGGCAGTGCTATCTGGCCTTGACCAGGTCCTCGCCCGACTTATAAAAGAGCGTGATGTTGGTGCCGGTGACGATTTCAGCGAGGTAGACACCCGCCGGTTCGTCCTCGTAGTAGTAGTGGGTATTGCCCTTGTTATCCAGCGTCGACGCGCACGGGAAGCCCGGCGCCCCGCACCGTTGTTTGATCGGTATCGCGAATACGGCGAGCAACACGACGACGGCGATTCCGATGCCCAGCGGGACTTTCTTCACTGCCGACCTCTTTTGCGCCAGATCCACCACCGCTGAAGTGTAAGCGGCCGACCCGCCCTCGGCACCTGCTGGCCGTGGTTCGAGACCGGCAGCGTTTGGCCGGCCGGGTGCGGCGGGTACGCGGTTTTGAGCCGATGGGAGGACTGAGCATGAGCGATACGGACCTCAGGCCATTGTCGGCGGAGCGGCCAGGTAACTCGGAGCCACCGGAGCCGGGGACGCCAGGCGAGACGCCGGAGCGCCTCACACCGACAGAAACGCCCGAACGGCTCACGCCGACAGAACCGCCGGAGCGCTTGACGCCATCGGAACCGCCCGAGCATCAAGTCCCGGGATGACAAACCGCGACCCAGCGGGATCGGAGGACAGACATGCGTGCCGAGGAAGGCGACGAATCGGTCAAGGACTACGCGAACGAAGGCCGGGAGACCCTCGGCCGGATCAAGGCCTCCCAACACGCGGGCGGGCGACTCGGCGCCATCGCCCGACGTTTCGCCAGTCTGTGGCGGGGCCAGCGCGGCCCGCAGGACAGCCCGCAGGACACCGATCCTCCCGCCTAACCCGTTGGGGGATGGGCTAATCCGAGGCCATCGCCGGATGCCGGTGGGCCCACGGTTTCGCCTCTTCGAGTTGGGCGGCCAACCGCAGGAGGCCGCCGTCCGCGCCAAGGTCCCCCACGAATTGCACACCCAGCGGAAGCCCGCCCTGTGTCCAATGCAGCGGGACACTGATTGCGGGGCGCCCGGTGAGGTTGGCCAGCTGCGTGTAGGGCACCCAGCCCAGGCTCTCCTGGATGAGGTCGTCGAGAATTCCGCTGAGCCCCATGAGTTTTCCCGCGTGCAGCCTGCTGATCACCCGGGCCGCGCGCTGCAGCACCGCCGACGTCGCCGTGGCGCCCACCTCCAGGGGCGGGGCGGCCAGGGTGGGGGTCAGGAAGTAGTCGTGGGCGTCGTGGAACTCGGCCAGGGACTGGATGTAGTCATTCCTGTTTTCCAGTGCGGACATGACCGCCAGGACGCCACCGGATCGGCCGATTTCGCTGACGGCCAACGTGTCGGCCTCGAAGTCGCTGTCCCGGGCCCCCGTTCGCCGCTTGATGTCGGCAACCTGCTGGTGAAGCTGCGCGAACCAGATCGTCAGAAAGTCACGGCCCAACGCGGCGTCATCGTAAGGCGGCGTGACCTCTTCGACCTGATGGCCCAATTCGCCCAGTAGCACCGCCGTCTTCTCGACCGCGGCGACGGCCTCCGGGCTCGGCCGCGAGTTGATGGCCGAGCGCGCCGAGTACCCGATTTTCAACTTCTCCGGAGGGCGCTTGATGAGCTCGCTGAATGGCGTGTCGGGCAACGCGACTCGGTAGGCGGCGCCCGGCTGGTGCCCGATGATCGCGTCATAGAGCGCGGCGCTGTCGCGCACCGTGCGCGACACCACCCCCTGGGTCGCCATGCCCAACATCAATTCGCCGGTCTGCGGGCCGTAGGGTGCCAGGCCTCGGCTGGGCTTGAGGCCGACGAGTCCGTTGCAGGCGGCGGGGATTCGGATCGACCCGCCCCCGTCGTTGGCCCCGGCCGCGGCAACGATGCCGGCCGCCACCGCCGCCGCGGAGCCGGGCGACGAGCCGCCGGGCGTGTGCTTGGTGTTCCACGGGTTGCGGGCCGGACCCCAGTAGTCGGGTTCCGTCACGCCCTTGGCCCCGAATTCGGGCGTATTGGTCTTCCCGAAGATCACCAGGCCCGCGTCCAGGAACCGTTGCGTGACCAGCGCGTGCCGTTCGGCGACGTCATTGGCCAGCGACCGGGACCCGCACGACGTGGGAAAGCCGCGGTATTCCTGGCCGAGGTCTTTGAGCAGGAATGGGACGCCGGCGAACGGCCCGCTCAGGCCAGGGTCGGCGGCTTGCGCGTCGGCGACGTCGTCGAGGCGCCGGACGATGGCGTTCAACCGCGGATTCACCGAGTCCGCCCGTTTCCGGGCCAACGCGAGAAGTTCGGCCGGGGTGACCTGTTTGCGCTCGACCAGCTCGGCCAGCGCGGTCGCATCCCGCGACAGGTATTCGTCGAGATGCATACCGTCTCCTTCGCTTCGGTCCGATTCCGCGCGGCGCCGGCACCGACCGACGCCCACTAAATTGACGCCGCCGCACGCTGTTGACGTCAAGCGAATGCGGCCGCTGGTTGGGGGCACCTTAGTATCACCTGGTGCCCACGGCAGCTGAACCGTTCACGATCCGGGGCCCCGGCGGAGTTCAGATCGTCGCCGATCGCCTCGGGGATCCTCAGGCGCGCGCCGTGGTGTTCTTGCATGGCGGCGGGCAGACGCGCCGTTCGTGGGGCAAGGCCGCTGCCGCGGTCGCCGCGCGCGGGTGGCAGGCCGTCACCGTGGACCTGCGCGGCCACGGCGAATCGGACTGGTCGGGCGACGGCGACTATCGCGTTGTCAGTTTCGCCGGCGACGTCCAAGAGGTGTTGCGCACCCTGCCTCCGCGACCGGTGCTGGTCGGCGCCTCGCTCGGGGGCTTCACGTCGATGCTGCTCGCGGGCGAGCTGTCCCCGGGCATCGCGAGCGCGGTCGTGTTGGTCGACATCGTCCCGAACATGGACCAGTCCGGGGCGAACCGGATACACGCCTTCATGGCCGAGCGGGTGGAATCGGGGTTTGGTTCGCTGGACGAAGTCGCCGACGCGATCGCCGAGTACAACCCGCATCGTCCGCGACCGACCGATCTGGACGGCCTGACCGCCAACCTGCGTCGCCGCGGCGACCGCTGGTATTGGCACTGGGATCCGCAATTCATCAGCGGCACTGCGGCATTCCCGCCGTTCGAGGTCACCGACCCCGATCGGATGCACGCGGCCGTGGAGGCGATCCTGCGCGGCGGGGTGCCGATGCTCCTCGTCCGCGGGCAGATGAGCGACCTCGTCAGCCAAGAGCGCGCCGACGAATTCTTGGCGCGTTTCCCGCAGGTCGAGTTCACCGATGTCCGCGGTGCGGGGCACATGGTCGCCGGCGACCGCAACGACATCTTCGCCGGCGCCGTCCTGGACTTCCTGGCTCGCCATGTCGACGCCGGATGAACCACACGCCAGGAACCGGCTGGACGCCAGCACATTCGAGGCGGGCGACGCTGCTACTAGCTGCCGGGCATAAGCGGAGGGGGACGGTGTGAGCATGCCGTGGTCGCGGGGGCTGGTACTAGTCGGGGCCGTGTTGGTGGCCGCGGCGACGGTGGCGAAAACCGCTGCCGCAGCACCGCCCCCGGCTCTGCCATCGCCACCCCCGGTGCCTGGCATGGGTGTCGATCATGAATCCGGTAGGTGCACAGCGGGATTCGCGGCGCAGGGCGCCGACGGCAGCTACTACCTGATGACCAGCGGGCACTGCGACTCACACGACGGTGCGGAGTGGACGTATGGCAACGATGCCCCGCTCGGCAAGATCTCGGCCAGCGAACATGAAGGCACCAAGCGGGACGCCGCGATCATCCGCCTCGAGCCGGGTGTCGGCATGCCGGTGGGCGACGTCGGCGGCAGGTATCAGGTTCGGGATGTGTTGAGCCGCGCCCAGATTCATCCCGGCATGCCGTTCTGCAAGATCGGTGCGGTGACTGGTGAGACCTGCGGTGCCATCAAAGGCATCGATGGCGACGTCGTCGAAGCCAGCGTGTTCAGCCTGGACGGCGACAGCGGCAGTCCCGGCTTCGTGATGAACCCGGACGGCACCGTGAGCGCGGTCGGTCTGTTGATGTCCTCGCCCGACGGTGACGACTACACGACCTACTTCATGCTGATCAACCCGCTGCTGGACAGGTGGGGGCTGCGCGTTCTCCCGTGAGAGATACCCATAGGCGCAGCTCATCCGGCGCCACGTAACGTACCGTTAGCGGTTCTCGGGTATCGGATATCCGGCCGACCGGCCTCGAACGCGTCCACCTGTGGTGATGCGACCAAGGTGACGAGGCAGCGGAACCAGCGACACGAAGGGGAGAGTAGTGAAGCGTGGGATCGTAGTCGGCGTGGCCGGCGTGGCCCTGGTGATCGCGGCCAGTGCCGGATGTTCGGGCAACAAGTCCAGTACCGGGTCGTCGGGCTCGTCTTCCGCGCCGGCGGCAGCGGGTCCGCGGGTGATCGTCGACGGTCAGAATCAGAACGTCAGCGGGCAGGTCACCTGCACCGTCGCGGGTGACAACACCAACATCGGGATCGGCGACCCCACCGCCGGGCTGGGCGCCGTGGTCAGCCATGGCAACCCGCCGCTGGTCCATTCGGTGGGGCTGGGCACCGTCAACGGCGTTGCGCTCGGTTTCTCCGACGCCGCGCCCAACCAGGGCGGCAGTGCCGGGGTCGCGGTCAACGGCAAGGCATGGGCGATCAAGGGCACCGCTACGGGCGTCGACATGAGCAACCCGCAACAACCACAGCAGGTCACCAAGTCATTCGAGTTGTACGTCACCTGCCCATAGCGCAGGCCATCGACATCCTAGGGGGACGCAGCTATGTCTATGAAACGTGTCATCAGCGCCGCGGCGGTGGCCGTTGGCCTGAGTATCTCGATGGCGACTCTGGACGCCGGTTCGGCCTACTCCGCGCCACTTGACCCGCCGCCGCCGTGCCCGAATTGCCACGGCGGAGGCGGCGGCGTGGGCGGCGGTGGTGACCTCAGCGGGCCGGGCGTGCAGGCGGGAGGCGGCGCGCAGGCGGGAGGCGGGGTGCAGATCCCGCAAAATCCCCCGCAGACCACTGCAGCGCCGGCCACCCCAAGCCAGCCGCCGACCACGCCGAGCACCCAGCCGCCGGCTACCCCAACCACCCAGGCGCCGGCCACCCAAACGACTCAGGCGCCGGCCACGCAAACGACATCGCCGAGTGCGCAGACGACGACGCCGGCCACGCAAACGACGTCGACGAGTGCGCAAACGACATCGCCGAGTGCGCAAACCACCGCGCCGGCGAGTGGACAGACCACCACGCCGCAACTCGGCGGGGAGGTGTACGCGTCGCTGAATCCGCCGAGCACGCAGCCGCCGCACCCGCCGTACATTCCGCCGCGCGGCGTTTACGCGAGCGGTAACGCCGAGATCGGCGGGCCGGTTGGCCTCGACACCGGCTTCAGCATCGTGGGCCACGGGGCGCCTCCGCCACCTCGCCAGCATGGCTACGGCTGGAACGACGGCCGGGCTCCGGGCCACCCGCCGCCGCATTGGGAGGGCCCGCCGCCTTCGGGTGGCTGGGATGGTCCGCCGCCTCCGGGTGGCTGGAACCGGCCGTGGGCCGGAGCGCCGCGTGACGTGGCTGTGGCGCGGGCCGATTTCGGACCCTTCAGCTACAACACCTTTACCGCCATCCCGGTCTTCAACTGGCAGTACGGCGGTTGGGGTTACTGGTTCTTCGGTGTTTGGGTGCCCCTGTACTGATCCTGCACTGATCGTGGACTACTGCGGGTGGGCCGCCACGTAATCCGCGGCCGGGACCGGCGCAGACGCGTCGTACCCGATGGGCAACAAGACGTCGCCGGCCGTCGTGCGGCAATAGACGTCCCAGCGGTAGTACGTGGCGAACGTAGCGGGATCGGCGG
Organism: Mycobacterium sp. 852002-10029_SCH5224772; assembly: GCF_001667315.1. GTDB lineage: Bacteria > Actinomycetota > Actinomycetes > Mycobacteriales > Mycobacteriaceae > Mycobacterium. The sequence goes on from NZ_LZHT01000084.1 coordinate 32,870, forward strand.
CGATCAGCGCCGCGTATTGGTCGACCGCGCGCACGTATTCGCCGGCGTGGTTGTAGCGGTAGAGGGCGTGATCGGGGTCGTTGGCAAACCCGTTGGCGGCCAGGTAGCGGCCCGCAGCCAGGATGCTGTCGCGGGGCGAGTGGATGTCGCCGCCCTGCCCATAGCCGGCGAACGTCGAGGGCAGGAACTGCATGGGGCCCTGGGCGCCGGCGGTGCTCGCGCCCACGATGCTGCCGAAGCGGCTCTCGACGAAATTGATCGCGGCCAGGTAGTTCCAGCCGACGCCGGATTCCGCCTCCGCCTGGTGGTAGTAGTTCAGCAGCTCGTCGGCCGGGGCCGGCGGCTCGATGCGCCACGCCGGCAGGTTGTCTCGCACCGGGGTCAGCGCGGTGAGTTGCCGGCGGGCGTCGACGTTGCGGTCGTAGACATCGACCAGCTCCGCCGGGATGCGCGGACGCGTGGCCGCATCCCATTCGGGATGGTGTCCGATGGCGCGATAGGCCGCCTGCTCGCGGTGTGCCGCCGCCGTCAGCGCCGGATCCGGCGTCGCCGGGTCGCGCAGCGCGCGCTCGTCGGCGACGAGGTCGTCGGCCAGTTGCACGGGGTCTGACGCCAGGCGAGGCTGCGCGCCTAAGGGCGTGCCCGCATCGACGGGCACCACCCGTGTCGGCGGTGCGATGGCCGATGTCGTGGTGGCGGCGCGGGTCGCGTTCATGGAAGGCGACGCCGAACAAGCGGCGAGCGCGGACATGATCGCGACCGCGGCGAGGACGAGCGGCGCGGTGCGTCCGTTACGGCTCACGATGATCACGTCCGTCCATTGCTTCGATTTCTCGGCTCCGGTTGGTTGACCCACCGCGAGTCTTTCGCATCGGACCGCGTGACATCAATGCCGATGAAGGCTCAAACTGGTTGACATGCGCGACCGCGAGACGATCGACTCAGAATTGCGGCGCATCGCTCTTGGGCGCCGAACGGTGCGCGAGCGGGGCGGCCAGCCGTCGTCGCGAGAGGTCGACGAACTGCTCGACGAGCTTTTGGCCCACAGCACAGGGGTGCCTCTCGGGGACGCGCCTAGCGTGCGTGAAACCCAGGTGGTCGCCGACTCCCGGCCGCGGCGCAACAAGACCCGCAGCGCGCTCCTCCAGCGCAGCGGCGTGCTGCGCCGCCTGGGCCTGGTGGCGGCGTTGCCGCTATCGGTGGTGGCCGTCGCCGCGGCGGTGATCGTGATATTCGCCGTCCGCCACCAGGATTCATCTGCCCAGCCGACCCAAGCCCCGCCGCCGGCCGCGTCGTCACCGAGTCGAATTGCGCCGCCGGCGCCCAGTCGAATTGCGCCGCCAGCGCCCGCCCCACGGATTGGCGTTGCCGACATGGCGTTCATCGCCGCGTTGAAGCACGAAGGCATACCGATTCCCAGCCAGGATTACGCGATGGCCCAAGGGCACGCCGTCTGCGACTTCCTGGCACATCAGCACAATTTCTCAGATGCCGTCGGATTCGTGCAGCGATCGTCGATCTGGGACGCCGATCAAAGTACTCATGTCACCGCCGGCGCCATCGTCGCGTACTGCCCTCAGTCCCTGCCTACGGCCCCGGACGAGATGCAGCCGGCCTATCAGGATGCTCTCTCCGATTTGCAGGCCATCGAAGGAAAGCTGCAAGGTATCGAAGGGGATCTGCAAGGGATCCAGGGAGGTTTGGACAACCTTCCGGGCCACCCGTAAGCAGGGTGTGTAGCTTCGTGTGCGTTGAACGGCCCACGCTATGGAAGCGGGCGGGTTCCACCCCCCGCGCCGCCTCGTGTCGCAAACCCCTGTCCTGCAGGCAGTTACCGCTCAGCGCCGAGGAGCGCATGCAGCCGTGACATTGCTATTGCTGGTTCTCAAAGTCGCGTTGATCGCTTTTGTCGTCGGAGGCACCATCGCTCTGATCACCCGCGGGGTCAGGCGGTCACGAGCGAACAGACTCGATCCACGGTGGAAGGGAAATGGTGGGCAACCCGGGTATGAGGCATCCGCTTTTGGCGCCATGCCCAACACACCGCTTCCCGAATGGGCCTACTGGGACGGCGAGGACGACGACAACCACCGCGAGGCCAGGGAGGGTTGAGCACGCCAACGCAGCATTGAGCTGACGACCGCTCGCTTACCAAGGCGCTCCGTTCGCGAGCTTCCGCCCTACATGACGAGGCGACCCGGGCGGCCCGCACCTCCGCCGGCTCGAGTCGACGCGTGGCTCGGACGGCATCACCCTGTCGTAGAATCGTCGTGGCTTATCGAGCCAGCCCCGGCCGCGTTAGCTCAGTTGGTAGAGCGTCGCTCTTGTAAAGCGGATGTCGAGAGTTCGAGTCTCTCACGCGGCTCCATTCCTGTCGGTACTGAGGGATAGCGTCGTCTTGTGTCAACGACCTGTCTCGGGTGCGGAGTCGATTTCGAAGGCCGTCGGCGAAAGGTGTTCTGCACCAACGGATGCCAACAGTCACACCGCCGACGCTTGCTCTTGGAGGCCTGGCTCGACACCGGAGTCTGTGGGCGCATGTCCTACCAGGGCCACTACGTCCGCGACTACCTCTATGAGCAGCAGGGCGGTTATTGTGCGATCTGCGGCATCGAGGACAAGTGGAACGGCGTGACCCTGGCGCTGATCGTCGACCACATCAATGGAGACGCAAGCAACGATCGTCGGGAGAATCTGCGGCTCATTTGCCCCAACTGTGACAGCCAGCTGCCGACGTACAAGGCAAGGAATCGCGGCAGCGGTCGCTACTACCGGCGGAAGCGGTACGCCGACGGCCAGTCCTATTGACGCTCTGACCGCCTGAGCATCCAACTGACGTTCTACCCGGCTCTACCACTGAGCTAAGAGGCGGGGTCAAATTGGGACCAAGCCTAATCGGTCACTGGTCGCTGTCGATCACGCGCGCTGGGCGCACCGCGCGCGACGAGGGGCGCCGGCGCCCAGGCAGCGGGATCCGGTCGGCGATGCTGCTCAGCGGGTTGACCACCATGGTGAGCGCGATGACGGCGTCCTGCAGGGTGGCGATCGCCGGCTCGAGCGCCTCCATCCCGGGCGTGAGCCGCGCCAGGGTGTCGGCAACGTCGGCGAGCTGGTCCAGCGGCCCATGCTTCGCCGTCAGCTTGTCGACCAGCCCGCCTTCACTGAGCAGCCGGTCGGCGAGCCCGTCCTCGGCCAGCAGGCGCTCGATCAAACCCTCCTCGGCAACCAGCTGATCGGCCAGGCCGCCGGGCTGCAGCGTGCGCTGCAAGGCCCCGCCCTCGGCGGTCAGGCGGTCGAGCAGACCGCCCTCCGAGGTCAGCATGTCGACCACCCCGCCCGGGCGCAGCAAGCGATCGAGCGGCCCGTCCGGGGCCACCGCCCGGCCCAGCGGGGCGTCGTCGTCGAGCAACCTGGCCAGCCGGTTGGCGCGCACGAGCGCGTCGTCGAGACCCAGCATCGACGTCATCGGGTTCGTGCCGGTGGATCCGTTCTCGCCCAACGCTCGCTTCGCCACGCCGACGGCCGCGGTTGCCACGCCCAGACCCGCGTCTGCCGCGGCCAGCCCCACCCGCGCGGGAGCGGTCGCCGCCGACACGATGCTTTTGGCGAGGTTCATTCTTCGAGTCTATTCACGACAAGGCCCGGAAAGGCCGATCCCTCCCAAGGCAACGCGTTGACCCCTGGCAGACTACTAACAGACGGTTGACACTGAGCTTTCAGGAATCACACAATCTTTCCATAGGTAACGTCAAGTAAGGGACAGCAGCAGCTGATGACATCGCCAACTCCCAGCGGCACCAAGCCGGAGGCTCGCGTGCTCGTGGTCGACGACGAAGCCAACATCGTCGAGTTGCTTTCGGTGAGTTTGAAGTTCCAGGGCTTCGAGGTCTACACGGCAACCAATGGCGCCCAGGCTTTGGACCGGGCGCGCGAAGCCCGCCCCGACGCGGTCATCCTCGACGTGATGATGCCCGGCATGGACGGGTTCGGGGTGTTGCGACGGTTGCGGGCCGACGGCATCGAGGCCCCCGCGTTGTTTTTGACGGCGCGGGATTCGTTGCAGGACAAGATCGCCGGCCTGACGCTGGGCGGCGACGACTATGTGACGAAACCATTCAGCCTCGAAGAGGTCGTTGCGCGGTTACGGGTCATCCTGCGGCGCGCCGGCAAGGGCGGCGCCGAACAGCGCACCGCCCGACTGACTTTCGCCGATATCGAGCTCGACGAGGAAACCCATGAAGTGTGGAAGGCCGGTCAACCGGTGTCGCTGTCGCCGACGGAATTCACGCTGTTGCGTTACTTTGTGATCAACGCGGGCACCGTGTTGAGCAAACCGAAGATCCTCGACCACGTGTGGCGCTACGACTTCGGAGGCGACGTCAATGTCGTCGAGTCCTACGTGTCGTATCTGCGCCGCAAGATCGACACCGGGGAGAAACGGTTGCTGCACACGCTGCGTGGAGTGGGTTATGTGTTGCGGGAACCGCGCTGAGCGCGTGCGCGGCCGTCAACGGTAGCGAAGAATTGGGGAGATGGTCACTCAGCCTCGACGTGGACTGCCGCTCCGAATAGGGCTCGTCGCCGCCACCCTGGTGCTGGTCGCCTGCGGCCTCGCCGTGTCCGGTGTCGCGGTGACGTCGATCCTGCGTCACAGTCAGCTCAGCCGCATCGATCAGACGCTGCTTGACGCATCCCACAGCTGGGCGCAGGCACCGCGTCGCCAGTCACCGCCGCCCTACGAAGGCCCCGATCCGGGCCGGCCACCGTCGAAGTTTTACGTGCGCGGCGTTGGCACCGACGGCACTCCCTTCACCGCCATCAACGACCGCAACGCCGAGCCGGCCCTGCCGGCCAACAACGACGTGGGTCCCAATCCGACGACGCTGCCCTCGGTGAAGGGTTCGAACATTCATTGGCGGGCCGTATCGGTGCACGGGCCACACGGGTTGACCACCGTCGCGATCGACCTGTCCGACCTCCAGCACACCGTCGGATCACTGGTCTGGCTGCAGATCGGCATCGGGGTGGCGGTGCTGGTCCTGGTGGGAATCGCCAGCTTCGCGGTGGTCCAGCGCAGCCTGCGGCCGCTGGCCGAAGTCGAACGAACGGCCGCTGCCATCGCGTCCGGCCAGTTGGATCGCCGTGTCCCAGAACGTGATCCGCGAACCGAGGTGGGCCGGCTGTCGCTCGCGCTCAACGGAATGCTCGCGCAGATTCAGCAGGCGCTGGCGTCCTCGGAGTCCTCCGCGGAGAAGGCCCGCGGCTCCGAGGACCGGATGCGGCGCTTCATCACCGACGCCAGCCACGAGCTGCGTACCCCGCTGACGACCATCCGCGGTTTCGCGGAACTATATCGCCAGGGCGCCGCCCGCGACGTCGCGATGCTGCTGTCGCGGATCGAAAGCGAGGCCTCCCGGATGGGCCTGCTGGTCGACGACTTGCTGTTGCTGGCCCGCCTCGATGTGCAACGGCCGCTCGAACGCAACCGGGTGGATCTGCTGGCGGTGGCCAGCGACGCCGTGCACGACGCGCAGGCGATCGATCCTCAGCGAACCATCACCATGAAGGTCCTCGACGGTCCCGGCACACCGGAGGTGCTCGGCGATGAGCCCCGCATCCGGCAGGTGCTGAGCAACCTGATCGCCAACGCCTTGCAGCACACCCCGGAGAGCGCCGACGTCACGGTGCGGGTCGGCACCGACGGCGACGACGCCGTACTCGAAGTGGCGGACAAGGGCCCCGGCATGAGCGAGCAGGACGCGTCGCGGGTGTTCGAGCGGTTCTATCGCACCGACTCGTCGCGGGCGCGGGCCAGCGGCGGTACCGGTCTGGGTCTATCGATCGTCGAGTCGCTGGTGCGGGCGCACGGCGGCGTGGTCAGCGTGACCACCGCGCCCGGCGACGGCTGCTGCTTCCGGGTGACGTTGCCGCGCATCAGTGACGTGCACGCGCAGCACGCGGTTCACGCCAATTGAGCCAGGGCCGCCTTGATCTTCGCCTGGGCCTCGTCCAGCGATTCCGGTGAGGGGTTGCGGTCCACGTTGGCGAAGCCGAAGTCGCTGAGGCTGCGGGTGGGGAAGACGTGTACGTGCAGGTGCGGCACCTCTAGCCCGGCGATGATCAGGCCGGACCGTTCGGTTTTGAAGGCCTTGCACACGGCCTTGCCGATCAACTGGCTCACGGTCATGATCCGGGCGAAGGCGGCGCCCCCGACGTCCTGCCAATTGTCGATCTCTTCGCGTGGCACGACGAGGGTGTGCCCCTGGGTCATCGGCTCGATCGTCAGGAACGCGACCACGTCGTCGTCCTCATAGACAAAGCGGCCGGGAAGTTCACGGTTGATGATCTTGGTGAAGATCGACGCCATGGGCACTCACTCCTCCTTGCCGAACTGCATCATCTCGAGGTTCCAGTAGCCACGCATGTTGGTGATCAGCCCGGCGTCGTTGACCTTGTAGGTGAACACCCCGCGCACCGAGCTGGTGAGGCCGCCCTCGAACTTGCTGTTGAGCACCAAAATGTGGGCGATCTCGTCGGGTGAACTCGACGGGAAGGTCTCCTCGCAGGTGATGGAGAGCTGATTGGCCGCGATGTTGGTGTCGAAGAACGTGCCAACGGCCTCCTTGCCGCGGACACCGGTGCCGTCCGGGTTGGTGACGGACTTGCCGATCGGGTCCTCGATGACGACGTCATCGGACATCAGCGCGAGCCAGCCCGCCCGGTCGTGCGCCTGCACGCAGCGCCACGAGGACTGCGACGCGGCCAGGGCCGGGGATGCCTGGGACTCTTGGGCTTGCGCGGCTTCAGTCATTTCTTCTCCTGTCACTAGATTGCACGCCCGGCGCCTCGGGACGAGTCACCCCGATGGTCGTCGGTGCGCCGATTGCGTTGTGGCGCAAGGAGGGAGTTCGACCGCCGCACACCGTCATGGCGCCGGTTCGTCCCGGCGCCATGAGGTGGCGGAAAGCCGGTCATGGAAAGACGCGGCTGATGACGGCTGGTTTACCGGTCGGCGTCGGTGAACCGGATGACGCCGCGAATGTTCTTGCCGTCCAGCATGTCCTGGTAGCCGTCGTTGATCTGCTCCAGTTTGTACTGGCGGGTGATCATGTCGTCCAGGTTCAGCTTGCCGGCCTTATACATCGACAGCAGCTGCGGGATGTCGTACTGGGGGTTACCGCCGCCGAAGATGGTGCCCTGCAGGTTCTTTTGCATCAGGGTCAGCATCGCCAGGTTGAGGTTGACGTTGGTGTCCAGCAGGCTTCCGATGGCGGTCAGCACGCAGGTGCCGCCCTTTTGGGTGATGTTGAGGTAGTTGTCGATTTCGGCGCCCTGCAGCTCGCCCACGGTGACCACGACCTTGTGGGCCATCAGGCCGTAGGTGACCTCGGCCATGCCCGCCATCGCGGCCATGATGTCGGGGTAGACGTGGGTGGCGCCGAACTTCAGCGCCTGGTCGCGCTTCCACTCCACCGGGTCGATCGCGAAGATGTAGCGGGCGCCGGCGCTGACCGCACCCTGCAGGGCTGCCATGCCGACCCCACCGACGCCGACGATGGCGACGTCTTGGCCCGGCCGGATGTCAGCGGTGCGGACCGACGAACCGTAGCCGGTGGTGACGCCGCAGCCGACCAGCGCGGCGACCTCGAACGGGACCGACTCGTCGATCTTCACCACCGAGCTGCGGTGCACGACCATGTAAGGGGAGAACGTTCCCAGCAGCGTCATGGGGAAGACGTTCTGGCCGCGCGCCTGGATGCGGAACGTCCCGTCGGACACCGCGGCGCCGCCCAGCAGGCCCGCTCCCAGGTCGCACAGGTTACGCATGCCCGCCTGACAGGTCGGACACTGCCCGCACGACGGGATGAACGACAGCACCACGTGGTCGCCGGGGGCGATGTCTTCCACGCCCGGGCCGACCTCGGTGACGATGCCCGCGCCCTCGTGACCACCGAGCACCGGGAAACCGGCCATCGGGATGCCGCCGGTGACCAGGTGATGGTCGGAGTGGCACATGCCCGCCGCTTCCATCTGGATCTTGACCTCATGCGCTTGCGGGTCGCCGATCTCGATTTCCTCGATGGACCAGGGCTGGTTGAACTCCCAGATCAGTGCGCCTTTTGTCTTCACGATGGTCCTGACCCCATTTCGCCTTTGAATTGATCAGCGCTGACCGGCCCCTTCATGCCGGCCAGCTAGGTGACGAGTGCCACAGGCACCCTTGTCGCGTCAGCATAGCGCGTGCAACAAATCAAATGCTTGGTTGGCTCCCGCGGCCCGCCTCCGCATCGGCGCCGTCACCAGATGGGCACCGGGGCTTGGCCGAGCGGGTAGTAGCCGGGTAGCTTCTCGCCGGCGACGCTGCGCTCGATTCGCTTCTGCATGCCGGAACTCAGATCGCCGGATTCGATCAGCTTCCCGTACATCTTCGCGACGTGACCGAAGTCGAAGAAGTCGCGCTGCCACTCGATGAGGTTGTCGCCATTGAGCCGAAACCAGCTGCCGCCGATGCCGTAGATCTCGCCCTGGGTGCCGTCGGCCTTGTTGACGATCTGCTTCCAGAAGCCGACGATCTCGCCCTGCTTCTCGTCGATGAGCACCTTCTGGTACTCGTACACCCAGTTCTCCAGGCCCTCCATCTCCAGGCCGAGGGCGATGTCGCGGATCTCGTCGACGCCGACGCACATCACGTCTTCCTTGGGGCCGATGTTCCAGCCGTAGGTGGCGTCTTTGGTGTAGAAGTCCGCCAATGGCCGCCAGTCACCGGCCTTTTCGCAGTCCTTGTTGGCCTGCAGCCAGCGGTCGACCCATGCCTCGAGTTCGTCGCGGGAGTGTGACGCCTGTGCTGTCATGGGTCAGTCTTCTTTCTCTTTGATGAACAGTGCTTGTGTTGGGCACATATCGACCGCGCGCTCGACTTCTTCGCGGGCGTCTTCGGGCGGTTCGGCGTCGATGATTTCGACCTTGCCCCGCTTGGGAACCCGGAAGTAGTCGGGCGCCTCCAGTTCGCACATGGCATGGCCCTGACACAAATCCAGATCCGCTTCGATCCTGAATCCGCCCATGGGACTTACTCCTTATGCATTGCGCTTGCGGTAGCGGACCTTCGCCGGACGGGCGAGCTGCACAACCATCTTCGAGTGATCGTTGTGATAGCTGTCCGCCGGCTGCGCCATCTCGAATTCGTACTCGCGCAACAGAACCGAGAAGATCGCTTTGATCTGCATTTGGGCGAACGCCGCACCCACGCAGCGGTGGCGTCCCGCGCCGAACGGAATCCAGGTCCACCGGTTGACGATGTCGGCCTGCTCGGGCTTGTTGTAGCGATCGGGCTTGAAGGCGTCGGGGTCGGGGAAGTCCTCGGGAATCCTGTTCGAGATCGCCGGGGACGCCGCGACGTAGTCGCCGTTGTGAATCGGGAAGCCCTCGACTTCGAACTCGCCCTTGGCGACCCGCATCAGGATGATCAGCGGCGGGTGCAGCCGCAGGGTCTCCTTGACCACGTTGTCCAACTTCGGAATCGAGCGCAGCGCATGGAAACTCACCTCCTGGCCGTCGGCGTAGAGCTCCTCGAGTTCGGCCAGCACCTCGGCGTAAACCTCGGGGTGGCGGATCAGCTCGATCATGGTCCACGCCGAGGTCCCGGAACTGGTGTGGTGCCCGGCGAACATCAGCGAGATGAACATCCCGGTGACCTCGTCGGCGGAGAATCGCGGAGTGCCGCCCTCGTCCTTGATCGACACCAAGACGTCGAGCATGTCCCGGTCGGCCTTGTCCTTCGGCGGATTGGCCAGCCGCTGGTCCATGATCTCCTGCACCACCGCAACGAGTTTGACGCGGGCCTCGTCTCGACGCCGGAAACTGTCGATCGGCAGATACGGGTCGACGTAGCACAGCGGGTCGGTGCCGCGTTCCAGCTCGTGGTAGTACTCCGCGAACCGGTGATCGAGCTGCTCGCGGAACTTCAACCCGATCAGGCAGGCGGTCGAGGTGTAGATGGTCAGCTCGGCGAAGAAGTCGAGCAGCTCGATCTCGCCCTCGTCGCCCCAGTTGGCGATCATCTTCTTGACTTCGCCCTCGATGGTGGTGGCGTGGCCCTTCATCTGCTCGCCGCGCAGCGCCGAGTTGTGCAGCATCTCCTTGCGTCGCTCCGGGCTGGCATCGAACACCACACCCTTGCCGAAGATCGGCGTCATGAACGGATACGCCTCGGCCTGATCCAGATCCTCATCGGCGGAGCGGAAGAAAAATTCGTTCGCCCCCGCGCCGGACAACAGGATGACGTGCTTTCCGGCCAGCTGGAACCAGCCGACGTCGCCGCACTCGTCGCGGACGCGTTTCATCAAACCGATGGGGTCGGTACGGAATTCCTCGAGGTGGCCGTGTTCTTCTTCACCGCCGGAAACCCGCGGCACGATAGCGGTGGTCATTTGCCTGGCATCCCCTCTTCGCCGAGTGCGAGTTTCTGGCGGTCTTTGTTGTCGGTCAATGGGGCTTCGGGCTGAAGCTCCATGTTCGCGATGAAGCCGCCGCGCGGAGTCTCGGCGACAAACGTGATGGCTCGTGCCAGGTCCGCCGCGCGCAAGAAGTAGTCGTGGCGGGCCTGCCCCCACTTGGCCCAATCTTCGAGTGCGGGGCCGATCTTTTCGGCGGGCAAGCTCCAGCCCATCGACGTCTTCGTCGGGCCGGGGTGCACGATCGACGCCCGAACGCCGGTGCCCTCGAGCTCCATCTGGAAGTTGGTGACCATCGCGACGAGCGCGGCCTTGGCGGCGCCGTAGGCGCCCATGTGCGGCCGCTGGCGCAGGGCCACATCGGAGCCGACGAAGATCAGGTCGCCCCGCTGCCGCTCGAGCATGCCGGGCAGGACCGCGGCGGCCAGCCGGTTGGCGCCGACGAGGTGGATCTGCAGCTGGGACTCGAATTCGTCGGTGGTGATCTCGGCGAGCTTGCCGAAGTACGTGTCGCCCGCGCCGGCCACCAGCACCTCGATGTCGCCGAGCGCGTCAACCGACTGTGCCACAAAGGATTTCACTGAGTTCGGATCGGTGACGTCGAGGTGGAATCCGACCGCTTCGCCGCCCCCGGCGTTGATCTTGCCCACGATGTCGTTGAGCTTCTCGACTCGGCGGGCGCCCAGGGCAACGGGAAATCCGTGCGCCGCGAGTTCGATGGCGGTGGCCTCTCCGATGCCGGAGGAGGCGCCGGCCACGATGGCGGGCCGTCGTTCGGGCAAGGGGTCAAAGCGGGGCATTCAGCGGACCTCCACGGTCATGGGTAGGTGGGCGAATCCGCGGACATTGCTGGAGTGGACGCGGACGGCGTTGGCCTCGTCCACTTCATAGCCGCGGATTCGCTTGAACAACTCGGTGAGCGCCACCCGGGCTTCCATCCGCGCCAAATGCGCGCCCAGGCAGAAGTGTGCGCCGCTACCGAAACTCAATAGTTTGGGCCCGATTTCGCGCCCGATCACATAATCGTCAGGGTTGTCGAAGACCCGCTCATCCCGGTGGCCCGAACCGGGCAACAGCAGCAGGACGTCGCCGTCGGGAATGGTGGTGTCGTAGAGGGTGAGTTCGCCGGACACGGTACGGGCCAGTATCTGGCTGGAGGTGTCGTAGCGCAAGGTCTCCTCGACCCACAGCGGCACCCGTGACAGATCGTCGTAGACCGGGGTCAGCTGGTCCGGGTTCTTGTGGCCCCAGAAGGCAGCATTGGCAAGCAGTTTGGTGGTGGTCTCGTTTCCCGCGATCACCATGAGGAACATGAAGCCGAGCACCTCGTCGTCGGTGAGTCGGTCGCCGTCGATCTCGGCTTCCAGCAGCGCCGAGGTCAGGTCCTCGGTCAGCTTCTGACGCCGCTCGGCCACCATCTGTTGGTAGTAGACGATGAGGTTGAGGGACGCCTCGACGGCCTCCGGCGGTACATCGGTGACGCCTTCCTCGCGGTGCATCACCCCGTCCGCCCAGGCCCGAACCTGATCTCGGTCCGGCTCGGGGACACCCATCAGCTCGGAGATGACGTCCATGGGCAACTTGCCGGCGAATTCCTCGACGTAGTCGACAGTCCCGTTCTTCGCGTTGTCCAGCATGGTGTCGAGATGTTTTGTCGCGATCTGGGTGACCCGGGGCTCGAGTTCGCGAATCCGGCGCGGGGTGAAGCCTTTTGAGACCAGCGTGCGCAGACGCAAGTGGGCGGGATCGTCCATCGCGAGAAAGCTCATCGTCTTGCTGGCGTGCGGGCCGCGCGACGCCGGATCAAGCGAGACGCCGTATTTGTTGGACAGCGTGGTGCTGTTGCGGAACCCGTGCAGCACATCCTGATGCCGCGACAGCGCCCAGAACTTCAGTTCGTCATTGCGATACAGCGGGGCGTCGTCGCGAAGCCGCTTGTAGTACGGGTACGGATCCTCGTGGAAGTCGTAATCGTAGGGATCGAGGACGAGTTCGTGGTCGCCGACATGGACGGTCATCGATTAAGTTCCTGCCTCTGTCTCGTGGCTGGTGTCGCGGGCGCCGGTCAGGATCAGCCGCACCACGTAGGCCAGCCGGTCGGCGATCTCGCGGTAGCTGAATTCGCCGCTGCCGCCTTGGACCAGCGCGCCGAAAAACGACATTTCCAATGCGGACACGGTGGTGGGATCGGCGTTGGGGCCCATCGCGGACGTGATCCGGCGGTGGATCTCCACGCCGATGCGGTCGCGGGCGGCACGCACCGCGGGGTCGGCCCCGCCGCTGAGCAACGCCGTCGTGCAGGCGGCGCTGACTTCGGGTTCATCGGCGACCACCAGGGCCAGATGACGCAATACCTGTTCCACCCTGGTGGGCATCGGGTCGTTGACGTCGGTGAAGTAGGGGACCTGGCGCACCAGGTCCAGGTAGACCTCGGCGATCAGATGATTCTTCGACGAGAAGTAGGTGTAAGCGGTGGCGGGCGCGACCTTGGCGCGGGCCGCCACCGCGCGCACGGTCAGGTCGGCGTAGGACTTTTCACGCAGCGTTTCGATGCCGGCGGCGAGTACCTTGCGGAAGGTCTCCTCCTGGCGCCGATTGCGCGACGGCTGACCGGTCTGGCGGTCGGCGTCGGATGTGATCGCCAGTGCATCGCTGGACACATGTCCAAGCTAATGGATGGTGTCGGCGCGAAGCAAGTCCGCGCCGCCAACATATTGCTTAATCTGCAATTTTAGGGCACTTTTGTGCGCCTGGCGGGATCAGCCCTTGCACCGCAGAAGACCAGGCGGCTATGGTTCGATCGGACGATATCGGACAACTGTCCACTAGATTGGCGTGCCGGGTTGAAACGTGCACAGACGGGAGCGGGAGATGGCCTTGCTGGCCGACGGCGTAAGCGAACTCTTCATCGACGGCACGATGTCGGCCGGGGGCGCCGGCACCTTCGCCACGGTCAATCCGGCGACCGAGGAAGTGCTGGGGGTCGCCGCCAACGCCGACGCCGCCGACATGGGCCGCGCGATCGACGCCGCGCGCCGCGCTTTCGACGAGACGGACTGGTCGCGCGACACCGAATTGCGGGTGCGGTGCGTGCGGCAACTACGCGAGGCGATGCAGCAGCACCTCGAAGAGCTGCGCGACCTGACGATCGCCGAAGTCGGGGCGCCGCGGATGCTCACCAGCATCGCTCAGCTCGAAGTCCCGGTCAACGACCTCGCGTTCGCCGCGGACACCGCCGAATCCTACGAATACAACCAGGATCTCGGCGAGGCGAAGCCGATGGGTATCCCCACTCGGCGCACCATCGCCCGCGAGGCCGTCGGCGTCGTCGGCGCCATCACCCCGTGGAACTTTCCCCACCAGATCAACCTCGCCAAGATCGGGCCCGCCCTGGCCGCCGGGAACACCGTTGTGCTGAAGCCCGCCCCGGACACTCCCTGGTGCGCGGCCGTGCTGGGCGAACTCATCGCCGCGCACACCGACTTTCCGCCCGGTGTCATCAACATCGTCACCTCAGACGACCACGGCGTGGGCGCCTTGCTGTCGAAAGACCCTCGGGTGGACATGGTTTCGTTCACCGGGTCGACTGCGACAGGGCGCGCCGTGATGGCCGACGGTGCGGCGACCATCAAGAAGGTCTTCCTGGAGCTGGGCGGCAAGTCGGCGTTCCTCGTCCTCGACGACGCCGACCTGGGCGGTGCAGTGGGCGTGGCGGCGTTCTCGGTGTGCATGCACGCGGGGCAAGGCTGCGCGATCACCACCCGTCTCGTGGTGCCCCGCGCGAAGTACGACGAAGCCGTCTCGATCGCGGCCGCAACGATGGGCGGCATCAAGGCCGGCGACCCCACAGACCCCGGAACCATCTGCGGGCCAGTGATTTCGGCGCGCCAGCGCGACCGGATACAGGGCTACCTCGACTCGGCGCTCGTCGAGGGTGGGACGTTCGCCTGCGGTGGCGGGCGGCCGGCCGATCGTGAAGTCGGTTTCTTCATCGAGCCCACGGTGATCGCGGGGCTGGGCAACGACGCCCGCTGCGCGCGCGAGGAGATCTTCGGCCCGGTCCTGACGGTGATTCCACACGACGGCGACGACGACGCCGTCCGCATTGCCAACGACTCGCCGTACGGCCTGTCGGGCACCGTGTTTGGGGCCGACCCGGACAGGGCCGCCAGGGCGGCCGCGCGGGTTCGCGCGGGCACGATCAATGTCAACGGCGGCGTGTGGTACTCCGCCGATGCGCCCTTCGGCGGGTACAAGCAGTCCGGAAACGGACGCGAGATGGGCCTGGCCGGTTTCGAGGAGTACCTGGAAACCAAAACTATTGCCACTTCAGTCGGTTAAAGGTCAACTAGAGGAGCTTGCGAACATGCGATTCGAGAACAAGGTCGGCATCGTCACCGGATCCGGGGGCGGCATCGGCCAGGCCTACGCCGAGGCACTGGCCCGTGAGGGCGCGGCGGTGGTGGTCGCCGATATCAACGCCGAGGCGGCCGAGGCGGTCGCCAAGCAGATCGTCGCCGACGGTGGAACCGCCATCAGCATCCCGGTCGACGTCTCCGATCCGGCGTCGGCCAAGGCGATGGCCGACCGCACGCTGGCCGAATTCGGCGGCATCGACTACCTGGTCAACAACGCCGCGATCTTCGGGGGCATGAAGCTGGACTTCCTGCTCACCATCGACCCGGAGTACTACAAGAAGTTCATGAGCGTGAACCTCGACGGGGCGTTGTGGTGCACGCGCGCGGTGTACAAGAAGATGGCCAAGCGTGGCGGCGGGGCGATCGTCAATCAGTCGTCCACCGCGGCCTGGCTGTACGCGAACTACTACGGCCTGGCCAAGGTCGGGCTCAACGGCCTGACCCAGCAGCTTTCCCGCGAGCTGGGCGGCCAGAAGATCCGGATCAATGCGATCGCGCCCGGACCCATCGACACCGAGGCCAACCGGACCACCACGCCGCAAGAGATCGTCGCCGACATCGTCAAGGGGCTGCCGCTGTCGCGGATGGGGACGCCCGCGGACCTGGTCGGCATGTGTCTGTTCCTGCTGTCCGACGAGGCGTCGTGGATCACCGGGCAGATCTTCAATGTCGACGGCGGACAGATAATCCGGTCATGAGTCAAGAACATGCGCGCCTCGGCTACATCGGGCTGGGCAATATGGGCGCTCCGATGGCCACGAAGATGACCGAATGGCCTGGCGGTGTAACGGTTTACGACATCCGGACCGAGGCGATGACCCCGCTGGTCGAAAAGGGCGCCGGCCTGGCCGACAGTGTCGCCGACATTGCAGTCGCCGCCGACATCGTCCACATCACCGTGCTCAACGATGCCCAGGTGCGCGAGGTGGTCGGGGAGTTGGCGGCGCACGCCAAGCCGGGGACGGTCATCGCGATCCACTCGACCATCAGCGACACCACCGCGGTCGAACTCGCGGCCGAACTCAAGCCGCGGGGCGTCCACATCGTCGACGCCCCCGTCAGTGGCGGCGCTGCCGCCGCCGCGAAGGGTGAGCTCGCCACCATGGTGGGCGCCGACCGTGAGGTGTACGAGCGGATCAAGCCGGCATTCAAACACTGGGCGGCGATGGTCATTCATGCCGGTGAGCCGGGCGCCGGGACGCGAATGAAGCTGGCGCGCAACATGTTGACGTTCACCTCTTACGCCGCGGCGTGCGAGGCCATGAAACTCGCCGAGGCGGCGGGCCTGGACCTGCAGGCGCTGGGCCGGGTGGTGCGCCACACCGATGCGCTCACCGGAGGTCCGGGCGCCATCATGGTGCGTGAGGACATGAAAGACCTCGAGGCGGACAACTTCCTGTATGAGCCGTTCTTGCACACCCGCGGCCTGGGGGAGAAGGATCTGAGCCTGGCGCTGGCGCTGGGCGGGGCGGTATCGGTCGACCTGCCGCTGGCCCAATTGGCCTATGAGCGGCTGGCCGCCGGCCTCGGGGTACCGCACACGGAGAAAGAGGCGTAATGGACGAACTGCGCAGCAAGGGCCTCGCGAAGATGAACGAGGTCTACGGCTGGGAGATGCCCAACATCGAGGGCGACGCGTACTTCGACCTGACCGTGGATCACCTGTTCGGCAGCATCTGGACGCGCCCGGGATTGTCGATGCGCGACAAGCGCATCATGACGCTGACGGCCGTGACCGCGATCGGGAATCGCGACCTGGCCGAGATTCAGATCAACGCCGCGCTCCTCAACGGTGAACTCACGGAGAGCGAGCTGAAGGAGATGGCCGTCTTCCTCACCCATTACCTGGGCTTCCCGCTGGGTTCGGCGCTCAACGGCGCGGTCGACGCCGTCGTCGCCAAGCGCAAGAAGGCCGCGGCAAAGGGCACCGAAGAGAACAAGAAGGCCAACGTGGATGCCGCGTTGAAGATGCACTCGGGCGAGTGACCCGCCAATCTCAGTACGGCTGAACGCCTTCGGGCATCACGTACTCGGAGACCGGCGCCCAGGCCCCGTTGATCGACGTTCCGCCGTTGGTGATGCCCGGGGCCATTTCCAGCATGTTGTGCGGGAACCCCAACCTCGGTTGGGTCAGCGAATCGAGCCGCGTCAGCTCGTCGGCGTTCAGATTCACGTCGACGGCCCGGACGTTGTCTTCGAGCTGGGAGAGCCGGCGCGCCCCGATGATGACGGACGAGACCGCGCGCTGCGCGCGCACCCAGGCCAGCGCCACACTGGCGACGTTGGTCTCGTGTGCCTTCGCGATGGCCTCGAGTTCGTCGATGACGGCGTAGGTCTTGTCGTTGAGGAAGGCACCGACCATGGCGCCGCGGTCGGCGTTGTGCTGGCCAGCGTTGGCGCGGGTGTATTTGCCGCTGAGGACGCCGCTCTTCAACGGCGACCATGGCGTGATGCCGAGGCCGAATTCGGACGCCATGGGCACGAGTTCCTGTTCGATGGTGCGTTCCAGTAGCGAGTACTCGACCTGCAGCCCGACGAACGCCGACCACCCCCGGAAACCGGCGATGAGGTTGGCTTGGGCGATCTTCCACGCCGGGGTGTCCGAAACCCCGATGTAGCGCACCTTGCCGGCGCGAACGAGGTCTTCGAGTGCCGCCATGGTCTCCTCGATGGGGGTGTTCGCGTCCCAGATGTGCAGCCAGTACAGGTCGATGTAGTCGGTTTGCAAGCGCCGCAACGAGTTTTCGCAGGCGTTGATCAGCGATTTGCGGCCCGAACCACCGCCGTTGGGGTCCCCCGGATACAGGTTGCCGCTGAACTTCGTCGCGATCGCCAACCGATCGCGACGGGCGGGGTGGCGCCCGATGTGGTCGCCGATGATCTTCTCGGAGTGGCTTCGCGTGTAGAAGTTGGCGGTGTCGATGAAGTTACCGCCGAGTTCGACGTATCGGTCGATGATCTGTTGGGACTCTTCCACACTGGTGCCCCAGCCGAGGTCTTCGCCGAACGTCATCGCACCCAGGCACAGGGGGCTGACGCGCAGACCGGATCGCCCGAGTGTCACGTATTGATCCAGTGGCATGATGCCCACTTCCTGGTAGATTGTTCCATCATGAGGTTGTTCATAACAAAACTAGTTCATAGCTGAACGATCTGGCAAGTCGAATGTCTGCAGTCGATGCGGCCAAGATCTGGTCACTGAACTACCGGGTGCTGCTCTCGGTCATCTCGTGCGCCGAGGCCGGGATCTGCGCGCTGGGCCTCGAGTCCAAGGAGCTGTTTCTGCTCGCCGAGATCGACGAGCATCCCTACCCGGCCGAACTGGCCGCGACGTTGAGCATGCCCAAGGCGACGGTGACGCTCTACCTGAAGCGGCTCGAGGCCGCGGGGTTCGTGCGCCGCGAGATCGACCCATCCGATCTGCGCCGCCACCGGCTGCTGCTCACCCCGGACGGGCGTCAGGCCGCCAGGAAAGGCCTGACCCTGCTCTCCGGGGAGTTCGACAAGCGCCTCGGACGCCTGACCGCCGCGCAGCGCAAGGACCTCACGGGGCTGCTCGAGAAAATCCTCTGAATCCAAGGGGCTGTAACCGTGAGCCGTTTGACCCGGCTAGTCTGACGTCTCGTGCGCGTCCTGGTGATCGGTTCCGGTGCCCGTGAGCATGCGCTCCTGCTGGCGCTGCGCAAAGACCCGCAGGTCACGGGACTGGCCATCGCCCCGGGCAACGCCGGCACCGCCCGGCTGGCCGAGCAGCACGACCTCGACGTCACCTCGACCGAAGATGTCGTCGCCCTGGCGCGCGCGGTCCGCGCCGACCTGGTGGTCATCGGACCCGAGGTGCCGCTGGTCCTCGGGGTGGCCGACGCGCTGCGGTCCGCGGGGATCGTCTGCTTCGGCCCCGGCGGGGACGCCGCCCGCATCGAGGGCTCCAAGGCCTTCGCCAAGGAGGTCATGGCCGCGGCCGGCGTGCGCACCGCGACCACCGAAATCGTCGACAGCCCCGCGCTTTTAGACGCCGCCCTGGACCGCTTCGGGCCGCCGGCCGGGGATGCCGCCTGGGTGGTGAAGGACGACCGCCTGGCCGCCGGCAAGGGCGTCGTGGTGACCGCGGACCGGCCTGCGGCGCGGGCGCACGCCGCAGGGTTGCTCGAGGCCGGCCACCCGGTGCTGCTGGAGTCGTACCTGGACGGCCCGGAGGTGTCGCTGTTCTGCGTCGTCGACGGCCAGACCGTGGTGCCGCTGCTCCCGGCGCAGGATTTCAAGCGCGTCGGCGACGGCGACAGCGGACCCAACACCGGCGGCATGGGTGCCTACGCGCCGGTCCCGTGGCTTCCCGACGAGGTCTATCGCGACATCGTCAGCAACATCGTCGAACCCGTTGCGGCCGAGATGGTTGCGCGTGGCTGCCCGTTCAGCGGATTGCTGTATGTCGGGCTCGCGATCACCGCAAACGGGCCCGCGGTGGTCGAATTCAACTGTCGCTTCGGCGATCCCGAGACGCAGGCGGTGCTGGCGCTGCTGGAATCGCCGCTCGGGCAGCTCCTGCACGCGGCGGGCAGCGGCACGTTGGCGGAGTTCGGCGAGTTGCGCTGGCAGCGCGGTGCCGCGGTGACGGTGGTGCTGGCGGCGGAAAACTATCCCGGCCGTCCTCGGGTGGGCGACGTCATCGTCGGCTCCGAGGCCGACGGGGTGCTGCATGCCGGAACGTCGCGGCGCGAGGACGGCGAAATCGTCTCCTCGGGGGGGCGCGTGCTGTCGGTGGTGGGAACCGGCGCCGACCTCTCGGCCGCGCGGGCCCAAGCCTATGACATTCTTCGTTCGATTCGACTGCCGGGCAGTCACTTCCGCAGCGACATCGCCCAGTCGGCGGCCGAAGGTCAGATCCGCGTCTAGAAGGCGTCTAGAAAGCGACTGCCTGGCCGTCGCGACGCGGATCGCTGGCCGCAAAGTAGCCACCGTCGAGTCGCCAGATCGCCTGGCAGCTGCCGAATTGGTTGTAGTCGTCGACGGCAACCAGATCGTGTCCGCGCCGGCGCAACTCGTCCAGCGTCGAACCCGGGAAACCATTTTCACAGCTGACCTGCATCCCCTCCACCCACCGGAACCGGGGTCCGTCACACGCCGCCTGCGGGTTCTGCCCGTGGTCGGCGATGCGCACCATCACCTGCACATGCCCCTGCGGCTGCATCATTCCGCCCATCACCCCGAAGCTCATCACCGGGCCTCCGTCCTTGGTCACGAAGGCCGGGATGATGGTGTGGAATGGACGTTTGTTCGGTCCCACCACGTTCGGATGGCCTCGGGCCGCAACGAAATTCGCACCACGGTTTTGCAGCGCGATTCCGGTGCCCGGCACCACCACGCCGGAACCGAATCCCATGTAGTTCGACTGGATCATCGAGACCATCACGCCGGCGGCGTCGGCCGCGGCCAGATAGACGGTTCCGCCCGTCGGGGCGCCCGCGGATGCCGGCTTCGCCCGCGCGCGGTCGATCAGTTCGGCACGCTGTTTCAGGTAGTCCTTGCCCAACAGCAGTTTCGGGCGCAGCGGCATGTGCTCGATGTCGGCGACATAAGCCTGGGCGTCGGCGAACGCCAGCTTCACCGCTTCGATCTGCAGGTGCACGCTGTCGGCGGAATCGGCCGGCAGCGAAGCCATGTCGAAGTGCTCCAGAATGCCCAGAGCTATCAGCGCGACGATCCCCTGACCGTTGGGCGGAATCTCGTGCACGGTGTAGCCGCGGTAGCTGCCGTCGACCGTGCCCACCCAGTCGGCGCGGTGAGCCGCGAGGTCACTGACCCGCATGACCCCGCCGTTGGCCGCCGCGTGAGCCTCGAGTTTGGCGGCGAGTTCCCCGCGATAGAACGCTTCGCCGTTGGTGGCGGCGATTGTCTCGAGCGTGGCCGCGTGATCGGGCAGGCTGAACCGCTCGCCCGGTTTCGGCGCCCGCCCGCCGGGCAGAAACGCTTCGGCGAAGCCCGGCTGGTTCGCGAACAGCGGCACCTGGGCCGCCCACTGCTGCGCGACCGTCGCCGAAACCAGAAAGCCGTTGCGGCCGTAGGAGATCGCGGGTTCGAAGAGCCGCTCGAAGGGCAGCTTGCCGAACTTGGCATGCAGTTCGGTCCACCCCGACACCGCACCCGGCACCGTCACCGAATTCCACCCGAGGAGCGGAACATCTTCTCCGTCAAAGTATTTCGGAGTCCACCCCGCCGGCGAGCGGCCCGATGCGTTGAGCCCGTGCAATTGCGTGCCATCCCACACGATGGCAAAGGCGTCCGAGCCGATGCCGTTGGAAACCGGCTCCACGATCGTCAGCGTGATGGCCGTGGCGATGGCCGCGTCCACCGCGCTGCCACCCTGGGCGAGCATCCGCAGACCCGCCTGGGCGGCGAGCGGTTGCGACGTGCACACAACGTTTTCCGCGAGCACCGGCTTGCGCGGCCAGGCGTACGGGAGGTCCCAACCGAAATCTGCGGTCACGTCCGCGAGCGTAACGCCGCTGCGATTTTCGGCGCGATTTTTCGCCGTGGCGTTACGCTCGCGGCCGAAGATCAGGCCGTCAGGAGCGGCGCCATCCAGGTGAGCTCGGCCGGCAACTGGGAGCTCCAGAACTCGGGATTGTGCCCGCCGGGGGAGAAACCGCCCGCCGGCGGATGAGGCAGCTGCGCAACGAACTGCTTTGTCGCTGCGTAAAACGGGTCGCTGTCGCCGCAATCCACCCGGATGGGGATCGACGCCAGCGCGGGCATCCCGAAGACCGAGTTCGCCGCGAAGTCGTCCGGCCCGTCGAACGCCCCGGGTGCGGCCGCGCCGGAGGACAGCCAGAGCGCCGGGCTCACCGCACAGATCGCCGCGGTGCGCCCAGCCCCCAGCCGGCCGCCGAGCAGCAGCGCGCCGTAACCACCCATCGACCAGCCCAAGAACGCCACTCGTGAGGTGTCCAAATTCTGGTTGCCCAACATCGGGATGAGCTCGTCGAGCACCATCGCCCCGCTGTCCTCGCCGGAAGCCCGCTTGTGCCAATAGCTGCCACCCCCGTCGACGGCGACCACCGCGAACGGCGGGAGCCCCGCGTTGACGGCCTGCGCCAGCCCCTGCTCGACGCCGCCGGCCATCACGGTGGAGGCGTCGCTGCCCTTGCCGTGCAGCGCGATCACCGGTCGCAGTGGCTGGGTCTGGCCGGGCGGACGCGCGATCGCCCAGTTGGTGGTCACGCCGCCGCGCGCGGCCGACACGAACGAACCGGTGACCATGGTGGGCGCGGCCGCCGGCGGGGGAGCCGGATCACGGGGGGCGCTCGGCGCCGGCGGCGGGGGCTCCAGCGGCATCTGGGTGCCGGCCTGGGGCACCGGCGCGGCGTGAGATGTCCGAGGCTGTAACAGAATGTCGAGCCCGTAGGCACCGACGGCGCCGAGGGCCGCGCCGGCGCCGAGACCGAGCACGGCGCGGCGGCTCAAGTCGGGCATGCGGGCCATCATGCCATGTTGGTTCGGCGGGGCGTTTGGCCGAAATGGCAATGCAGTACCACTTTGGCTGGCACGATGGCTTCTCGTGACTGCAGCGGTTACTCCGAAAGGAGAACGTCGACGGTATGCGCTCGTCAGCGCCGCCGCCGAGCTGCTTGCCGAGGGCGGGTTCGAAGCGGTGCGCCACCGGGCGGTCGCCGGGCGGGCCGGATTGCCGTTGGCGTCCACCACCTATTACTTCTCCTCCCTCGACGATCTGATCGCGCGCGCGGTCGAACACATCGCGATGATCGAGGTGGCGCAGCTTCGCTCACGGGTCACCGCGCTGTCCCGGCGGCGTCGCGGGCCGGAGACCATCGCCGAGGTGTTGGCGGACCTGCTCGTCGGGGACGTGTCCGGCCCGGGGCTCACCGAGCAGCTGATCTCGCGCTACGAGCGACACATCGCATGCACTCGGCTGCCCGCGTTGCAGGAGACCATGCGACGCAGCCTGCGCCAGCGCGCCGAGGCCGTCGCGGAGGCCATCGAGCGCTCGGGCCGCTCGGTGCACATCGAGCTGGTGTGCACGCTGATCTGCGCGGTCGACGGTTCGGTGGTCTCGGCCCTGGTGGAGGGCCGCGATCCGCGCGCGGCGGCGCAGCGGGCGGTGGTCGATCTCATCGAGGTGCTCGCCCCTATCGATCAGCGCCCCGTGCAGATCTGAGGCCGCGACGGGCGGTCCGGGTCGGCCGGCAGCGACGGCGTCACGATGCACCCGGTGTTCAGGTCGCCGTAGATCGTCACGTGGTCCGGGCATCGCTGCGCATATAGCGCCACATAGGCACAGACGACGGCATCCACCGGATCCTCGGCGCGGCGCAGCTCGCTTTTGCGTCGCGCGGCCGTCACCGTCGCGCGAAGCGCGAGCCAGCCCTCGTGTGCGGCGACTCGCAGCGGTATCGGGGCCTGCGCCAGCCGTTCGAGCCCGTCCATCAGCAGCAACAGCTCGGATTTGAGCCGGTCGACGTCACGTCCCGGTTTTGCCTTGTATTTCAGGGTCCGCTCCAACCGGAACAGGGCGACGGTCGCCGCATGCGGGTAGACCTCGATGGCGCGACGGCTGGCCGGTGACCGCGGATCCAGGTCGAGTTCCAGCGCCGCGGCCAGGCGGCCCCCGCGGGGGCCGTTGGTGAATTCGGGTCTTCCGGTGTTGCAGGGGTGGGCGCCGGCCTCGAACCTGCGGAAGTCGCGGTTGAGCGCGGTTTCGGCCGGACGCTGGCCCGTCGGGTTGTTCACCACCAGCGGCGCGTCGAACGCGACCAGGCAATCGTTCCGCACGTAGGGCTGCAACGCGGCCAGGATTTCGTCGTCGTCGCGGACCGCACCGACGCTCACCAGATCGCCGTCGGGGTCGACGACGGCGACGCCGGTCGGGTTACGGCCCGCCCAGGCGAGGTCGACACCGGCGAAGTACACGGGCCACATTGTGCCGCGACGGTGCAACGAGCGCCCTCACCACTCGCGGGATGCGTTACCAGTCGCACTCTCGCGGTGCTGGACGAACCGTAAGCTGTGTGTTCGTGAGGACCAAGTGAGCATTCCGAACGTGCTGGCCGCCCGGTACGCCAGTGCCGAGATGGTCGCGATCTGGTCGCCGGAGGCCAAGATCGTCGCGGAGCGGCGACTGTGGCTCGCGGTGCTGCGCGCACAAGGGGAGCTGGGCGTTGCGGCGCCCCCCGAAGCGATCGCCGACTACGAGCGGGTGCTCGAGGACGTCGACCTGGGGTCGATCGCGCATCGCGAACGCGTCCTGCGCCACGACGTCAAGGCCCGCATCGAGGAATTCAATGCGCTCGCCGGTCACGAGCATGTGCACAAGGGCATGACGAGTCGCGATCTGACCGAGAACGTGGAGCAGCTGCAGATCCGGCGTTCGCTGGAGCTGGTCTTCGCGCACGGGGTGGCGGTCGCGGCGCGGCTCGCCGAGCGGGCAGTGGCCTACCGCGACCTGGTGATGGCCGGACGCAGCCACAATGTCGCCGCCCAGGCCACAACGCTGGGCAAACGGTTCGCCTCGGCGGCCCAGGAGACGCTGATCGCGTTGACCAGGTTGCGCGAGTTGATCGATCGTTATCCGTTGCGCGGCATCAAAGGACCGATGGGCACGTCGCAGGACATGCTCGACCTGCTGGACGGCGACGCGGCCAAGCTCGCCGAACTCGAGCGGCGTATCGCCCAATTCTTGGGTTTCGCAACAGTTTTGACCAGCGTCGGGCAGGTGTATCCGAGATCGCTGGACCACGACGTCATTTCGGCGCTGGTGCAGCTGGGCGCCGGGCCGTCCTCGATGGCGCACACCATCCGATTGATGGCCGGGCACGAGCTGGTCACCGAGGGCTTCGCGCCGGGCCAGGTGGGCTCGTCGGCGATGCCGCACAAGATGAACACCCGCAGCTGCGAACGGGTCAACGGCCTGCAGGTGGTGCTGCGCGGCTACGCCTCGATGGCCGCCGAACTGGCGGGCGCGCAGTGGAACGAGGGCGACGTGTTCTGCTCGGTGGTGCGCCGAGTGGCGTTGCCGGACAGCTTCTTTGCCATCGACGGGCAGATCGAGACGTTTTTGACGGTGCTGGACGAATTCGGCGCCTATCCGGCCGTGATCGGTCGTGAGCTGGATCGCTACCTGCCGTTCCTGGCCACGACCAAGGTGTTGATCGCCGCGGTGCGCGCCGGCATGGGCCGCGAGGCCGCGCATCACGTGATCCGCGAACATGCGGTGGCGACGGCGCTGGCCATGCGGGAACGCGGCGCCGAGCCCGATCTGCTGGATCGGCTGGCCGCCGACGAGCGACTGCCGCTGGACCGGGCGGCCCTGGACGCAGCGCTGGCGGACAAGACCGCGTTCATCGGCGCCGCCGGTGACCAGGTGGACGAGGTGGCGGCGCGGGTGGACGCGCTGGTGAGTCGCTATCCGGACGCCGCCAAGTACGCCCCGGGTGCGATCCTGTGACTCTGGCCGGCGCGCTCTCCGGGATCGATTTCACCGACCTGGACAACTTCGCCAACGGATTTCCGCACGACCTGTTCGCCATCCATCGGCGGGAGGCGCCGGTGTATTGGCACCCACCCACCGACAACACACCGGACGGCGAGGGCTTCTGGTCGGTCGCCAGCTACGCGGAAACGCTGGAGGTGCTCAAGGATCCGGTGACGTACTCGTCGGTCACCGGTGGCGAACGGCCTTACGGCGGAACCCTGTTGCAGGACCTGGCGATCGCCGGTCAGGTGCTCAACATGATGGACGACCCGCGGCACTCGCAGATCCGGCGGCTGGTCAGCTCGGGGTTGACGCCGCGGATGATCTCCTCTGTCGAAGACGATCTGCGGACCAGGGCGCGCCGGCTGCTGGACGCGGTGGTGCCGGGTGAGCCATTCGACTTCCTGGTCGACATCGCCGCCGAGCTGCCGATGCAGATGATCTGCATCCTGCTGGGAGTGCCTGAATCCGAACGGCATTGGTTGTTCGAGGCCATCGAGCCGCAGTTCGATTTCGGCGGATCGCGCAAGGCGTCCCTGTCGCAGCTCTCCGTGGAAGAAGCCGGGTCGCGAATGTATGACTACGGTCAACAGTTGATCGCATCCAAGCGTGACAACCCGACCGACGACATGCTGTCGGTCGTGGCGAACGCCATGCTCGACGACTCGGACGGACCCGACGCGTCGGCCCTTTCCGACCTCGAGCTGTACCTGTTCTTCAGCCTGCTGTTCAGCGCCGGGGCGGAAACCACCCGCAACGCGGTCGCGGGTGGGCTGCTGGCGCTGGCCGAGCACCCGTCGCAATTGCGTTCTCTGCGTGGTGATCTCGGTGCGCTACCCACCGCCGTGGAGGAGATGGTGCGGTGGACCTCACCCTCGCCCTCGAAGCGGCGCACCGCCACCCGCGACGTCACGCTGGGCGGCCGGCCGATCGAGGCCGGACAGAAGGTACAGATCTGGGAGGGCTCGGCGAATCGCGACGCCAGCGTGTTCGACAACGCCGACGAATTCGACGTCACCCGGAAACCCAATCCGCATCTGGGATTCGGCCAGGGCGTGCATTATTGCCTGGGTGCCAACCTGGCCCGGCTGGAGCTGCGGGTGCTGTTCGAGGAGTTGCTCGCCCGGTTCGGCGCGGTGCGGGTGGTCCGGCCGGTCGAATGGGCGCGCAGCAATCGGCATTCCGGCATCCGGCACCTTGTCGTGAAACTACTCGAAGCACAGTGAGGATCCGGTTCGCCGATATCGAGCCCTCACCGGATGTGTTCGCCGCGGTGATGGCCACCGGAATCCTGTCGATCGGTGCGAAAAATCACGGATACCGGTTGATCAGCGACACGGTGGGCGTCATCGCCACCCTCGGCCTGGTGCTCCTGGTTGCCCTGGTCATCGCGAAAGCCGCCGGCCATAAGTTGCGCTGGGATCTCACCGATCCCGACGTCACGCTGCGGATGATCACCTTCGTCGCCGCCTGCGCGGTGATCGACACTCGCCTGTCGTCCAATGTGTGGGTGGCGCGGGTACTCGGCGCCGTCGGACTGGTGTCCTGGCTGGTACTGATCCTGCTCAGTGCGCGAAACATGTTGGCGCACAGCTGGCCTTCGCTGCGGGACCGCGCCCACGGCGCCTGGCAGCTGGGCAGCGTCGGGACATCGGGTTTGGCGATCGTGATCGCCCGGGCGGCCCATCACACCGGTCATCACTGGTGGCTCGCGGTGGCCGTGGCGGCATGGGTGGCGGCGCTGTGCATCTACGGCCTGATGACCTGGCTGACCATGTGGCGCGTGGTCAACGAGCGACAGGACCGCGACGGCTTCGAACCGGATACCTGGATCCTGATGGGTGGCATGGCGATTGCGACGCTGGCCGGCGACAACATCCACGCCGTGGCTCCCGCCTGGCTGGCCGGCCCGGTGCGCGCGGTCACCGTCGTGACCTGGGTGACGGCCACCCTGTGGATACCCCCGCTGATCTATTTCGCGCTGCACCGCATCCGCCGGCATCCGAACACGCTGCAATTTGCCGGCGTGTGGTGGGCGTTCGTGTTCCCACTGGGCATGTATTCCGCGGCCAGTTTCGCCATGGCAATCGAGCTCGGTGAGCGGTGGCTATTCACCGTCTCGCTGGTGTTCTTCTGGGATGCGTTGGCCGCGTGGCTCATTGTGGTCTTTGCGGGGCTGCTGCTCGTATCGCGTGCGCTGCTGCTAAGCCCCGCGAATCGCGATACCCGCCGCGCGTAGTTCGAGCGCCACCAGGCCCGCGATGGTGACCGGGTCCTCGCGACGCCACCCACCGACGGGGTCCGCGCTGACAGCGATCAACTTGCGGGGCGGGCGGTTGGTCAACGCGCGTAGCGCAAGCAATTGCGCACCGGCCGGGGTTGCGGCCAACGCGGTCACCGCCAATTTGCGGCGAAAGAATCGAAGCCGCAGAAACAACCACGGAAACACCACGACGAGGATCGGCAGCGCCACCACCGCCATTGCCAGCAGCACCGCCAGCCAGCTCGCCGCGGTGTCCAGATCGTGGCCCGCGCCCGCGATGTCCAGCGCGGCCTGGCTGGCGGAGTTGAGCGGCTTGCTGACCGTGTCGCCCACCACCGGGATGTGCTGGGCGCCGTGGCCGGCGGACGCGAGGTTGCCGGCGATGCCGTCCGCGCCGCTCTCGACCTGGCGGCCGGCGTCGGCGATAGTCGCGATCGCGTCGTAAACCGCCAGGCCGACGAGAAGCCAGAGCACTGTCCACACGGCGACGGCGAAGTCGCTGAACAGCTGGGCCGCCAGCCGGCCGGGCCTGGTGGAGTAGGGCAGAAACCGCGGTGTCATAGCCCCGATCCCAGCACAAGCCGCGTTTCGGCGTGCCCGATAGGCTGACCGGATGCCTGCACTGTCCGACTACCAGCATCTGGCCAGCGGCAAGGTCCGTGAGCTGTATCGCGTCGACGACGAACACCTCCTCCTGGTGGCCACCGACCGCATTTCGGCGTACGACTTCGTTCTGGACAGCACCATCGGAGACAAGGGCCGCATCCTGACCGCGATGAGCGTGTTTTTCTTCGGGCTCGTGGATGCCCCCAACCATCTGGCCGGACCGCCGGACGACCCGCGTATCCCCCACGAGGTCCTGGGCCGGGCGCTGGTGGTGCGGCAGCTGGAGATGCTGCCGGTCGAATGCGTGGCGCGCGGTTACCTGACCGGTTCGGGGCTCCTGGATTACCAGGCGACCGGCAAGGTCTGCGGCATCACCTTGCCCCCGGGACTGGTCGAAGCCAGCAGGTTCGCCGAACCGCTGTTCACCCCCGCGACCAAGGCCGCGCTGGGGGACCATGACGAAAACGTCTCGTTCGCCCGGGTGATCGAGATGGTGGGCGGGGTGCGGGCCAACCAGCTGCGTGACCGCACGCTGGAGATCTATGTCCAGGCCGCCGACCATGCGCTACGGAAGGGAATCATCATCGCGGACACCAAGTTCGAATTCGGCACCGATCGCGACGGCAACCTGCTGCTGGCCGACGAAGTCTTCACCCCGGATTCGTCACGCTACTGGCCGGCCGACGAGTACCAGGTCGGCGTGGTCCAGAACAGCTTCGACAAACAGTTCGTCCGCAACTGGCTCACCAGCCCCGCGTCCGGCTGGGACCGCCATGGCACGCAGCCCCCACCTCCCCTCCCAGACAACATCATCGAGGCGACTCGCGGCCGCTATATCGAGGCCTACGAACGCATTTCCGGCCTGCGCTTCGATGACTGGATCGGCCCCGCCGCATGACCGCATCGCATCTCGCCGGGTCCCTACCGCCCGTCGCCAAGCGGGTGGACAGCCGGCGCGAGCACCACGGGGACATCTTCATCGACCCCTACGAGTGGCTGCGCGAAAAGGACAACCCCGACGTCATCGCCTATCTCGAGGCGGAAAACAGCTACGTCGATCAGATGACCGCCCACCTCGAGCCGTTGCGGCAACAGATTTTTGACGAGATCAAGGCGCGCACCAAGGAAACCGACCTGTCGGTACCTACCCGGCAGGGCCACTGGTGGTACTACGCACGCACCTACGAAGGCAAGCAGTACCGTGTCCAGTGCCGTTGTCCGGTCAGCGATCCCGATGACTGGGACCCGCCGACCCTGGACGAGAACACCGACATTGCGGGCGAGCAAATCTTGCTCGATTCGAACATCGAGGCCGAGGGACACGAATTCTTTTCCCTGGGCGCCGCGACCGTCAGCCTCGATGGAAACCTGCTGGCGTATTCGGTCGACACCCTCGGTGACGAACGGTACACATTGCGGTTCAAGGACTTACGCACCGGTGAGCTGTATCCGGACGAGATCGCCGACATCGGGGCGGGTGCGACCTGGGCCGCCGACAACCGCACGGTGTACTACCTCACCCTGGACCCCGCCCACCGCCCCGACAAGGTGTGGCGGTATCGGGTGGGTTCCGGGGATGCATCGGAGCTCGTCTATCACGAAGCCGACGAGAAGTTTTGGCTCGGCGTGGGACTCACCCGAAGTGAGACCTATGTCTTCATCGCCTCGGGTTCCTCGATCACCTCCGAATTCCGCTACGGCGACGCCGCTGATCCGCAGGCGCAGTTCGCCGTGGTGCTGCCCCGCCGTGTCGGCGTGGAATACGCGGTGGAACACGCGGTCGTCGGCGGGCAGGACCGGTTCTTGATCCTGCACAACGACGGCGCGGTCAACTTCACGCTGACCGAGGCGCCGGTCAGCGACTCCACACAGCAGCGCACGCTGATCCCGCACCGTGATGATGTCCGCCTCGACGGGGTGGACGCCTTCGCCGGCCACCTCGTGGTCGGCTATCGCCGTGGGGCACTGCCGCGGCTTGGGCTGTGGCGGATCAACTCGGACGGCACATATGCGGAGCCCGAAGAGGTTTCGTTCGATTCCGAACTGATGTCGGCCGGCCCGGCCGGCAACCCGAATTGGGATGCGCCCAAGCTGCGCATCCGGGCCGGGTCGCTCGTCATTCCCGCAAGGGTCTACGACGTCGACTTCGTCACCGGCGAACGCACCCTGCTGCGCGAGCAACCTGTCCTGGGGGATTATCGCCCGGAAGACTACATCGAACGGCGCGACTGGGCGGTCGCCGACGACGGCACCCGGATTCCGGTGTCGATCGTGCATCGCGCAGGCATCGAATTGCCAGCGCCTGCACTGGTTTACGGCTACGGCGCCTACGAGATCTGCACCGATCCGAGCTTTTCCATCGCCCGGCTGTCGCTCTTGGACCGTGGGATGGTGTTCGCGATCGCCCACGTCCGCGGCGGTGGCGAAATGGGCCGACTGTGGTACGAGCACGGCAAGCTCTTGCAGAAGAAGAACACCTTTACCGACTTCGTCTCGGTGGCACGGCATTTGGTGGATTCCGGCATCACCAGTCCCCGCCAGTTGGTGGCGCTGGGGGGCAGTGCCGGTGGTTTGTTGATGGGGGCGGTCGCCAACCTGGCGCCGGAACTCTTTGCCGGCATCCTCGCGCAGGTGCCATTCGTCGACCCGCTGACCACCATCTTGGACCCCTCCTTGCCGCTGACCGTCACTGAGTGGGACGAATGGGGAAACCCGTTGGCGGACAAGGATGTTTACTCCTACATGAAGTCCTATTCGCCGTATGAGAACGTCGAGGCCAAGCGGTATCCGGCAATTCTGGCCATGACGTCGCTCAACGACACGCGGGTCTACTACGTGGAGCCCGCCAAATGGGTTGCCGCGCTGCGGCACGTCGACGCGAACGGCAGCCCGATCCTGTTGAAGACCCAAATGAACGCCGGGCATGGTGGCGTCAGCGGTCGCTACAAGGGGTGGGAGGAAGCCGCCTTCCAGTATGCGTGGCTGTTAGCGACCGCCGATGGCGATCGCTATGGCGGCGGCCAGGAAGACACTGTCAAGGATGAGCCGCGACCGTAGCCGGGTCGTCATCGCGCAATTCGTCGAGGGGCGGGGTCGCTAGCTTTCGGGGCAAAAACGATGCCGGGATGATGGTGAACGCCACCAACACGGCCGCCACTACGAACACCGTCGTATAGGCGTGCGCCAGGTGGTGCGACACGTGGCTGGCCAGGTCGTGCGTCATCGTCTGTCGCGGAAGGGCCGAGGGGTCAAGGCCCTGCTTCCCCGCGCCCGGGCGCACCCCGGCCATCTCGTTCGCCGCCATCAGGGCCTCGTTGCGGTTGAACTGATTGGTCAGGATCACCGCCATGAGGGCGGCCCCGATCGACCCGCCCACCTGCTGATTCACGGTGATCAAAGTCGTCCCGCGGGCCACCTGACGCGGTGTCAGCGACTGCATGAGCGCTGCGGAGAGCGGTGTGGTGGTCAAGCCGGCACCCAGGCCGACGATCGCGAGCCCGGACACCAAGACCGGCGAGTACTCGGCCCGCGTGGCGACGCCGTATGTGAACACGCCCAGACCCGCCGCCATCAGGGGCAGGCCGATCAGCACGATGTTGCCGGGACCGTGCTTGTCCATGAAGGCCCCGCCGATCGGCATGGTCAGCACGGCACCGATCCCGATCGGCAGCATGTGCAGCCCGGACTGCATCGGCGTCTCGTGGCTGACGATCTGAAAGTAACTCGGGACCAGCAGGCCCATGCCGACCGAGGCGGCCCCGAACACCAGCATCGTCACATTGACCTGGGTGACCACGGGATTGCGGAACAGCCGCAGGTCGATGAGGGGATGATCGGTGCGATGCCAGGCATGCACGATGAACGCGGCGATCAATGCCAGGCCGAGCAGCGCCGGCCCCAACACGTAGGGGTCGGCCATCGTGTGCCGACCCGGAATGGAGCACACCCCGCACAGGAAGATCGCCACGCCGGGCGACAACAACAGCGCGCCGGTGATGTCGAGCGCCTCCGACGGGGCCGGGCGATCTTTCGCGAACATGACCGCCGCCAGCGCGAACGCGGTCAGTCCGATCGGCACGTTGATCAGGAAGATCCACTCCCAGCCGTAGGCGCCGATCAGCCAACCCCCGAGGATGGGCCCGCCGATGGGGCCGAGAAGTATCGGGATCCCCCCCACCGCCATCAGGCGGCCGACCCGCTTGGGTCCCGCCTCACGCGTCAAGATGACGAAGCTGAGCGGCAACAACATGCCGCCGCCGACCCCTTGGACCACCCGAAACAAAATGAGCAGCAATATGTTCGGCGCCACCGCGCACAGCAGCGATCCCAGCGTGAAAATGAGGACCGACCCCATGAACAGACGCTTGGTGCCGAACCGGTCCGCCGCCCATCCAGTGACCGGGATCACCGTCGCGAACGCGAGCATGTAGCCGGCGATGGTCCACGAGACGACGGCCTGAGTCGAGCCGAACTGATCGATGAAGGTGCGTTGCGCGACGGCGACGACGGTGCTGTCCAGCACGGCCATGATGCAGGCCAGGCCGCATACCCCGGCGATCCGGAACAGCGCGGCATCCAGCTTGTCCGGATACTCATCCGGGCGCCGCGTTGGTCCCGGCATAGTAGGCAAAGGGACAGTGAAAGATCTGGAACGGGTGTTCTCCATGGCGTCGCTGAGCATATCTATACGGCTAGCCCCGCTGAGGCGTTTTTACTCGTATCGCCCCTATTCCCACCGATGTAATTCGTGCTGCGCAAGCAGCTCGAGCGCAGCTAAAGCGATAAATCGGCGCGTCGCCGCCTAACTGCAATAATTGTGTTATTCGCCGGCAGTTTCGCTGGCCGGCTTTTTCGGCAGAAAAGACGCCGGAATGACCGTGCAAACCACCAGCACAACGGCAATCACAAATACCGCGGTGTACGCGTGGGAAAGATCGTGCACTACATTTACCCAAAAGTCCGGTACAAGAGCCTGTCGCGGTATCGCGGATTGGTCGACCGGCATCCCATCGATGGCCGCTCTCTGATGCAGGGCAGCAACCTTATTTGCTGCGACGATATTTTCGCTCCTGTTGAACTGATTCGTCAGGATCATCGACATCAGCGCAGTTCCCATCGAGCCACCCACCTGGTGGCTGACGCTCATCAAGGTCGTTCCCCGGGCGATTTGATGCGGAGCCAGCGCCTGCACCGACGCGACGGACAACGGCATCATGGTGCAGCCCATGCCCAGCCCCGTGACCGCCAGCGCCACCAGCAGCACCGGCCGATAGTGGGCCTGCGTGGCCACCCCGAACGCGAAAGCGCCCAGGCCGGCCGTGATCAACGCGATGCCGACCAGCACGATCTTGCCCGGCCCCTGCCGGTCCACCAGCGGCCCGGTCAACCGCATGGTCAGCATGGCGCCGAGCCCCTGGGGGATCAAGTGCACGCCCGCCTGCATCGGCGTTTGGTGCAGCACCTGCTGGAAGTAGCTGGGGAGCAGCAGGCCGGCGCCGAAAAAGGCGGCCGCGAAAACCAGCATTGTCACATTCGCGTGGGTCAGCACCGGATTGCGGAACAGCCGCAGATCTATCAGCGGATGATCGGCGCGACGCCAGGCGTGCGCGACGAACCCCGCGATCAATGCCAGCCCGATCGTCGCCGGGATCACCACATGGCGGTCGGCCACGGTGCCGCGGCCCGGGATGGACGACACCGCGAACAGAAACGTCGCCAGGCCGGGGGAGAGCAGCAGCACGCCGACGGCGTCGAAGGTTTCCGAGCGGGCCGGGTGATCGCGGGGGAACACGATCGCGGCGAGGAGAATGGTAAGCACTCCGATCGGCACATTGATCAGGAAGATCCACCGCCAGCTCGACGTGTCGATCAGCCAACCGCCCAGGATCGGCCCGCCGATCGGGGCCAGCAGCATGGGGATGCTCAGGATCGACATCAGGCGCCCCAGCCGCCCGGGGCCGGCCTCACGGGTCAAGATCATGAATCCCAGCGGCAGCAGCATGCCCCCGCCGGCACCCTGTACCACCCGAAAGATGATGAGCTGCACGATGTTTGCGGCAATCGCGCAGAGTAGTGAGCCGAGCATGAAGGCCAACACGGAGCCCATGAAGAGCCGCTTGGTGCCGAATCGGTCGGCGGCCCACCCGGTTATCGGAATCACGGTCGCCAAGGCAAGCGTGTAGCCCGTCATCGTCCAGGCCACGACCGCCTGAGAGGACGCGAACTGGTCGATGAAGGTGCGCTGCGCGACGCTGACCACCGTGACATCCAGGATCGCCATCACCGTGGCCAAGATGCACACACTGGAGATCCGCAACAGCGCGGCGTCCAACTTGTCGGGGTACACCCGTTCGTCGACGCCCGGCTGCCCGGCGGGGGCATGGGGCAGCGGCACTTTGGCCGCTGCGTAGGAGGCCTCGTCCATGGCGTTGCTTAGCATATCGAACAGATCGTTTCCGCCGCCGCTGGCGGCTGTTTGCTGGACACCGGGGGTATGTCGGCCCCGACGTGGGTTATCGCGCCGGGGTGAGCGCATATACGCCTGCTGTCTGCGTGTCCTTCACCGTTCCGACACTTGAGGTCGTCAAACTGCAGGTGTGTCTGGAAAATTGATCGTCTCGGTCTCGGGGATTGGCGAACGCACCCTGCCCGACGTGGAGGCGTTCTGCGCGCAAATGGATGCCCGCCAGGTGCCGGTGTCGCTACTCGTCGCGCCCCGGCTGTCCGGGGACTATCGGCTCGACCGCGACCCGAAAACCGTTGACTGGCTAGCAGCCCGCCGCGGCGGCGGCGACGCGATCGTGCTACACGGCTACGACGAGGCCATCACCAGGAAGCGTCGCGGTGAGTTCGCGATTCTGCGGGCGCACGAGGCCAATCTGCGATTGATGGCCGCCGACCGGGTTCTCGAGCACCTCGGGCTGCGCACCCGGCTGTTCGCCGCGCCCGGCTGCGCGGTATCGCCAGGTGTCGTCAAAGCATTGCCGGGCAACGGATTCCGCATGCTGGCCGACATGCATGGGATCACTGACCTGGTGCGGCACACCACCGTGCGCGCACGAGTTCTCGGCATTGGAGAAGGCGTTCTCGCCGAGCCGTGGTGGTGTCGCACGGTGGTGTTGTCCGCCGAACGCATCGCGCGCCGCGGCGGCGTGGTGCGGGTGGCGGTCGCCGCTCGTCACTTGCGCAAACCCGGGCCGCTGCAGGCGATGCTGGACGCGGTCGACCTGGCTTTGATGCACGCCTGCACACCGACGGTGTATCACTGGCGCCACGACAAGGCCGTGCTCGGCGCCGCCTGAGGAAATCGACTGCCTGACCTGCTGTCCGAAGCACTACCCTGGACCGACATGAGCGATTCTTCGGCTGCGGGGTTCGGCGCGGATGTCATCGTCGTCGGGGCCGGACTGTCGGGCCTGGTCGCTGCCTGCGAGCTGGTGGATCGCGGCTTGCGGGTGCTGATCCTCGACCAGGAGAACAGCGCCAACCTGGGTGGGCAGGCGTTCTGGTCCTTCGGCGGTCTGTTCTTCGTCGACAGCCCCGAGCAGCGCCGGCTGGGAATCCGCGACAGCCATGAGCTCGCGCTGCAGGACTGGCTCGGTACGGCGGCTTTCGACCGGCCCGAGGACTACTGGCCGCGCCAATGGGCCCATGCCTACGTCGATTTCGCCGCGGGGGAGAAACGCAGCTGGCTGCGTTCCCGAGGGCTCAAGCTTTTCCCGTTGGTGGGCTGGGCCGAGCGCGGCGGGTATGACGCACAGGGACACGGCAACTCGGTTCCCCGCTTCCACATCACCTGGGGCACCGGGCCCGCGCTGGTCGAGATCTTCGCCCGTCGATTGCGGGACCGATCCACGGTGCGCTTCGCGCACCGCCACCAGGTCGACGAGCTGATCGTCGAGGGTGACGCGGTGACGGGCCTCCGGGGCACCGTGCTGGAACCTTCGGTCGCGCCGCGAGGAGTCGCATCGTCACGAAAAGCTATCGGAGAGTTCGAGTTCCGTGCTGCAGCTGTGATCGTGACGAGTGGCGGCATCGGCGGCAACCACGAGCTGGTGCGCAAGAATTGGCCGAAGCGAATGGGCCGCGTTCCCGAACAACTGCTCAGCGGGGTACCAGCCCACGTCGACGGCAGGATGATCGGCATTACGCAGCAGGCCGGTGCGCGGGTGATCAATCCGGACCGGATGTGGCACTACACCGAGGGCATCACCGATTACGACCCGATCTGGCCGCTGCACGGGATCCGCATCATCCCGGGTCCGTCGTCGCTGTGGCTGGATGCGAACGGCAAACGGTTGCCGGTCCCGCTCTATCCCGGCTTCGACACCCTCGGCACACTCGAGTACATCACCAAATCCGGGTTCGACTACACCTGGTTTGTCTTGAACGCCAAGATCATTGAGAAGGAGTTCGCGCTTTCTGGGCAGGAGCAGAATCCCGATCTGACCGGGCAGAGCGTGCGCGAGCTCCTGCGCAACCGGGTGCGCTCCGGGCCGCCGGGACCGGTGCAGGCGTTCGTCGATCGGGGCGTGGACTTCGTCAGCGCGAATTCGTTGCGCGACTTGGTGACCGCGATGAACAAGCTGCCCGACGTGCAGCCGCTGGACTATGCCACGGTGGAAGCGGAGGTCACGGCCCGCGACCGCGAGGTGGCCAACAGGTTCACCAAGGACGGCCAGATCACGGCCATCCGCGCCGCCCGCGGTTACCTGGGCGACCGGCTGGGCCGAGTCGTGGCGCCGCACCGGTTGACCGATCCGAAGGCGGGCCCGCTGATCGCGGTCAAGCTGCACATCTTGACGAGAAAGACGTTGGGCGGCATCGAAACCGACCTTGCCGCACGGGTGCTGACAGCCGACGGCACGCCGCTCACCGGGCTGTACGCCGCCGGCGAGGCAGCCGGGTTCGGTGGGGGCGGTGTGCATGGCTACCGCGCGTTGGAAGGCACCTTCCTGGGTGGCTGCATCTTTTCGGGCCGCGCCGCCGGCCGTGGCGCCGCCGACGACATCACGTGAGTGGGGTGAGCAGACCCCGCTAGAAGGTGACGGCGTCCTCTTCGGGCAGCACCTGGAAGTCGGTGCTGGTCATCTCGGTGAGCCGGCCGTAGTAGATGCCGCGCGCATCGGGGGCGATGATGCCCTGGTGAATGGGGACGGCACGCGCGGGTGCCACCGCGCGCAGGTAATCGACCGCTTCCGAAACCTTCATCCACGGGGCCGCCGCCGGGGTGGCCAAAACGTCCACCGGCTCGTCGGGCACAAAGAGCGCGTCACCCGGGTGCATCAACCGGGCACGATGCCCGGCATCGCCCACCAGAAACGAAAGGTTCTCGATCACAGGGATTTCCGGGTGGATGACCGCGTGCTTTCCGCCCAACGCTCGCACGGTTAGTTCGCCGATCTGCAGTTCGTCGCCGACGTGGACCTCGCGGCACGGCGCGCCCAGTTGCGCCGTTGTCTGCGGGTCGGCGTACAGCGCGGCGTCCGGGTTACCCTCTAGCAGTGCTGGCAGCCGTTTGCCGTCGACGTGGTCGGGGTGCTGATGAGTGATCAAGATGGCGGTTAAGCCGGTGATGCCCTCGAAACCATGGGCGAACGTACCGGGATCAAACAGCACGCGTGTCTGGTCGAACTCGGCGAGTAGGCACGAATGACCGAAATGCGTCAATTGCATATCTACGATTGTGCCTTGATGGACAAGCTGCCGCTGCGGATGATCCTGGCCACGATGCTGGTCGCTGGCAGCCTCGCGGTTGCCCTGATCGTCGTCATCCCTGCGCACGGCGAGCCCGAGACTTGCCCCGGCATGTGCGACCGGATCCCGAACACCGCGTGGATCGATCCGCATGCCGTGCCCCTGGACGCGGTGTATCACTGGCCCGCCCTCGCCGGTCAGGCGGTGCAAACGACCGGTTCGGCGCCCGGCCCCCGTTTTCGGTTCGAGGAGCTGTGCGACACACCGGCGACGGCCCGCGACCCGCGCGACTCGGCGGTCTCGGCCCGCTCGACGGTTCAGCATCCCGACGGCCAGTGGCAGCTGCAGGCCCAAATCCTGCATTGGCGCGGTGACACGGCCCAGGGCGGCGCGATCGCCGCAGCGGCGTTCCGCAGCGCCGTCACCGCGCTGCGCAGGTGTCAGCAGCGCGCGCCACTGCAGTCGCCGTCGCTGACCAGCGATGACACCAACCGCATGGCCGCCGTGATCAGTGGGCCGGTGGTGATGCACACCTACCTTTTCGCCCACCCCGCCAGCAGCACGATCAGCGAGGTCACGCTCTGGTCCTCGGCGCCGCCGCAGGCGCCCTGGCCCGCGCTCGCGGACGATCCGGTGCTCAACGCGATGGGCGCGCCCCTGTGCGAGGCCTACATCGCCTCGTGCCCGTGATCCCGAGCTGCGCTTTCGCCGGTAGAGTTGGCGCCGAAACGCCAACTGAGGAGGAGCGCCGGTGGCCCGGGTGATCGTGAGCGTGATGCCCAAAGCGGAAATTCTGGACCCGCAGGGTCAGGCGATTGTCGGCGCGCTAGGCCGCCTCGGCCATCCGGGGATATCAGATGTCCGGCAGGGCAAGAGATTTGAGCTGGAAGTGGACGACAGCGTGGACGACTCGGCGCTGGCCGAGATCGCGGAATCGCTGTTGGCCAACACCGTGATCGAAGACTGGACGATCAGCCGGGATACGCCGTGACCGCACGAATCGGCATCATCACCTTCCCCGGGACGCTCGACGACGTGGACGCCGCGCGGGCGGCGCGGCTTGTCGGTGCGGAGCCGGTCAACCTGTGGCACGCCGACGCCGATCTGAAAAGCGTCGACGCCGTGGTGGTGCCCGGCGGCTTCTCCTACGGCGACTACCTGCGTGCCGGAGCGATCGCCAGGTTCGCCCCGGTGATGGCCGAAGTGGTGGACGCGGCGCGGCGCGGCATGCCGGTATTGGGAATTTGCAACGGTTTTCAAGTGCTCTGCGAGGCGGGATTGCTGCCCGGGGCGCTGACCCGCAACGTGGGTTTGCACTTCATCTGCCGCGACGTGTGGCTGCGGGTGGCGTCGACGTCGACGGCGTGGACGTCGCGTTTCGAACCCGACGCTGATCTGCTGGTGCCGCTGAAGTCCGGTGAGGGCCGTTACGTGGCTCCCACCGAGGTGCTCGAGGAGCTCGAGGGCGAGGGGCGGGTGGTGTTCCGGTACCGCGAGAACGCCAACGGTTCGCAGCATGACATCGCCGGCGTCAGCTCCGCCAACGGCCGTGTGGTGGGGCTGATGCCGCATCCCGAGCACGCCATCGAGGCGCTGACCGGGCCGTCCGACGACGGCCTGGGCCTGTTCTATTCGGTGCTGGACGGGGTGCTCGCCGGCTGATCGGAAACGCCTGCGGCATCGCGTAATTCATCGAACGCCGCGCTGATGGCGTCCGTCGCTTCGTGCGGGTCGTCGAACGTCTGGTCGTCGGTCAGCACGGCGACACCGAGCCGGTCGACGTAACTCCACACGGTGATGTTGACCGGGGCGCCGGGCGAGAGCACGCCCGTGGAATAGATCTCGCTGACGGCCGCGCCGCCGAAGTGTCCGCGTTCGCGCGGTCCGGCCACGCTGGACACGGCGACGTTCATCAGCTTGTTCGGCATGTCGCGCAGACCCAGCCACCGAAATGCGGCCGGGGCGACGGCGGTCGGCAGGTAGGCCATCATTTTCCCGTACAGCTGCGGTCCGAGGATCTCGTGGTCTTCCTTGGCGATTCGGGTGGCCATCGAGATCAGCCGGGCCCGTTCGATCGGGTTGTCGACATGCACCGGCAGCGAGATCATCAGGCCGCTGATCTCGTTGCCGGTGATCCGGTCCGACTTGTCGGTGGCCGTCGGCACCGAGGCGATGATCGGGCGGTCGGCCGCGCCGTCGTAGGCCAGCAACAGCGTCCGCAGCCCGCCCGCCGCCGTCGCCAGCACCAGATCGGTCATGGTGATGCCCAACGCTTTTGCCGTCGCCTTGGCCTGCGGCAGGGGCAACGACGTGCTGGCGAACCGGCGCCGGGGTGAGACGACATGGTTGAGGAAGGTTGGTGGCGCGTCGAACGCGCCGGCCAGGTCGGGGTGATCTCCGCGCTTGCGGGAGCGTCGGCGCACCCGCGCCAGCCCGACGGCGGCGTCTTTGAGCAGCCCCGGCAGTCGCGCGAGTTGCCGGACGTGGTCGCGCGCGGCCGCCCGCAGCAGGTCGCCGTCAGAGGTGGTGACGCCGGCCTCGTCGTTGTCGCGCTCGTCGGTGTGCCCGTCCCGCAGATCCATCGCGCGCGCCAGCAGGTTGACCGAGGCGACACCGTCGGCCAACGCGTGGTGAACCTTGCCGATCACGGCGAACCGACCGTCGGCCAGTCCCTCGGCGAAATGAAACTCCCACAACGGGCGGCTGCGGTCCAGGGGAGTGGACGCCACCTCGCCGATGACCCGATCGAGCTCCCGCCGTCCGCCCGGCGCGGGCACCCGGACGCGGCGGAGGTGGTAGTCCAGATCGACCGCGCAGTTTTCCTGCCACATCGGGTGATGCAGATGCCATGGAATGTCAACGAGCTTGTAGCGCAACGGTTCCAGCAGATGAAGCCGCCGGCGCATGTGGTGGCGGAAGGCGTCGAACCCGAACTCGCCGTCGACGCCGGCCGGGTCGATGACCGCGACCTTCAACGTGTGCGTGTGCAGGTTGGGCGTCTCGCTGTAGAGCAGCATGGCGTCCATGCCGTTGAGTCTTTTCACACGTCACCTCGCCCTGCCGACGCGCCCAGGCCAACAACTATGCCGCAGGGCCGCCGGGAGCCGGCGCGGATTGGCGGCATCCTCAGCCCAGGATCGGAAACCGGCGCTGCCCGGCCAACCGCTGGAGCGCGGCCTCCATGACGGCGCGGACGTGGGCGTCGACCTCGTCGATGTCGGGATCGTCGCCGAAGCGGGCGGTGACGTCGATCGGCTCCAGCACCTCGGTCACGATCTTTGCCGGCAGGGGCAGGTTGGGCGGGAAGATCACGCTCAGCCCGAACGGGAACCCGACGCTGATCGGCAGGATGTCCATCCGGGCCTTGGTTAGCCCCAGCTTGCGCGCCAGCCAGTTGCCCCGGGTCAAGAACAGCTGGGTCTCCTGGGCGCCGATCGACACGGTCGGCACGATCGGCACGCCGGCTTCGATCGCGGTCCGCACGTAGCCGGTGCGGCCGTTGAAGTCGATGGTGTTGGCGCTGAAGGTCGGCCGGTACGAGTCGTAGTCGCCGCCGGGAAACACCAGCACCACCGCGCCGGAATGCAGGGCGGCGGCGGCGTTTTCGCGGCTGGCCTCGATCACCCCGAGGCGGCGCAGCCAGCCGTCCAACGGCCCCATGAACAGCCCGTAGTGGGCCAACGTGTAGACGGGGCGGTCGTAGCCGAACTTTTCGTAGAAGGCCGGGGAAAAGATCAACACGTCCGGTGTCAGCATGCCGCCGGAGTGGTTGGAGACCACCAGCGCCCCGCCGGACGATGGGACGTTGTCGATGTTTCGCACCTCGGCCCGGTAGTACCGTTTGACGGCCGGCCCGAGCGCGTGAGCGACCTGCTCGGTGAAGGCCGGATCCCATTTGGCGGTCTCGGGATTGTCCACCGCGTCCGCGCCGCTGCCCTTCATGGCTCCCCGCTGTCGTGATCGTGCCATTTGCTATTGGTTGCCGTTGTGACGCCGGTCTCAAACCTCAGGCCATGGGTGACATATGTTACTCTCCGTTTAAGAGAATGCCATATTCGTTTGCTGAGGGCAAACGCAAAGCGGGGGATCATGTCCGAGAAGGTTCTTGTCACGGGGGGTTTCGGGCTCGTCGGCTCACAAACCGTGCGCCGGTTGGTCGCCGACGGCCACCGGGTGGTCGCGACGGATCTGGGCACACCCACCCAGCGCAAAGCCGCGAGGACGCTGCCGGCCGGTGTCGAGGCGCACTGGGCCGATCTGACCGAGCCGGGCGACGTTGACCGCCTGCTCGCAGCAACCTCGCCCACGGCCATCGTCCACCTGGCCGCGGTGATCCCGCCGATGATCTACCGCAGCCGCGCCCTC
Source organism: Mycobacterium sp. 852002-10029_SCH5224772 (assembly GCF_001667315.1). Classification (GTDB taxonomy): domain Bacteria; phylum Actinomycetota; class Actinomycetes; order Mycobacteriales; family Mycobacteriaceae; genus Mycobacterium. The sequence goes on from NZ_LZHT01000084.1 coordinate 75,158, forward strand.
GGGCGCCGCGTCAACGTCGATGCGACCCTCACGCTGCTGCGCGCCGCGCAGGCCCGGCCGCACCCGGTACGGTTCGTTCAGGCGTCGAGCAATGCCGTGTACGGAGCGCGCAACCCGCACCGCAGCGCCGAGCTGTTGCGCGCCGATTCCCCGATGAACCCGGCTGATCTCTACGGCGCGCACAAAGCCGAGGCGGAACAGCGCATCCGATCCTCGGACCTCGAGTGGGTGATCTTGCGGCTGGGCGGCGTGATAAGCGTCGAACCGGACGCCATGCCGTTCAGCGTTGATGCACTGTTCTTCGAAAGCGCTCTGCCGACCGACGGCCGCATCCACACCGTCGATGTGCGCGATGTCGCCCGCGCGTTCGCCGCGGCGACCACGGCCGACGTCGCCGGTGAGACCCTGCTGATCGCCGGCGATGAGTCGCACCGGATTCGGCAGGGCGAGGTCGGCAAGGCGCTGGCCGCCGCCCGGGGTCTCGTCGACGTCTTGCCCGGGGGACGCCCGGGTGATCCCGACAGCGACGCAAATTGGTTCGTCACCGACTGGATGGATACCACTCGCGCCCAACAGGTCCTGCGATTCCAGCACCACTCGTGGCCGGACATGCTCGACGAGATGCGCGCCACCGCGGGGTGGCGGCGCTACCCGATGCGGTTGATCTCGCCGCTGGCGCGGCGATTTCTCAAAAGCCGTGCGGCGGCCTACCGGGATACGCCCGGACGCTACGCCGAGCCGTGGGGCGCCATCCGGGCCAAGCTGGGTGAGCCGCGCCCCGACGCCCCAGGCGACACGAGCGGTATTTAGAGCCTCAGCCGGCGTGACGCAGCAACGGCCGGTCCGTGGGCGGCGCGTCTGCCACGTCTACGGCGGGGTCCAGCTCCTCGAACAGCTCGGTGGCATCCGCGATCGCCAAGTCGACGAAGGACGCGAAATCGGCGAAGGAGACTCCGCTTCGGATCCATTGCGACTTGCGGGCCACCACGCCGATGCGCTGTGGATCGGACGAGCCGTGCACGATCGCGGTGACGTGGCGGTCCTGGCGATTCCACTTGTCGGCGAAGTACGTCAGCCACGGGCGGTCGGTGGCCGGGAAGTAGCAGCCGGGAGTGACCCGGATGATCAACACGTCCTCGTGCGCGGGAGAGACTTCGAAATGAACATGCAGCCGCCGCGGAGCGCCGGTGACGAAGAAGTATTCGCCATCGTGGTGGCCGCGGAAATAGCGCCGCCCGCGGGTGCGCAAGTAACGTTCGACCAGGTTCGCGCACATCGGCTCGTTCGTCATAAGACTTATATTGACGCCAATGACTTTGCGGATGCTTGGAGCCGAGCGATGTGGCGCCCAAGAATCTGTTGAGAATTCGCTGAGTGAGCGTCAGCTAGGGCGTCTCTTGAGGCCCGTCCAGCGGATACAGCGCGGGAAGATTGATCACGATCGCTTCCTGGGTGCTGCGTGCGATCACGACCTCGGCCGTGGTGTCGGAGTCGGGGTTTTCTTCCCGGTGCGGCAGATACGGCGGGATGAAAACGTAGTCGCCGGGTTTCGTTGCGATGCGGACCTCTTGGGTGCCGTCATGAAACACGAACTCCGGGTTGCCGCTTCGGACATAGATCGCGGTCTCCGAGTCACCGTGGTGATGGTTGTCCGACGCGGATTTCGGCGACGCGTGGGTCTCGCCCATCCAGAGCTTTTCTGCACCGACCGACCGGCCGGATAGCGCGGCGAAGCGCCGCAGGCCCTCCGACTGTGCGGTGTCCGGGCTGATCTCCGACGCCTTGATGTGGCGCACCCGGTTGCGGGCGGCCGGTGGTGCCGTGTCGTCGAAGTCGGGATGGAATCCGTCGGAGGTGGCCATGGGTCAATTATGGTCCGAGCCATCGCGATACGCTTCGAGCAGTCTCAGCCACAGCTCGCTGATGGTCGGGAAGCACGGCACGGCGTGCCACAAGCGGTCGACGGTCACTTGGCCGGCGACGGCGATGGTGGCCGAGTGCAGCAGCTCGGTCACGCCGGGGCCGACCATCGTGACGCCGAGCAGGCGCCCGCTCTCTTGGTCGACGACCATTCGGGCGCGGCCGGTATAACCGTCGGCGTAGAGCTTCGCTCCCATCACCACGTCCCTGATCTCGATATCGACGGCCCGGACTCGGTATCCGGCGTCCTCGGCTTGCCGAGCTGTCAGTCCGACCGCGGCGGCCTCGGGATCGGTGAAGAAGGCTTGCGGCACCGCGCAGTGGTCGGCGGTGGTCGCGTGTGCACCCCAGGGCTCAGTGTCCAACGGGTTCCCGGCTGCACGTGCTCCGATGGCCGCACCGGCGATCCGGCCCTGATACTTGCCCTGGTGCGTGAGCAGGGCGCGGTGGTTGACGTCGCCGGCGGCGTAGAGCCAGCCGTCCTCGACGGCGCCGCGCACCAGGCAGGTGTCGTCCACCTCGAGCCAGCTGCCGGGTTCCAATCCCACTGTCTCCAAGCCGATATCGTCGGTCAGCGGCGCCCGACCGGTGGCGAACAGCACCTCATTCACCGTCAACTCGCTGCCATCGTCCAGTTCGAGGACCACGCCGGTGTCGTCCGGACGCCGCAGCGTGCGGACCGAAACACCCACCCGCACATCGACGCCGGCGTCAACGAGCCCACGGCCGATCAGCTCGCCCACGAAGGGCTCCATGCGGGGCAACAGCCCCGAGCCGCGGGACAGGAGGGTCACTTGGGATCCCAATCCCTGCCAGGCCGTGACCATTTCGACGCCCACACCGCCGGCGCCCACGACGGCCAGCCGCTCCGGGACCTCGCTGCTGTCGGTAGCTCGCCGGTTGGTCCACGGCTTGGCCTCGGCCATTCCGGGTAGATCGGGCAGCGCCGGACGGCTTCCGGTGCATACGACCACGGCATGCCGCGCGGTCAGCGCGACACGCTCGTCGTCGCCGGTGGTGATGACCACTCGGTGGGGACCATCCAACCTTCCGTGACCGCGTATCAACGTCGCACCGATTCCGCTCACCCAGTCGGCCTGGCCGCTGTCATCCCAGTCGGTGACATAGCGGTTGCGGCGGCCGAAGACGCCCTCGGCGCTGATGGAGCCGGTGACCGCTTCCCGAGCACCGTCGACGCGTCGCGCATCGGCTAGGGCAATGACGGGACGCAGCAACGCTTTACTGGGCACGCACGCCCAGTAGGAGCACTCGCCCCCGACGAGCTCGCGCTCGACGATGGCGACGTGCAGGCCCGCGGCGCGGGCGCGTTCGGCGGCGTTTTGCCCGATCGGCCCGGCGCCGAGCACGATGACGTCGAAGTCTCGGTCGCTAGCTGTTGCCACTGTTGGCGATCCCTTCGGCTTGGGTCAGGTGCTCGGCCAGCTCACGGAGGTCACCGGCGACGATATTCGGCTGCGGCAGGCCGCTCACCGGTAGCGGCGCGTTGCCGCGCCGGGTGATCAGCGCCCCGCTGAACCCGACGCTCTGCGCGCCGAGAGTGTCCCACACGTGAGCGGCGACCATCATGCACTCATCGGGAGTCACGTGGAGTTCCTCGCACACGTACCGATATACGACGGGCGACGGTTTGAAGGCGCGGCGGGCATCGACGCTCAGTTGGCGTTCGAAAAAGCCGGCCAGCCCTGAATTCTGCAGCGCCGTCGGGCCATCCGGATTCGGCGGCGAATTCGTCAGACTAACCAGCCGAAAACCGTTGTCGCGCAGGGAGGCAAGGCCCTCAGCGGCATCGGGGTGTGCCGGCATGGTGAGTAGACCGGTCGTCAGGCGGTCGAGGTGGTCATCGGTGACGTGCACGTGGTGGACGTCACCGAGCATGCGCAGGGTTCCCCGGGCAAGCACGGGGAACGGCACGTACTTGTCGGCCAGGGTGATCGTCATCGAGTACTGAATGAGCTGCCGGAACCACTCGCGCAGCACGCGTTCGTCATCGAAGAGTCCATCGAAAAGCGGGGCGAGGGACTCGATATCGATCAGCGTCTCGTTGACGTCGAAAACGAGGACAGCGGGTGTCGGCATGCTAGGTTTCGATCTTTCTGGAGTTGGGGACGTCCGGCCGCAAATACCCCGCCAGGCACAGGCAGATCAATACCATTCCGACGATCGGCCACCACAGGGCGACGACTGCCGCCGCCGCGAACACGCCGATCGTGATGAACGACCTCATACGCAAGAGTCGGCGCATCCGCTGGGTGAGGTCGTCATGGGCGGGCCGATCGACCACTTCCTGGCACAGCGCCAAGTAGGTGATGTTGACAAGCACGAACACCGAGGCATACAGAACCACCGGTGCGGCGGCCAGCCTGCTGTCGGCGATCCACTCCGTGGTGATAGGAATCAGCGATACCGAGAACAAGTGAGCAAAGTTCGACCACACCAATCGTGGCGTCGCCACTTCTGCATAGCCGAACAAGTGGTGGTGATTCACCCAAACGATCGCGATGAACACGTAGCTGACCACATAGCTCAGTCCGGTGGGCCATTCCGGCAACAAAGCGTGGAAGGTGTAGGACTGCGGTGGCTTGAGCTCTAGGACGAGGATCGTGATGAGGACCGCGAACACTCCGTCTGAGAAGGCGCCCACCCGGTCTGGACTCGTTTTCGGCGCGGTCACGACGTCTCCTCAACCCCGCTGGTGGTTTCGTTCCTGCAACACCCACGCATTCCCGTCGGGATCGCGGAAATCGGCGAAGCTCGCGTAGTCACTGCGCTCGGGATCGGTACCCGGGAGGAACCCGCCACTCCAGCCGCCGTCGGTGTCCTTGTGGCGGATCTCGCCGACGGTTACGCCGCGGCCGGTCAACACTGCGCGGCAGGCCTCGATATCCGAGACCACAAGGTAGAGACCCCGCACTGAGCCGAAGGGCGCATCGGTCAACCCGACGCCGAATTGGATTGAGGCGTCCGATCCCCCGGGCGTCAGCTGGACAACCCGGAACGCGGGTGTGGGCGCGTAATCGACATCGAGGGTGAAGCCAAGCTGGTCGCGGTAGAACCGTAGTGACCGATCGGGATCGGCGACGGGCAGGATGACGACTTCGATGGACATCCTCATGGCGTGTCCCTTGCCGGTTTCTTCCCTAGCACCTCATCGGTGTCCAGCCCGCGGTCGACACCGTGTGGGATGACGGTTTGGCCGGGTTCCAGCCGAAGTTGCTTGCCGTCGAGGCGCACATCGATTTTGTCCGGTTCGAACGACACCAGGTTGCGGACGCGTGAGACTTCGGTCCAGGGATCGACGTAAGACCACGCCGCATGCTGGTGGCCGCCGACATCGTAGTACGAGCAGATGCCCTTGTATGGACAAAACGTCTGGATGTCAACCGGTTTGAGGGCAGATGCGTCGATGTCGTCGCGCGGTACGTACCATCTGGGCGCGAAGCCGGATTCATACAGAGCCAGGGGGCGCTGCGTCTCGGCGATCACACGATCACCGTCTCGGACGACGAGATGCCTTGTCGTGGCCCGGATATCGATGCGGTGGTAGGCGTCCGCCGCGTGTCCGACGATCCGTTCCTCTTCTTCATAGAAGGCATCCATGGCGCGCCAGGCAAACGCCACCCGGCCCCCCAGGACCGTCGCATGCGCGGGCAGCGCGGTGTGTTCCCAGGCGCTGTGGCCGGCCTCGCGATCTGATGTGCTGACCGTGAACCACTGTGTGTCGCCGAGGTCGCGGTGTTGGGTCACCCGATCCTCGGCGGTCAACGTCCCCGTTTCGATATCACCCGCAGGGAAATAGGCCACCGGGTAGCGGCCCGGTTCATGCAAGAGGATCACGTCCTCGCTGTCGGCGATCCATCGGTCCGCGAAGCGCACCCGCATCCGGCGGCGCAACGGCTCAGCGTAGAGCAGCCGCGACGGCATCGGCTGTTCGGTCAGGAAGTGCCCGATTGACCCGGTCGCCAGCGGGCCTTGTTGCCATGCGAGTCCCATATGGACACCTTCCATTTCCGAATTCCTTGCGCAGAGCGGTGTTTCAAGGTTGTGCATCACTCCATCACGACGACCATCTTGCCGCCGGCTTCTCCGGCCTCCATCACCCGGTGTGCTTCATGAATCTCGTCGAAAGAAAAGACACGAGATGGTTTCGCGTCCAGCGTGCCGTCGGCGACCTGCCCGGCGATGTCCCGCAGAGGTACGTCGGACAGTGGGAAGCTCGGCGCGCCGAACACAAAGCTGCCGAAGAAGTTCCAGTTCACACCGGACGCCATGCGCAGCAGGGGGTTGAAATCCCCAAGGGGCTCCAGTCCGCCCAGCCACCCGGCCAGACAGGCCGTGCCGCCGCGGCGCAGCATGTCCAGGGAGTCGAGGATGGTGCTGTTGCCGACGAGATCGAGGACGGCGTCAATCCGGCTGGTCTCGGGGAGATGGGCTGCCAGGTCGCGCCGCTCCAGCTCGACACGCGAAGCCCCGAGTTGCTCGAGCATCAGAAAGCGCCCGGTGCTGCGCGCAGTCGCGATGACTCGTGCGCCGGCCGCGACCGCCATCTTGAGTGCGGCCTGGCCAAGGGATGAGGTGGCGCCGCGCACCACCAGCGTCTGCCCGGCTTTGAGGTCCAGATTGCGGAAGAGGCATGTCCAGGCCACGGCGTAGGTTTCCGGCAATGCCGCCAACGCGGCCCACGGCAGCTCGGACTCGATGAGGGCGACGTTTGCCGCGCGCACGCGCGTGTATTGCGCATAGCTGCCGTTGATGGTTCGACCCAGGCCACCCATGAGCGCGGCCACCTTGGCGCCGACCGGGAACTCACCGCCCGGGCATGAGTCGACGATGCCGACGCATTCGATGCCGCTCACTTCCGCGGCTTCGGCCCATTCACCTCGACGCATGTGCATCTCGGCGTGGTTGATCCCGAAACCCTTTACCGCGATGACGACTTCGCCGTCTTTCGGCAGCGGCTTGGGAATGTCCTGGTAAATGAGGCTGTCGAGCCCGCCGAAGCCCTTCAGGATGATCGCCCGCATGGTTTCCCCACCGGGCTGCTCACGTACGACAGCCGGCGCGGTCGGCAGCTGAGGTGAATCCGTGACGGACATGGACTGCCTCTTTCGACATCGTTGGCAGCGCGAAGACGCCGGGTGGCCGTCGCATAATAATGGGCCAACTGACCCATTATTATGTTCGAACGCCCCCGCCATGTCCAGGGGAAGGCGGTTGTCGGGGTTTGCCCGGGCGCCGAGACGAACGGGGCCCACCCCTGCGGGACGGAGTCAAAACCCCGAACGAGCGCACATAGTCGACGGCGGCATTGACGGCGGCCCGCAGCGGCTGCGGATCCCCGGTGGCGTACGTGAGCAGGGCGCCGCCCTGATGCGCGGCAACGAGCGAAACGGCCAGATGCCGCGGATCGGCCTCCGGGCGCAGGTCACCACGGTCCCGCATCGCCTCGAGACCAGTGCGGAACAACTCGATCCATTGGTCGTATCCCGCAGCCAGGTCCTCGTGGATCTCGTCATCGGCCTCGATCAGCTCGCCGGCCAAGGACCCGTAGACGCAGCCTCCGACCCGGTACACGGGATCGATGTCGGATACGCAGGCATCGGCCCACGCCTGCAGCGCGTCAAGGCTGTCGAGGGCGTGGAACTTCGGTTGAGTATGGAAGTCCCGCACGCCGTTTCGGCGGGCCTGCACGACGTGGCGGGTCAGGTCGCGCTTGTCGTGGAAGTAGTGCGAGATCTGGGATCCGCCGACTTTGGCGGTGCGCCGCACCTGGTCGATGCTGGTGTTGGCGACTCCACGCTCGAACATGAGCCGGGCGGCAACGTCGATGATGCGCGCGCGCGTCGCCATGCCCTTGCGGGTGAACAGCGAAGAGGGAGGTTCAGTCACGTTGCGCCTTCGATACGGACGGGTCAGCCGGCTTTCCGCCCGGGGCGGCGGCTCCGCGACCGGCGCGGTGGACGGGGTGCCCGTTCGGCGGCGTCGGTAGCGAACATGCGTAAGTAGTTCACCGCGAAGCGAATCGCATCGGCGTGCGGCCATTCCTCTTGATAGGTGAACGTCAAGATGCCACCTCCTTGATGCGCGGTGATGATCACCAACGCCAGCTGCCGTGGGTCGGCGTCCGAAACCAGCAACCCGTCATCTTTCATGCGCTGGATGGCCTCCTCCAACAGGCCGATCCACTGCGCGTAGCCGGCCGACAAGGCGTCGCGCGTAGCGCGGTCCGACTTTGCGAGCTGGCCGGCGAGCGCGTGATAAGTCGGCGTGCCGAAGTATCCGATGCGTCGCAGATAGCGCATGTTCAAGTCGATCCAGCGCTCGAAATCGTCAAACGAGCTCAGACTCCGAAGCGTGGGATGCCGGTGAAAGTCCACGACCACGTCGATTTGGCGTCGGATCACCGCCCGAATCAGCGCGCCCTTGTTGGCGAAATAGTGGGCGAGCTGCGAGCCGCTGACCGATGCGGCGCGGCGCACGTTCTCCATGTTGGACGCGGAGAGGCCTTCGGTGACTATCACCTGAGCGGCCGCCTGCACGATTCGATCTCGGGTGGCGCGCCCCTTGGCGGTCAACCGTTGTTCGTCACGAACATCGGGATGGGCCATCGCGACAGGCTAACCCGTGAGCGCAGCCATTTATGGGATCTCCAGCCCATACGACGGGATCGTCACGGTTGGGTGCCGCGCACCCCGCGGCCGGACATCACGCCGCGGGCTGCGTGGCAAGAAAGTTCCGGATCAATGGAATGACGTCGTCGAGCGCGGACTCCAACAGAAAGTGCCCGCCGTCGAGCAGATGGATCTCGGCGTCGGGCAGGTCGTCGGCGAAAGCTTCGGCTCCGGCCGGTCCGAAAATTTCGTCGCCGCGGCCCCAGACCGCCAGCAATGGCACCCGGCTGGCCCGGAAGTATTCATGCAAGCGCGGGTATAGGGGGGCGTTGGTGGCGTAATCACGAAACAGCTTGAGCTGCACCAGGTCATTGCCGGGACGGGAGAGCAGCGCGTAGTCGTGACACCAGGATTCAGGATTGACCAGGGTCTCGTCGCCGACACCGGTCACGTACTGCCACCGGGTGGCGTCCAGGGTGAGGAACTGGCGCACCGGGGCCTCGGTATCGGCGGTGGGCTCACGCTGGTAAGCCTGTACGACCTTCCAGAAGCGCTCGACAAATCCCGCGTCATAGCCGTTGCCGTTCTGGGTGATGATCGCGGTGATCGCCGAGGGGTCGCGCAGTGCCAGCCGCCAACCGATGGGCGCACCGTAGTCGTGGACGTACATGGCGTACTTGTCGACACCCAGGGTTTGCAGCAGGGCCGCCGTGAGGTCCGTCAGCGCGTCGAAGGTGTAGTCGAACTCCTCGACCGGTGGAGCGTCGGACAGCCCGAATCCGAGATGGTCCGGCGCGATGACGTGGTAACGGTCCGCCAGGGCCGGTACCAGATCGCGAAACATGTAGGAACTGGTGGGAAAGCCGTGCAACAGGAGCACCGCAGGAGCGTCCGGGTCGCCGGCTTTCCGGTAAAAGAGTCGATGGCCCTCGACCGTGGCGTATCGATGATGAACAGCCGGCATGACATTCCTCCTGAGCCAACGCGATTCACACGCGAGCGCCACGGCGGCGTCCGGCAAACGTTGACCCGATTCGCCCGATGAACCTTTTGGGTTGTGTGACCCAGTATGCACCAAACCGACGTTCTGCAACAGCCCGTGCATCCGACGTGTTGCCGTGCGGGTCGGGCTGCCATATTCTGGGCCAACCATCCCAGTTGGACGACTGGTCCCATGGCGAGCTGGTTCGAGGTGACATGGCCGGCAGGCTTGTTTCGGTAAACGTGGGCATGCCCAAGAACGTCCAGTGGCGCGACAAAACCGTCTACACCGGCGTCTGGAAGACCCCGGTCGAGGGACCGGTCATGGTGCGTCGACTCAACGTCGACGGCGACGGGCAGGGCGACCTCGCCGGCCATGGCGGGGAACAACGCGCCGTGATGGTGTACCAGAGCGAGTCCTACGACTTCTGGAAGACGTACCTAGGCCGCACCGACCTGCGGCCGGGGCACTTCGGCGAAAACTTCACTGTCACCGGGCTTGCCGACGACGACGTGTACATCGGTGACCGCTATCGCATCGGGAGCGCCGAGTTCGAGGTCACTCAGCCACGAGTCACGTGCTTTCGGGTCGGCCTTCGCCTCGACACGCCCGACATGCCCAATCTGCTTGTTTCCCAGCGCCGTCCGGGGTTCTATTTCAGGGTCATCACCGAAGGCCGGGTGCGGGCCGGGGACGGCATCGTGCGGACCCGCCGGGGCCGTCACCAGCTCAGTGTCGCCGAGGTCGACGCGTTGCTCTACCTGCCGGACCGCAACGTCGAACGCCTGCGCGAGGCCATCGACATTCCGGCGCTGAGCCCGGGCTGGCAGCAGTCTTTTCACGACATGCTGGCCGTGCACGACGGCGGACCCGCAACCGCACCCCCCAGCGGAGTCGAGCCCGGATGGAAGGGATTTCGAAGCCTACGGGTCACCGAGATCTGCCGGGAGAGCCCACAAGTGCTGTCGATTCGACTGCAGGCCGACGACGGGGATCCGCTGCCGCCGGCGCTTCCCGGTCAATACCTCACGGTGAAGATTGCCGGCGCCGGCGATCCGGCGCCGCTGCGCAGCTACTCCCTGTCGGATGATTCGTCGGCCGGCCACTACCGCATCAGTGTGAAGCGGGAGGATCACGGATTGGTGAGCCGCTGGCTGCACACCCACATCCAGCCGGGGATGGTGATAAGCGCGGCCGCCCCGCGCGGTGACTTCTATCTCACCGAGGACCGACGTCCCGTCGTGTTCTGTTCGGCCGGGATCGGGGTTACACCGGTGCTGGCGATGCTGCACGCGCTCTCGGCGGGCGGCAGCGGGCGTGACATCTGGTGGGTGCACACCGCTCGAAATCACGAAACCCAGGTATTTGCAGCCGAAGTCACAACCCTCGTCAAATCGCTGCCCCACTCGCATCAGCAGGTTTTCTACACCGAAACACAGGGCCGTCTGAACCGAGACTCCTTTGCGGCGTTGGGGCTGCCGACCGACGCCGTCGTCTACCTCTGCGGGCCAACACAATTCATGACGGACATCCGCGGATACCTGGTCGACATCGGGTTCGACCCCGCGTTGGTCCACACCGAACTGTTCGGGGCGCTACCCGCGATCAACCCCGGCGTCGTCGACACGGGGACGCACAATCCGCCCCATCCGCCCGGCGGGCTGCCGGGGACCGGGCCATCGATCACCTTCGCGCGCAGCGGGTTAACCGTCAACTGGTCGCCCGGCTACCGCAGCATCCTCGATCTCGCCGAAGCCTGCGATGTGCCGACCCGCTTCTCCTGCCGAAGCGGCGTCTGTCACCTGTGCGTCACCGGGGTCGTCGCCGGGACGACCACTTACCTTCAGCAGCCGCTGGACCCGCCGGCGGGCGAGTCGGTGCTGATCTGTTCGGCGGCTCCCGAAACCGATGTGGTGCTGGACCTTTAGCGACGGTCTGGACGTTACGGCGTCTAGTCCTACGGGCTCAGCGGGACGGATGCCTCCGCGGTGTAGCACAGGAATGTCAGCGTCTCCTGCAGATACAGCTGCACGGTGTCGGCATCATGGCTGGTGTACCCGATCGTCACGTCGGTCCCCAGCTGCAGATCGAAGTCGCCGCCGCGGGTGGTCAGCACGAAGGCACCGTCGATCGCCGGCGCCCAGATGATGTCTCCGGGTACCAACCGGTCGATGTGTTCGAGGATCGGATATCCGTGTTGTGTGGTCTCGCTGACCTTCGTATAGACGTCGGCGGACAACAGCACCGAGTAGGGCCCGTCGACACCGGCCAGCCGAAGCTCGGAGATCGCCTGGGTGATGACGTCAGGAATCTCGCTGGGATCTGCCGGCAGGGTCAGCGACTTGTTCGAGCTGGCAGATCGGATGCCCTCGATCGACGCGGCGGCGTAGCCCTCGAAGATGGCCCGGTCTTCCACGAACGCCAGCTTCTTCGCGGCCACCTTGACCGGGTCCCAGTCGGAGTCGTTGGCGCCCCGCTCGACGTTGTCGATCTCGTACCGCGACAGGGTGAACGGAACCCGCAGCCGCACAAGGGGTTTACTGTCCCGTAGATGGGCCTCCACACCCTCGGTGGGCGACGCGACGTCGGCGAGCCGGCCGGTGCTCACCGCGGCGGCGACAGGACCGCCGGGCTCGCTGACGTCGACAACCCGACGCCCGGCGATGTGGCGCTTGAATGTCCGGGTCGCCTCCAATTCGATTTCTTCCCAAGCGGCGTCGGTGACCGGTGCCAGCTCGCGGTAGAGGTTGTTCATGAAGTGGTTCCTTTCAGGCTGCCGATCGAAAGTGAGCCGTCCTGTGCAACAGACGTTTCCGCCACCGGCGCTGCTGGCAGGGGCGGGGGATCATCGAGAAAGTCGACGGTCGGGGAGAAGAACAGTCCGCCAGTAATTGCGGTGGAGAAGTCGAGGATGCGGTCGGTGTTGCCCGGCGGGTCGCCGAAAAACATGTTGCGCAGCATCTGTTCGGTGACTTGCGGTGTGCGCGAATAGCCGATGAAGTACGTGCCGTATTCGCCCTTGCCGAGCTCGCCGAACGGCATGTTGTGCCGCACAATTTTCAGTTCGGTGCCGTCGTCGTCGGTGATGACGTTGAGGGCGATGTGGGAATCATCCGGCTTGACGTCGTCATCGAGCTCGATGTCTTCCAGCTTGGTGCGGCCGATCACCCGCTCCTGCGCGGTGACGGATATCGCGTTCCACGACGACATGTCGTGCAGGTACTTCTGCACGTGTACATAGCACGACCCGGCGAAGTCGGGGTCCTCGTCGCCGATCGCGGTGGCGCTGACGGCCAGGGGGCCGTCCGGGTTCTCGGTGCCGTCGACGAATCCGAGCAAGTCGCGGTTGTCGAAATACCGGAACCCGTGCACCTCGTCGACCACGGTGACCGCACCGGCCATCGATTTCAGGATCCGGTCGGCCAGTTCGAAACAGACATCCAAACTCTCGGCCCGGACGTGGAACAACAGATCCCCGGGTGTGGCGGGAGCACGGTGCCGCGGGCCCTCCAGCTCGACGAACCGATGCAGTTCGGCGGGGCGCGGCCCGGAAAACAAACGGTCCCAGGCATCCGAGCCGACGGAGGCGATCGCCGACAACCGTTTCTGCGGCTCGCGGAAGCCGATCGCGCGCACCAGCCCGGAAACGTCCTGCAGCGCGTCGTGCACCGTCGCCTCGCCGCCATCGTCGATGGTCACCACGAGGAAGATCGCCGCGGGCGTCAGCGGCGCGAGGACGGGTTGCGGCTGGACGGGGGGCACTCTGGTGACCCTAGCGTGGCGACGGCGAGCGCCGGAAGCGGCGCGAGTAAGGAGCGCGCGATCGACCCCTGCGTGGCGACGGCGAGCGCCGGAAGCGGCGCGAGTAAGGAGCGCGCCATCGACCCTAGCGTGAAGGCCGCGGCGGCGGACAGCCATGATGTTCACCATGTCCGGCGGGGCTGGAAACCAGACGAAGTCCTCAGCGAGCGCGCAGGGGCTCTGCGAGTTCATCGACGCGTCGCCTTCGCCGTTCCACGTCTGCGCCACGGTGGCCGCTCGCCTGATCGCCGCCGGGTACATCGAACTGAGCGAGACCGAACGCTGGCCGTCCGAGCCGGGCCGCTACTTCACGGTCCGGGCGGGCTCGCTGGTCGCCTGGAATTCCCAAGGAGCCGACGGCCCGTTCCGGCTCGTCGGCGCCCACACCGACAGCCCCAACCTCAGGGTCAAGCAGCATCCCGACCGGGTGGTCGCCGGTTGGCGGGTGGTGGCGCTGGAGCCCTATGGGGGCGCGTGGCTCAACTCGTGGCTGGACCGGGATTTGGGAATCAGCGGCCGCCTGTCGGTGCGGGCGAAGGATCAAAGCACCGGGATCGCACACCGGCTGATCCGGATCGACGAGCCGATCCTTCGGGTGCCCCAGCTGGCCATCCACCTGGCCGAGGACCGCAAGTCGCTGACGCTGGACCCGCAGCGACACGTCAACGCGGTGTGGGGCGTCGGCCAGACGGCGCGGTCCTTCGTCGATTACGTCGCCGAGCGCGCCGCAGTGGCGCCCACCGACGTGCTGGCCGTCGATCTGATGACCCATGACCTGACTCCGTCCACCGTGATCGGCGTCGTGGACAACGGAACTGCCGGCCTGCTGAGTGCGGCCCGGCTGGACAACCAGGCCAGCTGCTACGCGGGCCTGGAAGCGTTGCTGGCTGTGGAGCAGGGCTCGGGCTATCTGCCGGTGTTGGTGCTCTTCGATCACGAGGAGGTCGGTTCGTCCTCGGATCACGGCGCCCAGTCCGACTTGTTGGGCACCGTCCTGGAGCGAATTGTCCTGGCCGCCGGCGGCAACCGGGAGGACTACCTGCGCCGGCTGCCGGCGTCGTTGCTGGCCTCAGCGGATATGGCGCACGCCACCCACCCCAATTACCCGGAGCGGCACGAGCCCAGCCATCCGATCGCGGTCAACGCGGGGCCGGTGCTCAAGGTGCACCCGAATCTGCGCTACGCCACCGACGGGCGCACCGCCGCGGCTTTCGCGCTGGCCTGTCAGCAGGCAGGGGTTCCGCTGCAACGCTACGAGCATCGGGCCGACCTGCCCTGCGGATCGACGATCGGACCGTTGACCTCCGCGCGCACGGGCATACCCACCGTCGACGTCGGCGCCGCGCAGCTGGCGATGCACTCCGCACGCGAGTTGATGGGCGCGCACGATGTGGCCGCCTACTCGGCCGCGATGCACGCGTTCTTGTCGCCGGCCTGACGCTCAATCGGTCTTGGGCTTGGCCACGCCGTGAAGGATCGCGTCGAGCAGACCGTCAAATTGCGGCGATCCTTCCGCGACGAAATCACCGGCGCCCCGGTGGGTTAACGCGCGAAACAGCATGGTGCCGATCAGCGCCTGGGCGATCGCGTCGAGGTCGGCATCGGCGTTCAGTTCCTCGTCCTGGACGGCCCGGCGAAGTCGCGTCTTCAATCCGGCCAGCTGGGGCGCGCTGAGCTGCTGGTAGAGATCGTTGCCGTCGGCCGGGCGCGCCGCCGCCGCGGCGATGAGCGCGCGCACCAACGCGGCGTTCGCCGGCTCGGCCAGGAAGTCGGCGTGCTCGCGCAGCCATGCCTGGAGGTCGGCCCGCAGATCTCCGGTCTCGGCGACGGGAAACGATCCGGATCCGCCGTAGGCCTCCAGGACGGCTTCGGCGACCAGCGGCGCCTTCGATGGCCAGCGCCGGTAGAGGGTCTTCTTCCCCACGCCGGCGCGCGCCGCGATGCTTTCCATCGACAACTCGGCGTAGCCGCCGGCGGTCAGTAGCCCGCGGGTGGCATCCAGAATCGCGTGATGCAGCCGGGTGTCCCGGGGCCGGCCGGCCCGCTCGTCTGGCACGAAGCCGAGCCTAGGTGGGCCTGGGGGCGCCGGATGCGTCGGCGAACCGATTCGGTACTGGCATGTGGGCGGGCGCTCGGGTTACCTTCACGGGGACAGTGTAGGAAACGATACGTGTCGTTTCCCTAATTGCGGCGCACGCCGAAGGAGTTCAGCCATGGATGCCCTCTCGTTGTCGGTCCCCACGACCTGGGATGACATCACGCCCAAGTGGATGTCGGCGGCGCTGGCCGCCGACCATCCCGGCGTCGAGGTGGACACCGTCACCGTCGAGGTTCGCGACGACGGCACCAACCGGCGCGCCCGCCTGGGAGTGACGTATCGCAACGGCAGCGGACCGGCGTCGGTATTCGTCAAGGCCGCCGATCCCGACCACAAAGAACTGATCCGGATGACCAGCGGCATGTTCCACGAACCGCGGCTGTTCACCTGCGGGGTCGATCTGCCCCTCGAGCACCCCCACGTCTACACCGCACTGATCGACGAGGCCGCCTACGACTTCGTCCTGGTGATGGAAGACCTCACCACCCGCGGTGCCGACCCGCGCGACGCCACCAGGCCGCTGACCGTCGCGCAGGCCGCCACCGGCGTGCGGGGCCTGGCCCGGATGCACGGACGGTACTGGGGTGAACGGGTGCTGGCCGAGCCCGCGTTGGGATGGCTCGAGCCGTTTTTGCCCTGGGACGGCATGGAGATGGCGCCGCTGCCGGCCGCGCTCGAGAACCTCGGTGCGGACGCTCCCGCGCAGGTGACCTCGCTGACCATCGACACGCTGATCGAATCGATCTGGAAGCCCTACATCAGAACGCTGACCGCGTCGCCGCAGACCTTGCTGCACGGCGATCCGCACATCGGCAACACCTACCTGCTGCCCAGCGACGAGGTGGGATTCCTGGACTGGCAGGTGGCCCGCCGCGGCAACTGGTCACTCGACCTGGGCTACTTCCTGCAGGGCGCCCTGACCGTCGAGGATCGCCGCCGCAGCGAGCGCGATCTGCTCGAGGAGTATCGCGGCGCCCTCGGCCTGCCGAAGGCGGAGCTGCCGAGCGCCGACGAGGTCTGGTTGCGGTATCGCGCCTCGGTGGCGCACGGGCTGACCCTGTGGCTGTGCACCGCCAGCGCCGGCGAGCTGTGGCAGCGCCCCGACATCGCTCTGGCGCTGGCCCAACGGTATTCGTTCGCCTACGCCGACCTGGACACGGCGGCCGCGCTGGCCGAGATCGCCGGCTGACGCAGCGCGGCGGTCGGCATCCGACGCCCCGCGCGCCGCCACCCTAGACTGTGTCCCGTGACTGTCTCCGGGACGAGTGCGCGCACCCACGCGATCGACACCGTCGAGCACGCCGCCACCACCCCCGACGAGCCGCAGCCGTTCGGCGAGCTGGGCCTCAAAGACGACGAATACCAGCGCATTCGCGAGATCCTGGGCCGCCGGCCCACCGACACCGAACTGGCGATGTACTCGGTGATGTGGAGCGAGCACTGCTCCTACAAGTCGTCCAAGGTGCACCTGCGCTACTTCGGCGAGACCACCACCCAACAGATGCGCGCCGGCATGCTGGCCGGCATCGGCGAGAACGCCGGCGTCGTCGACATCGGCGACGGCTGGGCGGTCACCTTCAAGGTGGAATCGCACAACCACCCCTCCTACGTCGAGCCCTACCAGGGCGCGGCCACGGGTGTCGGCGGCATCGTGCGCGACATCATGGCGATGGGCGCGCGACCGGTGGCGGTGATGGACCAGCTTCGGTTCGGCGCCGCCGACGCACCCGACACTCGTCGCGTGGTCGACGGCGTGGTCCGCGGCATCGGCGGCTACGGCAACTCGTTGGGCCTGCCCAACATCGGTGGCGAGACCGTCTTCGATGCGTGCTACGCCGGCAACCCGTTGGTGAACGCCATGTGCGTCGGCGTCCTGCGCCAGGAGGATCTGCATCTGGCGTTCGCCTCCGGTGCCGGCAACAAGATCATCCTGTTCGGCGCCCGCACCGGCCTGGACGGCATCGGCGGGGTGTCGGTGCTGGCGTCGGACACCTTCAGTGCTGATGGGGGGGCCGAGAACTCCCGCAAGAAGCTGCCCTCGGTTCAGGTCGGCGACCCGTTCATGGAGAAGGTGCTCATCGAGTGCTGCCTCGAGCTGTACGCCGGACACCTGGTGGTCGGCATACAGGACTTGGGCGGCGCCGGATTGTCGTGTGCCACTTCGGAATTGGCCTCAGCCGGCGACGGCGGGATGGCCATCCAGCTCGAGACGGTCCCGCTGCGCACCACCCAGATGACCCCCGCGGAGATCCTGTGCAGCGAATCCCAGGAGCGGATGTGCGCGGTCGTCACCCCCGACAACGTCGACGCCTTCCTGGCGGTGTGCCGCAAGTGGGACGTGCTGGCCACCGTGATCGGCGAGGTCACCGACGGCGACCGGTTGCAGATCACCTGGCAGGGCCAGACCGTCGTCGACGTGCCGCCGCGCACCCTCGCCCACGAGGGTCCGGTGTACCAGCGTCCGGTCGCTCGCCCCGACACCCAGGACGCCCTCAACGCCGACACCTCGACGCCGCTGCCGCGGCCCGCCACCGGCGCCGAACTGCGCGCGACTTTGCTTGCCCTGCTGGGTAGCCCGCACCTGTGCAGCCGCGCCTTCATCACCGAGCAGTACGACCGGTACGTGCGGGGCAACACCGTGCTGGCCGAGCACGCCGACGGTGGTGTGCTGCGCGTCGACGAGGCCACCGGCCGCGGCATCGCCTTGTCGACCGATGCGTCGGGCCGCTACACCAAGCTGGATCCCTTTGCCGGCGCCCAGCTCGCCCTGGCCGAGGCCTACCGCAACGTCGCCGTCACCGGCGCCACCCCGGTCGCGGTGACCAACTGCCTGAACTTCGGCTCACCCGAAGACCCCGGCGTGATGTGGCAATTCGCGCAGGCGGTCCGGGGCCTGGCCGAAGGCTGTGCGGCCCTGGGGATTCCGGTGACCGGCGGCAATGTCAGCTTCTACAACCAAACCGGGTCTGCGGCGATCCTGCCCACCCCGGTGGTCGGGGTGCTCGGCGTCATCGATGATGTCGCCCGCCGCATCCCCACCGGCTTGGGCACCGAGCCGGGCGAAACCCTGATGCTGCTGGGCGATACGCGCGACGAGTTCGACGGATCGGTGTGGGCGCAGGTGACCGCCGATCATCTGGGCGGAGTGCCGCCGCAGGTCGACCTGGACCGCGAGAAGCTGCTGGCCGAGGTGCTGCGCTCGGCGTCGCGTGACGGGCTGGTGTCCGCGGCGCACGACCTGTCCGAAGGCGGCCTCGCACAGGCCGTCATCGAAGCCGCCTTGGCGGGTGAAACCGGTTGCCGCATCGTG
Organism: Mycobacterium sp. 852002-10029_SCH5224772; assembly: GCF_001667315.1. Lineage (GTDB taxonomy): Bacteria > Actinomycetota > Actinomycetes > Mycobacteriales > Mycobacteriaceae > Mycobacterium. The sequence continues at coordinate 93,898 of NZ_LZHT01000084.1, forward strand.
CTTCCCGAGGATGTCGATCCGTTCGTGGCGCTGTTCTCCGAATCGACGGGCCGCGTGCTGGTGGCGGTGCCGCGCACCGAGGAGAGCCGGTTCCGTTCGATGTGCGAGGCGCGGGGACTGCCGGTGGTGCGCATCGGCGTCGTCGACCAGGCCTCCGACGAGGTGGAGGTCCAGGGACTATTCACGGTTTCCCTCGCCGAACTGCGCGAAACCTCCGAGGCGGTGCTGCCGCGGCTCTTCGGATGAGCGCCCACGACGAATCCTGATGTCCTCCAGGGGTTTCCGTCGCGTTGGTGCACTGTCGTTGGCCGGCACTCTGGTCGGCTGGAGCTTCGTCGGGCCGCGCCTGCCTGCCGGGTGGCGGGTGGCGCTGCAGGCCGGCGTGGGCGGCGCGCTGGTATTGATCACGCGGGCGCCGCTGGGTCTGGGCCCGCCCCGGCTGTGGGCCGGGCTGCGATTCGGGTCAGCGGCCGCCATCTCGGCCGCGACCGGGGTCGCCGCGACAACCCTGCTGCCGCCGGTGCGCCAATCAATGGCCGTCCGAGACCCGCCCGCCACGGCGCGGGATTGGCTGCTGCTGCGGATACCGGTGGGCACCGTCTGGTCCGAGGAGTCCGCCTTTCGCGCGGCGCTGGGCGCCGCCGGCTCCGCGGCGTTCGGTAGACATGGTGGAATCTTGCTGCAAGCCACCGCATTTGGGCTCTCGCACATCCCCGATGCGCGTGCGACCGGCGAGCCCGTGGCGGCCACCGTGCTGGTCACCGGAATCGCCGGCTGGCTATTCGGTTGGCTGGCCGACCGCTCCGGAAGCCTGGTCGCACCCATGCTGGCGCACCTGGCCATCAACGAGGCCGGCGCCATCGCCGTGTTGGCCGCGAGGTCGCCGGGCCGCTGAGGCGCCGCCAGCCCACACGAAATCGACCGTGAAGGGTGAACCGAGTTCGACGCGGTTGTCGGGAGCCATGCTCGCGCCGGTGTCCATGACCAGGAACGGGGTTTGAGACCCTAGGGTTATGGCGGCGCGCGAAAAGGCCGATCCGGCCAGGACGCGGCAGGCCGTGTTGGCCCTTGCGCGGTGGTTGGATGACGAATCCGGCCCGGCGCCCGGCCGCGACGAATTGGCGACGGCCGTGCGGCTCACCGCCCGCACCCTGGCCGCGATGGCGCCGGGGCGAAGCGTAGAGCTGCGGATTCCGCCGTTCGTCGCGGTGCAGTGCATCGCCGGACCCGCGCACACCCGGGGCACACCGCCGAACGTGGTGGAAACCGACCCGCGGACCTGGCTGCTGCTGGCCACCGGAAAATCGTCGTTCGCCGAGGCGCAACGCACCGGTGCGCTGCGACTTTCCGGTTCGCGCGCCGGTGAGATTGGACACTGCCTGCCCCTGTTCGATGTGGGCTGAATGTAAGGCTGAACTGCAGGTTTAGGTGTCAACACCGGTAATTCGCCGCTCAACACGCCCGGCAGGTTCGTCGGCCTGGCTCCCGTACCCGTAGACTCCGTGAGGTCACCAACCGTTCCCCGGGGAGCTGCCTAATCGTGACCGTCCAAGAACCCGAAGCGGACTTCAACGCGCCCCGCGAAGAATGCGGTGTATTCGGGGTCTGGGCCCCGGGCGAGGACGTCGCCAAACTCACCTACTACGGCTTGTACGCGCTGCAGCATCGCGGCCAGGAAGCCGCGGGCATCGCCGTCGCCGATGGATCCCAGGTGCTGGTCTTCAAGGACCTGGGCCTGGTCAGCCAGGTGTTCGATGAGCAGACGCTGGCGGCCATGCCGGGCCACGTCGCCATCGGACATTGCCGCTACTCGACCACGGGCGACACGACATGGGAGAACGCGCAGCCGGTGTTCCGCAGCACCGCGGCCGGCACCGGGGTTGCGTTGGGACACAACGGGAACTTGGTCAACACCGCCGAGCTTGCCGCCCGCGCCCGCGATGAGGGACTGATCGCCAAACGCGCCCCGGCGCCGGCGACGACGGACTCCGACATCCTGGGCGCGCTGCTGGCCCACGGCGCGGCGGACGCCACCCTGGAGCAGGCGGCGCTGGACCTGCTGCCGACCGTACGCGGTGCGTTCTGCCTGACCTTCATGGACGAGAACACCCTGTACGCGTGCCGCGATCCGCATGGGGTGCGGCCACTTTCGCTCGGACGGCTGGACCGCGGCTGGGTGGTGGCCTCCGAAACGGCGGCGCTCGACATCGTCGGCGCCTCGTTCGTGCGCGACATCGAGCCGGGCGAATTGCTGGCCATCGACGCCGACGGCGTCCGCTCTACGCGTTTCGCCAACCCCACCCCCAAGGGCTGTGTCTTCGAGTACGTCTACCTGGCGCGACCGGACAGCACCATCGGCGGTCGGTCCGTGCACGGCGCCCGGGTGGAGATCGGCCGCCGGCTGGCGCGTGAAGCACCGGTGGAGGCCGACCTGGTGATCGGCGTGCCGGAATCGGGCACACCGGCCGCGGTGGGATACGCGCAAGAGTCCGGTGTCCCGTATGGGCAGGGCCTGATGAAGAACGCCTACGTGGGGCGAACATTCATCCAGCCGTCGCAGACCATCCGCCAGCTCGGCATCCGGCTGAAGCTCAACCCGCTTCGTGAGGTGATCCGCGGCAAGCGGCTCATCGTCGTCGACGACTCGATCGTGCGCGGAAATACCCAGCGCGCGCTATTGCGAATGCTGCGCGAGGCCGGCGCCGTCGAGGTGCACGTGCGGATCGCCTCACCGCCGGTGAAGTGGCCCTGCTTCTACGGCATCGATTTCCCGTCGCCGGCTGAGCTGATCGCCAACGCCGTTGAGGACGAGGACGAAATGCTCGAGGCGGTGCGGCATGCCATCGGTGCCGACACGCTGGGCTACATCTCGCTGCGCGGCATGGTCGCCGCCACCGAGCAGCCCGCTTCACGGCTGTGCACCGCCTGCTTCGACGGCAAGTATCCGATTGAGCTGCCCAGCGAAACAGCACTGGGCAAGAACGTCATCGAGCAGATGCTCGCCAATGCCGCCCGCGGCGCCGGCCTCGACGATCTCGCGGCCGACGAAGTGCCGGTTGTGCACTGAGGGAACTCGGTTGCGCACCTTCGCCGACGTTTGATACCGGCCGTCGGCGCCGCCCGGTAGCCTTTATCGCGATGACGGATCCCGGAAAGAGCCCCGCACGCCACGCAGGCAGTCAGGGCGTCACCTACGCGTCGGCCGGGGTGGACATTGAAGCCGGCGATCGCGCCGTCGAACTGTTCAAGCCGCTGGCGACAAAAGCCACGCGACCCGAGGTTCGGGGCGGCCTGGGCGGATTCGCCGGCCTGTTCGCGTTACGAGGCGACTACCGCGAGCCACTGCTCGCGGCGTCCACTGACGGCGTCGGCACCAAGCTGGCGGTCGCCCAGGCGATGGACAAGCACGACACCGTCGGGCTGGACCTGGTCGCGATGGTGGTCGACGACCTGGTGGTGTGCGGCGCCGAGCCGCTGTTCCTGCAGGATTACATCGCGGTGGGCCGCACGGTCCCGGAACGGTTGAGCGCCATCGTCAGTGGCATTGCCGAAGGTTGCGTGCGGGCCGGCTGCGCGCTGCTCGGCGGCGAGACAGCAGAACATCCCGGACTGATGGAACCGGACCATTACGACATCTCGGCCACCGGCATCGGTGTCGTCGAGGCCGACGACGTGCTGGGGCCCGACCGGGTCAAACCCGGCGATGTCATCATCGCAATGGGCTCGTCCGGTCTGCACTCCAACGGGTATTCGTTGGCCCGCACGGTGCTTCTCGAGATCGACCGGATGAACCTCGAAGGCTACGTCGAGGAGTTCGGTCGCACCCTGGGTGAAGAGCTGCTCGAACCCACCCGCATTTACGCCAAGGACTGCCTCGCGCTGACCGCCGAGACCCACGTCCGCACTTTCTGCCATGTCACCGGCGGTGGACTGGCCGGCAATCTGCAACGCGTCATCCCGCACGGCCTGGTCGCCGAGATGGACCGCGGCACCTGGACGCCCGCGCCGGTGTTCGCCATGATCGCCCAGCGCGGCCGGGTGACGCGCGAGGAGATGGAGAAGACGTTCAACATGGGCGTCGGCATGATCGCCATCGTGGCCCCCGAGGACACCGACCGCGCCCTGGCCATCCTGACCGCTCGGCACCTGGACTGCTGGGTGCTGGGCAGCGTTGGCAAAGGTGGAAAAGAGGGTCCGCGGGCCAAGATGGTCGGTCAGCACCCGAGATTCTGAGAAGCCCAACGTCAGCAGAACTGACGCGGCGCCGGTGCACTAGGCATCGGCGCCGGGGCGTTGGTTCTAGCGCCGCCAGCTGTCCTGGTCGTCCCAGGATTCGTCGGCGCCGTCGGTATCCAGCTCAGTGGACGCATCCGAACCCGTTCCGGACAGCTCTTGCTGAAGCCGCTGGAAGTCGGTCTGCGGAGAACTGTATTTGAGTTCTCGAGCAACCTTGGTCTGCTTTGCCTTAGCCCGGCCGCGGCCCATGGGGGAACCCCCTCGCGCAATAACGGAGCGGCCTAACGAGTAGGCGGCTCCGATCTCCTGGTGTCGTATTGTCCTGCCGACAGTTTACCGTGCCTCGCCACTGGGCGTCGGCACCCCCTGCTCGCAGTGGCGGACGTTACCGTTCATTATCCCGCACCGCCCCGCAACCGTTCAACGGCCAACCGTCCGGCGCCGATTTGTTCGGTGGGAGGCAGGGAATCGACGTCGATCACCGCGGCCACCGCGCCCTCTGGACCGGTCGCCACCTCGGTCTGGGCGGGCAGGCCGCGCTTGAGCAGCGCCAGGGCTATCGGCCCGAGATCGACGTGGTCGACCACGGTGCCGAGGCGGCCGACGGCACGGCCGGCGGCGAGTACCGGGTCGCCCGTCGAGGGTCGTTCCACCGAGCCGTCAAGGTGCAGCAACGCCAGCATCCGCGGTGGCCTACCCAGGTTGTGCACCCGCGCGACGGTCTCCTGCCCGCGGTAACAGCCTTTGTCCAGATGGACGGCGCCTTCGCCGGGCCCACCGATCCAACCCACCTCGTGCGGAATCGTGCGCTCATCGGTGTCGACGCCCAGCCGGGGCCGCACCGCCGCGACGCGGTGGGCTTCGTAGGCCCACACGCCGGCGGGCCGCACTCCCGCTTGCGACAACCGGTTTCGCCAGTCGCTCGTCTCGCGGCGCGGGATCACCAGGTCCAGTTCGACCGGGCCGTCGGGGGTGCCGGGCATCCGCCGCACGAAGCCGCCGCCGGCGGGCACCGCGGCCAGGTCGGCGGGCAGCGCGTCCACGCCGAGCGCGTCAAGGATCGCCCGGTCGGCCAGCCGCGGACCGAGCAACGAGAGCACGGCCAGATCGGCGCTGTCCGGGGTGACCTCGGACCAGAACACCATTTTGCGCAGGTATTCCAGGAGCGGCTCGGCGCGCCACGGTTCGGTGTCGAGGAAGGTGGTGCCCCCCAGCTCGGTTTGGATCCAGTGATCCTCGACGCGTCCCTGACCGTCCAGGCTCAAGTTCTGCGTGCTGGTGCCGTCGGGAAGGCCGCTGACGTGCTGGGTTGAGATGCTGTGCAACCACGTCTGCCGGTCGTTGCCGGTCAGGGTGAGCACACCGCGGTGTGAGCGGTCGACCACGACCGCGTCGATTTCGGCCACGCGCTGCTCGCCGAGCGGATCGCCGTAGTGCCAGACGGCGCCGGCGTCGGGTCCGGTATCGGGTGCGGGGACGGGGTGGTTCACATGTCAACTCTACGGCCGTCGAGACCCGCGCCCAACGAGTGTGCGGCTCGCCACAATTTCGTCGACGAGTGCGCGGCCAGCTTCACATTCGGCCGGGGAGCGGTGAGCCGATAGGCTTTTCCACCATGGCTGGCCAGACGGGTGTGATCGTCACGCTGGACGGCGAAACCCATTCGCCCGATGCGCCACTGTTGCACGCCGACGACCTGGCGGCGGTACGCGGCGACGGCGTCTTTGAGACGCTGTTGATACGCGACGGCAGAGCATGTCTGATCGAGTCGCATCTGCAGCGGCTGACCCAGTCGGCAGCGCTGACCGATCTGCCCGAGCCGGATCTGCCGCGGTGGCGAAGTGCGATCGAGGTGGCCACCCGGCAGTGGTGCGCGGGCACCGCCGGCGAAGGCGCGATGCGATTGATTTACAGCCGCGGCCGGGAAGGCGGTTCGGCGCCGACGGCCTTTGTGATGGTCAACGGCGTTCCCGAACGAGTGAGCGCGGTCCGACGCGACGGGCTGGCGGCGGTCACCCTCGATCGTGGGCTGCCCGCCACCGGGGTCGACGCGATGCCGTGGCTGCTGGCCGGCGCCAAGACCCTGTCGTACGCGGTGAACATGGCCGCGCTGCGTCACGCCGCCCGCCAGGACGCCGGTGACGTCATCTTCGTCAGCACGGACGGCTACATCCTCGAAGGCCCGCGCTCGACCGTGGTGATCGCCACAAACTCCGAAGCAGCCGACGGCAATCCGTGCCTGCTGACACCCCCGCCCTGGTATCCGATTCTGCGTGGCACCACGCAGCAGGCCCTGTTCGAGGTGGCCAGGGCCAAGGGCTACGACTGCGACTATCGCGCGCTTCGCATCGCGGACTTGGTTGCTGCCCAAGGGGTTTGGCTGATCTCGAGCATGACCTTGGCCGCCCGGGTCCATACCCTCGACGGCAGCCCACTGCCGCGGTCGCCGGTGGCGGCCGAATTCGCCGAACTGGTCGACGCCGCCGTGGTCAGCGATCGCTGAGCGCTGAATTCTGTTGTCGGCTCTCCGATCCGCGGGTACGGTCGGCCGTACACAAGAAGGGAGGTGGTCCGAGAAATTGATAGCTTCATGGACATGTGAGGTGGCTGCGCGCTAGCTGCATCGGCTCGGAAGAGCTGGCGATACACATGCGCTGGCGAATTCCCCGCAGTCACCCGGCCCCCGAGCTTCCGGTTTTTGTCCGACCTGGAACATGGCTCGGGGGCCGCTCCATGTCGACAGCCGTGATCGATTGCCCGGCACACGCTTTCGCATCCCCGCCGATGTCTGTGCGAACGCGGCGGCCCTCGCCCGCGAGGTTGTTAGCCGGCGAACCGCGACAGCCGGGCCGACAGATGCGGCACCAGGCCGCCGTCGGCGTCAACCCGTTCCTCGACATAAGCCAGGTCGCCGCCTTCGACGATGCCGTAGAGCCGTTTGGCGCCGCCGACCAGCAGGCCGGATCTGCTGCGGGCCAGCGCATCGGTCACCAGTTCCCACGACGACTGGGTGCGCGGTTGCCCGTAGAACAATTCGACATAACCCGCCGAATGCGCCAGCAGCAGTTCGATCGCTTGGGATTCGCTGGGGTCGTCGGGATCGGTGACAAAGCGCCAGAACCCGGTCTCGCGCAAGTCGCGCTCCTGGTAATCGCCCGTCTCGTTCAGCCGCCAGGAGCGAGCTTCCCAATTCAGATAGTCGCCGCCGTCGTGCGAGACCACGATCTGCTGACCGAACCGGTAGTCGCCGTCATGCCCGCGGCCTTCACCTTCGCCGCGCCAGACGCCGACCAGCGGCAGCAGCGCCAGTAACGCATCGTTGAGATTGGCGCCCTCACGCAGGTTGGCCGTGTCGGCCGGAAGGGGCAGGTCGTCGAAGGACGGTATGTTGCGGCCGGCGGTCAGCCTGGCGCGCTCAGCGGCGGCGGCCACCGCTCGGTCACCGGAGTTGGTAGCACCCAACGATTCGTCGGCGGTCATGCGCTCCTCCCCATCGCTGCGCTTTGGATCGTCGCCGGCGCGGGTCACGACTCGTCAGTGATGAGCCGGTAGAGGGTGTAGAGGGCGAACCATGAAATCACCACGACCGCCACAACCAGCATTATCTCGAAGAACAGCACCACGGGGGCAAGTCTATTCGTCCCGCCGCGCCCCTGCTGGGGGCAGCTGGTGGATCAGGCGATCTTGACGTCGACCTCGTGGATACCGGCGCCCGACGGCGTCACCACGGCGTTGCCGTTGCCGGCCGCCGACAGCGCCCGCAGCGTCCAGGATCCCGGTGCGGCGAAGAACCGGAAGTCACCGGTAGCCGACGCCACCACCTCTGCGGTGAACTCGTCCGACGAGTCCAGCAAGCGGACGAACGCGCCACCCACTGCCTGACCCTCGCCGTCCACGACTCGGCCGGTGATCACCGTTTCCTTCTCCAGGTCGACGCTGGCGGGCAACGTCAGTCCTTGCTTCGGTGCAGAGCACATATCAGCTTCCCAACTCGATCGGGGCCCCCACCAGGGAGCCGTATTCCGTCCAACTGCCGTCGTAGTTCTTGACATTCCTGTGGCCGAGCAATTCGTAGAGAACGAACCACGTATGCGACGACCGCTCGCCGATGCGGCAGTAGGCGATCGTTTCTTTGTTGCCGTCCAGGCCGGCGGCGGCGTACAGCTTGGCCAGCTCCTCGTCGGACTTGAAGGTGCCGTCCTCGTTGGCCGCCCTGCTCCACGGCACGTTGATGGCGCCGGGGATGTGGCCGGGCCGCTGGCTTTGTTCCTGCGGCAGATGCGCGGGCGCCAGGATCTTGCCGGAGAACTCGTCGGGGGAGCGCACGTCGACGAGGTTCTTGACGTTGATGGCCGCGATGACGTCGTCGCGGAACGCCCGGATGCTGTTGTCCGGCGCGGCCGCCGTGTACGAGGTCGCCGGCCGGTCGACGGTGTCGCTGGACAGCGCGCGGCCGTCGAGCTCCCACTTTTTGCGCCCGCCGTCGAGCAGCTTGACCTTGTCATGGCCGTACAGCTTGAAATACCAGTACGCGTAGGCGGCGAACCAGTTGTTGTTGCCGCCGTAGAGGATCACGGTGTCGTCATTGGAGATGCCCCGCTCGCTGAGCAGTTTCGAGAACTGCTGAGCGTCGACGAAGTCGCGCTTGACCGGGTCCTGCAAATCGGAGCGCCAGTCCAGCTTGATCGCGCCGGGGATGTGACCGGCGTCGTAAGCGCTGGTGTCCTCGTCGACTTCGACGAAGACGACGCCAGAGGCGTCGAGATTGCTCTCAGCCCAGTCGGTGGAGACCAGGACGTCGGAGCGTGCCATGGAATGGGTCCTTTCAATCACTTTTGGTTACAGCAGGTCAGGTGGGGCGCGCGCTGCGCCGGAAGCGGGCCACCAGCGGGTAGAGCTGGCAGCCCAGGCAGACGCCGAAGGCCGCGTTGAGGAACGCGGCCACCAGGGCGGCCGCGGTGGCGACGACGCCGACCGGGGCGGTGCCGGCGGCGAAGCCGGCGCTCCCGCAGATCGCGAAGATCAGTCCGACGAGTTGGGCGAACTTCAGCGGCGCGGTGGGTTCGCGATCCTGCACCGGCCCCAGCCGGGGCGCGACCACAGCGGCGAATATCCGGCCGTAGGGATGCTTGCGGGGGCCGCCGGTGGCGCCGATCGCGAAGATGACGGCCTGGGCGGCCAGGATCACCGCCGCCCCCGCTGGGCTGAGCGCCGACACGATCAGCGCCAGCACCAAGACTGCGGTGGTCACCCAGGCGGCGAAGCGTGGTCCACGCACGTCGACGAGGTCGGGCTGCGTGGTGGTGTTGCTGCTCGGCAAGGTGTTACTCCTCGATACCCCTGTTGCTCACGGAAACGACGATGGGAGAGGCGCCACGGTCGGGATCCGGGCCCGCTCCGAGTGCTACGCGAAAGCGCGGCTACTCAGCAGCAACAGCAACAACAACAGCCCGCGGTGCGGCACAGCTCAACTGCGCGACGCTTGGTGAGCAAGGGCTCGAGGCGGGCTAACACGTCGGTCAGCTTACCCAATGACACCGTGGTCAAGCCAACAGCGGTTTCAAGACGGACCGCAGGTCGGCGGCGCTGGGCACTCCAGACGTCCGGTAGCGCTGCCGCCCGTCGACATCGAAGATCAACGTGGTCGGCAGGGACAGCACCGAATAGCGGCGGGCCGTGTCCGGATCGGCGTCCAGATCGACCTCGACGTGGGCCACCTCGCCCAGGTCGGCGCAGACCTGCACCACGACCCGGCGAACCCGGTCGCACGGCCCACACCATGGGGCGCTGAAATGCACGACGGTGGGTCCGCTGCGGGAAAGCCCCAGCGCTGCGACGTCGCCGGCGGTGTCTCGATCCGGCTCGGAGTCGACTTCCCGGATGCTGCCGGAGCGTCGGGTCAACAACCAGCCCGCGAGGGCCGCGGAGCGGAGCACCGCGACGATCACCACGATGACCGTCACCATGGGCGCCGGTCCTGCCCATCGTGGTGCTCGGCGGCGTGGCGGGCATGCGTCATGACCGTTTAAACCCATCGAGGGTCACGGTTACTCCGTAGGTGATGCCCTCGATGATGACGTCGGAGCCGCGCGCCCCCTCGGTGGTGGGCGCGACTCCGAAGGGGAGTTGCTGGTCGGGAAGTCTGCCGCCGAAGGCGTGCAGCACAGCGTCCCGCTTGTCCGTCGGGACGGCCTGGTCGGCGGTGTCCGGCCCGGTGAGGACCCCGGTGGGGGTGAAAACCAACGTGCCCGGGTCATCGGGGGCGATGGAAAGGTCGACCGAGACGCTGACTCGTCGATCGAAGCCGGCCGATTTGGGTGTGCCGGTGAACACCAGCCCGTGGCTGTCCGAGATGCCCGAGGCGGTGACGCCGCCGGTGGCGGTGTTGGTCTCCTTGGGCGGGGCCTCCACCATCAGGTCGCTGATGCCCAGGTATCGGCCCAGGTGCGTCGAGTCGATGATGATGCGGCTCTCCAGTTTGTCCACCGCCAGCTTCGCATCGGTCCTGATCAGCCAGGACGCGTGCGTGAGATCCACCGAGTACATCGTGGCTTCGAGGGTGGCCTTGCCGGTCATCGCGTGTTCGACCGCGTTGGCCTTGATCTCCAGCTGGTCGTAATTGCCGCGGATGGCCTGGGGAATAAAGGGAAACGCCACGATGGCCACGAATGGGTCGCTGCCCAGGTCGGCCGCTTTACGCACGCTGGCCGACAGCCGGTATTCGGCGTAGATGCTGGTGCCGTAGTCGACAGCGATCGCACCGAGGGCGACCACGGCCACCAGAATCGCGGTTGCGGTCACAGCAATCAGCACCTTGCGCACCCGCATATTGTGGCGCACCCCCCGGCGGTGCCTGATTGCCCGTGGCAGGGCTCACAGTGGCTCGTCTGCCACGCGAAAACAGCAGGTATCACGTTATCGTTAGATGACCTGGTAACTAACGCGTGATGGCGTTGTGAATTTGGGAGATGCCGTTCCCCCGAGCTGGAGGGGCTAGTTGGAGCTTTTACTGCTGACCTCGGAGCTGCATCCCGATCCGGTCCTGCCCTCGTTGTCGCTGCTTCCGCATGCTGTTCGGACGGCGCCGCCAGAACCGGCCTCGCTGCTCGAGGCCGGGACGGCCGACGCCGTGATCGTGGACGCACGCACCGATCTGTCGTCTGCGCGCGGCTTGTGCCGCCTGCTGAGCACGGCCGGCCGATCGGTTCCCGTCTTGGCCGTCGTGAGCGAAGGCGGGCTGGTGGCCATCAGCGCCGACTGGGGTCTCGACGAGATCCTGCTGCCCACCACCGGTCCGGCCGAGATAGACGCGAGGCTGCGGCTAGTGGTCGGCCGCCGCGGCGGGCTCGCGGACCAGGAAAGCGCCGGCAAGGTGAGCCTGGGCGAGTTGGTGATCGATGAAGGCACCTACACCGCACGGCTGCGCGGCCGCCCGCTCGATCTCACCTACAAAGAATTCGAGTTGCTCAAGTACCTGGCTCAGCACGCCGGGCGGGTGTTCACGCGGGCGCAGCTGCTGCACGAGGTGTGGGGATACGACTTCTTCGGCGGCACCCGCACTGTCGATGTGCACGTGCGTCGGCTGCGGGCCAAACTCGGCCCCGAGCACGAGGCCCTGATCGGCACCGTCCGCAACGTCGGATACAAGGCCGTCCGGCCGGCGCGCGGCCGCACCCCGGCGGCCGAGCCCGGTGACGCCGACGCCGCGGACGGTTCCGAATCCGACTCCGCGGGCGTCCAAGATCCGCTGGTCGACCCGTTGCACACCCAGTGAGCCCGCCTGACTGGCACCGGACGCTGACCGACGACGAACAGCGCGGCGTGCGCGAACTTGTCGGCGCGGCAACGGAATTCGATGGCGTAGCGCCCGTCGGCGAACAGGTATTGCGCGAACTCGGGCACGACCGCACCGAGCATCTGCTGATCACGACGGACGACGCCGACGCGATCATCGGTTATCTCAATCTCAGCCCGCCCCGCGACGGGGAGACCGGGATGGCGGAACTCGTCGTGCACCCACGGGCGCGTCGGCGCGGTATCGGGGCCGCACTGATTCGCGCGGCGTTGGCCAAAACCGGTGCGGGCAACCGATTCTGGGCGCATGGCACGCTCGAGGCGGCCCGGGCGACTGCGTCCGCGCTGGGCCTGGCGCCCGTGCGGGAACTGATGCAGATGCGACGCTCGCTGCGCGATCTCCCCGACACCGTGCCCACGGTGCCCGGGGTGCACATCCGCACCTATGCGGGCAGCGCCGATGACGCCGAGCTGTTGCGCGTCAACAACGCGGCGTTCGCCAACCACCCCGAGCAGGGTGGCTGGACCGATGTCGACCTGGCGGAGCGGCGCGACGAATCGTGGTTCGACCCGACGGGTTTGTTTCTCGCGTTCGATGACTCCGAGGGCGATCAGCGCGGCGCGCTGCTGGGTTTTCACTGGACGAAGGTGCATCTCGATCGGCCCGGCTTGGGGGAGGTGTATGTCGTGGGCGTCGATCCATCGGCGCAGGGCCGCGGGCTGGGGCAGGCGTTGACCGCCGTCGGCATCGAATGGCTGGCGCGCCGCCTGGGCGACGCCACCGATCCCACCGTGATGCTCTACGTCGAGTCGGACAACGTCGCCGCGGTGCGGACCTACCAGCGCTTGGGCTTCACCACCTACAGCGTCGACACCGCATACGCGGTCGTACCGCCACCAACTGACGCGGGTACGAGCGGCGTCCACCCGGATCGTTAACCTGGTCCTTGCTACCGAGACGTTGCTGTGCGCCGCTTCGGCGCATACTTTCGCCGCGACTAGGCAACCTGACAAGGGATGCGTCCGGAACGTGTCAGAAAGCGAGAGCGGTGAAGCTCGACAGGCAGGGCAGGGCGCTGGCCGCGGTGCTGTTGGCGGCGGCACTCGGAGCCACAGCGCTGGCCGCCTGCGGCAGCGATGAGAACCGCCGCGGGGCCACGGTGCCCAACATCACCGGCGGCCCCGGCACCGCGGGGTGCGGCGGCAAGAGCAAGCTGACGGCGGAAGGCTCGACCGCCCAAGCGAACGCGGTCACGGTCTTCAACCAGGTGTGGGGCCAGTACTGCCCGGGCAAGGGCCTGGCCTACAACCCGACCGGGTCGGGCGCCGGCCGCGAGCAGTTCATCGCCGGGCACGTGGATTTCGCGGGGGCCGACTCTCCGCTGGTGGCCGAACAGATCGGCCCCGCCGCCAACCGGTGCGGCGGCAACCCGGCATGGGACCTGCCCCTGGTGTTCGGTCCGATCGCGATCACCTATAACCTGCCGGGGATTCCGGGCCTGGTGGTCAGCAGTGACGCGGTGGCCAAAATTTTCACCGGCAAGATCACGGCGTGGAACGACCCCATCTTGGCCGGCCTCAATCCGGGTGTGGCGCTGCCTGACACCAGGATCACGCCGATCTACCGGTCCGACTCGTCGGGAACCACCGACAACGTGCAGAAGTATCTGACCGCCGCCGCACCGCAGAGCTGGGCCAAGGGAGTCGGCACGGAATTTCAGGGAGGCGTCGGCGAGGGTGCGGCGAAGTCGTCCGGGGTCATTCAGGCGGTGCGAACCATTCCGGGCGCCATCGGATACGTCCAGAAGGGTTTCGCCGACCAGGCCGGCATGTCCTACGCCAAAATCGCCACCCGCGGCGGGGTGGTCCCGCTCACCAACGACACGGCCGGAAACGCCATCAAGGCGGCCAAATTCCTCGGCGAGGGAAACGACCTGTTGCTCAACCTCAACGCCATGTACGGCTCGCAGGAGCCGGGCGTCTACCCGTTGGTGCTCGTCACCTACGAGATCGTCTGCTCCAAGGGTTACGACGCCGAGACCGCCGGGGCCATCAAATCGTTCCTCTCCGTGGCCGCCACCAGCGGGCAAGCCGAACTGTCCTCGGCCGGTTACATTCCGCTGCCCGATAGGGTCAAGGAGAGACTGGTCGCCGCGATCGACGCGCTGCAGTGACCAGGTGAATCGGGTTCCAAGGAGCGACGGCAGAACTGTGGCGGGATCGCAGTGACGGAATCTTCAGGGCCAAACCCCATCGACGCAGGCTCGGGCTCGGTCCTCGCCGCGTCATTGCCCGAGTCGCCGACGACGCCCACCAGCCCCTGGGGCGAGGGGCGATCGCATGCGGGAGACCGGCTATTCCGTTGGCTCGCGCAGGCCTCGGGCGCGCTGATCATCGCGGTGATCGCCGCGATCGCCGCGTTCCTGTTCGGGCGAGCGGCACCGGCGTTGCAGCGCAATCGCGAGAACTTCTTCAGCTACGGCGGCAATTGGGTCACCACCGACACCTCGGCGATGCACTTCGGGATCGCCAGCCTGCTGCCGGTCACCGTATTCGTGTCGCTGTTCGCGTTGACCCTGGCCATGCCGGTCGCGCTGGGCGTGGCGCTGTTCGTCACGCAGTACGCACCCCGGCGGGTCGCGGTACCCCTGGCCTACGCGGTCGATCTGCTGGCCGCGGTGCCCTCGATCATCTACGGCGCCTGGGGGCTGTACGTGTTGGCGCCGCAACTGCGCCCCGTCGCCACCTGGCTCAACCGCTCCCTGGGGTGGTGCTTCCTGTTCGCCGACGGCAACGCCTCGGCCGCTGGTGGCGGCACCATCTTCACCGGCGGCATCGTCCTGGCGGTGATGATTCTGCCGATCATCACCGCCGTCACCCGCGAAGTGTTCGTTCAGACACCGCAGGACCAGGTCGAAGCCGCGCTGGCGCTCGGCGCCACGCGGTGGGAAGTGGTCAAGACCGTCACGCTGCCGTTCGGGCGGTCGGGCTACATCAGCGGCGGCATGCTGGGGCTGGGCCGCGCCCTGGGCGAGACGGTCGCGCTGCTGATCATCTTGCGGGGTACCCAGTCGGCGTTCGGCTGGTCGCTGTTCGACGGCGGCTCCACCTTCGCCACCACAATCGCGGGCGCCGCCGCGGAATTCGACGACCGATTCAAGACGGGCGCGTACATCGCCGCGGGGTTGACGCTCTTCGTGCTCACCTTCCTGGTCGATGCCCTGGCCCGGGGTGCGGTCGCCGGGGCGGGCCGAAAGGCCGCCCGATGACGTCGATGTTGGACCGCCCGCTCAAGCCGCGGACGTTCTCACCGGTCTCCCGGCGCCGTCGTATCGCGAACCGTGTTGCGACGGTGCTGGTTTCGCTGGCGCTGCTGGTGGCCGTGGCGCCGCTGGTGATGGTGCTGTGGTCGGTGACCGTCAAGGGATTCAAGGCGATCACGTCAACTGTGTGGTGGTCGCACTCGCAAGCCGGGATGACGGCCTTCGTGACCGGTGGCGGCGCCTATCACGCGCTGGTCGGCACCGTGCTGCAGGGATTGGTGTGCGCCGTCATCTCCATCCCGATCGGTCTCATGGTCGCGATCTATTTGGTCGAATACGGTGGGGGCACCGCGCTGGGCCGGCTGGCCTCTTTCATGGTGGACATTCTGAGCGGCGTGCCCTCGATCGTGGCGGCGTTGTTCGTCTATGCGTTGTGGGTGGCCACGCTGGGCCTCCCCCGGTCCGAGTTCGCGGTGTCGCTGGCGCTCGTCTTGCTGATGCTCCCGGTGATCGTTCGCGCGACGGAGGAAATGCTGCGGGTCGTTCCGATGGACCTTCGCGAGGCCAGTTATGCGCTGGGCATCACCAAATGGAAGACCATCGTCCGGGTAGTCATCCCCACCGGGCTGTCCGGCATCGTCACCGGGATCTTGCTGGCGATGGCCCGAGTGATGGGGGAGACGGCGCCGCTGCTGATCCTCGTCGGCTATGCCCAGTCGATGAACTTCAATGTCTTCAGCGACTTCATGGGGACGCTGCCAGGCATGATGTACAACCAGACGTCGGCCGGCGCGGGCCTCAACCCCATCCCCACGGATCGGTTGTGGGGTGCCGCGTTAACCCTCATCCTGGTGATCGCCACGATCAATATCGTGGCTCGAGTGATAGCGAAATTCCTTGGCGCCAGAAAGTCATAGGCAGGAGCAGTAGTGGCCAAACGGTTGGACCTCAAGGGCGTCAACATCTACTACGGGCCGTTTCACGCCGTCGCCGAGGTGACGTTGACGGTTCTGCCGCGCAGCGTGACGGCGTTCATCGGTCCGTCGGGTTGCGGCAAGACGACGGTGCTGCGCACCCTCAACCGCATGCACGAGGTGGTGCCCGGCGGACGCGTCGAGGGCAGCGTGCTCCTCGATGACGAGGACATCTACGGCGCGGGCGTCGACCCGGTCGGTGTGCGCCGGGCCATCGGGATGGTGTTTCAGCGGCCGAACCCGTTCCCCGCCATGTCAATTCGCGACAACGTGGTGGCCGGCCTGAAGCTACAAGGTGTGCGCAATCGCAAGGCGCTCGATGAGACGGCCGAATACTCGTTGCGCGGGGCAAACCTGTGGGACGAGGTCAAGGATCGGTTGGACCGGCCCGGTGGTGGACTGTCCGGCGGCCAGCAGCAGCGACTGTGCATCGCGAGGGCCATTGCCGTGCAACCCGACGTGCTGCTCATGGACGAGCCCTGCTCGGCGCTGGACCCGATCTCGACGATGGCCATCGAAGAGCTGATCGGCGAGTTGAAGCAGGCCTACACCATCGTCATCGTCACCCACAACATGCAGCAGGCTGCCCGGGTCAGCGATTACACCGCGTTTTTCAACCTCGAAGCCGTCGGAAAACCGGGGCGGCTGATCGAGGTCGACGACACCGAGAAGATCTTTTCCAACCCGAGCCAAAAGGCGACCGAGGACTACATCTCCGGCCGCTTCGGCTAGCCCGAAGACGAAGCAGCTCGCGTAGCGAGGTGTGAGGAGTCGGGCGATTCGACCTAGCCCGAAGACGAAGCAGCTCGCGTAGCGAGGTGTGAGGAGTCGGGCGATTCGACCTAGCCCGAGGACGAAGCAGCTCGCGTAGCGGGGTGTGAGGAGTCGGGCAATTCGACTCAGCTCACTGCGAGGGGGGCTTCGCTTCTTCCTCGGGCAGCCTGCCGGTTGCCTGGAAAATGACGCGCCTGGCCACCTCGACGGCGTGGTCGGCGAAACGCTCGTAGAAGCGACCCAGCAGCGTCACGTCGACGGCCGCCGCCACGCCGTGCTTCCATTCACGGTCCATGAGCACCGAGAACAGGTGCCGGTGCAGGTCGTCCATCGCGTCGTCTTCTTCGCGGATCCGGGCTGCCTTTTCCGGGTCGCGAGACAACACCACCTCTTGGGCGCTGTTTCCCAATTCCACTGCAATGCTGCCCATTTCGGCGAAGTAGCCGTTGACCTCTTCGGGTAGGGCGTGCTGGGGATGGCGTCGACGGGCGATCTTGGCGACGTGCAGCGCCAGCGCGCCCATCCGGTCGATGTCCGCCACCATCTGAATGGCGCTCACGATGGACCTCAGATCACCGGCCACCGGTGCCTGCAATGCCAGCAGCACAAAGGCGCTTTCCTCGGCGCGCGCACTCATCGCGGCGATCGCTTCGTGGTCGGAGATCACTTGTTCGGCCAGCAACAAGTCGGCCTGTAGCAGGGCCTGGGTTGCGCGCTCCATGGCGATTCCTGCCAAGCCGCACATCTCGCCGAGCCGCTCAGATAACTCCGAGAGTTGCTCGTGGTAGGCGGTTCGCATGTCGTCAAGGATACGTTCCCCGCATCCGAGACCCGCAGCGGAGCGCCGCCAAAAAGCGCCTATTCGCAGGTGGTGTCGGCCGCGTTGGTCACCGTGAGGTCCTCGGGCAGCTTGGCCGGCGCGTTGCTCGAACCGCGTTCGATCTGCAAACTCATCGGCGATCCGCTGGGCGAGGGAGCGCTAACCGACTCGAAATCGGGGCCCAGTACCACCTGCACGACCTGCCCATATCCGGAAACCCGCTGGACCTTGGCGTTGGCGAACGAGGACGCCACGGTGGCCGCGGCCTCTTCGTTGCCGGGCGAGAACAGCACCGTCGTCGCGGTCACCGAACTCGGATAATCGTCGGGCGTCATCACGTTGAAGCCATCCCGCTTGAGCTGGGTGGTTGCGGTCGCCGCCAGGCCTGTCTGCGTGGTGGCGTTGGAAACCCGCACCGTCACACCGCTTGGTGAGGTCGTCGTGACCTGCTGGTGTTGGGCCTCCGGCGTCGGGGTCGGCTTCCTGGTGGTGGGCGCCTTCGACGCGCCCGTCGTCGAACCCGAACCAGGAGATGCGCTCAAATTCTTTGCGTTCTGGTCGTTTTCCTCGGGCAGCGGATCGTCGTTGATGATGGCGTCGAACAGTGCCCGCATGTCGGACATGCGCGGTGGCTCGTCGCCGTTCTCGTCGGTGACGCCGGTCGGCACCGTCACGAACGTGACGTGGCCGGCCGCCATCCCCTGCAACGACTGACCGAGCTGGACCAGGTCCTTGGACTTCACGTTGTCGACGACCGTGTCGCTGATGAACATGTTGACGACGTTGTTGAGCTTGTTGAGGTCAAGCAACGTGTCTGCGGAGATCAGCGACCTCAGCAGCGACGACAAGAACAACTGCTGGCGCTTGATGCGGCCGTAGTCCCCGTTGATCTCCGTGGTGACCTGGCGGGCCCGCACGTAGTTCAACGCGGTGGAACCGTCGAGGACCTGGCGCCCGCGCTGTTCCAGTACGGTGCCTAGCTCGTAGTCGTGCAGCGGCGTGCTCGAGCACACCTCGACGCCGCCGAGGGCATCGACCATTTTCGCGAATCCGGAAAAGTCGACGGCCATGAAGCGGTTGATGCTCAAACCGGACAGTTTCTGGATTTCCTTCACCAAACACTTCGGGCCGCCGAAGGCGAACGCCGAGTTCAGTTTGGTCTCGGTGTAGATCATCTTCGGTCCCCACGTCTGCGTCTTCGCGTCGTAGAGCGGGCCGTACTTGCCCGTAGCGGGGTTCCAGGCCTCGCATTGCAGCGGGGTGATCGCCAGGTCGCGCGGGAACGACACGGCCACCACGCGTTTGCGGTTGGCCGGGATGTTGACCAGCATGACGGTGTCCGAGCGGGCGCCGTCGGCGTCGTCGGTGTCGCCGGCGCCCATGTTGGCGTTGTCGCCGGCGCGTGAGTCGAGGCCGACGATCAAGAAGTTTTCGTCGCCGTACTGCCCATTCGCGTCGCGGATGTCATCCGAGTGCGGGTCGAGCGCATTGACCGTGTTGAGCCGGGCGTTCTTCGATGTGCTCCACTGCCATGCCCCGCCGGTCATCACCAGGGCCAGCACGGCGGCCAGCGCCGCGACCGAGCGCCCGGCCAGCAGCATCGGACGGCGGCGTTTGGGCTCCTCGGCGGCCATGTCGACGGCGCCGGAGCGCTGCTCGTCGGGCTCGTCGTCGTTCGGGTAGTCGGCGGCGATGAGCTCCCGGAGTTCGGAGACCGCGTCGAACGAGTAGGCCAGGTCGTCGATCACCTGTGTTTTCTGCAGCTCGAGTGGCGGTTCCGGCTCGGGGAACTCGGGCTCGGCCGGCTCGACCTCCGGGGCGGCGCGGCGGTGGATGGGCCGGTCGGGGGCGCCGATTTTCGCGATCAGGTCGGCGACGCTTACCCCGCCCCCGGCGTGGCTTCCGGCCTGTTCGGTGTCGTCTTCCTGCGGGTGGGCGGGCTCGATGGCGGCCTCTGGCAGCCATCGGTGGACGTTGTCGTCGGGCGGTGGTTCGGAGAATCGTTCCCAGGGAGCGGCGCTCAAGCTGGGCGACGGGCCCGCTGGAATCGGTTGGACGTGAGCCTCGCCCGGTGCGTGCCGACCGTTACGAGTGGCGTCGCGCTCGCCGTCACTCATGTCCTACCGGCCTCCGAAGCTCTGATGCAGACGTCATCGTGTCCGTGCGTAGCGGCAGCGCAGCGCAGCGCCGCATTCTCGGCGCTGCGGGCCGTGCCAACCGTGTTCCGTCGCGCTCGTGCGGCGGCGTGAAACTCTTCCGTCATCCAAGCGCATGCAACAAAGCCCACATCGTACTGAGTTATCGGCCCGGAAGCGATCTCGAGCCGGTCGGCTCAGCCGCCGGAGTGCATGACGTCGGCGCCGGCCGGCACGGTGCAGTCGTCGGGGTCGTCCAGCCACCCTTCTGGTAGCACGACGCGGGCGGGTGAACCCTGCCGGCCCCGGGGCCCGTTCGCCTCGTCCGGGAACGGCACCGTCGCGTCCAACCGGTCGAGCAGGCCGTCCAGCTCGTTCAACGTCTTGACCATCGCCAGCGCCCGGCGCAGCTCGGAGCCGGCGGGAAAGCCGTGCAGGTACCAGGCGATGTGCTTGCGGATGTCGCGCATGCCCTTGTCCTCGCCGAAGTGCGCGGCCAGCAGCTGCCCGTGCCGTCGGACGATATCGGCGACCTCGCCCAGCGTGGGCGGTGTGGGCGGCGGGCTGCCGGTGAAGGCGGCCGACAGCTCGGCGAAGAGCCACGGCCGGCCCAGGCAGCCGCGGCCGATGACCACGCCGTCGCATCCGGTCGCGGCCATCATGGTCAGCGCGTCGCTGGCGTCGTAGATGTCGCCGTTGCCGAGCACCGGGATCGTGCGAACCTGCTGCTTGAGGCGGGCGATCTCGTCCCAGTTGGCGGCACCGGAGTAGCGTTGCGCCGCCGTACGGGCGTGCAGCGCGACCGCCGCGGCACCCTCGGCTTCGGCGATGCGCCCGGCATCGAGGTGCGTGGGATGCTCGTCGTCGATGCCGATGCGGAACTTGACGGTCACCGGTATCTGCGTGCCCTCGGTGCCGCGCACGGCCGCGGCGACGATCTGGCCGAACAGCCGCCGCTTGTAGGGCAGCGCCGAGCCGCCGCCGCGCTTGGTGACCTTGGGAACGGGGCAGCCGAAATTCATGTCGATGTGATCGGCCAGGCCTTCGTCGGCGATCATCTTGGCGGCCGCGTAGGTGGTCGCGGGGTCGACGGTGTAGAGCTGCAGCGAGCGCGGCGACTCTTCGGCGGCGAACGTGGTCATGTGCATGGTGACCGGGTGACGCTCGACGAGGGCGCGGGCCGTCACCATCTCGCAGACATAGAGTCCGCTGACGGTGCCGACCTTGGCTTGCTCCAGTTCACGGCACAGCGTCCGGAATGCGACGTTGGTCACGCCCGCCATCGGTGCCAGGACCACCGGGCTGGCGAGCGCGATGGAACCGATGCGCACCGCTTGCTTACCGCCGGCTCATGACCAGCTTGCCCGCGGTCTGATGCAGCTCGAACGCGGTGGTCCTCTTGCCGGTACGGGCTTCCCGCTCGAGCTGGCGATGCTTGGACACCTCGAACTTCTCGCAGGCCTGCTCGAGCTCCTTGATCAGCACACCGAGGTCGTCGCGCATCGCCGCGGCCTCGCCGGTGAAGTCCTCGCGTTCGAAGATGCGCCACTTCTTCAGCACCGGCATCACCACGTCCTCGAGGTGGATGCGCGGGTCATACACACCGCCGACGGCGATGAGCACGGCTTTGCGGCGGAACTCGGGGACCTGGTAGCCCGGCATCTGGAAGTTGCGCAGCACCTTGTGCAGCGATCTCATCGCCTGGTTCGGCGAAGCTTCGAAACCCGCGTCGCTGACGTCGCGGTAGAAGATCATGTGCAGGTTCTCGTCGGCCGAGATCTTGGCCAGCAACTGGTCGGCGATCGTCTCATTGCAGGCCTTGCCGGTGTTGCGGTGCGAAATCCGGGTGGCCAGCTCCTGGAACGTCACGTAGATGACCGAGTCGAATAGGCTTTCGGCGAACAGATCGGCTCGAATCTGCTGGTTCTGGCCCGGGCTGAAGCCCCGGTTCACCACCTCGATGCGCAGCTTCTCCAGCTCGACCGGGTCGACCGCGCGGGTCACCACCAGGTAGTCGCGCAGCGCGATGCCATGCCGGTTCTCCTCGGCGGTCCAGCGGTTGACCCACTGTCCCCATGCGCCGTCCATGCCGAAGTTCATCGCGATCTCGCGGTGATACGACGGCAGGTTGTCCTCGGTCATCAGGTTCTGCACCATCGCCACCTGGGCGAGGTCAGACAGCTGTGATTGACCTGGCTCCCAATCCTGCCCGCCCAGCGCATAGAAGTTCTTGCCGTCCGACCACGGGATGTAGTCGTGCGGGTTCCAGTTCTTGTGCATGCTCTCGTGCCGATTCAGATACTTCTCGACGAAGGGCTCGAGTTCGTGCAGCAGCTGTAAGTCGGTCAGCCCGGCTGACATACGGCCTCCAGTTATCTGTGTCGATGGGTAGCAGTCAATATATCTGTGTACTTCAGTAGCAGCAAGTTCCTCGTCTGGCGTGGCCGGTCACGGTTTGACGTCGGTGATCGGGCCCCCGCTGTCGACAGTCTCCGTTCTACGGCTTGCCGATGCGGCGCGAATGAAAACCCGCTATTGCGACTTGCCGAGATCTCCAGCGGGGACATAGGGCGCCGCCGTGATGTACAGCATGTTGATGCAGTAGTCGATGAACTGTTTGCGAGTCGCCCCGAGCTGCCCATGCAGGTAGGCGGTGAACAAGCTCGACAGGCCACCGATCAGGCTGGTCGCGATCATCTTCTGCAGCACCGCATCGCCAATACGGGACAGCTTGCGCTGTAGCAAATCGATGAAATTGGGCATCCACTCCGCGCCCGACCGGACCAGCACCGGCTCCACCGCGGGCGCCAGCAACAGCACGCGCCCGCGCACCGGGTCATCCACCATCAACTCGACGAAGCGTTCGACGGCCTCTCGCGGGGTCGTCGCCGACGTCAGGGTGTTCATGGCGCGCGCGCAGACATCGTCGTAGACCGCGCGCACGAATTCGTCACGGTCAGCGAAGCTTTCGTAGAAGTAGCGTTCGGTCAGCGCGGCCTCGCGGCATACCGCGCGCACGGTCAGCGCCGGCCCCCCGGAACCGCCGAGCAACTGCACACCGGCGCTGATGAGGTTGTCACGGCGAAGCGCGAGTCGACTCTCCAAGGGGACGCCGGTCCAGCGGCCCCGTCGTTGACCCGTCTGCACATCGCTCCTAAGCTGAAAACTGACAACGGTTGTAGTCAAAAATCTAGATACCTACAGGAATCCAATAGTGACTCAAGATACGTCCGCATCGCACCCCCTGACCAGCGACGTCGCACGCACCGACGAGAACGGCACCGCTGAGCAGTCGATTTCGGCCGGGCGACCCGACGGGTCCGACGGTGTCACGGGCGGCTGTCCGGTATCGCCGCTGGGCTACGAGGCCCCACCCGCGCCGCTGGGGCCCGATTCCCTGACCTGGCGGTACTTCGGGGATTGGCGGGGCATGCTGCAGGGCCCCTGGGCCGGATCGATGCAGAACATGCACCCACAGCTGGGCGCGGCGGTCCTCGACCACTCCACGTTCTTCCGAGAGCGCTGGCCGCGGCTGCTGCGCTCGTTGTATCCGATCGGGGGAGTCGTTTTCGACGGTGACCGCGCCCCCGTCACCGGCGCCGAGGTGCGCGACTACCACACCGACATCAAGGGGGTCGACGACCGGGGCCGGCGCTACCACGCTTTGAACCCGGACGTCTTCTACTGGGCGCACTCCACCTTCTTTATGGGCACCATCCATGTGGCCGAACGATTCTGCGGCGGGATCAGCGAGGCGCAGAAACGTCAGCTGTTCGACGAACATGTCGAGTGGTACCGCATGTATGGCATGAGCATGCGGCCGGTGCCGAAGTCGTGGGAGGAGTTCCAGGTCTACTGGGACCACATGTGCCGCAACGTACTGGAGAGCAACGAGGCGGCCCGGGCCGTGCTCGATTTGAGCGAGCTGCCCAAACCCCCGTTCGCACAATGGATTCCGGACTCACTGTGGGTGGCACAACGCAAACTGATGGCCCCGTTTTTCGTCTGGCTGACCGCCGGCCTCTACGACCCGCCGGTGCGAGAGCTGATGGGCTACCGATGGTCGCGCCGCGACGAGTGGTTGCACCGCCGCTTCGGCGACCTCGTCCGTGCCGTCTTCGCTGTGGTGCCGAGCAGATTCCGTAAGCACCCTCGGGCGCGTGCGGGCTTGGACCGCGCCAGCGGGCGCATCCCGCTCGATACCCCATTGGTGCAGACTCCGGCGCGCAACCTGCCACCCGTCGACGAGCGCGGCGACCCCAAGCACTACTGCCCGATGGTGTCCTGAGCCGTACGACGATGCAGCCCGCGAAGCGGGGTGAGGAGGAGTACGGCAATTCTGTCTTGCCGTTCTGGCGCTGCCCGCGCTAGACGTGGGCGTGAAGGTGAACTTCCTCCAGCCCCACCTGGTGCACGTGCTGATGGATGTGTTCGGTCCCGTCGGCGTGCGCGTGGGAGTGCTCGTGCTCGACGTGGTCATGCTCGTGGGATGTGTGCGCGTGGGCGTGCGTCACGTCGCCGTGCTGATGCTCGTGCGCGTGTGGCGCGTCGTGGGTGTGCTCGTCGTTCATTCGTGTTCCTCCTTGCGTGAAATACCTTGTGCTTCCGGCTCGCTCAGCGGCTGCCGGTGCGCTGTCGGTTCGGTGGGGGCGAGGATTCGGCTACCGCCTTCAGCGCGCTGTCGCCGCGGTGATGACCGGGAACCCCGGGGCCGGCGTGCTCGGCGTTGAAAACTGCATCGATGACGAGCTGGCGGACATGGTCGTTCTCCAGGCTGTAGAAGATCGTGGTGCCCTCCCGGCGGGTGCGGACCAGGCGTGCCATCCGCAACTTCGCGAGGTGCTGGGAAACCGACGGCGCCGGCTTGCCGACGTGCTCGGCGAGTTCGTTGACCGACATCTCGTGGTCCGTCAACGACCAGAGCACCTGCACGCGAGTGGCATCGGCCAGCATCCGGAAAACCTCGACCACCAGCCCGGCCTGGTCGTCGGGCAGACGACCTTTGCTACTACCTGCATGCATACGCAGATAGTAGCGCAAGGCGGCACGGCTGCCAAGGGTGCGGTTCAGGCCGGCGGGACGACCGTTGTCTGGCGCCGTCCGCCATTGCGCTCGTTCCACAGCCGGTAGACATCGATCGCGCCTTCGTGCGGGTCATAGCGCATCGGCAGGCGCCGCCGGTCCCACTCTTTTGCGAATTCGTTGTAGAACGTAGACAACTCGAAATACCTGCGGTCATCGGCGTAGAACTGCTCGTAGCTTTCGCGGGTGGTCAAAAAGACGACCTCCCTGGGCGAGCAGTAGTACAGCGAGCCGAGGCACATCGGGCAGGGGTGGGCCAGCACGTAGATTGTGGTGTCGACGAGATGCTCGGTGCCCAGCTTCATGCAGGCCTCGCGGATGGCGAGGATTTCCGCGTGCGCGGTCGGGTCGTTCGTTTGTGCCACCTGATTGGCACTCTCGGCGAGGACCTCGCCGTCCTTGACGATCACCGTGGCGAACGGGCGCCCGCCTTCGGTCACATTTCGGCGAGCCAGTTCGATCGTTCGTTGAGCGAAGTCGGTCACGGGTCCTCCGGTGTGGACAGGAGCAGATAGGTCGGTGAGTAGCCGCGCGAGGTCGATTTCAGCCCTGTGATACTAACTAGATTATCTATCTTTTTCGGACCTGGTTAAGGGGACGTCATGGCGCGCACCGATCGTGATCGTTGGGACCTTGCGACCAGTGTCGGGGCGACCGCGACCATGGTGGCCGCCCAGCGGGCGCTGTCGTCGGACGCGAAGTTGATCGACGACCCGTATGCGGCGCCGCTGGTGCGCGCGGTCGGGATCGACGTGTATGTCCGGCTGGTGAACGGCGAAATCGCGGGCGGCGGGAACACGGAGTTCGATCCGCAGCGGATGGCACAGGGAATGGCCTGCCGAACCCGCTTCTACGACCAATTCTTTCTGGACGCGACCCGCAGCGGCATCGGCCAGGTGGTGATCCTCGCGTCGGGCCTGGATTCCCGCGCCTACCGCTTGCCCTGGCCGGCCGGGACCGTCGTCTACGAGGTCGACATGCCAGAGGTCATCGAGTTCAAGACCCTGACCCTGGGTGACCTGGGAGCCGAGCCGACCGCCGAGCGGCGCACCGTCGCCATCGATCTGCGCGACGATTGGGCCTCGGCTTTGCGGGCCGCGGGATTCGATCCGCAGGCGCCCTCCGCGTGGAGCGCCGAAGGCTTGGTGGTCTACCTGCCGGACGACGCCCAGGATGCGCTGTTCGACAACATCACCTCGCTGAGCGCCCCGGGCAGCCGGCTTGCCTTTGAATTCGTGCCTGACACTGCCGTTTTCGCCGACCCGCGGTGGCGCGCCCATCACGACCGGATGAGCGAACTCGGATTTGAGATCGACTTCAACGACCTCGTTTATCACGGCCAGCGCAGCCATATCGTCGACCACCTGAACCAGCGCGGCTGGCAGACCTCGTCGCAAACGGTTGCGGAATTGCATGCGGCGAACGGGTTCGTTTACGCCGACGACGACGTCGCCGCGGCGTTCGCCGATGTGACGTACAGCAGCGCTGTACTCGGGCGATGAGCGATCGTCGACTGCGTACAGCCGCGGCGGTGCGGATTTGGTGCCCCCACTAGGACTCGAACCTAGGACCTGCGGATTTATAGTCAACCCGTCCCGTCGGTTGCCAGCTAATCCCAAATGGCGCTGCTCAGCTGCTAGTACCAACCCTGTCGCGGTTCGCTGATTCTCGTTGATTTTGATTGCTTTTCGTTCATTAACGGTGAATTTGTGGCGGGTCGCATAGGGTCTTGGTCGTCGCGTTGAGCGGATAACAGGGAGCAATCAAAGGTGGCAACCGAAGAGCCGGGCAAGCATGTGTTCATTTCATATGTGCACGAAGACTCTGAGCAGGTCGATCAGCTATGTGCGGTGCTCGAGGCGGTGAATATCCCGTACTGGCGAGACCGCTCGAAGCTGGGCCCGGGCGATGAATGGAAGGTGAAAATCCGCGAGGCTATTCGGTCGGGATCGATGGCTTTCCTCGCGTGCTTCTCAGACCAATCGCGGGCCAAAGATAAGTCGTACATGAACGAGGAGCTGACGATCGCCACCGAAGAATGGCGTCTGCGCCCTCCTGGACGAACCTGGCTGATACCGGTCAGATTCGATGACGGCCCGGTGCCGGAGTGGGATCTCGGCGCAGGCAAGACGCTTTCCGATCTCAACTACTCCGACCTATTCGGAACGGCTGTGATGCCGAATACAGCGCAACTGGTAGACAAGATCAAAGAGGTGATGGGTCTGACGTCCGCGCTTGATCCGCGGGTTGTCCAGACCTCAGTGGAGGAGTCCGCTACCTCAGATCGCCCGGCGATTCTTCGTCGCCTGACAAAGGAGATGGTGCGGGATCGCTCGCGAGATATCGAGCTTGACGACCTGGTCAATGCCGAGCTAGCCCGAGCTCTTGCAGCCATACGAGACAGCGACCGGTTCCCCACGTCGTCACCCGGCGGCTCGGACAGCGAGATAGCTGTTCATGGCGCCGGCAGAGCCAACGATTACTGGCAACTCGTCCAACCGTTCTGCTGGTCGCTGCAAGTGGCAGCTAGGTATGGCGAGCCAGGCGCGCTAAGGCCGTGGTCCAACGGGATGAGAGCGTTGAGCGCCGAGGCATACAAGCTCGCTGGCGGTCACACCTACCTTCTTCACCTGCGGTATGTCCCGGCGCTCATCACTGTATTCGTGGCCGCGATGTCGGCCGCCGGTCAAGGCAAGTGGTCGAACTTCAAAGCATTAGTCGTGGATCCGAAAGTGACGGACCGAAGTCGTAGTTTCGGTGATTCATCAAAGCTGTCGCTAGTTGAGGCGGTAAACCCTTACAAGCCTTTCGATTCCGAACTCATAAGCCAGCTTCTCGTTAACGCGTTGGTGATGGGCAAAGGCTTTGCCGATGCACAGGAGGCCCTCGATCGGCGTGAGGGCATGCACTACCACACGCCAGTCCCGGACTGGCTCCACCGAATACTCAGGCCGATTTTCAACGAGCAGTTCCCGGACGACGAGGAATACGACGATGCCTTCGACCGGACCGAGGTCATGCTCGGCATTGTGGATGAGGACCTGGCCAATGAGCGATTTAAGGATCAGCCGACGCGGCCGTTTCATTCGTCCACCATGTGGTTCGGCCGAGCTGGATGGCGATCGAGACACGACCGAGATGATCCTGTCCGGACGCTAGCCGACGAATTAGCTGCCGACGGTGCTGGTTGGCCTCCGCTCGAGGCGGGTTTGTTCGGCGGATCAGTCGAGCGCGCCAACACAGCCATCAGCCAGTACCAAGACAGCTTCGAGAAGTACCGAAGTAATTCCAGATTCTGGTGATCCTGCGCCCGGGAGTCAAGCGAACCAAACACAGCCCGCACGGGAGGGGCGTCCAAGGCCCCCTCCCACCCCCGGCGGACACCGACAAGGTACTGGTGCCCAAGGTTTCTACGGGTCTGGGACATTCGGATGTCGACGCATCGGCGGCAGTTTCCGACACAAATCGGTTGGGCCTCGGGGCACCGTTTTTAGGTCTCCGGACCGTACAAGTCAGAATCACCAGTGCCTTGTCGGCGTGGCGCCGGACCCGGGTCGGGGTGGTGGCCCGTGGGCCAGGCGATGACCGCGCCGTCGGAGCAGCCAGGAGACGCGCCTATCCAGGCCGCCAGCACCCGCCCCGGCAAAGTTCTCGTCACGTATACGGGGTGAACATTTTGCGGAGGAAGTCGACGATTTGTTGCGGCGTTTTGGCTGGCAATTGCCCGTCAAGCCGCCAAGGTGCGGAGAGTGCGGCAGCCACGGCGAGCAACCCTGCTACCAGTTTCTCGGCGCTATCTCTGTCCACATACTTGTCATCGCCGAGGGCATCATCAAGAAGTTGCTTAGTTCCCGGTCCGTCGCCTTCTTCGAGAAGGTAGCTATAGAAGATATCCAACGCTTGGTTGGCGGCGGCGTACTGATCAGGCCGAAGAGGCCATTGACGTCGCGATTCGTCGGCGTCGTCGACGTCGTCGTCGTTGCTCATGGCCAAATTGTTTCATGAGGGCCTGGAAGGCACGATCGCTTCGCCGCGGTAGGTGTGGCCGTCGATGGTGACGACCGATGTCCGTACCCAGGCACGAAGGTTGGTCATCGCTTGCAACCAATCGGTTCTGAGGCGTCGCAGATCGTCGGATGTGTCCGTCCAGTACAGGCGTGGGGTGGCGGTGAAGTTGGTCGCGGCGTCGGCGGTTACGGCTTGCGCGTAGAGGTCAGCGATGTGTGTCGGGTTGGTGAGTGGGATTGTTTCGGTGGCTGTCCAGTAGCCGAAGACCATGAAAGCAATTGGGCTGGGCGGGAAGAAAACGCCAAAGCGGTTGAAGCTCTTGATGGTTGCTGTTCCTCGTGGGCTCTGGCCGGTGATGCGGCGGCGTGCCTTTCGGTAGCGTAGGAACGGGCACGCGGCTGCGGAGTAGAGCACACACGAGTGGTGCGCCGGCCCGAAGGCTTGCGAGAACAGGTGCCCATAGAGGTAGTTCCGGTCTGTCTCGGTGCTGACCACGTAGCCGGGAGACGCGAGTGGATAGCCGCACAACCAGCAGCGGCCCCGGATGGCGAGTATTCGCACCTTGCGCGCGTCGACGCTGAAGATGGGCTTGCCGTCGACCCAATGGGATGCGGCGTGGGAGGGCAGGCCGCGGAATGCTCTGGCGCGCTGGTGGTGTAGATCAGGCATATCCGCGAGCCAGGGCGGCGGTGCCGGCGGGTGCATGGTGTCTCCTGGTGTGGCGGCGGCAGGGCGCAGGTGTCGGCTCGGGCCCGAAAGGAGCAGAAAGCTCGCCGTCGTGGCCGGACCTTGCCCGTGTTGGCGGCGGGTTTGACGCCCGTGCCGCCGCCGGTCTTTGTTAGTCGACGATGGTTGCCCAGCCGTGGCGTTGCCAGTGTTCGGCGACGTCGGTGGGGACGCCGGTCAGTGTGCCGCCGCGCTGCTCGCCGTCGTGGTAGACGAGGTGCGGCTCGTTGACGTTGACGGTGACGGTGCTGTGGTCGCTGGCTGGTGTGCGTCGCTGGCGCTTCGTTGTCATGGTCATCAGGTCGTCGCAATCTTGACGATGGCCGCCGGGTTGGGGAAGCCGAAGCCAGCGCGCAGGATCGCCCGCACGGCAACGCGATCCGAAGTGAAGAACACGGAGCGGTCTTTCTCGACCACCGCATCTTGGCGGAGGATGAAGTACCCGAAGGCCTTCGGGATGCCCCACACGACATTGTTTGTGGTGGAGACGTATGGCGATGTGAGCAGCGGGATTCCGAGGATCTGCCGTCGCCCGGGCATCGTTGGATCCGCGCCGAGCAGCGGCACGTTGGAGTCGGCCGAGGTGTATTGCTTGACCTTCGCCAGGGCTTGCGCGGTTGCGGGATTGGTAACCCACGCGGTGATCTCGCCGTTGTGCTGCGCGGACGTGTAGATCGCGTCGCTGAACGGGTCCACATTGGTGTAGGCGCTGGCTGGGCCGCTCACGGAGGTGACCCCCGAAACACCGGGCAGGCCGCCAGGCCCGTTCGTCGTCGTGGCGGTGAACAACGCTTGGTCGACCTTGCGGGTCAGGTCGCGGACGATTCCGTCACCGACCGCTTGCGCGGCCTCGGGTGTGCTGTCGTTGGCGAGTTCGGATGAGATCACCGACAGGGCAGCCAGTTTCGACGGGGTGATGTCCAGCTCGTCGAGTGTGGCGTCGCTGGCGGCGATTTCGGCGCCTTCGGCCGTCCAGCTCGCCGCTGGGTCAGCTGTCACCAGCGGCACTCGATACGAGTGGGTGGTGATGGGGATGGTGGTGAGGACTTGGCCAGCCACGGACTGCTGAATTAGCGGCTGGATGACAAGGTCGCCCACCTGGGCGGGCGTGAGGATCGGCGCGAACGTCGATGTCGTAGAAGCCATGAGTAAACCTCCAAGGCGATAAATGCGCTGTGTGCGCGACGGATTCGATGTGATCCGGTCACTCGCCTGGAGTTCAGCCGGTTGGGCGCCTGGCCCTCGCTGTGACGTTTCGGCCCGGTCCTGCCGACGCTCCGAACGTCATTTGCGATTCTAGCTGCCCAAGACGTCAGACCAGGCGGCGCCGCGCTGCGGTGGCGGGGGCGCGTATTGCCCGAAGTTCGCCCAGCGCGGGCCAGCGGGTCTCGGCTTGCCCAGCCGGGGGCGCTCCTCGAGGAGAGTGCCGGCCGCGAGGCGCAGCATATCGGCATCGAGTTGTCCGTTGTCGTCGTAGAAGTCGTTCACGTCGATTTGCCCGATGTCGAACAGGTCGGCGGGAACGTCGAGCAGGTCGGACACCGCTGCTTCGCATTCGCGCCGCTGGTAGCCCTGCACGCGTTCGGTCAGCGCGTCGCGTTCGGCCTCCACTTCGCGGAGCTGGCGACGCCACCGCGCGGCCTCAGAATTTGGCGAGGTGTCAGGTGAGTCATCCTCGGGCGCTTCCGGTTCGGCGGCGGGATTCGTCGTCGGATCTACATCGCTGTCGGGGCCGGCGGCTGGGGTGCTCGGGTCCGTGGGGTCGGTTGGTTGAGTCATGGCTGTACTTCCTGGTTTTCGAGTTGCGGCCAGCGGCGGCGGCGCACCAGCGCGGAGGGGAATGAGACTTTGGTGGTGAGGTCGTCGGGCGCGGTGTAGCCCAATGAGGCGAGCAAGGTCTTTTCGGTGTCGGTGGCCGGCCGCTCGAAGTAGTCACATTGATAGCCGGTCGTCTCGTCCCACTCGTAGCGCCATGTGACGCCCTCGGCGCAGAAGTCGGCGTGCTGGGTGCTGTCTTCGGCGCGCTGTAGCTCGTCGGGCAGCGGCGCGGCGAACGCGAGCCATCCGCGCGGATCGGGCTGCGGTACTTGGGGCGGTATGTCAGTCATCTGCCTCTCCTGTTTGTCGGCGGGTCGCTTCGAGCCAGATCACAAGGCGTTCTTCGACGTCGATATCGAAATGGGTCAGTGTCGCGAAGAGGAAGCCGCACAGCTGTAGGGCGACGGAGTAGGGGTCGCAGTTGCCGAGGAGCACTGCGGTGGCTGCGGTGTCGTCCCGGTAGAACGACTGGGCAAGGAGCACCGCGTCGAGTGGGGCTCGGCGGGTGAGCGGATTGTCGGGGTGTCCAAGCGGATTCGTCATGCTTCGGTCCTCTCTGGGGGGTGGGTGGGCTCGCTGAAATCACGTGGGGCATACGGTCGGCCGTCACCGCTGCCGATGCCGGCGGCGGCGCGGTCGACGCAGGGGATTCGGCGGACGCGGCCATCTGGCTTGGTACACCAGTGACCCGGTAGTGCGCCGCAGTTGGGGCAACTCGCCGACAAAGCGTCTGTGTCGGAGTAGGCCGCCCAAATCGCTCCTCTCATCAGCTCGCCCCACCTCCTACGGCGGAGTTTGCTGAGCAGGTGTCGTGGTGCCCCATCGTCGGGATGTGCCAGCCGCATTCGCGGCAGCGGCCGGCGCCGGGGGGCGACTGGAAGTTGGTGCGGCGATGGTGGCCGTGGACGGCCGTCAAGTGGCGGTGCCGCGGCATGGCTGCCGGGGTGGGCGCGACCCCGTTTAGACGGCTCGCCTCGGCGGGCTCCGAAGGTGGCAGATCTTCCGAAGGTGGCGAAGGTGGCACGCTAGGTGGCATGCCTTCTTCGGTGCCACCTTCGCCACCTTCGGGTGTTTTGGTGCCACCTTCGGGCGGTGTGCCACCTTCGTGGCTGATAGCCCAGACCCATCCCTCGCTGAGTCCACTTGCCTTGCGGCTCTCGATTCGAGGCTGCCGATGGCGCCGTCGTGCATCCTTGAGTTCTTGGTCGCTGAAGCCAGCGGATCTGCCCGCTTTGAGGACGTCGGAGGCTTTGGCTTCACCGCCTTCGCGGCTGAGGTAGTCGAGTAGGAAACGCTTTGCTGGGTTGCCGCCGGGCTCTTCGCCGACTTCGGCATTTGCGGCCAGGTGCTCGCGGGCGGTCCGGTCGGACGTACCGGCGTAGACGAGTAGGGGAACGGTGCCGTCGTGCTCCTCACACGGCGTGAAGTACGGGACCGGGTTGATGGTGAACCGCGACGCGGGCAAGGGGGCTGCGCTGTTGGCCTTCTCCGGGCCGATCAGCAAGCTGCCGTCGTCGTCGCTCTGGGCGTAGAGCGTCATGCGCGCTTTCTTGCGGAGTTCACCGGTGGCTCCGTATCGGTCGCGCGGGTTGCCCGACATGATGCGGTTGGTGTGCGTCACGAGCAGCACAGCTGCGTCTGTGTAGGTCGCGAGTTCCTTCCAGGGGTGAAGTGCTTGGCGGGCCTGCTGGGGATCACGCACGGACAACATGGCGGGCACGGTGTCGAGCCAGGCGTCGACCACAAGTAGTGCGGGGGGTGGGTCGGCTTGGGCAATGAGATGGATGTCGCGCGGGAAAACTGGGGCGCCGCTGCCGTCGTGGTCGGTGCAGATGACGCTGATGCGATCGAGGTCGGCGCCGGCCACGACTAAGCGGGGTAGGACGGTGTCGGACCAACCATCTTCAGTGCAGACGATCATCACGTCAGCGGGGTCACGGGCTGGAATCCCGAACTCTGGAAGGGCGTTCCCGGTCGTGATCGGAGCGGTGAACCATACCCAGGCGAGGCTTTTTCCGATGCCCTCGTCTCCGACGAGCAGGCTGACTGCGGCCTTGGGGATCCGGTTGCGTGCCAGCCAGCGCGGCTGGGCCGCAGGTTTGAGATCGCGGGCGCGCCATACCCGCGGCATCTCGACGACTGGTGTGGTTTCGCCATCCATCATGCGACCCGCCTAGGGATGTAGATCCCGCTCCGCTGACGGCTGCTTGACGCGAACCTCGGCCAGTCGGCCGCGGCTGAAATATCCTGCGACGCTTCGGAAAGTGCGGCCTGTGCCGTGTCGACACGCAAAGTGTGATGTTGTGCCGCGTCGTAGATGGCGGCGAGTTTCGCCGGGTCGCCTTCAGCGAGGTTCTGCCAGGTGAGGGTGCCGGCCATTGGCCAGCACCCCACATCCGTCAGCAGTGGTTGGACGAACTGGTGAACGAGCCACCAATGCACTTGGCGCGAGTCGATCACCGATCCTCCCCGCTGTAGACGTTGGCGATGCGCCGAGGGGAAAGGGTTGTGCCGTCGCAGGCGGTTCTGATTGCGTTTCCGAGCTCGTTGTAGAGCAAGGTCGCTTCATCGATCCGCAATTCATAGTCGGCGTCGGCTTGGTCGACACCGCCGTGAGCGTGAACAACCACCTTAGGGGCCGGATCAAGAACCTCGTCGTACCGGAGCCCGATACCCAGCACGGTCACAAACTCCGAGATGAGCCTGCGGTCGTACCCCTTGAAGCACTTCAGCGAGTCGGCAGTGGCCGGGACGTAAACCAGGCCGCTGAAGTGCTCACGTCGGTGGACCTCGTGGGCGTCCATGTCGTTTTCACACCAGCTGAACTGGCAACCGTGGTTTGCCATCGCCTGCTCTGTGTCGGTGGGTGGCTGTAACATGAGAGTGCCTTTCTGTTCTTGCGGAGCGGTTGGTTGTGAGGGCCCTGGGGTTGCAGCCCCGGGGCCTTCGCTTTGGCTGGTGGTCGACATCAGGCGGCGCCACCAGTGGTGAATTGCCCTTCTTCCCAAGCGATTACATCGCTTAGGCGGTAACGAGAGTGCTTGCCGAAAAGTGCATAACGCGGTCCGCAACCACGCGATGCCCATTGCGCCAACGTCTTCGCAGGCACCCGCAGGCGCTGCGCGACCTCTGGCCGGGTGAGCCAGTAGTCCTCCGAAGATGGCATCGCTTCCTCCTGTAATATGTCGCAGTAACGACATTTTTTGATACAAGTACGACACTAACCGGATCTGTTGGGTTTAGTCAAGAACTGTGCAAAAATTGTCGACATGGCGACATCTTGGATGGCATCAGTAGGCGCGGCGATAACGCGCGCGAGAGAGCGTGCCGGGCTTCGGGTCACTCCGCTAGCCGAACGGACACGAGAGCTCGGAGCGCCGGTGCATCGTGTTTCTCTCCCCAAGCTGGAACGTGGCGAACGGGATATCACCATCACAGAGTTGGTCGGGCTGGCTGCTGCTCTGAACATGCCGCCAATTGCGTTGCTATTCCCCGACGTTCTCTCAGATGTGGAAGTGCTCCCCAATAAGCCGATGGACGGTCTTGCGGCCTTCGGGTGGTTCATCGGGGCTGGCCACTCCATAGGGCTCAGCTGGGACGAGAGCTACGCACCCAACGGCGTGCAGACCTCGGGTGCAATGCGAATACCGCTGGAACTACTGCAAATCGAGGCTTCATTGGCGCAGCAGCGGCATAGCTTGCTGCAGAGCGAGCGCGGGCCAGAGGTTCTGGCCATGCCGGATGTGATGCGAGACCGAGCCAAGGAAGACGCTGCTAGAACGCGCGAGGCCATACGCCTACTCGAAGAGGAGAAGTCTCGACTGATCGAGGCGTATCGAGGCCGAGATGGCCGGTAGGCCGCCGCTGCGGATCGGGCAGCATGGGAAGATCACGCGTAAGGCGTTGGGTGGTGGAGTGTGGTTGGCGCGTTGCAGATTTCGTGATCTTGACGGTGTGACGCGGGTGGTGGAGCGTCGTAGCCCATCGGGTCAGCTCGACCAGCACGGCAAGCTTTCGGAGGACCTACTGCTGGATGCTCTGAAGACGCGGCGGCCGCCTGGCGTGTCCGGAGAGATCTCGCTTGATACACGTATCTGTGTTCTGGTCGACCAGCATCTCGAGATGCTGGCGGAGAACGGTAAGTCGCCTTCGACGATGACGACGTACCGCAGTGCGGCCCGCAAGCTCCGGAAGTTCAGCGAGGCGCTGCGGGTGGGTGATGCGACTCCGGGTCGGCTCAATGCGGTGATTCGGTCGATGCGCCAGGCGCATGGCGCGAACATGGCGCGGCATGGCCGCACTCTTCTGCGCGGTGCTCTGCAGATTGCGGTGCTCGATGACGTGCTGGGGGCCAACCCGGTCGCTCAGGTGAGTCGGATCGAGTCGGACCGCAAGCCGAAGGGTGCGCCGGCCCTCGATGGTGTGCAGTTGCGCGACCTGCTGGGCAAGCTGCGAGCTTCGGAGACATGCCAGCAGAAGGATCTCGTTGACCCGATCACCCTGTTCATTGCGACCGGGCTGCGGCGGTCGGAGCTTCTGGCTCTTCGGTGGGAGGATTTCGACGAGAAGGCCGGCACCGTCACGGTGTCAGGGAAGATCGCCCGGATAGAAGGGGTCGGTCTGCGGCGCCTAGACAAGGGCAAGACCGACTCATCGGAGCGGACGGTGCCGCTACCGGAGTTCGCGATCGCTGCACTTGCTGAGCGCCGCGGTCGCCCCTTCTGGGGCGAGCAGAGGATGCTCTTTCCGTCGTCGGCGGGCACGTGCCGTGACCCGGACAACTTCGACAAACAGTGGCGCAAGGTCCGCAACGCGCTCGGCGTTCCCGAGGTCACGAGTCACAGCTTCCGCAAGTCGGTGGCCACGATGATCGACGACGCTGGCCTATCGGCCCGGATCGGCGCGGACCAGCTGGGCCACGCGAAGGTGTCGATGACGCAGGACCGTTACATGCGGCGGGGAAGGGTTCACGCCGAGGTCGCAGCCCTCCTGGACCGCGCCATAACCGACGAATAAACGTCGGCTAGCCTCTCGTTTTGGTGCCCCCACTAGGACTCGAACCTAGGACCTGCGGATTAAAAGTCCGTAGCTCTACCAACTGAGCTATAGGGGCCGCGGAGATTCAGGATACTTGGAAGCAAAACCCGGCTCGTTTGAGGATTGGGCACACCGTGACCTAAGCTGACGTGGCTCCCAACGAAACCACGTTGCGAGTACCCCGGAGTGATTCGGTTCTGGCCCCCATCGTCTAGTGGCCTAGGACGCCGCCCTTTCACGGCGGTAGCACGGGTTCGAATCCCGTTGGGGGTACGCGCGACGCGGCGACGCGGAGCAACAGCAAGGCCCTGTGGCGCAGTTGGTTAGCGCGCCGCCCTGTCACGGCGGAGGTCGCGGGTTCGAGTCCCGTCAGGGTCGCCAGCGCGGCGAGGCACTCGCTGCCTTCCGGCCAGGTAGCTCAGTCGGTACGAGCGTCCGCCTGAAAAGCGGAAGGTCGGCGGTTCGATCCCGCCCCTGGCCACCATTGTTGAGCTGCGCGGACACGGTGACGACACTCTACGGACGTTCCTGTGTGTCCGGTCCCTGTCCGTTCGCGTGATTTGCGGCAGAGCTGCGGACCGGTCGAGGTTGTGGCTACGTGGTCGAGTTCATCGGCGTAGAGGTCACGTAGATATTCGCGGTAACAGTTGGTGTGAGCGGGTGTGGCGCAGGTCGTGAATTATCAAGGGCGCCAATGACGATCTGGGGGAGCGGCAAAAGTCCGTATGGTGGCGCGCGTTTTTAACGGTCCGACGACAATCCGGCCTTCCACCGAAACACTCGGTCAGTGTCGCCGGCGTACGGGACGATGGTCAGTCTCCCGGCGGCCGTTGTCGTCTCGCCTGATCACCCGAATCCGGTAGCAGTTACCTGTAGCAGCCTCACAAGGAGTCCTCGCACTATGCTCTGGGCTTCCCTTCCTCGAAGCATGCGAAGAGATCCCATTCGCCCGGCAGGCCCTTGAGAATGTGCGTACCGCGGGGCTGGAACACAAAATCCGCGTTGCTCGCCAGTGCTCGCGTCGTGGCCGACACCAGGATCTCGTTGGCCGTCGCTGCGCTGAGGATCCGCGCCGCTTCATGCACGGCGACGCCGCGCACGTCGCTCCCCACCAGTTCCACTTCTCCGACGTGTACGCTCGCGCGGATCTGCAGGCCTCCCCGACCAGCGGCACGCCCTACCGCCGCCGCACAGCGCAGGGCGGCAACCGGCCCATCGAAGGTCGCGAGCAGGCCGTCTCCGGTCGTGTTGACCTCGTGGCCATGGTGGCGTTCTAACGCCACCCGCGTCGCTTCGTAGTGTGCGGAGAGCACATCACGCCACGCGGCATCGCCCAGTCGTTTCGCCATCACCGTCGAGTCAACGAGATCGGTGAACAGCAGCGTGACCAGCGCCCTGCTCTGGGTACCGACGAGCCGGAATCCTGCGAAGGCCCGCAACCCCGACCACTCGATCTGGATGCACGGCTCGTTCCCCAGGGTGTATCCGTCATGGCCGGGCGGAATCTCAAATATGTCGTCCGGCCCGAACTGCAGCGTCGTTCCGTCGCGCATCACGACTTCGAACCGGCCCGACACCACGACCCCCACGTGACGCGCCTCGCACCAATCCCCGCCGACATGTGGACGTACGTGGGTAGACCACCGCCATCCAGGCTGCGTCACAATCCGCCCCACGGTCAGGTCGCCCACATCGACCTGCTGAACCTTGATCCCTTCGAACTCGAGGGTCTCGTCCGGACTCATCAGGTTCTTGATTCGAACCTCGCCCATACTCGCATTTTCATGCACGGCCCGCAGACGGTCAATGATCACGAGATGCTCGCGGCTCGCTCTCGCAACCGTGGTCCGAGCCCGCTACGCACGAGGGCGGGGTAGGGGTTTGGCAGTTACGGTGCGGCCCAAAACGCGACAATGAAGCCGAGCGTGCAGGGGCCCCGCACGACCCGATACAGAAGTGGGGAACGAAAGCCCGTCTCGCTGTATGGTTCTGCGGCGATGCCGCCAGAGCTGTGCGCGAACTGCTACTTGAGCATGCTCCCGGCGTCGACGGTGACCGGAAGACCTGTGATGTAACGCGATTCGTCGGAGGCCAGGAACAGCACCGCGTTGCTGATGTCCACCGCCTCGACCCATCCGATCGGCAGCACGTGCATGAACTGCGCGGCGACCTTGAGGTCATCCGGCCCGGGATTCTTCAGGTCGGGCCGGAACAGCTTCATCGTCCCCTCGTTCATGAACATGGGCGTGTTCACGTTGGTCGGGTGAACGGAATTCACCCGGATGAAGTGCTGGCCGAGCTCGACGGCGAAGGTGCGCATCAAACCGACCACGCCATGCTTGGCGGCGATGTAATGACCGGTGTGCGGGTAGGCCTTGAGCCCGCCGACCGAGCTGGTCAGAATGATCGAGCCGCCTTGGCCCTGGGAGATCATATGCGGCACAGCGGCTTTGACGGTTTTCCAGACGCCGGAAAGGTTGACGTCGATCATGTCGCGCCAGTCGTCTTCGCTGGTTTTGTCGAGGGTCTGGCCGCCGTTGCCGATTCCGGCATTGGCACAAATGATATCCAGCCGGCCGAGTTGTTCGACGCCGCTGTCCACCGCCGCTTTCAGCGGGTCGTAATCGCGGACGTCAACTTCGGCGGTCACGATGCGGCGGTTGAGGCCTTTGATGAGGTCGGCCGTCTCGGCGAGGTCATCGGGTGTCGACGGCGGGATCTCGCTGCTGCTGCTTATCGGCGTGCAGATGTCGACCGCGATGATGTCGGCGCCTTCCTGCGCCAGGCGCACCGCGTGGCTGCGGCCCTGGCCGCGGGCCGCCCCGGTGATGAACGCGACCTTGCCCTCAACTCTTCCACCCATGACTGCACCTCACCTAGACGTAGCCGACATTTATTTGTCGATCGATCAGGAAGGTTGGCACCGTTGGGCCGCAGTGTCAACAGGCGTGTGTCTGGCGGTTGCGGTCGGATCCCGCGGCGTGGAACTGGCTGTGGCGCTCTCGCGGCAGCGCCGGCCGGTGCTAGCTGCCGAGCGTGGACGCGGCGGCAGGCGCCGTCAGCAGGCTCATTTGCCGCTCGGCGAATGCGCGCAACTCGTCGTGCCCCTGGGTGACACCGACGGCGCTCTCGTTGCACAGGCTGCGCGCCACCTGCGCGATCAGCATCGAGATAGCGACCGGCGGGAATTCCTCGAGATCGATTCCGTTAGCGCGCAGCACCATGGTCACCGCCGCCGTCTCAATGTCACGAACCCGTTCGGCATAGGCCTTGAGCTCGGTTCCAATTGCCTTGCGGTGGTTGGCCAGTGCCATGAACTCGGCGTTGAGGGTGGTCAATGCCGAGTCGCTGTTCATCACCCACAGCGCCCGCAGGGGGTCGTCCTCGGTCAGCAGGGCGCGCATGCGCGTCAGGGCAGTCTCCGCGCCGGCCCGCAGCACCTCGACGAACAGGTCGTCCATCGTCGGGAAGTAGTAATAGACCAGGGCCTGCTTGACGCCGGCCTCGGCGGCGACCCGCCGCGACGTGGCCGCCGCATAGCCTTCCTCGCGCATGATCCGGGCGGTGGCCTCGATCAGCTTGCTGCGCGCCCCGGCATCGACGGTCCTCTTGTTTTGCCGATTCGCCGCGCGGTTGGGCGCGCCCGCTTTGCTTGACCGGTCCGCGCGATCCGTGGTAGGCATACCGCATCCTAGCAATTTGGTCGATCGATCAGTTTGTGGAGGCGCGCAGGTGAGATCGAACGGACGGAGGGGACGGTGACGACAGCACGCCTGCGTGTCCGGGTGGAACCGCACCTGTGTGAGGCGCACGCCCTCTGCGCGGAGATCGCCCCCGAGGTGTTCGTCCTGGGCGACGACGCCGCGACCTGCGATGAGAAACCGGCTGAACCGTTGCGCCACAGCATGGAAGCCGCGGCGGCCGCCTGCGCGCGCCAAGCCATCAGCATTGTCACCGACGAAGCACCAGCATGATGCAGCGCGCATTTCGGCAAGGAAAAGGAATTGAACTCATGACCGATCTCGCCAACGTCGACTACTTCACCGACGCCGAGGTCGCGCAAGACCCCTACGACTACTGGGAATACCTGCGCACGCAGGGACCGGTGTTCCGTGAACCGCACTACGGGGTCGTGGCCGTCACCGGCTACCAGGAAGTCCACGCCGCCTTCAAAGATGTCGATTCGTTTTCCGCGGTCAACGCGATCGGCGGTCCGTTCCCGCCGCTGCCGTTCACCCTGGAAGGCGACGACATCAGCGAGCAGATCGAAGCGCACCGCCACGAATTCCCGATCTTCGAGCACATGGTCGTCATGGACCCACCCGAACACGAAAAGGCGCGCTCCCTTCTCGGGCGCCTGCTCACCCCGCGCCGGCTACAGGAAAACAAGGACTACATCTGGAAATTGGCCGACCGGCAGTTCGACGAGTTCATCGCCAACGGTCACTGCGAGTTCCTCAGCGAGTACGCGAAGCCGTTCGCGACATTGGCGATCGCCGATCTGCTCGGGGTTCCCGACGAGGACCGACCGGAGATCCGCCGCAACCTTGGGGCGGGCAACGCGCCGGGCTCGCGGGTGGGCGCGCTGGATCACGAGCCGGTGGGCAGCAACCCGTTGCAGTACCTCGACGACCTGTTCAGCGCCTACATCGCCGACCGGCGACAACGGCCGCGCAAAGACGTGCTGACCGGCCTGGCCACCGCCACGTACCCCGACGGGTCGATCCCGCCGCTGTTGGAGGTCGTCCGGCCGGCGACCTTCTTGTTCGCGGCCGGGCAGGAGACCGTGACCAAACTGCTGAGCTCGTCGGTGCAGGTCCTCGGCGATCATCCCGAGCTGCAAGAGCGGCTGCGGGCCGACCGCGGTCTCATCGGCACCTTCATCGAGGAGGCGCTGCGCATGCAGAGCCCGACCAAGGTGGATTTCCGCCTCGCGCGCAAGACCACGACCTTGGGCGGGGTGCACATCCCGGCCGGCACCGTCATCATGCTGTGCCTGGGAGCCGCCAACCGTGACCCACGAAAGTTCGAGAACCCCAACGAATTCCGAGTCGATCGCAAGAACGTTCGCGAACATATCGCCTTCGGTCGCGGAATCCACACGTGCGCGGGTGCGCCGCTGGCACGCGTGGAAGGACAGATCACGATCAATCGCCTCCTGGACCGGACGCGCGAGATCACGATCAGCGAGGCCAAGCACGGATCGGTTCGCGGCCGTCAGTACCAGTACGAGCCGACGTTCCTGCTGCGCGGCCTGACGGAGTTGCACATCGACTTCACGTCGGCCGGCTGACCGCATCAATCCTCCGCCACAAGGCCTTTCACCTGCTGGTAGTAGATGACATTGCCGCCGCCGGCCCAATTCCCTTCAGGGATCTCGTGGATCAACGTCCACACATGAAAGACCATCGGGCCTTGCGGCTCGATTCCCGCCGCGGCGCAGGCAACGGTGTGCACGTCGGCGGCCAGCTGTTCCTTGCGGTCCCGCGACAGTGCGCCGTCGAACACCTTGACATCGACCCTGAACCGGGGCGCGCCCGGACCCCGACCGCCCACCGAGAGCGCCTCCGGGTCTAGCGCGTGTAGATACACCCACGTGTTGTCACGCAAAAACGGTGTGTCCGGGGCGCGTTCGGCCCGCAGCAACACGGTGACCAACTCGTCGGCCAGTCGATTCAGCGCGTCCTGGTCCACCGAGCCACGCACGAACGTCACGTCGATCATCGGCATTGCCGCACCTCCTCGTGACTTCCTGCGGTATCGATGGCCCAGCATCGAGGCTAGCCGCTACGGCCGGCCACGGTCGACAGGAACTGCCCGAGATGCGCGAGTGCCGTGGTGTATTCGTTCTCGGGCGGTGTCCCGTATCCGATGACGATTCCGTCCGTGTGGCGGCTTGTGCCGTGCCAGAAGGGGTCCAGCCCGGTGAGGGCGATGTCGCGTCCGTGCGCGACCTTCAACACGTCGGCCTCCGAAATGCGCTCGGGGAGCGCGACAACGGCGTGAAGCCCGGCCGAGATGCCCAACACCGGCATCCCGGGGGCGCAGCGGCCGAGGGCTGCGACGAGGGCATCGCGGCGGTTGCGGTAGCGCCGCCGCATCCGTCTGATGTGCCGGTCGAGCGCACCGGATTCGATCAACTCCGCGAACGTCAGCTGCGCGAGGACGTCGGTTCCACGGTCGGCGCGGCGCTTGGCTTCGACCACCCCGTCGACCAATGCGGCGGGCAGCGCGAGCCAGCCAAGGCGCAGGCCGGGCGCCAGGCTCTTGCTGGCGCTGCCCGCGTAGACGACGTGCTCGGGCGCCAGGCCCTGCAGCGCGCCGACGGGGTGACGGTCGTAGCGAAATTCCCCGTCGTAGTCGTCCTCGATCAGATACGCGCCTCGGGCGGCGGCGAGGTGCGCAAACTCGGTGCGTCGGTCGGCATCGAGCGTTGCACCGAGCGGAGCCTGGTGTGCCGGGGTGAGCACCGCCGCGGCGACGCGTTTGTTGAATCCCTCGGGCCGCGCACCCCCGTGGTCGACGTCGAGGGGCTCGACGGTGAGGCCGCTCGCCACCGCCGTCGCGCGATGGTCGGGCAGGCAGGGATTTTCGAGGGCGACCGATTGGGCCCCGCTCGCGGCCAGCGCGTCACACACCAGACGCAGCCCCTGCGTGAACCCGCTGCAGACGACGATGTGCTCCCCGGTAGTGAGCACGCCGCGCACTCGACCCAGGTAGTTGGCCAGCGCCGCGCGCAAGCGCGGTGACCCCCGCGGATCCGCCGGCCCGAGCTCGGCGTGGGGAGTGACCTCGAGGACCCGGCGCAGCGCGCGTAGCCATTCGGCGCGAGGGAACATGCTGAGGTCCGGACGGCCGAGGCGAAAATCGGCCGCGTAGCGGTCGATAACCCGCGCGGGATGGGTCGGCGCCTGAAGGTGTGGGCCGCCCGCCACCTGGGTCGCCGCACCTGGACGGGTGCGGAGGTATCCCTCGGCTGCCAGTTGCGCATAGACCTCGACGACCGTTCCGCGGGCAAGCCCGAGTTGTGTGGCGAGGGCACGCGAGGACGGCAGCACTTCGCCCGCGGCGAGGCGTCCACCCCGGATAGCTTGTCGCAGAGCATCTTCGAGCGCCGCGCGCCGGCCCCGCCCCGGGGGAAGGTCAAGGTGCAGGTCGACTCCGGTATCGCGACTGGTCCAAGAATTCGCCATCGAATTGGACCTTACCGATGGGCCGGTCTGCTGGATAGCGTCGAATAGCGGGCAGTTCGTTGCAAAGGGGAGTCGATGGTTGATGTGGGCACTCGGCGCCTAGATCGCGCAGCGAGTTGGACCGCCGAAGTCAATGCGTTCCAGCGCGCAGCGGAAACGCTGCGGCCATCGGGGCGCCGCCTGGTGGACGACACGTACTCCCGGCGTTTCGTCAGGCACCGCGCGCTGCGCGCCCTGCTGACGCACTGGCGCTCAGCCGACGCCGCGCTTCGGATCTTCGACCGGCTGTGGGGCGGGCTGCACGCCCACATCGCGCTTCGGGTGCGCTACGTCGACGACGCATATGAGACCGCGATCAGCGCAGGAATCAGCCAACTCGTGCTGCTGGGTGCGGGCTTCGACACCACCAGCCTTCGCCGGGTCGACACCCCGGTGACAATCTTCGAGGTCGACGCGCCGGCCACTCAAGCGGAGAAGCGACCGGTCGTCGAACGGTTGTTGCCACCGCAGCACCACTGCC
The DNA here is from genome assembly GCF_001667315.1 of Mycobacterium sp. 852002-10029_SCH5224772. Taxonomy (GTDB): domain Bacteria; phylum Actinomycetota; class Actinomycetes; order Mycobacteriales; family Mycobacteriaceae; genus Mycobacterium. Next base: position 138,278 of record NZ_LZHT01000084.1, read on the forward strand.
GAATGCACTGGGTTGCTTGTGATTTGGAACAGAACACGCTCCGTGAAACGCTGCTCGCCGCCGGCTTCGACCCCACCGCGGCGGCCCTCGTGGTCTGGCTTGGAGTTACTCCCTACCTGACGCGCGGCGCCATCGACGCGACGCTCGCCGACCTCGCCGGACTCTGCGCCCCGGGGAGTCGACTGGTTTTGGACCACATCGCGGCGGGCGTCGTCAGCGCCAGCACGCCGTGGAAAAGCGCGGGCCGGATCACCCGGATGGTAGCCAGGCGCGGCGAACCGTATCGCACCGACTTCACCGAGGCCGACCTGACCGTGACATTGGCAGAGCACGGATTTGAACTACGCGAGCACGTGAGTGTGCCTGCGCTCTTGCGGCGCTACGACCCGTCGCGCGCAAGCCGGCTGTCGGCCGACGACTGGCTCGCCGTCGCGACCGCAGAACGCGGATGAGGCGCGACCCGGCCACGCCCTGACGGCCCAGACAACCTGCAAGGGCCTTTCCACCTGCTGGCAGCAGATGACGTTTCCGCCGCCGGCACTGCCGTTGGCTACCCGAGCACCGGAATGAATAACCTCGAAGACGAGCGCACCGTGTTCAAGCTGGACGTGCCGACGCTGGCATGGCGGAAGTTCATGATCGCCGGTGTCGCTGGGTCCTGGTCGTCGCTGGTGAGCGTCAGGCGGATGCGCTGGCCTTTCTTGAACCGGCGAGCATTGGGCACCAACGGGATTCGGTACTCGACATCCTCGCCCAGCGGCACGGCTTGCGGGTTACGGCAGGGCAGCACCGGCGCACCGGGCCGACTGGCCGCTTCGTCGACCTCGCGCAAGCTGGCGCGCAACCAGCCCGACGTCACGTCGGTCGCTTCCCCGTCAGGCGCCACGTCGTGCAGCGTGGCCATCCACGCGGTATCGATCGCCGTCGCCGAGGCAACCAGCCGCAGCTCGACATCGCCGACCACATCGACATCCTGTCTCAGCGGCGCGCTGGTCCATGCCAACATCGACGGCGGATCGATCTCGCTGGCTTTGATGCGGCCCAGGCCTGATCCCAGCACCATGAATTCGCGACCGCCCGGCTCCCCTTCGTCGGCATCCAAAACGCCGTCGGTGCGCAGGGCCAGCTCGCGATGCGGGGCTCGCGAGGGCGGCCAGGAGTCGGCAGTTCGCCACTCGTCGGCGCCCGGCAGGAAGTAGCGGATCGGCGGCCCCTCGGTGATCCCGGTGTCGCGCCCCTTCAGCCAGTGGTCGTACCAGGCCAGCGCCTCGGTGTGCATGCTTTCCCATGGCCACGTCAGCCCGAACTCGCCGAGCATGCCCATCCGCACACACCCGTTGCCCGACAGCCCCTTCCAGGTTGCGAACGTCGAAGGCAGGTGTAACGGCACATTCTGCCAATCACACCCCAGGTAGACCGGGATGTCGATCTCCTTGAGCAGTGGCAGCAGGTTTCGCTCATCCCACCACTCGTCGCGCGTCGGGTGCTTGACCGCCGCCTCCTGCCATAGTTCGTCCCACGGATGGGGATTGTGCGGCAGCCTGAGCAGTTGGCGCAGCATGGTGACCGCCGCCTCGCCGTTCATGGTCTCGAATTTCTTGTGCACCCTCGGGCTGTTGAGCACGCGCCGCGCCAATCCGATTGGCTTGCTGCGCCACAGCTTGTCGGTGCGGTCGGCAGTCAGGCCCATCATGGCGAGAAACGGCGTGATGAAAGACGAACTCAACAGCCCGTGGTGGTTGGCGCCCTCGTAGAGGTCGCTGGTCACGGCTAGGGGAAAGATCGCTTTGAGGTGAGGCGGCCGCTCGACGGCCGCCTCGAGTTGGGTCATCGCGAAGTAGCTGATGCCGATCATCCCGACGTTCCCGTCGCACCACGGCTGAGCCGCGATCCACTCCACTAAGTCGTGCACATCCCGGCGCTCCTGCGCGTCGAAGAAGTTGAAGGAGCCCTCGGAGCCGCAGGTGCCGCGGAGGTTGGCGATGACGTGCACGTAGCCGCGTGGCACCCAGAAGTCGGTCCTGCCGGCCTCGATGAACCCCGCGGGCGCGCCGAGATCCTGCATCTGCCGCGGATATGGCGAGGCTGCCAGCAGCGCCGGGAAGCGGCCGTCGGCATCGGGCCGGTGAATGTCGGCCAAAAGTGTTGTGCCGTCTCGCATTGCGATCGCGGTGTTGATGTCGGTGCGCGACGCGTACTGCGGCTCGCTGAGATTGCGGTATTCCCGGCCCGTGGTCTGCGGGCCGTTGAGCGATGTCATAGTTTCACGCTACGTTGAGATTAGTCTCAACGCAAGATGAAACTTCGGGTATGGTGAGGCGGTGCCGACGCGATCGATCACCCCGGGTCCGCGCGACGAGCGCGGTGTGCTGGCGGCGCGTATCCTGGCCGCCGCTCGCGACGAATTCGCCGAACATGGCTGGGCCGGAACGGCAATTCGGGCCGTCGCCCGGACCGCGGACGTCGACCCGGCGCTCATCTACCACTACTTCGGTTCGAAGGAGGGCCTGCTTGATGCCGCCACCACGCCGCCGCAGAAATGGCTCGACGCGGTGGCCGCGACGTGGGCGACGCCCAAGGCCGACCTCGGCCGGCAATTGATCCGCACCGTGCTGGACACCTGGACCGACGACGAGGTCGGTCCGATCCTGCGCGCGGTGGTGCTGACCGCCGCCCATGAAGACAAGACCCGGGAGAAGCTGCGGCTGATCGTGGAGCGAGGTCTGATCGGCGGGTCCACCCTAGGGGCCGACGAGGACGAACGGCTGCGGCGCAGCGGGCTGATCGCCACCCAGCTGATCGGCTTCGCGTTGTTGCGCTACGTATGGAAGATGGAGCCGATCGCGTCCATGTCCGAGGACCAGGTGGTGGCGGCGATGGCGCCGAACCTGCAGCGCTATGTCGAGGGCGACATCTCGTAGGAGATAACGCAACTCGGGGTGACCAACTGCGACAATGGCCGAATGCGTCTTTTGCGCCCGGTCCGTGCGCTCGCGATCGTCGCGGGTCTGGTCGCTATCTCCGGCGTTGGGACCGCCCAGGCCGGACCCGACGTGCCGCCGGTCAGTGACGCCGCGCGAGCGGCCGGATTCGTCGACATCCGCACCGTCGTTCCCGACGCGGTAATCGATCTGCGCTACGCGACGACGAACAACTTCACCCACACACAGTTATATCCGTCCGACGCCAGATGCCTTGTGCACCAATCGATGGCCCCCGGGCTCGCCGCCGCGGCGACCGCGCTGCGCCCGCAGGGCCACCTCCTGGTTTTCTGGGACTGCTACCGGCCGCACGACGTCCAGGTGAAGATGTTCACGCTGGTGCCCAACCCGGCGTGGGTCGCGCGCCCGGGCCAGTATGCGCGCAGCCATGAGTCGGGACGCTCGGTCGACGTGACGTTCACAACCACGCAACAGCCGTGCTCCTCGGGGCAGCATGTAGGCGGACTGTGCCTGGCTGACATGGGCACCGACTTCGACGACTTCACCCCTCGGGCAACCGCTTTCAACACTCAGGGCATCAGCGCCGATGCCCTGGCGAATCGAACCGCGTTGCGCAAGGCCATGAACTATGGCGGGCTGAAGGTGTATTCGGGCGAGTGGTGGCATTTCGACGGCCCAGGAGCCGGTATCGACAGCCCGATCCTCGACGTACCGGTCAACTGATCTCATATACTGAGACACTAGTTTCATAGTGCGAGTCATCGCCGGTAGGCTTGCGCCATGAAGGACCGGGCCAGTTATACGCACGGGCACCACGAGTCGGTGCTGCGCAGTCACCGCCGGCGCACCGCCGAGGACTCGGCGGCATACCTGTTGCCTCACCTGAAGCCCGGCCTGTCGGTGCTCGACGTCGGTTGCGGGCCCGGCACCATCACCGCCGACCTGGCCGCTCGGGTCGCACCGGGGCCGGTCACCGCCATCGACCAAGTCGCGGATGTCCTGGGCGTGGCCCGCAACGAAGTCCAGCAGCGCAACCTGTCCAATGTCTCGTTCGGTACCGCCGACGTGCACCACCTCGAGTTTCCCGATGACACATTCGATGTCGTCCACGCGCACCAGGTGTTACAGCATGTGGCCGATCCGGTGCGAGCGCTGCGCGAGATGCGGCGCGTGTGCACGCCGGGTGGCATCGTCGCGGTCCGCGACGCGGACTACGCGGGGTTCATCTGGTACCCGCAACTTCCCGCGCTCGACCTGTGGCGAGAGCTTTACCAACGGGTCGCCCGCGCCAACCGCGGCGAACCGGACGCGGGCCGGCGACTGTTGTCCTGGGCGCGGCAGGCGGGATTCGCCGACATCACGCCCACCGGCAGCATGTGGTGCTATGCCACGCCCGAGGCGCGAGAATGGTGGGGCGGCATGTGGGCCGACCGAATTCTTCATTCCGCCGTGGCCCGCGACCTGGTGAGCCTCGAGTTGGCGACCACCGCGCAGCTCGAAGAGATCTCTGCCGCGTGGCGAGAATGGGCCGCCGCCGAAGACGGCTGGATCGCCATCCCGCACGGCGAAATCCTCTGCCGCGCTTAGCTATTCAGTCCAGGAAAAGGTCCGGAATCGGCTGCTCGCCGCCGCCATACCGGGACAGGTCGGCGATCCCGGCGGATTGCAGCACCTCGGAGTCGATGTGGCAGTTGCCGGTGGCTTCCCGGGCCGGTCGAGAGAAGATCTCGACGGCGGCGTCGCCCATGATCTCGGGGCTGCGCGACGACGCGGCCAACCGGTCACCGTCGGCCATATTGGTGACGGCCGCGGTGGCGATGTAGGTCTGGGGCCACAGGCAGTTCACGCCGATCCCGTCGTCCGCGAACTCCGCCGCCCAACCCAGCGACAGCAGCGTCATCCCGTACTTGGACAGCGTGTAGGCCGGGTGGGCGCCCAACCAGCGCGGGTTCATATTGATCGGCGGCGAGATGGTCAGCACATGCGGGTTGGCCGATTTCTGTAGATGGGGCACGCACGCCTTGGTCAGCAGGAACGTGCCGCGCAGGTTGACCTCCTGCATCAGGTCGTATTTCTTGGCCGACAGCACGGCGGTCGGTTCCACCGCGATGGCGCTGGCGTTGTTGACGCAGACGTCGATGCCGCCGAACCGCTGCACCGCCGCCTCGACCACGCGCTGCACGTCCTCTTCGCGGCGCACATCGCCGACGACGGCCAGCGCCTTCCCACCGGCGGCCTCGACGTCGGCGGCCGCAGTGTGCACCGTCCCGGGCAAGCGCGGATGGGGGGTGTCGGTCTTGGCCAGCAGCACCACGTTGGCGCCTTGCCCGGCGGCCGCGATGCCGATCGCGAGTCCGATGCCGCGGCTGCCGCCGGAGATCACCACGGTGCGATCGGCGAGCACGTTGTTAGCCATTCGTCTCCTTTGACCTGGTCAAGTGTGTGGTATTGGCATTCTCTTTTTTTGCAAGTACGTTATTCACCGATGGATAATACGGCCCACACTCCCTCCGGCATCCCGCTGCAGCCCGTATATGGGCCGGCGGATAGAGGCGCGGAGCCCCCGCAGCCCGGGGAGTTCCCCTTCACCCGTGGCAACTTCGCGTCGGGCTACCGCGGCAAGCTGTGGACCTTCCGCCAATATTCGGGATTCGGCACCGCCGAGGAATCAAATCGTCGCTACCGCTACCTGCTGGATCAGGGTGGGACGGGCCTGTCGGTGGCGCTCGACCTGCCGACCCAGTGCGGCTACGACTCCGACGACGCCGAGTTCGGTGAGGAGGTCGGCCGCGTCGGCGTCGCGGTGGATACCCTGGCCGACTTCGAGATCCTGTTCGACGGCATCCCGCTGGACAAGCTCAGCACGAGCATGACCATCAACGGCACGGCGGCGATCCTGCTGGCGTTCTACGTCGCCGCCGCCGAGAAGAAAGGCATCCCCCGCTCCAAGCTCACCGGGACCATCCAGAACGACATCCTCAAGGAGTACGCCTCGCGCGGGACCTGGATCTGGCCCCCGGAGCCGTCGCTGCGGCTGATCGCCGACACCATCGAGTTCTGCGCGGCCGAGGTGCCGAGGTTCAATGCGATCTCGGTGGCCGGGGCGCATTTCCGCGACGCCGGCGCCAACGCGGTGCAGGAAATGGCGTTCACCCTGGCCGACGGGGTGACCTACTGCGACACTGTGGTCGAGCGCGGCCGCATGACGATCGACCAGTTCGCCCCGCAGATCTCGTTCTTCTTCTACACCCACGGGGATTTCTTCGAGGAGATCGCCAAATACCGTGCGGGACGGCGCCGTTGGGCGACCATCGTGCAGGAGCGCTACGGGGCGACGACGGCCAAGGCGGCGATGTTCCGCTTCGGCTGCGTCTGTGGCGGCGCATCGCTGTATGCGCCGCAGGCCCACAACAACATCGTCCGGGTGGCCTACGAGGCCATGGCCGCCGTATTGGGCGGTGTCCAGTCGATGTTCACGGCGGCCTGGGACGAGCCGTTCGCGCTGCCCACCGAGGAAACGACGACGTTGGCGCTGCGCACCCAGCAGATCCTCGCGCACGAAACAGGGGTCGCCAGCGTCGCCGACCCACTGGGCGGCTCGTACTTCGTGGAGGCGCTGACCGATGCGACCGAGGAGCGGATCATCGAGATCATGTCCGACCTCGAGCGGCACGGCGGAATGGTCCAGGCCATCGAGGACGGTTACCTGCAGGGCTTGATCGCCGACGAAGCCTTCAATCTGCATCGGGACGTCGAGGCCGGCACCCGTCCCGTGGTCGGGGTCAACCGGTTCGTGACCGAGGAACCCGAGCACGATGTCGTCACCTATGAACTCGACGCCGAAGGCCGTGATCTTCAGCTCAAGCGGCTCTCCAAGGTAAAGTCCGAAAGGGATTCGGCTGCAGTGAAATCCAGCCTGGCCGCACTGTCGCGTTCCGCCGAAGGAGACGACAACCTGATGCACAAGTTGATCGACTGTGCCAACGCTTACTGCACGGTCGGGGAGATGGTCTCCGCGCTCAAAGCAGTGTGGGGCGAGTTCCAGCAGCCGGTGGTGTTCTAAGTGGCCGTTCGTGTTCTGGTTGCCAAACCCGGCCTGGACGGGCATGACCGCGGTGCCAAGATCGTCGCCCGCACGCTGCGCGACGCCGGATTCGAGGTCATCTACACCGGCATCCGCCAGCGCATCGAAGACATCGCCTCGATCGCCGTCCAGGAAGACGTCGCGGTGGTCGGATTGAGCATCCTGTCCGGTGCCCACCTGGCGCTCACCGCGCGCACCGTCGAAGCGCTGCGCGCCGCCGACGCCGCCGATATCTCCGTCGTCGTCGGCGGGACGATCCCGCACGCCGACGTCCCCAAACTCCTTTCCGCCGGTGCCGCGGCGGTATTCCCCACCGGGACACCGCTGGACAACCTAGTGCGCGAAATCCGCGCCTTGACCGGCACGGCGGAGCCCGCTTCGGAAGAAAAAGAGGAACAGTGCGCGTCGGAGTAATGATCGGTGCCGAGCGGGGCGACATGGCCCGCAAGGTGCACAAGCTGGCCTCCGATATCGAATGGGCCGAATCCGCGGGTCTGGACACCGCGTGGATGCCCCAGGTGCCCAACGACTTCGACTGCCTGACCATGGTGTCGCTGATGGCCGCCCACAGTTCGCGCATCGAGCTGGGTACCGCGGTGGTGCCGCTGCAGGCCCAGCACCCGATCGCGCTTGCTCGCCAATCGCTCTCGACGCACGCGGTGGCCGGTGGACGGCTGGCGCTAGGTGTGGGGCCGTCGCACCACTGGATCATCCGGGACATGCTCGGCTTGCCATATGAGAAGCCGGCCGCCTACACCCGCGACTACCTCCAAGTCCTCAACGCCGCCATCGCCGGGCCGGGACCGGTTGACGTCGAAAACGATTCGTTCGCGGTGCACAATCCGTTGGCGATCGGGGCCGACACCCCGATGCCGGTGCTGGTTGCCGCGCTGGGTCCGGTGATGCTGCAGATTGCCGGCGAACTCGCCGACGGCACCGTGTTGTGGATGGCCGACGAGCGTGCGATCGGTGATCACATCGCACCAAAGATCACCAAGGCCGCCGCGGATGCCGGGCGGCCCGCGCCGCGCATCGTCGCGGGTATCCCGGTATGCCTATGTGCGCCTTCCCAAGTCGAGGAGGCCAAGGAACGGGCCAACCGGATCCTGGGGGAGGCCGAGGTGTCGCCCAATTACCAGCGCCTGCTCGACCGCGGCGATGCCCGCGATGTCGGCGACCTGTGCGCGGCGGGCGACTCGGAACAGATCCTGGCCCGGATGCGCCGATTCGCCGACGCCGGCGTGACCGATCTGTCGGTGCGGCTCCTGCCCATTGGCGACAATCGGGACGAGCTGGTCGCCTCCAAACGCCGCACCCGCGAAATGATCGCCTCGCTCGCCGCGGAATTGCGTTGACTGGCGGCAACACCGGGCCGCTGGCCGGGATCCGCATCCTCGAGGTCGGCACCATGCTGGCCGGCCCGTACGCGACCATGCTGCTTGCCGACCTCGGCGCCGAGGTCACCAAGATCGAACCCGCCGGCGGCGAGATCTCCCGCAGCGTCGGCGCCACGTACTTCGCCAGCCTCAACCGCAACAAGTCCAGCATCTGCCTGGACCTGAATTCGGATGCGGGACAACGGCGGTTGGGCGAGCTTGTCGCCGACTCCCATGCGCTGCTGGTGAACCTGAAACCATCCGCCATCCGCCGGTTGGGGCTCACCTACGAGCAGTTGCGACGGCACAACGAGCGGATCGTCTGCGTGGCGATCACCGGCTTCGGTCTGTACGGCGGCGACGATCCCGCGTTCGATTATGTGGTGCAGGCCGGTGTCGGCACCGCCGCGCTGACCGGTGACCCCGACGGTCCGCCGACGCTGCCCGGATACTCCTCGGCCGACAACTCCACCGGAATGTCCGCAGCGCTGGGCCTTTTGGCCAAGATCATCTCCGGTACCGGCGGGCAGGTGGATGTGTCGCTGCGCGACGTCATGCTGTCGCAGCTGAACTACCACGCGTCGGCCTATCTCAACAGCGGCGTGGAGCCCCAGCGGCGCCCGCACGGGGCACATTCCTATTACGTTCCGGCCCAGCTGTTTCCGACGGCCGAGGGGTATCTGGCGCTGTTCATCACCCATGACGGGTTCTGGAAGTCGTTCGCCGCGGAGGCGGGCATCGGGGGTTTCGAGACGATGGCCGAGCGGGTCGCCCGCCGCGACGAAGTGCTCACCGTCGTCACGGCGATGCTGGCGACCGACAGCGCGGCCGGGTGGGAACGGCGACTGCGCCCGCTCGGCGTTCCGGCGGCGGCCGTCAGGACCCTGCCCGAGGCGCTTGAGGCGACCCCGGAAGTGGTTGTGACAGCGGGTGATTTCCGTCTGGTAGGCAGCCCGATCCATGTCTCCGGGTACGAGCCCGAGTACCGTCCTTCGCCCGAGCTGCCGGAACTCTAACTTCGCCGCCGAACGTCGAGTTCTTGCGTCGCCATCTCCCCCGAACTCACGCCCGATTTCGCCCAACAAAGTCGACGTTCGAGGTCAAGTTAAGTGGCGCTGGCGGGGACGATGGCCGACAGCACCAACTGCAGGTACGGGCGGTAGAGGTCGACTCCGTCGAGTTCGCTGCCCAGGGTGACACCGTCGTTGACGGCGAGGATGACGCGGGCCAGCGTCTCGGCCGGCATCGTGAGCGACGCGCCGAGTCGCGCCACATTCTTGGCGATGAATTCGGCCAGCGATCGGATCGTCTCCATTCGCTGTGATGCGAGCCGGTCGCGTGCCTCAGAGCTCCGCAGCAAGAACAACGAGAGCTCGTAGTTGAGCGCGGCGCGGTTCGGATCGCCGCTGGCCACACTCCACCGCTCGGCGAGTTCATCGATGTCGATATCGCCGAGCCGACGGAACGACTCGATGGCTCCGGCGAAGCCATCGAGAAAGCGTTGTCGTTGACGATCGGTCACCGCAAGAAACAATTCTTCCTTGGCCCCGAAGTGGGAGTAGATCGCGCCGCGTGTGTACCCGGCCGCGTCGGCGATGTCCTCGAGCGCGGCCCCGCTGAGGCCCTTGCGCGCGAACACTTCCTCGGCGGCATCCAACAAGAGGCCGCGTGTGTGCTCGAGGCGTCGCTCCCTCGTCCACCGTTCCGCCACCGGCCCATCCTCCCACACCTGCGGAGCACCCAAAGCAATTTCGGGCTGCCTGGTTAATCGAAATGATCTGCCGCGCAAACCCATTGACCGCGTACGCCTCTTCATCGCGCCACCGGGGGCGGTGCCGCACAGGACCCCGTCCGGTGATCTGGACCACTTTAATACATTCTTGTATATAGTATACATTTCTGTATATGGTGGCACCTATCACGACGCGGAAGCCACCCTCGCCAGTAGCCCTCGCCGCGTCTGACCGTCGCCACGATGAGGAGATCGTCATGAGTCAAGTGACACGACCTGGACAGTGGGTGGAGCAGGAAACGGGAATCGGGCTTGCCGACGTCGCGGCCGGTGCCTTCAACATGTGCATCTCGACCGACCGGTACAGGTCGCGCGAATACGCGCTCCGAGAGCACGCGCGCATCTGGATGCGGGTATGGCAAATCGCCGGCCGGGCTGATGAGTTGCCGAAAGTGGGTGACTGGAAGCAATACCGGATTCTGAACCAATCGTTCGTGATCGTCCGCGGTAAGGATGAGAAACTGCGCGGGTTCGTCAACGCTTGCCGCCATCGGGGAAATATCCTGTGCAACGCGGCCGCCGGGAATGCCAAGCGCGGCTTCCTGTGTCCGTACCACCTCTGGTCGTACGACTTGGACGGCAAGCTGCGCGGGATGCTACGCGAGAATCTCGCCGGTCCCATCGACAAGGACGAGAACTCGCTGCTGGAAGTGCCTGTCGACACCTTCGGTGGATTCATTTTTCTCAACCCGGATCCAAACGCACAGCCGCTCAGCTCCTTTCTCGGGCCCGAAGTCACCGAACTACTCTCTCCGTACCACCTCGACGAGATGGTCACCGTGATGAACGTTCGAGAGTCCTTGGAGTGCAACTGGAAAGTCGTCATGGACGCCTTCGAGGAGGGCTACCACATCAACGGCATCCACCCGCAACTGCTCAGCGTGCTCGAGATCGATCCGACGACCGCCCGATACCGGTTCTTCGAAAATCACAGCGTCGCGGTGGCCCCATTCGAGGTGAAAGGGGCCACCGCGGAGAAGCAGATTGAAGGCATCCTGAACCTGCCGGACACGTTCCCCTCCACCACCGCCGTGATGCCCCGCTTCCAGGAGTTGGTCGCGCAATACTGCGGGTCCGGCGACTCGGTGGAGTTCCCCGACGGCGTGACCGCCCGCAAACTGCTGCAACAGGCCACCCGCGACACCCTGACCGGTATGGGCCTCGATGTCAGTGGCCTTACCGACGACCAGATGAGCGACAACCAGGGCTGGGTGCTGTTCCCGAACTATTTCATGACGATTCGCGCCGGCGAATGCCACGTCATCATGGCCGTGCCGCACCCGGACGGCGACCCGAACCGATGCATCTGGCACGTCAGCAGCTACATGTACCTGCCGCCGGAACACCGCGACGCCTTCCGTGTTCCCCTGACCGAAGTCGAGGAACCCGGAGCCTACAAGTATTTCGAAGCGCTGCAACAGGATTACGAGCAGATGCCGCGCCAGCAACTCGGTCTGCGCAACAGCAGGCTCGACCACATGTCGCTGGTGAAGGAAGAAGTTGTCATCGGCCACTATCACTCCGTGGTGGATCGCTACATGGCCGACGGTGCATGAGCCGGGAGGAAGCCCTATGAACCTTGAAGAACGCATTGCCCACCACCGTCGCATGGCCGACGCGTATCGCGACGCGTACCTGCACCAGGGCGTGCAGGATGGTGAGACGTTCGCCGCGGCCTGGAAATTCGCCGACGACGGCGTGTACATGTCGCCCTACTTCACCGGTGACCAGGTGTTCAAGTTCAGCGAGTTTCCCGAGGACACCGCGCGGGCTTCGACGATGGAAGCCAAGGTGTACTCGCTGACGTTCCCCGACTGGAAGCCCGCCGACTTCAAATACTGGCCGGCCGAGAACGGGGTCGTCATGAAGACTCGGTGGGAAGGCCACACCACGGACGGCATCCGAATGGGCTTCTACTCATACAGTTTCATCGAGACGAACGCGGCGGGCGAGTTGACCCGCTGGGAAACCCATGTCAACGACGAGTACAACGCGTTCCTAGACGCGGCGATTGGCGTGCACGGTCCCTTCCATGGCACTGGCGAGTATGTTGAGGTGCTGGAACTTTGCCTAAAGCGAGCCGGGGTGTCGGTGTGATGGTGTTGCGCAACGTCGAGGACGTGATCGGCGGCTATACCGGTCGGGCGCGAACGGTGCTGCAGTACAGCACCGTCACCAAGCGTTTGGTGGACGAGGCGAAGAGACCGGGCTTTTCGGCGGACAGCTGGGGACCGCTGGCGGAATTGGTCGCCGTCGACGAATTCGAGCGGGTCGGTGCGTTCAAAGAGGTGATGACGTGGCCGGTCTATGTCGAATTCCTCACCAACTGGGCCACCTCTTCGGAGTGGGAGTGTTCTTTCAAGAACATCACGGAGTGCGGCGGTCGCGTGTTCCTCGAACTGGAGGAGCGAAGCGAGGTAGGTGAATTCAGCAGCGTGGTCAACTCGCTGTCGGTGTACGAGTTCACCGATGGCGACAGGATCAAGCACATCGACGTTTATCTGCAGATGACGCCGCCGCAGCCCGAGATGCTCAAAAGCTTTGAGGGAGTGGGACTGCCGCAGTGAAGGCGGCCGACATCGATAGCACGCTCGGCCACACACCCGATTCGACTAGCAAGATGTCCATTCGCGAGACAACCGCAATCGTGACCGGCGGGGCCATGGGACTGGGCTTGGCCATCACCGAGGCGCTCGCGGCGCGCGGCGTCAAGGTCGCGATGTTCGACATTGCCGCTGACGCGGTGCGGAGCCAGGTGGCTCGACTGAACCGCAACGGCGCCCATGTCAGTGGCTACGTGCTCGACGTCTCCGACCGCGACCAAGTCGAGACCGCCGTGTCAAAGCTGCGAGACGAACTCGGACCGGTCCTGATCCTGGTGAACAATGCCGGCATCGAGCAGTTCGGGAAGTTCGCTGAGATCTCCGATGATCTGTGGGATCGCGTCATGGCTGTCAACCTGCGCGGACCCTTCATCTGCGCGCAGGCGGTCCTGCCGGACATGCTCGAGGCGCAATGGGGCCGCATCGTCAACATCTCGTCATCCAGCGCCCAAGGCGGCCAGCCGCGGATGGCTGCGTACGTCAGCTCCAAAGCCGGTCTGATCGGGCTGACCAAGAGCCTGGCTCTGGAATTGGGTTCGAAAGGCATTACCGTCAACACGATCCCACCGGGCATGGTTGTGACGCCGATGCTCGAGAAGGCGATCGCCGAAGGCAGGTTCACCGCCAGCTTGGAACATTTCGCCGGCATCACACCGGTGCGTCGGGCAGGCCGACCGGAAGATATCGCCAACGCGGCCGTGTTCCTGTGTCAGGACGAGTCCTCCTACATCACGGGACAGGTGCTCGGGGTCAACGGAGGGCGCAGAACATGACCGAGGACGACGGTACTGCGCGGCCAACGCTGGCACCCCTGGCCGCCGACCAGTGGGGCGATGCCGAGTATGCGGCTTTCGGTGTGCTGTTGGGCATTCCGGGGGCGAGAGTGCCCCGCGCCGGTTCCGGGCACGCCTTGGACCCGTTGAAATTCGACATCATCGGCCTGCTCGCCCGCCACCCCGAGATGGCTCAAGCCTTTTTGACCTTCAATGGTTTCCTGCTGCGCCGCGGCGAGCTTTCGCCGCGCCTACGGGAGTTGGCCATCTTGCGAGTCGCCCGGACTCGCCGCTCGGCCTTCTTCTGGGGCGAGCACACCAAACTCGCGCTCGACAGTGGTGTACCCGGGGATGACATCGCGCGGCTCGCCGAAGGCAATGAGGGGTTCTCCGGCGTGGATTCGCTGGTGCTGAGCGCAACCGACGAGTTGCTCGCCGACGGCCGCGTCGACGCTGGCACCTGGGAGCGGCTCGCCGGCGCGCTGCAGACCCGCGCCGCGATGGAACTAATCTTCGTCGTCGGCACATATGTCATGTTGGCCATGGCCTTCCAGACCTGGGGCCTCTTACCTCCTGCCGGCAGCGCGGTGTTGCCAGAGCTTCCACCACGCCAGGAGCTTCCGGAGGGCTGATCGCCGCAGAACTTCGAGTTGTTGCGCCAAAATCGCTTGATTCGCCCAACAAGTCGACGTTCGACGCCAAAGATATAAGGTGCAACCATGGATCTGCAGCGGGTCGCTGACGAACTCGAAATCGCCGCGCTACTCAACAGATACGCTCGTGCGGTCGATGCCAAGGACTGGGAGCTGTACCGCTCGGTCTTCACCGACGATGCGCATATCGACTACTCGTCGGCGGGTGCCGCGGCGGGCCCTCGCGACGAGGTGGCCGCGTGGTTGGAGCAGGGCTTCGGCGCGATCCCGATGTCGATGCACTACATCACCAACGTGGAAATCCTGGTGCTCGACGGTGATCTCGCGACGGTGCGTGCCATGTTCTACAACCCGATGCGGCTGCCCGGTATGGCGGATCTGAGCTACTGCGGCGGCTACTACCACCACGAGCTGACGCGCACGGCCGACGGTTGGCGCAGCCGCAGCCTGCGCGAGGAGAATGTCTGGTTCGTCAACCCGCCGACGGGCTGACGGAGCCCCGACGTTGGGCGTTAAGACTTGGCCAGCTGCTTTTCCTGATAGCGCCGCGCCCACTCGGCGCGCGACCGGATGGACACGTCCACGTCGGTCGCCCTGGTGCGCAAGGCTTTAACGGTCGCCTGCTCGCGGGGTGTTCGGGCGAACGGGTCCCAGCCGAAGAACTTGCTCGAGTTCTCCCAGGTGATCTTGTTGATGTCGGAGTCATCGGCTCCAACGGCGTTCAGTTCGGCCAGCACCTGCTCGGGCGCGTCGGGCCAGAAGCAGTCCGAGTGCGGATAGTCGCATTCCCAGGCGATGATGTCGATGCCGATCTCGTGACGCAGCTTCAGCGACGTCTTGTCGGTGACGTAGCAGGCCAGCGAGTGCTCCCGGAAGACGTCGCTGGGCAGCTTGTCGCCGAAATCGCGGCGTAACCATTTCTGGTTGGTGTAGTGGCGGTCGCTGCGGTCGAGGTAGAAGGGGATCCAGCCGATACCTCCTTCGGAGAAGGCGAATTTCAGGTCGGGGTAGTTGCGCATGGCCGGACCCCACAGCAGGTCTTGCGCGCACATCGCCGAGATCTGGGTGGCCAGGATGATCAGGTTGTCGATCGGCGCGTCGGGCGCCATGCTGATCGCCCCGAAGCCGGTGCCGATGTGCAGACACATCACCACGTTCTCTTCGGACAGCGTGCGGAACACCGGCCCCCAGTAGTCCTCGTCGTGGTAGCTCGGAAGCCCTTCCAGGTGAGGCAATTCCGGCATGGTGACCGCGCGGCAGCCCTTCGCGGCGACGCGGCGGATCTCGGCGCACATCCCCTCGGGAGTCCAGGTCGGCAGGATCGCGATCGGGATGAAGCGGTCCGGGTAGGAGCCGGCCCATTCGTCGATGTGCCAGTCGTTGTAGGCCGACACCATCACCAGGGTGACGTCCTCGCGCGTCATGTTGAGGTGACGGGCCGAAAAGCCGGTGAACGTCGGGAAACACATCGACGCGAGGATGCCGTTGCGGTTCATGTCCCGGACGCGCTCGTGCACGTCGTACACGCCGGGACGCATCTCGGCGAACCCGGCGGGATCGCGACCCCATTCCTCGGCCGGCCATGACACGACGGCGTTGAGGCCGCTGACGCCCTGCGGCCTGCCCTGGTACATCCACTGGTCGACGCCCTTGTCGTCGGTGACGACGATGGGCGCCTCCTCCTTGTATTTGGCGGGCACGTGGCGCAGGAACATGTCCGGCGGCTCGACCACGTGGTCGTCAATGCTCACCAGGATCAGGTCGTCGGCCTTCATCAAAAAACGCTCCTCTTCCGTGCGCGACGCGAACTTCCTCAGCCGCTGCACTCGGTGGTGGTTTCGAGCAGTCGTGGGATCGGCGCCGGGTCCAGTTGCAGGGCATCGGACATGTGCAGCTGTGGCCCGTTGGCGATCATGTTGTCCAGAATTGCCTGCAGGTCGTCGCCCTCGACCTCGTAGATGGCGACGTAGGGACCGTCGCCGTCCAGGGGCCGCAGCCGGCGCGCGGAGACGATTCCGTCCAAGGCCACGAGTTCGCCGAGGTGCACCTCGTCGTACCAGGTGTTGTACTCGTCTTCCCGTTCGGGCGAGCTGGGACGACTTTCCACGAGGATGATGCCCTTGGCCATCGCTATCTCTCCTGGCTGCTACTCGTAGCGCACCGTGACCGAGTCCGTATCCGGAACGCCCTGGCACGTCAGAATGTAGCCCTCGGCGACCTCGTCGGGTTCGAGGGCGTCGTTGACGCGCATGGTGACATGGCCGTCTTCAAGCTTGGCCATGCATGTCCCGCAGTTGCCGGCCTCGCAACTGAACGGCGGCTCCAGGCCGGCCCGCCGCGCGGTCTCCAGCAGCGTCTCGCCCGGAACCCTGGGTACCGAGACCTTCTTGCGGTCGAGATGGATCGTCACCGTTCCGGCGCCGGAGCCGTTTGTGGCCGGATCTGTCACCGCTGCGGTCTCCTCGATGATCCGGGTGACCGTCACGCGGACCGCCCCCTTCCCGTACTTGCATTCTTCAGTATAGAGAATACTATTCTCACGAAGCGATAGCATCTTCTCAAGACTTGTATGGATGTCGGGTCAGCCCGGTCTGTCAGGGAAGGACGGGACGTGACCGAGCCGGCGGCGCTCGTGTTCGAGGAACGGCGATTCAGCGCGCCCGAACTCGACGCGCTGGCCGGCGGGTGGGCCGCCGCCCTGGCGAAAGACGGTGTCACGGCAGGTCAACGCGTCGCGGTCATGGCGTCCAACCGGCCGGAGTTCCTCGCAGCGGTGCTCGCGATCTGGCGGCTGGCCGCCACCGCCGTCCTCATCAGCCCCGCGTGGAAACGTGACGAGGTCGACCACGCGCTCGCGCTGACGGGGCCCGCGCACGCCGTCGGGGACCACCCGGTGCTGGCCGGCCTGATGCCGATGCTGTACCTGGATGAGCCGGCCCCACCAGCCGAGCCGGCCGCCGGTTCTCCGCCGCCCGCTGACGCCGACGCGGCGCTGGTGTTCAGTTCCGGCACCACCGGCCTGCCCAAGGCTGTCAGGCACACCCACGCCTCGTTGGGCGAGGCCGTGCGGCACTGGCGCCACGCGCTGCAGTTGACGCACCGCGACCGGATCCAAGTTGCCACACCCCCGTCGCACATCCTCGGGCTGCTGAACCTGCTGACCGCGCTGAGGGCCGGCGCGTGCGTGCGGATGCACCCCAGGTTCGACATCGACCGCGTGCTCCACCACATCGAAAGCGACCGCATCACAGTGGAAATGGCGGTCGCTCCGATCGCACTGGCCCTCGCCTCGCATCCCGGCCTGGAGTCCTATGACCTGTCGTCGCTGCGCTACATCATGTGGGGCGCGACACCGGTCAATACCCACGTCGCGCAGACGGTCACCCGGCGCACCGGCGTGAGTTGGCTGCCCGCCTACGGGACCACGGAATTGCCTGTCATCGCGTGTAATCCGATCGGGGACGCACGGCTCGATACTGTCGGCCGGGCGGTGCCCGGTGTGGACCTGCGAGTGGCTTCGCTGGAGACGGGAGAGCCGGTCGGCCCCGGTGAGGTCGGTGAGATTCAGGCCCGCTCGGCGTCGCTCATGGCCGGCTACCTGCCGGCCGCGGCGACCGGCGAGGCGATCCGCGACGGCTGGTATCGGACCGGAGACGTCGGCTGGCTCGACGCCGGAGGCTGGCTGCGGATCACCGACCGTCTCAAGGAGATGATCAAAGTCCGCGGCTTCCAGGTCGCGCCCGCCGAGATCGAGACGGTGTTGCACGGTCATCCGTCGGTCAAAGACTGTGCGGTGTTCGGGATTCCCGACGGCATCAATGGCGAGGCGATCGTCGCCGCGGTCGCGGCCACCGAACCTGTCGACGCGGCCCAGCTGACCGCCCTGGTGGATGAGAAGTTGGCGTCCTATAAACATCTGAGCCAAGTGGTGTTTGTGCCTGAAATTCCCCGCCTGCCCTCGGGCAAGGTGCTGCGCCGAGTGCTGAAGGAGCGTTATGGATGTACGTCTGACAACTGAGCAACAGCAATTACGCGACGCCGCCGCCAAGCTGGCCGACGACCTGGGGCCGGGGGCGGTGCAGGATCTCGACGACCAGACTCGAATCGCACGCCTGGACAAGCAGATCGGGTCCACCGGCTGGCGCTCGCTGCGCTCCGACGGGGCCTCGGGCGTCGAAGTCGCCATCGTCGCCGAGGAATTCGGGCGCCGGCTGGTTGACACGCCGTTTCTCGGCCCGGTGCTGGCCGACGATCTCGCCCGCCACCTCGGCGAAGACGCGTCGGGGACGACCGTCGCCGTCGATGGCCGAGTGATCGACGCCCGAGGTTCGCGGCGCGCGTTAGCGCTCTCGGGCCGCGCCGTCTCGGCCGTCGATGTGCAGGCGTTGACCGTTGGCGTCGACCTGACGCGGGCGGAGGCGAAGATCGTGGGGTCGCCGGCGGCGTTGGGTGAGGTCTCCTCTGAGGTCGCCGAGCAATGGCGGGCGCTGGCTCTGGTCACGACGACGGCGGACCTGGTCGGCATCGCCCGCGGCGCGCACGCCGTCGCCTGCGACTACGCCAAGATTCGCGAACAGTACGGCAAGCAGATCGGGTCCTACCAAGCCATCGCGCATCTGCTGGCCGAAAGCCTTGCGCTGATTGAAGGTTCGGTGAGCGTGTTGCGGCACGCCGCGTGGGCAGTGGATGAGCTGGCGCCCGCCGAAGCGATTCGGGCCGCCCAAATCGCCAAGGTCTATTGCGCGCGCGCCACCCGAACCGTCTGCGAGACGGCCATTCAGGTGCACGGCGGCATCGGCAACACCTGGGAATGCGTGGCGCATGTCTACCTGCGCCGCGCCCTGACCTCGACCGAGCTGTGGCCGGTCGCGTTGAAGGAGATCGATCTTGGACTTTCGTGACTCACCCGATGAGGCCGCCTTCCGGGAGCGGCTGCGCACGTGGCTTTCGGCGCACGCCAAGGAGTTCTCCGGCTCGGGAGACGAGTATTGGGCGCGCATGGCCGACTGGCATCGCGCCCTGTACGACAACGGCTTTTTCGGCCTGTCATGGCCACGCGATTGGGGCGGGCAGGACCTGGCGCCGGTGTACGACGTCATCGTCGATGAGGAGCTGGTACGCGCCGGCGCGCCACCGCGCCCCAGCGTCGGTTATCTCGTGTATGGCATCGGCGAGCACGCCGGCGATGAGCTACGCAAGCGCTTCCTGCCCGGCATCATCAACGGCACCGAACGCTGGTGTCAGGGCTTCAGCGAACCGGGCGCCGGCTCGGATCTGGCGTCGCTGACCACCACCGCCCGCCTGGAGGGCGACAACTATGTGGTCAACGGGCACAAGATCTGGACCAGCTATTCCGATGTGGCCGACTGGTGCCTGCTGCTGGCGCGCACCGACCCAGAGGCCAAGCGCCACCGCGGACTGTCGGCGTTTGTCATAAAGATGAAACAGCCTGGCGTGCAACAGCGCCCGCTGCAGATGATCAACGGGGTGACCAACGAATTCGGTCAGGTGTTCTTCGACGATGCCACGGTGCCTGCGGACCGGATGGTCGGTGGTCCCGGTGACGGCTGGGCCGTGGCCATGACCGTCGTGGGGCACGAACGCGAACCCTCCACGCTCGGCTACGCCGCCCGCTACGGCAAGCTCGTCCGAGAGTTGTTGTCGCGCAACGATGGTGACGTTCCCGAAGAGCTGGCGTGGGCGGCGGTTCAGTCGGACATGCTGACCCATCACGTGCGGCGCCGGCTGTCCGAACAGCTCGACGGGGTATCGCACGGATCGGAAGGATCGCTGGACAAGCTGCTGATGACCTGGGTCGAGCAATCGGTCGGGCACGCCGCCCTGGCCGTCGCCGGCACCCGCGATCCCGAGCTGCTCAGCGACTACCTGTACAGCCGGGCGCAGAGCGTCATGGGCGGGACATCACAAATACAGAAGAACATCATCGCTTCACGAATCTTGGGATTGTAGGAGTGATCGCGAACGCGGGCGAAGCCCGGGTGAAGCGGGTCACGACCATTGAAGGAGTCTGACGTGTACGACATGCCTACCGAAATCGATGTCCAGGCCGACGGCGCGCTGCGCATCATCACGCTCAACCGTCCGGATTCGCTGAACTCGGTCAACGACAACCTGCACGTCGGCCTGGCCAGGTTGTGGCAGCGATTGACGGATGACCCCACGGCCCGCGCGGCGGTGATCACCGGCGCCGGCAGGGCGTTTTCGGCCGGCGGCGATTTCACGTATCTCGAAGAGCTGGCGAATGACGCTGAGCTGCGCGCCAAAACCATCCGGGACGGGCGCGAGATCGTGCTGGGCATGGCGCGGTGCCGAATTCCCGTGGTAGCGGCCGTCAATGGCCCCGCCGTCGGGCTGGGCTGCAGCCTGGTCGCGCTCAGCGACATCGTGTACATCGCCGAGGACGCCTATCTGGCCGACCCGCATGTGCAGGTGGGGCTGGTGGCCGCCGACGGCGGGCCGCTGACCTGGCCGCTGCACATCAGCCTGCTGCTCGCCAAGGAATTCGCCCTGACCGGAACCCGCATCAAGGCGCCGCGCGCCGTCGAGCTCGGACTGGCCAACCATGTGGCGGCCGACCCCTTCTCGGAGGCAATCGCCTGTGCGAAGAAGATTTTGGAGCTGCCCCAGCAGGCGGTCGAGAGCACCAAACGGGTGCTCAACATCCATCTGGAGCGCGCCGTGCTCGCCAGCCTCGACTACGCTCTGTCGGCCGAGAGCCAGTCATTCGTCACCGAGGACTTCCGGGCCAACGTCGCGAAATTCAACGCGGCCAAGAAAAACTGAGGTTGCTGCCGCGCGGGCGGTCTCAGGCGTCGTGGTGGCGCAGGAAGTCACGCATCACGGCATCGAAGCGGTCCGGCTCCTCGATGAACGGCATGTGGGCGCTGGACTCGAACAGCTCGAATTGTGAACCCGCGATGCGCTGGTGCATTTCCCACATGTGTTCCGGCACGCATTCGTCGTAACGGCCCGCGATCACCAGTGTCGGCACGGCGATTTCGTTGAGCCGGTCGACTACGTCCCAGTCCCGGATCGTTCCGACGATGTGAAAATCGCTGGGGCCGAACATCGTCTCGAAGACTTCGGCACCCATGTTCCTGAACGCGTCCTCGAGATCACGCGGCCAGGGACGGACCCGGCACAGGTACGTTTCGTTCCAGGTGCGTATCGCGGCCTGGTATTCGGGCGCGTGCGTCGTGCCCGCCGCCTCATGCCGGTCGATGGCGGCCTGGGTCGCCGGATCGAGCTCGGACTTCAAGCGCGCCACCATGTTCGCGAACTCGGGGATCGACGCGATGCTGTTCGAGATGGTCAGGCTGGCGACGCCCGCGGGGGCCGCGTCGAGCACGTACTGCTGGGCCAACATCGCGCCCCAGGAGTTGCCGAACACGTGGAAGCGTTCCAAACCCAGCGTTCGCACTACGACGTCCACCTCGGCCACCGAGCGATCCATCGTCCAAAGCTCGAGATTCGGCGGACATTTGGAGTTCCCGCAGCCAAGCTGATCCCAGAAGATGACCTCGCGCTGCGTGGCCAACCGCCCCAGTGACCGCAGGTAGTTGTGCGGCAAACCCGGGCCGCCGTGAATGACGAGCAGTGGCAGGCCCGTGCCGCCGCCGGTCCGCTGGAACCACACGTCGCCACCCGGGACCGGTATCAGCCCTTGGGGAGTAGTCGTCGCGTTCGCCATCTGCAGCAGTGTAGGCATCCCCGGCCACCTGCACCCGCCGCCGGGGCGCGCTCCTTGCGACTCGTACTCTCGTAATGAGAGAATACGATTCTCGTGAATTTGCGGAAGGCTCTCACCGTTCCGCGCCTGCTGGCCGAATTGGAGAAGACCCGTGCCTGAAGCCGTCATCGTGTCCGCCCTGCGCACCCCCATCGGCACCGCCCGTAAGGGGACGCTGCGCGACACCAGCGCTTTCGATCTGGCGCACCACGTCGTCACCGAGGCGGCCAGGGACCTGAATCCGACGCAGGTCGACGACGTGGTCCTGGGCGAAGGCCTCTACGGCGGCGGCGTGCTGGCCCGCCACGCGGCCGTCACCGCGGGCCTGACCCAGGTGCCCGGCTTGGCCAACAATCGCCACTGCGCGGCGGGCCAGGCTGCCGTGCAGAGCGCTGCGGCGAGCGTGCGCGCCGGAATGGACGAACTCGTCATCGCCGGCGGGGTGAACTCGGCATCCACCTCGCCGCGGTCGCGGATGCAGGTCGACGGCGACTGGGTCGACTGGTTCCCGCCGACCCACCCGGACCGGCCCGACGCACCCAACATGGACATGTCGATCACCGTCGGCTGGAACGCCGCCGTCAAAGCCGGTGTGAGCCGCGAGGAGATGGACGCCTGGGCGCTGCGCTCGCACCGCAACGCGATCGCCGCCATCGACGAAGGACGTTTCAAAGAGGAGATCGTCCCCATCGACACACCGCACGGGATGTTCTCGGTCGACGAACACCCGCGCCGCGACACCAGCATGGAGAGGCTGGCCGCGCTCAAGCCGCTGCACCCGGAAATCGAGGGTTTCTCCATCACCGCCGGCAACGCGTGTGGCGCCAACGACGGTGCCGCCGCGCTGACGATCGCCAGCGACCGGCTGGGGCTGCCCGCGCTGGCCACCGTCCGGTCCTGGGCATCGGTCGGTGTGGACCCGGCGATCACCGGCCTGGCGCCGGTCGAGGCGATTCCGAAAGCCCTTGGGCGCGCCGGTCTTTCGATATCCGATGTCGACCTGTTCGAAATCAACGAAGCCTTTGCGGCGATGTGCGTGGCCACCATCAAGCTCCTCGACCTTGACGCCGAGAAGGTCAATGTCAGCGGCAGCGGCTGCTCGCTGGGGCACCCCGTCGCGGCGACGGGTGCCCGGATGCTGGTCACCCTGGTGCACGAATTGCGCCGCCGCGGCGGCGGCATCGGTGTCGCGGCGATGTGCGCGGGCGGCGGAATGGGCTCGGCGACGGTGATCGAGGTCGCGGCTCCATAATGCGTACATGACCATCGCTGACCTGATTGACCGCGCGCGCAACGGATCTACCCGCGCGGCAGGTCGGCTGCTCAGCCTCGTCGAGGGTGAGCAGCGCGACGAGGTCCTGGGGGCCATCGGACCCGCACCGGAGGGCATGGGGCCGGTCATCGGCATCACCGGGCCGCCGGGTGCGGGCAAGTCGACGACGGTCGCCGCGCTGGTCGGCGCCTACCGCACGCGCGGCTGCCGGGTGGCGGTGCTGGCCGTGGACCCGTCGTCGCCGTTCAGTGGCGGCGCGCTGCTGGGGGATCGGATTCGAATGGCCGCGCATATCAACGACTCCGACGTCCTCATTCGCTCGGTGGCGACCCGAGGCCATCTCGGCGGGCTGGCCGCTGCGGTTCCGGCGGCCATCCGCCTGCTGGGGGCGATCGGCTACGACGTTGTCCTCCTCGAGACCGTGGGGGTGGGACAGTCCGAGATCGAGATCGCCGCCGTCGCCGACCCGACCGTCGTCATTCTCAATCCCGGCGCGGGCGACGCCGTTCAGGCCGCCAAGGCCGGGGTGCTGGAAGTCGCCGACATCGTGGCGGTCAACAAGGCCGACCGGGAGGGCGCCAAGCAGACCGTCCGCGATCTTCGGGCCGAAACCAGCGCCCCGATCGTTTCGCTGATCGCCGCCCGGGGCGAGGGCATCGAGGACCTGATGGCCGTTATCGAGGACCACCGCCGCACCGACAGCCGCGACCGGCGCCTGGCCCGCGCCCGCGCGCAGATCCTGTCGCTCGCCCAGACCCGGCTGCGGACCCAGCCGGATCTCGACCGGCTCGCCGAGGCGGTCGTCGACGGCGATCAGGATCCCTACACGGCGGCCGAGCGGCTGCTCTCACCGCCCGCACGTCAGACGGACTGACGGCTCTGACGCCGTCGATCGCGCCGCTTCGGCGGTCACACGAGTCACGCGGGTATCAGTTTGGCTGGCATGAAGTGAGTTTGATTTGCGCTATCACCGGCGCTATCACAGATGAGACTCACCTAGTGGTCGGGCACGCAGCTGGCTTGACGGCTAACGAAGGCGGGCGCCTCAGCCGCAATCGCTGACGAGTAGGCGGTAGCCTGCGTCGAGCTGTTGTCTTTCAAGCAGTTCCGCGTGTCGATGCTGCCACCGTCCGGAGCGCAGGTCGGCCGCGAGCCGATCCAGCCCTTCGGCCAGATTGGCCTCATCTGCGTATGCGAGCATGGAGATACCGGCGCGGACGGTGGGGTCGAGATAGGCCTGGGGCCGGCGCCAGTAGGCGGCGCCGAATCCGTCGGTGCAGTCGTGCGGTACGGGCACCGTGTGCACCTGCGCTCCGCCCAGCAGCTCCACCAATCGCTCGATCGGCACGTACAGCGCTTCGTTGATCCGTGCCGCCTCGGGCAGATATTCACGCAGCAACCAGAAGTCACCGGTCACTTCTTGATCCCAGGTGAAAACCACGACGCGCCGGCGGCTGACCCGGCGCAGCTCGCCGATCCCGGCGGCCAGATCGCCCCAGTGATGCACGGTCAGCAAGGCGATTGCGGCGTCAACGCACTTGTCCCGCAGCGGCAATGCCTCCGCCACGGCCTGCACACACGGTGCTGATCCCGGTGGACGCTGGGCGATCATCACCATGCTGGGCTCGACCGCGGCGACGGTCTCGGCCGGCTCATAGGAGCCGGTACCGGCCCCGACGTCGACGACGGTGCCCATCGCGGCGAGCGCCGCGCGCACCTGCGAAGCGATCCGCGGGTCGGGCCGGCGAGTGCTGCGATAGGTAGCACCGATCCGGTCGTAGGCAACCATCAACTCAGGATGACGCAGGCCGGACCGAACGCGCCAGCACCATCGCCCCGATCACCCTGGCACCGAGTGGCGCCGATGGACGAATCCACGGCGATTTTCGTACCTAGGGCCCACGCTCGGCGCGCAAGGCATGCACGCACTATTTCAGATCGACAGATTTCCCGGTCGCGGCCGCATGGCCCGCTCGGTACCCGAAAACCATTGCCGGACCGAGTGTTCCGCCGGCGCCGCCGTATGCCCGCCCGGTCACGCCGCCCATCGCATTGCCGGCGGCGAATAGCCCCGGTATCGGCTCGCCGCCGACGTGCAGAACGCGCGCATCGTGATCGGTGCGCGGGCCGCCCTTGGTGCCCATCGCGCCGATGCTCACCGGCACCGCATAGTAGGGAGCGGTGTCGATCGGGCCGAGCGTCTTCCCGGCCTGTGTGGTCGCGCTGTCGTCGCCCCAGTAGCCGTCATAAGCGCTGGAACCCCGCCCGAATTCG
Organism: Mycobacterium sp. 852002-10029_SCH5224772; assembly: GCF_001667315.1. Classification (GTDB taxonomy): domain Bacteria; phylum Actinomycetota; class Actinomycetes; order Mycobacteriales; family Mycobacteriaceae; genus Mycobacterium. The sequence continues at coordinate 163,798 of NZ_LZHT01000084.1, forward strand.
GGGTCTTCGCCGGCGGCCACGTGACGGTTGAAGCTCTCGACGGTGCGGGTCAAACCGTCGGGGTCGATGCCGGTCTTGGCGGCCAGCTCCGTAAGGCTGGCCGATTCGCAGAACCAGTCCGGGACGGGTTGTCCCGGTTCGATACCGAGAAATCCATAGCGCTGCAGGTGAACCGCATCGAACACCATCCATCCGCGATCGTTGACATACCCGCCGCGAGGATCCAAATAGTGGAAGGCGCCGGCCATCGAGTTGTAGTCGCACGCTTCGTTGACGAATCGCTGGCCCGCGGAGTTGACGATGATGCTGCGCGGTCGCGTCCTTTCCAGTCGCACGCTGCGGCTGCGTGGTTTGCCCTCGATGGTGTCGCCGGGGATCTGCACGATCGGCACCCACCACGCCTCGCCCATGTTGGCCAGGTCGGCCCCGTGGGCCATCGCCATGCGCAGCCCGTCGCCGGTGTTGTTGGGCGGCGAGACAGCACCACGCATGGGGCCGCGCAGAAAGGCCTGTGCCAGAGCCGGATCCCATTCGAACCCACCGGTGCCCAGGATGATCCCGCGGCGGGCGCGAACGCTGATCGTCCGGTCCGGGAGGGCGACACGCACCCCGGTGATCTCTTTGCCCTCGGCAATGAGTTCCTCCGCGCGCGCGTTCACCCGCGGCCTCACCCCGGCGTCCAGCAGACCCTTGAGCAACCCCGCGATCAGCGCCGTCCCGGCGACGCACAGGTGGCCGGTCCGTTCGTCGATCGCCGCGTGCAGGCGCGCCCTGGTCTCGGCGTCGAAACCGACGTTGGACCAGTCGGCCGGGAAAGATGTTATCCGCGTTGCCCATTCGCCCAATTGGGCCAGATCGAAGGGAGCCGCACTCAGCGAGCGACCGCCGGCCGGCTGTCCTCCCGGCAACTCCGGCCGATAGTCGGGAAAGCCGGTCGCGATCTCGAAGTGCAGGCCGCTGTGCGCCTCGATGAAGTCGAGCATCGCCGGGCCGGTGCGTACGAACGTTTCGACCAGCTCGTCGTCCATGGAGCCGAGCGACTGTGCGCGCAGGTATTTCAACGCGTCGGCGGGCGTCAAATCCCCGTCGGGAGAACGGTTGTGGGCGGGGATCCACACGATGCCGCCGGACACGGCGGTGGTCCCGCCGACAGTCGCGGCCTTTTCGTAGACCTCCACCGAAGCGCCCGCCACGACCGCGGTCAGCGCGGCGGTGAGGCCGGCGCCGCCACTACCGAGCACGACGACATCGACTTCGTGGTCCCATGACATGGACTGTTATCCCTTCAGCTCAGTGGCTAGCTCAGGAGCTCGGCCAACTGCTTGGCGGCCTTGACGACCGCGTCTTTCCCGCGCATCACGACGTCTTCTCGGTGCGAGATGAGGTTGATGCACGTCGGTGGGGACGGCGCCGGGCGACGCACCCCCACGGCCAGGCCGTAGGTATTCGGTTCGATCTCGCCGTACGTCGTCACCCAGCCGCGCTCGCGCGCCCGCGAGACCAGCTCTCGCTCGCCCGGGCGCGGCGGCATGCACGCCAGCAAGGCGATGCCCGCCGCGCCGCGGTCGAGCGGGTATCGACTGCCCTCGTGAAAGGACAGCTGGTAGGCGACGTGGCTGGGCACGATGACCGCGATCGCGACCTGCTGGTCGCCCTCGGCGATGAGCAACGACACCGTTGTGCCGAGATCGTCAGCCAGCGCGCGCAACGTCGGCAGACTCAGTTGGCGCACGTTGCGGTCGAAGGACGCGCCGAGCACGGCGAGCCCGGCCGCGGGACGGTAGCGGCCGTCTTCTCCCTTGGCCACCAGCCGGAACTCGGCCAGCGTCGTGAGCAATCGGTAGGCGATGGTGCGATGCACCCCGATCTGATCGGCGAGCTGTTGCACCGTGAGCCCGGCAGGGGAGTCGGCCACCATCTGCAATGCGGACAGACCCCTGGCCAGGGTTTGCGACCCGGTGCCGGAACCCGTCACAGCCTTGACAGACCTTCCCGCGAGAGCCAAGCTCTATATATAACGCACATCAGTGTGCGATATTAGCACACAAGGTAAGTCGAAGACGAGACGAGATTTCCCCGATCTGGAGGCCGGACAGGACCGTGACGGAGTTCGAGAGCATCTGGAGCGATCTCCAGGGCGTCGCGTTTGAGCAGGGCTACCTCGACGCCGCAGGAATACGAACCCGCTACCTACGGGCCGGGGACCCCGGCAAGCCGGTGCTGGTTCTGTTGCACGGATCGGGCGGTCACGCCGAGGCCTACGTGCGCAACCTGGCGGCCCACGCGGATCATTTCTGGACCTGGTCGATCGACATGCTGGGCCACGGTTACACCGACAAGCCGGGCCACCCGCTGGAGGTACACCACTACGTCGAGCACCTGATGACCGTGCTGCGCACCATCGGTGTCGATCGCGCGTGCGTCAGCGGTGAATCCCTCGGTGGCTGGGTGGCCGCCCGCGCGGCCGTCGACCACCCCGACGTGGTCGACCGGCTGGTGCTCAACACCGCCGGCGGCTCGCAGGCCGATCCCGTTGTGATGCAACGGATTATCACGCTGTCCATGGCGGCCGCCGAGGATCCCACCTGGGAAACGGTTCAAGCTCGGATCAAGTGGCTGATGGCCGACAAGTCCCAGGACTATGACGACCTGGTCGCCAGTCGCCAGCGCGTCTACCGGCAACCGGGATTCGTCTCGGCCATGCGCGACATCATGGCGTTGCAGGATCCCGAGATTCGGGCGCGCAACATCCTCGGCCCGGCCGAATACGGCTCGATCATCGCCCCGACGCTGGTGCTCTGGACCAGTGACGACCCGACCGCCGATGTCACGGAAGGCCGGCGCATCGCGTCGATGATCCCGGGCGCGCGCTTCGAGGTGATGCCCGGCTGCGGCCACTGGCCGCAGTACGAGGACGCCAAGACCTTCAACCGCCTCCATCTCGATTTCCTGCTGGGCCGCTGATGGCCGCTCCGGGGCAAGGGACACCTGACACCGAGACCGACGTACTCGTCGTCGGTGCGGGCCCGGTCGGTTTGACCCTGGCCAACATCCTTGGCCTGCAAGGCATCCGCACGATCGTGGTCGAGGAGCGCGACACCCTCATCGACTACCCCCGCGGGGTGGGACTGGACGATGAGTCGTTGCGCACGTTCCAGTCGATCGGCCTTGTCGAGCGGGTGCTGCCGCACACGGTGCCCAACCAGATTCTGCGCTTCATGGACGCCAAGCGCCGCGTGCTCGCCGAAATGGCCCCGCCCGACGCGCGTTTCGGATGGCCGAAGCGAAATGGATTCGTGCAGCCGCTCGTCGATGCGGAACTGCTTTCCGGCCTGGACCGATTCGAACATGTCCAGGTGCGGTGGGGTAGCCCGATGACGGGGTGCCGGGAAGACGCCGACGGGGTCACCGTCGAGTTCGGTGGCGGCGCCGAGAACAACGGCGACACAACGCGGCTGCGGGCACGATACGTGGTCGGCTGCGACGGCGGCCGCAGCATGACCCGCCGCGTGATGGGTGTGTCGTTCGACGGGACGACGTCCTCGACGCGGTGGCTGGTGGTCGACATCGCCAACGACCCGCTCGGGCATCCGAACAGCGAGGTCGGCGCCGACCCCGAACGCCCGTACGCCTCGATCTCCATCGCCCACGGAATCCGCCGCTTCGAGTTCATGATTCACGCCGGCGAGACCGACGAACAGGCGGAGGACCCGGCCTTCCTGCAACAGATGCTGGCCCGAATGGTGCCCCACCCCGACCGGGTCGACGTGATCCGGCGCCGGGTCTATACCCACCACTCGCGGATCGCCAACGCGTTCCGCCAGGGCCGGCTGCTGCTCGCCGGCGACGCCGCGCACCTGATGCCCGTGTGGCAGGGTCAGGGCTACAACAGCGGGATCCGCGACGCCGCGAATTTGGGCTGGAAGCTCGCGGCGGTGGTGAGTGGTCACGCCGACGACAAGCTGCTGGACACCTATGACGTGGAGCGCCGCAAGCATGCGCGCGCGATGATCGACCTGTCCACCATGGTGGGCCGTGTGATTTCGCCGACCAACCGCCGGGTCGCCGGCGCGCGGGACCTGCTCGTGCGGTCGGCGTCAATCGTGCCGTCGCTCAAGCGATATGTGTTGGAGATGCGGTTCAAGCCCATGCCGCGCTACGAGCACGGAGCCGTCGTCCACGCCGCGCCCGGCCGTGCGGATTCGCCGGTCGGGACGCTGTTCATCCAGCCGCGAGTCGACACCCGAGACCAACAGGATGTGCTGCTCGACGACGTGCTCGGCACGTGGTTCGCCGTGCTGTGCTGGAACAACAATCCCCGCAAACTTCTCGGCGAAGCCGCCTTCGCAAGCTGGAAAGCGCTGGGTGCGCGCTTCTTTGCGCTACGGCCGGTGACGCAGTTGCACTGGACCGGGCACGACGACCCCGATGTCGTGGTCGTCGGCGATCGGCGCGGTGACCTCAAATCGTGGTTCGACACCCATTCCGATTCGGTGTTGTTTTTGCGCCCCGACCGGTGCATCGCGGGCGCGTGCATCGCTCAGCGCACCCCCGACCTGAGCGCCGCGCTCTTTGACACGCTGACCCTGACGCCAAAAGGGGGTGAATTGCAAAGTGGCACTGGCTCTGTGCTGTATGTCGCACAGCCCGCTCCTGAGTCTTCCGGGGCCGTCGCAGGACCTGCTTGACGACATCGAGGGCGCAATCGCCGAGGCGCGAGGATTCGTCGAAGATTTCGATCCCGAACTCGTCGTCACCTTCTCCCCGGATCACTACAACGGGTTCTTCTACAAAGTGATGCCCCCGTTCTGTATCGGCACCAGCGCCACCGGAGTCGGCGATTACGGCACCCATGCCGGCCCGCTGGACGTGCCGGAGGAGCTCGCCGTCGATTGCGCAAAGGCCATCCTCGACGCGGGCGTCGACATCGCGGTATCGGCCAGCATGGACGTGGATCACGGTACGGTCCAGCCGCTCGAAAAGCTGTTCGGTGACGCCACTTCGCGTCCCGTCATCCCGATCTTCGTCAACGCGATCGGGGTGCCGCTGGGCCCAATGCATCGCTGCCGGGCGCTCGGTGCCGCCGTCGGCAACTATCTGGCCAGCCTGGACAAGCGAGTCCTGCTGCTGGGTTCCGGTGGGCTCTCGCACAGCCCGCCCGTGCCGACGTTGGCGGCCGCGGCCCCGCCCGTGCTGGAGCGGATCGTGCACGGCCGGCCGATGACATCCGAGCAGCGCCAGGCGCGGCAGGCGGCCGTCATCGATGCGGCCAAGAACTTCGCCGCCGGAGACAGTGACCTGCAACCACTCAACCCGACGTGGGACCACCGATTCCTGGAGATCATCGACGGTGGATGGCTGAGTGAATTGGATCAGTGGTCGAACTCGTTCGTGGCCCACGAGGGTGGCAGTTCCGCACACGAAATCCGCACGTGGGTGGCGGCATTCGGAGCGCTGGAGGCCGCGGGACCCTACGAAACTACGGGACGCTACTACAAACCCGCTCCCGAATTGATCGCCGGTTTCGCCATCAGAACGGCACTTCCGAAATGACGGACGCAGTGGACGATTTCGATCACGTTGTCGATGTACTCATCGTCGGATCGGGCGGTGGAGGCATGACGGCCGCCCTGACCGCCCAGGCCGCCGGGCTCGACGTCTTGGTGGTCGAAAAGTCTTCCCACTTCGGGGGTTCTACCGCGTTGTCCGGAGGCGGCATCTGGGTTCCCGGGGCGCCCGCGCAGCGCCGGGAGGGTTACGCGCCCGCACCCGAGGGTGTGGTCGGCTACCTCAAGCAGATCACCGAAGGCCTGGTCAGCGAGGCCCGGATACGGCAATACGTCGAAGCCGCGCCGCAAATGCTCGAATTCCTGGAGCAGCTGTCCGACTGGTTCGAATTCGTCTGGAAGCCAGGGTATGCCGACTACTACCCGGAGCTGCCCGGCGGCTCCGAACTCGGCAGCACCATCAACGTTCCCCCCATCGACCTGCGCACGTTGGGCGCCGACGAGCAGCAGCTGCTGCAGCCGCTGGCGCTGGCTCCCAGGGGAATCTGGTTGGGCCCCAAGGAACTGCGAACCTTCTACCGGATCCGCCAGTCATGGGCCGGCAAAGGCGTATTGCTCAAGCTGATCGCGCGGATGGTCAGGGCCAGGGTCTTCGGCGAGCGGATGGCCGCGATCGGACAGTCGCTAACGGCCCGGCTCAGATTGGCGCTGAGGGAACGCGGCATCCCGCTGTGGCTGAACGCGCCGATGATCGAGTTGCTCGCCGACGCCGACGCAGCGGTGACCGGCGCGGTGGTGGAAACCGACGGCAAGTCCCAGCGGATCGGAGCGCGGTGCGGCGTGATCCTGGCATCCGGCGGATTTGACCACGACCTCGCCTGGCGCAAGGAGCTTCTCCCCGAGGTGGACCAGGACTGGAGCTTCGGCAACCCGGCGGCGATGGGCGACGGCATCCGCGCGGCGCAACAGGTCGGCGCCGCGACGGACCTGCTCGACGAAGCCTGGTGGTTCCCGGCGATCCAATGGCCGGACGGCCGCATGCAATTCATGCTCAACGAACGGATGATGCCGGCGCAATTCATCGTCAACGGCGCCGGTAAGCGCTTCATCAACGAAGCGGCCCCATACATGGATTTCGGGCACGCCATGATCGAGGGCCAAAGATCCGGCGTCACCCATATCCCGTGCTGGCTGATCACCGACCATCGGTCATTCAATCGCTACGTCGTCGGGGGACACCTGCCGATACCGAAAATCCCGCTGGCGCCGGTGCCCACCGGTCGCAAGATTCCAACGGCCTGGCTGGAATCGGGTGTGGTGAAGGCGGCGACGACGTGGGATGAAATGGCGGCCAAGATCGGCGTGCCCGCGGCTCAGCTTGCCGAAACCGCCAGCCGCTTCAACGAACTCGCCCGCAAGGGCCACGACGACGATTTCAACCGCGGCGACAGCGTGTACGACAACTACTACGGCGACCACACCTTGCCCAATCCGAACTTGTATCCACTGGGCGATCCGCCGTACTACGCCTTCCGGATCGTCCTCGGGGACCTCGGGACCTCGGGCGGCCTGCGCACCGACGAACACGCCCGCGTCCTGCGGGCCGACGACACCGTGGTGCCGGGACTCTACGCGGTGGGCAACACCTCCGCGCCGGTGATGGGCCGCAGCTACGCCGGCGCCGGTGCGACCATCGGCCCAGCGATGACCTTCGGTTATGTCGCGGCGAAACACGTTGCGGCCCAAGCAGCCAATCGAGCCGTTAATACTCATAGGAGGTAACAATGAAAATCTCGCTGTTCTACGAATTCGCCCTGCCGCGGCCCTGGGCGCCCGACGACGAGCACATCATGATGCAGGACTGCCTCGATGAGGTCGAGGCCGCCGACAAAGCTGGCTTCTCCACCGTGTGGCTGACCGAGCATCACTTCCTCGAGGAGTACTGCCACTCGACGGCGCCGGAGATCTTCTTGGCCGCGGCCAGCCAGCGGACCAAGAACATTCGCCTCGGGTTCGGCATCATGCACCTGCCGCCCGTGGTCAACCACCCCGCGCGGGTCGCCGAACGCATCGCCACGCTGGACCTGCTCTCCAACGGCCGCGTCGAGTTCGGCACCGGGGAATCGTCGTCGGTCGGTGAGCTGGGCGGGTTCAACATCGACCCCGCCGACAAGCGGGCCCAGTGGGAGGAGGCCCTCGAGGTCTCGATCCGCTGCATGATCGAAGAGCCCTTCACCGGCTTCAACGGCGAGCACGTGCAGATGCCGGCGCGCAACGTCGTTCCCAAGCCGCTGCAAAGGCCGCATCCGCCCGTCTGGGTCGCTTGCACGCGGCCCGCCAGCGTGCAGATGGCCGCCCAAAAAGCCATCGGCGCTTTGAGCTTCGCCTACACGGGCCCCGGCCCGCTGACCGAGCGGGTCAACGGCTACTACAAGGAATTCGAAGAGAACGGCGTCCCCGTCACCCCGCTAATCAACCCGAACATCCTCGCCATCGGCGGCGACCTGTCGATGATGGTGGCCAAGACCGACGAGCAGGCGTTGCAGCGGCTCGGGCAGGGCGGCGGGTTCTTCTCGTTCGGCATCATGCACTACTACATGACCGGGGTGCACACGCCCGGGCGGACCGGAGTGTGGCAGCGCTATCTCGAAGAGGTCGAAAAGGATCCGACGCTGGCGTACGGGCCGGGGCGGGGTGCCATCGGGTCGCCGGCCACGGTGCGCGAATTCCTGCGCGGCTACGAAGAAAGCGGCGTCGACGAGATCATCCTGCTGCTCAACCCACGCAGCCACGAGGGCACCATGGAATCCATCGAGCTGATGGGCAAAGAGGTGCTTCCCGAATTCATCGAGCGCGACGCAAAGGCGGTGGCCGACAAGGCCACCCGGCTGGCGCCCGTCATCGAAAAGGTGGAGGCCCGCCGGCCGAAATCGACCGCACCACAGTTCGACGAGGCTTACTCGTTTGGTGGACTGCCCACCGGCCGTGGCGGTAAGTTCACCGCAAGCGAGATCCCCGAAGCGATGGCGGAGATCAACGAAGGCCGCGTGCAGGCGGCGCAGCGGGCGAAGGACCAGCAGAAGTAGAGCCAGAGTTCTACCAGGATTTCGAGGCGAGCCTTGGGAGAGATCGACGAGCTGTGGCGCTACGACGGCCGCCGGGCGGTGGTGACCGGATGCGCCTCGGGCATCGGCGAATACGTGGTACGCCAGCTCACCGACCTGGGGGCCGATGTCGTCGGATTGGACAAACGCCGACCCGACTTCGGACTCGGCGCGTTCCATGAGGTCGACCTGGCCGATGCGGCGTCCATCGATCGCGCGGTGGCATCCATCGACGGGCCGGTCGATGCGCTGTTCAACGTCGCCGGGGTCTCCTCCGGCGTCGGCGACCCCAAGCTGATCGTCACGATCAACTTCTTGGGGTTACGCCACCTCACCGAGGCGCTGGTCCCGAAGATGCCCGCGGGGTCGTCCGTCGTCAGCGTGTCCTCGCTCGCGGCGGCCGCCTACCGGGAACATCTTCACGAAGTGGCGCCGTTGCTCGACACCGCGACCATGGCGGACGGCGTCGATTGGTGCGATCGGCATCCCGACGCGCTGGGCACCGGCTACCAGCTGTCCAAGGAAGCCATCATCCTGTACACCATGCGCAGCGCCACGCCGCTGGGCGCCCGGGGGATCCGCATCAACTGCACGGGGCCCGGGGTCACCGAGACGCCGATCCTGGACCAGCTACGCAGGGCATACGGGCAGGGCTTCCTCGACGACATCCCCAAGCCGCTGGGTCGTGTTTCCGAACCCGCGGAACAGGCCGCGGTGCTGCTCTTCCTGAATAGCCGTGCGGCCAGTTATATTTCGGGTCAGGTCGTGTGGGTCGACGGCGGAAACGTGGGCGCCGCGATCGCCCGTGAACTCGAGGAGGGACGGGCGCATGGCCGACTTGACTGATTTTCGGCGGGTCGCGCGCGACGTCTCCAATTGGGGCCGCTGGGGTGACGACGACGAGCTCGGCACGCTGAACTTCATCACCGCGGAAAAGGTCGCCCAGGCGGCGAGCCTGGTCCGGCACGGCAGGGTCTTTCCGCTCGGCGTGGACTTCGGCGCGTCGGGCCCGCAGGGCGCCTTCGAATATCGGCACAACCCCGTCCATATCATGACCATCGATGGCGGCGACGCGAAGACGCTGGCCCAGTACGGCCCGGGCTGGGCGAGCAACCCAATAGCCCAGCAGCTCAGCAGTTACATGGGCGACGACAATCCGTTCCGCTTCAACGACGACTTGATCATCATGCCGTTACAGGCGGCAAGTCAGTGGGACGCGTTGTCGCACGTCTACTACGACGAGCAGCTCTACAACGGCTTCCGAGCGGATTCGGTGACCAGCTTGGGCGCCGTGCATTGCGGAATCGACAAGGTGGACGGCAAGGGCATTGCTTCGAGAGGCGTGCTGCTGGATCTGGTCCGCCACCGGAATGCGGAAGTCTTTCTCGAGCAGGGGAATCCGATCACACCCGAAGAGTTGGACGATGCCGCACGCGCACAGGGCGTGCGGATCGAACGCGGTGACATCGTGCTGATCCGGACCGGTTGGTGGACGAGGTTCGCGCAGACCGGGGACAAGACCGCTTCCTTCTCCGGACTGGACTGGAGCTGCGCCTCGTGGCTGCACGACCACGAGGTCGCCGCCGTCGCGTCCGACAACCTGCAGGTCGAGGACCTGGTCTCGGGAGTAGAGGGCGTATTCCTGCCCCTGCATCTGCTCTGCCTGCGCGACATGGGAATGATGTTTGGCGAGTACTGGGATCTCACCTCGCTGGCCGAGGACTGCGCCGCCGATGGCGTCTACGAATTCCAGCTCGTCGCCCCGCCACTGAGAGTCGTTGGTGCAGTGGGATCCCCGGTCAACCCGATTGCGATCAAATGATGGACTTTCAGCGTAAAACCATGTTGGTGGACGGCCTTTCCACCGGCTACCTGGAAGCCGGCGAGGGCGATCCAGTGGTGTTGCTGCACGGCGGTGAGTTCGGGGCCGGCGCCGAACTTGGTTGGGAACGCAATATTTCCGCGCTCGCCGCACGCTATCGGGTGCTGGCCCCCGATATGCTGGGGTACGGAAGTTCGGCCAAGGTGATCGACTTCGTCGACGGCCGCGGCATGCGGATCCGGCATGTCGCGCGGTTTTGCGAATTGCTCGGCATCGGGTCGGCGCACTTCGTCGGCAATTCGATGGGGGCCATCAACCTGCTCACCGACAGCACGTCGGACACGCCGCTGCTGCCGATCCGCAGCCTGGTGATCGTCTGCGGGGGCGGGGAGATCCAGCAGAATCAGCATTTCGAGGCGCTGCAGAACTATGACGCCACGTTGCCGGCCATGCGCCGCATCGTCGAAGCGCTGTTTTTCGACCCCGCCTATCCCGCCGACGACGACTACGTGCGGCGCCGCCACGCGTCGAGCACCGCGCCGGGGGCGTGGGAGGCTATCGCCGCGGCCAGGTTCCGTCGCCCGGGGGCCACACCGTCGGCCACCCCGTCGAGCGCGCGAGCCTACGAACGTATCGGCGTGCCAACGCTTGTCGTCGAGGGCGGGGGCGACAAGCTCCTGCCCGGCGGCTGGGCGGCGCAGATCGCCAAGCAGATCGACGGCGCCCGGTCGGTGGTGGTCGACAACGCCGGCCACTGCCCTCAGATCGAGCAGTCGTCGGTCGTCAACCAGTCGCTGATGGATTTCTTGGGCACCCTCTGATCGTCAGAAGACGTAGTCCAGCCGTGTCCCCATCCCGGCGACCTGGTGATAGGTGTTGTGGCAGTGCATCAGCCACGTGCCGGGATTGTCGGCGACGAGGACTGCGGCGAGCTTCTGCCTGGGCAGCACGATGACGGTGTCCTTGCGGGCGCCCGGGCTTCCGTCGGCCTTGATCACCTGGAACGTGTGCCCGTGCAAATGGATTGGGTGATACATCGTCGTGGTGTTGTCGAAGGTGATGGTGGGCCGTTGACCCTGTTGCACGTGGAGTGGGCTCGTCCTGCCGTAAGGCTGCCCGTTGATCGTCCAGTTGTATTGCATCATATTGCCGCCCAGCACGACCGGGAGATTGAGGGCGGGATCGGGGCGGCCGAGGTTGACCGGCGTCGTGGCAGTGAACATCGTGGCGGTGCCCACGCGCTTGGTGAGTTCGCCCGGCTGGAGCTGCGGGTCGGGTGCGCTGCCCGCGCCCGTGGACAGCAATGCCCGCGCCAGCGCGTTTTTGCCCTCCGCGACCGCGACCAGTGGGAAGACACCGTCGGCCGCGGTCACCGTGACGTCGTAGCGTTCGGCCATACCGATCAGCAGGGCGTCGACCTGAGCCGGCACCACGGGGTAGCCGTCGGTATGTGTCACCGTCATCGCATGGCCGGCCAGCGCGACCCGGAAGCTGGTGTCGGAGGCGGCGTTGATGAAGCGAATCCGTATCCGCTGACCGGGCTTCGCATTGAATGTCATGGGGGAAGCGGGAATTCGCCCGTTGATCAGGTAGTACGGATAGGCGATGTCTCCGGCGTCGCCACCGAGAAGGTCGCTGGTGCCGACATTACCCGGGGACGGCCCGGGAATACCGGCCGGTGGGCTCGTCGAGGACGTCGGGCCGGTCGTCGTCGTCTCGGTCGTGCTCGTTTCCGTCGTCGTCGTGCTCGTCTCGGATGTGGTCGGCATCGGTGACTTGTTCGGGTTGCTCAGTTCGCTGTAGAGCTGCTGAGGACTCTTTCCGACGCCGTCGGTCCAATCGTCAAGGACGACGATCCATTCCGCGTCGTAGTTGCCCTCGGTCGGGTCGTCGACAATGACCGGCAGGTAAAGCCCCAGGTCCTCGTCCAAGCCGGTGTGGGGATGCGCCCAGTACGTGCCCGAGTTGGGCACCGAGAAGCGGTACGTGAAGTCATGGCCGGCAGCGATGTTGGGCGTGGCGGGCTCGGCGCCGTCCATGCCGTTGCGCACGGCGATGCCGTGCCAATGCACCGACGTCGGATGATCGAGCCGGTTTTTCACCGTCACCACGACTTCGTCACCGATGCTGGCGCGGATCACCGGACCGGGGATGGAGTTGCCGAAGGCCAGCGTGCGGACGACCGGCCCGCCCAGGTCGATCTGGACCTGCTGGACGGTCAGGTTGGCCGCGACGGTGCGGCCGCTGTGCGGTCGGGCGGCCTCGGCCGCGTCGATGGCGGCGGCGATCCGGGCACTGCCCGACGGCTCGGGTTTGGATTGGCTGCACGCAGTCAGCGCCAGTCCACCGGCGACGCCGGCCGCCATGAAACCGCGCCTGGTGAGCCGAGTTCTGTCGAAGGGGACGCCGCTGGTGGGTTGCACGGGCAATGGGTGCTCCTCGTCGTTGCGCAACTACCCACCGTAGAGCGGACGTCGGCGAAATGTCCGCAACAACTCGACCTGGCTGCCGCGGCCGGTCAGACGGCGGCGCCGCCGCCGTCGACGTGCAGGGTCGAGCCGGTGACGAAGCTGGAGCGAGGGGAGCTCAGGAAGAGCACCGCTTCGGCGATCTCGGACGGGAAGGCGGTGCGGCCCAGCGGCAGGGCCCGCCCGAGCTCCTCGTTGACGTCACCCCATTCCGCCGCCACCCCCGGCGTGCGGGTGGGTCCCGGCGCGACGCTGTTCACCCGCACCCCGGCCGCTCCGAATTCGGCGGCCCAGGTGCGGGTGAGCGATTCCAACGCGGCCTTGGAGGCGCTGTAGCCGGACGCACCGGGAATTCCCTTGAAGGCGGCCATGGTGGTGATGTTGACGATGCTGCCGCGGCCCCGCTTGAGCATTCCCGGGACCAGGCCGGCAACCAGGAAGTACGCACCGCGCACGTTGGTGTCGAACATCGTCTCGAACGATGACATCGCCTGCTCCACCGTCAACGCCGACGGAAAGCTGCCAGCGTTGTTGACGATGATATCGACCTCACCGCACTGTTGCACAAGCGAATTCACCGAATCGATATCCGCCATGTCGGTCTGAATGAACCGCGCCTTCGGGCCGATGACCTCCACCGCGTGCGCGCCCCTGACCGGATCGCGGCCCGAGACGATGACGGTGGCGCCTTCGCTGGCGAACAGCCGAGCGGATTCCAGGCCAATGCCCGCCGTCCCGCCGGTGATCACCGCGGTGTAGTCCATCAGCTCCATCGGACCGCCTCCTCCGGCTGTTATTTGGCGTTGCTGGGCAGCTGCGAAGCCAGCCAGTCGCCGAACCGGGTGGGGTAAAGGGTCACTTCTTCGCCCTCGATGGGAACGATCATGCGCTCGTCGAGCACCGCTCCGTAATACTGCGCATCCGGGTCGGTCACCACGCGGCGGGCATCTCCGGTCGCGGCGAACCGGGTCCGGATGAAGTCGTCCATGCCCTGCTTTTCGGGTCCGGCGATGTTGATCACCCCGTTGACCGGCTCACCGACCGCGGCGCGGGCGACGGCCGTGGCCACATCCGCGGCGGCGATCGGCTGGAAGCCACCGTGCGGCGCGCGGACCGTGTCGCCGTCGGTCATCGAATCGGCAATGCCCTCAACGAATTCGAAGAACTGGGTCGCCCGCACGATCGTGTAGGGGGCGCCGGATTCCACGATCACCTTTTCCTGAGCGACCTTGGCCCGCATGTAGCCGCTTGCGGCCGCGCGGTCGGCTCCCACGATCGAGAGCGCGACGTGATGCTGCACGCCGGCGGCCCGCTCCGCCTCGAGAAGGTTGCGGGTAGAGGTGGTGAAGAAGTTCAGCACATCGTCATCGGCCCAAGACGGCGAGTTGGAGACGTCCACCACCGCCTGGACACCCGCGACGGCCTCCGCAACACCCTCACCGGTCACGGTGTTGACGCCCGTGCGCGGTGACGCCGGGACCGCTTCGTGTCCCTGCTCGGTGAGCATGGCGACAACCTGTGATCCGATCAGCCCGCTGCCACCGATTACCAAAACCTTCATGATCACGCCTCTCAAGCTTCCCGATGAACTGGCCTCCTCAGCATGGCCCGCGCACCGGGCCGTGGGAACCCTGGAAAGTCCGTAGTCTTGCCGAACTCAGGGGGCCAATTCTTTGGCCAGACCCCGCAGTTGTCGGCGCGAGGTGATGCCGAGCTTGGCGAACACCTTCCGCAGGTGCCATTCGACGGTGTGGCTGCTGATGAACAACTGCGCGGCGATCTCGGGGTTGGTCAGGCCTTCACCGGCCAGCCGGGCGATCTGGGCCTCCTGCGCCGTCAGCTCACCGCCTGATGCCTTTCCCCTTTTCGCGGACCGCTTGTTCACTTTCTCGCCCGTGGTCAGCAGCTCGCGGCGGGCCCGCTCGGCGAACGCGTCGGCTCCCATCCCGGTGAACATCTCGTGGGCGGTGCCCAACTGGGCGCGCGCGTCGATCCGGCGATTACACCGGCGCAACCACTCCCCGTAGGACAGGTGCGCGCGGGCAAGCTGGACGACGATGCGCGTCCGCGCAAGCTTGTCGATCGCTTCGCGGTGGCAGGCCTCGGCGTCGCGGTCGGAGGCCAGCAACGCTTTGGATCGAAGGAAAACGCCGTTCGCCCAATCGGTTTGGGCGCCGAGCGCCCGGACTTCCAATTGGCGCAGGGCGTCGTGGGCCGCGTCCGGGTGGCCGCTTCTCGCGGCGGCTTCGATGAGTTCGGCCAGGCACCAGCCGAACAGGCCCAGGTCTTCGTATTCGCAGGCCGTGCGCGCCGACGCGAACGCGTCGGCGTAGCGGCACAGGCCGTTGTAGAGGACGGCGCTGGAATACCCGGTCAATCCGACGATGCGGCCTTCCCCCCTTGCCATCCCGTCCGCGGCGGCCCGCTCGATCAGGGTGGTCGCGACGTCCTCGTTGCCGCGCCAGGCGGCCAACAGCACCGAGTGGTATTTGACGGGGACATCACCGGTGGCGGCCGAGATGGCCGTGGCCTCCTCGATGAGTTGGGACGCCGTTGCGAATTCGCCCGCCTGCACGTGCACTCCGGCGCGGTGGACGAGGGCGTGGGGCAACACGGCGAGTGCGCCCGCATCGCGCGCGAGCCGCACGGCATGGGTGGCCAGTTGGTGCCATACCTGGTCGTCCCACAGTTCGTGGACGGCGGATTCCTGCACGATGGGGAAGGCTTGCCAGAACCACTGCAGGACGTCGCCGCCGCGCTCGGCCTCGGTGTTGATGAGGGTCAGCGCGTCGCGCAGCGCCGCCAGGCTCGGGGCCTGCCCGGCCGTCGCCCGTAGCGCGATGCCGTCCAACAACAGATCGACCGGCCGCGCGGGCTCCGGCCCAGCCGGCGCGGCGCGGGCCGCCTCGGCGGCCAGGTGAATGCCGCCGTGCGGGCACAGCCGGCCGCCGAACATCGCTGCCCCCAACGCTTCTAGGTACGTCTCCCGGGAGTGCGCGTCGTCAAGTGTTTCGAGCCGGCGGGCGGCATCGAGCAGGCCGATGGAGGCATCGGAGACCGTGGGTGCGTCGGCAGCACCGCTGCGGCTTCGGGCGAAGACGATCTGTGCGCGCAGCCGGGCGGCCCGCGCCTGCTGCAGCGCATCCAGTGATGCGGCTTCGGCGATGGTGAGCAACTCGTCCGCCGCGTCGAAGGCGGCCACGTCGCGTTTGGCCTGAGCGGCCGCGAGCGCCCGTGTTCCGCGGCGGGCCGGGTCGGCGGTTAATTGGGTGGCGCGTTCCAAGAAGGCGGCCGCGGCCGCGACGCCGCCCCGGGCCTGGGCGCGGTCGGCGGAGCGCTCGAGCGCGGCGGCAACGGATTCGTCCGGGCCGTGCGCCGCGATGGCCAGGTGCCACGCGCGGCGGTCCGGGTCACTTCGTCTGTCGGTCGCCTTGGCCAGCGCCCGATGGATGCGCCGACGCTCGATCAGGTTCGCGGTGCGGTATGCGGCCGAGCGCACCAAGGGATGACGGAATCGCACCCGGGTCCCCACGTCGATCAAACCGGCCGCTTCCGCGCCGGCCGCCGCATCCGGCGGAAGCCCCAAATGCTCAGCGGCGCGCAGCAATAACGCGGCGTCACCCACCGGCTCCGCGGCGGCGGTGGTCAACAGCTGCTGCGTGTGGTCGGGAAGCGAGCGGATCCGCCGCACGAATGTCTGCTCGATCTGTCCCGCCAGCGGCTGCACGTCCGGGCGCTGGAAGCCACCCGCCAGCTCCGCGGCGCTCAGGCCCCGGGGCAGCTCCAGCAGAGCCAACGGATTGCCCCGCGTTTCCGCCACAATGCGATCGCGCACCTGGTCGTCGAGCCGGCCGAGGATGACCGAATCCAGCAACGCGCGCGCGTCGCCCGGATTGAGCCCGCCGACCGTCAAGTCGGGCAGTCCGCTCAGCTCATCGGCGTCGAACGCCACGGCGCCGTCGCGCATGGCGAAAACCACCGCGACGGGCTCGGCGATCAGGCGGCGGGCAACAAAGGCCAACGTCTGGGCCGAGATTCGATCGATCCACTGCGCGTCATCGACGAGAAAGATCAAGGGCCGGCCCTCGGTCGCCGCGCCGATCAGGCTGAGCACCGCCAACCCGACCAGGAAGCGCTCCGGTGCGGGCCCGGCGCTGCGCCCAAAGGCGATCTCCAGGGCGTCCCGCTGCGGGGCGGGTATGCGGTCGATGCAGTCCAGCAGTGGCACGCAGAGTTGCTGCAAGGCGGCGAACGGGAGTTCCATCTCGGACTCCACTCCCGCCACCCTCGCCACGCGGAATCCCGAGGCGCGCTCGGAAACGAAGTCCAGCAACGCCGTCTTGCCGATGCCCGCCTCACCGCGCAACACCAGGACCTGGCTCTTGCCCGCACGGGCGTCTGATGCCAGACGATCGAGTGCCGCGCATTCCGCGGCCCGACCGCGCAAAGGTAGCGCCTGTTGAATTTGCACCCGCACCGCCGCATCTGAAGGATTTGCTGTCCGACCATACCGACGGCGCGCGTTGCTGGGGCAATGAGCACCGGGTCCTGCATCGTCTTAAATCAACTGCTTGACTTAAGGCTCGCGGCCCCGATTAACTCGTCAGGTGGTTAACGAACTTGATGGCAAAGTCGCCATCGTCACCGGCGGCGCCTCCGGCATCGGCCGCGGCCTCGTGGAGCGGTTTGTGGCGGAGGGCGCGCGGGTCGTCATCGCCGACGTCGAAATCGACCGCGGCGAGGCGCTGGCGACATCGCTGGGCGCCCACGCCCTCTTCCGGCAGACGGACGTCGCCGACCCCGAGCAGGTGGGTGCGCTGGTTGCCGGTGCCGTCGACAAGTTCGGCGGCCTGCACGTGATGGTGAACAACGCCGGGATCTCGAGCCCCCTGCGAAAGTTGCTCGACGACGACCTCGCCGACTTCCACCGGGTGATGGGGGTCAACGTACTGGGCGTGATGGCGGGCACCCGAGATGCCGCCCGGCACATGGCCGAACATGGCGGTGGGTCGATCATCAACATCACCTCGATCGGCGGGATCCAGGCCGGTGGGGGCGTGATGATCTATCGCGCGTCCAAGGCGGCCGTCATCCAGTTCACCAAGGCCGCGGCAATCGAGTTGGCGTACCACGAGATTCGGGTCAATGCCATCGCGCCGGGCAGCATACCCACACCGATTCTGGGGAAGTCGGCCGCAGGCATGGAGCCGGAGCAGCTCAAGCAGTTCGAGGCGCGGATCCGCCAGGGGATGCGCGACGACCGACCGCTGAAGCGCGAGGGTACCCCCGACGACGTCGCCGAGGCGGCGCTGTATTTCGCCACCGACCGGTCGCGCTACGTCACTGGGACCGTGCTCCCTGTGGACGGTGGGACCGTGGCGGGCAAGGTGATTCGGCCCAAGCGGCAGGGCGAGAGCGCCGGCGCCGGGTCGTGACGATGCGGTCACGTTCGGTCGCGAGCGTGACGCTGTTGTCATGTTCGGTCGCGGACGTGACGGTGTGTTCGGCGCCCGCGTCCAAGGGCGACATCCAGGGCCAACAAATTTAAATCAATCGCTTGACTTAAAGCCTCGCGCGCGGTTGACTAGCGCAATGACCACCGTTGGCCGGACCGTGCGCACTGAGCGGGCCAGCTCCACCCAAGAGGCGATCTTGGTGGCCGCCGAGCGACTGTACGCCGAGCACGGCATGTTCGCGGTGTCCAACCGGCAAGTCAGCGAGGCCGCCGGCCAGGGCAACAACGCCGCGGTCGGTTACCACTTCGGTACCAAGGCCGACCTGGTGCGCGCGATCGAGCACAAGCACCGTGGGCCCGTCGAGCAACTCCGCGACCAGATGGTGGAGGAGTTGCTGGCATCGGGCGCCGCCGATGGACGGGACGCCGAGCTGCGCAACTGGGTGGCGTGTTTGGTGCGGCCGCTCACCGATCACCTCGAGGAGCTCGGAAATCCCACGTGGTACGCGCGGTTCGCGGCGCAGGCGATGACCGACCCCGCCTACTACAACATCATCGTCAAGGGCGCGCTGAGCTCCCCGTCGCTGGTTCAGGTCGTCGAGGGCATCAACCGCTGTCTGCCCGAGTTGCCGGCCGAAGTCCATTTCGAACGCAACATCATGGCTCGAAACCTGTTGATGCACACCTGCGCCGACCGTGAACGCGCGCTGGTCGCGGGTGCGTTGACGTCCCATCGTTCATGGCGCGCTGCGGCGGCCGGCCTCATCGACGCGATCGTGGGCCTGTGGCTGGCGCCCGTGACGGAGCACGAGTGAGGGGGCCAGAAGATGAAAGTGACTGTCGACCAAGACGCTTGCGCCTCTTCGGGGAACTGCGTCATGAATGCGCCCGAAGTGTTCGATCAGCGCGACGACGACGGCGTGGTCGTCTTACTCAATCCCAGTCCTACCGCTGACCAGGCCGAGGGCGCGCGGCGGGCGGCGGCGGCCTGCCCCGCACTGGCCATCCACGTTGAAGAATGAAATACGGCGAGGAATGCAGATGTCCGACATCCTGACGAGCACCACAACGGAGCAGACCTCCGACATTCCGGACTATCCGATGGCCAGGCAGCCGCGCTGCCCCTTCGCCCCGCCGCCGGATGTCATGGCACTGGCCGAGGCCAGGCCGCTGTCCCGGGTGCGGATCTGGGACGGTAGTACGCCGTGGCTCATCACCGGCTATGAGCAAGTGCGCGAGCTGTTCTCGGATTCGCGGGTCAGCGTCGACGACCGGGTTCCCGGCTTCCCGCACTGGAACGAGGGCATGCTGTCGACCGTGCACAAGCGGCCCCGGTCGGTGTTCACCTCCGACGGCGAGGAACACACCCGGTTCCGGCGGATGCTGTCCAAGCCGTTCACCTTCCGGCGTGTGGAGGGTCTGCGCCCGACGATCCAGCAGATCACCGACGACCACATCTATACGATGCTGGCCGGTCCGCAGCCCGCAGATGTCGTTGCCGCCGTTGCGCTTCCGGTTCCGTCGCTGGTCATCAGCCAGATGCTCGGGGTGCCCTACGAGGACGCCGAGATGTTCCAGCACCACGCCAATGTTGGCCTGGCGCGCTTCGCCGCCGCCGAGGACACCATGAAGGGTGCGATGAGCCTGCACAAGTACCTGGCTCAGCTCGTCGAGGCCAAGATGGAAAATCCGGCGGAGGACGCGGTTTCCGATCTGGCCGAGCGGGTCAAGGCCGGCGAACTCAGCGTCAAGGAAGCCGCACAGCTGGCCACCGGATTGCTGATCGCGGGGCACGAGACGACCGCGAACATGATCGGGCTCGGAGTGCTTGCGCTGCTGGAGAATCCGGACCAGGCCGCCGTAATCCGCGATGCCGAGGACCCGAAGATTCTCGCCAACGCGGTGGAGGAATTGCTGCGCTATCTCAGCATCATCCAGAACGGACAGCGCCGCGTCGCTCTGGAAGACATTCATATCGGTGGCGAGACCATTCGTGCGAACGACGGCATCATCATCGACCTGGCACCGGCCAACTGGGATGCGCAGGCCTTCGCCGAACCCGATCGCCTTTACCTGCATCGCTCGGGAGCCGATCGCAATGTCGCGTTCGGCTACGGCCGCCACCAGTGCGTGGGCCAGCAACTGGCGCGGGCGGAACTGCAGATCGTGTTCCAGACCCTGCTGCGCCGCATCCCGACCATGACACTGGCCGTGCCGATCGACGAAGTCCCGTTCAAACATGACCGCCTCGCCTACGGCGTCTACGAACTGCCGGTGACCTGGTAGCCCAGCCCGCTACTTTTGAACAATTGCCGATCCGAATGGAGGGTCAATGATGACAACTCGAACAAGCACGCTCTACCCGCCCGGAGGTCACGGCGCTCCGAAGGATCGACGCGGCCACGCCGCGGGCACCGACGTGGGCCTGCCGGAGGGGACCGTGGTCTTCTCGGCCGACAACCACATTTCACTGGCCGATGACATTTTCTACCAACGCTTCCCGGATGACCTGAAGGACAAGGCGCCTCGGATCTGGTACGAGGACGGCGCCTACCAGGTCGGTCGCAAGGGGCAGTCGTTCCTGCCGGGTGACTTCAGTGCGGTGCTGATGCAGTACGACGACCTGCCCGGCGCCGCGAGCACCAACATCGAGGCCCGGATTCAGGAATTGCACGACGACGGGGTCGAGAAGGAACTCGCGTTTCCCAACGCCGTGCTGGCGCTGTTCCACTATCCGGACAAGCAACTTCGCGAGCTGACCTTCCGCATCTACAACGAATACATCGCCGAACTGCAGGAGGCTTCGGGCGGTCACTTCTACGGCGCCGGCCTGATCAACTGGTGGGATCCGCAGGGCACCCGCAAGACTCTGGAAGAGCTGAAGTCTTTGGGGCTCAAGACGTTCCTGCTGCCGCTCAACCCGGGCAAGGATGACGACGGCAACATCATCGACTACGGCAGCACCGCGATGAGGCCGGTGTGGGACGAGATCGAAGCCGCCGGACTTCCGGTGACCCACCACATTGGCGAGACCCCACCGAAAACTCCGTGCCAGTTCAACAGCGTGGTGGTGGGCATGATGATCAACATCGATGGCTTCCGCGAGCAGTTCGCCAAGTACCTCTTCACCGGAATCCTCGACGATCACCCAGCCCTGCGAATCGGTTGGTTCGAGGGCGGAATCGCCTGGGTTCCTTGGGCTTTGCAGGATGCCGATCACCTGATGGGGTCGTACCAACACATGTTCAACCGGGCGCTCGAGCACGAACCGCGTTACTACTGGGACACCCACATGAGCGCGTCGTTCATGGTCGACCCCCTGGGTTTGCAGCTGATCGACCAGATCGGCGTGGACAGGGTCATGTGGTCCAGCGACTATCCGCACAACGAAAGCACGTATGGCTATTCCGAGAAGTCACTGAAAGCCGTTGTCGACGCCGTGGGTCCGGCGAACGCGGTGAAGATCGTCAGCGGCAACATCACGAAGTTCCTGGGTCTGTAGTGACGACATTCGCGCAACTGGATACCAACACCGGTAACGGACTGCTAATCCCCGAAACACCCGACCTGGCCCGCCTGCGCCGCGAGACGGGAGCGCGACTGCGGACGGCAATGGCCGAACGCGGCGTGGACGCGATGATCCTGCTCGGCAACAACGCTGTCGTCTACGCCACGGGCGCCAGTTGGCCACTCGGCGACGCCGGGCTGTCCTACGTCGAGCGTCCGGTAGCCGTGGTGCTCGCCGACGACGAGTGGCCGCACCTGTTCCTCCCGTTCCGGGAGGGGGCCTCGCAGGAGGCGGACCTGCCCGCCGACCATCTGCACGGACCCGTCTATCTCGAATTCGACGAGGGCGTAGCCAATTTCGCGCGAACGCTCGCCGAGCTGATTCCGGCCAAGGCCGTGGTCGCGGTTGATGAGTTCACGGGGGCGATGTCGCGTGCCGCGACCGTCTTGTTCCCCAACGGGGCCCCCGTCGACGCCGCGGCGATCGTCAGCGCGGCCAAGTCGGTCAAAACCCCGGATGAACTGTCGTGCATGCGCACCGCCATCCGGATCACCGACGAGGCCATGGTGGAAGTCCAGAAGCGGCTGGCCCCCGGCATCCGCCAGATCGATTTGTCGGCAAGCTTTCTCCGCCGCGCCTTCGAGTTAGGGGCCACGGCGAGCATGCTCGAACCGATCTGGCAGGTGATGCCTCCGAGCAAGGCCGAGGGCGTCTGGACCACCCACGGCGATTTGGCGTTGCCGCTGCTGAGCACCGAGCGCGAGTTGGCCGAAGGTGACGTGTTGTGGACCGACGTCAGCATCACCTACCAGGGCTACTGCTCTGACTTCGGGCGCACCTGGATCGTGGGGCGGGACCCGTCGCCGCGCCAGCAGGCGCAGTTCGACACCTGGTTCGAGATCATGACCGCCGTCCTGGGTGTCGCCAAGGCCGGCGCCACCGCGGCGGATCTGGGCCGGGCCGCGATCAAGGCCAATGGCGGCACCAAGCCGTGGCTGCCGCACTTCTACCTGGGCCATGGCATCGGCGTCAACGCGGCCGAAATGCCGATGATCGGAACGGATCTCGGCCAGGAGTTCGACGAGAATTTCGTCCTTCGCTCCGGGATGGTGCTGGTGCTGGAGCCCGTGGTGTGGGAAGACGGCACCGGCGGTTACCGCAGCGAAGAGGTGCTTGTGATTACCGAGGAAGGCTGGATCCGCTTGACCGACTACCCCTATGACCCCTATGGCAACTGAAGTTCTGCCCGACGAGCGCACACTGCGCTCGGGGCGTCGCCAGCGGGCGCTCGACCAGATGGCGGCGCACGATCTCGATGTGCTGGTGCTCGGCCGGCAAGCCAACGTCCGGTACGTCACCGGCGCGCCGCAGCTGTGGGTCGCCGGCACCCGGCCATTCGGTCCGACCTGTGTGGTGGTGCGGGAGACCGGCGCCGTGCACCTCCTCAGCACGTGGGACGAGGGCGTGCCCGACGACATCCCCCACGAGAACCTCTACGGCATCTCGTGGAATCCGATGAACACCATGTCGGCGCTGCAGCGTATCGACGGCGCGGCCGGTGCCCGGCGAGTCGGAACCGACGCGCTGTCACCGGTTTTCGCGCAACTGCTGCCGACCGCGTTCCCCAACGCGCAGCTGGTCGACGGGGAGCTTGCCATGCGGGCCGCCCGCCGCATCAAGACGGCCGAGGAGATCGCCGCACTGCGGGAATCCATCGCGGTGGCCGAGTCGGCCCTGTCGGCCGCGGTATCGGAATTGCGGCCAGGGGTGAGTGAGCAGGCGCTGGCCGGTGTCGTGCTGGAGGCGTCCGCGGCCGGTGGGGTGAGCACCCCGTCGAATCAGGATGTGGCATGGGTGACCTCGCGCACGCACCCGTGGCGGCGCGCCGACGGTGACGGCCGCATCCAGGACGGCGATCTGGTGGCGTTCTCCGCCGGCGTCCTGGCCGGCGGCTACGTCGGCGAAGTGGGACGGACGTGGCCGGCCGGCAAGAAGCAGGTGCCCGACGGCGCAGCGGCCCTGTACCGGCGCTGGGACAGCCTGTGGGGCAGGCTGATCGACGCCTGCCGCCCCGGTGCGGGAGCGGCCGACCTGATGACCGCCTACCAGGCCGCGGGGGAGCCGGACCCACCGATGCCGGTGGCCCGCGGACTGGGCATGGGGTTCGACCCACCCGTCGTCTCCAAGCATCTGCCCGCCACCGCGGCCGCCGAACGCTTGGACCCGGGGATGGTGCTCGCCGTGACGGGTTATGTGTGGCAAGAGGGAGTCGGCGCGGTATTCGGGCGAGAAGCGGTCCTGATCACCGCCGACGGCCCGGAAGTACTTACCGTGAGCCCGTTCTGGCGGCCCTAGCCATGCCCGACCCCGCGGAGCCACCGGCCGAAGAGATCATCCGGTACGACAAAGACGCCACGACGCGGATCGCCACGATCACGTTCGACCGGCCGGACTACCTAAACGCGCCGACGATCGCCGCGCGCCTGCGCTATGCAGAGTTGTTGCACCGGGCCGGCATTGACGACGACGTCAAGGTCCTGGTGGTCCGCGGCGCCGGTGACGACCTCGGTTCGGGTGCGGACCTGGTCGAGGTGATGCGGGTCCGTGACGCGGCCGACCAAGGCCCACGGCTCGCTGAATACCGGATCGGCGCCGAGGAAGTCAGGCACCCGCCGGAAGGGTCTTTTCGCAACGGCGCCACCCTCGGTCAGTGGTATGCCAATCCGAACTCCGGCATCCGCGGCCTGCAGGACTTCAAGAAGATCAGCATCCTCGAAGCCAAGGGCTACTGCTACGGCTGGCATTTTTACCAGGCCGCCGATGCGGACCTGGTGATCTCCAGCGACGACGCGCTGTTCGGGCATCCTTCGTTCCGGTATTACGGCTGGGGTCCCCGCATGTGGTGGTGGGCGCAGACCATGGGGATCCGCAAGTTCCAGGAAATGGTTTTCACCGGACGGGCTTTCACCGCCGCCGAGATGTACGACTGCAACTTCCTCAACAGCGTGGTGCCCAGGGATCAACTCGAGGCGGAAGTCGAGAAGTACGCCCTGGCCTGCGCCCGCAACCGCCCCACCGACACCGTGTTCATGCAGAAGGTCTTCTTCGAGATCATGAAGCAATTTCAGGGCGAGTATCTGGGCAGCATGCTCAGCGGCGTCTTCGAGTCGATGGGCGGCATGGTTCGCCCGGATGTCGGTGACGAACTGACGCTCGCCGGCGCCATGCACCAAGGTCTCGGCGACGCGGTCAAGGACAACGACGGCAAGTTCCCCGCCGACTGGCGCCTGAGCAAGAAAGCACGCAAGAACGCGCACAAGAAGGCGGCCACCGGCAAGGGCGCCAAAGCGAAGAGAAAGAACTAGTGACGCAGCACCGGGTCGAACCGCCACTGGCCGGCTACACGGTGATCGATCTGTCCACCGGGATCGCGGGCGCCTACTGCACCAAGTTACTCGCCGACGGTGGCGCCGACATCGTGAAAGTCGAACCACCAGAAGGCGATCCGCTGCGAACCTGGTCGGCCTCGGGCGCGTCGATCCCGGCCGGCGATGACGGCGCGTTGTTCAGCTTCCTGGCCGGCGGCAAGCACAGCGTCGTCGCCGATCTCGCCGGCGACGACGACGGCGAGCTGGTGAACCGGCTGCTGGCCGCCGCGGATGCGGTGGTCTGGTCCGCCGGTTCGACAGTGGCCGAACACCCGGACTTCACGCCGCGTGCCATCCATCGGCGGCATCCGCACCTGACCGTCACGACGATCACGGCGTTCGGGCTGGAAGGCCCTTGGCGCGACCGCGCCGCGACCGAGTTCACGCTGCAGGCATGGTCGGGAGGAATCGTCGGGCTCGGCCGCGGCGAGCAGGAGCGTCCGCCCGTCTTTGTCGGCGGCCAGGTCGGCGAGTACCTGGCCGGAGCCTATGCGAGCGCGGCCACCCTGGCGTCGCGATGGCGCCGAATCGACGGCGGGGCAGGAGAACTGCTGGACCTCTCGATGCTCGAGACCCAGATCCTGTGCCTCACGTATTACCCGGTGTCCTACTTCGAGGTGCTCGGGCGGCCGTGGCGCGACATCCGGCGACCGACGGTGCCGGGCGTGGCTCAGGCGAAAGACGGACTGGTGGACCTCGGCTGCGGAACCGCGCAGCAGTGGTTCGACCTGTGCGCGATGGTGGGCCACCCGGAATGGATCGACGAGGAATCGCCGCTGTCGATCACAGAGCTGGCCAACGTCTACGCCGACGACATCTTCGCCTGGCTGGCCGCCACCCCGGTCGACGAAATCCGGGAACTGGCCATGGCGTTCCGTATCCCGAACGCACCCGTCGGCAACGGGGCGAACGTCACCACGTTCGATCAGTTCGTGGAACGCGGTTCGTTCGTCCGCAATCCCCGCGACGGCTTCCAGCAGCCGGGTCACCCCTACCGGATGCGGCCGGCCCAGTTGCGCCAGCCGCATCCGGCGCCGCGGCTGGGCGAGCACACCGAGCGATATCGCACCGCAGCTTACCCCGGCCGGCCGGCACCGACCGGTGTGGCGAAGCCACTGCCGCTCACCGGCATTCGGGTGCTTGACATGACGACGTTCTGGGCGGGACCCTGCGCCACCCACTTTCTGGCCATGCTCGGTGCCGAGGTCATTCATGTCGAATCCACCCGCCGCCCGGATGGCACGCGGCTGATCGCCGGCGTGCCGGTCACCGAGGACCAGTGGTGGGAGAAGTCACCCATCTTCGAAGCGCTGAACACCAACAAGAAGGGCCTGACGCTGGACCTGCAGAGCCCGCGCGGCAGGGACTTGTTGCGGCGCCTGATCGCCACGTGCGACGTGATCGTGGAAAACTTCACCC
This sequence comes from Mycobacterium sp. 852002-10029_SCH5224772, assembly GCF_001667315.1. Taxonomy (GTDB): domain Bacteria; phylum Actinomycetota; class Actinomycetes; order Mycobacteriales; family Mycobacteriaceae; genus Mycobacterium. The sequence continues at coordinate 190,509 of NZ_LZHT01000084.1, forward strand.
CACGGGTGCTGGACCAGATCGGGCTGGACTTCGCGGCCGTTCAATCGATCCGCCCGGACGTGGTGATGGTGCGGATGCCCGGATTCGGCCTGGACGGGCCATGGCGCGACAACCCGGCCTTCGCCTACGCCATCGAAGCCGCGTCCGGCGTCAGCTGGCTCACCGGCTACCCGGACCGCACACCGTATGACCCGTATTCGATCGGTGACCCCAATGCCGGTGTGCATGCGGCCAACGCGTTGCTGCTGGCGCTGGAGCATCGCCGCCGCACCGGCGAGGGTGTGTTCGTCGAAGCGGCGATGGTCGATGCGGCGCTGAGCATCTCCGCCGAGCAGGTCATCGAGTACTCGGCGTACGGGGCGTTGCTGGAGCGCGCCGGCAACCGCGGCCCGACGGCGGCACCACAGAACCTCTACCTCAGCGCGGATACCGACGAATTCGGCCGGCTCGACAGCTGGGTCGCCATCGCAGTGGCCACCGACGATCAGTGGGGGAAGCTCTGCCGCGCAATCGGATCGCCCTCCTGGGCAACCGGTTCCGAGCTTGTGACTCAGGCAGGCCGGCGCGAGCACCACGATGTGATCGACGAACAACTCGCGGCGTGGTGCGAGAGCCGCACCCGCGACGAAATCGTCACAACCCTCTGGGACGCCGGGGTGCCGGTGGCCAAGGTCATGCAGCCGCATCGGCAAACAGAGCTCGAGCAGTTGGCGTTTCGCGGCTTCTTCGAGGAAGTCGACCACCCGGTGAACGGCCCGGCTAGGCTCAGCACCGTGCCGATGAGATGCTCAGCCGGGCCCAGCAAGTTCCACACCGAGCATGCGCCGCTGCTGGGGCAGCACAACCACCAACTGCTGACCGAACTTGGCTTGTCCGACGCCGAGATTGCCGGCCTGGCAGCCGACGGCGTTATCGGCAGCGCGCCGGCGATGCATCCGGCGGGCTGATCGACGATGGCGATCGACCCCTCGAACATCCTGCTGACCGGCCGCGTCGCAGTGGTCACCGGCGGGGGCGCGGGCATCGGCCGCGGCATCGCGGCCGGCATGGCCGCATTCGGCGCCAAGGTGGCGATCTGGGAGCGCGACCCGCAAACCTGCGCGCAGGCAGCCGAATCCCTTGGCGGCCTGGGGATCGTCACCGATGTCCGGGATAGCGGCCAGGTGGATGCCGCGCTGGAGCGCACCACCGCCGAACTGGGCACACCGACGATCCTGGTGAACAACGCCGGCGGCGTGTTCTTCTCGCCGCTGCTGGAAACCAGTGAGAACGGGTGGGATGCGCTCTACCGCGCCAACCTGCGCCACGTGCTGCTCTGCAGCCAGCGGGTCGCCCGAAAGATGGTGTCGGAGGGCCTGTCCGGCAGCATCATCTCGCTGACCTCGATCGAAGGTGTGCGAGCGGCGCCGGGCTATGCCGCCTACGCGGCCGCCAAAGCCGGTGTCATCAACTACACCAAGACCGCGGCGCTCGAATTGGCGCCCCACGGGATCCGGGTCAACGCGATAGCCCCGGACATCACACTCACCGAAGGGCTCGCGCAGCTCGGCGGCGAGGCCGCGACGAGCGCAATGCGCGACATGGTGCCGTTGGGGCGCCCCGGCCATGTCGACGAAATCGCCAGTGCCGCGGTCTTTCTGGCCTCGGACATGGCTGCCTATCTGACCGGTCAGACGATGCACATCGACGGCGGTACCCAGGCCGCCAGCGGCTGGTATCACGACCCGCAGACCGGTGACTACCGGCTGGGCCCAACGCGCTAGCTAGTGCGTCCAGCCCTCGGCGGCCTGTTCGTCGAAGGTCTGGTCGATGCGCTCGAACCGGCGGCGGATGGACGCCCGGGCGGCCGCGTGCGGCAGGATGTACAGCCGGTTGGCCAGGATCGCATCGGCCGTCAGCCGCGCGACATCGTCGGCGCTGACGCTCTCGTCCTGGGTGGGCAACGTTCCGAACGCTTCCTCGGGACTGGCCGACAGCCCGTAGTCCGCGCCGCGAATCCGTTCCGAATTGGACACCAACTTGGTTTCCACGACCATCGGGCACAACACCGATACGCCAATGCCATTGGCCTTGACCTCACGCGCCAGCGTTTCGGCGAGCCCGACGACACCATATTTGGCAACGCCGTACGTCCCGAGACCGGCATTGGGCACCAAACCAGCGAAGGACGCGGTGAAGGCGATGTGGCCGCCACTGCCCTGCTCGATCAACCTGGGCACGAACGCCTCGACCGCGTGGATCGATCCCCATAAGTCGATGTCGATCACCCAGCGCCAATCGTCGTGGTTCATCTGGCCGATCGGCCCCGCAACGACGATGCCGGCATTGCTGAAAACGACGTCGACGCTGCCGAGCAACCGGAACGCCTCGTCGGCGAGGTGAACCATCTCGTCGAGATTCCGGACGTCGCAGACCACGCCGTGCGCGTCGAAACCCTCGCCGCGCAGCCGATCCACCGCCTGCTCCAGAGCGGGCTGATCGACGTCGGAGAGCACCAGGCGGGCACCTCGGCGGCCGAATTCGGTGGCGGTGGCCAAACCGATGCCGCTGGCGCCGCCGGTGATGACTGCCCCGCGTCCCTCGAAATCGTCCATAGTTGCCGAGCGTATTACCCGCTCCAGCGAGGGTGTGAGGGACATCATGTAGCTAGGACCCTAATTATTAGGGCACTATGGAAGTATGAGTGTTTCGACCGCGCGCGACGTCGATCCGCTGGCCCTAGAACGCCAGGTGTGTTTCGCGCTGGCGACGACCAACCGCGCGGTCTTGGCGGTGTACCGGCCCCTCTTGGAACCGCTCGGCCTGACCCATCCGCAGTATCTGGTGATGCTGGCGCTGTGGGATCACCGCAAGGACCCGGCGTCGGACCAGTCCCCCCTGTCGGTCAAGCGCATTGCCGCCGCGTTGCAGATGGATTCCGCCACGCTGTCTCCCATGCTCAAGCGCTTGGAGGCGCAGGGGCTGATCAGGCGCGTCAAGAATGCGGCCGACGAACGCACCACCGACGTGATGCTCACGCAGCGCGGAATCGCTTTGCGAGAGCGAGCACTTGAGGTCCCGCCCGCGGTCGTCAAGCGTCTGGGGGTCGAGCCGGCCGAACTCGAGAACCTGCACCGGGCCCTGACCCGGATCAACGCCGCCGCGGTGGCGGCCGGCGCATTGCAACACTGATATCACCCAAAGGAGTTATTCATGACCGACGCGAAACCCAGTCTCTGGCAGCGGATCGGCTATTCCTACGGTCGGCGATTGCCCGACACGATGCGCAACTGGGTGGCGCACGATCTGGCCGGGCAGGGAGCCGTCCGCCGGCACATGATCAGGTGGGCCATACCGCCCCTGCTGGTTCTTGCACCGTTCTGGCTGCTGCCCGCCTCGCTTTACGTGCACACGGAGATGACCGCCCCGTTGTATATCTGGGCGCTGCTGATAACCCTTGCCCTGAACAAGGTCTGGCGCCGTCACCGGTTGGCGGTTCATGGACTGGACCCGAACCTCGTCGACGTGATCACCCGCCGGAAACAGGCACGGATGCACGAGGACTACATTCGGCGCTACGGGCCCCGGCCCGAATCGGCCGAATGGCAGTCCAACAGCAGCCCCTTCTAGCGGCTACTTCAGGCAGCTACCCGCATCGACCGGCAGGGTCACACCGGTGATGTAGCGGGCCTCGTCGGAGGCGAAGAACAGCACCGCGTTGCTGATGTCGATCGGCTCGACCCAGGGGATCGGCAGCGTGTGGAACAGCTGGCAGATCGGCGCCATGTCGTCGGGGCCCGGGTTCTCCAGGTCCGGCCGGAACATCTTGAAGGTGCCTTCGTTGTGCAGCATGGGAGTCTTGACGTGCGTGGGGTGCACCGAGTTGACGCGAATCATGTGCTGCCCCAACTCAACTCCGAAGGCACGCATCAGCCCGACCACCCCGTGCTTGGCCGCGACGTAGTGTCCGGTGTGGGGGTAGGCCTTGAGCCCGCCGACCGAGCTGGTCAGGATGATGGATCCGCCGCGGCCGCCGGCCAGGAGATGGGGCACACCGGCTTTCACGGTCTTCCACACCCCGGCCAGGTTGATGTCGATCATCTCGGTCCAGTCTTCTTCGCTGGTCTTGTCCAAAGTCTCGCCGCCGTTGCCGATTCCGGCGTTGGCCACGATGATGTCGAGCCGGCCGAGTTGCTCGACGCCGCTGTCCACCGCGGCCTTGAGTGCGTCGTAGTCGCGCACGTCGACCTCGGCCGTGAAGATCCTGCGGTTGTGCCCCTTGACCAGGTCGGCGGTCTCGGCCAGGTCCTCGGGCGTCGACGCCGGGATCGCGGTGTCCAGCACGCCCTCGCGGATGGGCTTGCAGATGTCGATCGCGATGATGTCGGCACCCTCCTGCGCCAACCGCACCGCATGGCTGCGGCCCTGACCGCGCGCCGCTCCGGTGACCAAGGCGACTTTGCCCTCAACACGTCCGGTCATGGCTACCTCAACTCCTGACTTGATCTGATCGGCACCCCTGCGCGGAGAACAATCGCGTCCCCGGATCGCGGGCCTTGCCGCATTTGAACTCTGTCATTCGGCCATCACGGGTGTCAATGGCGAATCCGTTTCGGCTATCTGTGGTTCTAGATATTAGAGAATCTCATTCTCACCGGCAAACGGCGTGCGCTATTTGCTCGGCTCGGGAGTGAGGAGGATTACCGCGCCTTGGGCCGCGCTCGGGCGGGTTACGCGACGAAGCCGCGTGAGCAGAAGTCCCACACCTCTTCGGCGGTGATGGGGTAGGTGGTCGCGTCGTCCGGCCCGCCACTGGACTGCGCGATGAACATCACCGTCTGCATGGTCATGGCGGCGACCCGCTTGGGGTTGATGGTGTTGCGCAACTTGCCGGCATCGTGGGCCGCGTCCATCAGCTCCGTCAGCAACGCCAGCAGCGGTGCGTGGGCGATCTTGACCTCGGCTGGATGTGTCACCAGGAGCCGAGGAGCAAAGTCGGTGAACAGCGGCCGCTTGGCCGTCGGGTCCGGGCGCGAGGCCTCGTACAACAGCTGGACGGCGACCTGCAGCCGCTCCAGCGCGTCGGTGTGGCTTTCCGTGGCGGCGCGAATCTGGTCGGCGGAGCGGCTGAGCGCATCTTCGAACAGCGCCAGCAACAACTCGTGCTTGCCGTCGAATTGCAGGTAAAAACTGCGCAGCGACTGGCGAGAGCGGTCCACGACCTCCTGCACGGTAAAGTCGGTGCTGCCCTTTTCGATGATGATGGCCTGTGCCGCGTCGAGGAAGCGCTGAACACGTTGCGCCGCCCGCAATTTCGCCGTCTTGATCGACCGCTCGACAGCGCGCTGCTTCCAGGCCGGCTCTTCGCTCGGAGTGGTCACGGCCGACTCAGGTGATTGCCGCGCTGGGAGAACATGGTTGGACTGTACCGGAGAACGCCGTGACATCGCTGCGCTCGACCCCCTCACGGATCACGTGTCGGAGATTGTAACTTTCTTACCGCGAGAATACTATTCTCTTAGACGTGTGTAGGGAAGCGTAATCGCAAGAGTGAACCGCGCCGTCGGCGGAAAGCATGATTTACCGACGGCGCGAGTGCGCTCAGGACCAATTTCGGGAAGTGCCGTGCAGCTGACGTTTGACGCCGACGTGGAGGCGTTCCGGGCCGAATTCGTTGCTTTCCTCGATGAGCATCTGCCGCCGGAGGCCGAGGCGCTCGAACGGCCGCGGTCGAGTTCGGACATCCCCGCGTGGGCCCGCCGGTGGCAACGCTTGCTGTTCGACAGCGGGTGGCTACTGCCCGGCAACACGCCGGAGTTCGGCGGGCGCAACGCGACACTGCTGCAGCAGTACGTGTACCAAGAAGAGTTGTCGCGGCGGCGGATCTACCAAAGTTTCAATCCGCAGGGCGTGGGCATCATCGCGGCGTCATTGCTGACGTTCGGCACCCCCGAACAGAAGCAGCGGTGGGCGGTGCCGATCCTGCGGGCGGAGATCACCGCATCACTGGGGATGAGCGAACCGGGGGCGGGGTCGGACCTGGCATCGTTGAAAACCCGTGCGGTGCTTGACGGTGACCACTTCGTCGTCAACGGGCAAAAGGTGTGGACATCGGGAGCCCATCACGCCGACGTGCTGTTGACATTCGTGCGCACCGATCCGGACGCGCCAAAACACAAGGGCATCAGTGCGTTACTGATTCCCACCGACACCCCCGGTGTGGTCCGCCGCCCGTTCGCCTCGGTGGGCGACATCGAAGACGTCGACTTCAACGAGGTCTTCTTCACCGACGCACGGGTGCCGGCCGAGAACCTGGTGGGGGAGCTCAACGCGGGCTGGCGCGTCGCGACCGGTTCGCTGGGCCACGAACGCGCGATGCTGTGGCTGGATTACGCGGACATGCTGCACGCGCTGACCGTCGAGTCCAGCCCCTCGGGGCCCGTTCAACGGGACCGCTACGCGACGCTGGTGATGGATTTCTACGCGATGCGGCTGCTGGGATCGGCGACGCTGGCCAAAGCTGCCCGCGGGGAAGAGGATGTGCCCGCTCAGTCGGTGCTCAAGCTGCTCGGCTCGGAGGCGATGCAACGCGCCTGCGAGGACGCCCTGGGCGCCAAGGACGGCGACGGACTGGTGTTGCACGGGGTGACCGCGCCGTTCGCCCCGCTCAATCTCGACAGCCACTACGGCGCGTGGTTCGACCGGTACACCCGCACGTTCGCCGCGACCATCGCCGGCGGCACGTCGGAAATTCAGCGCAACATCATCGCCGAACGCGTACTCGGACTACCGCGCAATTGATCCGCGCCTCAGTGGTTCTGGGCGTCGAGCCGGGCGTAGTAGCCGATCGCGACGAGACCCAACAGTATCGCGATCGCCCCTAAAACAATTCCGGCCAACGCGATTCGGGGATTGTTCGCCTCCCCGCGGGCGACTCGCCGCCGGGCGATGTCGCCCGTCACCACCGCCGCGATGCCGAATGGCACCCCCAGCATCATCCAGCACGTGATGAGCCCGACCAGGCCAAGGAGAAGCGAGGCGACGCCGACCTCGTTTCGCGGTGCGTCGGGGTGACTCATGGCATCCCATCCTTCGGGGGGCGGTGCGTGGGCAATCGGCGCCGATGTTGTCCGCGCCCAGTTTGACCCGGGCTTTGGTCAACGGGCAAGGATCTGGACCGTATCGCGGTCCTGCACCCGCGCTCACCGACCACTAAATGCCTCTGGAACCAGCTAGCAGATGTGCTAACGCATCGGGGAAGCGTGTCATGGTCGACACATGATATCCGCGTGGCTGCGGGGTCGACGAGTCCCCTACAACGGTCGGCGCCGGGACGACTCGTTACAACTGGGCAAGCCGTGGCGCGGATCCCGTTGCTACCAGCGCGCTTCCGGCTTGGCGCGTGAGTTCTCGTGCGCTACCCAGCAGTCCGTCGAGGATGAGCGATCGCTTGATGTGGTGGTGCAGCGGGTGTTCGGCGGTGAATCCGATACCGCCGAGCACCTGCTGACAGTGGCGTGCGGTGGTGAGCGCCGCCTGGCCGGCCGCAGCCTTGGCCAGCAGGGACGCTAGCCCCAGGCCGTTGGGGTCGTCGCACTCGGTGGCGGCCTGCAGCGTCGCCTCGGCGCCCTCGATGGCCACCAGTGTCTCGGCCAGCCGGTGCCGGATGGCCTGGAACGAGCTGATGTGGCGACCGAACTGAACGCGGTCCACGGCATGCTGCCGGGCCAGCGACAGCATGGCGCGGCTGGTGCCCACCAGCCACCAGCCCAGGGCCCGCCACCCCGCCTGCAGTGCGGCCGACGGCAATGGATCGCCTTGTGGCACAGGATGTATGGGAAGCAGCTCGTCGATCGCCGAATCCGACCCATCGCGACGCTCCCACAGCACCCAGGATCCGCCGGCGAATGGCAGCGGCAGCGCTCCCCCCGGCGCATCCCCCGCCGCGCACAGCACCACATCGTTGAGCACGGGGGCGTGCGCGCCGGTCTCGCCGAGTAGCTTGAAGACCAAAGGTATTGCGGTGTCTGGCATTTCGCCGAGCATGTCGCGCCAGCCGAGATCGGTCAGCGCGGTATCGAGCTTGGCTCCCGAGGCGGCGCTCATCGTCGTCCGCAACGAGTCGGCCAGCAGGCGCAGCGACTCGGCATCTGAGTCGGTGTCTGGCGGCGGGGTCACGGTTCACTCCTTCCCGAGGTCGAGCAGCCGACGGGCGATGATGTTGCGCTGAATCTCGGCGGTGCCCCCATAGATCGTCGCCGCGCGTGAGTACAGGTATTCCGAGCGCCACGGTGTGTCTTCGAGTTCGAGCCGCGCCGGCAACAGGTCGCGGACGGTGTCGTAGAGCCGCTGCTCGGCGGCGGCCAGTAGCACCTTGTCGATCGAGGTGTCCGGGCCCAGGCGGGCTCCGTCGCGCATCCGGTGCTGGGTGGCGCGCGACCGGCAACGCAACGTGTGCAGCGCCAGATAGGCTCCGCCAAGAGCGGATTCGTCGGATTCACCGATTTCGGATGACTCCGCGATCAGGTCGTCGAACCGGGAGTAAAGGTAGGCGATCCGCTGCCAAAAGCAGGAGGAACGCTCATAGGGCAGCAGGTCCATGGCCAGCCGCCAGCCGTCCCCGGGTTGGCCCAGCATTCTGCTCGCAGGAATCACCACGTCGTCGTAGTACACCTCGCAGAATTCGTCGACGCCGTGCATCGTGCGCAGTGGCCGCACCGTGATGCCCGGGGTGTCGAGGTCGACGAAGAAGGCGGTAATCCCTTCATGGGAGCTTGAGCGGCCGGGCGCGGTGCGGGTCAGCAGCACGCACCGCGTCGAGAACTGCGCGAAACTGGTCCACACCTTTTGTCCGTTGACGATCCAGTTGTCGCCCTGCTGCGTCGCGCGAGTGGTCAGCGAAGCGAGGTCACTGCCGGATCCCGGTTCGGAAAAGCCCTGGCACCATTGCTCTTCGCCGCTCAGCAGGCGCGGCACCATTTCCGCGGCGAGCTCCGCCGGTGCGTAGTCGATCATGGTGGGCGCGAGCACTTCGAGCATCGAGTACGGGCCGGGTTCGGCCAGGCGACGGCCCACCACTTCTTCGCCGACGATCGCCCGCAGCACCGCCGGGCCGCCCAATCCGCCGACTTCGACCGGCCAGCCGTACCGCATCCAATCGGCGTCGTAGAGAGCGCGACTGACCCGGGCGAACTGCTGCATATGGCCCTGCAGCGAGTCGTCCGGCCCGGGTGTCAGATCGTTGTCGTCGAGCCACGCGCGCAGGTCGGCCCGGAACTGCTCGACATTCACCGCACTGTCGATTGGTCGGCTCCTTAGGTCGTTGCCTGGGCCGCCGAGTCACCGGCGGGGCGCCCGATCGCGTGCGGGCGCCCGGAATCGTGCACACCGCTGCGGCGAATGAAGGTCATCGCGCGGGTCTTGAGGCGCCACCCGTCGGCGGTTCGCACATACGTGTCGCGGTAGTAGCCGATCCGCATGTCGTGACTGGAGTGGTCGATGAAACACAGCGGTTGCGTCCCGCTGGCCGCATCACCGTCCAGGTCGACCACCGCGGTCCCGGTGAGAAACAAGCCCTTTGGGGCCGCGGCCACCAATTCCGGGAAGCGGCTCAGGCTGTAGGTTTCGCCGAACGCGCTGTACGTTCCGTCCGGGGTGAAGACGGCGACGAGACCCTCGATGTCTTGCTGGGTGATGGTCACCGCATAGCGGCCGAGCAGCTGCTGGATCTCGACGAGGTCGTCAGTTCTCGTTGGCATAGACCTTGCCGCCTTTCATGACGAAGCTGACGTGCTGGGTAACCGTGATGTCTTCCAACGGATTTCCCGGCACGGCGATGATATCGGCGAGCTGGCCTTGCGCCAGCCGGCCGCGGTCGTCCGAGTTGATGAGCTCGGCCGCGGTGATGGTGGCCGCCCGCAGCACCGCCAGTGGCGGCAGGCCCCACTCGACCAGCGTGACGAGCTCGTCGGCGTTGCGCCCGTGGGGGATCGCCGGGGCGTCGGTGCCGACGGCGATCTTCACACCCGCCTTGTGCGCGGCCAGGATCGACGTGCGCGACTTGGGGAACATCTCGGCGGCCTTGGCCTGCAGTTCGGCCGGCGCGTGCGAGACGTCCATCGCCTCGGCCAGGCGCCGGGTGCTCACCAGGAACGTGCCGTGTTCGACCATGCTGGCGATCGCCTCGTCGTCGATCAAGAAGCCGTGCTCGATGCAATCGATGCCGGCGGCGACGGCGTGCTTGACCGCGTCCGCGCCGTGGGTGTGGGCGGCGACGCGCATGCCGCGCCGATGCGCCTCATCGGCGATCGCACACAGCTCCTCGTCCGAATAGTGCTGTGCGCCAGGGGGCCCCGTCAACGACATCACCCCGCCCGAGCAGCAGACCTTGATCAGTTCGGCGCCGTGCTTGATCTGATATCGCACCGCTTTCCGGATCTCGTCGACTCCGTTCGCGATGCCTTCCTCGATCGTCAGATCCAGCACGTGCGGCGAGAACGCGGCGAACATCGTCGGGTCGAGATGCCCCCCGGTCGGGGTGATGGCGTGCCCCGCCGGCACCACCCGCGGACCATCGATCCAGCCCGCGTCAATCGCCTTGCCCAGCGCGACATCCAGTAGATATCCGCCGGTCTTGACGAACAGGCCGAGGTTGCGCACCGTGGTGAACCCGGCGCGCAGCGTGCGCCGCGCGTTGCCCACCGCCCGCAACATTCGCGTCGGCGGATCGTCCTGCACCTGGGACAGGCCGGGTTTCTCCCCGCGGCCGCCCATCAGCAGATTGACCTCCATGTCCATCAACCCGGGCAGCAGGATCTGGTCGCCGAGATCGATGAGTTCGCCCTCGGGCTCGCCCCCCACCCCGACGATCCGGTCTCCCGCAACCTTCAAGATGCCGGGCCGAACGATCTCGCCAGCGTCGACGTCGAGCAGTCCGGCGGCCTTGAGCGTCAGCTGCGATGACCCGCTTACGCGAACAGCGTCGGACAACGTCAGATCACCGGTTCCCTGGTCAGTTTCACCCAGGCTGCCCCGCTGTCGGGAACGCGGGGCTGCTTCCACGCTTCGATCGGAAACGAGACCATGACCAATGACTGCATGAGGTGCATGAGGCTCCTCGCGTCCTCGGGCAGATCGTCCAGTGGGTATTTGTCACAGTAGGCGATGATGTCGTTCAGGAGGGGGAACGCGGCGTCATAGAAAGCCTGCATCTCGGGCATCGTCGAGGCCAGGCGCTTGGCGTAGCGCTCGGGCTCGGTGGCCAGATCCCACTCCAAATAGGGCTCCAGGGTGGCGAATTCAGACGGTAGCGCCATTGCGCTGGTACTCCTTCACGTAGTCACTGGTCGTCTTGTGCAGGTGGCGGATCAGGACCTCCTGGTCGCACAGCAGGAACTCCTTGACGGCCCGGGTGCCGATCATGGTCTGGGTCGCTTCCAGGGTGTTGGCGTCCTGCAGCGCGTACTCCTTGAACGTCACGGCGGCCAGCTCCTGGGCCAGGCGTTCCCGTGCGTTACGCGGAGGAACGAAGTACAGCGTGCATTCGAAGACGTGCTTGTCGACGGCGGTCGGCCAGTAGTGGTAGGTGAGGAACCAGCCCGGCTCCCAGATCAGCAGCATGAAGTTCGGGTAGAAGAGCCACGAGTCGATGCCCCACTGCGGCACCCGCTTCACGTTGACACCCGGCGGCAGCTCGAGATTCTCGATGATCTCCGGCTTGTCCCACGGACCGAACAACCCGCTGCGCAGCACCTGGTCCAGCGGCTTGACCATGGACATGTCCGAAGGCGGTGCTTGGCCACCCCAGGTCGACTGCAAGTTGTGCGGACCGGCCACCTCGTAGTGCAGCGCCTCGTAGCCGAACTTTTGGATCTTGGCGGCTTCTTCCTTGGTGTACTGCCCCTGATGCAGGATCGGCGCGTGGTAGAACTCGATGAACGCGTCGATGAATAGCTTCCAGTTGCTGCCGACCTCGGCCCGGTAGGAGTAGGTCTCGGTCATCTCGCCGAAGGGGTAGCCCTCGATGCTTTTGGCCAGCGGTCCGAGATAGTCGATCAGCGGCGCCGCGTTGTTGTCGAAGTTGATGAAGATGAAGCCTTCCCACACCTCGCAGCGCACAGGTACCAGGCCGTAGTCACCCTTGTCGACGTCGAAGAACTCTCCTTCCTGCTGGATGAAGGTCAGATCACCGTCCAGGCTGTAGCGCCAGGCGTGGTATTTGCAGGTGAACTGCCGGCAGGTGCCGGAGGTCTCCTCGTTGGGAAAGTCGTTCCACACCAGCTTGTTTCCGCGGTGGCGGCAGACGTTGTGATACGCCTTGACGGACCCATCCTTGGTCTTGACGATGATGACCGACGTGCCGGGACCCGCCGAGGGCAGTTCCCTGGTGAAGTAGCTGCCGGTGCGTGGCAGCCGGTTGACTCTTCCGACGTTGAGCCACATGCGCTTGAAGACCGCCTCGCGCTCGGCTTCGAAGAATTCCTGGTCGATCGAATCGGTGTAATCGACCGGCTCGGTGCCCAGTTCGGGATAATTTTCTGTCCAGCTGCCGGCGGCTGGCTTGGGGAAGTGCGGCAACTTTCTTACTCCTCTTATTCGACGTTGTTAGCGGCTGTGGCGGCGTGCTCGGGCTGTACGCCAAAAGTGTTGAAGGCCATGGCCAGCAGCGCGTAGCAGCCGACCGTGAAGACGAAATCCATGCGTTGCTGGTCGTTGAGGCGCTCGCCCAATGCCGCCCATGTGTGGTCGGACAATTCCGACTTCTCGTCGAGTTCGTCGACCCCGATGATCACGGCTTGGTCGAACTTGTCGAGACCCTCGCCGCGCTGTACCGCCGCGATCTGGTCCTCGGTGACCCCTTCTTCCTTGGCCATGCGGACGTGGTGGGACCACTCATAGGCGCACTGCCGACGATGGGCCACCCGCAGAATGGCCAGTTCGCGGATGCGAGGCGGCAACGTCGATGAGGTCAGCAGGTGGACGTTGAATCGAAGAAATGCCTTGGCCAGCGCCGGGTGGTGAGCCAGCGTGGACAGGGCGTTGTTGGTCTCCGCTTCACGCATAGCCGAGAGGGCCTGCCGGGTAGCCTCGTCCCACTGCTCGGCGGGGAGCGGCTGCAAGCGCATCAGCAGTATCCTCTCGGTGAAAGAGAATCATATTCTCATTTGCAACTAACAGACTGGCACGAAACGCGCGCCCGGTCAATGCCGGCGTGTCGCTCGAACATAAGTCCGGCCACAGCCTGGTTCACCCGGTCGTCGGGACGGCTGTTGTCCTGGATAACCGGGTCGCACCACCGCGTCGCCGCGTCGCGCCAGGTCCTACCTCGCGGCATCGCCGCCCGGCGGCGGTGAATTCGCCGGTTCGTTCGGTCGCTGGTCAGGCGGGTGCGGGCCGGCGCAGGAACCGAGGGATGTTGATTCTCGCATGGCGAGAAGATAGTTTTCATTTTAGTGATCTTGGCACGGGACAGCGATTCGCCGAGTGTGATCGATTCGGTGAATCCGACGGAAGGGACGGCCATGAACAAAGAGGACATGATCCTGATCAGCGTCGACGACCACACTGTCGAACCGCCCGACATGTTCAAGAACCATTTGGCGCAGAAGTATCAGGACGACGCACCCCGACTGGTGCACAACGACGACGGCTCGGACATGTGGAAATTCCGTGACACGGTCATCCCGAACGTGGCGCTCAACGCGGTGGCCGGACGGCCGAAGGAGGAGTACGGCATCGAGCCGACGGGGCTCGACGAGATCCGGCCGGGTTGCTACAACGTTGACGAGCGCGTCAAGGACATGAACGCGGGCGGCATCCTTGCCTCGATCTGCTTCCCGTCCTTCCCGGGTTTCGCCGGTCGCCTGTTCGCCACCGACGATCACGATTTCTCGGTCGCCCTGGTGCAGGCCTACAACGACTGGCACATCGACGAATGGTGCGGCGCCTACCCGGCGCGGTTCATCCCGATGGCGATTCCGGTGATCTGGGACGCCGAGGCGTGCGCCGCCGAGGTGCGCCGGGTGTCGAAGAAAGGCGTGCATGCGCTGACCTTCACCGAGAACCCGGCCGCGATGGGCTATCCCAGCTTCCACAACGAGTACTGGAACCCGCTGTGGAAAGCGTTGTGCGACACCAACACCGTGATGAACGTGCATATCGGGTCCTCGGGCCGGCTGGCCATCACCGCACCGGACGCGCCGATGGACGTGATGATCACGCTGCAGCCGATGAACATCGTGCAGGCCGCCGCGGACCTGCTCTGGTCCAAGCCGATCAAGGAGTACCCGGACCTGAAGATCGCGCTGTCCGAGGGCGGGACCGGTTGGATTCCCTACTTCCTGGAGCGGGTGGACCGCACCTACGAGATGCATTCGACGTGGACCCACCAGAACTTCGGCGGCAAGCTGCCCAGTGAGGTTTTCCGCGAGCACTTTCTCACCTGTTTCATCAGCGACCCGGTCGGTGTCAAGCTGCGCGACATGATCGGCATCGACAACATCTGCTGGGAAGCCGACTACCCGCACAGCGACTCGATGTGGCCGGGGGCGCCCGAAGAACTCTGGGATGTGTTGTCCATCAACAACGTTCCCGACGATGAAATCAACAAAATGACTTTCGAGAACGCCATGCGCTGGTACTCCTTCGACCCATTCACGCACATTTCGCGCGAACAGGCGACCGTCGGTGCACTGCGCAAGGCCGCCGAGGGGCACGATGTGTCCATTAAGGCCCAGGGACACGAAAAGGACAGCCGAGGCGGCTCGTCCTTCGCGGATTTCGCGGCCAACGCCAAAGCGCTGTCGGGCAACAAAGACTGACCTGGCGAGCAGACGCAGAATCGCACTGTTCCGGCGGAATTTGTGCGATTCTGCGTCTTCTCGCGCTGAGGAAGAGGAGTGCCACCCGTGGGTGGAATGAACTTTGAGCTGACCGAGGACCAGGAGCTGATCCGTCGGTCCGTCGCCGAGTTGGCGCGCAAGTTCGACGACCAGTACTGGATGGAAAAAGACCAGGCGCACGAATTCCCGAGCGAGTTCTACCGCGCCATCGCCGATGGCGGTTGGCTGGGCATGACCATCCCCACGGAATACGGCGGCCATGGCCTCGGGATCACCGAAGCGACAATCCTGCTCGAGGAGGTCGCCAAATCCGGCGGCGCCATGAACGCCGCCAGCTCGATCCACTTGTCCATCTTCGGCATGCAACCCGTAGTGGTGCATGGCTCCGACGAACTCAAAGCCCGGACGTTGCCCGCGGTCGCGACCGGTGAGGTACACATTTGCTTCGGGGTGACCGAACCCGGGGCCGGGCTTGATACTTCACGCATCACCACGTTCGCCAAGCGCGACGGCGATCGCTACATCGTCAACGGTCGCAAGGTGTGGATCTCCAAAGCGATGGAATCCGACAAGATCCTGTTGCTGACCCGGACGCAAAGCTATGACGAGGTCGCCAAGAAGACCGACGGGATGACGCTGTTCCTCACCGATCTCGATCGCAGCCGCGTCGACATCCGCCCGATCCGCAAGATGGGCCGCAACGCCGTCAGCTCCAACGAACTGTTCATCGACAACCTCGAGGTACCGGTCGAGGACCGAGTCGGCGAGGAGGGCAAGGGATTCAAGTACATCCTCGATGGACTGAACCCGGAGCGGATGCTGATCGCCGCCGAGGCCCTCGGTATCGGCCGGGTGGCGCTGGAGAAGGCGGTGAAATACGGCAACGAGCGTGAGGTCTTCGGCCGGCCCATCGGGATGAACCAGGGCCTGCAGTTCCCGCTCGCCGATTCACTGGCCCGGCTCGATGCCGCCGAGCTGATGCTGCGCAAGGCCACCTGGCTCTACGACAACGGCAAACCCTGTGGGCGCGAGGCCAATACGGCCAAATACCTATGCGCCGATGCCGGCTTCACCGCCGCGGACCGGGCGTTGCAAACCCACGGCGGCATGGGTTATGCCGAGGAGTACCACATCACGCGCTACTTCCGTGAGGCCCGGCTGATGAAGATCGCACCGGTCAGCCAGGAGATGATTTTGAATTTCCTGGGCTCTAATGTCTTGAAGCTGCCGAGGAGCTACTAGACCGAACGTCGACCGTGCAGTCACGGCGAATCTTGGCGAGTTTGTCGCCCTCAGTACCCGCTCGGGGATCATGGGAGAGTTGGGCGTAGGGATCGGAGTAAAGATATGCGTGAAACAGTCATCGTCGAGGCCGTGCGCACCCCGGTCGGGAAGCGCAACGGCGCGCTTTCCGGCATGCATGCCGCCGACCTGTCCGCGGTCGTCCTCAACGAACTCGTGGAACGCACCGGCATCGGTCCCGAGATCGTCGACGACGTGGTGTGGGGCTGCGTCTCCCAGGTGGGCGACCAGTCCAGCAACATCGGCCGCTACGCGGTGTTGGCTGCCGGTTGGCCGGAAAGCATCCCCGGGACCACCGTCAACCGCGCCTGTGGTTCCAGCCAGCAGGCGCTGGACTTCGCCGTGCAGGCGGTGATGTCGGGTCAGCAGGATGTCGTCGTGGCCGGCGGGGTCGAGGTCATGAGCCGCGTCCCGCTCGGTTCGGCGCGCGCCACCGGTATGCCCTATGGCCCGAAAGTGCTTGCCCGCTATGACGATTTCTCCTTCAACCAGGGCCTCTCGGCGGAGATGATCGCCAAGAAGTGGGGCTTCTCCCGCGCCCGGCTCGACGAATACAGCGTCGAGTCCCACGAGCGGGCCGCGGCGGCACAGGACCACGGCGCGTTCACCGACCAGATCGTGCCGGTGTTCGTCGACGGAGCCGAAAACAGCGTCGTGGCCGCCGACGAGGGCGTCCGGCGCGGAAGCAGTGTGGAGAAGCTGGCGGCGCTCAAGCCGGCGTTCGCCGAGGACGGTGTGATCCATGCCGGTAATTCGTCGCAGATCTCCGATGGTGCCGCCGCGTTGCTAGTGACCACCGCCGAGATGGCCGTCGAATTGGGCCTGACGCCGATCGTGCGCTACCTGGCGGGCGCGGTGACCGGGGCGGATCCGGTGCTCATGCTCACCGGCCCGATCCCGGCGACCGAGAAGGTACTGAGCAAGGCCCGCGTCGCGCTGTCCGACGTGGGTGTGTTCGAGGTCAACGAGGCGTTCGCGCCCGTGCCGCTGGCGTGGCTGGCGGAGACCGGCGCCGACCCCGCCCGGATGAATCCGCTGGGCGGCGCCATCGCGCTGGGGCACCCGCTGGGCGCGTCGGGTGCGGTGCTGATGACCCGCATGGCGCACCACATGCGCGACAACGGGATTCGCTACGGACTGCAGACCATGTGCGAGGGTGGCGGCACCGCCAACGCGACGCTGGTCGAGCTCGTCGGGTAGCTGCGACCCCACTCACGAAAAACCATTCGCGGTGACCCTTGTCACAGCGGTCAAACTAACCTACTGTGTGTTCACTAGGTTGGTTCAGCCCGTCAACCGCACCCATGCGTTTCAGGGAGTCCAGTTGGCCGTCGCACGGCGTTACGACACGCTTCTCGCCAAGGGTGAGGACCGCAAGCAGCGGATCCTCGACGTCGCCCAGCGCCTCCTCACACGCAACGGCTGGCGCAGCACGACGCTCGCCCAGATCGCCGGTGAGGCCGGTGTGACGCCCGCGGGACTGCTGCATCACTTCGAATCGAAGGAGCAGCTACTGCACGCCGTGCTCGACGCGCGCGACCTCGACGACGACACCCATGCGGACCGGACCGGCGACCTCTTCGACCAGATCACCCAGGTCGCCGACCGGTTTCACCGGGCCCCCGAGCTGGTGGGCACCTTCACGGTGCTGCTGGTGGAGAACATCCTTCCCGAGGCTCCGCTGCACGACCGCATGCTGGCCCGGCACCGCGCCGCGACCGATATCGTCGCCGACCTCATCCGTCGCGGTCAGGCCGACGGCCGCTACCGCGACGACATCGACCCCGCCGTCAAGGCAGTAGAAATCCTCGCCTTCGTCCACGGAATGGAAACCACATGGTTGCTCGATCCTTCGATACCGCTACCCGAGGTGTTCAAGCAGTACGCCGAGACACTGGCGCGCGACTTCGCGCCTCCGAAGACTCCCGCGACGACATGAGATACCGGCTCGACGTCGTCGCCGCCACCGTCATGGACGTGGTGAGGTTCGCCGGCGGCTGGATCTTCGACCGGTCGATGGCGGGATGGGACGTCACCGTGCTTGTCGCCGACCACCACGACGACCGGCCCCTGCAGATCGTCGGCGCCCGGGTGCTCGACCTCGAGGAGGCCCTGACGTCGGCGCACTCGCGCCCGCGCCCGCAATCCCTGGCAGCCGCGGCGGACCTGTTCGGCTGCGACCCGCGGGTACGCCAGGGCGTGCTGCAGGCGCTCGACCAGGGCGTCACCGAGGTCACGCTGTGGGGGCAGAACTGGCCGGCCGAACTCGACGAAAGCGTCGGCCTCGTGCAACACCAGCTGAGCATGGCCGCGCAGACGTTCAAGGCCCGGGCCCTGGCGGCCGCCTCCAACGCCGCGGGGGGTCCGCACATCCCCGTGAGTGACGTCGAGACCTTCCGGAGCGGACTTCTGGCGTGGCCGTCGGTCGCCGCTGATCTGGTGCCCGCCAGCTGACCTGGCGGGCAGTCGGCAGACGGCTCGATGTGCGGCGGGTTCGGCGTTCGGGCGGGACCCCGCGTTGACGGCCACCACGCCGTATGGAAATGTAATACTCATCTGCGAGAGGCACGTTCTCACCAGCCGAGATTCAAGGAGCAGGAGATGACGAACGAATCCTCCGAGTTGGACTTCTTCCGCGGCAGCGAGCTCATCGAAGACCCGTACCCCTACTACGAGGCGCTGCGTCAACGGTGCCCCGTCACCCGGGAAAGCCACCACGACGTCACCATGATCACCGGTTGGGACGAGGCGTGTGCGGTGCTCAACGACGCCGAGACGTGGTCGTCATGCGTCTCGGTGACCGGCCCGTTCCCCGGCTTTCCGGTACCGCTCGAGGGGGACGACGTCACCGAGTTGATCGAGCGGCATCGCGACGAGCTGCCCTTCAGCGATCAGCTGCCCACGCTCGACCCGCCGACCCACACCAACCACCGTTCCCTGTTGATGCGGCTCATCACCCCGAAGCGTCTCAAGGAGAACGAGGACGCCATGTGGGCGCTCGCCGACCAGGCGCTCGACGACTTCCTGGCGCCCGGCCGCGGCGAATGGATCAAGGGCTTTGCCGGCCCCTTCACCCTGCTGGTGATCGCGGATCTGCTGGGCGTGCCCCTGGAAGATCGCGACAAATTCATCAAGGGCATCCGCGAGCACTCGGGGGGCGGGGTCGGCGGCACCGGCAAGGAATCGCTCGCCCACAGTCCGCTGGAATTCCTCTACGGCCTTTTCTCCGACTACATCGTCGACCGCCGCCGTGACCCTCGCGACGACGTGCTGACGGGCTTGGCCACCGCGACCTATCCCGACGGCTCGACTCCGGAGGTCGAAGACGTGGCCCGCGTCGCCAGCAACGTGTTCTCGGCGGGGCAGGAAACCACCGTGCGGCTGCTCGGTGCCGCGCTGCAGACCCTGGGGGAGCGCCCCGACGTCCAGGCGCAGTTGCGCAAGGACCGCAGCCTGCTCCCCAACTTCATCGAAGAGTCGCTGCGCCACGAGAGCCCGGTCAAGGGAGACTTCCGGATGAACCGGGTGCCCGCCACTATCGGTGGCGTCGACCTGCCCGCGGGTACCACCGTGATGATCGTGCAGGCGGCGGCCAACCGCGATCCCCGCCGATTCGAAGACCCCGCCACCTTCGACCCGGCCCGCAAGAACGCCCGCCAGCACATCTCGTTCGGCCGCGGCATCCACAGCTGCCCGGGCGCGCCGCTGGCGAGGGCCGAAACCCGGGTGGCGATCGAGCGGCTGCTCGACCGCACGACCGACATCAGGATCAACGAGGACATGCACGGCCCGGCGAATGACCGCCGCTACCAATATGTTCCGACGTACATCCTGCGCGGACTGACCGAACTGCACCTGGAGTTCACGCTGGCATGAAGGTCTGGGTAGACGACCAGAAGTGTCGCGGTCACGGGATGTGTCTGACCCTGTGCCCCGACGTGTTCAGCCTGACCGACGACGGTTACGCCGAAGCGATAGATTCCGATGTCCCAACGGAATTGGAGGCGGACGCCCGTGAGGCCATCCAATGTTGTCCCGAGCAGGCGATCAGCGAGAAGTAACTGATACACAGGCAGGCAAGGAGATTCTTCAGTGGCAAAAGGTTATGTCATTTTGACCGAGGCGATCAAAGATCCAGACGGCATGAAGGCGTACGCCCAGGCGGCCGGATCGGCGATGAGCGGAGCCACCGTGCTCGCGGTGGATGCCGCGCCCAAAGTCATCGAAGGCGACTGGCACGGCGACCAGACCGTCGTCCTGGAATTCGAATCGGTGGATGCCGCCCGCGCGTGGTATGAGTCCGAGGGCTATCAGAAAGCGGCGAAATTGCGACAGGCGGCGGCCGAGTGCAACGCCGTCATCCTGTCCGGATTCTGATCGCTACTCTCCGACGATGGAGATCGCCTGGCGAGGACATTGACGAACTGCCTCGCGCACGTCTGACTCGTTCTCCGGGGTGACTTCTTCCTGCAATACGGTCAGCATGTCGTCGTCGCCCAGCAAGAAGATCTCCGGGTTGATGCCCATGCAGACGCCGTTGCTCTCGCAGAGTCCCCAATCGACTTCGATCTTCTTCGTCACCGTGACCCCCTCACCGGAGCACCTTGACGGGCACGTTCTTCCAGCCCGCGACGTTTTGCATGTTCACCCGTGTGCACCCCGCCCAGTCCACCTCATAGCGCGGCATGAAGTCGAGCAGCCTCTCCAGTGCGATCCTGCTTTCCAGGCGGGCCAGCGCGGCGCCGAGGCAGCTGTGGATCCCGTATCCGAGACCGAGATGCTGTGCCTCGGTCTGGTCACGCTCGATGTCGAACGTGTTGGCGTCGGTGAAGGCCTCCGGGTCGCGGTTCGCCGCGGCGCCACACAGGAACACCGGTTTGCCGGGCGGAATCACACCACCGGTGACGTGCGCCTCCTTGAGGGTGTAGCGGACGTTGTACTGGACCGGCCCCTCGTAGCGCAGTAGCTCTTCCACCGCCCCGGGGATCTTGTCGCGATCTTCCTGCAGCATCTGCCACTGGTCGGGGTGGTGGGCGAAGATCACCGCGGCGTTGCCCATCAGCTTGGTGACGGTCTCGGCGCCCGCCCCACCCAAAAGGGTGGCGAAGCCGGTGATTTCGATGTCGTCGAGCTTACGCAGCTGGCCGTCTTCGCCGGGAATCTCCGCGGCGATCAGCCGGCTGATCATGTCGTCCTGCGGCTCCTGGCGCCGCTCCTGGACCAGGCTGAAGTAATACATTGCCGTGTCGATGTTGGCCTGCACGCCGGCTTCGCTGACCTCGATCTGCCCGGGTTCGTGGTGCAGGCTGGTGTCGATCCAGTGGCGGACCTGCTGGCGGTATTCCTCCGGCACCCCGGCCATCCGGGTGATGACCTCCACCGGGAACGGCCCGGAGAAGTCCTGCACGACGTCGAAATTGTCGGCGTCGACGTTGCCCAGGTATTTGTCGATCACCTCGATGATGGTCTCGCGCTGCGATTGAATCGCCCGCGGCGTGAACGCCTTGTTGAGCAGGCTGCGCATGTGGCGATGCTCCGGGGGATCCATGAAGATGATCGACTTCTGTTCGGGGGAAATGCCCCGGCGCACCATCGCCAGGTCGCAGCCGCGTGCCGAGGAATACGTCTCGAAGTCCTTGAACGCGGCCGACACGTCGTCATGGCGGGTCAGCGCGTAGAAATCCTCTTTTTCGTCGTAATACAGCGGCGCTTCCTCGCGCATCCGTCGGTAGATGTCGAACGGGTTGTTGAAGTAGTCCTCGGAGTACGGATCGAAGACAACCTTCGGTTTTGTCACTGCATCCTCCTGCGCGGCGAGGTCGGGCTGAAACCGTTACAGCGGAGTCCCCGACTGTAACGCTAACGGTAATACCTTCGTGACGAACCGGAAAGACCAAAACGCTGCCATCTCAAACCATCTTCGCGGCGGCCGGCTCAAATTCGATGCTCGTGATGGCGTCATCCAGCGCGCCCAGACCGCTGCCCAGTTCCGCGGCGATATCGCGGACGACCGCCACGTCTTTGCCGACGAAGTCGCCGGTTACCTCGATGAACGACGCGACGGACCCGCCCGTCGCGACGAGGTTCAGCACGCGACTGGTCGCGCTGCCGTGGCCCAGTGCGCTCAGCAACGTCGACTCGGGCACGCCGAGCCGCTCGCCCAGCCGGATGGCCTCCGCGAGCAACCCGATCTGCCCCGCGAACAGGGCATTGTTGACCAGCTTCACTTTCTGGCCGGCGCCGGCGGGCCCGACATGCAGGACCGGATCCCCATAGCAACCCAGCAGCGGCCGTACCCGCTCGACCGGCGCGTCGGCGCCGCCCACGAACAGCGTGAGCCGCCCGGCCGCGATGTCGTGCGGACCCCCGCTGACCGCGGCGTCGACGACGTCCACGTGATCGGCGCGCGCGGCGACGGCCTCGATGGTGCTTGGGCTGGCGGTGGTGTGCACCACCAGCACCGAACCGGACGGCATCGTCGGTAGCAATGCGCCGTCCAGGCATACCTGGCGCACCTGCTCGTCGGTGAACACACAGAGCACCACCACGTCGGCGTGCGCGCCGGCGTCGGCCGCCTCCTTGACGACCCGCGCGCCCAGTTGCTGGAGTTCACGGCGCTTTTCGGCGGTCCGGCCCACGGCTTGGACGTCGTGGCCGGCCGCGACCAGACGACTCACCATGGGGCGACCCATCCGCCCCGCGCCGACGAATCCGACTCTCACCGTGGGTGGTCCATCAGGGCCAGCGCCGCGTCGGCCGCCTCGAGCACCGCGCCGCCGTCGGCCCCGGCCTGGACGGCAAGATCGACCACCAGCCGGACGTCCTTCTGCAGCAGCCCCCCGGCGACACCGGCAAGCCGCTCCAGCCCACCGATGCCGCCGAGGGCGTTGAGCGCAAAGCTATTTCCACTGCTGCGGGAGACGACCTCGGTGAGGCGCTCCGGGGTGACGCCGAGCGCATTCGCCAGTGCCAGGGCCGTGGCCGCCGTGGCGAGGTTGGCCGTGAACAACAGGTTGTTCAGCAGCTTGGTGGTTTGGCCGGAACCCAGCTCGCCGAGATGAACGACCGGATCGGCATAGGTTTCGAAGACCGGACGGCAGCGTTCCACCGTGTCGGTGTCGCCGCCGACCATCACCAGCAGGCGGCGCTCCGCCGCCGCACCACCACCGCCGCTCACCGGCGCATCGACGACCGAAACACCGAGGGCCCCAGCGCGCTTCGCAAGTTCTCGGCACGTCGTGGGGTGCACCGTGCTGTGCACCGCGATGATGCCGCCGGGCTTCATCGCCGACAGCAGGCCATGCTCGCCGCCGGTGAGTTCGTCGATGTCGGCGTCGCCGACGACACAGAGGCAAACCAGGTCACTGGCCGCGGCGAGTTCGGCCGGCGAGCCGGCGATCTTGGCGGCGGTGTCGGCGAACGCCTCGAGGGTCTCGGATCTGCGCGCCCAGAGCGTGGTCGGGTAGCCGGCCTCGGCGATCCGTCGCGCCATTGGCCCGCCCTGACTGCCCAAGCCGATGAATCCGACGTGCATCAACCGGCCTCCAGATCGGCTTCGTCATCTGCCGAGCGTGACACCACGGTCACGCTCGGGTCCGAAAGTGACTGTGCCGTCACGTTCGACTGATCTGGCGACCGCGAACGGGCCCCCACGCATTCGTCCGCGAACGCCAGAACCTTGGCGTGATAGTCCGCCGCCGTGTGACCGAGGCTGATGTTGTGCCCCGCATCGGCCTGTCGATGAACGGTGAATCGCGGCGTTCCCGAGAACAGCGCCGCGATCTCGTCCATCGCCGAAGTGTCGTTCTGCCAGACCTTTTCGTGCTCGGCGATGCTGAACTGCACCGGCACCCGTACGGCGGGAGCGAGCGCCGGGAAATCCTGGCGCGCCCAGTTCGACACCATCTGATCCTCGTAGGACGGGGCGGTCGGGGAGACCGTCGCCCCGTTGAGAACCTCGGGCGGGTACAGGCTTTCGGGTTGCCACAACAGCTCACGCAATCCCGCGGGACGACGTTCGCGGGTCGCCGTCTTCAGGATGTCGCGGGCCGCGGGGTGATAGTGCCGGCCGGTGCCGGCCAATTCGATGCCGAGCAGATCCGCGCCACGCTCGGCCCCGCCCTCCGCGGCCATCCGCAGGACAAGTTCGCAGCCGCCCGAATGGCCCATCAGAAACAGTCCGGCACCGCGTGGCTTCTGCCCGAGGATGCGATCCACCGCCCCGTATGCGAGATTGACTCGCTGCTCGGGTTCGGCCATCGCCTCCGGGTACGGCGCCGAACTGCCATAGCCGGGCCGATCGAGCGCGACGACGGTGAATCCTGCTGCGGCACCGGTGCGTAAGAGTGAGGATGATGGGTGACCCGGGCAATCGAAATAGACGGCGGTGGTGCCCCCGCCGTGGATGGCCACGATGACGGCCTTGGGGTCATCGGGGTTCTCGGGTTCGGCGACAATCGCCGACATCGGCACGCCATCCACGATGACGAGGCGAGGACGCGGCTGTGCTGCACTCACGCGTCAGTCCGCAGCAGGATCACGCCGCTGGGTGTGAGGCCGCCGCTGCTGACCACGCCGACGCGGGCGTCGGCGACCTGGCGGTCGCCGGCCTCGCCGCGCAGCTGGGTGACGGCCTCATGCAGCAAACCCATGCCGTGCGTGCGGCCGTGCGAAAGCTGGCCGCCGTGCGTGTTGAGCGGCAGCTGACCGTCGCGCGCGATGTTCTTGCCGCCGTCCAGGAATTCCTTGGCCTCACCGATACCGCAGAAACCCAGCGCCTCGATCCAGGACAGGCAGTTGAAGGAAAAGCCGTCATAGAGCTCGGCGACGTCGACGTCGGCGGGCCGCAGCGAGGTCCGCGTCCACACGTGCGCCGCCTGGCCCAACACCTGCGGCTCGTGGGTGAGGGTGCTTTGGTCCCAGTCGAGTCGCTCGACGATCTGGGTGCCCACCGCTTCCACCAGCACCGGCGGCTTGGCCAGGTCGCGGGCGGCGTCGACGGCGGAGACGATGACGGCGATGGCGCCGTCGCACGGCACGTCGCAGTCGTACAGCCCGAACGGCGTGGTGATGGGCCGCGCGTTGAGATAGTCGTCCATCGTCATCGGCGTCCGGTAGATGGCGGTCGGGTTGAGTTCGGCGTTGGCGCGCTGGTTCAACGCGATCCAGCCCAACGTTTCCTTGGTGGTGCCGTACCGGTGAAAGTGCCGCTGCGCGTTCATCGCCAACGTGTGTGCCGCCGACGTCGCGCCGAATGGCATCTGCCAGCCCGACATTCGGCCCATCGATGGGGTGATCTTGCCCTGCTTCATCAGCTCGCCGTTGGTGGCTTCCCACAGCGTGCGGAAGCACAGCACGTGACGCGCCAGCCCGCAGGCGACCGCGAGCATCGCGGCGATCACCGAGCCGCCCGGGCCGAACGTCTCCATGGCACCGTTGTGCCACGTCGGCCGAATGCCGAGCGCGCCCTCGAGGGCGGTGGTGCCGCCCTCGCCGAAGCCGCCGACATTGATCGCGCCGGGGTAAGTGGACAGGCCGTCGATGTCGGCGTAGGTCAAGCCGGCGTCGGCGATGGCCGCTTCGCACGCCTGCACCGTCAGCGCCAGCGGCAGCTGCATCAACCGGCGACCGATCGGCGACGCGCCGATCCCGGTCAGGGCGACCTTGTCCTCGAATTTCTCGACGGTCAGCATGGGCCGGACGTGCTCACCGAACCGGTCGGGTGCGATCTCGTCGGCGGGCAGTTCAGCGGGCTCGGCGTCGGCGATAGGCCGAAACAGCGGAAACCACACGTCCTGGACCTGCTCGAAGACGACCTCGACCTGCTGGCCGAGTTCGAGCTGACCGGGATCGCAGTCGACGATGTTGGTGGTCAGCCGGACCCGGGGGTCCTCAGCGATTGCGACCTGGGCGATCACGTACGGCGCCGCGAGCCCTGGCAGGCTGAACCGCTCATTGAGGGTGAATCCGGCAAGGGTTGCCCTGCCGGAGACAGCGCGAATCCCCACGTCGAGGGAGCGGCAATACCGGCACACCGGGGCCGGCGGATGGATCAGCGATTCGCAGCTCTTGCATTCCTGCAGCCGCAGCTTTCCGTCGGCGCCCGAGGTCCAGAAGAATTCGTTCTCCTGCGTGACCAGGGGCAATGGGCGGCCGGGTGCTGCTGACACGTCACCTCCGGTGCGTCGCACGGCCAACTCGGTAGGGCCGTTATACGAATCGGAGAATCACGTTATCACTTGCGAGCAGGCACGATCTAGACCGAGCCTGCCGTGCGAGCACCGTCAGTACGGCACCCAGGTGCCGGTGAAATAGGTACCCCATTGGTGAAAGCCGGCATTCCACATCGGTTCGTTCGGTGACCACCACGGCCGCGGCGGAGGCGGCGGCACATCCTGCGATGCGAATGGCGGCGCGTATGGCGGCGGGGGTGCGTACCACGCTGGCATGGGCGGTGGCGGTGTGCACTCGTCGGTTGTCCGATTCCACGACATGTTGCGATCGCACTCCGCCGTGCCTATTGCAGGGGTCGCGATCACCCCGACCGCCATCGCCGCGACGGCGACCGCAGTGACGGCGGTCACACGACGAACAAACCACTGCATGGTGGGCCTCCTATGGGGGCCTTTTCGACGTTGGCGGGCTTTAGCTTATTCCGTAGATACCGCCACGACCAGGAGAAGTTGATCCGCGGAAGACATGACACCGAGCGCGCCCTCCCGTGGCATTTCGTTTCGGCCGAGAGTTATGCTCCAAGCGCGTTATCAAGTACTTAACATTCGGAGGGCTGGTTGCTCGAAGCGGAGAAGATCCTGATCACCGGGGCAACGGGCAAGATCGCGTTTCCCATTGCGCGCGCCCTCGCGGCAACGGGAAACGAGGTGTGGGGCGCCGCGCGCCTGAAAGACCCCGCGGCCCGGGAAAAGCTCGTCGGTGCCAGCATCAAACCCGTCGCGCTGGACGTCGGCGCCGGCGACTTCTCCGGTCTCCCCGACGATTTCACCTACGTCTTTCACGCGGCCGTGGATCCCGGCAGCGGCGACTGGAGCCGCTGCGTCGAAACCAACGCGCACATGTCGGGGGAATTGCTCCACCACTGCCGCGCCGCCAAGGGTTTCGTGTTGTGCTCAACCGGCTCGATCTACGCGTACCAGGGGCGTCGGCCATTGGCCGAATCCGATCCGCCGGGTGTGCCGCTGCGCGCGAACTACAGCTTCTCCAAGGTTGCGGCGGAGGCGGTCTGCACCTGGATTGCCAGGCGGTTTCACATCCCGCTGACCATCATCCGGATCTGTTCGACCTATGGGCCGCAGGGAGGTGCGCCCGCTGATCGTCTCGATGCGATGCTGGCGGGCAAGCCCATTCGGCTGCATCCCGACAAGCCGAACAACTACAACCCGATCTATGAAGACGACTACGTGGAACTCGGAATCCGCGCCATGGAAGTGGCCGCGACGCCGCCGGTCGTGGTGAATTGGGCCGGCAGCGAAACGGTCAGCGTCGAGGATTACTGCACTTTCATGGGGGAGCTGGTCGGTGTCGAGCCGATCTTCGAGTACACGCCCGATGCACACACGCCGCTATGGCCGGACGTCACCCGCATGCACGAGGTGCTCGGCCGCACCAAGGTGCCGTGGCGCGAGGGCTTCCGGCGCATGATTGCGGCCCGCCACCCCGAACTAACCCTGCCCCAGCATGATTCGACGCGAGCGTGAGGACAAACGCGATGCATCTGCCCGGCACGCCCTCGGACGAGGTCGCCGAGGTCCTTGCCACCGGGAATGGCGGGATCACCACCCTATTCGTGTCTATGGCGACCCGCCACCCCGACGGCAAGGACGCCGAGTACCTACGCTGGCACACCCTTGACCACCGCCCGGAGCAACACCGTCTGGCGGCGGTGCGCGCCTCGTTGCGGCTGGTGTCCACACCGGCCTGCCGCTCTGTGCGCGCGCTGAACGACGGGCCGTTGAACGCGGTCGACCACGTGATGACGTACTTCTTCGCCGACGCCGCCGGGCTTCGCGAATTCAACGAATTGTCCACCGCGCTGGGCAATGCCGGTCGCAAACTTCCGTTGCTGCCGCCGGTGGAGCGCGGCGTGTACGACGTCCAGAACAAAGCCGCTGCGCCCGGGATCAAGGCCGGCTCGGATGTCCTGCCCTGGTTGCCCGCGCGGGGTGCGTTCCTGCTGGTCGAACGGGGATTGGCATCGGTGGACCCGCTGCTCGAGGTCGACGGTGTCACCGGCGTCTGGTCAGCGCGATCGCGCCGGGTCGACGCCCAACTGGCCAGTGCCCAACCCGATCAGTCGATCACGTACTGCTTCCTGGATGACGACCCGATCGCCACCGCGGAACGGATGCGACCGGTTCTGACCGACCGTTGGGCCGATTCCGGCGTCGAACCCTTGTTTGCCGCACCATTTTTCGCGGTGGTGCCCTACGAGTGGGACCGGTATGTCCCGTAGCCAAGGGAGTCGGGGGGTCGCGTGCGCATCGGCGTGATGGTTGGGTCCGACAAGGAGCGCTCGCGTGCTGATCGGCTGGCCGGGCTGATCGACGATGCCGTCGCGGCCGAAAGCGCCGGCTTCGCGGCGTTCTGGATGCCCCAGGTTCCCGGCTACCTCGACGCGATGACCGCCGTGACGCTGATCGGGCAGGCGACCGATCACATCGAAATCGGGACCGCGGTCGTTCCGATTCAGACGCGCCATCCGATGATCATGGCGCAACAAGCCTTGACCACGCAGATCGTGTGCGGCGGGCGGTTCACGCTCGGCATCGGGCCGTCACATCATTGGATCGTCAACTCCCAACTGGGATTGCCCTACGATCGCCCGGCTCGCTTGATGGGCGACTACCTCGACGTGCTCGCCGCGGCGTTCGCCGGACCCGGGACCGTCGATGTCGACAACGAAAGCTATTGCGTCCATTCGCCGGTGGATGTCACGGACGCCCACCAGGTGCCGGTCGTACTGGCGGCGCTGGGACCGGCGATGCTGCGACTCGCGGGAGAACGGGCCGGCGGCACCGTTTTGTGGATGGCCGACGAGCGGGCGATCGGGGACCACGTCGTTCCGCGCATCACCGCAGCGGCGACCCGGGCCGGTCGTCCCGCGCCCCGGATCGTCGCCGGCGTTCCCGTCGCACTGTGCTCGGCCAACGAGATAGGCGACGCCCGCGCCTACGCCAGCGAGGTGCTCGGGCATGCGGATTTCTCACCCAACTATGTGCGACTGCTGGAGCACGGCGACGCCGAGGACGTCGGCGACACCATGGCTGCCGGTGATGAGTCGGAAATCCTCGCGCGGCTAAGCCGTTACCGTGACGCGGGCGTGACCGACCTGGCGGCGCGAATTGTGCCACTGGGCAAGGATGCTGGCGAGCGGGCCGCATCGCGACGTCGCACCCAGGAGTTCCTGTCCTCCGTGTGCCCCGGGTTGTGATCAGCGCGCCGGCAGGCCGAGGACCCGCTGGGCGATGATATTGCGCTGAATCTCCGACGTACCGCCCGCGATCGTGCCCGCGTAGCTGCTGATGTAGCGGGCGAACCAGCTGGCGGTGAAAAGGTCAGGGGCGTAAGGGTTGTACGGGGCCGTCAGCGCCTTGGCGCGCAATCCGTCGACCCCGGCCGCGTCCAGCGCGTGCCGCAGCGCGCTCTGTTCGGCTTCCGAACCGAAGACCTTCAGCACGGACAAAGCGGCCACATCGACGTCGCCGCGGGCCGCGCGTCCGAGCGCTGCCGAACCGAGCAGCCGCAGCGCGTAGTAATCCATCACGATGGTGGCGTAGTGGTCCGCGTTCACCGCGTCCGCCGGCCGGTAGTCCTCGAGCAGTTGTTCGAGCCGGTTCGCGAAGGCCATCCACATCAGGGTGCGTTCGTGGCCGAGTGACCCGTTGGCGACCCGCCAGCCGCCGTTGAGCGGGCCGACCAGGTTGTCCGCGGGTACCCGGACATCGTTGAAGAACACCTCGTTGAAGTCCAGCTCGTCGCGGTCGTAGACCGATGCGAAGGGGCGACGCGCTACCCCGGGGGTGTCAGTCGGAATGAGCAGTGCGCTGATTCCCTTGTGCTTGGGGGCGTTTGGGTCGGTGCGAACGAATGTCAGGATGACGTCGGCGTCATGGGCGCCCGAGGTCCATACCTTCTGGCCGTTGACCACGAAGTGGTCGCCCACCAACTCGGCCTTGGTCCGCAGCCCGGCCAGGTCGGACCCGGCTCCGGGTTCACTCATTCCCAGCGACGCGGTCTTCTCGGCCCGCAGGATCGGGACGGCCCAGCGCTGCTTCTGTTCCTCGGTCCCGAAGGACAGGAGCGACGCGGCAATGATACCGACGCCTTGGGGATTGAAGCAGTGATAGATCCGGCGCCGCGAGAGCACTTCGCGGTGCACGAACTGCTGCAGGATGTTGGCGTTGCGGCCACCGAATTCCGGTGGGTTTCCCGGCAGCAGCCAGCCGTGGTCGAACTGGAGTTGCTGCCAGCGGCGCGACCATTCGGGCACGTGCGACGTCGACGAAGGCCGCTCCACGGCCTGCGCCTCCGGCGGCAGATGTTCGGTGAGAAAGGCGACGAACTGCGCGCGGAAGGCTTCAACGTCGGTGTCAAAGGTGAGTTGCATGGTCGCTAACCGTCAGGCCCGGAGAAGCTCAACGCGTGAATCCCCATTCCGCTTCGTTCTCTTCGGTTTTCAGGTTCTCGGCCGGATCCTCGGCTTCGGTGATTGGCGGCTGGGACGGCCGGGAGGTGCGCTGACCGATTTCGGTGATGGCATGCACCGGGCAGTCCAGCAGCGCGCGCATGACCGCATCGCGATCCGCCTCCGCCACCGTGCCGTCCCCGATGAGGGAGGCGTACCCCCAGTCATCCAGCGAGAAGTATCCCGGCGCGTGTTTGGCGCAGATGCCGAAGCCGTCGCAAATGGTGCGGTCCAGACGGATTTTCACGCTTGCCTCACCGCCTCCGCCTCGTAGGGACGGTCGGCGCGGAAAGCGCCGTGGGCGCAGTCCGGGCAGGCGCCGGCGAGGTGCGCAGCGACTTCGTCCGGGAACTGATCGAGCAGGCTGGCGGCCACGTTCGTGGCGGCGTCCAGGGTCGCGCAGGCCCCGCGTCCGCGCAGTACGACGGACCAGCGGCGCAACCGCTCCACGTCTTCTGTGGCTGCGCTGCCGTCACGCAGCGCACCGGCCGACGCGGCCATCGCCGCCGTCCCGTTGAAGCACGATCCGCACTGCCCGGCATTTTCGCGGTCGAAATACGCCAGCACCGACGCCGCCACCGCCACGGGGCAGTCGTCGGTGATGACCGAGATCGCGCCGCAGCCCAGGCCGCTGCCGACCCGTCGCATCGTCTCGTGGTCCAGGGTGGTCTCCAGTACAGAACGGTTGAGCAGGCCGGCGAAATAGCCGCCCATCAGCGCTCCACGCACTTGGTCGGCCGGAACCCCATGCAGGGCAAGCAATTCGGTGAACGGTAGGCCGTGGGGAAGCTCGTAGAGCACCGGCGGCCGCCCGGCCCCGGTGATGGTGGCCAGGAAGGTGCCCGACGACAGCGGCGTGCCCTGCGCGCGGAAAGCCGCCGAGCCGTGGCACTGCACGTAGGGCAGATTGGCCAAGGTCTCGACGTTGCTCACCAAGGTGGGCCGGTCATCGACGCCCGCCTCGAATGGCCGGGGCGGCTTGTCCGTTGGCTTGGCCGGGCCGCCGTTGATTGCGCGGACCGCCGCGGTCTCCTCGCCGGCCACATAGCCGGCCGCCACCGTCAGCATGGCGATCGTGACGCCGAGCGTATCGGGATCCAGTTCGCCCAGCGCGGTTTCGACGCTGTGCGCCGATTCCGGGTCCGACACATAGATATAGGCGCGGTCGGCGGCAACGATCGTCGCCGCCAATCGCAGTCCGTCCAAGACCAGGTGGGGACGGTTGCGCAACAGCCAGCGGTCCTTGACCGACGCCGGTTCTCCCTCTTCGCCGTTCGCGACGACGACGGGGGCACCGATGTCCGCCATCAGGCGCCCGTTCTCGCGCACCGTGCGTAGCTTCACCGCGAGTGGAAAGGCCGCTCCGCCGCGGCCGACGAGCCCGCTGGATTCGACTTCGCTCAGCAAGGAATCGGCGTCGGTGAGCGGTTGGTAGCCGCCGAGCTGTCGATACGCCGCGAGGTCCTCGCGAGCTTGACCGGACCGCTCGGACAGCAGCCGTGGTGTGCACCCGGCGGGGACGGCGATGGTAGTGGTGGACTGAGTGGTGTTCAAAGCTGGCCTGCCATCGTCTTAGTTAGGCTTGCACACATGCGAACTGCGGTGGTGCGTATCAACGTCGACCCGGAAAGCGGGCTCACGCCCGCGCAACTACGTGACGGCATGGCAGCTCTCCACGAGCTCGCGGCCGCGGTGGGCGCCGACGTGGTTAAAAACGACCTCGCCACCATGCCGGTGCGCCGCCGCGAGGTCGAATTGCTCATCGCGGCCGAAGACGGCGGCGCGGCTCAAAAGACCGCAATCGGATTGTGCGCCAATGCGTTCGGCACCACCCCCAACCCGGGAGTGATCACCTTTGTCAGCCGGGGGACCAACGACGACGCTCACGGGGTGTTGTCCGCGTTCGGGCTGACCGGTGACATCGAGCGGATCCCGGGCGACGACGGTTTCGACATCGTGTACGTGACCCTGCGTGAGAAGGACCTCGAACGGATTCCGGAAAGCCGAGTGCACACGGCGCTGGAGGCGTCGCTCAATTGCGAGGTCCACATTCGCACCGTGTAGCCCCATTACGACCCCAGAAATTCCAAAATCGCCGGCGCCGCCTGCACCCACGTGTCGAACATGTTGAAATGCTGCACCCTGCCCGCCGCCCGATCCTCGGAGGCGCGTTCCCAGGCATCCTCGGGCCACGGCGGATCAATGAGCTTCGAACCCTTGATCAAGCAACTGACTTCCAGCGACGTCCGCTTGGGGTGGTCCATGTCGTTCTCGCCACCACGAATGATCAACGTGGGGACCTTGATCCGGTCGAACATCTCATCCTCGACGCCCGGAATCGTCTGTCCCGGCTTGGAAACGAATGCGTTGAGCCAGCGCAGCATGACCTTGAGAAACTCGCCGGAGTCGAAGTCGAGGAACCGCTGCTTGTTGTCCGGGTTCTCCTCGATGCGCTCGCGCCATTCCTGAACCTTGACCACACCGTCCATCCCCGTGCCGCGCACCGCGAGAATGCTGGGGACGATGTAGAAGGACCCGAGCACGAACGTGCCGTAGATGCCGCCGACGATGTTCCACACCACGAGCTTGGTGACCATCTCGGGGTAGAGCATCGTGGTGAGCATGGAATCCCTTGCCCCGCCTGATCCTCC
Organism: Mycobacterium sp. 852002-10029_SCH5224772; assembly: GCF_001667315.1. Classification (GTDB taxonomy): domain Bacteria; phylum Actinomycetota; class Actinomycetes; order Mycobacteriales; family Mycobacteriaceae; genus Mycobacterium. Next base: position 223,982 of record NZ_LZHT01000084.1, read on the forward strand.
GGCGAGAATGCAGCGCTCGAAGCCCAGACCCGTCACCAGCTTGTTCAGCGTCTCGGCGCGCATGTGGGACTCGCTTTGCCCGTAGAACTGCACGTCTGAGGCGCCGCAATTGGGCCGGTCCCACAGCAGCACCCGATAGCCACCCGCGGCCAGGGCATCGGCCAGCGGACGCAGGCCGGGGATCTCCATGCTGAACCGGCCGCCCGGCGTCAGGGCAATGAGATCGCCCGAGTCACCGAGGATTTCGTAGACGACATTTCCCCCGTTGATCTCGATAGAAGGCACCCGATTCTCCTGTAGTTAGGCCTGCACCAAAACGTCGTTGCCGACGACGCGCACCGGATAGGTGCGAATGCTCCATTCCGGCTTGACCGCGGTGGTGCCGGTCGCCAGCTCGAAACCCCATTGATGCCAAGGGCAGTAGATGAATTCCAGGTCGCGCACCATCACCGAGTCACCGGGCGCGGTCTCGTCCACGATCGTGCGCCCCCGGGGTCGCCCCGAACACAGCGGCCCGCCCTGGTGGGGACAGTAATTCGCGATGGCGTAGAAGGTGCCGTTGACGTTGTAGACACCGACACCATGGCGCCCGATCGGTACCAGTTTGTGTGTGCCCGGCGGGATTTCGTCGAGTGTGGCAACGACATGCTCGCGACCCTGGGCGAGTCGGGGCTCGGGGCGCCTTGTGGTTGCCCCTTCCTCTTGAGCGGTCAATTCAGAGCACCCGGGTCTGACCCTCGAGAACCGGAACGGTCTCGGGCAGGTGATACGTCGCGATGCCGTTCTTGTACATGACCGCGTCGCGGGCGGCCTTGGGGAGGTGCTTGACCAACCAGCGGGGGTCATCGAACGTCCAGTGCGGGTAGTCCGAGGAGAAGAGCAGGATCTTTTCGCACTCCATCCATTCCAGCGCCCGGGTCAACTCGGTCTTGTCTTCGGGGTAGTCCAGCGGTTGGGTGGTGAACTTGATGTGGTCCTTGACGTATTCCGAAGGCTTGCGCTTGATGTCCAGCCACGACTTGCGCGATTCGTAGATCGAATCCATGCGCCACATCAGCGGCAGGATCCAGCTGAACGCGTGCTCGACGAACACGATCCGCAGCGTCGGGAATCGATCGAACACGCCGTCGAATATCAGGCTCATCACCTGGTTTGCGGCCAGCAACGAGTAGGTGACCATGAAATCGTGGTTGTAGCTGGGGAATCCCACCGGCGGGATGGGCAGCTCGTCGAACTGGCTACGCGACAGGTGGCAGCTCACGGTGATGTCGTGCTTGGTGGCGGCCGCCCAGATCGGGTCATACTTCGGGTGGCCCCAGGACGGCCGCGGCTCGGCCTTGATCAGAATCTGCGCCATGTACGGATGGCCGGCCCAGCGTTCGATCTCACGCACGGACGCTTCCGGCTCCTCGATGGCGATGCAGATCGAACCGCGCCACCGCTCGTGCCAGTTGTTGTGGCTGTCCAGCCAGTGATTGGCCTGCCAATCGTTGAGCGCGGCCGACATCGCGTGCTGCGCTTCGGGAATGCGTGCCGGGTAGGCCGCCGGTTCCAGGATCGCGATGTCGGAGCCGGCCTCCATGATCAGCTGGCGGAACGCCAGATCCGGGTCGCTGCAGGGGAACTCGCCGTTGGCGGGGAAGGAGTCCACCCGCATCGCGTAGGAGTGCGCGTAGTCCGGGGCGTCGTAGTAGATCTGCTCGCCCACGGAGCGGGTGAGAAAGTACTTGCTGCGCCACGGCTCGGGGATGTACGGAAGCAGCTCTCCGCGCTTGGGGGCCGGGTGAACATCCGAGTCGACGCAGCGGACGGCAATGCGCTCGGTAGCGGGAAGCCGCTCCTGCGAATGGGTCAACGTCATCTGGCTCTCCTCAGTCTTTCGCGATACTTCTACTGTGCGCCCACCCCGGCGGGAATGTCTATGCCGTAGAGCTGCGCCGCGTTACGCCAGCACAGCTTCTCGCGCTGCTCGACGGAGAGCGCGCTGGGCAGCTTTGTGATGTCGCCACACTGCCAGTGTGGATAGCTGGAGCCGAACATCACCATGTCGTCCTTGCCGGTCAAGCCGAACCATTCACCGGCGAACTCGACGTCGCCGGGGCCGTCGAGACTGCCCTGGACGAAATACACATGGCCGGGCAGGTAGTCGCTGGGGATTCGAGGGGACCACGGCGTCTGCTCCAGGTGCGGCCGGCCAAACGTGTCCATCCGCCAGATGAACGGCGTCACGAAGTCGGCGGCGCCATCGCCCCAGACGAATTTGAGGCCGTCGAACCGCTCGAACACTCCCTCGGCGATCATGTTCATCAGGTGGTACAGGTAGTTCAGCGCCATGAAGCTGACGTACTGCTCGTACGTACGAGTGTTTCCGTTCGGCGTCGGCGGAAACGCGATGCCCGACCCGACCTCGATGTGCGCGGCGACGGGTAGGCCGGCGTCGACCGCCGCCTCCCATATCGGCCAGAACTGCGGTTTGCCGTATAGCTCACGGGATTGCAGCGGGACGCCGATCTGAACCACGCGCGGATGGGAACGCCATCTCTCGATCTCGCGCAGTGCGCCGGGGATGTCGTCGGGGTTCACCCGGATGGTGCCGCGGAACCGCTCGCCGAACTGACTCGATTCCAGCCAGTTCGACACCATCATTTCGTTGTGCGCCGCGTGCAGCGCGCTGCCCAGGTGCCGGTCCGGCATGATGCCGCGCGCCATCGGATGCAGGACGGCCACGTCGACCCCGCGCTTGGTAAACAGTTCGGTGGCAACGAATTCCGGATCCGAACCGGGGTACTGACGATCCGGCCCCTCGGTGTTGGGCGCGTACTCGCCGCCGGGGGCGCCGTACCAGTCCATCTCGTAATCGGGGAAGCCGCGGCTCTTGAACGGCTCGCGCAGGGTGTTCCGCAACGCCTTGTTGGACGGGAAGAAGATGTGCACGCTTGCGTCGATCAGCGGTGTGCTTGTCCCGTCAGCGTGTGTGATCACGAGAGCCACCCTTCGGCTCCGGCGGCAGAAAGCGAGCCGTGCGAGGTCATGTGAATAGCCAATCTAACATTTTGCTGAGCGGTCGATCAATAGGTTTTCGGTAAGCATTCCGTTTAGTCGTTATCGCTGGTGATGGGCTTTTCGCGGGCTTCTGAGCAAGTGTGGTTCTTCATTCCGGATAATACCATTCTCCGGGTAGATGAGGGAGGGGATCCGTGTGGCCCTAGGCCCCAGCCCGCCACGAAGCACGAGGTCACGACGTGGTGCCCGCTTCGATGGCTCAGGAGGGAGATGGGCCCACCGTGACGCCGGCGGCCCTCTCGAAAGGTTTGATCACCGTCGTGAAATCGGAGTCGGGTCCTTCATCGCGAGCGACGGCCTCCCACAGCCGGGCCGTCGTCTCGGCAACTTCGGCGGGCACGCCAAGCGCCTTCGCCTCATCGAGGTACAGGCGCACATCCTTGACCATCAGGCCGGTGGCAAAGCCGTAATCGAAGGTGCGCGGCAGGATCGCGCGGGGAAACTTGTCGCGGCTTGCGCTCGTCGCGCCCGACCCCGCGTTGAGGACCTCGATCATCACGCCGGGGTCGAGCCCGGCTTTGACTCCCATGACGACCACTTCGGCCGTCGCGGCCAAGACGTTGGCCGCCAAGATGTTGTTGGCCAGCTTCATCGTCTGCGCCGAGCCGGGTTTGTCCCCGACGTACACCGGCCGGCCGAGGGCTTCGAGCGCCGTTCGTAGGACGTCGAATTCGTTGCGTGGACCGGACACCATGAGCGCCAGAGACCCCTTCTCGGCGCCGCCGACACCGCCGCTGACCGGGCTGTCGATCCGCACGATGTTCCGTTCGGCAAGGAGGCCATGGATCTGCACCGCTACTTGACTGCCGACGGTGGACAAATCGACAAAGCGCTTGATCCGTGCGCCTTCGATCACGCCGGCCGCGCCGGCGGCCACCTCCAGCGATACTGCCGGCGTGGGAAGGCTGGCCAGCACCGTGTCGGCGCGATCGGCGACCTCTTTGGGCGACGACGCCGGGCGGGCTCCCAAGGCCACGATGCGTGCGAGCGCCGAGTTGCGCGTATCGAACGCGACGACGTCGTGCTTTTCTTCAATGAGGCGGCATGCCATGGGAAAGCCCATGTTTCCCAACCCGATGAATCCGACCTCCACGATGCGCCCCTAGTCCTGTTCCAGCTCGGCGAACGCCTCGCGCGCGATGCGAAAGCTGTCGACCGCGGCCGGCACGCCTCCGTAAATCGCCACCTGCAGAAAGATCTCGCGGATCTCCTCACGGGTGACACCGTTGGTCAGCGCCGCTTTGACGTGCATCCGTAATTCGTTGGGCCGATTGAGCACCGCGATCATCGCCAGGTTGAGCATGCTGCGGGTCTTGCGCGGCAGCTCCTCGCGGCCCCACACGGCGCCCCAGCAGTACTCGGTGACGAGATCTTGCAGGGGGCCGGTGAAGTCATCCGCGCCGGCCAAGGCGCGGTCGACGTACTCCGCGCCCAGCACGTCGGAACGGATTTGCCGCCCCCGCTCATAGGTTTCGCGATCCAACGCCTTCCTCCTCAACTCCGGGTGCAGCGGCCCCGGTGGTTGCCGTGGGGCGCCGCTGGCTGTTCCGATTGTCTGAGCGCAGTCTTGCACCACGCCATATCCGCGGGGGTCTACAGTCGAGGTTCACATGGACCTGCCCTCTGGAGTCCTCGTTCCCGGTGGAGCTTCGCGATCACCCAATTCGCTTGCGATGAACGGGAATACGAGCTGGGCGACCCTCGGTATTGAGGAGAAGCGATGACCGGAGCAAGCGCTGATGTCTGGGAAGTGATGGCGACCGCCCGAACGATCCGGCGCTTCACCGACAAACCGGTGGACGACGCGACCCTGGCGCGGTGCCTCGAGGCGGCGCGGTGGGCTCCCTCGGGTGCCAACGCCCAGGGCTGGCGTTTCGTGGTGCTGCGCTCACCCGAGCAGCGCGCCGTGGTGGCCAAGGCCGCCGCCCACGCGCTGGAGGTGATCGAGCCGGTCTACGGAATGAGCCGGCCCGCAAACGGCGACGACAGCCGTCGCGCCCGCACCTACCGTGCGACGTACGAATTGCACGACCGCGCCGGTGAATTCACGTCGGTGCTGTTCGCGCAGGCCCGTTACCCAACGGCGTCGGAACTGCTGCTCGGCGGGTCGATCTTTCCCGCCATGCAGAACTTTCTGCTGGCCGCCCGCGCGCAGGGGCTCGGCGCCTGCATGACCAGCTGGGCCTCCTATGGCGGTGAGCAACTGCTGCGCGAGGCCGTCGGTATCCCCGAGGGCTGGATGGTCGCCGGCCACATCGTGGTCGGATGGCCCAAGGGCCAGCACGGGCCGCTGCGCCGCCGTGCGCTGGCCGAATTCGTGAACCTCGACCGCTGGGATGGCCCCGCCGACGGGTTGTTGACCAGCAGCTAGTTCGTGAGAGCAATTCGGCTCGTCACAGCCGGTTCGGTGATCGCATGCCCGGTTTCAGAGATTATTACTTCCGCAACCGAGAATGATATTCTCGCCGTGACAGTCACGACGAGAGGCGACGCGGATGCTGTTGGAATTCGATGCTGATCAGCGGCTGTGGCAGGACACGGTGCGCGATGCCGTCACCAAACAGTGCCCGCCCTCGCTGGTGCGCAGCGTGGCCGAGGAGGGCGTCGACCCGAGCCCACTGTGGAAGTCGTACGTGGATCAGGGGTGGACCGAGCTGAACGACCCGCAGAGCACGGTCGAGCTCGCCATCGTTCTCGAAGAGCTGGGCCGCGCGACCGACCCCACACCGTTCCTGGCGACGATGAGCCAGTTCGCGCCGCTGGTGGCTGATCGCTTCGACCCGCACGAGTCGGGCACAGCCGTGTACGGCGGGGTGGTGGCGCACCGCGACGCCGAAGGCTGGGTGTTGGACGGCACGGCGCGCCACGTGCTCGACGGCGATCGCGTCGACCGCCTCGCTGTGGTGACCGACGCGGGTGTGTTCATCGCCGCGTCCAACCAGGTGTCGGCCCGCCGATCGACGGTCTTCGACCCCGTGCTGCACGTGGCCGACCTGTCGTTCAGCGAGGTCCGGGTGCCCGACAGCGCCCGAGTCACCGTCGACCACGAGCGCGCGCACCATATTGCGTTGACCGGCATGGCGATCACCATGGTCGGCGCCTGCCAACGCATCCTCGACCTGGTGCTCGAGCACGTGAGTAGCCGCCAGCAGTTCGGCGTGCCGATCGGCTCGTTCCAGGCCGTCCAGCACAAGGCCGCCGACATGCACGTCGCGGTCCAACGGGCGCGGGCCTTGGCCTACTTCGCCGCATTGACGATCGCGGCAGACGATCCCCGCCGACGGCTGGCGGCCGCGATGGCCAAGGCATCGGCGGGGGAGTGCCAGTCGCTGGTCTTCCGGCACGGCTTACAACTGCACGGCGCAATGGGATTCACGTGGGAGAACGACCTGCAGTTCGCGCTCAAGCGGGCCAAGGCGGGCGAACTCATGTTGGGCGGCGCGGCGGAGCATCGGGCGCGGATCGCTGAGGAATACCGTGCAGCTGACTTTTGATCCCGACGTCGAGGCGTTCCGGGCCGAGTTTTCGGCATTCCTCGACGAAAACCTTCCTCCCGCAAGCGAAACCCTGGACCGTCCGCGTTCGGTTTCGCACATGCCGGAGTGGGCGCGTCGTTGGCAGCGGCTCCTGTTCGACAACGGTTGGCTGCTGCCCAGCCAGCCGCCGGAATACGGTGGCCGCAACGCGACGGTGCTGCAGCAGTTCGTCTACCTGGAGGAGCTGAGCCGCCGCCGCATCTATCACAGCTTCAACCCGCAGGGCGTGAATATCGTTGCGGCATCTCTGTTGTCGTTCGGCAGCGATGAGCAGAAGCAACGTTGGGCCGTGCCCGTCCTGCGCGCCGAGATCACCGCGTCGCTGGGGATGAGCGAGCCCAGCGCCGGCTCTGATCTGGCGTCGCTGCGCACCCGCGCGGTGCGCACATCTGATTCAGAAGGCGACTTCTTCGTCGTCAACGGGCAAAAGGTGTGGACCTCCGGGGCCCACGACGCCGACTTCTTGTTGACCTTCGTGCGGACGAACCCAGATGCGCCCAAGCACAAGGGAATCAGCGTGCTGGTGATTCCCACCGACACCCCCGGCGTGGTTCGCCGGCCCTTCCCGTCGATCTGTTCGATCGACGACACGGACTTCAACGAGGTGTTCTTCACCGACGTGCGCGTGCCGGCGGAAAACCTGGTCGGTGAACTCGACCAGGGATGGATGGTGGCCAACGGTTCGCTCGGCCACGAGCGCACCATGATGTGGCTGGGCTTCGCGGACCGTCTCGAGAACATGATCGACGACTTCCATCCCGGTACCGACGTCGAGCGTGACCAGTACGCCACGACGATCATGGACCGGCAGGCGCTGCGCCTGCTGGGCTCGGCAGCCCTGGCCCGCACCGCGCGCGGCGAAGACGACGTGGCCGCGATCTCGGTGCTCAAGCTCCTCGGCTCCGAGGCGGAGTTGCGCGGGATGGAACTGGCGCTGACCTCCGCGGGAGCCGACGGGCTCATTCAACCGGGTCAGACCGGACCGTATGCACACATGAACCTCGACCACTACTTTGCCAGCTGGTTCGAGCGCTTTGCCCGCAGCTTCTCCGGGACCATCGCCGGCGGCACCTCAGAAATCCAGCGCAACATCATCGCCCAGCGGGTGCTCGGCCTCCCACGCGGCTAGAACGCAGTCCTACCGCCTGCCCAGAGATCTTGCTGGGCAACGGGATCGGGCCACGCCCGGGGAGCAGCGTGGGGTGCGCGACGGTCAGGCTCACCGCGCACGTTCGGCCCATCGACCAGCCGACGATGCCCCAGCGCGACGGGTCAGGACTCACCCCGAAGTTTGAGATCAGGTAGGGCACAACGTCTTCGATGAGGTGGTCGGCGGCATTGCCGCGGCGCCCGTTGGCCGCCAGTGTGAGACCACGGCTTTGAGAGTGAAGCCACGGCGGCCGCAATCGGCGTGTCGTCACCCTGAGCTCACAGTCAAAGCCGAGGGTTCACACTCGACGGGAAGCCGCCGGCCCAGCGACATCTGACGAATGTCTAGACAGGGTCGAATTTGGTGATCAGCCACTTGCCGTTGACCCGGGTCAGGCTCACCAGCACGCTGCTGGAGGCCATCGCGGGGTCGGGGTTGTCCTTGCTCGTGGTGCTCTGATCGACCAGGACCAGCACGACTGCCGAATTGGGATGCAACTCCTGAACTGCGGCCCCCAACACTCTCGCAGTGGTTTTCAGTGACTTCTGTTTGGCTGCCGGGGCCACGATCTGTTCGGTGAACTGGTTGTAGTACGACAAGAAGTCGCCGGACAGGTGCGACTTGGCGGTGGCGAAGTCTTTGTCGAGAGAATCGGGCGAGTAGGACAGCAGCGCGACCGTGCCGTCGGACGCTGCATTGGCGGCCGCGGTCGCGACGCTGGCGTCGGTCTGCTTATCGGGACGGTACTGCTTGAAGTACAGCCATGTCGCCCCGCCACCGGAAAGCAGCAGCAGCACAATCAGAACCACGGGAACGACTTTCACCTTGCGCCGCGCACGTGGGGCACTACCTTCACTGCGGTCGGTTTGTTCGGCAGAGTCGTCGGCGGTGTCGATGCTGGGCTCGTCCTCGCTCATGGAATGAACTCCACGTTGGACATCTTGTATTGGCCGCCGTCGTCTTTGACGGTCACCTTGAGCCGCCAATTGCGCGGTTCGTCCTTGGCACCCGCGGCGTTGGTGATGTGCGATGTCGCTGCGACGAGAACCAACGCGAAATCCCCGTTCATGGATTGCACGGCCGCCGCATTCACGGTTCCCTGGGTGACCACTTTGGACTGCTCGACGACGGTCGTGAAATCTTTTGCGCGCGCCTGGAAGTCGTCGTGGAACTGACCGGTCGAGCTGTCGATCACCCGCTGGACGTCCTCCTTGGCCTTGTTGAAGTCCATGGAAGTCAGGTTGACGACACCTTGTCGGGCTCCCGCGAGAAAGTTCGCCGCGCGCTGGTTGCGCTCGACGGTTTCATGATGTTGCCACACCATGTATCCGCTGGCCCCGATGAAGGCGCAGATGAGGATGATGACGGCCGCCTTCCACATCACGGAAAGGGATGGCAACCGCACGCGTCGCCGGGAGCGGGCCGGCTCGGATTCCGATTCCGCGTCTTCCGGGGTTTCTTCGGAGGCTTCGTCGGTAGTCTCCGCTTCGGCGGTGTCGGTCGCATCCTCGTCGGTGAGGCGCCCGTCGGTGGTCTCCGCTTCGGCGGTGTCGGTCGCGTCCTCGTCTGCGTCCGAGGCTTCCTCGGCATCCTTCGCCTCGGCCTCAGCCTCAGCCTCAGCCTGGGCCAGCGCCTCGCGCCGGAGTCGGGCGGCACGGGCACGGGCGCGCGCCGCTGCGGCCAGCGCTTCGGCTTCGGCTGCTTCGGCCTCGGCTTCCTCGAGCAATGCCCTCGCGTCGGCTTTCGAGGTGGCCGAATCCTGCGGCGGTTTCTTCGCCTCAGCCATCGTGCTTACCGACTCCTGTAGGTCTCACGCCGCTAGAATCGCACGAGCGAGAACGGCCAACTGTTGGTGCCCCCCGGTCCGCCACCGCAGCCGGTGTCGAACGTCGAGTCGACCTGACCGGCCAGCGTCACCGCATCCCACGAGTAAACGTCATGCGAGGGAAAGAACTGGACCACGCAGCGCACACCGTCGGGCACATCGACTGCCATGGTGTAGCGGCCGTTGGACAGGCGAGCCTCCCCCCTGTAGACCGTCGCCTGCCCATTGGGCTGCGGAGTCGCGTATATCTGCAGGCATCCCGGCTGATTAGGGAAGCACGGGTTAATCGACCAAACCCAGAAATGGCCGGGATCCCGGTCCGAGTTCACACTGTAGTTCGCATACAGCATGTCCGCGTGGGCGGTCGGCGTGAAAGTCAGCGCGGCCATGACAAGCGCAAGGCTGACTGCGAAAGGCTTCACCGTTGCGTCTCCCATCTCTGCACGCGCGCTTGGGCCCAAATATAGGGGGCGGTCACGCTGCACAGGCCTACTCGGAAAAATTGCGGCAGTCAACGACTGGTCCGGCCTGTGCTACCTAGTCGATAACCGCGGCTTCCTTGCGTTCGGTGATCGGCCGGGCGAGCTCTTGCTCGTCGCAGATGCGTTGGAGCTTTTCGAGCGTCTCGTCCAGCCCGGCTCCGACCTTGCGTCCGGGCGTGAAGCTGGCCGGCAGCTTGCGCATGCCCTGGATGACGCCGATGGTCTCGTAGTGGACGGTCCCCTCGGGATCGCACTTGTAGTCGGGCATCCGGTCGAGAACCGCGGTGAGCATGGATTTGAACACGGTGCGTGCCACATTCGACCCGATGCACCGGTGGATCCCCAGCCCAAAGCTGAAGTGCCGGTTACCTTTACGGTCGAGGATGATCTTGTCCGGGTCGTGGAACACCGCTGGGTCGCGGTTGGCCATCGCCCACGAAATCCACAGCCGCTCGCCCTCCTTAAACTGGGTGCCGTCGAGTTCGGTGTCGTCGGCGAAGGTCCGGCCGTCGCCGGCCGCCGGGGTGAAGTAGCGCAGGAACTCTTCGGTCGCGGGGTCGAGCAGGGTTTTGCGTTCATCGCTGAGCAGTTGCCGTTGGTCGGGGTGCTCCGAAAGCCATTCCAGCGAGTGGGCTGTGAGGGCGGTCGTGGTGTCGAAGCCGCCGCCGATGACCAACCCCAGGTTGCCGAGGATTTCTAGCTCCGGTGCGGGCTCACCGTCGATGCGCATCTCGAGCAGGCCGTTCACGATTCCGGGCCGCGGGTTAGCGCGGATCTCGATCATGTTGTTGACCATGTCGAGTCCCATCTCCCGGTGCATCGCGGTGACCCGCTCGATGTCGGGGGAGTGCTCGGGCGTGTACACCGCGGCGTGCACCGGCTCGCTGTACATGCTCCACTTCTTCAGTGGGATGCCGAGCATGGCCAGCGTGAAGACAGCGGGCACGATGTTGGCCAGGTCGTCGACGAAGTCGATGCTGCCGCCCTCGATCTTCTCGTCGAGGCAGGCGCGCGTCACGTCGTCGATGAATGGCTCCCAGCGCTTGATCGCGGCCGGGGACAAATAGGGGTTGAGCACGGTTCGGTAGGTGCGGTGCTCGGGGTCGTCCATTTCCAGGATGCCGCCGCGGACGGCGCTGACGCGGTTGGCCGTGGGGATCGAAATCCCTTTGTAGCCACGGCGTTCGCCGTGCAGGTCGTGGTCGTTGGAGACGACGGGACAGCGCGCCAGCTCGAAGACCTCGTGGCTGCCGGCCGCGACCCAGTGGCCGCCGTAGGTTTCCGTCCAGGCCATGGGGCACTTGGCGTGCATCTCTTCGGTGATCGTCTTGAACTTCGATCGGTACTCCGAGGAATGCCGATCGAAGTGGTATCGGTTCTTCTTGCGGTCGCTGTCATTGACGACGTCGTCGACACTCAACGCTTTGTCTCCCTCAGTGTTTTGCTGCTAAGGACCGGTGCCGGCTCAGTCTTCGGTGATCATGATGGCCTGCTCCGGGCAGGACTGCGCGGCTTCGCGAACCTGGTCCTCCCGGTCGGCGGGCACCACTTCATCGATCGCCGACGAGCTGCCGTCGATGTCGCTGAGCTGAAACGAATCCGGAGCGATCATCGCGCACAGGGTATGGCCCTGGCACCGTTCTGAATCCACCCAAACCTTCACGGCTGTCTCCTCTCACGTGGTGCTGGTTACCGGGCGCGCTGGCGAATCGCCACCGCTCAGGTGTTGCGGCCGCCGTTGACTCCCAGGATCTGACCGGTGATGTAGCCGGCTTCCTCGGACACCAGAAACGCGCATGCCGCGGCGATGTCCTCGGGCGTGCCGATGCGGCGCACCGGCGTCCGGGCGATGGTCTCGTCGATGTCGCCGAGGAACCCGTTCTTCTCGGCGGCGCGCAGCATCGGGGTGTCGATAAAGCCGGGCGGCACGGCGTTGACGGTGATGCCCTTGGGCCCGTACTCGAGTGCAAGTGACTTCGTGAGGCCGTTGACCGCCGACTTGGCCGCCACGTAATGACTCATGTAGGGCGCACCGGAATGCGTGCTCGACGAAGAGATATTGACGATGCGTCCCCACCCGGCCTCGACCATGTCGGGCAGCACCGCCTGGACGGTGTGGAAGACGCCGTTGAGGTTGACGTCGATCACCCGCCGCCAGTCCTCGAAGGTGATGTTGTGGAACTTCTTGAAGCCGTCCAGGCCGGCGGCGTTGACCAGAACGGTCACCGGGCCGAGTTGGGCGCGGATGGCCGACAGCGCGGCGTCCACTTGCGAGCGGTCTGTCACGTCGGCGGTGAAGGTGAAATCCGCGTCCGACGGTCGCAAGTCAATGGTGGCGACGTTCAGGCCGTCGGCGCTTAGGCGCTGCACGACGGCAAGGCCGATGCCGGATCCGCCACCGGTGACCACCGCAGTCTTCATCTTGAGGCCTCTACTCCGACGGGGGCCATTTCAGCCACAAAGAATCTCCCTTACGATTATGAGAACCTTACTCTCCGCGCGGAGTGGCGTGCAACACGCGCGCGAAACCGTGTTCGGCCTGCGTCGAGAGGGCCTGCGCGGCGCGACATGGCCGTTTGCGCCCCTGGTCAGCACCTCGATCTCATTCCTGAGACTTTCTTGAATTATCGAAACTCGAATGTAAGATTCGCCGGGGAAGAGAATGAAATTATCGTGATCGCCACCACACTAGGGGGTACCGGCATGCCTGCCCAGGACACGGCAGAACCCGCCACTGGGTCCACAGCGACCATCGCGGATGCCGCGCCCGAGCCACATGTCGACCGCCGCCTGCTGATCGACGGCCGGCTGGTCACCGCCGGCAAGACATTCCCCTCGGTCAACCCCGCGACGGGTGCGGTCATCGGGCATGCTCCGGACGCCGGCGCCGAAGAGGCCGCAGCGGCGATCGCGGCCGCGCGGCGTGCGTTCGACACCACCAGCTGGCCCACCGATGTCGAGTTGCGCATCCGCTGCCTCGACCAGTTGCACCGGGCACTCGTCGACCACGCCGACGAGTTGCGTCAGCTCACCATCGCCGAAGTCGGCGCCACCCGCGCGCTGACCCAGGGGGCTCAGCTCGACGAGCCGATCGGCATCGTGCGCTTCTACGCCGACCTGCTGCGCACCTATCAGTTCTCCGAAGACCTCGGCGAAAGAGAATCGCGGGGGATGCTGCACCACCGCTGGGTGGAAAAGGAAGCCGCCGGGGTGGTGGGCGCCATCATCGCCTACAACTATCCCAACCAGCTTGCGCTGGCCAAGCTGGCGCCCGCGCTGGCCGCGGGCTGCACGGTGGTACTCAAGGGCGCCCCGGACACGCCGCTGGTCACCCTGGCGCTCGGCGAGCTGATCGCCAACCACACCGACATTCCCGCCGGCGTGGTCAACGTGCTCAGCTCGTCGGATCCCGCGTCGGGAGTCGCCCTGACCACCAGCCCGGACGTCGACGCCATCACCTTCACCGGATCGACGGAGGTCGGGCGCAAGATCATGGCCGCCTCCAGCGACACCATCAAGCGCGTCTTCCTGGAGTTGGGCGGCAAATCGGCGGCGATCATGCTCGACGACGCCGACTTCGCCACCGCGGCGCTGTTCGCGGCCTTCAGCATGGTCACCCACGCGGGTCAGGGGTGTGCGCTCACGTCCCGGCTCCTGGTGCCCAGATCGCACCACGACGAAATCGTCGACCTGATCGCGCAGAACTTCGCCAAGGTGAGTCACGGCGACCCGGCCGACCCCAAGACATACATGGGGCCGCTGATCAACGAACGGCAGCGGGACAAGGTCGACGGCATGGTCCAGCGCGCCGTGGCCGCCGGGGCCACCCTGGTCACCGGTGGCAAGCGGCTCGATCCGGGCTATTTCTATGCGCCGACGCTGCTCACCAATGTCGATCCCGACAGCGAGATCGCGCAGGACGAGATCTTCGGGCCGGTGCTCGTGGTGATCGCGTTCGACGACGACGACGATGCGGTGCGCATCGCCAACAATTCGATCTACGGACTGGCAGGTGCGGTGTTCAGTCGCGACCAGGAGCGGGCGCTGGCAGTGGCGCGCCGGATCCGCGCCGGATCGTTTTCGATCAACGGCGGCAACTACTTCGGCGCCGACAGCCCGTTCGGGGGCTTCAAGCAGTCGGGTGTGGGCCGCGAGATGGGGGTGGCCGGGTTGGAAGAGTTCCTGGAGCGCAAGACGTTTGCCGTGCCTGCGGTGTCCGCGAACGGGGCCGGCGCGTGAGGCCGCTCGAGGGCATCCGGGTCCTGGAGGTCGCCATGTATGGGTTCGTCCCGTCGGCGGGTGCGGTGCTCGCCGAATGGGGCGCCGACGTGGTCAAGGTCGAGCACGCGGTGACCGGCGACCCGCAGCGCGGGCTCCGGCAGACCGGGATGTTGCGTGTCGAAGGCGACCCCAACCCGAACATCGAGCATGCCAACCGCGGCAAGCGCAGCATCGGGTTGGACATGTCGGTTCCCGAGGGCAAGGAAGTGCTCTACGAGCTGGCTCGCCGCGCCGATGTGTTCCTGACCAGCTTCCTTCCCGCTCATCGGAAGAAGTTCGGCATCGACGTCGAGGACATCCGTACGGTCAATCCGAACATCGTCTATGCCCGCGGCAGCGCGCTCGGCCCGCGCGGCACCGAGTCGGAAAAGGGCGGCTACGACATGACCGCGTTCTGGTGCCGGGCCGGTACCGCGGCGACCATCACTCCCGCCGGGATGCCGGGAATGATCGCTCCGCCCGGCCCCGCCTATGGCGACACCATCTCTGGGACCAACCTCGCCGGCGGCATCGCGGCGGCGCTGCTCAAACGTGAGCGCACCGGCGAACCGTCGGTCGTCGATGTGTCGCTGCTGGGCAGCGGCCTGTGGTCGATGGGGCACACCGTCGCGCTGACAAAGCATCTGGGCCAACGGCTCGAAGCGCCCCCGCCGGGCGTGCACGGCGCTCCCAACAATCCATTGGTGGGGCTGTACACCACGTCCGACGGCCGCTACATCTCCTTCGTGATGATGCAGCCCACCAAGTTCTGGGCCGACGTATGCCGGCACGTCGACCTGCCGGAGTTGGCCGACGACCCGCGCTTCGACACGGTGGAGAACATCGCCGCCAACACGGCGGATGCGGTGGAGCTTCTGACCAAGGCCATCGCCACCCGCACCCTTGCCGAGTGGAGCGAACGCTTCGCCACGCTGTCCGGGCCGTGGGCGCCGGTGCAGGACACCCTGCAAGCCGTCGACGACGCGCAGATCCGCTCGAACGAGTACATGGTGCAAGCGGGTGAGCTCGAGTTGGTCGCCAACCCGGTACAGTTCGACGTCGCAGCGCCACAGTCCGGGCCAGCCCCCGGATTCGCGGAGCAGACCGACGAGATCCTGCTGGAGCTCGGCCTCGACTGGGACCGCATCATCGAACTCAAGACGGCCGGCGCCGTCACTTGAGTACTACCGGGACTGGAGCTTGCGCTGACATGTTCGAGCCGATCGTCGCTTCCGTTGGGCCGCACGTGCGTTGCGGCACTGAGCCAACCGCGAGATGTCCGATAACGCTTATTTACTTTTCGCTCCGCCCGGACGCAGCATGAGTCATAATCGCCGGACGCTTCAAGACGTGGAGCACCTCGTTTTGCAGCGCCAACTCACGCAACAGAACGGAGGACTGGCGTGAGCGAGGCCGCCGCTGTCACATCGAAGGTCGATGCCGGAAATTGGCTGCCCTCTGAGCATTTCGCCGTCGTCAGCGCGCCTTTACACCTGTCAATTCTGTCGAATTTACCGCAGCCGTTGCGCCAGAACAAGACTGCCGGTCTCGTAGCGTGGGAAGGGGCTGACGTCCATGGCAACTAAGGCCGCAGACCACTGGTCAGCGGGATTGCCGCGGCTGAAACTGAAATGGGACATCTCGGGGCCTATGCAGGCCGTCGGAGCTTTGTTCGCAATGTCGGCCGACGCCGTCAAGTTCCTGTTCCGTCGGCCGTTCCAGTGGCGCGAGTTCTTGGAGCAGTCCTGGTTTGTCGCGCGGGTGTCGCTGGCTCCAACCTTGTTGGTAGCGATCCCGTTTACCGTCCTCGTCAGCTTCACGCTCAACATCCTTTTGCGCGAACTGGGCGCGGCGGATCTATCCGGTGCGGGTGCCGCGTTCGGTGCAGTCACCCAGCTCGGTCCGCTGGTCACGGTTTTGATCGTGGCGGGCGCGGGTGCAACGGCAATGTGTGCCGACCTGGGAGCCCGAACGATTCGCGAAGAAATCGACGCGATGGAGGTGCTGGGTATCAACCCGGTGCAACGATTGGTCACACCGCGCATGCTGGCCTCCGGATTGGTGGCCTTCTTGCTCAACAGCCTCGTTGTCATCATCGGCGTCCTTGGCGGCTACGTATTTTCGGTATTTGTGCAAGACGTCAATCCCGGTGCGTTCGCCGCGGGTATCACCTTGCTGACCGGCGTGCCCGAGGTGATCATTTCGTGCGTCAAGGCTGCCCTTTTCGGCCTCATCGCCGGTTTGGTCGCCTGCTATCGAGGCCTGTCGATCACCGGTGGCGGCGCCAAGGCCGTGGGCAACGCGGTGAACGAAACCGTGGTTTATGCCTTCATGTCCCTGTTCGTCGTCAACGTGGTCGTCACCGCGGTCGGCATCAAGATGACGGCGAAGTAGGGACTGCCGATGGCGCTGAGGGCCGCATATCCGCGATTGACCCGCCAACTCGAGAGGCCGGTCGCCTTGTTCGGGCGCATCGGCGACCATGCCCTGTTTTACGGTAAAGCGCTCGCCGGGATACCTTTCGCAGCTACCCGTTACACGCGCGAGGTCGTTCGCCTGATTGCCGAGATCAGCATGGGCGCGGGCACTTTGGCGATGATCGGCGGAACAGTCGTGATCGTCGGATTCCTGACGCTGGCGGCGGGCGGCACCTTGGCCATTCAGGGTTATACCTCGCTGGGCAATATCGGCATCGAGGCGCTGACGGGCTTTTTGGCCGCGTTCATCAATGTACGTATCGCGGCGCCGGTGGTCGCCGGGATCGGTCTGGCGGCCACCTTCGGCGCCGGGGTGACTGCCCAGCTGGGTGCCATGCGGATCAACGAGGAAGTCGATGCGTTGGAGAGCATGGCGATTCGGCCGGTCGCCTATTTGGTGAGCACCAGGATCCTGGCGGGAATGATGGCTATCACGCCGTTGTACAGCATCGCCGTGATCCTGTCGTTCGTGGCCAGCCAGTTCACCACGACGTTCCTGCTCGGCCAGTCACAGGGCCTGTACCAGCACTATTTCAACACGTTCCTGAACCCGATCGACTTGTTGTGGTCGTTCCTGCAGGCCATCCTGATGGCGCTCACCATCCTGCTGATCCATACCTACTATGGCTATTTCGCTTCGGGTGGGCCGGCGGGTGTCGGCAATGCGACCGGCAACGCGGTGCGTACCTCGCTCATCGTCGTGGTGTCCGTGACGCTGTTGGTCTCGCTCTCTATTTACGGTACGAACGGCAACTTCAACCTGTCGGGTTAGCAGAGGAGGTGAAACAGCAATGACGCAGAATGTTCCAGCGGGTCGCGGCGCGGTCGCCGGCCGACCGCCGCGCACCGGCCATGCGCGGCCACCGGCCGAACGGAATTACCTGCCGCCCTTGCTCGGACTGGCCACCGTCCTCATCATCGGCTTGATTTTCGCCGTGGCGGTGGGTCTGTTCCAGGGCTCCTTCACCGAGACGGTGCCGGTGACCGTGATCTCCAAGAGAGCCGGTCTGGTCATGAACCCGGACGCCAAGGTCAAGATGCGCGGTGTGCAGGTGGGCAAGGTCGCCTCGATCGAACCCCTGCCCAATGGGGAAGCAGCCATTCACTTGGCGATGGACCCGTCGCAGTTGCACTTCATCCCCCGCAACGTGCTTGTCGACATCGCGTCATCGACGGTGTTCGGTGCGAAGTCGGTCCTGCTGGTAGAACCTGACCAGCCCTCGGCGCAACGGCTACACAGCGGCCAGACGCTGCAGGGCCAGCACGTCATGGTCGAAATCAACACGGTATTCCAACAACTGGTGTCGGTCCTGAGCCATATCGATCCACCGAAGCTCAACGAGTCGCTGGGTGCGCTGGCACAGGCGTTCAGTGGGCGGGGTCCACAGCTTGGCCAATCGCTGAGTGACCTGGACTCCTTTCTCGCCAGGCTGGAGCCGAGCCTGCCCGCATTCTCCCATGACCTCGCGGTGTTGCCGGTGGTGGCCAACGCCTATGCCGACGCAGCACCGGACCTGCTGAAGACCGCGGCCAACGCGACCCGGATCAGCAAGACGCTTGTCGACGAACAGCACAACCTGGATGCGTTGCTCATCAGCGCGATCGGCTTGGCCGACATCGGCAACGACGTCTTGTCGACGAACCGTCAACCGCTGACGGATGTGGTGCATCTGCTGGCACCGACCACCGATCTGACCAATGAGTACGCCCCGGCGCTCAACTGTGGTTTGGCCGGGCTCGCACAGATAACGCACGGGGCGCCGTTGTCGGAACCGAGCATCAACATCTCGGCGAGCCTCACGTGGGGCGCCGAACGCTACCGGTATCCGACGAACCTGCCCAAGGTCGCGGCAACGGGCGGACCGCAGTGCGTGGGTCTGCCGAAGCTGCCGTTCAATACGAGCCCGCCGCAATTGATCGCCGATACCGGCGCCAACCCGGTGAACTACGGAAACCCCCAGCTGTTGCTCAACTTCGACGGGCTAAAGCAGCTGTTGTACGGGCCGATCGCCGGCCCGCCACGCAACCCCGCTCAGATCGGACAACCCGGATGAGAACACGCGCCACGCTGATCAAGTTCGGGATCTTTGCGGTCGTGATGGCGATGCTGACCGCCTTCCTGTTCTTCATCTTCGGCCAGTACCGGACGGGTGCGACGACCAAGTATTCGGCGGTGTTCACCGACGTATCGCGGCTGAAGCCGGGACAGTCGGTGCGGGTTGCCGGGATCCGGGTGGGCACGGTCAACAGCGTTTCGCTGCAGCCGGACAAAAAGGTGGTGGTGAAGTTCGACGCCGACCGCAACGTCGTTCTCACCGAGGGCACCCGGGCGGCGGTGCGCTACCTCAACCTGGTGGGCGATCGCTACCTCGAACTCGTCGATGGTCCGGGCTCGCCCAAGCGCCTGTCGGGCGGCGGCCAGATTCCCGTCAGCCGCACCGCCCCGGCGCTCGACCTCGATCTGCTGCTCGGCGGACTTAAACCCGTTACCCAGGGCCTGAATGCGCACGATGTCAACGCGCTGACCTCAGGACTGCTGCAGGTCTTCCAGGGGCAGGGCGGGACTATCGAGTCGCTGTTCACCAAGACGACGTCGTTTTCGAACGCCTTGGCCGACAACGATCAAACCGTCCAGCAATTGATCGACAACCTGAACGTCGTCGTCGGCACGGTCGCCAAGGACGGCAAACAGTTCTCCGGCGCAGTCGATCGCCTCGAGCAGCTTGTCAGCGGACTGTCGAACGACCGCGACACGATCGGGTCCGCCATTGACGCCCTGGACAAGGGAACCGCCTCGCTGGCGGACCTACTTGCCGAGGCCCGCCCGCCGCTGTCCGGCACCATCGCTCAGTTGAATCGGCTGGCACCCATTCTCGATGGCGACAGGGACCGCCTCGACACCGCAATCGCCAAGGCGCCGAAGAACTACCGCAAGCTGGTCCGACTCGGCGTGAACGGCGCCACCATCCCGTACTACCTCTGCCAGTTCGGGCTCCGCGGCACGGATCTCAATGGCAAGACCGTGCGCGCCAATATCTTCAGGTCAGATGCAGGAAGGTGCACGGAACCCTAATGCTCAAGTATCGCGGAGCTGCGCTGATCAAGCCCGGACTCATCGGCGTCGTCCTGGCGGTGATGGTCATCCTGGTCGGACTGTCGCCCGACCGATTCATCGCATGGGCCACGATGGTCCGCTACCAGGCGCTGTTTACCGAAGCCGGCGGTCTTGCAGTGGGCAACCCCGTCATCGTGTCGGGGATGAAGGTCGGCACCGTGTCGGATGTGAAGCTGCGCCACGGCGATGCGCTGGTGACCTTCACGACGAAGGGCAACGTCCTGCTCGGGTCGGAGACCACCGCGCATATCCGCACCGGCACACTGCTGGGCGAGCGGATGTTGACGGTGGAGTCCGCGGGCAGCGGCACGATGCACCCGATGACCCTCATTCCCGTCTCGCGCACGTCCTCGCCGTATTCGTTGACCGAAGCAGTCAGCGATCTGACATCGGACACTGCCGGCACCAACACCACTGCGCTCAATCAGTCGCTGGACACGCTGGCGGCGACGCTCGATCAGATCGCGCCCCAAATGGGGCCGGCCTTCGACGCGCTGACCCGGTTATCGCGCACCCTCAACAGTCGCAACAAGAACCTGGGCGAACTCTTCAAGAGTGCCGGCGACGTCACCGGGATACTTTCCGAACGCAGCATGCAGGTCAACAAGCTGATCCTCAACTCCGATTCCCTGCTGCAAGTGCTGGTGGCACGCCGGCAAGAGGTCGTGGACCTGCTGGCCAACACCTCGGTGGTGGCCAAGCAGCTGACGGCGTTGGTGCACGACAACGAAGCCACATTGGCACCGACGCTGGAGCGGCTGAATCGGGTGACTGGAGTGCTGGAAAAGAATCGCGACAACATCGCCAAAGCGCTGCCAGGTCTCGCCAAATTCCAGATCACGGTTGGTGAGGCCATCTCCGGTATGTACGCCTACCAGGCGTTCGCCCCGAACTTCCTTGTCCCGCAACTCTTCCAGGAGCTGTTCGACTACCTGTGGGGATTCCGCACCTTCGATACGTCTAAGGGCCCCGGCTTCCCCTCGCCGGTGCCTCGGGCGCTGACCCCCTGGCCGTACAACTTGATTCCAATGTGCCCTGGCTGCACGTTGGGCGGACGGATCGGAGGATCACAGTGACTTCCCGGATTTCCCGGATGCCGCGCAAGCGGCTGGCGGCGGTCACGGGGGTCGTCTTGGTCGGGCTCCTGCTTGCCGGAGCCGCCGTGGTCGTCCGTAACACATTCTTCGGGCAGAAGACGATTACCGCCTATTTCACCACCGCCACCGCGATCTATCCCCATGACGAGGTGCGGGTTTCGGGTGTCAAAGTCGGCAACATCAAATCCATTCAGCCGCAGGGCACACAGGCCAAGATGACCCTCACGGTCGACCACGACGTGCCGATTCCGGCGGACGCGAAGGCGGTAATCGTCGCCTCGAACCTGGTGTCTGCGCGCTACGTTCAACTCTCGCCGGCTTACCGAGACAGCGGGCCGGTCATGCGGGACGGCGCAGTCATACCGGTCGAACGGACCGCCGTGCCGGTCGAGTGGGACGAGGTCAAAACCCAGTTGATGCGGCTAGCAACGGATTTGGGACCCAAGAGTGGCGTTTCGGGCACGTCGGTGGGCCGGTTCATCGACAGCGCCGCCAACGCCCTCGACGGCAACGGCGACAAGCTGCGCCAGACTCTCGGTCAACTGTCGGGCGTCGGCCGGATCCTCGCCAACGGCAGCGGCAACATCGTCGACATCATCAAAAACCTGCAGACCTTCGTCGGCGCGCTGCGCGACAGCAACGTCCAGCTCGTGCAGTTCAACGATCGCCTGGCCACTCTCACCAGCGTCGTCAATGACAGCAAATCCGACCTGGACGCGGCGCTGACCGATCTGTCGACGGCGGTCGGGGAGGTGCAGCGCTTCATCGCCGGCACACGCAACCAGACCAGCGAACAGATTGCCCGGTTGGCCGACGTCACGCAGAACCTGGTCGATCACCACATGGCCCTGGAAAACATCCTGCACGGCGCGCCGAATGCGTTCGGCAACTTCTTCAACGACTACAACGCCGACACCGGAACCATCGTAGGAGGATTCGGGCTCATGAACATGGCGAATCCCACCTGGGGCGGCCAGGTTCTGCTGTCCACTCCGGGCTGCACGCAAATCGGCGCCATCGGGAACATCACCTCGGTCGAAACGGGCAAGCTGTGCTCCCTGTTCATCGGTCCCGGATTGCGGCAGACGAGCTACAACAACTCGCCAATTCCCCTCAACCCGTTCATCGCCAAGTCGATTGACCCGGCCAGGGTTCTCTACACCGAACCGCGCCTGGCGCCCGGCGGCGAGGGCCCGAAACCCGCGGCACCCGAGATCCCGCCGGCGGTGTCGGCCTACACCGGCCTGCCGGGGGACCCGGTGGGACCGCCGGGTGCCGTGCCGCCGGAGCGGATACCGGGCGCGGCGATGCCGCTGCCGCCGCCACCGTCGACACCGGTGCCACCACCGCCGGCGCCGAGCGCGTCGGAAATGCTGCTGCCGGCAGACGGGCCACAACAATGATCGCCCGGGTAGCGGCACGGCGAGTGTTCACCGTCGGCTGTTGCGTGGTGTTGACGGCGACGGGATGCGCATTCCACGGCCTGAATTCACTACCGCTGCCCGGCGCGGTTGGACGCGGACCGGGGGCCAACATCTACCACGTCGAGCTTCCGAATGTCGGGACGATGGAGTCGAATTCGCCGGTGATGATCGATGACGTCGTCGTCGGCAGTGTCGGTGCGATGAGGGTACAAGGCTGGCACGCCGACGTCGAGATCTCGGTCAAGCGCGACGTGGTGGTTCCGGCCAACGTGGTAGCCACCGTCGGCCAGACCAGCCTGCTGGGCTCGATGCATGTGGAGCTCAATACTCCGCTGGGCCAGCAGGGGGGCGGACGGCTGCAGCCGGGCGCCACCATCCCGCTGAGCCGGTCATCGGCCTACCCGTCGACCGAGCAGACGCTGTCGTCGCTGGGCGCGGTCGTCAACGGCGGTGGCCTGGGACAGATCGGGGATGTCATCCACAATTTCTCGGCCGCCCTGTCTGGGCACGAGGGTGCGGTGCGTGATCTGATCACCCGCCTGGACACGTTCGTAGGAACTCTGGATGACCAGCGGGACAACATCGTTGCCTCCATTCAGGCGCTGAATCGGCTATCGGCCACCTTCGCCGACCAGCGCGACGTCGTCACCGACGCGCTGCGCAAAATACCGCCGGCGCTCGAGGTGTTGGTCAAGGAGCGGCCTCGTCTGACGGCCGCCCTGGATCACCTTCGCGTGTTCAGCAACACCGCCAACCGGCTGGTCAACGACACCCAGGCCGACCTGGTGAGGAACCTCAAAAACTTGGAGCCGACCATCAAAGCGCTCGCCGACGTCGGACCGGATTTTGGCGCGGCCATCGCGGCGTCGTTCGTGTTCCCGTTCACCCAGAACTTCGTCGACCGAGCCGTCCGAGGCGACTTCTTCAACCTGCATTTCGATTTCGACCTGACGATTCCACGGCTCAAGAAGGGATTGTTCCTGGGAACCCACTGGGGGCAGCTTCATCATCAACAACTTCTCCAACCCGGTGCATTTCCTGTGCGACGCGATCGGGGCGGTCGCGAACGTCA
>NZ_LZHT01000085.1 GCF_001667315.1 Mycobacterium sp. 852002-10029_SCH5224772
GGGGCGGTTGGCGGCCGGGTGGAGCGCGCCGAGATTGGACGATACGACGGTGGCGGCGCCGCCGGTGACCACGCTGAGCAACCGCCGAAAGACCGGCTTCGGGATCAGGGGAACCAGGGGCAGCAACGCCCACCGCTCGTCGGGCACGTCGTGGTGGCGAACCAGCGCCTGCTTGATCGCGGCGCGGATCTCGCGCAGGTCCGTGGTGATCGCCGCGGGGCCCAGCGTGACGTCGACGTTGGTGACCGCGTTGGCGCGGGTGTCGCCGGGGGCGCGTTCGTTGACGGGCATCCCCACGTTGACCGAACCATCGGCGGCCACCCGCCCCACCCGCTGGGCGAGGTGGGCCGCCAGCCCGGCCAGCAGCGCGTTGCTCGTGCCGCCCAAGGCGTTTGCGCGGGCGTCCCATTCGTCGGCGCCGACAAAGATCGTTTCCATCGGGAGGGTGATGCGGTCGTCCGGTGCGGTGGCCGGTGCGGGTCGCTTCCCGCGTGGCGCGGCCGCGACACCGTCGCGGCCCTGCCGAAGCATTCGGATCGCTGCGCCGATCGCGCGGCCGACATCGCCGGTGTCATGCGTTGTTTGGCGCGCGTCCTCGCGCAGGGCCCGCCACCGCCGTCGGGATCCGGCAACGGGCCAGCGGATTTCGTCGTCGCGACCGCAAGCCGCGTCGGCGATGGCCTCGCAAAGCCCGACGCCGTCGGTGAGGCAATGCGTGGTGACCAGGCTCACCACCGCGCCGCCGTCGCTCAGCGGGAGAGTCGCCAGGTGCCATCCGGGCCCGTGCTCGGCGTCCAGCCGCTTGTTGGCCTGCACGTGCAGCCACGCGTCGACATCCTCAGGCGGCCGCGGCGTCGCGACGATCTCGAGGGCGCGGCGCTCGCCGGTCGTTACCCAGCGGTGGCGGCCGAACGGCAGGGCGGAGCGCTCGACGCGCCGGGACAGCCGCCCCCGGCCGAGGTGCCGGTGGAACTCGCGCAGGCCGCCGATGTCGACGCCGCGGTCATACACCCAGACGCACTGCAGCAGGCTGGTGGCTCCCGTCGCCCGCTCACCAAGAAAGAGGGTTTGGTCGGCCAGGTCCAGCACGGTGCTCATCGTTACGCCGCTTCGTTGTCGTCGGTGTTGGGCGTCGGGGCGAGGGGTTCCTCCGAGTTCACCTGGGGTGTAACCACAACCGGCTCGTCCGAGGTGGGCCTGGCGACGCGTGCGAACACCTGGATCAGCGTCGCGATGTAGTGGAGCACCGACTCGCGCGCAATCGCGTTGTCCGGGAAGGACATCGTCACCGTGGTGTTTGCGGTTTGGCGGTTGATCCATATGTTCACCCCGCCGTGGGACAGACTGTCGCCGTAGGTGCCGAACTTGGTCTCCGCCCATAACCCGTTGAGGGGAATCCTGCGGAAATCGAGGAATGACAACATCATCGGCAGCTGCGTAGGCAGTTTGATGCCCAGTTCGTCCGGTGTCGCCAATTCCAGCACCCGCTCGACCGGCACGTCGGCGAGGCGCTGAGCGTCGTCGAACGACTTTTGCGCCGTCCTGGCCGCCTGGGCGAACGTCTCGCCGGCGGTCGGCACGGTGATCGGGATCAGGCTGGCGAACCAACCCACGGTCATCGAATCGACGCCCGGGCTACGGGTGTCCTTGGCCGTGAATCCGTGATAGGTCTGCTTGCCGGTCAATTCGTGCTCGGCCAGACCTGTGCAGGCCAGCACGCCCCCGATGAACCGGGCGCCGGCGGCCGCGCAGGCGGCGTCGAAAGCCTCCGTGTCGGCCGCATCCATGAGCTCGACCGTCAACAGGTCGCCCTTGGTGCTGGCCCACGTGTCACCAAGGGGTAGCGGGAAACTCGGCCAGTCACCGTCGGTGTCGCGCGCGAACGCGATCCAGTCCTTGATCTCGGGCGACGACAGGGTCAAAGTCGCAGCCTTCTCGCGTTGGCGCACAACGTAGTCGCGATAGCTGCGGACCTCCGGAAGGACGGCGGGCTGGTGCCCGGTCTGCGCCAGTTCCTGATACATCAGGTGGATGTCGAGGAAGATGAGGGCGGCGGACAAACCGTCGATGTGCAGGTGGTCGACGCTCGCGTAGAACGTGAAATAGTCGGTGTGCTGGACGATTCCGTAGGTGAAGCAGCCCCACTCGAGGGTGTCGGGGGTCGTGGTCAAGGCGTGGGCGCGGACTTGATCCGCGGTCTTGTGGCCGAGCGCCACGGGAACGAACTCGATCGCTGCCGGATCGTCGATCACGCGGCGCACGAAGGCGCCGTTGTCGTATTCGAACCAGTTGTGATAGGTGTCCTGGCGACGCACGTGGGCGTTGACCGTCGACGTCATCGCGGGAATGTCGCAGGTGCCGAGGATGTTCCACGCGACGATCATCAGGCGCGGTAGCTGCCGGTTCATGGCCTTGCCTTGGTAGGAGGCCCAGAGGTGTTGATTCTGTTGATAACTCGGTGCTAGGTCGCTTCGCCGCGCGGCGCGCGCCGCTTCGCGTGCGGCGGGCGCGGCCATCCACATCGTGACCGGGCCGTGTGGCGGTTGCCATTCGTTGATGTTTCCGAGTGCGACCATTCCTCGAGTCCTTGTGCTGTGTGATAACGACGTTTGTACGGCGGTCTAAGGCGTAACGGAAGTGCGCTTGGCGCTTGGCTTTTCGAGGATCGTCGATGTGTGTCGCGCGTGAAAATTTCCGGACGGACTTTTGCCTGTGGTGGCTGAACTACCCCGCCGCTCATACCCCTTATGTCGCTGCCGTGGACGCTAGCTGACGCAGGCGAAGATTTCGCGGTTTTGAAAAGACTCGCATTCTTCCGCGAGATCGCCCGCGGTGCAGTAATCTTTCGTGCCCCACCGGGTCGCGACGGCGCCCCCGGCAGCCCCTGCGCGCGACGATTTATCGCCGATTCGGCTGTCTATGCCCGCAACTCGGGATGGAGCTGTTCAGCCCTCGAGCATCCTCCGGGTCGGGCCAAACCTTCACCGCCTCACGGGAACAGCGGCAGATCCCAGAGCCGCATGCCGGGACGCAGCAGCCACAGCCGCATCATGGTGAGCCGCATGATGCGCAGGGCGCTGAAGATCATGAAGATCGCCAGCGGCACCTCGATCAGCACCGCGGTGATCACCGACAGCCACACGTCCCTGGGCCCGGCGGTCATCAGGTCGAACCACGCGTCGCAGATCAGCAGCACCCCGGTGGTGAACGCGGCGGGCACCAGCAGTTGGCGGCGCAGATACCCGAGGGCGGCCGTCGTGAGCATGAACGTGACCAGCAGCACATCGAAGCCGACCCAGGTGACCGGCCAGTTGTGGGCGACGTACTTGTCGGGCAGCGTCACGGACAGATACCCCAGCCAGGGAACCATCGCCACGGCGCCGCCGATCATCAAACCCAATCGGACGCGCCGCACCCGGGCCAGGAACTCCGGGTCAATGACGTCGCCCAGGGGGCGCTCCAGCCGGGAGATGAGGTCCCGCCGCTGCCCGGGCGTCAGTTCCGCGATCTGTGCATCGGTCAAAATGCCGTCGGTCATCAGTGGCATCCTCCCGCTCGCTCGCGGCGGCGCGATCAGTGGGCGGCGCCCACCGGGGGCCGGCGGTCCGCCGCGGTCTTGGGCACGGCCTGGGCGTCGCCGCTTTCGAATTCCTTCACCCAACAGGCGAACTCAAGGGTAATGCCATCGGGGTCCTGGAAGTAGAACGAGCGCACGTAGACGCCGGGATGCACGGTCGCGGACACCTGCATGGGGCTTTCGTCATGGTTGAGCACCGGGCCGACCCGCACCCCTTTGTCCTTGAGTCGCTGGCGGTAGGCGTCGAACTTCTCGGCCGGCACGTGGAAGGCCAGGTGGTTCATCGTGCTGACCGCGCTGGTGATGTCGCCGATCCCCGGGATGGCGCCCGGCGACGAGATTCCCGGCACCCGATCCGGTGCATCGGCGAACCAGAAGAAGGCGACGCAATCGCCGTTGCCGGCGTCGAAGAAGAAGTGCTGGCCCGCCCCGCCGGGCAGATCGAGCGACTTGATCAGCGGCATGCCCAGGATATTGGTGTAAAAGTCCACGGTTTTGGCCATGTCCGAACACACCAGCGCGACATGGTTGATCCCGCCGAGTTCGAATTCCGCGTTGGTGTTGTGCGGCTTGATCATCGTGCGACTCCCCTCGGTTCCCGGCTCGACGAGCCTGGCCAAGATCCAAATCTGAATCTAACATCAGATTTAGTTTTGGCCCAGGGAGGTGCGCAGGTGTCCACCGCGCCATCCCCTGCTGACCGGCGCGGGCCGCCCGCGGAGTTGCCCACGCATCGCGGCAGGCGGACACAGGCCGCGATCGACACGGCCGCGCGGGCGGTCATCGCGCGCAAAGGCGTCCTGGCCACGACCATCGCCGACATCGCCGCGGAGGCCGGCCGCTCGGCGGCGTCCTTCTACAACTACTACGAGTCCAAGGAGGCGATGGTGCGCCAGTGGGCCCTGCGCTTCCGCGACGAGGCCAACGAGCGCGCACTGTCGGTGACCCAACACGGTTTGACCGACCGCGAGCGCGCGTACGGGGCCGCCGCCGCGCACTGGCACACCTACCGCAATCGGCTCGCCGAGGTGATCAGCGTGTCACAGCTGGCGATGATCAACGACGACTTCGCCCAGTACTGGTCCGAAATCTGCTCGATACCAATATCTTTCATCGCGGAGTCGGTCCGCCGCGCACAAACCGAGGGTCATTGCCGCGACGACGACCCACAACTGATCGCCGAGGCGATCGTGGCGATGTTCAATCAGTTCTGCTACATCCAGCTCGGTTCGGCACGTTCCGGGGAACCCGACGACCAGGCCTGCATCCAAACCTTGGCCAACATCTATTACCGGGCCATCTACACCAGTGAGGAGGACCGCTGAATTGACACATCGAACCGGTGCCGGAGTGATCCGCGAGTTCGTCGGACTGCCGTCGCGCACCGCTGGGCGCGCGGGCGCCGGCGGGCACCCCTGCCAGGGCCTGTATTACCGGGGGGTGGGGCGCAAACCCAAGGTGGCCATGATCGCCGCGCACTACCAGATCGACTTCTCCGAACACTATCTCGCGGATTACATGGCCACGCGCGGCATCGGCTTTCTCGGCTGGAACACCAGGTTCCGCGGCTTCGAAAGCAACTTTCTGCTCGATCACGCGCTGGTGGACATCGGCGTCGGGGTGCGCTGGCTGCGCGAGGTCCAGGGTGTGGATACCGTTGTGCTGCTGGGCAATTCGGGGGGCGGCTCGTTGATGGCCGCCTATCAGTCTCAGGCCTTCGAGCCGAACGTGACGCCGCTGGAGGGCATGCGCCCGGCGGCCGGGGTGACCGAGTTGCCGCACGCCGACGGCTATGTGGCCACCGCCGCCCACCCCGGGCGACCGGAGGTGCTCACCGCCTGGATGGACGCCGCCGTCGTCGACGAGAACGATCCCGTCGCCACCGACGCCGACCTCGACCTGTTCAACGAGCGCAACGGCCCGCCCTACACGGCGGAGTTCCTCGCCCGGTACCGCACCGCGCAGGCCGCGCGCAACCACGCCATCACCGATTGGGCCGAAAGGGAGCTCAAACGCGTTCGTGCGGCGGGGTTTTCCGATCGCCCGTTTTCCGTGATGCGAACCTGGGCGGACCCCCGCATGGTCGATGCCGGCATCGAGCCGACCAGACGGCAACCCAACATGTGCTACGCGGGCGTCCCGGCCAAGGCGAACCGCTCGGCGCACGGCATCGCGGCGACCTGCACGCTGCGCAACTGGCTGGGCATGTGGAGCCTGCGGGTGGCGCAGACCCGGGCCGAACCGCACTTGGCCCGGGTCAGATGTCCCGCGCTGGTGATCAACGCCGAGGCCGACACCGGCGTGTTTCCCTCTGACGCGCAACGCATCTTCGACGCCCTCGCCGGCACCGACAAAACCCAGACCTCGGTGGACACCGACCACTACTTCACCACCCCGGGCGCCCGCACCGAGCAGGCCGACATCATCGCCGGCTGGATCAAAAAGCGGTGGCGCTAGCCAATGGTGGTGGCGACCCGCTGCGCCCGGCTCCACCGCGCTTGCGATCGCCACGATCCCATGTCGTCAACCAACCGACTGGTTGTTAGCTTGGAAGGTACTTGGCCGACACGGCGTCCTGCAGCAACGGAAGGCGACCAATGCCGATCGCGATAAATCCCGAGCATCAAGAACTGGCCGATTCAGTGCGATCGCTGGTAGCGCGCATCGCGCCGTCCGAGACGCTGCACGAGGCGATGGAGACGCCGCTGGAAAAGCTCGTCAACCCTCCGCCGTATTGGCAGCCCGCGGCCGAGCAAGGCCTGCAGGGCGTCCATCTCGCCGAATCCGTAGGCGGGCAGGGCTTCGGCATCCTCGAGTTGGCCATCGTGCTGGCGGAATTCGGTTACGGAGCGGTGCCCGGCCCCTTCGTCCCGTCGGCGATTGCCAGCGCCCTGATCTCCGCGCACGACCCGGACGCGAAGGTGCTCGCCGCGCTGGCGTCGGGCGCCGAGATCGCCGCCTACGGTCTGAATTGCTGCGCGCTGACCGCCACCCGGCAGGGCAATTCGCTGGTCATCCGCGGCGAACTCCGCGCGGTCGCGGCCGCGGCGCAGGCCTCGCTGCTGGTGCTCCCCGTCGCGATCGACAGCGGCGAGGCGTGGGTGGTGCTGCGCGCCGACCAGCTCGAGATCGAGCCGGTGAAAAGCCTGGACCCGTTGCGGCCCATCGCCGACGTGCGCGCCAACGCCGTAGAGGTCGGC
Organism: Mycobacterium sp. 852002-10029_SCH5224772; assembly: GCF_001667315.1. Taxonomy (GTDB): domain Bacteria; phylum Actinomycetota; class Actinomycetes; order Mycobacteriales; family Mycobacteriaceae; genus Mycobacterium. The sequence continues at coordinate 6,778 of NZ_LZHT01000085.1, forward strand.
GACGACGTCGTGTTGACCAACCTGAGCATGGGCACCGCGCACGCGTTGATGACGACGCTGCTGTCCGCCGAAGCCATCGGCGTGGCGCGTTGGGCGACCGACACCGCGTCGCACTACGCCAAGATCCGTGAGCAGTTCGGCCGGCCGATCGGCCAATTCCAGGCCATCAAGCACAAGTGCGCCGAGATGATCGCCGACACCGAGCGGGCCACCGCGGCGGTGTGGGATGCCGCCCGCGCGATCGATGAGGCCCGCGAAAACCATTGGGACACTACAAGTTCCCATGTCGAGTTCGCCGCCGCCGTGGCCGCGACACTGGCGCCGGCGGCCGCCCAACGATGCGCGCAGGATTGCATCCAAGTGCACGGCGGGATCGGCTTCACCTGGGAGCACGACACGAACGTGTACTACCGCCGGGCGCTGATGCTGGCCGCGTCCTTCGGCCGCAGCTCGGACTACCCGCAAAAAGTGGTCGACACCGCGACCACCACGGGGATGCGCGCGGTGGACATCGACCTGGACCCCGACACCGAGAAGTTGCGGGCGGAGATCCGGGCCGAAGTGTCGGCGCTCAAGGAGATCGAGCGCGAGCAGCGCAAAGTCGCCATCGCCGAGGGCGGGTGGGTGCTGCCGTATCTGCCCAGGCCGTGGGGCCGGGCCGCCGGGCCGGTAGAGCAGATCATCATCGCGCAGGAATTCGCCGCCGGGCGGGTCAAGCGGCCACAGACCGGCATCGCCACCTGGATCGTCCCGTCGATCGTGGCGTTCGGCACCGACGAGCAAAAGCAGCGGTTCTTGCCGCCGACCTTCCGCGGCGAAATGGTGTGGTGTCAGCTGTTTTCCGAACCGGGCGCCGGTTCGGACCTGGCCGGCCTCACCACGAAGGCCACCCGGACCGACGGTGGCTGGCGCATCACCGGCCAGAAGATCTGGACCACCGCCGCGCAATTCTCGCAGTGGGGCGCACTGCTCGCGCGGACGGACCCCAGCGCGCCGAAACACAGTGGCATCACGTACTTCCTGCTGGACATGCGCAGCGAGGGCGTGGACGTCAAGCCGCTGCGCGAGCTCACCGGTAACGCCATGTTCAACACCGTCTACATCGACGACGTGTTCGTGCCGGACGAGTGCGTGCTGGGCGAGGTGAACCGGGGCTGGGAGGTCAGCCGCAACACCCTCACCGCGGAGCGGGTGTCGATCGGCAGCAGCGAGGCGAACTTTCTGGCCACGCTGTCGCAGTTTGTCGAGTTCGTGCGCGACGGCCAGTTCGACCAGGTCGCGCAGCACCGCGCCGGGCAGTTGATTGCCGAGGGCCATGCGGCCAAGGTGCTCAACCTGCGCTCCACGCTGCTGACGCTGGCGGGTGGGGACGCGATGCCGTCGGCGGCGGTCTCCAAGCTGCTGTCGATGCGCACCGGACAGGGTTACGCCGAATTCGCGGTCTCCTCGTTCGGCACCGATGCCGCTATCGGCGACACCGACCAACTGGCCGGCAAATGGGGCGAGTACCTGCTGGCCAGCCGCGCGACCACTATTTACGGCGGAACGTCGGAAGTGCAACTGAACATCATCGCGGAACGGTTGTTGGGCCTGCCGCGCGATCCGTAAACCGGACGCAAAATGGGCCATGCCGACCTGACTAAGTCAGGCCGGCATGGATCCCCCCATACGCGGGCCGCCCATCCCGAGGGTTGGCGTGTCGGCGATGGTCGGCTACCGCGCGGAGATGGTGGTCACCACCACCAGTTCACCCAGTGCTGGGGGTGGGCCCAATAGCCACCGCCATGGCCCCAGCCACCGTGGCCCCAGCCGCCGTTCCCCCAGCCGTTCCCCCAGCCGCCATGTCCCCGACCATCATGGCCACCCCAGCCGTGACCGCCGGGGCGGTCCGGAATGAAGCCCGGACCGCTGTGCGGCCCAGCACTGGCGAAACTTGTGGAGGGACCTGGGACGGGGGCGGCCTGAGCCACCGGGGCGCCGCCGAACAGCAGCGCGCCTGCCACCGCTCCGGCGCCCACAACAGCCGCGGCCGCGCCGCGTGGCGATAGTGACGAAATCATCGGCGCTCCTTTCAAAGATTTGGTATCGATGCTTAGAACGCTAGCCCGACATTTCTCAGCGAACAAGCGAATTCGGCGAATATCCCGTGTGAATTGCGCAACAATGCCTCGAATGCAGGCGAATGTATGACGCATTCATCCATGCGTATTTCCGCAATTCATTTATCCGCAAGTACTGATTAGAGGCGGCCGTATTGGCTCATCGATGCAGCTAACGACCGCTCTACTGATGTACTGGCCCGCTACCCGCGTATCTACTGACGTCACACTTTGCGTAACTGCATATCCACTGAGTCCCGGTCAAATGGCTGCACATAGGTCCGCTGACGAATGTAGCCATCCCCCGCCTTTCCGTCGCACAGCTATGCTTTACAATTTGCTCTTCACCTGCACTCGGAGGCGTGGAATCGCGCACAAATCCGCCGGCGCCCACCCGGGCCGTCCGCGGCCCGGCGACGCGACTTACGCTGGCGTCGGTGAGAGAATCAGTATTGACACACAGGCGACCAGCGCTGATCTACTGATTCGCACTCACGGAGGAAGACACCGAAGTGAACTTCAAGCCCAGCCCCAACGGACCCGGCGCCGGCTCCTTTCGCGCCCCCACCCCGTCCGCCGGCCCCTCCGGAGACGCCGCCCCGACCGAGCGCCTCAGCCTCGGGCAGCCACGCGGCCAGCGGGTAGCCGGCCAGCCGTCGGCCGACCAGGCGGGGCGCACCCAGCGAACCCGCCGGACCGTCGACCTGGCGGCGGCGACCCACCGGGCCCTCGACATCTGGCAGCGCGAAGCGGCCGACCGGCTGGGCGTCGCCCGGGTGACCGGACAAGAGGTGCTGACCGCGCTGATCGACCAACTGCTGGTCGACCCGAAGCTGACGGCCCAGATCACCCGGGCCATCAAAGATCGCCGCTGAGGTTAGTCGATCTCCATTTCGCGCAGCTCGCGCTTGAGGACCTTGCCCGTGGGGTTGCGCGGCAGTTCGTCGAGGAAGACGACCTCCCGCGGCACCTTGTAGCGGGCCAGATGGTCGCGCACGTAGTGCTTGACCGTGTCCTCGTCGAGGTCGGCGCCGTCCTTTTTCACCACGAAGGCGCGCAGGCGGTGGCCCCATTCCTTGTCGTCGACGCCGATCGCGGTGGCCTCCACGACGTCCGGGTGCCCGGTGATGAGGTCCTCGACCTCGGCCGGGAAGACGTTTTCGCCGCCGGAGACGATCATCTCGTCGTCGCGCCCGCTGATGTAGAGCAGACCGTTCTCATCGAAGTAGCCGACGTCGCCGGAGGACAGCAGCCCGTCGATGACCTGCTTCTTGCCCCCGCCGGTGTAGCCCTCGAACGGGAAGGCGTTGCCGACGAAGATGCGACCGACCTCGCCTTGCGGCAGTTCCTTGCCGTTGTCGTCGTAGATCTTGACGCGCACGCCCTTGACGACCGGCCCCACGGTCGATGAGTTGTACTCCAGATGCTTGGGCTCGGCGATGGTCGCAAAGGCGATCTCGGTCGAGCCGTACATGTTGTAGATCACCGGGCCGAGGTCCTTGAGCGACCGTTCCGCGAGGTCGGCCCCCAGCGCCGAGCCCGACACGAACACGATCTTCAGGCTGGACAGGTCGGGCTTAGAGTCCATCTTCTCGACGGCTTCGAGGATCCGCGACAACATCACCGGGACGACGACCATCGCGGTCACCTTGTACTTCTCGATGTCCTGCAGCACCAGCGGCGGCTTGAACTTCCGGCGCAACACCAGCGTCGAGCCCAGGAACATCGCGATCGTGCCGTGCAGATAACCCAGCGCGTGGAACATCGGCGCAGGCAGCGACGTCACCTCGCCGGCCTTGAACGGGACGTGCGACAGGATTCCGCCGACCGGCGCCAAGGTCGGCGGAGTACTGCGGTTCGCGCCCTTGGGAGTCCCGGTGGTCCCGCTGGTCAAGATGATGATCGATGCGTGCCTGGCCGTCTTGGGGGCGGGGTCTTTGCTGCTCCGCTGGATCAGGTCGGCCAGCGTTTCGTCGGCGCTGCCGGACGGCTCGTCACTGTCCGGGTTGGTCCCGAGCGCCCGCAGCTTGCCCAGCTCCGGAGAGGCCTTGCTGACCGCCTTGGAGTACTCGTCGTCGTAGATGATCAGCTTGGCGCCCTCACGCTCGGACACCTCTTTGATCTGCGGACCGGAGAATTCGCTGTTGAGCAGGATGATGCGGGCACCGACCCGCGCGGCCCCGTAGTTGGCGATCAGGAACCACCGAGAGTTGCGGGCCAGGATGGCGATGCCGTCGCCGCCCTTGACGCCCTTGTCGATCAACCCGTTGGCCACCGCGTGCGCCGCCTCGTCGAGTTCCCGGTAGGAGAATTCGCCGTCTTCGTCGATGCACGCCGCTCGGTCGGGGTGGCGCCTCGCGTTGAGGGAGGGCAGCATGCCGAACTCGCCCCATTTGTAGATGTCGGCGGCCATCGCGGCGTAGTTCTGCGGCGGCTCGATTCGGAACGCGCCCGACTCGAAGATTTTGCGCACGTAGTGCAGTTCGGCGGAGCCGCGCTCGACGTACTGGTGCAGTTTCGCGGCGGCCTGAGCGGGCAGGCCGAGGAGGTTAGGCATGGAATCCACCATATGTGACGTCCGTCTCAGCACGGCCAGAAATTCTGGCGAATTAACATGAACCGCATGACCCGTCCGGTTTTGCTGGAGGTGGCCGGGCACGAGGTCACCGTCACCCATCCGGACAAGGTCGTGTTCCCCCGCGTGGACGGCCACAAAACATCCGGCCCCCACACCAAGCTCGACCTGGTCCGCTATTACCTGTCCGTGGCCGACGGCGCGCTTCGCGGTGTGGCCGGGCGCCCGATGATCCTGAAGCGCTTCGTCAAGGGCATCTCGGAAGAGGCGGTGTTCCAGAAGCGCGCGCCGGCGAAACGGCCGGGCTGGGTCGACGTCGCCGAACTCCGTTACGCGCGAGGCACTTCCGCGGCGGAGGCCGTCATCCGCGACGCCGCGGGGCTGGCCTGGGCGGTCAACTTGGGCTGCATCGACCTCAACCCGCACCCGGTGCTCGCCGACGACCTCGATCATCCCGACGAACTGCGCGTCGACCTGGATCCGATGCCCGGGGTCTCCTGGCGGCGCATCGTGGACGTCGCGCTGGTGGCCCGCGAGGTGCTCGAGGACTACGGGCTGACCGCGTGGCCGAAGACGTCCGGGTCGCGCGGCTTTCACATCTACGCCCGCATCGCCCGGTGCTGGGAGTTTCGCCAGGTGCGGCTGGCCGCGCAGACCGTCGCCCGGGAGGTGGAGCGGCGGGTGCCCGAGGCGGCGACCAGCCGGTGGTGGAAGGAAGAACGCGAGGGCGTGTTCGTCGACTTCAACCAGAACGCGAAGGACCGCACGGTCGCGTCGGCGTACTCGGTGCGCGCGACCCCCGACGCCCGAGTCTCGACGCCGCTGCAGTGGGACGAGGTCGCCGACTGCCGGCCCGAGGCGTTCACGATCGACACCGTGCCCGGCCGGTTCGCCGACATGGGTGACCCCTGGGCGGGCATGGAGGACGCGGTCGGCTCACTCGACCGGCTGCTGGTGCTTGCCGAGGAAATGGGGCCCCCCGAGCGCGCGCCGAAGGGGTCGGGCAAGCGCCGCGACGGCGTTAGCGGCCGGCGCCAATCCTCGATGCCGCTGATCGAGATCGCCCGCACCAAAACCAAGGACGAGGCGATGGCGGCGCTGGACACCTGGCGCGACCGCTATCCGGCAGTGGCCGGCCGATTGGAGCCGGCCGACGTCCTCGTCGACGGCATGCGCGGGCCCAGCTCGATCTGGTATCGGATCCGGATCAACCTGCAGCACGTCCCCGAAGAACAGCGGCCACCGCAGGAAGAGCTGATCGCCGACTACAGCCCCTGGAGAAAGGAGGGGAAAAAGGAGGGGCGAAATGACGACGGCGAGCAGCAGCCGTCGAACTAGATCCCCACCCGCGTGACCGCGTTGTGCTTGCGCAGGTAGCAGTACCAGGTGACGCCCAGCAGGGCGAGGAAGAACGCGACGTAGAACCGCAGCGCCGGTTCGATGCTGCCGAACTGCGACTTCGACCAGGCGTAGGCGAGCGGCACGATGAACCCGCCGAAGGCGCCGACCGCCGAAATGACGCCCAACGCACCCGCGGCCTGTCGGCGCATCTGCACCATGGTGTCGGGATCGCCGCCGGCCAGCTCGCCCTTGATCTTGAAGATCCGCGAAATCATCCGGTAGGTCGAACCATTGCCGATGCCCGTGGCGACGAACAAGAACATGAAACTCCCGAAGAACGTCGGCAGGTTGACCGCCCGCACGGACCACAGCGCCGCCGCCGCCCCGATGGCGAGCAGCACGAAGCTGACGGCGGTGAGGCGCGCCCCGCCGATCCGGTCGGCCAGCTTGCCGCCGAGGGGCCGGATCACCGATCCGATCGCGGCCCCGAGGAAGGCCCAGGTCAGCGCGATATCACCGCGGCCGAACACCGTCTTGAGCAGGGTCGGGAAGGCGGCCGAGTAGCCGATGAAGGACCCGAACGTGCCGATGTACAGCAACGACATGACCCAGGTATCGGCATGGCGCAGCGACTGCCACACGGGCTTCACATCGGCCTTGGCTTCGGTCAGGTTGTTCATGAACAGCAACGCGCAGACGGCGGCCACGACGGCCAGCGGCACGTAGCACAGTCCGGCGCGGGACAGGGCCACCCCGCCACCGGCGATGACGATGGGCGGGATGATCTTCTGCACGACGGCGACGCCGACGTTGCCGCCGGCGGCGTTCAGGCCCAGCGCCCAACCCTTGTCCTTCTCCGGGTAGAAGAAGGAGATGTTGGCCATCGACGAGGCGAAGTTGCCACCGCCGAAGCCGGCCGTCGCGGCGATCGCCACCAGGACCCCGAACGGGATGCCGGGATGGCTCACCGCCCAGGTCAACAGCAGGCAGGGGATCAGCAGCAGCGCCGCCGAGATGGTCGTCCAGTTGCGGCCACCGAAAATCGGGACCGCGAACGTGTACGGCAGCCGCAGGAAGGCGCCGACACCGCTGGGGACGGCGACCAGGCACAACGCCTGGCTGGCGGTCAGCGCCCAGCCGGACGCGGCGGGCAGCCCGTGCGGGCCGGCGGTCATCTGCACCACGACGATGCTCCACAACATCCACACGCTGAACCCGACGTGCTCGGCGAAGATCGAGAAGATCAGGTTGCGGCGCGCGATCGCCCTGCCGGTCGTCTCCCAGAACTCGGGGTCTTCGGGCCGCCAGTCGTCGATCCAGTGCCGTCCTGCGGGGCGCTCGCGCGTCGGCGCGGGCTGCGCTGCCGGGCTGATGGTCGTGGTCATCTGATGGGACTCCCTGGGGGTTGCGGGGACGAGGCGCGCGGGTCAGCTTGGCGCCGGGCGGTGACCACTTGACGCTAAAGACGCACTGTTACCGGTCCGGGTGTGCGCGGTTACGTGGGCGATACGCAGAAATTGCACCGGCCCGTCCGCGTTTGTCAGAACTGCGCGACGCGAAGCCTCGACGCGGTGGAGGCGCGGTGCCGATGCGCGGCCAAAGCAGCGCGGCGATGCACTTGCGCGTGCGGAACGCGATACTCTCACGCGATGCGACAGGGATGGAATCGACGGGGATTCTTGCAGCTCGCAGGGGCTTCCGGGGTCGCCGCGGTCACCGGGTTGTCGGCGCTGTCGGCGGGGTGCTCGTCACGGCAGTCGGCCCCCGGCGCCGGGCCGGGATCGGTGACCCTCACCCACCTGTTCGGCCAGACCGTCATCAAGGAACCGCCCAAGCGCGTCGTCAGCGCCGGCTATACCGAGCAGGACGACTTGCTCGCCGTCGGAGTGGTGCCCATCGCGGTGACCAACTGGTTCGGTGACCAGCCGTTCGCGGTGTGGCCGTGGGCCGCGCCCAAGCTCGGCGGGGCGCAGCCCGTGGTGTTGAACCTGGACAACGGCATCCCGGTCGACCAGATCGCGGGCCTGAAACCGGACCTGATCGTGGCCGTCAACGCCGGCCTGGACGCCGACACGTATCAGAAACTGTCCGCGATCGCCCCGACCGTGCCGCAATCCGGCGGGGACGCCTTCTTCGAGCCGTGGAAGGAGCAGGCCACCGCCGTCGGCCAGGCGGTGTTCCAGGCGGACCAGATGAAGTCGTTGATCGACGGTGTCGACCAGAAGTTCACCGATGTCGGGAAGAAGAATCCGCAGTGGACCGGTAAGAAAGCGCTGCTGATGCACGGCGCGCTGTGGCAGGGCACGGTCGTCGCCACCATGGCGGGCTGGCGCACCGACTTCCTGAATCAGATGGGGCTGGTCATCGCCGACAGCATCAAACCGTTCGGCACCGATCAGCGCGCCGTCATCCCGCGTGACCACATCAAGTCGGTGCTCGATTCGGCCGACGTGGTGATCTGGACGACCCGGACCCCGGACGACCAGAAGGCCCTGCTGGCCGACCCCGAGGTGGCCGGGTCGCTGACCACCGCGCAGAACCGCCACATCTTCACCACCAAGGAGCAGGCCGGCGCGATCGCCTTCGCGTCACCGCTGAGCTACCCCCTCGTCGCCGACCAGTTGCCCCCGCTGATCACCAAAATCCTGGGCTAGCGCCCCGGCGGGCGCATCGCGGCTGTTTGAGCGTTTGCTAAGGCAGCTCTGGCAGTGCTCGAAAATCCGGTCGCCGCCCCTCGCACGAGCCCCGATCGCGGGGTTACCGTCGAGTAATGAGCGTGACGGACCTTAGCGACGACCTGACCCGCGACCTGCCCACAGAGCTGGCCGGCAACACGGTCCTGGACTACGGCGATCGAGCGCTGATGGTCCAATGTGGCAGTACCGCAGAGGTTTTGGCGTGGGCGGACGCGCTGCGCTGCGAGCCGATACCGGGCGTGGTCGACGTCGTGCCGGCGGCCCGCACGGTGCTGGTCAAGCTGGACGGCCCCCGCCGCCAGGGTGTCATCCGCCGGCGGCTGCGCACCATGCACGTCACCGCCACGCACGCGGCGCCGTCCGAGCGGCGCGCCGACGTGGTGATCGACGTGGTCTACGACGGCCCCGACCTCGCCGAGGTCGCCGGCCACACCGGGCTGACCATCCCGCAGGTGATCGACGCGCACACCGCTAACCTGTGGCGGGTCGGATTCAGCGGATTCGCGCCCGGTTTCGCGTATCTGGTCGACGGCGACACCCGCCTGCGAGTGCCCCGGCGCCCCGAGCCGCGGACCGCCGTGCCGGCCGGATCCGTCGCCCTCGCCGGCGAATTCAGCGCGATCTACCCGCGCCAGTCCCCCGGCGGCTGGCAACTCATCGGCCACACCGACGCGGTCCTGTGGGATCTGCAGCGCGCCGACCCGGCGCTGCTGATGCAGGGCATGTGGGTTCAGTTCCGGGCCGTCTAGGCCATGGCGATCGGGAAGCAGGTCGGAGGGCGACACCATGACCCGTGGCGATCGCGAGCGCGGCAGAGCCGGGCGAAGCGGGTCGACACCATGACCCGTGGCGATCGCGAGCGCGGCACAGCCGGGCGAAGCGGGTCGACACCATGACTAAGGAGGCAATCGTGGCAACCCTGGAGATCCTCCGCACCGGACCGTTCGCCGTCGTCGAAGACCTCGGCCGGCCGGGACTGGCCCACCTCGGCGTCAGCCGGTCCGGGGCCGCCGACCGGCGCGCACACAAGCTGGCCAACCGGCTGGTCGCCAACCCCGACGACCGCGCCACCGTGGAGGTGACGTTCGGCGGCTTCTCGGCCAGGGTCCGGGGCAGCGACGTCGACATCGCGGTGACGGGCGCCGACACCGATCCGACCGTCGACGGAATCAAGTTCGGCACCAATAGCATTCAGCACGTTCGCGACGGCCAGGTGATCTCCTTGGGTGCCCCGCGGGCGGGGCTGCGGAGCTACCTCGCGGTCCGCGGCGGCATCTGCGCGGAGCCGGTGCTGGGCTCGCGCAGCTACGACGTGATGTCGGCCATCGGGCCGTCGCCACTGCAGGCCGGAGATCGGCTCCCGATCGGTGAGCCCACCGCGGACTATCCCGAGTTGGACCAGGCGCCGGTGGCGGCCATCACCGACACCGTCGTCGAACTGTCGGTGGTGCCCGGGCCCCGCGACGATTGGTTCGCCGATCCCGACGCGCTGGTGCACGCCGATTGGGTGGCATCCGATCGCAGCGACCGGGTGGGAATGCGATTGGTCGGCCGCCCCCTGCAATGCCGCCACCCCGACCGGCAGCTGCCCAGTGAGGGTGCCACCCGCGGCGCAATCCAGGTGCCGCCCAATGGTTTACCGGTGATCCTGGGTCCGGATCACCCCGTCACCGGTGGCTATCCGGTGGTGGGCGTGGTGATCGACGAGGACGTCGACAAGATCGCCCAGGTGCGGCCCGGCCAGACGGTGCGGCTGCACTGGGCGCGGCCACGGATTCCGGTCGGTGCCGCGTCCGGCGCCGGTGTCGCGAGTTGGCCGTTCGGCTAACGCAATTCCGACGGCGCCACCGGCGCTCGACTGTAGGACAGCTCACACTAACCCGCATGCCGGTGTGAGATCACTTGGCGGCAGCCGATATTCGCGTCGACGACCGGCCCTTCAGGGACTTACCAGATAACTGGTAATCAACTAACAGCCGATATCGGCCGCTTCCGGTTGACCCGCTCGCGTCCTAGATGTGAGCATCGGAAGCCACGGCGGGGCATGCCCCTTCATGCGGGGCACCACACGCGTCGGCGCCAGACCCCGAACTGCTTCTAAGGAGAGGGATCGGTATGCATGCACGCGCCAAGTCCATAGACCAACGCGCCCAAGCATTTTCGCCGCGCCGACACCGCCGCATAGCGGACTGGAATCCAGAAGACGCGGCCGCCTGGGAGGGCGGCAACAAAATGATCGCCCGGCGCAATCTGCTCGGCACCATCGCGGGTGACCACGTGGCGTTCTCGATCTGGACGCTGTGGCCCGTCATGGCGCTGTTCATGCCCGGGTCCGTCTACGGCTTCTCCGCCGGCGACAAGCTGTTGCTGGGCGCGGTGGCCACCCTCGTCGGTGGTTGCGCCCGGATTCCCTACACCCTGGGTATCGCCGCCTTCGGCGGCCGCAATTGGACGACGTTCTCCGCCTTGGTGTTACTGATCCCGACGGCAGGCACGATCGCGTTGCTGGCCAATCCCGGTCTGCCACTGTGGCTTTTCGTGCTGTGCGCCGCGCTGACCGGGTTGGGCGGCGGCAACTACGCGGCCTCGCTGGCCAACGTCAACGCCTTCTACCCGCAGCGGCTCAAGGGCGCCGCGCTGGCGCTGAACGCCGGCGTCGCCAACCTCGGGGTCGCGGTCATCCAGCTGGTCGGCCTGCTGGTGCTGGCCACCGCCGGGCATCAGGCCCCGTACTGGGTGTGCGCGATCTACCTGGTGTTGCTGGTCGTCGCGGCGATCGCGGCCGCGTTGGTCATGGACAACATCCCCCACGGCACCCAGCTGAGCACCATGCGTTCGATCCTGTTCGAGCGCGACACCCACGTGATCTCGCTGCTCTACATCGCCACCTTCGGCTCCTGGATCGGCTTCTCCTTCGCCTTCGGCCAGGTGATGCAAGTCCATTTCCTGGAAAACGGGGAGAGCGCCAAGCACGCGGCGCTGCACGCTGCGGAGGTGGCCTTCGTCGGCCCCCTGCTGGGCTCCCTGGCGCGCATCTACGGCGGCCGGCTGGCCGACCGTGTCGGCGGCAGCCGTGTCACGCTGCACGTCCTTGCCGGGATGACCGTAGGCGCCGCGCTGTTGGTCACCGTCAGTGCCCTCGAGGACCATCACGCCATTTCGCGCCCCGTCAGCATGATCGGCGGCGTCGCCGGCTTCCTGGTGCTGTTCATCCTGTCCGGCATGGGAAACGGGTCGGTGTTCAAGTTGATCCCGTCGGTCTATGAGGCGCGCAGTCGCGGGCTGGACATCAGCGAAGCCGGCCGCCGTCATTGGGCGCGCGCGAAGTCGGGATCGCTGATCGGCATCTGCTCCGCCGTCGGCGCGTTCGGCGGCGTAGGAATCAACCTGGCGCTGCGGCAGTCCTACCTGAGCACCGGCACCGAGACGGCGGCGTACTGGGTGTTTCTGGCTTCCTACGTCGGAGCGGCGGTCATGACGTGGATGGCCTACGTCCGGCGGCCCGCCGCGACCCCAGGCCTGTCCGACGCTCGTCCGCAAGCCGAGGCCGCGCATGTGTGAGCGGACTCGCAACACGGGCAATGCCACAGCAATTGCTCGGTAACGCAACCGAAACGTCGCAGGCATACACACTTCATATGGCCCCCCAACTGGCCCCACCAGAGTCCGCGCCGCTGACCGGCTACCGGATCGCTGTCACGTCGGCGAACCGGGCCGAAGAGCTGTGCGCGTTGCTGCGCCGCAACGGCGCGGAGGTCACCAGCGCCGCGGCCATCAACCTCATCGCGCTGCCCGAGGACGAAGAACTGCACCACCACACCGAGGCGGTGATCGCCCAGCCACCCGATATCTTGGTGGCGCACACCGGCATCGGCTTCCGCGGCTGGCTCGCCGCGGCCGACGGCTGGGGCTTGGCCACCCAACTGCTGGCGTCGCTGTCCACGGCGCGGATCGTGGCCCGCGGGCCGAAGGCGACCGGCGCGTTGCGCGCCGCCGGACTGCACGAGGAGTGGTCCCCCGCATCCGAATCGTCGCGCGAAGTCCTGCGATACCTGCTCGACTCGAATGTCGCCGGCAAGCGGATCGCCGTCCAGCTGCACGGCGCGGCCGAAAGCTGGGATCCTTTCCCGGAATTCCTCAACGGATTGCGGGCCGCGGGCGCGCAGGTGGTCCCCCTCCACGTATACCGCTGGAAGCCGACGCCGGCGGGCGGCGAATTCGACCAACTCGTCGCGTCGGTCGCCCGGCGACGGTTCGACGCGGTGACGTTCACCTCGGCACCCGCGGGCGCGGCGCTGCTGGAGCGCAGCCGCGAGTTGGGCCTCGAAGACCTACTGCTGCAAGCGCTTCGCAGCGACGTGCACGCGATGTGCGTGGGCCCGGTCACCGCCCAGCCCTTGATCCGTGCCGGGGTCCCGACGTCGTCGCCCGAACGAATGCGGTTGGGGGCGTTGGCCCGTCACATCGCCCAGGAGCTCCCGACACTTCGGTCGTGCATCATCCGTGCGGGTGGCCACGAGATGGAGATTCGCGGGACCTGTGTGCTGGTCGACGGTTCGCCGCGGTCGCTGTCGGGATCGGGAATGGCGACGCTGCGGGCACTCGCGGAGCGCCCCGGCGACGTCGTCGCGCGCAACGACCTGTTGCGGGTGCTGCCCGGCAACAGCAACGACCCCCACGCCGTCGATACCGCCGTGCTGCGGCTGCGAACGGCGCTGGGCGACAAGAACATCATCGCGACGGTGGTCAAGCGCGGCTACCGGCTCGCGATCGACCATCCCGGTAAATCCCCATGGCACTGATCCTGGTAGCGCACGGCACCCGTAGGCCCGGTGGCGTGACGATGATCGAAGACCTTGCGGCACAGGTGAGTACGCTCGTTCATCGCACGGTCGACGTCGCGTTCGTGGATGTGGTGGGCCCTACCCCCAGCGAGGTCCTCGCGGGGGTGAAGGCCGCCGACCGGCCGGCCATCGTGGTGCCGGCGTTCCTGTCGCGCGGATATCACGTCCGGGCCGACCTGCCCGCCCACGTCGCGATCAGCGGGCATCCGAACGTGACCGTGACCTCCGCGTTGGGCCCGAGCGGCCAGATCGCGCGCATCGTCGGCGATCAGCTGCTCAAATGCGGTTGGCGCCCGGGCGATTCGGTGATTCTTGCGGCCGCGGGCACCTCGGATGACAAGGCGCGGTCTGACCTGCACACCACGGCGACGTTGTTGTCGGCGCTCACCGGGTCACGGGTGAGCCTGGCGTTCGCAGCCACCGGTGACCCGCAACTGCACGAGGCGGTCGAGTGGTCGAGGCGTCGTGGTCCTCGCGGTGGACGCGTCGTGGCCGCCTCCTACCTGTTGGCCGACGGCTTGTTCCAGCAACGGCTGCATTGCTGCGGCGCCGATCTCATCAGTCAGCCGCTGGGGACTCATCCCGGTCTGGCACGCCTGATCGCGAACCGATTCCGCCGCGCCCTGCCGCCCGCCCTGGCCGCCACCGCCCGGCATGCGTCACGCCGTTCGGGCCAGCGTCAGGTCACCCACGCGCGCACGTTGCGGCCAATTCCTTGATCTTTGGTCTCGAACCGGCGATCCTGGCACCATGCCCCGTAGCCGCGAAGAGCCGTCGCCCGGGCTCCTTGACCCCGTCGCCAAGATGCTGCGGTTGCCGTTCGGCACACCGGAATTCATCGACCGGATCGTCACCGGAGGGGTCAACCAGGTAGGCCGCCGGACGCTGGGGATGCTGATCACCACCTGGGATGCCGCCGGGGGCGGGCCGTTCGCGGCGAGCGCCGTCGCATCCACGGGTATGGCCAAGACCGCCGAAATCGTCCAAAGCAATTTCGTGGGCCCGGTGTTCGGCCCGCTGCTGAAAATCCTCGGCGCCGACAAGGCCGCCACGCGGGCCTCGTTGTGCGCCTCTCAGCTCGTGGGCCTGGGCATCATGCGCTACGGCATCCGCTCCGAGCCGCTGCATTCGATGTCGGTGGACGCGCTCGTCGACGCGATCGGACCGACGATGCAGCGCTACCTGGTCGGCGACATCACCCGTTGAAACCTCGCGCGCTCAGGCGGCCCTGGGCTCGTCGTCGCGCGCGATCTGGACGAAGCCGTCGGCGGTGATCCGCACCGGAAACACCGGCACCGAAACATTCGGATCGTCCAGGCAGGAGCCGTCTTCGAGCGAAAACGCCTGCTTGAGGATGGGCGACTGAACCGTGACGCGGCCGTCGCGGTCGCCCACGATGCCGCGGGACAGCACCGCCGCCCCGGAGAACGGGTCGACGTTTCCCACCGCACGCACCGAGCCGTCGTCGAGCCGGAACAAGGCGGCCTGGGAGCCGTCGTCGAGCAGGACGCCGACGCCGCGACCCGGAATGAGGTGGTCGTAAGAGCAAGCGCTCGTCCACACTGCAATGTCGTTGAGAAGCGTCATGATACCTTCCTCGTTCCTCCGGAGTTGGCCGCGCGGACTGTCGGCATGCCAATGGACACAGGGATTTTGCGACCGGCGTGCTCGGTGAATGTCACCGTCGAATCGACGGCGTCGGGAGCGTTGACGAACGACACGAACCGCGACAGCTTGTCCGGATCATCGAGGACCCCCTTCCATTCGCACTTGTAGTTCTGCACATGCCGCTCCATTGCGGCCTCGAATTCTTCCGCCAGGCCCAGCGAGTCGTCGCAGACGACCTCACGCACATGATCCAGACCTCCGTCGAGCGAGTCGACCCACGGCGCGGTGCGCTGCAGCCGGTCGGCCGTCCGGATGTAGTACATGACCAACCGATCGACGTACCGGACCAGCGTCTCGGTGTCGAGGTCGCTGACCAGCAGCTGCGCGTGCTTGGGGGTCATGCCGCCGTTGCCGCCGACGTAGAGGTTCCAGCCCTTTTCGGTGGCGATGACGCCCACGTCCTTGGAGCGGGCTTCGGCGCACTCGCGCGCGCAGCCGGAGACGCCCATCTTGATTTTGTGCGGTGCCCGCAGACCGCGGTACCGCAGTTCGAGGTCGATGGCCAGCTGCACCGAATCCTGCTGCCCGTAACGGCACCAGTCGGTGCCCACGCAGCTCTTCACCGTGCGCAGCGCCTTGCCGTAGGCGTGCCCGGATTCCATGCCGCCGTCCACCAGGCGTTTCCAGATCTCCGGCAGTTGGTCCACCCGCGCACCGAACAGGTCGATCCGTTGGCCGCCGGTGATCTTGGTGTAAAGGCCGAAGTCCTGGGCGATCTGGCCGATCAGGATCAGGTGCTCGGGCTTGATGTCGCCACCGGGGACCCGGGGCACCACCGAATAGCTGCCGTTCTTCTGGATGTTGGCCAGGAAATGGTCGTTGGAATCCTGCAGCGAGGCCTGCTCGCCCTCGAGGATGTGGTCCGAGCCGGTGGACGCCAGGATCGAGGCGACCACGGGTTTGCAGATGTCGCAACCCTTTCCGCGGCCGAAGCGCTCCAGCAGACCGGAGAAGGTCCGCAGCTCGGTGGCGGAGATGATCTCGAAAAGCTCGGCACGCGACTGGCCGAAGTGCTCGCACAGCGCCTTGGACTGCTCGACTCCCTCGGCTTCCAGCAGCTGCTTGAGCAGCGGCACGCAGGACCCGCATGACGTCCCGGCCGAGGTGCACGACTTGAGCGAGGCGACATCGGCGCAGCCGTCGGCGATCGCGCATTTCAGATCGCCCTTGGTGACGTTGTTGCACGAGCAGATCTGCGCCGAATCCGGCAGCGCCCCAATGCCCAACGCCTCACCGCCGCCGGAGGACGTCGGGGCGATCAGCGCGAGCGGATCCCCGGGCAGTTCGCTGCCGACCATGGGCCGCAGCACCCCGTAGGACGAGGCATCACCGACCAGGACGCCGCCGAGTAGGGTCCTGGCGTCGTCGGAGAGCACCAGCTTGGCGTACGTCCGGTTGACCGCGTCGTTGACGGCGACCTCGAGGCAGTTCTCGGTGACCCCCATCGCGTCACCGAAGCTGGCGACGTCGACGCCGAGCAGTTTGAGCTTCGTGGACAGGTCCGCCTCGCCGAACTCCGCGACGCCGTCCAGCAGCCGGTCGGCCACCACCTCGGCGGACGTGTAGCCCGGCCCCACCAAGCCGTAGCACAGGCCGCCGATCGCGGCGACCTCGCCGATCGCGTAGATGTCGGGATCGCTTGTCCGGCAGGACACGTCGGTGAGCACCCCGCCCCGCTCGGCGCGCGTCAGCCCGGCGGCGACCGCCAGCTCGTCGCGCGGCCGGACGCCGGCCGCGAAGATCACCAAGCCGGCGTCGACTTCCTGGCCGTCGGTCAGGCGCACCCGCACCGAGGTGGAGCCGTCCGGGTGGTCGACCGATTCGATCGACGCGGTGCCCGCACCCACATGGACGGAGATGCCGAGGTCGCCGACCATCCGGGCCAGCAGCGCACCGCCGGCCTCGTCGATCTGCTGGGCCATCAGTCGCGGCATCATCTCGACGACGTGGGTCCGCAATCCGAACTGGCGCAGCGCATTAGCGGCTTCCAGCCCCAGGAGACCGCCGCCGATGACCACGCCCGCGGTGGCGTGCGAGGTTTCCGCCGCGCGCTGGGCATCGGCGCGGATCGCGTCGAGGTCGTCGAGCGTGCGGTACACGTGGCACGCGGGCAGATCGTGGCCGGGTACCGGCGGCACGAACGCGTAAGACCCGGTCGCCAGGACCAAGGTGTCATAGTCGTGGCGCTGGCCGTCGGCGGTGAGTACCGACTTTGTGGCGCGGTCGATTTCGGTGACCCGCTGGTTCAGTACCAGCCGGACCCGCTCGTCCCCCGCGTACTCGTTGCCGGGTAGTGCGAGCAGCTTGCGATCCCAGCTTTCGGTGTAGGAGGTCAGCCCCACCCGGTCATAGGCCGCGTCGGTCTCCTCGGCGAAAACCGTGATGCGCCAACGCCCTTCGGAGTCGCGGGCGCGGAGCGCCTCGACGAACCGGTGCCCCACCATGCCATGTCCGACTACGATGATGTGACGCTGCGCACAGTTTGCGCGCGAAATCCCGTCTGCAGACATGGCTTTGAGAGTAACGGCCAGAAATTACGTCTCTTTCGCACAATGTGACAGTCCTATGACGAGGATCTCACAACTCACAGGGACGGCTGTGAGTGATTGTTCGCTGCCGGCGAACGGCCAGCTGGAACTTAAGCGTGGTCGACTCATGTTTCTACTAGTAGCCGGTCGTGGCAGAGCCGGTCACAGGAATCTCACAACGAAGATCAAGGAATTGAAAGGGAAGCACCATGAGCAACCTCGCACTGTGGTCGCGACCGGCCTGGGACACCGACCGGTGGCTGCGCGACTTTTTCGGCCCCGCCGCGGCGGCGGACTGGAACAACCCGGCGACCAGCGGCTTCAAGCCCGCCGCCGAGATCGTCCGGGACGGCGACGACGCGATCGTACGGGTCGAGCTCCCGGGCGTTGACGTCGACCAGGACGTGAACGTCGAGGTGGAGCCCTGGCACGGGATGAGCCGACTGGTCATCCACGGCGAACACCGCGACGAGCACGCGGAGGAGAAAGACGGCCGCACACTGCGGGAGATCCGGTACGGGTCGTTCCGCCGGTCGTTCCAGCTGCCCGCCCACGTCACCAGCGACGCGATCACGGCGACCTACGACGCCGGGGTGCTGACGGTGCGGGTCAGCGGTGCGTACGCCGGGAACCAGGCGCAGCGCATCTCGATCACCAAGTAACCGCCGAAAAGCCGCAAGGGCCCCCGCACGCACGGCGTGCCGGGGGCTTTTGTGTCTGCTCGGCGTCAGCCCCAGCGGGCGAGCAGTTCGTTGGCCCGGCCCGTCAGCGCGGCCTGCAGGAAGGGCCCGAAGCTGATCCGCGCCACGCCCAGCGGACCGAAGGACGCCGGGTCGTCCTCGTCAGGCAGCGCGATCGCATTGACCGGCAAGACCAACTCGGCGGTCAGGCGCCGCAACGTGTCGGGGTGGTGACGCCCGACCGGGTACAGAACGTCGGCGCCGGCGGCCGCGGCCAGATTCAGCCGCGCCACGGCGCGGTCGACGCGGTCGGACTCCTCGCCGTCCTGGCGCAGAAACAGATCGGTTCGGGCATTGATGACCACATGGACCCCGGCCGCGTCGGCGGCCGACCGCAGCGCGCCGACCAGTTCGGCGTGTTCGTCGGCGGACCGCAGTCGCTTGCCCTGCGAGTGCACGGTGTCCTCGATGTTCAGCCCGACGGCCCCGACGCCCAGCAAGCCCTCGATCAGGCGGTCCGCCGGGAGTCCGTAGCCGGATTCGACGTCCACCGACACCGGGACGTCGACCGCCGCGGTGATCTGCGCGACGCGATCCAGGACGTCGTCGAACGACATGCCCTCGTTGTCCGGTTTGCCGATCGAGTCCGCCATCGGATGGCTGCCCACCGTGAGCGCCACGAATCCGGCGCCGGCGGCCAGGCGCGCCGACCAGGCGTCCCACACCGTCGGCAGGATGACCGGGTTCCCCGGCCGATGCAGCCTCAACAGGGCGGCGGCGCGCTCGGCAGGCGTGGTGGGGCCCGTCATAAGTGTTTGCTCCCTTGGCGTCCGGGCTCAATGCTCTGACGTTCGGCTGCGCCGTGGATAGTATTGAGTGCGTACTGTGATCCGAAACACTGCCGAGGAGATCCCTTGAGGAGCACGCCGAGCACGACTGGCACGACCGAATTCGCCGAACTGCACGACCTCATCGGCGGCCTGCGGCGGTGCGTGAGCTCCCTGCGGTCGCGATACGGCGACAGCCCCGCGATGCGACGCATCGTCATCGACGCCGACCGGATCCTGTCCGACGTCGACCTGCTCGATACCGACGTCTCCGAATTGGACTTGGCACGCGCCACCGTGCAGCAGTCCGGCGAGAAGATCGTCATTCCGGACACCCAGTACGACAGCGAATTCTGGCGTGATGTCGACGACGAGGGCGTCGGCGGTCACAACAGGTCCTGAACAACCCGAACACCCCGACCCAAGCCCCCCGCGGGAGGGGGGCTTGCATCTGTGTACCCTTCGACAGACAGCCCGTTCGAAGAGGAACAACTAGATGAGCGCACCTACGGCGAACCGTCCTGCGTCCGGTGTCTTTTCACCCACACGCGCCCGTATCCAGCAACGGACCCTACGCACCGACCGGTGGTGGATGTCGCCGCTGAGGATCGACCTCGGCTTCGCCGCATTCCTCATCTACGCGACGGCCAGGGCGTTCCAGCAGGATTACTTCTTCGTCCCGAAATACCACTACCTGACGCCGTTCTACTCGCCGTGCGTCAGCAAGGCGTGCGGTGAGGCCGGCGACATCTGGCCGCAGTTCCTGCCGGACGTGTGGTGGCTGCCGTACGCGGCGCTCTCGCTGCCGTTCCTGCTGCTGTTCCGGTTGACCTGCTACTACTACCGCGGCGCCTACTACCGCACGGTGTGGCAGTCGCCCACCGCATGCGCGGTGGCCGAGCCCCGCGTGCACTACACCGGCGAGACCAAGTTCCCGCTGATCGTCCAGAACACCCACCGGTACTTCTTCTATATCGCCTGCCTCATCTCGATCGTCAACAGCTACGACGCGATCGTCGCGTTCCATTCCGAAAGCGGGCCGGGTGGATTCGGCTTCGGGCTGGGCAACCTGGTCCTGCTCGGCAACGTCATCATGCTGTGGTTCTACACGCTGTCCTGCCATTCGTGCCGGCACGTCACCGGCGGGCGCCTCAAGCACTTCTCCAAAAACCCTGTGCGGTACTGGATCTGGTCCAAAGTCAGCGTCATCAACATCCGGCACAAGCAGTTCGCCTGGATCACGCTGGGCACCCTGATGCTCACCGATTTCTACATCGCGCTGGTGGCCAGCGGCACTATTCCCGACCTGAGATTTGTTGGCTGAAAAGCCATTTGACTTCAAAATCAGAACTTAGCTAGCGAGGGTTTTCATGGTTGATGTCGAGCGGCATGCCTACGACGTAGTTGTCATCGGCGCCGGCGGCGCGGGATTACGCGCGGTCATCGAAGCGCGTGAACGGGGTCTGCGCGTCGCGGTGGTGACCAAGTCCCTGTTCGGCAAGGCGCACACGGTGATGGCCGAGGGCGGCTGTGCCGCGTCAATGGGCAACACCAACCCGAAAGACAACTGGCAGACCCACTTCGGCGACACGATGCGCGGCGGGAAGTTCCTCAACAACTGGCGCATGGCCGAACTGCACGCCAAGGAGGCCCCGGACCGCGTCTGGGAGCTGGAAACCTATGGCGCGCTGTTCGATCGCCTCAAAGACGGCAAGATCAGCCAGCGCAACTTCGGGGGGCACACCTACCCGCGGCTGGCCCACGTGGGTGACCGCACCGGCCTGGAACTGATCCGCACCATGCAGCAGAAGATCGTCTCGCTGCAGCAGGAGGATTACGCCGAGGTCGGCGACTACGAGGCGCGCATCAAGGTGTTCGCCGAGTGCGCGATCACCGAACTGATCAAGGACGGCGACGCGATCGCCGGCGCGTTCGGCTACTGGCGCGAGAGCGGCCAGTTCGTCCTGTTCGAGGCGCCCGCGGTGGTGCTGGCCACCGGCGGGATCGGCAAGTCGTTCAAGGTGACCTCGAACTCGTGGGAGTACACCGGCGACGGGCACGCGCTGGCGCTGCGCGCGGGCGCGTCGCTGATCAACATGGAGTTCGTCCAGTTCCACCCGACGGGCATGGTGTGGCCGCCGAGCGTGAAAGGAATCCTCGTCACCGAGGGTGTCCGCGGTGATGGCGGCGTGCTGAAGAACTCCGACGGCAAGCGGTTCATGTTCGACTACATCCCGTCGGTGTTCAAAGGCCAGTACGCCGAGAGCGAGCAAGAGGCCGACCAGTGGCTGAAAGACAACGACTCGGCCCGCCGCACTCCTGACCTGTTGCCGCGCGACGAGGTCGCGCGCGCGATCAACTCCGAGGTCAAGGCCGGCCGGGGCAGCCCGCACGGCGGCGTCTTCCTCGACATCGCGTCGCGGTTGACGCCGGCGGAGATCAACCGCCGCTTGCCGTCGATGTACCACCAGTTCAAGGAGCTGGCCGGGGTCGACATCACCAAGGAGCCGATGGAAGTCGGACCGACCTGCCACTACGTGATGGGCGGCGTCGAGGTCGACGCCGACACCGGGGCGGCCACCGTCCCCGGGCTCTTCGCCGCCGGCGAATGCTCCGGCGGTATGCACGGCTCGAACCGGCTGGGTGGCAACTCGCTGTCGGACCTGCTGGTGTTCGGCCGGCGCGCCGGCCTGGGCGCCGCCGACTACGTGCGGGCGCTGAGCAGCCGTCCGACGATCGGTGAAGGCGCCGTCGACGCCGCGGCGAAGCGGGCGCTGTCCCCCTTCGAGGCACCCGCCAACGGCGGCCCCGGGGAGAACCCCTACACCCTGCAACTGGAATTGCAGCAGTCGATGAACGACCTGGTCGGCATCATCCGCAAGGCTGACGAGGTCTCCGAGGCCCTGACCCGGCTCGACAAGCTGCGGGAGCGGTTCAAGAACCTCCATGTGGAGGGGCAGCGACGCTACAACCCGGGCTGGAACCTCGCCATCGACCTGCGCAACATGCTGCTGGTCAGCGAATGCGTCGCCAAGGCCGCGCTGGAACGCACCGAGAGCCGCGGCGGGCACACCCGCGACGACCACCCGTCGATGGATTCGTCATGGCGCAAGCAGCTGCTGGTTTGCGAGGCGGCCGCCGGCGACGAGGTGATTCCCGACATCACCATCACGAAGAAAGATCAGACGCCGATGCGGCCCGATCTGCTGGAACTGTTCGACATCGCCGAGCTGGAGAAGTATTACACCGACGAGGAACTCGTCGGGCATCCAGGGCGGAACCCCAGGACGGAGAAGTAAATGACCTACAACGCGACGATGCGGGTGTGGCGCGGCGACGAGGCCGGCGGCGCGCTGCAGGACTTCACCGTTGAGGTCAACGAGGGCGAGGTGGTGCTCGACATCATCCATCGCCTGCAGCAGACCCAGACCCCCGATCTCGCGGTCCGGTGGAACTGCAAGGCGGGCAAGTGCGGGTCGTGTTCGGCGGAGGTCAACGGCTATCCCCGGCTGCTCTGTATGACCCGAATGTCCACGTTCGCCGAGGACGAGGTCGTCACCGTCACGCCGATGCGGACGTTCCCCGTGATCCGCGATCTGGTCACCGACGTCTCGTTCAACTACGAGAAGGCCCGCGAGATCCCCTCTTTCAAGCCGCCCAAGGACCTGCAACCCGGCGAGTACCGGATGGCGCAGGAGGACGTGCAGCGCTCCCAGGAGTTCCGCAAGTGCATCGAGTGCTTCCTGTGCCAGAACGTGTGCCACGTGATCCGCGACCACGAGGAGAACAAGAAGTCGTTCGCCGGGCCTCGCTTCTTCATCCGCATCGCGGAATTGGAGATGCATCCACTCGACACGGGGGACCGGCGCGACCTCGCCCAGGACGAGGCGGGTGTCGGAATGTGCAACATCACCAAGTGCTGCACGGACGTCTGCCCCGAAGGCATCAAGATCACCGACAACGCCATCATCCCGATGAAGGAGCGCGTCGCCGGTCGCCGCTACGACCCGGTGGTGTGGCTCGGTAACAAGCTGTTCCGTCGCTGAGCACAAGCGCCGCGCACCCACCCGGCTCGCGGGGTTAGGCCGTCGCGGTGCCCGGGTAACCACACTGCATCCTGTCGGGCCGTCTGGGGACGGCCGTTTGCCCACGACCGGAAAGGCAGCTCATGGAACCCAGGCGAGAAACCGCCAGCATCAACAACATTCGGACCGCGATTCGGCAGTTGTCGGTGCGCGCCCAACTCGCGCACAAAGAGGGCCGGCACAACGACGCCGCCGAACTCGAGACCCGCATCCAAGGCTTTCGGGAAGAACTGAGCCACCGCCCCTAGCGGGGCCGGGCTGTCGAAAAAGCTGGCTCAGACGCCGAGGCGGCGAAATGCGCTTCGATGAAACACGATGGGCGCCACCTCGGCGTCCACCGTCACCTCGCTGACCCGCAACACGACGATGGTGTGGTCCCCGGCCGGGATGAGTTGCTCGATCGCGCTTTCCAGCCAGAGGCCGGTGCCCTTGATGAACACCGCACCCGTGGTTTTGGAGACCGTCTCCAGACCGGCGAACCTGTCGCCGGTCTTGGCGGCCAGGGCGCGGGCGGCCTCGTCGTGCTCCTCACCGAGCACGCTGATGCCCAGCATCGGCAGGTCCTTGAGCTTGGGCCACGTCGTCGAGGTGTTCTGCACGCAGAACGACACCAACGGCGGGTCGAGCGAGACGGGCACGAAGGTGCTGGCGGCCAGGCCTTCCCGGGTTCCGTTCACCTCGGCGGCGATGGCCACCACGCCAGACGGGAAATGACCGAAGGCCTCACGAAGTGACGACGCTGTCAGCTTGTTGTTCGAGTTCACCGGACTTTTTCGCCCCTAGAGCCCCAGACGTATTTTCGGATGTGACCCTACCCGGCGCGCGTCGCACCGTCGCAGCCACCCTGAGTCATCCCGGTTCGCCGGGGCCGGTCGAAAATCCGTGCGCGGAGGCGACATCGGGGTGCGAGCGCAGCCGGCTCTTCCAGGCGTTGCGCCCGTATACCGAAAAGATGGGGTCGTCGGGATCCTGCGACGGCGTCCACCGGTCATCGGCGTCGGGCAGCGACAGCAGCGGTATCCGCGCGTCGAGGCGCGGATTGAAGAAGTAGGGCACCGAGATCCGGTCACCCGCCGGTCCCTGCAGGTTGACGCGGTGCTCGGTGGCCCGCAGGTAGCCGCGTGTCGCGGCCTCGAGCAGCTCACCGATGTTGACGATGAACGCCCCCTCGCGTGGGGGCACGTCGATCCAGTCGTCATCGCGGGCCCGACGCACCTGCAGGCCCTGGCTGCCCGGCTCGGCCAGCAGCAGGGTGAGCACCCCGGCGTCCCGGTGCGCGCCCACGCCCTGGCAGCTGGCGGCGCGCCCCGGGTAGCGGATGATCTTGATCAGCGTGGCCGGGGTTTCGGCGAAGGCCGCGTCGAACACGTCGGCCGGGCTGCCCAGCGAGGCCGCCCAATGCCGCAGCAGGCTGCGGGCCACCGCGGACAGCGCGGCGTCCCACTCCTCGACGATCCCGGGCAGCTCCGGCAGCGCGGCCGGCCACTGGTTGGGGCCCTGCAACCAGCGGTAGTCGGACTTCCCCAGGCCGCCGATCGGTGGGCGCTGCGGCCCGATATCGATCTGTTCGCGCCAATCCACCTCGCCGCGGGTCACCTCGCCACCGAGGCGGGTGTAACCGCGGAAATGCGGGCTGCGCACCATGGCGACGGACTCCTTGTCCGCCTGCGGCAGCGCGAAGAGCCGGCGCGCGGCCCCGAGCACCCGCGTCACCAATGCCGGCGCGACCCCGTGACCGGTCAGATAAAAGAACCCGACCCGGTGGCCGGCCTCCCGCAGACCCTTCCGCAGCAGCGCCGGTTCGGCGCGCAGGTCCACAACCGGCACTGGAGTGACGCCCCGCACATCGGCGGTGTCTGCGCCATCACCGCAGGTAGAACTCATAAGCTAGGCCTTCCCAACCGGTTGGTTACATAGATAATGAAATTTGGCTCACATCTACTTGCATACCGCTGACGCGAACGATATTTTAGGTGTTGTTACTGGTGGGTAACTTAGACCTAGTACCCAACCACAAGTGGCATTCTCAACGAGGAGGACCGTAGTGAGCCACTACAAGAGCAACGTCCGCGACCAGGCGTTCAACCTGTTCGAGGTGTTAGGCGTTGACAAGGCGTTAGGCCAGGGCGAATACAGCGACCTGGACGCCGACACCGCCCGCGAAATGTTGAACGAAATCAGCCGTCTGGCCGAGGGGCCGATCGCCGAGTCCTTCGTCGAGGGCGACCGCAACCCGCCGGTCTTCGACCCGAAGACGCACTCGGTGAGGCTGCCCGAATCTTTCAAGAAGTCCGTCCACGCCGTCATCGAGGCCGGATGGGACAAGGTCGGCCTCGACGAGGCACTCGGCGGCGTGCCGATGCCCAAGGTGATCCTGTGGGCGCTGCACGAGCACCTGCTCGGCGCCAACCCCGCCGTCTGGATGTACGCCGGTGGCGCGGGATTCGCCCAGATTTTCTACAACCTGGCGACCGAAGAGCAGAAGAAGTGGGCCATCATCGCCGCTGAGCGCGGCTGGGGTTCCACGATGGTACTGACCGAGCCGGACGCCGGCTCCGACGTCGGCGCCGGCCGGACCAAGGCCGTTCAGCAAGACGACGGCTCCTGGCACATCGACGGCGTGAAGCGGTTCATCACCTCGGGTGACTCTGACGACATGTTCGAGAACATCTTCCACCTGGTGCTGGCCCGTCCCGAGGGCGCCGGACCCGGCACCAAGGGTCTGTCGCTGTTCTTCGTGCCCAAGTTCCTGTTCGACTTCGAGACCGGTGAATTGGGCGAGCGTAACGGCGTGTTCGTCACCAACGTCGAGCACAAGATGGGCCTGAAGGTCTCGGCGACGTGTGAGCTGACCTTCGGCCAGCACGACGTACCGGCCAAGGGCTGGCTCGTCGGCGAGGTGCACGACGGCATTGCCCAGATGTTCGAGGTCATCGAGAACGCTCGCATGCTGGTCGGCACCAAGGCCATCGCGACGTTGTCGACCGGTTACCTGAACGCTCTGGCGTACGCCAAGGAGCGGGTGCAGGGCGCCGACCTGACCCAGATGACCGACAAGACCGCTCCGCGAGTGACCATCACTCACCACCCGGACGTGCGTCGCAGCTTGATGACCCAGAAGGCCTACGCCGAGGGTTTGCGTGCGCTGTACCTGTACACCGCGACCTACCAGGACGCGGCGGTCGCCAAGGCGCTGCACGGTGTAGACGCCGAGCTGGCCGTCAAGGTCAACGACCTGATGCTGCCGATCGTCAAGGGTGTCGGCTCCGAGCAGGCCTACGCCAAGCTCACCGAGAGCCTGCAGACCTTCGGTGGGTCCGGCTTCCTGCAGGACTATCCCATCGAGCAGTACATCCGCGACGCCAAGATCGACTCGCTCTACGAGGGCACCACCGCCATCCAGGCGCAGGACTTCTTCTTCCGCAAGATCGTCCGCGACAAGGGTGTGGCGCTGGCCCACGTGTCCGAGCAGATCCAGACGTTCGTCGACAGCGAGTCCGGCAACGGCCGGCTCAAGTCCGAGCGGGAGCTGCTGGGCAAGGCCCTGACCGACGTCCAGGCGATGGCCGCCACGCTGACCGGCTACCTGATGGCAGCCCAGGAGGACGTGACCAGCCTGTACAAGGTGGGTCTGGGCTCGGTGCGCTTCCTGATGAGCGTGGGTGACCTGGTCATCGGCTGGTTGTTGCAGCGTCAGGCGGCGGTGGCCGTGGCAGCGCTCGACGCCGGCGCCAGCGGCGAGGAGCGGTCCTTCTACGAGGGCAAGATCGCGGTGGCGTCGTTCTTCGCGAAGAACTTCTTGCCGATGCTGACCAGCACCCGCGAGGTCATCGAGACGCTGGACAACGACATCATGGAGCTCGACGAGGCTGCCTTCTAGGCCGCTTCGAACGGACGCACAAATCCCCCGCTTCGCGTGCGAAGCGGGGGATTTTGCGTGGGGCACGCGGCCGGCAGGCCGGAACAGCCAAAAAGGCCGCCGCTGGATCCCCTCACTCCAGCGGCGGCCCTTTTCGTACGCCCGTCGGCAAAGAGTGACAGGCGGTCGTTCGAGGGATACCCCGTATTGCCGTCGGGGTCGGGGGGTCAGACCACAACACGGGGCTATCCGAGGTCACGCATACCCGTCGCCTCTGATCGCTAATCCGATGTGACCCATGTCATGGGGCTCCAGGATCAGGCTTCCAGGATCGCTGCCACTCCCTGGCCGCCGGCCGCGCAGATCGAGACGAGAGCGCGCACCGGCTTGTCCGCGCCCTTCTGCTCGGCCTTTTTCTGCGCGAGCTGTTTGGCGGCCTGAGCGAGGATCCGCCCGCCGGTGGCCGCGAACGGGTGACCTGCCGCCAACGAGGAGCCGTTGACGTTGAGCTTCGACCGGTCGATCGAACCCAGGGCAGCGTCCAGACCGAGCCGTCCCTTGCAGTACTCCTCGGACTCGAAGGCCTGCAGGTGGGCCAGCACCACCGACGCGAACGCCTCGTGGATCTCGTAGAAGTCGAAGTCCTGCAGGTTCAGGCCGTTGCGGGCCAGCAGCCGCGGCACCGCATAGGTCGGGGCCATGAGCAGGCCGTCGCGGCCGTTGACGTAGTCGACCGCCGCGGTCTCCGAATCCACCAGGTAGGCCAGCGGGGTCAGCGAGTGAGCGGCCGCCCATTCGTCGGTGCCCAGCAGGGCCACGGACGCACCGTCGGTCAGCGGGGTCGAGTTGCCGGCCGTCATCGTCGCGTCGCCGGCCTTGACGCCGAACACCGGCCGCAGCTTCGCCAGCTTCTCGGCCGACGAGTCCGGTCGCAGGTTGTCGTCGCGGTACAGCCCCAAAAACGGCGTGACCAGGTCATCGAAGAAGCCGCGGTCGTAGGCGGCGGCCATGTTGCGGTGGCTGGCGGCGGCCAGCTCGTCCTGCGCGACGCGCGGGATGCCCATCTGCTTGGCCGTGATCGCCTGATGCTCCCCCATCGACAGCCCGGTGCGGGGTTCGCTGTTGACCGGGATCTCGACGCCCAGGGTCGCGGGCAGCGTGCCCACCAGCTTCAGCCGCTGGACGTTCGACTTGGCCCGGCGCAACTTGAGCAGGGTGCGGCGCAGGTTGTCGCCGAGCCCGATCGGCGCGTCGGAGGTGGTGTCCACCCCGCCGGCGGCGGCTACCTCGTAGCGGCCGGCCGCGATGCCGTCGGCGGCGGCGATCGCCGCCTGCAGCCCGGTGCCGCACGCCTGCTGCAGGTCATACGCCGGCGTGTACGAGGCCAGCTGCGAACCGAGCACGCATTCGCGCGTCAGGTTGAAGTCCCGGCTGTGCTTGAGCACGGCGCCACCGACCACCACCCCGAGCCGCTCGCCGGCCAGCCCGAAACGATCCACGAGACCGCCCAGGGCGGCGGTGAACATGTCCTGGTTGGAGGCCTCGGCGTAGGCGCCGTCGGAACGGGCGAACGGGATGCGGTTGCCGCCCAGGATGGCGACGCGTCGCCGCTCGGCGCTGCGCTGAGCTGCCGGTGTACTTGCCTCAGAACTTGCAGGGGCCACTGTTCTCTCCGTGCTTGTGCGGTCTCTCGGTTTGGGATTCGCCCGTCTGGGGCCATACTACCCACTGTTCTTACTCTGCAGTAAGTTCGTTCTCGATACCGTTGTGCTGTAGGCATACCCCGACTTCGCAAGAACATGGAAGGTAGCTCCGGTGGCTCCCAAAGTCTCGTCCGATCTGTTCTCTCAGATCGTCAACTCCGGTCCTGGCTCGTTTCTCGCCAAGCAGCTCGGTGTTCCGCAACCCGAGACGCTGCGCCGCTACCGCGCCGGCGATCCGCCGCTGGCCGGGTCGTTGCTGATCGGCGGGGAGGGCAGAGTCGTCGAGCCGCTGCGCGCGGCGCTGGCCAAGGATTACGACCTGGTCGGCAACAACTTGGGCGGGCGCTGGGCCGACCAGTTCGGCGGGCTGGTGTTCGACGCCACCGGCATCACCACACCCGAAGGACTCAAGGGGTTGTACGAGTTCTTCACACCGCTGCTGCGCAATCTGGGCCATTCCGCGCGCGTGGCGGTGGTCGGCACCACGCCCGACGGCGCCGCCAGCCCGCACGAGCGGATCGCGCAGCGGGCGCTGGAGGGCTTCACCCGCTCGCTGGGCAAGGAGCTGCGCAACGGCACCACGGTGGCGCTGGTGTATCTGTCGCCCGACGCCAAACCCGCTGCGACGGGCCTGGAATCGACCCTGCGGTTCATCCTGTCGGCCAAGTCCGCGTACGTCGACGGCCAGGTCTTCTACGTCGGCGAGGCGGACTCCACGCCGCCGGCCGACTGGGAGCGCCCGCTGGATGGCAAGGTCGCGATCGTGACCGGCGCGGCCCGCGGGATCGGCGCGACGATCGCCGAGGTGTTCGCCCGCGACGGCGCGCGCGTCGTCGCGATCGACGTCGAGTCGGCCGCCGAGACGCTGGCCGAAACGGCCAGCCGGGTCGGGGGCACCGCACTGTGGCTCGACGTCACCGCATCCGACGCCGTCGACAAGATCACCGAGCACCTGCGCGAGCATCACGGCGGCCGCGCCGACGTCCTGGTCAACAACGCCGGCATCACCCGCGACAAGCTGCTGGCCAATATGGACGACGCGCGCTGGGACGCCGTGTTGGCCGTCAATCTGCTTGCCCCGCTGCGCCTTACCGAGGGGTTGGTCGGCAACGGCAGCATCGGCGAGGGCGGCCGGGTGGTCGGCCTGTCGTCGATGGCGGGCATCGCGGGCAACCGCGGCCAGACCAACTACGCCACCACCAAGGCCGGGATGATCGGCCTGACGCAGGCGCTGGCGCCGGAGCTCTACGACAAGGGCATCACCATCAACGCCGTCGCACCGGGATTCATCGAAACCCAGATGACGGCCGCCATCCCGCTGGCCACCCGCGAGGTCGGACGCCGGATGAACTCGCTGCTGCAGGGCGGCCAGCCGGTTGATGTCGCCGAAGCCATCGCCTACTTCGCCAGCCCGGCCTCAAACGCGGTGACGGGCAACGTCATTCGCGTCTGCGGCCAGGCCATGCTGGGCGCATGAGCGTCAGGAGAATCTGATGAACCAGCCAAGCGGCCTGAAGAACCTGCTGCGCGCGGCCGCCGGGGCGCTGCCGGTGGTGTCCCGCGGCGGCGGGCTGCCCACCCGCACGGTCACCATCGAGGATCTGCCCATCGACCGCACGAATGTGGCCGAGTACGCGGCGGTCACCGGTCTGCGTTACGGCAACTGCGTGCCGCTGACGTACCCGTTCGCGCTGACCTTTCCGGCGCTGATGTCCCTGGTGACCGGGTTCGACTTTCCTTTTGCCGCAATGGGATCGGTGCACACCGAAAACCACATCACGCAGTACCGCCCGATCGCGGTGACCGACACCGTCGGCGTCCAGGTGCACGCCGAGAACTTGCGTGAACACCGCAAGGGCCTGCTGGTCGACTTGGTGACCGAGGTCAGCGTCGGCAATGACACCGCGTGGCATCAGGTGACGACGTTCCTGCACCAGCAACGCACCAGCCTGTCGGACGAACCCAAACCACCCCCGCAGAAGCAGCCCAAGCTGGCCCCACCGCCCACCGTGTTGCGGATAAACCCGGGCCTGATCCGGCGCTACGCCGTCGTCGGGGGCGATCACAACCCGATCCACACCAACCCGATCGCGGCCAAGCTGTTCGGATTCCCCACCGTGATCGCACACGGAATGTTCAGCGCCGCGGCCGTATTGGCCAACGTCGAAGCCGCGATTCCCGACGCGGTGCGGTATTCGGTGCGCTTCGGCAAGCCGATCGTGCTGCCCGCGACCGCCGGCCTCTACATCGACGAACACGACGGCGGCTGGGACCTTTCGCTGCGCAACGTCGCCAAGGGATACCCACACCTGACCGGCACCGTCCGGCCGCTTTAGTGCTGACGGTTGCCGCGGCCCGTGCGGGGGGCGGGCATCCGGGGCACCTCAACGAAGCGAGGTCTAATCGCCGGCGGCGTCCGAGTCGCCCGGCTGGGATCGGGCCGCTTCCCGCTCCTCCGGGGAGCCCTTGAGGCCGTACCAGAACAGGTCGATCATCAGTTCGGCCGCCTCGTCGACGTCGATGTCGCCGGTGGACAGCCGGTTGGCCACCGCCTCGCCCGCGCCCACCAGGGCTACGGCCATCATCTCGTGCTCGCGGTCGGGCCGCGGGGTGCGGCTACCGGCCCGCACCAGCCCGGCCACCAGGTCGATGATCTGCTCGCGCCCCTCGCGCACCATGTGGGCGAACGCCTGCGAGCTGGTGGCCTGGGTGTACATCACGATCCAGGACGCCCGGTTGGCGTCGATGTAGCGCATGAACGACACGATGGTGTTGCGCAGCATGTCATTCGGGCTCTGCCCGAAGTCCATGTCGGCGCGCACCACGTCGATGAACCGGCTCATCTCCCGGTTCAGGCAGGCACCGAAGAGGTCCTCCTTGGAGCCGTAATACAGGTACAGCATGGGCTTGGAGATCTGCGCCTGGGCGGCGATGGCGTCCATCGAGGTCTCGTGGTAGCCGTTGACCGAAAACATCTGCACGGCGGCGTCGAGCATCTGCTGTTCGCGCACGGCACGCGGTAGCCGCTTGGTACCACCAGCCATCGCTCGCCTCTCTAGCCCGTCTATCTGACTCAAGAGTAAGCAATGCGGCCGGGCCGATCACCGCCTGTGCCCACGGCGCCGACAGCTAGTGCCCGCAGGTCGGGCTGGGGCCCTTCATCGTCGCCACCCGCACCAGCGCCTCGTCCACCCGTTGTGCCGGCAATTCGCCTGAGGCCACGGCCTTTTGGAGTCGGTCCAGGACGGCCGGCACCTCGTCGGTGGTGACCCACAGCGCGACGTCGACGCCGGCCTGCAGGGTGCGCAGCACCGCCTCCGATACCCCGTACCGGTCGGAGATGGCGGCCATGCTGGACAGGTCGTCGCTGAACACCGGGCCGGTGAACGGCGACCCCTTGTAGCCGACGCCGTTGCGCAGCAACTGCACCGCCTCGGGGCTCAGGCTGGCCGGGGCGCCGCCGCTGAGCCCCGGGACCTGCAGGTGGCCCACCATCACCGCGACCGGCGACGCGGCCACCAGGGACCGGTAGGGCACCAGGTCGCTGGTTTGCAGGTCGCTCAGCGGCGGCGTGACCACACCGCCGGTATGCGAATCACCCGAGCCGTGCCCATGGCCGGGGAAATGCTTGAGTACCGGCAGCAGCCCGGCCTCGCGAAGGCCCTGCGCGTAGGCCCCGGCATAGTCGGTCACCGTCTGTGGGTCCGCGCCGAACGAACGGTTCCCGATCACGGCGTCGTCGTCCTCGTCGCTGACGTCGACCACGGGAGCGAAGTCGACGGTGATGCCCAGGTCGTGCATCTTGCGGCCGCGGTCGGCCGCCACGTCGTGGACCTGCTGGACGGTTTGCGTCTGCGCCAACTCCCGGGCCGACGGCGACGTCCCGATCAGGGTCTTCAACCGCGACACCCGGCCACCCTCTTCGTCGACGCTCACCGCCAGCGGCAGCGGCCCCGCCTTGGCGCTGATGTCGGCCAACGGTCCCTTGAAGATCGCCAAGTCCGTCCAGCTGCCGATGAAGATGCCCCCGACGTGGTAGCCGTTGACGACGGCCCGGGCGTCGTCGGCGTTCTTCACGCCCACCATCAGCAGCTGGGCCAGCTTGTCGCGGATGCCCAGCGTGGCCGGCACCTCCGTAGGGTCGGCGCAGACCGGCGGCGCCGGCGCGGCCGCCGGCTTTCTCGACGTCGACGAGTGAGCGGGTGGGTGCGCGGGGTGGTGGGCGCAGCCGGCCACCAGCGCCGACGCGGCCGCGAGCACGGCGAAGGTGCGCGAAAATGCCATCCGGCCATGTTTTCACGGGGTGCGTTTCATCCCCGGCCCCAGGGGGCATCAGCGGTAGGTTGCCGATCAGGGGGGAGCGAGCGATGACCGGTTTCACGGTGGCGGCCGCGGCCAGCATCGCGGTGGGCTTGTCCATCGGGGTCGCGACGACCGTCGGCGTCACGCTGGCCGTGGCCGACGACACCGTCGTCCCGGTGCAGGCCCCGCCCCGTCCGGCCCTGTCCTATCAGGTGCAATACGGCGACCGCTGTATCCACGGACACTGTCTGCACTGGTGACGAGCGGCCGGGTTGGCCGACCGCTCTTCTGCTAGGTTGGCGCTAGGTTGAAGTCACGACCGCAAACCCCGCGAAGACTCAGGAGCCGTCGATGAACCGGATCGTTGCGCCCGCCGCAGCGAGCGTTGTGGTTGGCCTGTTGCTCGGCGCGGCCGCAATTTTCGGGATCACCTTGATGGTCCAGCAAGACACGAAACCGCCACTTCCCGGGGGCGATCCGCAGTCATCAGTGCTCAACCGGGTCGAGTACGGCAACCGTAGCTAGCCGGTCGAGGTCGGGGACCGCATCGTCGGTCTCGTGCTCGACGGCCGGACCGCTGTCGCGCCGTTGGTTGTGGTTGGTCGGCGCGATCGCGCTGGCGTTGACGTTCGCGCAGTCCCCGGGGCGGATCTCCCCCGACACCAAACTGGACCTGACCGCCAACCCGCTGCGCTTCCTGGCGCGCGCGACCAATCTCTGGAACAGCGAGCTGCCGTTCGGGCAGGCGCAGAACCAGGCCTACGGGTACCTGTTCCCGCACGGCGCCTTTTTCCTGATCGGCCACGCGCTGGGGGTGCCGGGCTGGATCACCCAGCGGCTGTGGTGGGCGCTGCTGCTCACCGTCGGCTTCTGGGGACTGTTGCGGGTCGCTGAGGCACTGCGGATCGGCAGCCCGGCCTCCCGGGTGATCGCCGCGGCCGCGTTCGCGCTGTCGCCGCGGGTGCTGACCACCCTCGGATCGATCTCGTCGGAAACCCTGCCGATGATGTTGGCGCCGTGGGTATTGCTGCCCACGATCCTCGCGTTACGGGCAACCGGCGACCGGTCGGTACGCGCGCTGGCCGCGCGGGCGGGCCTGGCGGTCGCCCTGATGGGTGCGGTCAACGCCATCGCGACCCTGGCCGGCTGCCTGCCCGCGGTGATCTGGTGGGCATGCCATCGCCCGAACCGGCTGTGGTGGCGTTACACCGGGTGGTGGCTGGTGGCGCTGCTGCTGGCCACGCTGTGGTGGGTGGTGGCGCTGGTGATGCTGCGCGCCATCAGCCCACCCTTCCTGGATTTCATCGAATCCTCCGGCGTGACGACGCAATGGTCGTCGCTGACCGAGATGTTGCGCGGCACCGACAGCTGGACCCCGTACGTGGCGCCGAACGCCACCGCGGGCGCTCCGCTGGTGACGGGCTCGGCGGCCATCCTGGGCACCTGCCTGGTCGCGGCGGCCGGGCTGGCGGGACTGGCTTCCGCCGCCATGCCGGCGCGCGGCCGCCTGGTGACCATGCTGTTGGTCGGGGCGGTGCTGATGGCCGCCGGTTACAGCGGCGGGCTGGGCTCGCCGGTGGCGCACGCGGTGCAGGCCTTCCTGGACGCCGGCGGCGCCCCGTTGCGCAACGTGCACAAGCTGGGGTCGGTGATCGCCATTCCGGTGGCGCTGGGCATCGCCCAGCTGCTGGGCCGGATACCGCTGCCGGGCAGCGCCCCGACGACGGTGTGGCTGCGCGCGTTCGCCCACCCGGAACGGGACAAACGGGTCGCGGCCGCGATGGTGGTCCTGGCGGCGCTGATGGTCAGCACGTCACTGGCGTGGACCGGCCGGCTGACTCCGCCGGGGACGTTCACCGCGATCCCGCCGTATTGGCATGACGCGGCCGACTGGCTCACCGAGCACAACACCGGCACACCCACCCCGGGGCGGGCGCTCGTCGTCCCGGGGGCGCCGTTCGCCACTCAGGTGTGGGGCACCAGCCACGACGAGCCGCTGCAGGTGCTGGGCAGCAGCCCGTGGGGGGTGCGGGATTCGATCCCGCTGACCCCGCCGCAAACCATCCGGGCGCTGGATTCGGTGCAGCGCCTGTTCGCCGCTGGCCGGCCCTCGGCCGGCCTGGCTGATACCCTTGCACGCCAAGGTATTTCGTACCTGGTGGTGCGCAACGACCTGGATCCCGACACGTCGCGTTCGGCGCGCCCGATCCTGGTGCACCGCGCCGTGGACGGATCGCCGGGACTGCGCAAGGTCGCACAGTTCGGCGCCCCGGTGGGGCCGGGCACGCTGGCGGGCTTCGTCGCCGACAGTGGATTGCGGCCGCGCTACCCGGCGGTCGAGATCTACCGGGTCGGTGGTGATGGCGACCCCGCCACGCCCTACTTCGTCGACGCCGACGGGTTGGCCCGGGTCGACGGCGGGCCCGAAGCGCTGCTGCGCCTCGACGAACGGCGGCGGCAGCTGGGCCAGCCGCCGCTGGGCCCGGCGCTGATGACCGCCGATGCCCGCGGCGCCGGACTGCCGCCCGGCGCCGGCGTGACCGTCACCGACACCCCGGTAGCCCGGGAGACGGATTACGGCCGCGTGGACCAACATTCGTCGGCCGTCCGGGCCCCCGGCGACGCGCGGCACACCTACAACCGGGTGCCCGACTATCCCATCCCCGGCGCCGACCCGGTCACCGGCGCCTGGACCGCCGGTCGGATCACGGTATCGAGTTCGTCGTCGGATTCCACCGCGATGCCCGACGTCGCACCGGCGACCTCCCCGGCCGCCGCGATCGACGGGGACTCGGCGACCTCCTGGGTGTCGAACTCACTGCAGGCCGCCGTCGGTCAATGGATGCGGATCGATTTCGACCACCCGGTGACCAACGCGGCAATCACGTTGACGCCCAGCGCCACAGCCGTCGGCGCCCAAGTGCGCCGCATCCTGATCGAAACCGCCACCGGCAGCACCACGTTGCGGTTCGACGAGCCGGGCAAGCCACTCGCCGCGGCGCTCCCCTACGGCGAGACCCCGTGGGTGCGGATCACCGCCGCGGGCACCGACGACGGATCCGCCGGGGTGCAATTCGGCATCACCGACCTGACGATCACCCAGTACGACGCGTCCGGATTCGCCCACCAGGTCGACCTGCGGCACACCGTGCGGGTGCCCGGGCCGCCGCCGGGCACGGCGATCACGGGGTGGGACCTGGGGCCGGAGCTGCTCGGCAGGCCGGGCTGCGCCCCGGCGCCCGCCAGCGTGCGCTGCGCGCCCTCGATGGCGCTGACCCCAGAGGAACCGGTCAACCTCAGCCGGACGCTGACCGTGCCGGCGCCGATGTCGGTGACCCCGACGGTATGGGTGCGGCCCCGACAGGGACCCAAACTGGCCGCCCTGATCGCCGAACCCAATACCACCGTTGCACACGGTGATTCGGACACGGTGGATGTGCTCGGCTCGGCCTACGCCGCCACCGACGGCGACCCGGCCACCGCCTGGACGGCCCCGCAACGGGTGGTGCAGCACAAGACGCCGCCGACCCTGACGCTCACGCTGCCGCGACCCACCGAGGTCGCCGGGGTGCGCCTGCTTCCCAGCCGGGCGCCGCTGCCCGTGCGCCCGACGGCCGTTGCCGTCAACCTGGGCGACGGCCCCCAAGTCACGACGATCACACCCGACCGCGACGGGCCCGCCCGCGCGCACACGGCGGCACTGAAGCCCCGCGTGACCGATACCGTGACCATCAGCCTGCTGGACTGGGACGACGTCATCGACCGCAACGCGTTGGGCTTCGACCAGCTCAAGCCGCCCGGGCTGGCCGAGGCGACCGCGCTCGGTGCCGACGGCAACCCGATCGCCCCGGCCGACGCTGCCCGCAACCGCGGCCGCAAGGTCACCGTCGGGTGCGATCGCGGCCCCGTCATCGCGGTCGCGGGCCGGTTCGTGCACACCGCAATCCACACCACCGTCGGGGAGATACTGGATGATTCGCCGCTCGCGGCGGTGCCGTGCGACCGCGACCCGATCGCGCTGCCCGCGGGCCAACAGGAGCTGTTGATCAGCCCGGGCGCCCAGTTCGTCGTCGACGGAGCCGAACTGTCCACCCCCGTCCCAGTCAAAAGCGCACGGGCCGAACGTGTTTCGTCTTGGCGGGCGTGGGGCCCGGACCGGCGTGAAGTCCAGGCTCCCCCGTCGGGCACCTCCCGGATCCTGGTCATTCCGGAAAGCATCAACCCCGGCTGGGTGGCACACACCAGCGCCGGGGCCCGGCTGACGCCGATCGCCGTCAACGGCTGGCAGCAGGGCTGGATGGTCCCCGCGGGCGACCCCGGCACCATCACGCTGACGTTCGCCTCCAACTCGCTCTACCGCGCCGGTCTGGCCGTCGGACTGGCGTTGCTGCCGCTGTTGGCGCTGCTCGCGTTCTGGCGCACCAGAAGGCGTTCCGAGGAAACCCCCGCGCAGCCGTGGCAGCCCGGGGCGTGGGCGGCGGTCCCGGCGGTGGCGGCGGGGGCGGTGATCGCCGGTGTGGGCGGTGTCGCGGTGCTGGGCGCCGCCCTGGGCCTGCGGTACGCGCTGCGGCCACCGCGCTGGGAGCGTCTCGCGCTCGCGGGCGGCGCCGGCGGGCTGATCCTCGCCGGGGCGGCACTGTCGCGGCAGCCCTGGCGCTCGGTCGACGGTTACGCCGGCCATTCGGCGAATGTCCAACTGCTGGCGTTAATTTCGCTTGCGCTGCTCACCGCCTCGGTCGTTGCGCTGCCCAGCCGGGGGCGCGGGTCCGGCGACGAATAGTTCGCCGCGGTATTGGCTACCCGTTTACCGGCTGATTGACTGGATATGCGGGTTGGCGTAACCGCCAGCGACCGAGGAGTGAGCGCCATGAGCTGGTTTTCCGCACCCGAATACGGGGTGGGCAGACTGGTGCTCGAGCGCGGCGCCGCGGCGGTCTATCTGCTGGCGTTCGTCGCCGCCGCCGCGCAATTCCGCGCGCTCATCGGCGAACACGGGATACTGCCCATTCCGCGGTTCGTGGCGAGTCAGTCGTTTTGGCGCACGCCGAGCATCTTTCACCTGCGCTATTCCGATCGGCTGTTCGCGGCGCTCGCCTGGTTCGGCGCGGCGCTGTCGGCGGCCGTCGTCGCCGGGGCGACCGATGCGGTGCCGCTGTGGGCCGCGATGGCGATGTGGCTGACGCTGTGGGTGGTCTATCTCTCGATCGTCAACGTCGGACAAACCTGGTACTCGTTCGGCTGGGAGTCGCTGCTGCTCGAGACCGGGTTCCTGATGATCTTTATCGGCAACCACGACGTGGCGCCGCCGGTGCTGACGTTGTGGATGGTCAGATTGCTGTTGTTCCGAGTCGAATTCGGCGCGGGACTGATCAAGATGCGCGGCGACCCGTGCTGGCGCGACCTGACGTGTTTGTACTACCACCATGAGACACAGCCCATGCCCGGGCCGCTGAGCTGGTTCTTCCACCATCTGCCCAAACCGCTGCACCGTGTCGAGGTGGCCGGCAACCATGTCGCGCAGCTGATCGTGCCGTTCGGATTGTTCGCGCCACAGCCGGTGGCCAGCGTGGCCGCGGCGATCATCGTCGTCACCCAGCTGTGGCTGGTCGCGTCGGGAAATTTCGCCTGGCTCAACTGGGTGACGATTCTGTTGGCGTGCAGCGCGATCGACGACACGTCGGTCGCGTTGCTGCTGCCCGGCGGCTTTCGCCCGGCGCACGGCGGCCTGCCGGAGACGCCGCCGTGGTTTGTCGGCCTGGTCGTCGTGGTCACGGCGGCCGTGCTGTTCATGAGCTACTGGCCGATCCGCAACATGCTGTCCGCGCGTCAGCGAATGAACATGTCTTTCAACTCATTTCACCTCGTGAACACCTACGGGGCGTTCGGTAGCATCGGGCGGATTCGCCGGGAGGTGGTGATCGAGGGCACCGACGATACCCACCTCACCCACCAGACCGTCTGGCGGGAATACGAATTCAAGGGCAAGCCGGGCGGGGTGCGCCGGCTGCCGCGCCAGTGGGCCCCCTACCACCTGCGCCTGGACTGGCTGATGTGGTTCGCCGCGATTTCGCCGGGCTACGCGCAGCCCTGGCTGAGACCGTTTCTGCAGCGGCTGCTACGCAACGACCGGCCGACCCTGCGTCTGTTGCGCCACAACCCCTTCCCGGATTCGCCGCCCCGGTACGTGCGCGCCCAGCTCTATCAGTACCGCTTCACCACCCCGGCCGAGCTGCGCCGTGATCGGGCGTGGTGGCATCGCGCACTGGTGGGTGGCTACGTCCCGCCCATGTCACTGACGACGGCGAATCCGCGGTCGCACGACTACTTTTGGTAGGAGAGCGCCCCGGTGCCGGCGAGCTTTCCGCCCTCGACGATCAGATACTCCGGGCGAAGGGGCTTGCCGGCGAACCAGCCTTCCAGGATCTCCCGGGTGCCGGCGGCGTAGCGCGCCTGCGCGGACAGCGTGGTGCCCGAAACATGCGGAGTCATCGCGTTGTTCGGCATCGTCCGCCACGGGTGCCCGGTTGGTGGTGGCTGCGGATACCACACGTCCCCGGCGTAGCCGCCGAGCTGGCCGGTGCGCAGCGCCTCGGCGATCGCGTCCGGGACGGTCTCCTCCGCGCGGGCGGTGTTGACGATGTAGGAGCCGCGCCGCATCGTCGAAATCAGCTTCTCGTCGAACATCCCGCGGGTGTCGTCGTACAGCGGCGAGTGGATGGACACCACGTCGACCGCCCGCACCAACGATTCCACGGTGGGATGAAACGTCACGTTCAGTTCCCTCTCCACGTCCGGCGCCAGCCGGCGCGTGTCGGTGTAGTGCAGGTTGACGTCGAACGGCGCCAGCCGGCGCAGCACCGCGCGCCCGATCCGTCCGGCGGCGATCACCCCCACGTCCATGCCCTCGAGGTCGTAGGCGCGCTCGACGCAATCGGCGATGTTCCAGCCGCCTTCGGAGGCCCACCGGTGCGACGGCACGAAATTGCGTACCAGCGCCAGGATCTGCATCACCGCGTGCTCGGCGACGCTGATGCTGTTGCTGTACGTCACCTCGGCCACCGTGATCCCGCGCTCTTTCGCCGCATCCAGATCCACGTGGTCCGAGCCGATGCCGGCGGTCAACGCCAGCTTGAGTTTGGGCGCCTTGGCGATGCGTTCCTTGGTCAGGTAGGCCGGCCAAAACGGTTGCGAGATCACGATTTCGGCGTCGGGCAGCTCACGTTCGAACTCCGAGTCGGGCCCGTCCTTATCCGACGTCACCACCAACTCGTGCCCGGCGTCTTCGAAAAACTTGCGCAGCCCGAGGGCTCCCGACACGCAGCCGAGCAGCTCACCGGGGGTGAAGTCGATCGTCGACGGGGTCGGCACGGTGCTGCCGTCGGGGTACCGGTGGATCGTCGGGATGCTGTCGCGGGCGTAGGTCGGGGGGTATCCGTCGACGGGGTCGGGATAGAGCACCATCACGCATTTGGCCATTGAATTCTCCTTTGACTGGCGATCAAGCCCAGTCTCACGGGATGGCCGCGGGGCTGTCCAAGACGAGATTCCGACCGGCTGATAGGCAACGCCGATCAGTGGAGGCGGCGGCTAGGGCGGCTCGCTGAGCGTGGCACCGATGCGCGCCTCGCGCGCGGTCCGTCGCAACGCCCGGGCCAGCAGGGAGCCCGGCTCCGCCCGGTTGGTGACCAGCGCAATGAGCGCGGTGACCGAGGGCCGCCGCAGCCGCAGCACGCTGGCCCCGGCGGGAACGCCCAGGGTATGGAGCCACGGTTGCGGCACGATGCTCGCCCACCGGCCGGTGCGCACATGCGCGAACAGCGCTGCCACGGAGTCGGTTTCCAGCTGTGGCGTGACCTGCAGGTCGTGGGTGGCCAACGCGTCGTCGATGACCCGGCGCCCACGCATGCCCTGGGTCAGCAGGCACAGCGGCAGCCGCATGGCGTCCGCCCAGGCGATGGTGTCCGATGCGCCGTCCAGCAGTTCGGCCGCGGCAAGGAGCACGGGCTGCTCGTGGTAGAGCGGGGTGACCAGCAGGTCAGCCGTGTCCTGTTGGTCCGGATAGAGAATGCCGGCGTCCAATTCGAACTTGCGGACCCTGTCGACGATCCCGGCCGAGCGCAGATTGACTTCGAGCCGGACCCGCACCAGGGGATGGGCGGCGCAGAACGGATCCGTAAGCAGCGCAACGGTGGTCGAGGCCGCCGGGACCACCCCGAGCCGCAGCTCGCCGGTCAGCCCGGCCTGCAACGCGGTGACTTCCTGTTTGAGCGCGTCGCGGTCCGCGAGGATGCGCCGGGCCCAGGGCACCAGCCGCTCGCCCTCGGGGGTGAGGCCTTCGAACCTCTGCCCGCGCCGCACCAGCGGGACGTTGAGTTCGGATTCCAGCTTGCGGATGGCCTCCGACAGCGCGGGCTGAGACACATAGCAAGCCCGCGCGGCGCGCGCGAAGTGGCGCTCGGAGGCCAGCGCGACGAAATACTCCAGCTGACGAAACAGCATGTGCCCATTCGACCACGTCGCCGGCCGCGGGCCGCCACTCGTCTTGGTGGCGGGCGTTTTCCTCCGGTGCTGCGAGGTATATCAAACCCGAGACGGTTCACCACAGCGCGAGCAGTACACCCACGAAGGAGGCGCACGATGTCGAAGCACTTCGAGGTCGGAGACCACGTCAGATGGAATTCAGAAGCCGGTCACGTCAGCGGCGTCATCGTCAAGAAGCACACCCGTGACACCGAGTACAAAGGCCACAAACGGCATTGCACGAAAGACGATCCGCAATACGAGATCAGAAGCGACAAAACCGACCACATCGCGATGCACAAGGGCGACGCGCTGGAGAAGATCGATTAGAACGAGCCTGACACAACCATGAGCGAGCACGGCGAGATCTGGACCATCGGACACTGGACATGCCCGGTGCCGACCTTCCTGGAACCCCTGGATCACGCCCAGATCAACCTGCTCGTCGACGTGCGCGCCCAGCCCGGCTCGCGGCGCAACCCTCAGTTCGGCAGTGCGGAGATGTCGCGCTGGCTCAACGACGCCGGCATCGGCTACCTCCACCTTCCCGAACTCGGGGGACGCCGCCGTCAACAAGGCGTCGATCCCGGCATCAACGCCGGCTGGCACAACGCGAGCTTCAAGAACTACGCCGACTACACCCTCACCGAGGAATACCAGCGCGGCCTCAAGCGACTGATCGTCCTCGCCCGCTCAAACCGGGTGGCGATCATGTGCGGCGAGCCCGTGCCCTGGCGGTGCCATCGACAACTGATCGCGAACAGCCTTGTCGCCCAAGGTTGGACGGTATGGCACCTCATCAGCGGATCCGCCCCACGGCAGCACCGCCTCGGTCAATGGGGCGCCACGCCGGTGGTCGACGAGCGCAACCACGTCACGTACCCGGCGGACGCCGGCGGTGCCTGAAACATGCATTGCTTGATGCTGAAGTCGGCCTGTTCTAAGGTATGAGTTATTGTCCGTTAGCGTTGAGGAGCTCTGGTCCCCATCGATCACCACCCCGTAAGGATCGAGTGAGCGGTCGTGACATGGGACGATGCAGATGAGCTGGCGTTAATGTGGCACATCGTCGATGAACGGTCCGCAGACCTGCCGCACGCCGACCGCTGCGCGGTGCG
This sequence comes from Mycobacterium sp. 852002-10029_SCH5224772, assembly GCF_001667315.1. GTDB lineage: Bacteria > Actinomycetota > Actinomycetes > Mycobacteriales > Mycobacteriaceae > Mycobacterium. The sequence continues at coordinate 49,623 of NZ_LZHT01000085.1, forward strand.
CAACGTCATCGCTACCAGCGTCTTGCAGGGCCGGTTCCCCAACCCCGAGGAGATCGGGCACCTGGTCGCCTTCGCGGCCGGGCGGATCAGCATGGGTGAATACTTCGTCCTCGTCAACCCGGACCGCGGCTGAACCACGTCGCTACTTGTGCCGCGAGAACCCGCCTGACCCACAAGGTTTGGCGCATCACGAGGTGGTAAAGCCGCCGACCAGCAACTGCGCTGTCCCCGAACGCTATTCAGCGCTTGGTGTGACAACTACACAACACTGCCCCGGAGCCGGCTGTAGCCGGGCATGGAGGCAGTGCGGAGTCACCGCATCGACCATTCCGTTGATCAGCGCATGGTTCATGCCGCAGGCCAATTCGGTCTGTTCCTGAGCCAGCGCATGGAAGGGACAGTTGACCAGATACAGCGCGTCGTCGGCGTGACGCGGTTCATATCCGTAGTCCCGCAACAACCGTGCTACCAACTTGAGCGCTGCGCGCGCGTCGGACAGCGGCCGCCGGCCAGCGCTGAGCGCGGCAGCCGTGATGCTCCGGCCGTAGTCACGGGCGATGCGGTGCAACACCTTTACTACGGGCACACCGCTTTGCTGGGACTCGACGATGGCTTGTCCCATCAGCCGCCCGGCCAACTCATATTGGCGTTGCGGCAAACTGACCGCGATGTCACGACGGACTCGCCGATACAGTTTCGAGGTGCGGCCCGCTCCCGGACCTGACCGCCCCGTCAACCGGGCGTAGTCACATTCCAGTAGGCCCTCGGCCGTCAGCCGATCTAGATGAAACTTCGCCTGATGCCGGGCAATTCCCACCACTTCGGCTGCCTGGTCACGGCTCACCGGCCCGGGTTGTGAACACACAAACCGGTACAGCTCGTAGCGCACCGGGTCGGCGAGGGCACCGATCCCGGAGGCGTCGCGTCGCAGTTGGTCCATCGCGCCTAACTTCTCGATCAAAATGAGCCTTGACGTTACAGCCAATTATTTCTAAAATGTAATTAATTATCCGTTAGTTGCAGGAGCAGTCATGGTCATCCCCCAAGCCGCCGCCCTCATTGAACGGATTGAAGATCAGGCTACCCGCGCGCATTGTCGACCGCGACGCGATCGCGCCGGAGTAAAGCCGCTAGTGCCGTGACGCACTTTCTGCTACGCACCGCCGCGCGGTCGGCAACGTGGACAATCGGACTGGTGCTGGCGGCGAGGATCGTTCCCCATGTTGCATTGTCGGCGTCGGGCCTCATCGTCGCCGTGCTGCTTTTCTCGACAGCGCAGACCACCCTCTCAGTGAAGTTCCTGAAGTTGCCGTACGGATATGCGTCGCTGCTTCTGGGATGCAGCGGTCTGACCCTGACCCTTGTCGCTATCAGCTTTGCGTCGGTGTCGACGCACGGACTCAGCATCCATGGGGCCGCATCATGGCTCGCCACCACGGTCATGGTTTGGCTCGTGACGACAATCGGCGCGATTCTGCTGTTCGACGTCTACGTTCCCCGATATCAAGCACCAGTGCGGGTCATCCACCGTTACGAGGGAATTCACTGAAAGGGAGCCATGGGCGACACACATCATGACCCGACGGATCGGCACCGCACCACACAACCCCGCGCCGGCCTCACGATGAAAGACAACTTCTTTTGGCCCGGGTTCATCCTGCTGGGAGTCGCATTAGCCGGCATCATCGCCACCGTCGCCGTCGCCGCCTACCAGCATTACGAATGGCTCACCACGATGGCGGTCATCGCGCTGCTCGCCGTCGTCGCCGCGTCGCTATGGTTCGTCGTGGAACTTCGCAGGGTCGCCCTCTTGGAGGGTCAACAAAACTGTTAGCGGGGACGCCCCCCTCCCCCCGATCCTGTTGGGCTATTTGGCATTTCGGATCACCAGACGGGGCCGTAGCCGCGACGCGGTGACGTCGACCCCGGCAGCGAGGTCGTCGATCAGCGCATCGGCAAAGCCCACCAGCCCGGCGGTGTCGATGCCGTGCGGAGCCGGCCGATCCCCCTGGGCAAGGTGGGCCGAGGCCCGACGAAGCAGTGTGGCTGCACCCTTGAGGTTGCCCCGCTGGGCGTGCGTGATCCCCACCGCGAGCTGCGTCAGGGCCTGCCACAGTGCCTGCTCGTCGGCCGGGCCGTTCTTCCAGGCCGCCTCGAGCACCTCGTGAGCGTTGAACGCGAGGCCCCGATCCAGCAGATCCTGGGCATAGGCGAGGGTCTCGGCCGGCGCCAGCACCAGGTCGTCCGGAACGCGCGCCACGCCCGCGCTGCCCGGCGGAAGGGGCCGGCCCAGATCGTCGCGCGGTCGGGCGCTTCGTGGCCGACCCGATTCGTCGCGATCCCGCTCGGTCATCTTTCCATCATGACGCATGTGGAACCCTACGCATCACATAGTTGGGCAAGAGGTTTGAGAGTTACAGCGTTTCGTCCAGTTCACCGAGGCGGTCGGTCAGCCGCAGGTTCTCCGAATAGTCGACCGGGCAGCTGATCAGCGAGACGCCGTCGTCATCGAGCGCGGCGCGCAACGTGGGCAGCAGCTCCTCGGCGCTGTTGATGCGATACCCCTTGGCGCCGAAGCTTTCCGCGTACGTCACCACGTCGGGATTGTTGAACTTCACGTAGTAATGCGCCCCGAGTTCGAGATCCATCTTCCATTCGATGAGGCCGTACCCGCCGTCCTCCCAAATCAGCACCACCAGCGGAATCCGCTCGCGGACGGCCGTCTCGATTTCTTGCGAGTTCATCAAGAACGCGCCGTCGCCGGCGACGGCCAGCACCTTGGACTCCGGCCGCGCCAGCTTCACGCCCAGCGCTCCCGGAAGGGCAAAGCTCATGGTGGACAGGCCATTTGAAATCAGGCAGGTGTTCCTTTCGTACGTCGGATAAAGCCGGGCCATCCACATCTTGGTGGCGCCGGTGTCGACCAAAACGACGTCGCTGCGGCCCAGCGCCGCGCGGGTATCGGCGACCACCCGCGCCGGCGCCAGCGGGTAGCGCGAATCCTGTTGGCCCCGAGCGAATTCCTCGGCGAGCAGGCCCGACCCGGGCGCGTCGGCGGCGTGGCTGAAGCTGTGACCGGAAAGCGCGTCGGTGAGGGCGTTCAGCGAATCGCTGATGTCCCCGATGATCCCCACGTCGACCGAGTAGTGCGCGTCGACCTCGGCCGGGAACCGGTGAATGTGGATGATCTTCTTGTCGGCCTGCGGGTTGATCCGGATCGGGTCGAATTCCTGCAACTCGTAGCCGACGGCGATGATGACGTCGGCGTTGTCGAACCCGAAGTTGACGTAGTCGTGGCCCATGAAGCCCAGCGTGCCGATGCTGTTGTGGTGATCGTCGGGCATCACGCCCTTGCCGTGGAAGGTGTTGGCCACCTGGATGCCGAATTCGTCGGAGAAGCGCACCAGGGCTTTGGTGGCGTCGGCGCGCGCGGCGCCGTGCCCGGCCAGCACCACCGGGCGCCGCGCGTCACGCAGGATTTCGACGGCCCGTTCCACCTGGCGGGGTGCCGGGGCGTCGGGTCGGACGACGTTGCGCGGCAACGGCCCCAGGTCATAGTCGGTCTCGTCGGCATCGATGTGCTCGGGCACCGCGAGGTAGACCGCGGCCGGACGTTCGGACTCGGCCAGCTTGAAGGCCTTACGCACCATCTCGGGGATGGCGCGGGCGGTCGGGATGCCGGCCGCCCACCGGGTGATCGGGGTGAACATCGACACCAGGTCGACGTACTGGTGTGACTCCTTGAACTCGCGGTCGTGGCCCACCTGCGCGGAGATGGCGACCAGCGGGGTGCTGTTGGTGGTGGCGTCGGCGACGCCGAGTTGCATGTTGATCGCGCCGGGTCCCAGGGTGGACGACACCACCGCCGCCCGGCCGGTGACCCGGCCATACATCTCGGCCATGAACGACGCGGCCTGCTCGTGCCGGGTGAGCACGTAGCGGATGTCGGACGACGCCAGCGCCTGCACGAAGCGGATGTTCTCCTCGCCGGGCAGCCCGAACACGACGGAAACGCCCTCGTTTTCCAGGCACTTGACGATCAGCTCAGCGGCTTGGGTCATCCGACACCTCCCTTAGGGGAACGATAGTGGCACTGTGGAGGTTGGACTTTTCAGCCACTCATCCGATGAAGGAGGGCCCGGTGCCCATCGCCACCATCAACCCCGCTACCGGCGAGACGGTGAAGACCTTCACCCCGGCCACCGACGACGAAGTCGACGCCGCGATCGCCCGCGCCTACGAGCGCTTCCTCGACTACCGCCACACCACCACGTTTGCCCAGCGCGCCGGGTGGGCAAACGCCACCGCCGATTTGCTGGAGGCGGAGGCCGACGAGGTCGCCGCCATGATGACGCTGGAGATGGGTAAAACCCTGAAATCGGCCAAGGCCGAGGTACTGAAGTGCGCCAAGGGTTTTCGCTACTACGCCGACAACGCCGAGCAGCTGCTGGCCGACGAGCCGGCCGACGCCGAGGCGGTCGGCGCGAAGAAGGCCTACATCCGCTACCAGCCGCTCGGTGTGGTGCTGGCCGTGATGCCGTGGAACTTCCCGCTGTGGCAGGCCGTGCGGTTCGCCGCACCGGCGCTGATGGCCGGCAACGTCGGGATCCTCAAGCACGCGTCCAACGTTCCCCAGAGCGCGCTGTACCTGTCCGACGTCATCACCCGCGGCGGCTTCCCCGACGGCTGCTTCCAGACGCTGCTGGTCTCCTCGGGCGCCGTCGAGCGCATCCTGCGCGACCCGCGCGTCGCCGCGGCGACCCTGACCGGCAGCGAACCGGCCGGCCAATCGGTGGCGGCCATCGCCGGTGACGAGATCAAGCCGACCGTGCTCGAGCTCGGCGGCAGCGACCCGTTCATCGTGATGCCCTCGGCGAACCTGGACGAGGCCGCCAAGACCGCGGTGACCGCCCGGGTGCAGAACAACGGCCAATCCTGCATCGCCGCAAAGCGGTTCATCGTCCACACCGACATCTACGACGCGTTCGTCGACAAGTTCACCGAGCGCATGCAGGCACTCACCGTCGGCGACCCGACCGACCCGGACACCGATGTGGGCCCGCTGGCCACCGAGTCGGGCCGCGACGAGATCGCCAAGCAGGTCGACGACGCTGCCGCCGCGGGCGCCACCGTCCGCCTCGGCGGCAAGCCCCTGGACCGGCCGGGGTGGTTCTACCCGCCGACGGTGGTCACCGACATCACCAAGGACATGGCGCTGTACGCCGAGGAGGTGTTCGGCCCGGTCGCGTCGATGTACCGGGCGGCCGACATCGACGAGGCCATCGAGATCGCCAACGCCACCACCTTCGGCCTGGGCTCCAACGCCTGGACCGATGACGAGGCCGAGCAGCAGCGCTTCATCGACGACATCGAGGCCGGCCAGGTCTTCATCAACGGGATGACGGTGTCCTATCCCGAATTGGGGTTCGGCGGCGTCAAACGATCCGGCTACGGACGCGAACTCGCGGGCCTGGGCATCCGCGCGTTCGTCAACGCCAAGACCGTCTGGGTCGGTGACTCCTAGGCCGTCTCAGTGTCAGGGTGAGCGCTAGACGCTGGCCAGCGCCCGCTCGTCCTCGTCGGCGAACGTGTCCTCGAGCTGCAGCGGCGAGTAGTCCAGGTCGATCTCGGCGAGCGGCCGGCCCCGGGCGCTGGAGATGGTGCCGAACCGCCGCATCCCCTTGTCGCTGGCGTACTGCATGAACTCGTCGACCGACAGGCCGAAGGGCATCGGGTCGTAAAGGGCGAAACCCTCTTCGATCAGGCGCAGTCCGAGCGGCATGAGCTCGTTCATCCGCGTTTCGAAGACGCCCCAGTTGGCGTCGTCGGCGGCGACGTGCCGGCGGCAGGTGAAGGTGCCCCACGCCATGTGCCGCCGCTCGTCGTCGCCGATTCGCCGGACCAGCTCCTGCATGCCCGGCAGGATGCCGCGCTCCACGCAGATCTTGTGCCAGCCGAAGTACCCGGTGAGCGCCAACATGCCTTCGACCATGTGGTTGTAGGTGACCGAGGCCCGCACCTGGGCGGCCGGCGACGGATCGACCATCAGCGCGTTCAGACACTTGGGCAGCTCTTCGTAGAAGATCGTGCGGTAGGTCGGCACGTCCTCGAGGTAGTAGTGCAGGTCCTCGGTGATGCCGACGGCGTCGAGCCACATGCGGAACACCTGGACGTGCTTGGCCTCTTCGAAGGCGAACTGCGTCAGATACATCTCGTCGCCGAGCCGGCCTTCGGCGCGCATCGCGGCCATGAACGGTTGGATGTCCTGGGTCACCGATTCCTCGCCGGCAATGAACTCGGCGCACAACCGGGTCGCATAGCTGCGTTCGTCGTCGGTGAGGCGCTCCCAGTCCTCCCTGTCGCGGGAGAAGTCGATGTCGGCCGGGTTCCAGAATTTCGCGTTGCCGCCCGCAAACAGCTTGAGCGGCAAGCTTTCCCAGTTGAGACCGCCCTCGGCCATCGAGGCGATTCGGGTTCGATTCATGTGACCTCCTCAGATCGTTTGGGGGTGGAGCTGACCGGCAGGGCTTGCGGCGCGGCCGAGAACGCGGCCGCCAGTACCCCGACGAGCCTGCGCACGGCCAGCGCCGGCTGCTCGGGGCTGGGCTCGTCGAGCCCGAGGACCGGATCCAAACCGCGCATGTAGGGCGCCAGCGCCAGGTGCGGAAAGATCAACAGCAGCAACGACAACAGCGCGTCGGTGTCCGAATCGGCGCGCAGGTCGCCGCGAACCTGCGCGTCGCGCACGAGGGGGCGCATCACTTCCAGGTAGTGGCGGTGGATCACGTTCTGCACGCTGATCCGGGCCTCGGTGTCGACTTCGAGGGTCGCCGCGGCGTGCAGAGCGCGCTCGTGCGGGTGATCCGCGAAGTAGGCCACCCAGGTGTCGAGCCAGTCGGTCAGGAACTCGAAGAAGGGCCGGCTGGGGTCGAGTTCGTGGATGCGTCCTTCCATGTAGGCGCGCACCCGCTGGCTGGCGATGTCGGCGATGAACGCATACAGGTCGCGCTTGTCGGCGAAGTACTGGAACAGGCTTCCCTTGGCGACCCCCGCGCGGCGCGCGATGACGTTCAGGCTGCCGCGGGAAAACCCGTGCGCTCCGAATTCCGACTCCGCGGCTTCGATGATCGCGGCGCGACGAGCGGGGTCGACGCGCGCCCAGGTGACCGTCGGCAATGCCGCCTCCTCAATTGAATGACCACTGGTCATCCTACTGTGAGGAACCTCACAGTCAAGGGGTCACGGGAGGTTACCGGCGTAGCGCCCGACTGTGCGTCCAGCCGCGCAGTGGGCTTCGAGCGTGCGGCCAGCCGCGCACGGGGCGGGCACGGCAGGCCAAAGAGGTCAGGGCCGCATCCGGTAGGCGCCGCTGAGCGGAAGGACGTGCTCCTTCCACATCTGGTCGTAGCGCGCGGGGTCGTGCACGGGGCGCCGGATCATCCGGAGCGCGAAGCGGGACTGGGCGTCCGTCGTCGCGGGCTTGTCGCTCAACTCGACGGCGTAGCCGTTGAAGTCGCGGACCAGGACGGCGAAGATCTCGTCGATCAATGCCTCGTCCACCCCGGAGAGCCCGGCCTCCTCCAGGATGAGCTGGGCGTAGGGCACGGTCGCGAACAGCTGGCCGACCCCGAACGCGAAGTCGATGTCCTTCTGCTGCACCGCATCCGGGGTGGCGGAGGCCAGCATCTCGGCGAGCACGTCGATCTGTGCGCGCAGCAGTGCGACGTTGGGGAGATGCCCGAAGCTGTCGAACGGCGCGCGCCAATCATGGAAACGGACCTTGCCCAGGCCGCCGGTCGCCCCCTGCGCGAACAGGAAGGCGTCGTCGGCCGCGTCGTCACGGCGGCCGATCAACGGCAGCGCCCCGGTGGGGGCGAACAAGAAGTTCGGCATGAACTTGCCCAGCAGCCCGATGTTGATGTGGACGGTGCCTTCCAGCCTTGGCAGCAGGCCGATCTCGCGGGTCATCGCCTCAAAGATGGTGTCCTTCTCCACGCCCTTGGCGGCGATGACGTCCCACAGCGCGGTGATGACGCGTTCGCCCTCGCTGGTGATCTTCGCCTTGGTGAGCGGGCTGTAGAGCAGGTAGCGGCGGTCCTCGGCGGACGCGCTGCGCATGTAGTCGCAGGCCCGGGTGGCGACCAGCCGCATGGCGACCAGCCGGGCGTAGGCATCGGTGAGCAGCCGCCGCACGTGGGTGAAGTCGGTGACGACGGTCCCGTACAGGATGCGGTTGGACGCGTGGGTGACCGCCTCGTACATCGCGTGCGTGCACATGCCGACCGCGCCCCACCCGAGGTTGTACTTGCAGACGTTGACGGTGTTCAGCGCGGCGTGGAAGGCCTCGGGGCCGCGGTGCAGGATGTCGGCTTCGGTCACCGGGTAGTCGCGCAGCGCGTAGTTGGCCACGTAGTTCTGTGAATTCACCACGTTCTTGATCAGGTGGTAGCGCTCGTGCTGGGAGTCGGCGGCGAAGAACACGTACTCGGCTTCGTTCTTCGAGGTGCCGGCGAACTTGCCGAAGGTGGAGACCATCCGGGCCACGTTGGCGTTGCCGATGTAGTACTTCTCCCCGGTGGCGCTCCAGCCCCCGCCCGCAGACGGCGTCAGGTTCATGTCGGTCTGGTAGACGTCGGCGCCGTGCGTCTGCTCTGACAATCCGAACGCGAACACCTCCCCGGCCTCGAGCAACGCGGCGGCCTTGCGCTTGGCATCGGAGTTGGCGCTCATCCAGATCGGGCCCAGGCCCAGGGCGGTGACCTGGAACGGGTACCAGTAGTTCAGCCCGTAGAAGCCGACGATCTCGGCGAACGCACTGATCCGGTAGGTGTCCCAGCGGCAGGCCAAGTCATCCGAAGCGCCATGGGCGCTGGGTGTCAGCAACGACGCGAAAATGCGCTCCCGGCCGATGTGGTCCAAAAACTCGGAGTACCAGACCCGTTCGTGGTCGTCGGACTTCAACCGCGCCTTTCCCCGGGTCTCGAAGAAGTCCACCGTGGCTGCCATGATCTCGGTGGAGCGGCGGTCGGGGTACTGGCGTTGCAGGTGGTCGGGATTGAGCAACATGGCGGGGCTCCCAGCGGGTTCACGACGCAGACGAGGGTGACGGTACTGCAACTGCGGGGCCGTCGGGGCGCGCCGGAACAAAACGACTCTGTTCGTGAGGTGCCAGTCCACCTAGCATCAGTGGCGTGTCAGAACTCAATACCGCTCGCGGGTCCATCGATACCGCTCAGTTGGGCGTGACCCTCATGCACGAACACGTGTTCATCATGACCACCGAGATCGCCGAGAACTATCCCGAGGCGTGGGGCGACGAAGAGCGGCGGGTGGCCGACGCCATCGATAGGCTCAACGAGCTGAAGTCGCGCGGCGTGGACACCATCGTCGACCTCACCGTGATCGGCCTGGGCCGCTACATCCCGCGCATCGCCCGGGTCGCGGCCGCGACCGAACTGAATATCGTTGTGGCGACCGGGCTTTACACCTACAACGACGTGCCGTTCTATTTTCACTACCTGGGTCCGGGCGCCGAGCTGGGCGGCCCGGAGATCATGACCGACATGTTCGTCCGCGACATCGAGCAGGGCATCGCCGACACCGGCGTCAAGGCCGGCATCCTCAAGTGCGCCACCGATGCGCCCGGCGTCACCCCCGGTGTCGAGCGGGTGCTGCGCGCGGTCGCCCAGGCGCACAAGCGCACCGGCGTGCCGATCTCCACGCACACCCACGCCGGACTGCGGCGCGGCCTCGAACAGCAGCGGATCTTCGAAGAAGAAGGCGTCGACCTGAGCCGGGTGGTCATCGGGCACTCCGGCGACAGCACGGACGTCGGCTACCTCGAAGAGCTGATCGCGGCCGGATCGTATTTGGGCATGGACCGGTTCGGCATCGACGCGATCTCGCCCTTCGAGGACCGGGTGAACATCGTCGCGCAGATGTGCGAGCGCGGTCACGCCGACAAGATGGTGCTGTCCCACGATGCCAACTGCTACTTCGACGCGCTGCCCGAAGAGCTGGTGCCACAGGTGATGCCGAACTGGCACTACCTGCACATCCACAACGACGTGATCCCCGCGCTCAAGGAGCGCGGGGTGACCGACGAGCAGCTGCACACCATGCTGGTCGACAATCCGCGTCGCATCTTCGAGCAGACGGGCGCCTACTAAATGCCCCAGGGTGAGCCGACCCCGCCGATCAGTACCCAGATTTCGCAGCTTGCCCAACTCGCTCCCGACGAGCCCGCCGTCACCTGTGACGGGGTGACCCTGACCCGCGCCGAGCTTGACCGCTCGACGAATCGGTTGGCCCGGGCCTACGCCGAGCGGGGTGTGGCCGTCGGCGACTACGTGACCATGGTGCTGCCGAACTCGGTCGAGTGGATCCAGGCCGCGGTGGCCTGCTGGAAGCTGGGCGCGGTCCCCCAGCCGCTGTCGGCGCGATTGCCCGACGCGGAGCTGGCGGGCCTGCTCGAGTTGCGGCCGCCGGCATTGCTGGTCGGGCGAGACAACTCCGAATTACCAAGCGTGCCAGCGGGTTTCGTCCCCGACCCGGCGCTGTCGGACGGCCCGCTGCCCGAGGCGGTGTCTCCGGTGTGGAAGGCGATGGGATCCGGCGGCAGCACCGGGCGGCCCAAGCTGATCGAATCCGGCGGCGACAGCCGGATACCGTCGGCCATCGGCTATCCCCTCGGCGCCCAGGAGGGCGACACCACGCTGGTACCGATCCCGCTGTCCCACAACACCGGCTTCACCACCGCGACCATCGCGCTGCTGATGGGCCACCACCTGGTGTTGATGAGCCGGTTCGACCCACAGCAGTTCCTGCGGCTGATCACCGACCATCGGGTGACGTTCCTGACGACGGTGCCGACGATCATGCAACGGGCCTTGCCCGTCTACCACGCCGACCCGGAAGCCTACGACCTCTCGCCGATCCGGCGGTTCTGGCACATGGGGGCGCCCTGCCCGCCGGCCGTCAAGCAAGCCTGGATCGACCTGCTGGGTCCAGAAAAGGTCTGGGAACTCTACGGCGGCACCGAATTACAGGCATTGACCTTCATCTCCGGCGACCAGTGGCTGGCGCATCGGGGCTCGGTGGGCGTGGTGGTCGCCGGGGAGATGAAGGTCCTCGACGACGAAGGCAACCCGTGCCCGCCCGGCGTGATCGGCGAGATCTACATGCGGCCCGGGCCCGACAGCGCACCCACCTACCGCTACGTCGGCGCCACGGCGAAAAGCCGCGACGGCTGGGACTCGCTGGGCGACCTCGGCTATTTCGACGACGACGGCTTCCTCTATCTGTCGGACCGGCGGGTCGACATGTTCACCGTCGGTGGCCGCAACGTCTACCCCGCCGAGATCGAGAACGCGCTGTCGGCACACCCGGACGTGTTGTCGTGTCTGGTCGTCGGCGTCCCGCACCAGGATCTGGGCCAGGTGCCCTACGCCCTGGTGCACACGGCCGACGGCTGCTCGCTGGATCCCGCGGGCGTGCAGGCGTTCCTGCGCGAACACCTGGCGGCGTACAAGGTTCCGCCCACCCCCGACTTCATCGAATTCGTCGACACCCCATTGCGCGACGACGCCGGCAAGGCCCGCCGGTCGGCGGTCCGGGCCCAGATCATGCAGCGACTACAGACCGCGCAAGCCGGCGAGAGCGGCATGCTGGCCCAACCTTCTTGACGCATGCCGGGACGGTCTCGCCATCTGAGTTCATTTGCCCCACAAAGGAAGTGCGAAATGACTGACAAACCCGCCATCGTTTTCTGCCACGGTGTTTGGGCCGACGGCTCATGCTTCAACAAGGTCATCCCCGCGCTGCAGGCCGACGGGCATCAAGTGATCGCCGTCCAGTACGGCCTCGACGCATTGGCCGATGATGTCGCGGCAGTTAAACGCACGCTGGGACGGGTCAACAGCCCCGCCATCCTCGTCGGGCACTCGTACGGGGGAGCGACAGTCACCGCCGCCGGAGTCGATGACCGCGTCGTGGGATTGGTTTACATCGCTGCCGTCACACCGGACACCGGAGAGTCGGTACAAAGCCTGCTCGACAAATACCCGACAGACGTATTTGCCCACATCGAAGTCGCCGACGGGCGCGCGTGGATGCTTCCGGAAGGCGTCAAATACTTTGCCGGCGACTTGCCCGAGCATGAGCAGAAAGTTGTGTGGGCGACCCACTATGCGCCCGCCGCAGACCTGTTCGAGCACAAGCTCGATGACGATGTCGCGTGGAAGTCGAAGCCGAGCTGGTTCATCGTCGCCAGGAATGACCACACCGTGCATCCCGATCTTGAGCGCTTTTTGGCCAACCGCATGGGGGCGACCACCGTCGAAGTGGATAGCAGCCACGTTCCCATGGTCTCCCAACCCGACGTCGTCATAGACGTGATCCGCAGCGCCGCAGCCTCTGTTCAGTAGATCAGATACTGCAGCGCCGGACTCGCCCCGGTGACTGAGTGCCCCGGTCGCACACGGCGCACCTCAAATCCTCGATGGCACAGCGCAACTCGATGGCACAGCGCAATGAGGCCATCTGCCTGCCGTCCGCGCACACGCTGGAAGAGTGGATGGACCGCACCGGCTAAGGCGCGATCGCGTCCGCCTCCGCGTCGACGGCCTGGGTCGCGTCCGCCGGCCGCTCGCGTTTCTCCCAGCGGCGCAAGGCTTCTCGGCAGGGCGACTCGACCAGGGCGTAGCTCACCGCCGCGATCGCGAAGCCGAAGATCAATGTCAGCACCAACACCGTCGGCATGTTGCCGGTGAACGGGAACGTCCCGACGACGGGGAACACCATGGCCAACGCGGCAAGGTGCCAGATGAACAGGCCGTAGGACCAACGGCCCAGGGTGACCATGACGGTGGTCCCCAATATCCGGTGCGGCGTATCCGGGCGGTCCAGCACCAGCGGCGCGACCAGCGCGAAGGCCACCAGCGCGCCCATCGCGGTCTTCACCGCGAACTGGGCGGGCGTGCCGGGCACCAGCCCTTCCGGGCCGGCCAGCGGCGAGGCCGCGACCAGATAGGCCGCCACCGCGACGACGGCCATCACCAGCCGCCGGCGTGCGATGCGGTGCGGAAACCCGACGCCGCTGTGGACCCACTCGGCCAGCAGCATGCCGGCGGCGAACCAGGAGAAGAACGCCGGCGGCCAGTTGAGCGGATTGATGCCTTCGGCCGCGTGCCCCGGCACCCAGCCCCAGGCCCAGCTCAGCGCCCCCAGCGCGGCGATCGCCGGCACCCGCGCGCGTACCGGCAGGCGGCGGGCCAACAAGGCGAGAACCGGCAGCGCCAGATAGAAGCTGACCTCCACCGAAAGGCTCCACATCTGGGTCAGCCCGCCCGTCAGCGTCAGCGGCACATAGATCTGGGTGAGGGTCAGGTTGGCCAGCCACACCGTCAGGCTGGCGTGGTCGGCGTCGGGCAACAGCGTCAGGATCACCACGACCGCCATCACATACGCGGGCATGATGCGGACGACCCTGGATCGCAGATAGTGGCCGGTGCGCGGGCGGGGTCCCAGCTCCCTTGCCGCCCCGGCATGCCCGCGCCACAGCAGGAAACCCGACAGCGCGAAGAACACCGCGACCGCCAGGTCGAAGCGCCCGAACAGCCTGCCGGATGCGCCGCTGGAGTGCCCGGTCTGGAACGCGACGTGCGTGACCACCACGCCCATGGCCGCGCAGGCGCGCATGCCTTCCACCGCCGGCAGGAAGCTGCGCACCCCGCCCACCCGCTGGTTGTCGCTCACCACCACAGTTTGCCTGTGCTGGGTTGCCGGACGAATGGGTACACCCGAAGGACCCGCCTGCGCGAGCATCGGGTTCGTAAGTCGCCGCCTTAGTTTCTGCTGTTAGGGTCAAACGAGTTTGCCCCGGGCTGCTCGCTCGGGTCGGGTCGCGGCTGAGAAATGCAAGGGATCATGAGGAGGGCACAGCGACGTGAACCGAGCAGTCATGTTGCGGTTCGCCGCATGCGGGATCATCGGACTCGGAGCCGCCTTGCTGATCGCCGCGCTGCTGTTGTCGACGTACACCACCAGCAGGATCACCAAGGTCCCCTTGGACATCGACACCACGCTGGTCAGTGACGGCACCGGGACGGCGCTGGACTCGGCGTCGTTGTCGACCGACCACGTCGTCGTCAATCAGAACGTGCCACTGGTCGCCCAGCAGCAGATCAGCGTCGAATCGCCCGCCAACGCCGACGTCGTCACGCTGCAGGTCGGAAGTTCGTTGCGGCGCACGGACAAGCAGAAGGACAGCGGGCTGCTGCTGGCGATCGTCGACACCGTCACGCTCAACCGCAAGAGCGCGCTGGCCGTCTCCGACGACGCCCACACCGGCGGCGCGGTCCAGAAGCCGCGCGCCGTCAACGACGAGAACCCGCCCACCGCGATGCCGCTGCGGCACGACGGCCTGTCCTACCGGTTCCCGTTCCACACCGAGAAGAAGACCTACCCCTATTTCGATCCGATCGCGCAGAAGCCGTTCGACGTCAACTACGACACCGAAGAAGACGTCAACGGGCTCACGACCTACAAGTTCACCCAGAACGTCGGCTACAACGCCGACGGCAAGCTGGTGGCCCCGGTGGCGTACCCGTCGCTGTTAGCCGGCAGCGAGGACGCCAAGCAGACCACGTCGGCGGCGATGTGGGGCGTGCAGGGCGGTGACCCGAACGAACAGATCACCATGACCCGCTACTACGCGGCGCAGCGCACGTTCTGGGTGGACCCGGTGTCGGGCACGATCGTGAAGCAGACCGAGCACGCCGACCACTACTTCGCCCGGGACCCGCTCAAGCCGGAGCTCACGCTGGCCGACTACAAGGTCACCTCGAACGAGGACACCGTCGAATCCCAGGTCAACGCCGCCCGCGATGAACGCGACCGGCTGGCCCTGTGGTCGCGGGTGCTGCCGATCACCTTCACCGCCGTCGGCCTGATCGCGCTGGTCGGTGGCGGGTTGCTCGCCTCGTTCAGCCTGCGCAGCGAGAGCGCGCTGACCGACCCCGGCCTGGATCGGGGCGATCAGGACTTCTTCGGCCGCAGCGGCCTCGAGGAGCCGGTTCCCGGCGCCGAGGCCGAGACGGAGAAGCTGCCCACCCAGCGCCCCGATCTGCGCCAGGACTCCGGTGCCGACCCGCCCGCCTCATCCGGCCCCTCCAGCCCCTCCGGCCCCGACGAGCCGACCGAGGCGGGGCCGACCGAGAACCCGCCCGGCCCCCACGACCGGGAATAGCCCGGCCCGGATGCGTTAGCCGTGCGCTGGACCCGGCCCGGGTACGCACTGGTGCTGGCGCTGCTGGTGGTAGGGCCGCTGCTGGCCCCGGGGTACCTGCTGCTGCGTGACGCGGTATCGACGCCGCGGTCATACCTGTCCGATACGGCGCTGGGGTTGACGTCCGCGCCGCGCGCCACCCCCCAGGATTTCGCGGTGGCGCTGGCCTCGCAGCTGGTCGACGGCGGCGTCGTGGTCAAGGCGCTGCTCGTGGTCGGGTTGTGGCTCGCGGGCTGGGGTGCGGCCCGGCTGGTCGAGGTGGCGCTGCCACGCGCGGGCGCGCCCGGTCAGTTCGTCGCCACCACCCTGGCGATCTGGAATCCCTATGTCGCAGAACGACTTCTACAGGGCCATTGGAGCCTGCTGGTCGGCTACGGCTGCCTGCCGTGGGTGGCCACGGCCATGCTGGGGTTGCGGACCAGCACGGCCGGGCGGTGGGGCTTCTTCGGGCTGGCCTTCTGGATCGCGCTCGCCGGGCTGACCCCGACCGGGCTGCTGCTGGCCGCGACGGTGGCGCTGGTCTGCGTGGGGGTCGCGGGTGCGGGCCGGCCGCGCCGGTGGTGTGCGGCGGCGGCGCTGGGTGTCGCGCTGGTGGCGGCGCTGCCCTGGCTGGTCGCGTCGGTGCTGGGTGCGTCGCTGACCGCCCACACGGCGGCCAACCGGCTGGGGGTCGAGGCGTTCGCGCCACGCGCCGAGCCCGGACTGGGCACGCTCGCCAGCCTGGCCAGCCTCGGTGGTATTTGGAACGGTGACGCCGTACCCGGTTCGCGCGCAACGCTTTTCGCGATCGTCTCGGCGGTGGTGCTGCTGGGCGTGGTGGCGGCGGGCCTGCCGACGGTCGCGCGCAGCCCGGCGGCGGTCCCGCTGCTGGCGCTGGCCGCGGTGTCGGTGCTGGTTCCGGCGGCGCTGGCCACCGGGCCGGGCCTACACCTGCTGGGCGCGGTGGTCGACGCGGTGCCCGGCTTCGGGGTGCTGCGCGACGGGCAGAAGTGGGTGGCGCTGGCGGTGCCCGGCTACAGCCTGGCGGGCGCCGGCGCGGTGATGACGTTGCGACGGTGGATGCGGCCGGCCCCGACAGACGTGGTGGCGGCGCTGGTCTGCTGCCTGGCGCTGCTGCTGGCGCTGCCCGACCTGGCCTGGGGTGTGGGCGGCAAGGTGGCACCGGTGCACTACCCGCGGGGCTGGTCCGCGGTCGCCGCGGCGATCAACGCCCGGCCGGGGGCGGTTGCGGTGTTGCCCGCCGGGGCGATGCGGCTCTTCCGGTGGTCGGGAGGCGCGCCGGTCCTGGACCCGCTGCCCCGCTGGGTGCGCGCCGAGGTGCTGACCAGCGGCGACCTGGTGATCTCGGGGACCACCGTTGCCGGCGAGGGCGCGCATGCCCGGGCCGTGCAGGAGCTGCTTCTGACCGGGCCCGATCCGTCCGCCTTGGCCGCGGCGGGCGTGGGCTGGCTGGTGGTGGAATCGGACAGCCCCGGCGACATGGGGACGGCCGCCCGTACCGTGGGCGCGATGGAGCCGGTCTACCGGGACGACGCGATCGCGCTCTACCGGGTCGGCGGTCAGAGCGCCGGGGTGCCCGCCGATCGCCGGGCGGCGACGATGATCGCCCATCTGGCGTGGCTGGCGCTGCTGATCGGCGGGGGCGCCGGCGCGGGGATCGGCGCGTGGCGGCGCCGAACCCGGTCAGCCGCGGCCGGTGACTAGCCCGTTGACCGTGTGACCGCAGTGCACCGCGTCCAGCACGCTGCGCATCGCGTCGGCGCTTTGCGCCCAGGAGAATTCACCGCTGCGGGTGTGCGCCTTGGTGCCGAGTTGATCGCGCAACACCGGATCGGCGAGTAGTTCTTCGAGCCGGTCCACCAACTCGGCGTGGGCGTCCACCAATATCCCCGTCACCCCGTCGACGATCGAGTCCGACAGGCCGCCCGAGGACCGGTATCCGATGGTCGGCACCCCGTGCTGGGCCGCCTCGACGACCGCCAAACCCCAGCCCTCCTTGCGTGAGGGCAGCACGTGCACCCAAGCTCCTTGCAGCACATGGTGTTTGGTCACGTCGTCGACGTGACCGTGGAACGTCACCGCGGCACAGATGCCCAGCCGTTGGGCGTGCTCGACGAGCCGCTCGCGCCACCAGCCGTCGCCGACGATGTCGAGGTGCAGGCCCGGTATCCGCGGCAGCAGCCGCGCGACCGCTTCCAGGGCGTCCTCGATCTGCTTGTGCGGCACCAGCCGCGACAGCACGACCACCCGCGGCGCCGCCGCGCGGGGGCCCGACAACGATTGCGCGGGAGCGTGATCCAGGCCGTTGCGCACCACCGCGATCCGCGCGCCGTCGACGCCCAGCGTGACCAGGTCGCGCGCGGACGGCAGTGACACCGTCACGTACTGGTTGCGCCGGTTCAGCCGCGGGGAGAGCGTCGACTCGACGAACCAGCCGAGCCGGCCGAGCACCGGCCCGGCCACCGGCCACTGCTGGCGGTGGCAGTGGTGCACCAGCACCACCACGCGGCGGCCGTGGACGAGGCGGGCCAAAAAGGGCAGGCCGTTCTGGGTGTCGACGACCACGTCGGGCCGCACCGTGCGCAACGGGCCGACCCCGAGCCGGGCCATCGCCATCGCCAGCAACGCCCAGACGTATACGGAGTAGCGGCCACCGGCGCGGTTGATCCGCACGCCGTCGACGACTTCGCGGCGCGGCGCCCCCGGATAGCGGGCGGTGCGCAGCGTGACGTCAACCCCCGATGCGGCCAGCTGTGCGCCGATGCGCTGTAGATAGGCTTCGCTGCCGCCGCCCTGCGGGTGCCCGGTATCGCGCCAGCACAGCAGCAGGACCGAGCGCAGAGCAGACATTACCGGTCAGCCTAATGGGAATCAGTCGGCGCGCCATGGCGGCTAGTTGCGCACGTGCCCCCGCCGGCGTGCCCGGCGCCGAATCCACCGGATCAGTTCGATGACTCCGGCCAGCGCCAGCGCCGCCGCGAACGCCACGGCGAACGCCGCGACGGTGTTGTCGGCGAAGGCGTTGCCGCCGATGTAGCCGATCATCGTGTTCAGCGTCGCCCACACGACTGCGCCGATCGCGTCGAACACCACGAACTGGCGATAGGGAAAATCCAGTACGCCGCAGGCGATGGTGGTGGCGGTGCGACCCCCGGGGAGGAACCGGGCCACGATCACCAGCGGGCCGCCGTGCCGGTCCAATTCCTGGTGCGCCCAGTCCAGGCTGCGCTGTCCCTTTTCGCCGCGGGTGATCCAGCGGCGGGCAAAGTCGTCGGCCGAGTGACCGATCGCGTACGCCAGGTTGTCGCCGACAAACGCGCCAATGGCCGCCATGACGATCACCCACCCCAGCAGCATCGAGCCGTTGGCCGCGAGGATGCCCCCGGTGAGCAGGGCGGTCTCGCTCGGCAACAAGGGAAGGATGGCGTCGAACGTGCACGAGGCCAGGATCAGCGGATACGCCCACCACGAGTGGCCGAGCGCGTCAAGCAGGGAGTCGAACACTAGAGCGCAACACTACACAGCGCGGAGCGGTGGTCAGCCGCTCAGGAGGTCAGCCCCATCCTGGTGAACGGTTGGGCCTCCCCGCGGCCGACGGCTTCATCATGCTTGGCGGCCGCGCGGTCGAACAGCTCGATCAGGGCCGGCTCGTCGCGGACCAGCTGGCGGTACTTCGGGCCGAGCGCAAGTATCTCGTCGCGCTCGTCGAGCAGCTTGCGGAAGATGCGCTCGCGTTCGGCGGGATCGTGGGTGTATTCGGAGTCGAGGTAGGCCGTCGCGTGCCGACTGGCGCCCGCAATCGCCGTCCGGGCTTTGCCCATGGGGCTGAGCAACGAGGCGACGACGGTGACGACGAGAACCCCGACGATGACGGCCAGTGACACGTAGGTGCTGATCTCGACGAGCGACACCGGTTCGCCGTCGTTGATGAACGGGACGTTGTTCTCGTGTAGCGCATGCAAGATCAGCTTCACGCCGATGAAGCCGAGGATCGCCGCGAGCCCATACGAGAGGTAGACGAGCCGGTCCAGCAGACCCTCGATCAGGAAGTACAGCTGCCGCAAGCCCAGCAGCGAGAACGCCGTCGCGGTGAAGACGATGTAGACGTTCTGGGTGAGGCCGAAGATCGCCGGGATCGAGTCGAGCGCGAAGAACATGTCCGTGCCGCCGATGGCGACCATGACCAGCAGCATCGGCGTCATCGCGCGCCGGCCATCCACCATCGTGAACAGCTTGTCGCCGTCATAGTGCTCGGTGGTGTGAAAGACCTTCTTCGCCATCCGGATGACGACGTTGTCGGCCTTGCGGGTGTCCTCGCGCTCGTCCGGCCGCAGGACGCCGCCGGCGGCAACCAACAGGATCAGCCCGAACAGGTAGAAGACCCACGCGAACGTGTTGATCAGCGTGGCGCCGAGAAAGATAAGGCCGGTCCGGGCAACCAGGGAGAAGACGATCCCGAACAGCAGCACCTTCTGCTGGTCCTCGCGCGGGACCCGGAAGCTGGCCATGATCAGCAAAAAGACGAACAGATTGTCGACCGAGAGCGCTTTCTCGGTGACGTACCCGGCGAAGTATTCCGGGCCCTCCTCGTGGCCGCCCAACGCGACCAAGCCGACGCCGAACAGCAGCGCGATGCCGACGTAGGCGAGCGACCAGAGCGCGGCCTCCCGCAGCGTCGGGACATGCGCCTTGCGGACATGGAAGAAAAAATCGAAGGCCAACAGCCCGACGATGCCCAAGACGGTCAGGGCCCATACCCAATCGGGGACATCCATTCGCTGCCTGAGCCACCTTCGTCGGGTCCGTCATCTGTGTGTTCGACGCTTCCATACCCTCTTTGCCGCCACAGTATGTGTGCGCCCGGCCGTAGGGTTGGCCGGTGGCCGTGACCGACCTCTTCGCTCGCCGGGCGACGCTGGCCCGCTCGGTGCGGCTGCTGTCGGAGTTTCGCTACGAGCGATCCGATCCGGCCCGCTTCTACGGAGCCCTGGCCGCCGACACCGCGGCGATGGTGGGTGACCTGTGGCGGGCCGCCCACGGGGTGTCCCCGGCCGGCCGCACCCTGCTCGACGTCGGCGGCGGGCCGGGCTACTTCGCGACGGCCTTCGCCGACGCCGGAGTCGGCTACATCGGGGTCGAGCCCGATCCGAGCGAGATGCACGCGGGCGGACCGGCCGTCGCCGCGGCCACGGGGACCTTCGTGCGGGCGTCGGGCATGGCGCTGCCGTTCGCCGACGATTCGGTGGACATCTGCCTGTCGTCCAATGTCGCCGAGCATGTGCGGCGGCCGTGGCAACTCGGCGCCGAGATGCTGCGGGTGACCAGGCCCGGCGGGCTGGCCGTGCTGTCCTACACCGTCTGGCTGGGCCCGTTCGGCGGCCACGAGATGGGCCTGACCCACTACCTGGGCGGTGAACGCGCCGCCGCGCGCTACGCGCGCAAGCACGGCCACCGCGCCAAAAACGACTACGGGTCGTCGTTGTTCGAGGTGTCGGCGGCCGACGGCCTGACGTGGGCCGCGAGCACCGGCGCCGCCGTGGCCGCATTTCCCCGCTACCACCCCCGATGGGCGTGGTGGCTGACCTCGGCGCCGGTACTGCGCGAGTTCCTGGTGAGCAATCTGGTGCTGGTGCTCCAACCCCAAGAGTGAAACGTGTTCTCGTTTTGCGTCGGCTTGGGTAGGGTGGCGCCATGACCGACGTTAAGACCGAATACGACAAGCTTTTCATCGGCGGCAAGTGGACGGAACCGTCGACCTCCGACGTGATCGAGGCGAGGTGTCCGGCCACCGGTGAATACGTCGGCAAGGTGCCGCTGGCCGGCGCGGCCGACGTCGACGCCGCCGTTGCCGCGGCCCGCGCGGCCTTCGACAACGGCCCCTGGCCGACCACGCCCCCGAAGGAGCGCGCGGCCGTGATCGCCAACGCGCTCAAGGTGATGGAGGAGCGCAAGGACCTGTTCACCCAGCTCCTCGCGGCCGAGACCGGCCAGCCGCCGACGAGCGTCGAAACGATGCACTGGATGAGCTCGATCGGGGCGCTGAACTTCTTCGCCGGCCCCGCCGTCGACCAGGTCAAGTGGAAAGAGGTCCGCACCGGCGGCTACGGGCAGAGCATCGTCCACCGCGAGCCGATCGGCGTGGTGGGCGCGATCGTCGCCTGGAACGTGCCGCTGTTCTTGGCCGTCAACAAGCTGGGCCCGGCGCTGCTGGCCGGCTGCACAGTGGTGCTCAAGCCGGCCGCCGAAACACCGCTGAGCGCAAACGCTTTGGCGGAGGCGTTCGCCGAGGCCGGGCTGCCCGAGGGCGTGCTGTCGGTGGTGCCCGGCGGGATCGAGACCGGGCAGGCGCTGACCTCCAACCCGGACGTCGACCTCTTCTCCTTCACCGGCAGCTCGGCGGTCGGCAAGGAGATCGGCCGTCGCGCCGCGGACATGCTCAAGCCGTGCACCCTGGAGCTGGGCGGGAAATCGGCGGCCATCGTCCTCGACGACGTCGACCTGGCCTCGTCGATCCCGATGCTGGTGTTCTCCGGGATCATGAACACCGGGCAGGCCTGCGTGGCCCAGACACGCATCCTGGCCCCGCGGTCGCGGTACGACGAAATCGTGGACGCCGTAAGCACTTTCGTGCAGGCGCTGCCGGTGGGCCTGCCGTCGGACCCGGCCGCCCAGATCGGTTCGCTGATCTCGGAGAAGCAGCGGGCCCGGGTCGAGGGCTACATCGCCAAGGGCGTCGAGGAGGGCGCGCGGCTGGTCTGCGGCGGCGGCCGTCCCGAGGGTCTCGACGGGGGCTACTTCGTGCAGCCGACGGTGTTCGCCGACGTCGACAACAAGATGACGATCGCCCAGGAGGAGATCTTCGGGCCGGTGCTGTCCATCATTCCCTACGACACCGAGGAGGACGCGATCAAGATCGCCAACGACTCGGTGTACGGACTGGCCGGCAGCGTGTGGACCGCCGACGTACAGCGGGGTATCGAGGTCTCGGAGAAGATCCGCACCGGGACGTACGCGATCAACTGGTATGCGTTCGACCCGTGCTGCCCGTTCGGCGGCTACAAGAACTCCGGCATCGGCCGCGAGAACGGGCCCGAGGGCGTCGAGCACTTCACGCAGCACAAGAGCGTGCTGATGCCGATGGGTCACACGATCGAAAGCTAGGTCTGCACGCGTCGAACGTGCATTCAGGGCGAGATATCTGCCGATTTTTCGCCGTGAGTGCACGTTCGGCGTTTGGCGGCCGCCGCATCGGCCCGCCGACCGCCACGAACTAGTGATTATGCAATAAAGCATATTTCGGGTGGTTTTCGGAGCCGCACGTACGGATCCCTGTAGCATCCGCACGCCATTTGTGCGGCGTGCGTCACATTACACCTGAGAAATTGATTAATTTACGGATGTCTTATATGGTTCTTAGCATAATCAAGGGCCACACACAGGCCGGGAGAACACCATGTGGATCATTGAGCTCAACGTTGCCGGCTATCAATTCACCCGCGAGATGCCAGACTTGCGGCGCCGGACACTCCGCTTCAGCCCGCGTCATATGCACTGGCCCGCGCTGCGCCACTCGCACGCTGCATGACGCCAGCCTCGGGAGGTACGCCCACGCCGACCATCGGTGACGCGACCAAGGAGCACACCCCCACCAAGCGCGGTGGCACGCGGACAAAGATGCTGGCCAGCGCCGCTGAGGTGATGCGTGAGCGCGGAGCGGCGGGCGTGACCATCGACGCCGTGCTCGCCCGCAGCGGCGCCCCGCGCGGCTCGGTCTACTACCACTTCCCCGACGGGCGCAACCAGATTCTGACCGAAGCGCTGCGCTACTCGGGCGACTCCATCACCGCGATGATCGACGACGCCGCCGACCGGGGCGCCCGGGCGTTGTTGCAGGAGTTCGTCGGGTTCTGGGAACGGCTGCTCACCGACGGCGGCTTCACCGCAGGCTGTCCGGTGGTGGCGGCGGCGATCGGCTGTTCCGACGGCGATGATCCCAAGGGTCCCAAGCTGTCCGAAGTGGCCGGTGCCATCCTGGGCCGCTGGTGCACCGCGCTCACCCGCGCGTTCGTCAACGACGGCTTCGACGACGCCGATGCCGCGTCGCTGGCCGTGATGTCGATCTCCGCGCTGGAGGGCGCGATAGTGCTGTCGCGGTCGACCCGCAACGCGGGCCCGTTACATCAAGTCGGCGAGCAGCTCGAATTCCTGATCAAGGCAAAGGAATTCGTTGTCCGGAACAAGATTCCGGGCAAATACGACGGCTCGCAGTGACGTTCTCAGTCGCTGGCGGGTAGCGGCTTGACCTCTTTGAGGTGCAGCGCGGTCTGGCCGATGCTCAGGCTCCCCGCACCCGGCTTGGTCACCAGCACCTCGGCCCCGGCTTCGTCGACGTAGCGCTTGCCCATGACCGTGCCGTCGGAAAACGCCGGGTCCAATTCGCCCGAACGCTCGGCGCCCACCGGCACCATCGGCACACCGCCACACCGCAGGTCGTCGAGGCTGTCCGCGCTCCTGACGACGATCACCTGCGTGTCACATACCTGACTGGCGAGACGAGTTCCGTTCTTGATCATTGATTCCGTCCTTGATCGCTT
The DNA here is from genome assembly GCF_001667315.1 of Mycobacterium sp. 852002-10029_SCH5224772. Classification (GTDB taxonomy): domain Bacteria; phylum Actinomycetota; class Actinomycetes; order Mycobacteriales; family Mycobacteriaceae; genus Mycobacterium. The sequence continues at coordinate 73,503 of NZ_LZHT01000085.1, forward strand.
ACTGCTGGACCGGCGCGGCGCGCAATCCCGCGAGGGTCTGAATGATTTCCCGCCGCAACACCTTGCCGGTGGCGGTGGTGGGCAGCTCGTCGCGAAACACTACCTCGTCGGGGGTGCGTGAGCCGCGCAAACTCTTGCGGACGAACTCGCGCAGTTCTTCGGGATCGGGATCGACGCCCGTCGCCGGCACCACCACCGCGACAATCGCCTGGCCCCACTGCGGATCCTCGACACCGACCACGGCGACGTCGCGCACGTGGGGGTGCTCGACCAGGACCTCTTCGAGCTCGGCGGGTGCGATGTTCTCGCCGCCGCGGATGATCGTGTCGTCGCTGCGCCCGCCGATGAACAGGTAGCCCTCGTCGTCGAGCATGGCGATGTCCTTGGTGGGAAACCAGCCGTTCTCGTCGAGCACCGAGCCGATCCCGGTGTAGCGGCCCGAGACCTGCTCGCCCCGCACGAACAGCTCACCGGTTTCCCCGGGCGGCAGCACATTGCCGGCTTCGTCGCGGATCTCCAGCTCGATACCCGCCACCGCCTGCCCGACCGACCCCAGCCGCCTCGCGCCGTCGGCGGTCGACGCCGCCTGCGCGGCGCGATGGTCGTCGGGGGTCAGCACGGCGATCGTCGAGCTGGTCTCCGTCAGGCCATAGGCGTTGACGAAGCCCACGTCGGGCAGCAGCTCGAGGGCGCGGCGGACCAGCGGCAAGCCGACCTTGGAGCCGCCGTAGGCCAGGTTGCGCAGCGACGGCAGCTCGATGGCCGCCCCGTCGCCGTTCTCCAGCACGGTGATGATGCGGTCGAGCATGGTCGGCACCACCGTCGCGGTGGTCACGTGCTCGGCGTTGATCAGCCGAACCCATTCCTGCGCATCGAAATTGGGCAGGTACACCATCTTGCGGCCGGCATACAGATTCGACAGCGCGGCGCTGACCCCGGCGATGTGGTACGGCGGCACGCAGATCAGGGCGGCGTCGGTGTCGGAGGCCGCCCCGAACTCCACCGTCCCGGTGACGTAACTGGTCAAGTTGTTGTGCGAGAGTTCGACGGCCTTGGGCTGCGATGTGGTGCCCGAGGTGAACAGCACGATCGCGACGGAGTCCGGGTCGGGAAATTCGGCGGCGGGCTCGGCGGTGCGGGCGGCCGCCAAAAAGTCGTCGGACACCATTACCCGGTCCGGCGCATCTTCAGCTCGGGGGCCGAGCATGTCCCGGTAGCGGCTGTCGACGACCACCAGCGGCTCGGGCAGCCGCTCGATCAGCGCCTGGATGCCCTCGGCGGAGAGCCGGTAATTGATCGGGGTGAAGGCCACCCCGGCGCGCGCCGCGGCGAAGATCAGCACCGGCAGCATCGCGCCGCCGGTGCCGACATAGGCAACGTGCTTGGCGCCCGACCCCGCGATCACCCCCGCGCCGCCGTCGGCGAGATCGCTGAGCTGCTGCGTTGTCAGCCGCAAGTCTCCGGACACCACCGCCGTGCGCTCGGCGTCGCCCGACGCGGCCATCTCGAGCAGCAACGAAATGCTCATCCTCGATCTTTCTGGATTCCCGGCCCTTTACAAATCTCGTCTGCAGTGTAACTCAGCCGGGTTGTCCCCTGATGTCGAGCTTGCCGCGCGGCAGGCGCCCTGGTCACGGCGGGTCCGTCGGCGCCGACGACATGGCCGGTTGGACCCTCGTCGGCAGGGGCGGGACAGCAAGTTGCGATCGGTGCTGGGCGCTTCGCCACCGCCTCAACAACGAACGGGCGGATCCCAGGCCGAGACGCGCGGGATCCAGCGCGGCACGTTGCCCCGATAGTCGACGTATTCACCGCCATAGCGTTCGGTGAGATGGGGCTCCTCCCAGAACCGAATGGCGATCGCCTGGAACGTGAAAAAGATTGCGAACCAGAGCAATAGCGAGCCCGACGCGGTGACGGCCGCCTCGCCGAGCAGGATGCACAGCACGCCGGTGATCATCGGGTTCCGCACGTGCCGGTAGGGGCCTCGCACGACCAGATGGACCGGCTCTCCCATCACATTGCCCAGCCCCAGCGTCCCCTCGCCCACCCGGTCGAACAGCAGGTTGGTCCAAATCATCAGGGCCAAGCCGGCGGCGATCAGTAAGCAGCCGACCGTGATCAGCCCGACCGTCAGCGCGGCGTCCAGGTGCGGCGCGCGCACGCCTGCCGGGCCCACGATCAGGGCCGGCACCACGAGCGTCACCGTCACCGGGAACAGCAGGACAGACATCAGGTGTCGCCACCACAGGCGTCGTCGCGTCCTCGTCACCATCGAAGACCTCCTCAGTCGAATACTTCAACGTTCGTTCAACAACCACCGTACCGCCGCGCGACGGCATTCGCCAACGTTTGTTGAAGTATTCTGGTGCGCATGCCAACAGCGGGGCGCGCCGGCCGGTGGCGCACCGGTCAACTGAGCAGACAGCGCATCATCGACGCGGCGCGCGAACGCTTCATGCGCGACGGGTACGAGCGGGCCACCGTCCGCGCGATCGCGGCCGACGCCGGTGTGGACGTCGCGATGGTCTACTACTTTTTCGGCAACAAGGAAGGTCTGTTCACCGCGTCCACGCTGACCGGTCCCGAGCACCCGTTGCACCAGCTGGCCACGCTGCTCGACGAGGGGACCGAACGGATCGGCGAAAGGCTGGTGCGACGCTTCCTCGAGCACTGGGAGGAGGGCGCCGTCTTCGAGCCGTTCCTGACGCTGTGGCGTTCGGCAGCGATCCACCCCGAGGCGCGAAAAGTGTTGCACGACAGCCTCGCCGGCCCAATCGCCACGCGGGTCGCCTCGGAATTCGGGGTGGCCGACGCCGAGCTACGGGTCGAGCTGGTGGCCAGCCACCTGGCCGGGCTCGCTTTCGCGCGCTACCAGCTGAAGATCGAGCCGCTCGCGTCGACCACCGTCGAGGACCTGGTCGGCTGGCTAGGGCCGACGCTGCAGCGCTATCTGACCGATTAGGTGCCCGTCCACTTGGGCGGGCGCTTCTCCGCGAAGGCGATAGCGCCTTCCTTGGCATCGTTGGAGGAGAACACCGGCGCCAGCAGCTTGTTCTGCTCGGCGAACATGGTCTCGGGGCTCCAGCCGCGGGACTCGACGATGATCTGCTTGGTGGCGGCCACCGCCAGCGGCCCGTTCGCCGCGATCTTCTCGGCCAGCTCGATCGCCGCGTCCAGCGCCGATCCAGGGTCCGCGAGGACGTTGACCATCCCCAGCGCGTGCGCGCGCTCCGCGCTCAGGTTTTCACCGGTCAATGCGAGTTCCATGGCGATCGCGGACGGGATGCGCTGCGGCAGCCGCAGCAGCCCGCCGCCCCCGGCGACCAGGCCGCGCTTGACCTCTGGGATGCCGAACGCCGAGTCCCTGGAGGCCACGATCAGGTCGGTGGCCAGCGCCAGTTCGGTGCCGCCGGCCAGGGCGTAGCCCTCGACCGCCGCGATCAGCGGCTTGACCGGCGGGCGTTCGGTGAAGCCCATGCCGCGGCCCTCGACGATGGGCAGTTCGCCGCGGGCGAAGGCCTTGAGGTCCATGCCCGCGCAGAACGAGCCGCCCGCCCCGGTGAGGATGCCCACCGACAGTCCGGGTTCGTCGTCGAGCCGGTCGACGGCGGCCGCCAGGCCGTTGGCCACCGCGGAGTTGACCGCGTTCTTGGCCTTCGGCCGGTTGATCGTGATGATGAGAATCCGGTCCCGCTGTTCGACCAGGACTTCGGGCTCGTTGGCCTCTTGGTTTTCGCTGCTCACGCGCCGCCCAGCTCCTTCAGGTATCGGTGGCTCCTGTCGGACCGATGGTAACGGTCGGCGGGAATGGCGTTAACGTCCCGCAGAGATTCGGGTTACCGCCGGGCGCGCTCCCCGACCCGGCCGAGCCGATCAGGCCGGCGCCATTGCGGCTTCGACGGGGGTGAGCTTCTCCGAAATACCTGCGGCCCTGCGTATTTCGATGAAGTCGTTGACCATGGCATCGGTCACCTCGTGCGGGTCCTTGCACGTGGCCCCGTCGGCGAGCACCGAGATGTTGAGCTGGTCGACGTAACTCCACACGGTGATGTTGAGCCCGCTGCCGGCGGTCAACGGGCCCACCGAATAGATCTCGGTGACCAGTGCCCCGCCGACCCGGCCGCGCTCCCGCGGCCCGGGGACGTTGGAGATGTTCAGGTTGAGGATCTTGTTGTGGCCATCGCGGCCCGACGCCCACTGGAAGAATGCCCGGGTGGGGCCGGGCGGCATGTAGGCCGCCCACCGGCTGACCAGCTCCGGTCCCATCAGCTGGTTACTTTCCTTGGCGGCGATGGCGTTCTCGTGGCTGCACCGCACCCGCTCCAGTGGATCGTCGGAATCGGTCGGTAGGCCCACCAGCACGCCGGTGAAACGATTGCCGGAGATCCGCTCGGGTGAGAAGTCGAAACTCATTGGCACCGAGGCCAGCAGCGGTTCGGCCTTGCCGTCATAGCGCAACAGCAAGGTGCGCAACGCTCCCGTCGACATGGCCAGGACCATGTCGTTGATCGTCGCCCCGAGCCGCTTGCCGGTCTCCTTGACGTCGGCCAGCGCCAGCGTGGCGGTGGCGAACCGCCGCTCCGGGGTGATCTTGTGGTTCATGAACGTCGGCGGCGGTTCGAACGGCCGCGTCAGTTCCGGGGAGAATTTGCGTGCGCTGCGGCGCACCCGGCCGACGCCCTGCGCGGTGTAGCGGATCGTGTGCGGCAGCCGCCCGACATGGCGCACATGGTCGGCGAACGCCGAGACCATCAGCTGCCGCGTGGTGGGCGGTGGGTCGCACATGTACGGTCCGCCCTCCGGGCACGGCTGCAGGTCCATGCCGCGGGCCAATAAATTCGCCGACGCGACCCCGTCGGCGAGGGCGTGGTGAATTTTGCCGACGACCGCAATCCTGTTGTTGGCCAAGCCCTCCACGAAGTACATCTCCCACAGCGGGCGGCTGCGGTCGAGCGGGGTGCTGGCGATTTGCCCGATCGCCTCGTCCAGCTCGCGACGGCCACCCGGCGGCGCCACCCGCCACGGGCGGATGTGATAGTCGAGGTCGACCTCGCAGTTCTCCCGCCACATCGGGTGGTGGAAGTTGAACGGGACCTCGATGAGCTGGTAGCAGAACGGATCAAGCTTGCCCAGCCGGCCGCCGATGACGTCCCGAAACGCGTCGACGTTCAGGGAACGCCGATCAGCGTCCAGTTCGATGACGGCGGCTTTGATGGTGTGCATGTGCACGTTCGGTGCTTCGCTGTACAGCAGAACCGAATCCCAGCCGCTAAGCCTCTTCACCGCTGCCCCTTGCCCATAGACGGACCATACTCAGCGGCGCCAGCTCAGATAACCTCTTTTGCCCCGATCCGTGTCTTGGCGCGATAAACCTGGTTCAGGAATAGCGAGGCGACATGTGCGGCGGCACCGGCGCGCGCGCCGTCGATGAGGTCGTATCCGTGGCCCGCGCCGGGCAACTCCAGGTAGCCCACGGTCGAATGCGACACCGCCCGCAGGCGTTCGACGAAGCTGCGCGCCTGCTCGACGGGGATGACGCTGTCCTTGCTGCCGTGAATCACCAGGAAGGGCGGCGCATTACGGTGCACGCGGGCGATCGGCGAGGCGGCACGGAAAATCTCGGGGTGGCGGGCGATCGACTTCCTCACCACGACGCGCTCCAGGAAATCGACGAACCGGGCCCGCTCCGGCGTCGAGCGGTCCTCCCAGTCGTAGCGGCCGTAGATCCCGACGACCGCGTCCACCGATGTGTCGGCACCCTCGGGCAACTTCGCCTGATGCTGCGGGTCGTCGGGGGTCAGCCCGGCCAGCGCACTCAGGTGGCCGCCGGCCGAACACCCCGCTATCGCAACGAAATTGCGGTCGCCGCCGAATTTGTCGACGTTGGCGCGTGCCCACGCGATGGCGGTTTTGACGTCGACGATGTGCCGCGGCCAGCGGTGGTGCGGCGCGACGCGGTAGTCGACCGCCAGGCACACCCACCCCTGCTCGGCCAGCCGTGACATCAGGGCGGACCCCTGACCCATGCACCTGCCGTGCACCCAGGCGCCGCCCGGCAGGAAGATCAGGACCGGCGCGGGTTGCGGTGGAAGGTCTTTGCGCCGCCAGACGTCGAGCATCTGCGCGGGGTGGTCCCCGTAGCGGACGCCGCGGCGATACAGGTGGCGGCGCTGGCGCAGGCCGTCCCAGATCGGCGGCGTCCGTTCGGCCACCGGCCAGTCCGTCTCGAGATCGGCCGCCGACACGAGACCCCGCAGCGCGGCCAGCGCGACCTGCTGTGTGCTCTCCCGGTCCCGGCGCCGCGCGTCGTTGATGCCCGGCGTGAACCAGTCCTTGGTGGCCGCCGAAATCGCCTCCGGCGCGTGCCGTGCGCCCCACACGCCCATGGCGGTCATGCCGGCCAGCGGCTCGAGGTGCTTGCCGACGACCGGCAGCGACGCCCCGGCCACGCTCAGCGCCATTGCATAGTCGCTGGGACCGGCCCGTAGCAACCATTTCACCCAGGGTGTGATGCCCGGTCGGTTCGCCGTCATGCCGGGAACTGTACCCCCGGCCAGGCCGCCGAAACTCACGTTTACGTAGAACCGGCTATGGTTGCGATCCCGCTTTGCCCGAGCGTGTCGCTGAATGGGTTATTCACCCTGTTTGAAAGGCATTTGGCGGTTCGCTGCGTGCGGTGGATTTAGCTGTGCGCGACACGCTCAGACCGCCGCCAGGCTGGCGATCACCCGGTCGCCGATCAGGCGGACGCCGGTCAGCGTCAGTCCCACCTGCGCGGCCAGCGCGGCGGCGCTGTCCACCCCGACGGTGGCCCAGCGAAACCAGGGCCCGACCTCGCACGACGACTCGAGGCGGACCCAGCGCGAATGGATGCCGATGGTCTCGGCTTCGAATTCGGCGACGCACCGGCCGCCGCGGGCCAGCAGCTCGAAGGCGCGCCCGAGGATGCGCCGCGGGTCACCCCCGAGCCCGACGTTGCCGTCGACCAGTAACACCGTCTGCCACAAGCCCGTTCCGGGCAGCTCCTCGAACACGTCGCCCAACAGGGCCGGCGCGCCGCCGCGACCCGCCAGCTGGATCGCGGTCGCGGACCGGTCGATACCGAGCGCGGGGATGCCCCGCTGGATCAGCCTCGCCACCAACCGCCCCGGACCGCAGCCCAGCTCGATGGTCGGCCCGGTGCACATCTGCGTGACGGCCTCGTCGAAGACCTCGTCGACGGCGTCACCGGATAGGCCTGAGCCGTTCGGGGGGCATCGCACCCCCAGCCAGCGGTGCGCCGGCAGCGGCCGCAGTTCGCCGTCGTCATGACGGATCCAACATCGCTCCCCGCCAAGTGCCCGATCGTAAAGTTGCCCCAGCATGTCACGCCCCTTGCGTCGCGGCCGATCGGGCGGCCTGCAGACGCTCGGCCCCAGGCGGGACGTCGCGAACACGAGCCGGCAAACCCCAACAAGCTGACGGCAAGCACGTTCGCCAGCATTGCACCGATACCCCGATCGCGGCTCGGTTAATCCACTGCCTTGCGGGCCTGCGGGCCCGTTAGGGCTACGTGCCGGCGGACGTTTCGGTTCGATAGATGTGTCGCGGCGCCGCGTCACCCGAACAGGAACGACTCCAGCAGCTCGTTCACCCGGGCGGGGTCCTCCAGCGCCGCGAGGTGTGCCACCCCGTCGAGCACGGTGAACGACGCGGTGGGAATCGACTCGGCCATCGCCCGGGTCTCGGCCACCGGGAAGGTGGCGTCCTCCGCGCCGGCGACCACCAGCACCGGTGCCGTTACGCGGCCCAGCAGGGCGTGCTGGTCCGGCCGGGCCGAGACCACGCTGCGCACCGCCCAGCGGACCGAATCCGTGTTCGCCGCAGTCACATTCGCCCGCACGGTCTCGACCACGTCCGGGCGGGTGCGCAGCGTGGTAGGCCCCAGGAAGGCGCGGATACTCGAGCGGGTCAGCGGCGGCCGGATGCCACCGAGGATTCCGGCCAGCCACAGCATGGTCGCGTACTGGACCTTTTGCGTAACACCGGCTTTGGACGCCGTGCAATTCATCAGCACGGCGCGGTGCAGCCGGTCGGGGTGCAGGGCGGCGAAGGTGCCGCCGATCATCCCGCCCCAGGAATTGCCCACGAAGTGGGCCCGGTCGATGCCGAGCCCGTCCAGCAGGTCGACGACGCAGCGCGCGCAGTCGAGGAAGCTGAACGCCGCGCGCAGTGGCGCACTGCCGCCGTGGCCGGGCGGATCGATGAGCACCAGGCGATGGCTGTCGGCGAAGCGCGCGGCCTGGCCGGCCCACAGGTCGCCCGTCATCAGCAGGCTGGGCCACATCAGAATGGCGTCCCCGCTTCCCTCACTCACCTGCACCCTGAGCCTGCCGAGGGCCGTGTCGACGAACCGCGTGGCGAGGTGGGGGACGTTTGCGGGCACGCTGCCTCCTGATGTCATGGCCGATAGAACACCGATAGCGGTCCTTTGATTTTCCCTGTCGGGGATACTGGATCGGTGACGAACGACGCTGTTCATCCCGACCTGCAAAAACTCGCTCGCTTCGCCCCTCGGCGCCTCGTCGGCCCCCGCACCCTGCCCATCATGCGGGCGGCGATGGCCTGGCGGTCACGTCTGGGCAAGCCCGTCCGCGACGTCGAGGTGATCACCCTCGAATCGGGGGCCGGCGTCCGGCTGTTCCGGCCCGCGGGTGTCAGCGAGCCGACGCCCGCGCTGCTGTGGATCCATGGGGGCGGTTACGTGATCGGCGACGCCCGGCAGGACGACAAGTTGTGCAGCGGGTTCAGCAGGCGGCTGGGCATCACGGTCGCGTCGGTGGAATACCGCCTGGCGCCCGAACATCCGTACCCCGCGCCGCTGGAAGACTGCTATGCGGCGCTGACCTGGCTGGCGGGACTGCCGTCGGTGGACCGCTACCGGGTGGCCATCGGCGGCGCCAGCGCCGGGGGTGGCCTCGCCGCGGCCCTGGCCCTGCTGGCCCGCGACCGCGCCGAGGTGAGCCCCTCGTTCCAGCTGCTGACCTACCCCATGCTCGACGACCGCAGTTCGGCCACCGCGCCCAGCGCCAACTACCGGCTCTGGGACAACCGCAGCAACCGGTTCGGCTGGGCCGCATACCTGGGCAACGCGGACCCGCAGGTCGCCGTGCCCGCCCGGCGCGACGACCTGACCGGGCTGCCGCCGGCGTGGATCGGCGTGGGCACGCACGACCTGTTCCACGACGAAGACCTGGCCTACGCCGAACGACTCAAAGCCGCCGGGGTGCCGTGCCAGGTCGAGATCGTCCCGGGCGCCTTCCACGGATTCGACCTGATCGCGCCGAAACTTCAAGTGTCGCAACAGTTTTTCGGCAGTCAATGCGACATTCTGCACGCGGCGCTCGCGCCGGCGTCCTGATCGCCGGTCACATCGCGAAGTACACCAGTTCGCCGCCGATGACAGTGGCCGCCACCATGCCGGCGTCGAGTTCGGCCAGCGCCGTCGCCGGCGGTTCACTGAGCATACACAGGTCCCCCGGCTGTCCGGTCTGCACGGCGCGTGCCCGATCCGGCTGATCCGCCCCGCCCAGAAACATCGTCAAAGCCGTTGCCGGCGAGACACATTCGCCGGCACCCAGTACGGCACCGCTCGGCGTGGTGCGGTGCACCGCGGCGCGCATCGCCGTCCACGGGTCGCCGTGGCCGAACGGCATGTCGGTGGACAGCGCGACCGGCACCCCCGCGTCGCGCAGCGCGCCGACGCGCCACAGCTGATCGTGCTCGGCGGCGGGAACCTCGGCGAGGTACTGGTCGCCGCGCTCGGCGACGAAGTTGGGCTGTGTGACCACCGTGACCCCGAGCTCGGCGAGGTCGGCCACGTTGTCGTCGGGCACCACCGCGGCGTGTTCGATGCGGTCTTGCGGGTGACCACCGGCCGCCCGCAGAGCCGCGACGGTCACCACCAACTGCGCGGCGGTCACGCAGTGCACGGCGACGGGTTGCCCCGTGTTGTGCTGCCGGGCAATCCATTCCGTGAGGCCGTCGAGGTCGAGGCGGTCGTCGTGCAAGATTTTCTTTCCCGGGGACAAGAAGCGCAGCCGGGGCCGAAACTCGCCGCGGTCGTGGGCCGTCGACAGCGAGGCCATGTCGTCGGCGTCGAGGTCGGGGGTGGCATCGGTGACGCCGGTGACCCCGGTCGCCGTGATGCGGCGGCTGAGCTCGGCCAGGTCGGTTTCGCGCCGGTCCAGGGCCTGCGACCAGCCGCGGTCGGCGCTGCGCAGCCGCCCGTCGGGGTGTTCGGCCAGGCCGACCCGGCCCAGCGCTTCGGAGTTGAGGATCCACAGCGCGCCGCTGCGGTGCTGGATACGCACGGGAACGTTGCGGACCATCGCGTCGAGCGCGCTCCGGTCGAGTTCTCCGGCGACCGAATCGTGGTAGCCGACAGCGCGAATCCACCCGTCGGGCCCCGGTGTGGCGTTCGCCAGTAATCGGGTGAGCTCGGCTTCGGTGCTGACCCCGGGCGGACCGACGAAAAACGAATCCAGCGCCGAAGCCGCCGAGCGCAGGTGCACGTGGTGATCGTGCAGCCCGGGCAGCACGGTGCCGCCGCCGGCGTAGAGCACGCCCTCCCCCGCCCGGGGCGACAGGCCCTCAGTCGACGGCACCATCTCCTCGATCAGCGCGCCCACCCGGAGGTCGGCCATCGTCCCGTCCAGCAGGGTAGCCCGCTGAATCAGCATGACGGACAGCGTCTTTGGCAGACCAGGTGGCGTACGGCATCGTCGTCGGCGCCGAGTCGGGACGCGGGCCGCGATGCCGGCGGGGCCGACGGTGCCAACACCGGCGCATCGGAAACCGACGCCCCAATCGGCAGGGCCGCGTAGCTCGCGGCGACGGCCGCCATCGAAAGCCGGATCAACTCACCGCCGCCGCGGTCCAGGGATTCGGCCACCGCCAGGGCCGCCTGCAGCCCGGTCAACGGGTCGGCAAGCGCGTCGCCGCAGAACACCGGCCCCTCGGCGCTGCTTCCCACCAGGCCGCCGCCCACCGCGGCGTCGTCCCCGAATCCCGGCCTGCGGCCGTCATAACCGGTGATTTGCAACCAGATTCGGCCCGTTCGCGGTGCCACGTCGTCCGGTCCGACCCCCCGGCGCGCCAACGCCGCCGGGCGGGAACCTTCGATCACGACATCGCTGACCGCGAGCAGTTCGCGTAATTCGTCGGTTTGGGCATCGAAATCGAGTCCGTAGCAGAGCTTTTCGTGGTTCATCCAGTCGAAAAAGGATTGGTCCCCGGCCCGGGTGCCGTCCGGGCGGCGCGGGCTTTCCACCTTGACGACGGTCGCCCCGGCGCGCGCCAGTAGTTGACCGCACAACGGGCCCGCCCACATCGAGGACAGATCGGCGACCAGCAGAGCCCGTGGCGGGCGCGCCGGTGCCGCCGGCCCGATTCGCCGTGCGCGCGGTGGTGCGGCCGCCGCCTCGCCCAGGCCCGCCGCCGGAACGTCGAGTAGCGCCGCCCGCTCGACGATCTCGGACACCGCGCGGGCGGCCGCCCACCGTTGCAGCTCCGGCCACGGGTCGACGGGCACCGCATTGACCTGCAGCAGCGCGGGGACAGCGGCGAGATCGTCGGCGCGAGAGAGCGTGAGCGCGCACCAGCCGTCCCGCGCCGCGAGCAAGCGGGTGGCACCACCCGGTGACACCCGACCGGCGCGGGTCAGCCCCCGCAGGGCGGCCCGCCCGGTCAGCAGCCCGGCCGCGTCGACGTCGATGCCCCAGCGGGCCCCGATTACCCCGGCCACCTCGTGCGCGCCGGACAGCACGTGGGCGCGGGAGAAGTCGGCGGGCCCGTCGGGCAGGCCGGTCAGGAAGGCCAGCCCGCTACGTCCCCAGTTGGTTGCGGCCGAGCTCACGCCCCCCATTGTGCTCGTGGCGCACATCGGCGTTAGAACTGCAGCGCGCGAAACCGCCAGTCCAGCACCGGCCGGTCCGGTTCGCCCTCGGCGTCGCTGACCGCGTACACCAGCGACCGCAGCGCGAGCACACCCCCGTGCTCGGTCGGTTCGGCGGATTCGACGTGCAGCTCGCTGTAGAGGGTGTCGCCCTCGTGCACGGGGCCGGTGTGATCGCACGACTGCCAGCCCAGGATGGTCACCAGGTTGGGCAGCAGCCTGCTGGCCTGCGCGAGCGCCAGCCCGATGGTGTGCCCGCCGTACACCAGCCGGTGCCCGCCGACCCGCGAATCATGATGGGTCGCAGCGATATTGAGGGTGAGCCGGGCGAGTTCGGCGGCGCTGCTGACGACATCGGCGGTGCTGTGCAGCACCGAGCCCGCCAAGCCGGCATCGAAATGCGGGCCGGGTACCTTGGTGCGGAAAACCTCACCGTCCCATTGGGCCGTCGGATCGTGGGCCGGGCCGGGCACATCGGCGCCGATGGTGGACAGCTCGTCGTGCGGCGCTTCTCGCCCGGGATCGAAATTGGGGCTGGCGGGCAGCATGCCGCAGCGGTAGAAGTCGAGGACCAACTGATCGGCCTGGTCGATCGTGGTCATCCGCAGCGCCGCCATGCCCGTTGCGGCCCGGCCCGGCTTGGGTGAATTGGCGCGCAGCCCAACCACTTCGGTGCGGGTATAGAGGGAATCGCCGATGACCGGGAAGCGGTGAAACACCAGGCCGCGATAGAACAGGTTGGCCTTGACCCGCTGGGTAACCAGCGTCGACTGCCCGATCGCCACATCGCACACCAACCCGGGGTGCGCCAGCGGCGTGGGCAGGCCGGTGACCGCCCCACACAGGTCGGCGTCCAGCGCCAGGCGCAGCCGGTCGCCCACGATCGCCTGGTGCGCGCCCGCCAAGCCGGATGACAGTGTCATCGACGGCGCCCAGTCGAACACCTGCCCGACCGAGAGGTCGTCGAAGTACGGTCCGCCCTCGCGAACCCGCGCATACCCGTCACTCGTCACAACGCCCCATGCTGGCAGGCTGTGGAATCGAGGGTCAATCCGGATCGACCCTCAACGTCGACTTGATGATGCCGCTTCGCAGGTTTTGCCCATCAAGTCGACGTTCGGTGCAAATCGGTGAGGTGCTCACAGGTGAATGACGAAGAGGACATGCTGGTCGCCACGGTGCGGGCGTTCATCGACCGCGAGGTCAAGCCGAGCGTGCGCGAGGCCGAACACGCCAATACCTATCCCGAGGCGTGGATCGAGCAGATGAAGCGGATCGGCATCTACGGGCTGGCCGTGCCAGAGGAGTACGGCGGCTCGCCGGTGTCGATGCCCTGCTACGTGCGGGTCACCGAGGAGCTGGCGCGGGGCTGGATGAGCCTGGCCGGGGCGATGGGTGGGCACACCGTGGTCGCCAAGCTGCTAACGCTGTTTGGCACCGAGGACCAGAAGCGGGCCTACCTGCCGCGGATGGCCAGCGGCGAGGTCCGCGCCACCATGGCGTTGACCGAGCCCGGCGGCGGCTCGGACTTGCAGAACATGGCGACCACCGCGCTGAGCGACGACGCGGGCGGGTTGGTGATCAACGGGTCCAAGACCTGGATCAGCAACGCCCGCCGCGCCGGGCTGATCGCCCTGTTGTGCAAGACAGACCCGAACGCCAAGCCGCGCCACACCGGCATCTCGATCGTGCTCGTCGAGCACGGACCTGGCCTGACGGTGTCGCGGGACCTGCCCAAGTTGGGCTACAAGGGCGTAGAGTCCTGCGAGCTGTCATTCGACGAGTTCCGGGTGCCGCAAACGGCGATACTGGGAGGCGTTGCGGGTGAAGGCTTTTCGCAGATGATGAAGGGACTCGAGACGGGGCGTATCCAGGTGGCCGCCCGCGCCCTGGGCGTGGCCACGGCCGCGCTCGAGGATGCGCTGACCTACGCCCAGCAGCGGGAGAGCTTCGGGCAACCGATCTGGCAGCACCAGTCGGTGGGCAATTATTTGGCCGACATGGCGACCAAACTCACCGCGGCCCGTCAGCTCACCCGCTATGCCGCCGAGCGTTACGACAGCGGTGAACGCTGCGACATGGAGGCCGGGATGGCCAAACTGTTCGCCTCCGAGGTGGCGATGGAGATCGCGCTGAACGCGGTGCGAATCCACGGCGGCTACGGCTATTCCACCGAATACGACGTCGAACGCTATTTCCGGGACGCGCCCCTGATGATCGTCGGTGAGGGAACCAACGAGATCCAGCGCAATGTGATTGCCCGGCAACTGGTGACGCGGGGCGGGATCTGACCCGGGCTCGCCAATCTCGCGGCCGGGGAATGACGTTGGGAGTATATTTACCTGACTTCTGAACCAAAGGGAAAGGCAGCCGCCATGAGTTATCCCCCCGCGCCGCCCGGAGGTTCGCCAGAATGGCCCGGTCAGCAACCGGAATGGCAAGGGCAGCAACCGGAATGGCAAGGACAGCCGCCGCCGGGGTATCCGGCGCAGCCACCGCCGGCGTGGCCGGGCCAGCCGCCCGCGGGATGGCCGGCTCCGCAGCCGGGCTGGCAGGGCCAGCAGGAGCCCGAGAATTATCTGGTCTGGGCGATCCTGTGCACGGTGCTGTGCTGCCTGCCGTTGGGGATCGTGTCGATCGTCTACTCCAACAAGGTCTCCGGGCTGTGGGCGCAGGGACGCTACGCCGAGGCGCACGAGGCGGCCAACAATGCCAAGAAGTGGGCCATCATCGGCGCCATCGTCGGTGTCGTCGCGGCGGTGATCTTCGTGCTCATCTACGTCGTCGCGGGCGTGCTCATCGTCTCGAATTTGCCGTCGACGACAACCACCACTTATTCGGGCTTCTGAGCCCAGCGCCCATAGCCTGCGACACCGAAAGCCCGTTGTTCCAACGTCAACCGAGACCGCCGTCTTCGTCGCGTAGCAGTTTTTCGGGGTGGTGGTAGGTGTTGGTGCGGGGTTGGCCGTGGTCGAGGTGGGGGGGGTGGTTTCCATTCGGTGTCGCCGTGGGTGTTTTTGTGGGTGGTCCAGCCGCGGGGTTGGAGCATGCGGTGATGGGGGCCGCAGGCGAAGGTGAGGTCGTTGATGTCGGTGCTGTGGCAGGTGGCGTAGTCGGTGACGTGGTGGACTTCGCAGTAGTAGCCCGACACGGTGCACCCGGGTGTGGTGCAGCCGCGGTCTTTGGCGTGCAACACGATTCGTTGGCCGGGGGAGGCCAGCCGTTTGGTGTGATAGAGGGCCAGGGCTTTGCCGTTGTCGAAGATGGCTAGGTAGTGGTGGGCC
>NZ_LZHT01000086.1 GCF_001667315.1 Mycobacterium sp. 852002-10029_SCH5224772
GCGGGCGCCGGCGGACACGGCGGGGCCGGCCCCAAATACGGCTTCCGACCCACCGTCATGGCCCGACCACCCTTCGCGGGCTGAGCAGCGGCCATCGGCGCATCAACCTGCTGAAATGGACGAAAGGAGGTTCGAGCGACACGCTACCGGCACGGTCATCGCGGTGACTCGGTGCGACAAGTTGGCCGGCAATCGGATTTATGGCGGCCGACGTGACCGCAGCAACCAGTCCGACGGCCATCAGCAACTTTTTCGGGCGGGGCCTGATGACCTTGGTCATCACCGTCGTGCGAAGGGCTGCGGTCGAGGTCAGACGCTGTTACTGTGTCGTTAACGAAAGTGAATTCGCCGTACCACTACGTGAACAATTGCAAACACGTTGCGTCCGCACCGACCTCGGGGGCCGCAGTCATCTAATCTCGCAGAGTCGGGGATTGAACTAGGAGGGAACAAATATGTCGTTCGTGACCACACAGCCGGAGGCTTTGGCCGCGGCGGCCGGGAATCTGCAGGCTATCGGGTCGACCTTGAGCGCCCAGAACGCAGCCGCCGCAGCCCCAACGACGGGGGTCGTACCCGCCGCTGCCGACGAGGTGTCGGCGTTGACCGCGGCTCAGTTCGCCGCGCACGCGCAGATGTACCAGGCGGTGAGCGCGCAGGCTGCCGCCATCCACGAGGCGTTCGTCAACACCCTGTCCACCAGCTCCGGTTCGTACGCTGCGACCGAGGCAGCCAACGCGGCCGCCGCCGGCTGATTCGCATCGGCGGTTCGGGGCTTGGGACAGACTGTCATCGACGTGGGTTCCTACGTAACCGCCCACGAGGGGCTGAGCTCGGGGCCGCAGGGTCGCGCCCGCGCCGCATCCCCACCAGCAACATGCACTCCGTCAACTCAAACGCCGCGGTTGGGGGCTGACGTCCGTCTCACCGTGACAACGCCCGGTGGCCGCCGGCTGACGGGAAGGGGGGATTATTTCTATCTATTCGGCTCGGCGGTTGCGTAATCCGTAAACGATCCGGCCACCGTCTTAAACCACCACCCAACTAATACGTAATAAGGAGACAGCCGACATGGCAACACGTTTTATGACCGACCCGCACGAGATGCGGGCGATGGCAGGCCGTTTCGAAGTGCACGCCCAGACCGTTGAGGACGAGGCTCGCAAGATGTGGGCGTCGTCGATGAACATCGCCGGCGCGGGCTGGAG
>NZ_LZHT01000087.1 GCF_001667315.1 Mycobacterium sp. 852002-10029_SCH5224772
GGTTGCTGGCAGAAAATCACCCGGGATCTGTGGCCGGCACCGGAGTTGGTGATGGACACCGGTAACAGCCTTGCGCCCTACAACCACCTGGACACCGGATCGCCGTATGCGATCGAGTACGTCTGGGGCCGCCAGGTCGGCGACAACACCATCAACCCGTAGCACGCGAAAGCTTTGCCAGAGGCTGTGATTCGCGTGCCGCTCAGGCCTCAGGCTTGGTAGGCGGCCTTCGGCCGATCGGTGGGTTTCACGTCACGCCCTGCGCCGGCCGACATGGTGGCCGCCTCACCGCGAGCCAGGCCCACCGTCGCGACGATCACCACGACCGCCGTCACGGCGAGAGCAATCCACTCAAAGCCGCTGGCCGCCAACGTCTCGCCGAGTACGACGATCCCGAGGATCCCGCCCACCACGGGCTTGGCCACGATGATCGTCGGCAGGGAGGCGGTGAGCGCGCCGGCCCGATACGCCGATTGGTGATAGATCATGCCGGCCACCCCGCAGCCCACCAGCCCATAGAACTCGAACGAGTGCCACACCTGACCCGGGTGATGCCCGAGGATGTCGACGACGCCCTTCATCAGGACCGCGAACACCGCCAGCAGCGATCCGGCCACCGCCGCCAGCAGCACGGCCGCGGCCGGGCGGTCCACCCAGGCGCGGGCGCCCAGCAAGCCCAGCAGCAACAGCGGGCCGATCACCACGGCCACCACGAGCCACGTCTGCAGCGGCGCCCGCTGGTGACCGCCGGTCGGGTCCCCGATCGCGATGAGCACCGCCAATGCGACCGCCAGCAACAGCGCCCACGCCCACTCCCGCCGGGTGATCGGGTGATGGCTCATCCGCGCATAAATCGGCAGCGCGAACAGCAGCGCCGTCACCTGCAGCGACATCACCAGCAGCACCGAGCCCTTGTCGAGGGCGGCGGCCAGCAGCACGTAGCTGCCGATGTCGCCCAAACCGCCCAGCCACCACCGTTTATCGCGCAGCAACATGCCGAACAACGTCAGATGGCCCACCCGTTTGTCGGTGACCTCCTGCGCGGACCGCTGACGGACGACGTTGCCGATCGCGGATGCCAGCGCGGCGCACAGGGCAAGAATGCCCGCCAGATTCACGTCGGACATGGCATAACCTCCTCACCCTCATGCTTGCGCTCGAACTACCAATTTAAACGCGGCCCGGGTGACCGGCGCGCCCACGGTTGCCCGGCCGCCAACGAGGCGGTCCGATCAGAGCGGAAACGTGGTTCCGGTAAGCCGCTCGGAGAGCTCCCAGAGCGCGGCGGCGGTGCCCGCGCGCGTGGCCGGCCAGTTGCGCCACGTCGGCTGGGTGCGGCCGTACAGTCCGAACCGCGGGCCGACGAACGTGTTGCCCGGCAGATCCTGCGACACGGCATACAACGTCTGGCGGGCGCCGAAATCGGCATCGGTGGACACGATGCGATCGACCGCCAGGACCGCCGCGTCCCCCAGCCTGCGGCCAGAGTTGCCCTGCAGGTTCGTGTGCGACCAGCCCGGGTGGGCGGCCAGGGCGCGCAGCGACGTGGGAACGCCGTCCAGACGCCGCTGCAGCTCGCTGGTGAACAGCAGGTTGGCCAGCTTCGACTGGCTATAGGACAGCCAGGCCGAATACGGCCGCGACCGAAAGTTCAAGTCTTTGAGGCTGATATAGCCGAAGTGGTGCATCAGTGAGGACACCGTCACCACGCGATCGGTCAGCTTGGGCAACAGCAGGTTGGTCAACGCGAAATGACCGAGGTGGTTGGTGCCGATCTGGCCTTCGAAGCCGTCGACGGTCACCGCGTGTTTGGTGGCCATGATGCCGGCGTTGTTGACCAGGATGTCGACGGTGTCGATGCCCTCGGCGAAGTGCCGCACCGACGACAAGTCCTGTAGATCGAGCCGGCGCACGTCGACCCGACCGAATGCCGAGCCGGTTGTCTGTTCGGTCATGCGCGCGGCCGCGGCCTGCCCCTTGTCGGTGTTGCGGACGGCCAGGATGACGTGGCCACCGGCACGCACCAACTCGCGGGCGGTGATCTCACCCAGCCCGGCATTGGCCCCGGTGATGATGACGGTCCGTCCGGCGAACGAGGGCAGCTCCGCTGCGGTCCAATCGGCCATGGCAGACACCCTAACGACGTACCCGCCAAGCGCGCCGCTGGGCCGAGCGGCCGTGCGGCGGTGCTGAGGACGCGTTGCCCGCCCGGTGGCGCTCGCAGGTATCGTGCCTGGGATGACCAGCGACATCCCACCGGTGCGGGTAGCACGGCGCCGGTGTTTTGTCAGGTACGGGTTTGGGATCGCCGGATGTTTCTAGGCGTCATCGTCAATCCGAAAGCCCGGAAGAATCGCGCCGCTCCCCGCGAGCGCATCGACGAGCTGCGTCGCCTCGTCGGTCCGTGGGGCGAGGTGCACGAGACCGCATCCGTCGACGATCTCCGCGAAACCATCGCGGAGATCGGTCCCCGGGTCACCCACCTGGTCGGCGACGGCGGCGACGGCGCGCTGCACTGGTTGATCAACGAAACCGAGCGATGCATCGCGGACCCGGAGCGCTGGCCGGTGTTCGTCCCCTCCAATGGCGGCAGTGTGAACGCCGTGGCTCGCAAGGCCCGGGTGCGTGGCCGGCCGGAGACGATCATCCGCGCGTTGACGGCCGCCGCCGAGGCCGATCAGCCCCCGCCCGAGGTATGGCTGGACACGTTGGTGCTCGACGGCGAAACCGTCGACGGCGCGCCGTTCCACCGGCTCTGCTTCGGGCTGGCGGCCGGCGGCGTCGGCAACCGCTTCTACGACCGGTATTACGACTCCCCCGATCACGGTCGGTTGGCCGTCGCGCGGGTGATCGCCCGCAGCTTCGGCGACTACATCACCTCCAAGGTCGCGCCGAGTCGGGTCAAGACCCCGAACTACGCCTCGGTCTTGTTCACCCCGACGAGCGCCCGCGTGGTCATCGACGGCGACGAGGTTCCGTCGCGCACGCACAGCTTGCTGCACGCCGGCGCGATCGACCTGCGCATCGGCGGCCCCCTGCGGTTGTTCCCCAAAGCGTCCGAGCCCGGCGCGTTGCACTTTCAGGCCGGGTACCTGCGGCCCTCGCGGATCGTGTCGCAGCTTCCGATGGCGCTCACCAACGGCATGCTGCGCGGCAAGGGGCTGCGCGATGTCAACGGCCACGAGATGATCATCGAAGCCGAGGACGAGCCGCTGTCACCCATCATCGACGGGGAGCGCTTCCTCGGCATCGTGAAGCTGGTGGCCCGCGCGGGCCCGCGCATCCGCATCGCCCAGGTTGCGCCGTCGACCATCACCCGGGCGCGCAGCGCGACCGCGTCGTGACGCCTGCCGCTTCAGTGCCCGGCAATCCGCTTACGGTGTCTGGCGACGTTCGCGGAAGAGCCCGCTGAAGCCACATCTAGAATTGCTCTTTTTCCTTTGCGCATTGCCCGTTCGACCCGGCGGGTGAAAGAATGATTACCGGCCTCGCGGTGGATAGATGAATTGCGTGGATTAGTATATCCGTACATCAGTATCTGAGGAATCACGTGGACCAAACCCGCAGCTCGGCGACCACTGAAATACTGAAGTCCGTATCGTCGTAAATCAGCATTTGTGTAATTAATTCCGCCCCTTAAGTCATAGCTGTGAATGTGTTGTGGATCGCCAATTAATGCTGCTGAATGCTTTGCTCAGAACCGGCCGTCAGCGTTACATTGGTTTCATATTCAAGACGGAAGTCGTTCCCGGGCCGAGCCCGAATCTGGAAGGGGATCGCTATGACGGCGACGCTGATCGATTACCTGCACAAGTGGGAAGCGCTGAAGCCGGACCAGACCCTCTTCCGATTCGTCGATGTCGACAGGCGCGAACTGGAGCGCTACACCTACCAAAGTTTCGCCGAACGGACGCGCGAGTTGGCCGCCTACCTGTCGGCGGAAGCCGGACTGCGGCCCGGAGATCGGGCGCTGCTGGTCTACCCCCCGGGTCTGGAAATGGTCGCGGCATTCTTCGCCTGCGCGCGCATCGGCGTGATCGCAGTGCCCGTCAGCCCGCCATTGCCGATGGCGTTCGAAGCGGGGCTGGCCAAACTCAGCTTCATCGCGCGCGACAGCCAGGCCAAGGCGGTGCTGTCGACCAAGGAGCTTGAGCACACCTACAACCTGCTTGTCGGCGAGCGCGATGGCGGCCAGCCCTGGCCGGACAACCAACGACTTCCGGACCTGCCCTGGTTCGCAACAGATAGCACACGGGAATTCGGCGGCGCCCCCGTGGCGGACACGCCCGGCCCGGTGCTCTTCCTGCAGTACACCTCCGGTTCCACCAGCGACCCCAAGGGCGTGGTCGTCAGTCACGCCAACGTCATCGCCAACGCGTCGGCCTTCACGACCAGCGAAGTGGCGGTCAGCTGGCTTCCCCAGCACCACGACATGGGCCTGATCTCCGCCTACCTGTTCGTGCTGGTGATCGGCGGAACCACACACGGGATGTCGCCTGAGGACTTTCTCAAGCGGCCATCGGCCTGGCTGCGGCTCATCAGCGACGTGCGCGCCACCCAATCGCCGGCGCCGAACTTCGCCCTCGAGTACTGCCTGCGTGAGGACAAACTTCCCGCATCAGAGCTGGATGGGATCGACCTGAGCAGCCTGGACTCCATGGTCATCGGGGCGGAGCCACTGCGGGCCAAGACCTTCGCACGCTTCCGGGAACGCTTCGCTGCCTACGGTCTGCGGTCCGACGCGGTGACCGGCGCCTACGGCTTGGCGGAAAACACGCTGGGCGTCACCCTCCGGGGGCGCCAGACCCTGGCCGTGAATAAGCGGGCGCTGCAAGACAACGTGGTTCGGGTGGAAAAGGCCCTGCCCGAGAACAACAACCAGACCCCGCTGGTGAGCAGCGGCCAGCCCATCGCCGAAAGCGTCGTGCGCATCGTCGATCCGCAGACGAAGCAAGACCTGGGTGAGGGCCGGATCGGTGAGGTCTGGGTGGACGGCCCGTCGAAGGCGGGCGGCTATTGGCACCGCCCCGAGCTGAGCTCGGAGGTGTTCGCGGCCCGTATCGCAGGCGATGACGAACACACCTATCTGCGCACGGGTGATCTCGGCTTCCTGTACGAAGGCGAGCTGTTCGTCTGCGGGCGGACCAAGGACCTGATCATCATCCGGGGCGTCAACACCTACCCCTCGGACGTCGAGGCCGTCGCCGAGCGGTCGGCCGCGCAAATCCGCAACGGCTGCGTCGTCGCGTTCTCGGTCGAGCACGACGAGCAGGAAGCGCTGGTCCTGGTGGCCGAGGTGCGCGACGAACACGCGCTGCCGGACGCGAAAGCGCTGGCCCGGACGATTCGCAGGCACTGCCACATCGACCCGCACACGATCGCGTTTGTGCCGCCGCGCACCATTCCCAAGACCACCTCCGGGAAGGTCCGACGCGCGCAGACCCGCCAGCTCTGGCTGGACGGCACGCTGCCTGCGTTCACGACCTGGGTCAACCCTGCGGCCACCCGGACCCACGACGGCCCGGATGCCGGTGCCGGACCCCTGGAACGTTTTCGGCATCTGATGGAGAGCTACGACCTGAGCGGTGATGAGGACTGCTCCTTTGCCGATCTCGGCATCGACTCGCTGAGCCTGGCCGAGCTCCGTACCGACCTGCAGGGCCTCCTCGAGCAGCACGGCGCGGGCGAGCTCGCCGAAGAGGTCAACACGCGCCTGCTACAGCGGCTGACGGTGGCCGAATTCTTCGGGCTGATGCGGCAATTCGGCGAAGGGTCCGGGCAGCCGCTCGAGGCCCTGCGCCGGTCGCTTGCCGAGATTTCCGCCGAGTACGAGGTATACGAGGCCGCCCAGATGCGGGCCGACGCCGCGCTACCGCTGCCGGAGCTCGCGCCCGAGCGGCCGGGCGCGCCCACCGACATCCTGCTGACCGGCGCGACCGGATTCCTGGGGCCGTTCCTGGTGGGCAGCCTGCTCGCGCGGACGTCCTACACTGTGCACGCACTGGTGCGCGCCACGGACGCGGCGCACGGTCTGGACCGCATCGTCGCGTCGCTGCGCCGCGCTCAGCTCTGGACGCCGGCCCTCGAGGCCGAGGTCCGCGCGCGGGTGCGGGTGATCTGCGGTGACCTCGCCGAGCCCGCGCTGGGCATCGGGGAGGCGGCCTTCGGGCAACTGGCCGAGAACATCGACGCCGTCGTGCACAACGGGGCCCTGGTCAACTACGTCCGGACCTACGACGCGCTGCGGCCCGCCAACGTGGAGGGCACCCGCGAGCTGCTGCGGTTGGCGATGACCGCCCACCGCAAGACCTTCCACCTGGTCTCCAGCACCTTCATCTACGGCTGGAGCACCGAGCCGGTGGTCGGGGAGTGGGACGCCAACGAGAAGATGTCCGGCCTGGACTTCGGCTACTCGCAAACCAAGTGGGTCGGCGAGCAGCTGGCGCTGGCCGCACAGCGGCAGGGACTCGACGTCCGCATCTACCGGCCCTCGCTGATCTCTCCCACCCGGGCGGGCTTCGGTAGCCAGGACGACATCTTGGTGCGCCTCACGGCGTTCATGATCGAGCATGGTCTGGCCGTCAACGCGCTCAACCAGATCAGCCTGTTGCCGGCGGACCTGATCGCGGATCACATCGTCGCGCTGATGGACCTGCCGGATGAGCCGGGCGGCGCCGGGGCGCCGGTGTACAACATGACCGCGGACGACTACTACAACCTCACCGACATCACCCGGATCTTGTCCGAACGCTACGGGTATTGCTTTGAGTACCATGACATCTCGTCCTTCGCCGAGCAGCTGAACCGCCGGTGCACGCCGAGCGATCAGATGTATCCGCTGGTCGACTTCCTCACCCGGGCGACGGACAAGATCGCGGCGATGCGCGACAAGCGCTACGACAACACCCAGTACCGTCACCACCGGGAGCTGGCCAAGGTCGAATTGCGCGAGCCGGCCCTGACCGAAACGGTCGATCATCTCGTCCGGTTCTTGCGCAGCGAGCGTTTGATCACTGAGGTAGAGGACGAGGCGCAGCGCAGCGCCTGACTTGGCACGGAGAGGGGATGGCAACGATGTTCACCGTCGATGACATGGCAGCGGGTCCGCATGACGCCTCGCTCGATCACGAGCGCATCGTCCTGCAGGCGCGTGACGTCGACTTCGACTGGTCGACGCTGCCGTTCTATTACGTGCCGAATGAGCCCTTCACCACCCACTTCTGCAATGTGCTGCACCTGCTGCTGCCGGCGGGTGAGGAGTTCATCGTCGACGCGTTCAAGGACACCTTGCCGCTGATCAGAGACGATCAATTGCGGCGCGATGTGCAGGGATTCATCAGCCAGGAGGCCATGCACTCCCAGGCGCACGCGGGGGTGCTCGGGCACTTCGCGGCCAACGACATCGACGTCACGCCGTTCACCGACCAAATGCGTTGGCTGTTCAGCCAACTCATCGGTGACCGGCCGCGCTGGAGCCGGCGCCGACGGCAGAGCTGGTTGCTCGAGCGGGTGTCGATGGTGGCGGCGCTCGAGCACTACACCGCGATCCTGGGCGAATGGATTCTGGACACCCCGCAGCACGACGCCATGGGCACCGATCCGGTGATGCTGGACCTGCTGCGCTGGCACGGCGCGGAGGAGGTCGAGCACAAGGCGGTCGCATTCGACACGATGAAGCATCTGCGCGCCGGGTACTGGCGTCAGGTACGCACCCAGCTGCTGGTGACGCCGGCGTTGCTGTGGCTGTTCATCCGCGGCGTGCGATTCATGTACTCGGTCGACCCGTTCCTGCCACCGGGGACCAAACCGCGGTGGCGCGACTACTTCGGTGCGGCCCGAAGGGGTTTGGTGCCCGGCCCGTTCCAGTTCCTGCGGGTCATCGGCGCCTACTACACGCCGAGTTTCCATCCGTCCCAGCTGGGCGGGGTGGGACGCGCCGTCGACTACCTGGCCCGCTCGCCCGCCGCCCGCGCGTCGCACTGAACACGGAACGCTCGCCAATGACTCAGTCCAGCACCGTGATCGCCTCCGACGGGGTTTCCCTGGCGGTCCACACCTACACCGAGATCGACCGGCGGCGCCCGACGCTGGTGGCGATCCACGGTTACCCGGATAACCACCGCGTGTGGGATGGCGTTGCAGCCGAACTCGCCGACCGGTTCAACGTCGTGGCTTATGACGTGCGGGGGGCCGGCGAATCCTCCAGGCCGGCGGGGCGCTCGGCTTATGTTCTGCCCCAGCTGGTTTCCGATGCCGGAGCGGTGATCGACAGCCTCGGGGTGGGCCCGGTCCACCTGTTGGCCCACGACTGGGGTTCGATCCAGGGCTGGGCGGCGGTCACCGACGCCTCGGTGATGGGCAAGATCGCCTCGTTCACGTCGATCTCCGGGCCGCACCTGAATTATGCCGGCAGTTTCCTGCGGTCCCCGCG
>NZ_LZHT01000088.1 GCF_001667315.1 Mycobacterium sp. 852002-10029_SCH5224772
GGCCGGGTTTTGTCGGTGGTGGCTGCGATGATGGCGTCATGTCTTCGATCGGATCTGTTGGCGCTGTGGTGGTGAGTGCTGGTGAGCGTCTGGGGGTGTTGTTCGAGGAGTTGGCGGAGTTGAGCGGTCAGCGCAATGCGATTGATGGGCGCATCGTGGAGATTGTGGCCGAGATCGATCGTGACGAGTTGTGTGGTGGCACCGGGGCGCGGTCGGTGCCGGCGTTGGTGGCCTGGAAGATGGGTTGTTCGCCGGCGAACGCGCAGACGATCAGCGCGATTGCGGCCCGGCTGCTGGAGTTCCCGCGCTGCGCCCAGGGCATGCGGGAGGGCCGGTTGTCGGCCGATCAGGTGGGGGTGATCGCGGCGCGGGGCGGGGCGGGATCGGATGCGCATTACGCGCAGCTGGCCGCGGTCGCGACGGTCGCTCAGCTGCGCACCGCGGTCAAGCTGGAACCCCGACCCCAACCCGAACCGCAACCCGAGGCCGAGTTCGAGCCTGGGTTCGAGGGTTCGTTTATCGCGACCGCCGACGAGCGGGGTAGCTGTTATCGGATCGCCCTTGGCCCCCATGAGGCGGCGAAGTTCGACGCCGCCGTGGCGTCGTATCGTGAGGCGCTGATCGCCGAGTGGAAACACGATCACGACACGGGCGGGGGTGCTTTGGGTCAGCGGCCCCGGGTGCCGGGCGCCATCGAGGCGTTCATGCGTCTGGTGGAGGCGGGCTGGGACGCCGAAGTGGCCCGCCGCCCCCACGGGCAGCACACCACGGTGGTGGTGCACCTCGATGTTGAGCAGCGTGTTGCGGCGCTGCATCTGGGTCCGCTGCTGCCCGACGCGCAACGCCGATACCTGACCTGTGATGCCACCGGTGAGGTGTGGTTCGAACGTGACGGCGAAGTCATCGGTGCGGGCCGGGCGACGCGGGTGATCAGCCGGCGGCTTCGCCGCGCGTTGGAGTATCGCGACCGCGGGTGCGCGGTCCCGGGTTGTGGGGCCACCCGTGGTTTGCACGCCCATCACCTGCAGCACTGGGAAGACGGTGGCCCCACCGAGTTGGCCAACCTGGTGCTGGTCTGCCCCTATCATCACCGGTTGCACCATCGGGGCGTCATCACCATCACCGGACCC
>NZ_LZHT01000089.1 GCF_001667315.1 Mycobacterium sp. 852002-10029_SCH5224772
GCGGGGCCGCGGGGGGGGGGGGCGGGGGGGGGGGCGGGGGGCGTGGGGGGGGGGGCCCCGCGGGCCGGGGGGGGGGCCCCCCCCTGGGGGGGGGCGTCGCCGACCAGCGGCCGTTCAGCGCTGAATCCGGCCGCGCCGGGGAGTTCCGCGACCAGACGTCGCAGCCCCGTCGAGGCCAGCGCGGAGTGCACGTCCACGCGCGCCAGGTAGGCCGGCCGGTCACCGATGACGGCGTCCAGGTCACTGGTGTTGGGCGGGGCGTTGTCCGGCCACGACGTCTCATCCCAGCCATGCCCCCACACCGGCTGGTCCGGGTGGGCGGCGGCGTAGTCGGTGACCAATTGCATGCAGTGCGCGCGCGAGCGGGCCGCGCGCAGGTCGAGCCCGCTCAGTGTCAGCCCCGTGGAGGTCAGATGGATGTGGCTGTCCACGAATCCGGGCGCGACGAAACCAGCGTCGACGTCTTCGACGTCGGCATCGGGGAACATGGCGCGGCCGACCGCGTCGCTGCCCAGCCACGCGATGACGCCGTCGCGGACAGCCATCGCGGTCGCGTCGGGTTGGGCGGGGCTGTGCACCCGGCCGTTGATGAGCAGGGTCACCGGACTATCGGCTACGTCCCGTGACGATGCAGGCCGTGAAACGGCCTGAGGAGGAACGGGACAATCGGCCACAGCCCAAAACTACGTGCCGTGGGTGATGCGGCCCACCCGCCGGCTCAGTGCCCGTCGGCGCGCGGGGTTCGCACCGGCTCGACATCCTTGACGTCGATGACCTCGCCGTCGATGTAGTCGCCGTGGCCGCGGCCGTCATCCGGGTAAGACGCTCCCGGATACTGCGCGGGGAAGGTCGCCGCGTAGCTGATTCCCGGCATCCGTCGCCGCAACGTGCGCACTGCCATCGCGCCCAACCCGGGGCCGACCGCCGACCGTACCGGCGGAATGAGCAGCAGCAAGCCGAGCGCGGTACTCACCAGGCCGGGGATGAGAACGAGCAGCGCGGCCAAACTGACCAGCGCGCCGTCGCTGGCCGCGCTGCGTGATCCGGCCAACCCGGAGCGCAACCGCCCGATCCGACGGAGGAGGTGGGACCCTGCCATCGGGGCGACGATGCCCCACCCGAGCAGGAACGTCGCCAACAACAGCAGCAGGGTCCAACCCCATCCGATCGTCGACACCAGCGCGAAAATCACCGCGAGTTCGACGACGGCATATATCAGCAACAGCCGCGACACCATGTCTGGCCAACGTCTGCGGACCGCGCCGGAGTTCCCGTGGTGCGATCGCTCCCGATTGCAGTTAGATGACGCTATGACGACGATTCAGATCGACGCCCCCGACGGACCGATCGATGCGTTACTGAGCACACCATCGGGACAGGGCCCGTGGCCGGGTGTGGTGGTGATCCACGACGCGTTCGGCTACGGCCGGGACAAGCAGTCGACCAACGACCGCATCGCCGGAGCGGGTTATCTGGCGCTCACCCCGAACATGTACGCCCGCGGCGGCCGGATCCGCTGCATCTCGCGGGTCATGAAGGAGCTGCAGACGCAGCGCGGCCGAGCCCTCGATGACATCCTGGCCGCACGCGATCACCTGAAAGCCATGGCGGAATGTTCCGGCCAGGTCGGCATCGCCGGCTTCTGCATGGGCGGTCAATTCGCACTTGTGATGTCGCCCAAGGGTTTTGGTGCCTCCGCGCCGTTCTACAGCACTCCCCTGCCCCGCAACCTCGACCAGACGCTCGATGGTTCGTGCCCGATGGTGGCGAGCCTAGGCGGCCGTGACCCGCTGGGACGGGGCGCGCCCGAGAAGCTGCGTGAGGCCATCGCCAACAAGAACATCACCGCCGATGTGAAGGTCTATCCCGGCGCCGGGCACAGCTTCGCCAACGAACTACCCGCCCAGGGCCTGCTTCGGATCACCGGTTTCGGCTACGACAAGGCCGCCGCCGAAGACGCCTGGCGCCGCGTTTTCGCGTTCTTCGGCGAACACCTGGCCGCGGGAGCAACGACGTAGCGCTCAAACCACTTTCAGCGCGAGCCCCACGTTGTTCTCCATGCCGCCGCGCAGCTTACTGAAGAGGTTGAACACCTTGCCCACGATGCCGTAGCGCTTGCCGATCGCGTCGTAGACCGCGGCGGTGTGCGACTTGTCGAGGATGACGGCGGTCCCCTCAACGGCCTCGCTGGTCGGGCGGCCGTTCATCGTGCAGGTGGCCAGCGTGACGCGCGGGGTGTTGCGGATTCGCTTGACCTTCCACGACTGTTCCTGGGTGATGACCAGGAGCCGGTCTTGATCCAGGGCGGCCCAGATCGGCGTCGGCTTGGGCCTGCCGTCCTTGGTGAAAGTGGTCAGCAGGATGTATTGCGCCTTGGCGAGATCGGCGAAGGTTGGTGTCACGGTGCCAACCTACCGTTGTCCGGATTCAACGTTGACATGCTTACCGCCGCGCTGCGATAGTCGTAGGGCCTTAAACGAAAACATGATTTTCATTTAAAGGTCCGGCACCGACAGAAGCAGGCGATGGTGAGCGCTCCCCGCACGCGGCAACGCGAGAAGCTGGGACCTGATCCCGCGGTTCGCCGCCAGATCCTGGCCGCGGCGACGACAACGTTGCGCGAGCATGGAGTCGACGGGCTCAGTATCGCCGCCGTCCTGCAACGGGCCGCACTGAGCACACGAGCGTTCTATCGGCATTTCGGGTCGAAGGACGAACTGGTTGCCGCGGTCTTCCTCGAGGGTGCGCGCGCCGAAAAGCGGCGACTCAAGCGTCGGATGGCCGGTGCCGCAACAGCAATCGAGGCCGTCGTGGCATGGATCGACGGAAGACTCGACTTGGCATTCGACGAACGCCTCGGAAACGATCTGCGGCGCCTGTCGTTAGAAGCTCAATCGCAGACCTTCGCGTCTCCCGGTGTGGTTCAGCCGGCGTATGCGGAGATGCTCACACCGCTGCGCGAGGCAATTGGGCGCGGCCTACAGGACGGTGTCTTTCACCGTGTCGATCCGGTGAGCGACGCCCAGTTCATCCACGGGGTGGTGTGGGCGGGAATCGACCAGCACTGGGCCAAGGGCACCTGTGCTCGCGACGACCTGCGCCGGCGCATTCAGCGGTTCTGCCTGCGCGGGCTCGGTGTGGCGCCGGAGGTGCTCGAACAGGAGTGTTCGACGTGATCGAAAGGGATTAGCGATGGACCTGGGTCTTGCGGGATCGACGGCCGTGGTCACGGGCGGCAGCAAGGGTATGGGCCTGGCGATCGCCGAAACCCTTGCGGCCGAAGGGGCCAGGGTGGCGGTGATGGCCAGGAGCCAGGGCGCGCTCGATGCCGCCGTGGCATCGCTGCGCGAGGCCGGCGCTCCGGATGCCATGGGGGTCAGCGTGGATATGGCCGATCCCGCATCCATCGCCGGGGGTTTCGACGCGGTCGCCGGCCGCTGGGGGGAACTCAACAGCCTCGTCCACACGATCGGGCCGGGCGACGGCTATTTCGAGCAGATGGACGACACCCAATGGGACGAGGCGTTCACCCTCGGCACGATGTCGGCTGTGCGATCGATCCGCGCCGCCCTGCCGCTGCTGCGCTCCGCGGACTGGGCCCGCATCGTGACCTTGTCCGCGCACTCGATTCAGCGCCAGAACCCGGGGATCGTCGCCTACACGGCCTCGAAGGCGGCGTTGGCCAGCCTCACCAAGAACTTGTCGAAAAGCCTTGCCAAGGACGGCATTCTCGTCAACTGCGTGTGTCCCGGGACCATCGTGACCGCCAGCTTCACCGAAAACCTCAAAGACATCCTCGCCGCCGACGGCCTCGACGCCACCAATCCCGTCGACGTCATGACCTGGATCGACAACAACTTTCACCAGCCCTGCGACCTCGGCCGGGCCGGCCTCCCCGAAGAGGTCGCGTCCGTCACCGCCTACCTGGCATCGCGGCGAAATGGCTATGTCACCGGCGCGACCGTCAACGTGGACGGCGGGTCGGATTTCATCTGACGTTCCAGCCATGCCGAGTGTGCGGCCAACCGAACGTTCGGTGTCGAGTGTGCGGCCAGCCGCACGTTCGGTGGGGGCGGAGAACTCGCGCGGGAGCTCAGCCTTCCAGATCACCTTCGGTTTCCAACAGCGCCCGGCGCAGACCGTCGAGGGTTTCCGGTTGCGGCTGCGCCCACATGCCGCGCCCGGCCGCCTCCAGCAGCCGTTCTGCCATGCCGTGCAGTGCCCAGGGATTCGACTCGGCCATGAATTTCCGGTTCTCCGGGTCCAGCACGTAGCGCTCGGTGAGTTGTTCGTACATCCAGTCGGCCATCACGTGAGCCGTCGCGTCGTAGCCGAACAGGTAGTCCACGGTCGCCGCCATTTCGAACGCGCCCTTGTATCCGTGCCGGCGCATCGCCGACATCCAGCGCGGATTCACCACGCGGGCCCTGAACACGCGCGTGGTCTCCTCGGACAAGGTGCGGGTGCGGATCGCGTCGGGCCTGGTGTTGTCGCCGATATAGGCCGCCGGCGCCTGGCCCGTCAGTGCCCGCACCGTCGCCACCATGCCACCGTGGTACTGGAAGTAGTCGTCGGAGTCGGCAATGTCGTGTTCGCGGGTGTCGGTGTTCTTGGCGGCCACGGCGATGCGCCGGTACTGGCGGTTCATGTCGTCGACCGCCTCGCGGCCATCCAGGTCGCGCCCATAGGCGAACCCGCCCCAGGCGGTGTACACCGCGGCGAGATCGGCATCGTCGCGCCAGTTTCGGCTGTCGATGAGCTGCAGCAACCCGGCGCCGTAGGTGCCCGGTTTGGAGCCGAAAATCCTTGTGGTGGAGCGGCGTTGATCGCCGTGCTGGGCCAGGTCGGCCTGGGCATGCGCCCGTACGTAGTTCTCGTCGGCGGGTTCGTCTTCGAGGCCGGCGACCAGCCGCACCGCGTCGTCGAGCATCGTCACCACATGCGGGAAGGCGTCCCGGAAGAAGCCGGAGATCCGCACCGTCACATCGATGCGCGGGCGCCCAAGCTCGGCCAGGGGAATCACCGCGAGGTCGACGACTCGGCGCGATGCGTCATCCCACACCGGCCGAACGCCCAGCAGCGCAAGAACTTCGGCGATGTCATCACCGGCGGTGCGCATCGCCGAGGTCCCCCACACCGACAGGCCCACCGATTGCGGCCACCGCCCGTGGTCGTCTCGGTAGCGGTCGAGCAGCGAATCCGCCAGTGCCACACCGGCTTCCCAGGCCAGCCGGGATGGTACGGCCTTGGGGTCGACGGAGTAGAAGTTGCGCCCGGTGGGCAGCACGTTGACCAGCCCGCGCAGCGGTGACCCCGAGGGGCCGGCCGGGATGAATCGGCCGTCCAGCGCGCGCAGCACCTGGTCGATTTCGGCGGAGGTGCCGGCCAGGCGGGGTACCACTTCCGTCGCGGCGAACCGGAGTACCGCTGCGACCTCGGCGCTGTCGGTAAGCCCTTCGGCCGCATCGGGATTCCAGCCGGCGGCCTGTAGTGCGCCGACGAGTTCGCGGGCCGCGGCCTCGGCCGCGTCCACCCTCGTTCGTTCGTCGGTGCCGTCCTCGGCCAGACCCAACGCCTGGCGCAGGCCGGGGATCGCAAGCTCGCCGCCGAACAGCTGGCGGGCCCGCAGGATCGCCAGCACGAGATCCAGTTCGGCCTCCCCCGTGGGCTTTTGCCCCAGGATGTGCAGGCCGTCACGGATCTGGACATCCTTGATCTCGCACAGCCAGCCGTCTACGTGCAGCAGCATGTCGTCGAACGAGTCCTCGGCCGGACGTTCGGTCAACCCCAGATCGTGGTCCATCTTCGCCGCCCGGATGAGGGTCCAGATCTGCTGACGGATGGCGGGCAGCTTGCCGGGATCCAGCGCGGCCACGTTGGCGTGCTCGTCGAGCAGCTGCTCCAAACGGGCGATGTCGCCGTAGCTTTCGGCGCGCGCCATCGGCGGAATGAGATGGTCGACGAGAACGGCGTGTGCGCGCCGCTTGGCTTGGGTGCCCTCGCCGGGGTCGTTGACCAGGAAAGGGTAGACCAGCGGCAGGCTGCCCAGCGCGGCATCGGGTGCGCAGGCCGCTGACATGCCCAGCGTCTTGCCGGGTAGCCATTCCAGGTTGCCGTGTTTGCCCAGATGCACCACGGCGTGCGCCCCGAATCCGGCGTCCAGCCAGCGGTAGGCGGCGAGGTAGTGATGGCTGGGCGGCAGGTCCGGGTCATGGTAGATGGCGACCGGGTTCTCCCCGAAGCCCCGGGGCGGCTGCACCATCAGCACCAGGTTGTCCGATTGGATTGCGGCGATGACGATTTCACCGTCGGGGTCGTTGCTGTGGTCGACGAAAAGCTCGCCGGGCGGCGGGCCCCAATGCCCCTGGACCGCATCGGTGAATTCGGCGGGCAGGGTCCCGAACCACGCGCGGTAATCCTTGGCGGACACCCGGATCGGGTTGCCGGCCAATTGCCCCTCGGTGAGCCAATCGGGATCCTGGCCGCCCCGCTCGATCAGCGCGTGTATCAGAGCGTCGCCGTCGTCCGCCTCGACGCCCGGCAGGTTACCGACGTGGTACCCGTGATCGCGCATCGCCTGCAGCAGCCTGACCGCGCTCGCGGGTGTGTCCAAACCCACCGCATTGCCGATTCGGGCGTGCTTGGTGGGGTAGGCCGAGAACACCAGGGCCACCCGCTTCTCGGCCGGCGCGATGTGCCGCAGCTGCGCGTGTCGCACGGCCAGCCCGGCGACTCGGGCGCATCGCTCGGCGTCGGCGACGTAGGAGATCAGGCCGTCTTGGTCAATTTCTTTGAAGGAGAAGGGAACCGTGATGATGCGGCCGTCGAATTCGGGTACCGCCACCTGGCTGGCCACGTCGAGGGGACTCACTCCGTCGTCGTTTTCGCACCACTGGGCGCGCGGGCTGGTCAGGCACAATCCCTGCAGGATCGGAATGTCCAGGGCGGCAAGGTGTTCGACGTTCCAGCTGTCGTCATCGCCACCGGCGGAGGCGGTGGCCGGCTTCAGTCCCCCGGCGGCCAGGACGGTCACCACCATGGCGTCGGCGTCGCCGAGCCGGTGCAGCAGTTCGGGCTCGGCGGTGCGCAGCGACGCGCAGTAGACGGGCATCGGCCGCGCGCCGGCGTCTTCGATGGCCTCACACAGCGACTCGACGTAGCCGGTGTTGCCAGCCAGGTGCTGAGCGCGGTAATAGAGCACGGCGATCGTCGGACCATCGATATCCCTGGCATTCGGGCGCGCCAGCTCGCCCCACGTCGGCGTCACGACCGGCGGGGTGAACCCGAACCCGGTCATCAGCACGGTGTCCGACAAAAAGGCGTGCAGCTGGCGCAGGTTGTCCACGCCGCCGTGGGCCAGGTAGATGTGCGCCTGGACCGCGATGCCGGCCGCCAGCGTCGACAGGCCGGTCAGTTCGGCATCGGCGGCTTGCTCGCCGCTGACCAGCACCGTGGGCACACCGCTGGCGATCACGGTGTCGATCCCGCTCTGCCAGGCCCGGTAGCCGCCAAGGATCCGCACCACCACGATGGCGACGTCGGCCAGCAGGTCGGGTAGTTCGTCCTCCGACAGCCGCGACGGGTTGGCCCACCGGTAGTTCTTCCCGCTGGAACGGGCGCTGATCAGGTCCGTGTCGGATGTCGATAGCAGCAGGATGCTCGGCTCAGCCACCCGTCATTCGTACCGCAGCGGCATCGGACGGCCGAATCGGCACGTAAGGTTCCCCTATGAGCAGAGGATTCGTCGTCGCCTTCGCGGTCGGGCTGATCGTCGCGTTGTTCGGTGTGATCTGGGCACTGCAGGGATTCGGAGTGCTCGGCGGCAGCCCGATGAGCAACACCACCACCTGGTCGGTCATCGGGCCGATCACAGCGCTCGTAGGGATAACGATCGCGGTGATCAGTTG
Organism: Mycobacterium sp. 852002-10029_SCH5224772; assembly: GCF_001667315.1. GTDB lineage: Bacteria > Actinomycetota > Actinomycetes > Mycobacteriales > Mycobacteriaceae > Mycobacterium. The sequence goes on from NZ_LZHT01000089.1 coordinate 7,908, forward strand.
GCGGAAACTTAGGTCGAAATAGGTTGCTATGCCGGCACGACGGCGAAGTTCACCGTGTGCCAGCCGGTGGCACCGTCGGGGACGGGATTGGCGCGCTCTTCGGTTTGGACGGCACCGGTGTTGTCGATCGCCCGCACGGTGATGGTTTCTCTTCCGGGGATTTTCGCCTGCCACGGAAAGCTCCACAATCGCCATGTCTCATTGGAATAACTCGCACCCAGTTCGGCCGGTTCCCAACCGCCGTCGCCGATGCGGACTTCGACCGCCCGCACGCCACGATTTTGTGCCCACGCAACGCCGCCGAACACCACCGGCCCCACCGGCACCTTCTGGCCGCCCCTGGGCACGTCGATCCGCGACTCCGTCTTGATGGGCGCCTGCGCCGCCCAGCCCTGCCGCGTCCAGTAGGCCTTGGCCCTGTCGAACCGGGTCAGCTCCAAATCCACCACCCACTTGGTGGCCGACACGTAGCCATAGAGTCCGGGCACCACCATGCGGGCCGGGTAGCCGTGCTCGACGGGCAGCGCATGACCGTTGAGGCCGACCGCCAGCAGCGCGTCGCGGCCATCCGTGAGAGCCTGCACGGGGGTGCCGACGGTGAATCCATCGATCGACGTGGAGAGCACCATGTCTGCGTCCCGGTGCACGCCGGCCGCCGCCAGCAGGTCTGCCAGCCGGTAGCCGGTCCAGATTCCTGTTGAAATGAGGTCTCCGCCAACGGGATTGGATACACATGTTAGCGTGGTGACCGTCTCGACGATGTCGAAGCGGGCGAGGTCGTCGAAGCCGTATGTGGTCTCGCGATCCACCATCCCATGGATACGCAGGCGCCAGTCGCCGCGGCTGAGCTGGGGCACGCTCAGCGCGGTGTCGACCCGGTAAAAGTCAGCACTTGAAGTGATAAAGCTCGGCAACGCAACGCCTTTCGGCTGCACCTCGACGGGTATCGGGCGCGCTGAGAATCGTGGTCGGGGCAGGGCGAATGTCTTACGGTCGGCTTCCACTGAATGCGCCAGCCGGGTGCCGAGTGCTCCCACTACCCCACTGACAACGCCCAGTCCGAGCAACCCGTACATGACCAACCTGCGCCGGCCGGGATCTGCCTGCTCCTGGTCGTCTGCGCTGTCGTCCGGCTCGGGCCAGAACCGCCGGGTGAGCACTCGCAGCACCCCTACGCCACAGGCGGCGCCGACGACAGTGGGGATCGTGTCGAGTGCGGTCCCGCCTGGTCGGGACAGCACCGCAATGCAGCCGAGGACGCCCGCCGCGGCGATCACAGCGCTGCCCAACGGGCGGCGCTGAGTCTCGAGAGTCCCGGCGATCGCCGCGATCGTCGCGGTCACCACGAGCACGACGACGGCCAGGAAGGGTTTGTCGAGCGGACCGAGCGTTTGGATGGCCCACTCTTTGACGGGTCCCGGTGTCAGGTCGACGACCGCGGAACTCACGGCGGTGCGGGCATCGGCCCGCGCACCGAACGGGATGCTGGCCAGTTGGGCGACGCCGAGCGCGACGGAGGCAGCGGCGACCCCGGCGATCATCCGGTCATTCGACGAAGCCACGGCCACCGAATTCACTTTACTCGCGCTTCTTCTCGACGCCGCAAAACTCTTGCGGCACAGTGCCGGTGGCGTCTGACACGGGTGGGTTCCGCACGACAGCGTAGAACGCGAGACGCGTCAGGCTCACGCACGGCGCATCGGGTCGTCGTGAATCCTCAGGTAGTTCAACGCCACAGTCGTTATCTCGTAGAGGAATTCGTTGCGGTCGATGTCGGGCCGGTCCAGGATGTAGCGCACGGTGAGGTGCTCGATCATCCGCACCAGCATCCACGCTGCGGTATCGAAGCGGACATCGGAGCGCACCTGGTCGCGGTTCATCACCAGGTAGGCCATGGTCAGCTCGCCGATACGTTGCTCGAACGCCGCGAGTTTGCTTTCGGCGCCCAGCCGCGGGGTCTGTTCTATGACCGCGCGCAGGAATTCGGGATGCACGTCGAGCGCGTCGAGCAGCGCCGCGACCGAATTCCGCACATGCTCGGGCGCCGGCCGGTGCAACGACTGCGCGAGCGTGGACGCCACGCTCGCGGCCAGCGCGTCGCTGTAGCGGTCGATGACCGCGGCGACGATGGCATCCTTGTTCGGGAAATACTGGTAAAGCGAACCCGGGCTGACGCCGGCCGCGGCCGCGATTCGATTGGTCGATGCGCCGTCGTAACCGTGGGCGATCAATACCCCCTGAGCCGCGTCCAGGATGCGTTCCACCAGCGCCCGCGACCGCTCCTGGCTGGGCGTTCGGCGGGCCGCGCCCTTGTTGGCCCGGGCCATCAGAACGCGAATTGAACGTGAATAAAAGCTCGTGTCAGCATTGAGTCATGGTGGCAGACCTCGACGTACCGCTCAAGACGGACGCCCAATATCCGCGCCGCTTTCTCGGTGCCGAGGCGCGCAATCGTCGGCTGGGCCGCCCGCTACAGGTCCTGACCCGCACCTACCGGCCAGATCGGGAACTCATCGAGCGGATCGGTCAGCGCCTGATGCAACGGGACGAGACGGGCGCCGCGCTGGTGCGCGCGATGGGGGCCGGCGAGGTGTCCATGGGCCAGTTCAACCTTGCCCTGGACGCCGGCGTCGACGCGGTGCCGGAGTGTCCGGCGGCGCTTCGCGAGTTCTTCGCCGTCGTCGAGCGCACCCCCGACTGGGTGGATTTCGACCTGGTCAACCGGGGTGCGGCCGCCTACCGGCGATTTGGCACCAACGCCGCCGACGTCATGCTGCAGCTGGCCCTGGTCGGTGGGTACCGATTCGGCGGGCCGACCGACCTGCTCGTGGAGACCGGCGGCCTGACCGGGCGCACCACGGTGCGCCGACTGGCCGAAACCCAGCACTGGGCCATCGCAATATCGGCACCGGACGGCATGCGCCGTGACCAGCCCGGCTTCAAGCTCACCGTGCACGTCCGCCTCATGCACGCGCTGGTGAACCAACGGTTCGAGACCAACGGCCGATGGGACGTCGAGCAGTGGGGCCTGCCGATCAATCAGTCCGACCAGGCCGCGACGCTGGGGCTGTTCAACGGCGCACTTCTGCTCGGCGTGCGGCTGCTCGGGGTGCGGGTTCCCCGGCAAGATTCCCTCGCGATCATGCATCTGTGGAAATACGTCGGCTGGCTCATGGGGGTGGATGAGGACTGGCTTTGCGACACCGAAAGGCAGCAGCACCGCCTCAATTACCACTTGCTGCTCACGCAGTCCGATGTCAGTCTGGCGGGCCCGCCACTGGCCAACGCCATCGTCGAGGCGCAGCGCGGACTGTACTTTTCCCAGCTGCCCCGCATCCGCGGTGCCGTCGCGCGGGCCCGGCTGCTCAGCATGTTGCGTTATTTCCTACGCAAGGAAGGCATGCGTGATCTGGATCTGCCGCGTGCGCTCCCCGTCGCGGTGCTACCGGTCCTGGCCGCCAATGTCGTTCGCTACCAACTGCTTACCCGAACCCGTTGGGGTACCGCTTATGTGCAGCGGTGGGGCGACCGCTCTCGGCAGCGTGTGCTGCGCCGGTACTTCGGCGACCAGGCTCATGACGTAGGCAGGTTGGCGCTGTGAGCACCCGCGTCGACCTGGGGCCGCAGTCGCTGCTATGGCGCTGGGCGGGCGACCTGCGCATCGCTTTCGAAGGCGGCACGGCCGGCTTGATGCAGACGATGCACCCCGCGATCGGCCAGGGGTTGATCGACCACTCGGACTTCTTCGACGATCCGGTCGATCGCGTCTTTCGTTCCCTACCAGGCATTCTCGGCACCGTCTATGATGGCCCGGACGCGGATGACACCGGGATCCAGGTCCGCGACTTCCACCGTGACATCAAGGGCGAGCTGCCCGATGGGCAGCGCTATCACGCGCTCAATCCGGAGACGTACTGGTGGGCGCACGCCACATTTCAGATGATGGTGCACCGGCTCGCCGAATACTGGGACACCTACCGACTGACCGATCGCGAACGCGAACAGCTCTATCGTGAAGGCTGCGAATGGTATCGGCGGTACGGCGTCTCGGAGTCGGTCATGCCGCCGACGCTGGCCGACTTCAACACCGAGTACCAGCGCTACTGCACCGAAGTGCTGCAACCCAACCCCGCGTCGGACTATCTGATCAAGTTCATCAACAGGTCCGCGATCCCCGACATGAGCGCATCACCGGATTACCCGAGCCATCCCCGGTTGCGTCCGCTCACGGACGCGTTGCTGCCCACCTTGCCGGTGCGCATCGCCCTGGCACCGCCGATGCGCCTGGTGATCTTCGGTGGATTGCCGCCGATTGTGCGGGAGCGCTTCGACATTCGATGGACGCGCGCCGACGAGGCTTCCTACCGGGCCGTGCGGGCCGCCATCAGGCGCGGTTGGCGCATGGTGCCCGCATCCCTGAAGTGGCACAAGGCGGCCCGCAGGGGCTGGTTACGCGAGCTGGGTAGCGTCCCGCGCCGGGTTTGAGACTCGCGGCCAGGTGATTCGCGTCGGCGATCAGCGACCGATCAGCGCCGCAATCCGGGCGGCGACCTCCTCGGCGACCCGCTGCGCCTCCTCGCTCTTCCCCGGTCCGTAGCGATCCGCCACCGGGTCGTAGTCGGCACCGGCGATGGAACCGTGGTCGGCGTCGAACTCCACCAACTCGACCGGCCATCCGACCCGTTCCAGCCCGGCCGCGAACTCCCTGCTGGCGCTCACGGGGACAGCATCGTCGGCCCGCCCGTGCAGCAGCGTGAACGGCGTGCCGACGCGGCCGGCCGACAGCGCGTCGGTCGGCGCCTGACCGGAGAGCGGATCGGGCACCATGAACGCGCCGGCCAGGCAAACGGTGTGCGCGAGGCTGACGTCGAAACGGGCCGCGTTGAGCGTCAGACCCGCTGCGGCGCAACCGCCCATGGACCACCCGACGAGCACGATGCCGTTGCCCGCGCCCGCAAAATCACGGGTGAAGTCGAGCGATCCCAACAGATCCGCGCGCCCACCATCGTCGGCGTGGGAATTCCAGTCCGACGCCACCACGGCCGCGCCGCGGTCGCTGAGCATATTGGCCAACGGGCCGAAGGCCGCGCGGGCATCGGTCTGCATGCCGTGCCACAGCAGGACGGTGGGTCGTCGGGAGTCGCCGAAAACGTCGGCCAGGCGTCCGGGGGCGTATTCCACCGTGTCCACGGGCACGAGTGTGCCCCGGGGGCAGCGGTCCCAAACGGCGGCCGACGCTGAGGCGCGACCGTTGCCTTGGGTAAGGGTTCACGTCGGCCTGAAGCTCGGCCTGAAGCAATCTCGGCCACAGTGTTCAGCCGGTGGCCGTACCGTGGACGGGTGGCCAGGATGCGTGACACCGACGCTTGCCCGGGTGCGCTGCAGGTGCACCAGGCAGCCGACGGCGCCCTGGCCCGGGTGCGATTACCCGGGGGCAGGCTCACGGCCGCTCAACTGGCGGCGTTGAGCGCCGCCGCCACTCAGTCAGGGTCGGGAACGCTCGAACTCACCGCACGCGGCAACGTGCAGTTGCGCGGGCTCACCGACGTGACCGCGGTCGCCGAGACCCTGGCGGCCGCAGGCCTGTTGCCGTCGACCACGCATGAGCGCGTCCGCAACATCGTCGCGTCACCGCTGTCGGGGCGGGCCGGAGGCGACGTCGACGTACGGGCCATGGTCGGTGAGTTGGACGCCGCGATCTGCGCCGCACCGCGACTCGCGGAACTGGGCGGCCGGTTCTGGTTCAGCCTCGACGACGGGCGCGCCGACGTATCAGGGCTGCGCGCCGACATCGGCGTGCACGCGCTACCGGACGGTTGCGCGCTGTTGCTCGCCGGACGTGACACCGGTGTCCGGCTGGCCGCGGGCGAGGTGGTCGAGACGCTGGTCACTCTCGCGACACGCTTCGTCGATATCCGCGAAAAGGCTTGGCGCGTACAGGAATTAGATGACATCCGTCGACTACTACCCGACGCGGAGCCGGGCGGAACAACTTTTCCCGTCGTCACCAAGGGGCCGGTGGGCTGGATCGACCAGGATGACGGCAAGGTCACTCTGGGCGCCGCGGTGCCGCTGGGTGTCTTGCCCGCGCGGGTCGCGGATTACCTGGCCGCGATCGAGGCGCCGCTGGTGATCACGCCGTGGCGATCGGTGCTGGTGTGCGACCTCGACGAGTCCATCGCCGACGTCGCGCTGCGCGTCCTGGCCCCGTTGGGGCTCGTGTTCGACGAGAACTCCCCCTGGCTCACCGTCAGCGCCTGCACCGGCAGCCCCGGGTGCGCGCATTCGGCCGCGGACGTGCGGGCCGACGCCGCACAGGCGTTGGATGCCGACGTTGGGGTGCATCGGCACTTCGTGGGCTGCGAACGCGCGTGCGGCAGCCCACCCGCCGGTCAGGTGCTGGTCGCCACCGGCGACGGATACCGGATGCTGCGAAGCTGACAACCCTTAGGGTGAGCGGGTGCTCGACTACATCCGCGATGCCGCGGAGATCTATCGCCAGTCGTTCGCGACCATCCGCGCCGAAGCCGACCTGGCTCGATTCCCGCCCGATGTGGCGCGGGTTGTCGTCCGGTTGATCCACACCTGCGGCCAGGTCGACGTCGCCGAGCACGTCGCGTTCACCGACGATGTTGTCGCGCGCATCGGTGCGGCCCTGCGAGGCGGCGCCCCGGTGTTGTGCGATTCGTCGATGGTGGCAGCCGGGATCACCACCGCTCGGCTGCCGACCGGCAACGAGGTGGTGTCACTGGTGGCCGATCCGCGCGCGGCCGAGTTGGCCGCAAGCCGGCAGACCACCCGCTCGGCGGCCGGCGTCGAGCTGTGGGCCGACCGGCTGGACGGCGCCGTGCTGGCCATCGGCAACGCACCGACCGCGCTGTTCCGGCTGCTCGAGCTGATCGACGAGGGGCTTGCGCCGCCGGCCGGGGTGCTGGGCGGGCCGGTGGGATTCGTCGGGTCGGCGCAGTCCAAGCAGGAGCTCATCGACCAGCCGCGTGGGATGTCGTATCTGGTGGTGCAGGGCCGCCGCGGCGGCAGCGCCATGGCCGCCGCCGCCGTCAATGCCATCGCGAGCGACGCCGAATGACCGGCCGGGGGACGCTGTGGGGCGTCGGGCTGGGGCCGGGCGACCCGGAGTTGGTGACCGTCAAGGCCGCGCGGGTGATCGGCGAGGCCGAAGTCGTCGCCTATCACAGCGCCCGGCACGGCCGCAGCATCGCGCGCGGCATCGCCGAACCCTATCTGCGGCCCAGTCAGATCGAAGAACACCTGGTTTACCCGGTGACCACCGAGGTCACCGACCATCCCGGCGGCTACGCCGGTGCGTTGGAAGACTTCTACGCCGAGGCCACGCGACGAATCGCCGCGCACCTGGACGCCGGGCGCAACGTGGCGCTGCTGGCCGAGGGCGACCCGCTCTTCTACAGCTCATACATGCATCTGCACACCCGGTTGACCGAGCGGTTCAACGCGGTCATCGTGCCGGGTGTGACGTCGGTGAGCGCTGCCTCGGCGGCCCTCGCGACCCCGCTGGTGGCCGGCGACGAGGTGCTGTCGGTGCTGCCGGGCACCTTGCCGGTCGCCGAACTGACCCGCCGGCTGGCCGACGCTGACGCCGCCGTGGTGCTGAAGTTGGGGCGTTCGTATCACGCTGTGCGCGAAGCGCTTTCGGCATCGGGGCAGCTCGATGACACGTTTTACGTCGAACGCGCCAGCAGCGCCGGGCAGCGCATCCTGCCCGCGGCCGACGTCGACGAGACCAGCGTGCCGTACTTCTCCCTGGCCATGCTGCCGGGTGGCCGCCGGCTGCGCGGGCGGTCCCCCAACGTGCACGCGGCCGGCAGCGTCGCGGTGGTGGGCCTGGGCCCCGGCGATATGGATTGGATGACACCGCAGAGCCGCCGGGAGTTGACCGCCGCGACCGACCTGATCGGCTACGGCGGCTACCTGGATCGCGTCCCGGTCCGCGACGGCCAGCAGCGTCACCCCAGCGACAACCGCGACGAACCCGAGCGTGCGCGGCTGGCCTGCGCACTGGCCGAGCAGGGGCGGGCCGTCGCGGTGGTGTCGTCGGGCGACCCGGGGGTCTTCGCGATGGCGACCGCGGTGCTGGAAGAGGCCAAACAGTGGCCGGGTGTGCAGATTCGGGTGATTCCGGCCATGACCGCCGCCCAGGCGGTGGCCAGCCGGGCCGGCGCCCCGCTGGGCCACGACTACGCGGTGATCTCGCTGTCCGACCGGCTCAAGCCCTGGGAGGTGATCTCCGCGCGGCTGCAGGCCGCCGCGGCGGCCGACCTGGTGCTGGCGATCTACAACCCGGCATCCAAGACGCGGACCTGGCAGGTCGGCGCGATGCGCGACATTCTGCTGGCCCACCGCGAACCGGGCACGCCGGTGGTGATCGGGCGCAATGTGTCGGGTGACGACGAAGCCGTCCGCGTGGTGCGGCTGGCCGATCTCAACCCGACTGAGATCGACATGCGCTGCCTGCTGATCATCGGGTCCTCGCAAACCCAGTGGTACTCAGTCGATTCCACCGACCGGGTCTTCACACCGCGGCGCTACCAGCCGTAGGGCTCGCTCATCCTGATTGCCAGGTGCTCGGCATCATCGGCACGCGGGGGCCATCACTGAACCCGTCCCGGGACAGCGTCGCCAACCCTGCAGCCTCGGCCGCATCAGATTTGGCTGCGGCACCGACGAATCCGAGCGGCCCCGCGCTGTCCTCCGCCGGCCGGGTTGCGTACGGATCGTCAGCGTCGCGGCCCGGATCCACATCGTGGTCTGAGTCCATGAATTCGTAGCGGTACGCGCGCTCGGTGGCGGTTCCGCCGCGGCGCCGACGGGCCCGGGCCTTTTTCTTGGCCGAGGCGGCCGCGGCTGCGCCCGCGGGCGCGTCGAGGTCGTCCGACGACGGTTCCTCCGACTTCCGGCGTGACCGACTGCTCGCGCTGCCGCGTGCCGACAGTCCCGACAACCCCACCGCGTAGAGGGCATTGGACAAACCCACGCCGATGCCGTCTGTCGCCGTCGGACCGAAACCGACGCCGGGTCCCCCGCCGACCGGTCCGCCGCCGACCGATCCGGCGACCGTCGTCGCGGGGGCGGTAGACGGTGTCGGCACGTGGTTCACGCTCGCGGGCGCGCCGGCGATGATCGGCGCCGGCGCGACCACCGGAGCCGGCGCCGCCGCGACGGCCGGGACGGGCGGGGCCATCGAGAGCGGGGCCGCGACGCTGATCGCGGTGACCGCGGCCGCCGCCCCACCGGCCGCGGCCGCGCCGATGGCGGCAACGACGACCGGGGCGAGCACCACCGCCATTTGAATCGCAAGCTGAATGAACGGCCAGAAGATCATCAGGGTGTGGAAGATGGCCCAACCGAGCGCGCTCGACAGGGCCGGCGACAGTCCCAGCTGCCCGAAAAACGAGGCGAGACTGTTGACCCACGGCACCGGCGGAAACGGCCACCCGTTGGGGTTGAGTTCTTCGGACACCGGCCAGGCGAAATTCTGGGTGTATTGCTTCAGCCACGCCGTCAGCTGGTCCATCCAGGACGGATACGTCTGCGTCGCCGTGGTGGCCTGCTGCTGGGCGCTCGACGTATCGGCGTTGTTGAGGTTGGAGCCGGAATCCGCCGCCGGCGCCACGGCGGCCGCTTGCATTGCGGCGACCCCGGCGGTGCCCGCCTCGGCGCCCGGGACGACGATCGGCGGCGCGGGTGTGGTCGGCGGAAGGGCCGCCAGGGCGGATTCACTGACGGCCTGGTAGGTGGTCATCGTCGTGGCGGCCTGTACCCACATGCGCGCGTAGTCGGCCTCGTTGACGGCGATGGGGATGGTGTTGATGCCGAAGAAGTTCGTGGCGACCAGCGTCCCGTGAATCGCGTGATTGGCCGCGAGTTCGCCCAGCGTCGGCATGGCGGCCAGCGCGGCGGTGTAGGCGGTGGCCGCGGTCTCGTGCAGACTCGCCGCGGCTGAGCTTTTGGCCGCGCTCTCCAGCAGCCAGGCCTGGTAGGGCACGTGCGCGGCCACGTACTGATCGGCGGTGGGTCCGTCCCATGCCCCGGCCTGCACGGTGCCCAGCAACCCGGTGAGTTCGGTTGCCGCGGTCGCATAGTCGGTGCTCATCGACGACCATGCCGTCGCGGCGGCCAGCAGCGGGGCGGGGCCGGGGCCGCTGCTGAGCAAGGTCGAGTGCACCTCGGGCGGAAACGCGGCCCAGATCGGGGCGGTCATCGTCGGGGGCCTTCGGGCAAGAACACGAATACCTCTTCGGTGAATCTCGTGGATGGGCTGGCGATGCGTACGACCAGAGGTCGGTTGCGGCCGCCGTTTAGTTCCCGCCTCTTCGTTCGGGCGCCAAATTCCGGGAGTCTTTGCGCGCGGACCGGCCGTGCTGCAACGATGCAGGGATGCGGTGTGACGTCGCGCGTGAAGCGCTGTCGGCTCGATTGGACGGGGAGCGTCCCCAGGTGCTCGCGCAGCAGGTCGACGCCCACCTTGAATCGTGCCGCAGTTGCCGCTCCTGGCTAATCGGGGCGGCGGCGCAGACCCGTCGCTTGGCGTCGGTCACGCCCGGCGAGGGACCCGACCTGGTCGACAAAATCATGGCCAGCATCGGCGAGCCGCCTTCCGGACACCAGACGTGGATGCGCTGGTTGCGCTCGCACTACCGGCGGTGGGGGCTGATCGGTGTGGGCCTGTTCCAGGTGGCGATTGCCGCCGCCCAGATCAGTGGGGTCGATTTCGGCATGGTGTCCGCTCACATGCACGGAGCGATGTCGGGCGAGCACCTGATGCACGAGTCCACAGCGTGGTTGCTGGCGTTGGGTTTGGCGATGGTCGCCGCCGGCATCTGGCCCGCCTCCGCGTCGGGCGTGGCAGCGATCACGGGTGTGTATTCCATTGCCCTCCTTGGCTATGTGATCGTCGATGCCTTCGCGGAACAGGTCACGGCCACCAGGATCGCCAGTCACATGCCTCTGCTGTTGGGGCTGGCATTCGCGATGCTGGTGGCGCGGGAACGTGTGGGTTCGCACCGGCGGCACGGCTCCGATAGCGCGGTGGACGCCGACTTTCCCGCCTCGGCGGCCGACTCCCCCGGTGGTCGCGGGCGCAGACACCTGCGGCCGATCAACCACGCGGCCCATGCCGCACCCTCTACGACGACCCGTCGTAGGGTCGGAAAACCCGCGCAACTAAGGTGGTTGAGCATGATCGCGCCGAGCGACGACGAGGCGGTAACCGAGCTCGCGTTGTCAGCCGCACGCGGGAACGCGCGAGCGCTTGAGGCGTTCATCAAAGCCACTCAGCAAGACGTGTGGCGTTTCGTCGCCTACCTGTGCGACGCGGGCAACGCCGACGATCTGACCCAGGAGACTTTTTTGCGCGCCATCGGCGCGATCGAACGGTTCTCCGGCCGCTCCAGTGCCCGGACGTGGCTGCTCTCCATCGCGCGCCGGGTGGTGGCCGATCACATCCGCCACCTGCAGTCGCGGCCGCGCACCGCCCTCGGCGCCGACCCGGAACACGTGGTGCGCGGCGACCGCCACGCCCGCGGGTTCGAAGACCTCGTTGAGGTGACGACGATGATCGCCGGCCTGAACCCCGAACAGCGGGAAGCGCTTTTGCTCACGCAGTTGCTCGGGCTGCCCTACGCCGATGCCGCCGCGGTGTGTGGATGCCCGGTGGGCACCATCCGGTCGCGGGTAGCGCGCGCCCGCGATGCGCTGCTGGCCGACGGCGAGCGCAGCGACCTAACCGGCTAGCGCGCCAACCCATTCGGCGGCCTCGGCCACGGTGCCGACGCTCGACACATCCGCCGGCAGCGGGGGGCGCGCCACCATCACCACCGCAACATCGAGCGCTGCAGCAGCATCCAGCTTCGCCCGCGTCATCTGCCCCCCGCTGTTCTTGGTGACCAGCGCGTCGATGCGGTGCTCGCGCAACAGCGCGAGTTCGTCGTCGTAGCGATACGGGCCGCGCGAGAGCACCAGCTGGTGATGACGCGGGAGCGAGGTGCCGTCCGGTTCGGTGACCGCCCGGATCAAAAACCACGCGTCGCTGTCAGCGAACACGTTAACGCCCGAACGACCGGTGGTGAGAAATATTCTCGAATAGCGTTGTCGGACAACGGTCTCAGCGGCCTCAGTGTCCGATCTGACGACAATAGCGGTGCCGGGATCCCAGGTCGGGCGCGCCAGGATCAGGTGAGGGATCCGTAATTCGGCGCACGCCCCGGCGGCATGCGCCGTCATGGTGGCCGCGAACGGATGGGTGGCGTCCACGACGGCGTCGATGCGTTCGTCGCGCAGCCAGCGCCGTAATCCGTCGGCGCCGCCGAAGCCGCCGATGCGCACGGGTCCCACCGGCAGGGCCGGATCCGGTACCCGGCCCGCCAGGGAGCTGATGATGTCGATGCCGGGGTGCAGGGCCTTCGCCAGCGCGCGCGCCTCGCCCGTGCCCCCGAGCAGCAGGACCCGCATCAGTGCCTGCTCCCCCGGGTCCGCCCGGTCGAATACAGGTAGCTGTCCGTGAATTCGCCCGCGGTCAGCGCGTCGCCGACGACGATGACGGCGGTTTTGGTGATGTTGGCCTCATGCATCTGGGCGGCGAGGTCGGCCAGTGTGCCACGCAGCACCGTCTCCTGCGGCCAGCTCGCGAAAGCCACCACAGCAGCCGGTGTTTCGGGCCGGTAGCCACCGTCGAGGAGTTGCGGGACGATGGCGTCGATCTGGGCGGCCGCCAGATGCAGGACCAGCGTGGCGCCGGATCGGGCGAGCGCCGCCAGATCTTCGCCGGGCGGCATCGCGGTGGACAGGGTCGCCACCCGGGTCAGCGTCACCGTCTGCGCGACCCCGGGGACGGTGAGTTCGCGCTTCAGGACGGCCGCCGCGGCGGCGAAAGCCGGTACACCAGGGACGATTTCGTAGCCGATGCCCAGCGCGTCGAGCCGGCGACACTGCTCGGCCAGCGCGCTGTACAGCGACGGGTCGCCGGAGTGCAGCCGCGCCACGTCGTGTCCGGCGGCGTGCGCCTCGCTCAGCTCGGTGATGATCTGCTCCAACGTCAACGGGCCGGTGTCAACGATTTTCGCGTCCTGGGGGCAGAGAGCGAGCAGTTCGTCGGGCATGATCGACCCGGCGTACAGGCACACTGCGCACGTTTGGAGCAGCCGTTGACCGCGGACGGTGATCAGGTCGGCGGCGCCCGGGCCCGCGCCGATGAAGTACACCGTCATTTGGTCATCGCCCACTGGGTGACCGGATAGTGCGGCTGCCAGCCAGTGAAGGCGCCCAGCGCCTTGCCGTGATAGTGCTGGAACCGTCGCAGCTTTCCGCCGAGACGCGTATATGCCTGCGTAACAGCGGCTTCCGACTCGATTGTGACCACGTTGACGACGAGTCTCCCCCCGGCGGGCAGCTGGTCGAGACAGGCGTCGAGCAGACCGGGCTGGGTCAGCCCGCCGCCGATGAAGATCGCCGACGGTGGCTCGGCACCATCGAAGGCGTCAGGGGCCTCGCCGCGCACGTCGATGCCGACGCCGAAGGCCGCGGCGTTGCATTCGAGGTTGTGACGGCGCCGTTCGTCGCGTTCGAATGCGACCGCGCCGCAACGCCGTCCACTCAGGCACCACTCGACGCTGATGCTGCCCGAGCCCGCGCCGACGTCCCATAGCCGCTCCCCCGGCCGCGGCGCCAGCGCGGCCAGCGTCACCGCGCGGATCCCCTGTTTGGTGATTTGGCCGTCGTGCGTGAACACGTCGTCGGGCAGGGGTGAGACGCGTTCGTCGGGCAGGTAGCGCACGGCGATCACGTTGAGGTCGTCGACGTGTCCCGGGGCGCCGTGGGCCCAGTCCCGGGCGGTGCCGTCGTGGCGGTGTTCGTCTGGGCCGCCGAGTCTTTCGAGCACGGTGAACCGCGAATCGCCACGGCCGTGTGCGTTGAGCAGCGCGGCCAGCTCGGCGGGTGTGGATTTGCCGTGCGACAGCACGATCGCTTGGCCACCGCGGCGCACGGCGGTGTGCGGCTGCGCGGTGACCAGGCTGATCACTTCGGTGTCGTGGACGTTCCAGCCCATCCGCGCGCACGCCAGCGTCACCGACGAGACGTGCGGCAGCACCTTGACGTTGTCGCGGCCGTGTAGGCGGATCAGCGTGCTACCGATACCGTGCAGCAGTGGATCGCCGCTGGCCAGCACGTGCACGTCGCCGGCGTGGTCGTTGAGCAGGGTTTGCAGGGCGGGCAGCATGGGTGAGGGCCACGGCCGGCGGGGCGCGGGCACCGTGTCATCGAGAAGGTCGAGTTGCCGCGGTGACCCGTAAATGATTGTGGCCCTGTGCAGTTCGGCCTTCGATGCGTCGGTGAGACCGGCCATGCCGTCGGCCCCGATACCGACCACGACGATCATGAGCGCCGATCCTGCTCGCGGATCATCGTGGCATCCTGCGCCAGACGAATCGGGGCAACATCCGCATCAGGGCGGCCGCGGGCCCCAGCGCCCACGGGATCCATACGGTGCGTCGGCTTTTCGCCAGGGCACGCGCCGTCGCGGCGGCCACCTGCGCGGGCGTGCTAGGGAGTGGTGCCGGCGTCATGCCTTCCGTCATACGCCCGATGACAAATCCCGGGCGGGCAATAAGGAGCCGCACCCCGGTGCCGTGCAGTGCGTCGGCCAGGCCGCTCGCGAAGCCGTCCAGGCCCGCCTTGGCCGAGCCGTAGACGTAGTTGGCGCGGCGCACCCGCGCGCCGGCGATCGACGAGAACACCACCAACTGGCCTTCGCCGGCGTTGCGCATGGCGGTGGCCAGGTGGGTCAACATGCTGACCTGGGCGACGTAGTCGGTGTGCACGACGGCGACCGCGTGTGCTGCGTCGGCCTCCGCGCGGGCCTGATCGCCCAGGATGCCGAACGCCAACACCGCGGTTTGGATGGGCCCGTGGTCGGCGATGATGTCGCGGACCAGCGGGCCGTGCGATGCCAAGTCGTCGGCATCGAATTCCCTGGTGTCGACCGCGGTGGCGCCGGCGGCTTTCAGCGCGCTGACCTCGTCAGCGAGCTGATCGGCGTTCCGCGCGGCCAGCACCACCGTCGCGCCGGGCGCGAGGAGCCGCGCCAGCTCGACCCCGATTTCGCTGCGTCCGCCCAGGATGAGTATTGGGCCCGCGCCCGTGTCGTCCACGGCTGCGATTATTACCTGCGCTAGCGTGAGCGGTGATGGCGAATACCACTACCCGGCTCACCGACGAGGCCCTTGCGTTTCTGTCGGAACGCCATCTGGCCATGTTGACCACGCTGCGAGCTGACAATTCGCCGCATGTGGTGGCGGTCGGTTTCACTTTTGACCCCAAGACGCACATCGCGCGGGTCATCACCACCGGCGGTTCGCAGAAGGCGGTCAACGCCGATCGTGGCGGCATGGCCGTGCTGAGCCAGGTCGACGGCGCGCGGTGGCTGTCACTGGAGGGCCGGTCCAAGGTCAACAGCGACGTGGGCGCGGTGCGCGACGCCGAGCTACGCTACGCCCAGCGCTACCGCACGCCCCGCCCCAATCCGCGACGCGTGGTGATCGAGGTTCAGGTGGAGCGGGTGCTGGGGTCGTCGGATCTTTTGGACCGGGGCGCGTAGTTAGTCTGTCTGGCTTCGGCGGTAACGACTGTCTGATGGCACGCTTTACAGCAACTCAGAATCGCGAATACTTCCTCGCGCTCAAGCGAGCGGCGCGAATAACGGTTTGCCGTCGGGGTGAGCAAAAGATTCTTTTATCGTATCGATGGATACATTGAAGTAATGCGATAATTCAACCAATCTGTCCTCCGCCGCAATTGCCACCATGGAGCCATTGGGATCGATCAGAGCATCTTGCTCTCTGCCGGCAAAAACTACTTCGCTAAGGTGAAAACCTTCTTTTAGTTCGTCACGGCTGAACGGTTTCTTTACACGTTCCATGCCGCGCGATTTGCGGACTGATCCACCGAAATGAGCATACAGGTATTTTTCGACCAGCTCCATCGTATTCGCGCCCAAATGGAAGGTCTCCGAGCCCATCCGATCAGAGGACGTTATGACGTAAAATCCATTTTCAGCACTGATAAAATAACGACGTTCTCCGCCTTTATTCCAAATAATTGGACGGCCATCGTCGGTCTGGGCGCCCTGGATCAGGTTCATTCCGGCGAGACCGATCCATTCCACTAGGCCAGGTGAAAGCTCGACGCTGTTTGTCATGGTCTTAGGACCTGCCCAGTGATAAGTTCGTCCACGGTCCGTGCGTTACCCCGAGCATCAAAGATGCGTACCTGGAGTGATCCGCCCCTTTGGCCCAGGCCGGGCGCGACTTCTGATACTTCAATGGTCCACCCCTCCGGAAGATTACTAAGCCTGTATGCATGATATGGATCCCCTAGCGAACTAGCGTGGAGAGCTCGGCCTTCCCAGGAAGCGGCTTGCCCATCTTCCATAACGGCTAAGTATGCGCCCTCGTCATCGCCGATGCGATCAAGCTGAGGGCCATAGTCGCGCACGAAATACCTCATGTTTGAATAAGCAACACGGGTGCCTGGCGCTGCTCCATGGTTATCGGGGAAGTTAAACCAGTGCTCTCCTTGGGGGCCCAGCTTGTTAAAGCGCTCCTCGTATTCGTGCTGCGAATACGCGTGCCCGTGTTGGTCGCGGCCGAAGGGCGCATCCGGGTCCTCCATCAGTTTCCTTACGTCTGCGCTCAGGTGGTCAGAATCCGCAGGGTTGTACGAATAGTCCCAGTGATCGTCCAGCGGCTCGCCATAGTGGGGGTCAATTTCCTCGTCCGGCAACCGATGCCATCCGTCGCCAGACGACTCGTGCGAATGGACGGGATCTTGACGCTCGCCGCCGGAGGAGTCGCCATGACCGTGTCCCGGCGGGTCGTCACCGTCCGGGACCTTTCCGTCCGGCCGATCTCCCGAGTGACCCCCGCCGCCATCGCCATGTCCACTGGGATCGCCGCCGGGTGGCTCTCCAAGGGTGCGCGCGCCCGGAGGGTCGCCGTCGCCAAGCCCATGTGGGCCACCACCACTGGGCGTTGGTAGTTCCGCCGGGCGGCCGCCTGGAGCCTCGAAATGGGGCGCCGCCGTTGAAGGCGACGGCGCCGGCGAGTGGGCCGAGACCGTTGCGGCCTCTCCGGAAGATCCGCTCGGCGACACCGGCACTTGTGCTGGCGAATGGTCGAGTAGTTGCGGAGTCGCCGACGGCAGCCCGTCGCCAGCAGCCTGCACAAACCTAGAGCGTGAACCGACGGCCGGCGCCGAGGCCGGTTCGTGCGGGCCACCCGGGGGTTCCGCGACTGGATCATGGGCTCCGCCGGCAGGCACGGATACCGGCTCACGCGGCTCCTCCGCCGGCACCGACACGGGTTCGTGCGGGCCGCCGGATGGGGTGGGCACCGGTTCGTGCGGGCCGGATGGCGTCGATACCGGATCGTGCGGGCCGCCCGGGGCGGCCGGCGCGGCCGGAGGCGCGGGCTCAGCTGCTGGTTCGTGCAAACCAGAACCACCCGGCGGAGGCGCGGCGGCCGGCACCGGCGCAGGCGCCTGATCATGCAACCCACCAGAACCACCCGGCGACGTCGCGGGAGTAGGTGACGGATCCGGCCCATGGGGACCGCCGCTTGGGCTGCCCGAGGGTGACGGCGAATCGCCAGCCGGGCCGGCTGATCCCGGGGAGGTTGTCGCAGGCGTTGACGCCTGAGGTGCGCCCGGGGCACCGTCGGCCGGGCGGGGCGCCGATTCGACTGGCGCCTCAATCGGCTTGCCAGGCAATGCCACCGGACTCCCGCTCGCTGGAGGCTCGAACTTCGGCAGGTCGTTCGTGACTCCGTCGAGGTTTTTGGTCAGCTCGCTGCCCGTTTTGGTGATGTCGGTCAGCGCACCCCGGGCGCCGGTGACCCCGCCAAGCCCTTCGGCCCCTTTTCCGCTGACACGGCCGGTGGCGCCGGCGGCGTCCGCCTCCGCTTCGGCGGCGCGTGCGGCAGCACCCGCACCGTCCGCCGCCGCGCCTGCCCCACCGAGACCTGGCGCGATCAGCGTAACGCCGTCGAACAGGTTTTCACCGGCTCCCAATCCCGGCCGGTCACCGGTCCAATCCTCGGCATGCACTAAGCCTTTCAGCTCCTGAAGCCGCGTTTGCGCGAACTCCTGGGGATTGAGGGCGGCGTTGAACAAATTCCCTTTCCATGCGTTCTTGGCCAGCCCGGTCCAGGTGGCGCCCACACCCTGCGGGTCGACGGCGAGCCAATGCGGGCTCAGGTCGACGAGGTTTAGCCCCATGCCGACCGCAGCTTTGAGAACACCCTCGTGGGCGTTGATATAGGTATCGAATACAGTCGCCACCGGATTACCGACGTCCTCACCCAAGATCTCGACGAGACCGCGCCGCGCGTACTTTTCGCAGGTGACGATCTGGCGATCGGCCGCTTGCATGAGCAACCTGATCCCCTGTTCGCTGGCCCGGGCTTCCTGTCCCAGATGATGGAGTACGTCGCTGATGTCCTTGGCGATCTTTTTGATCTCGTCCCATGCGTCGCCGTCGATAATCAGCATGATGTCGTGACCGAGATCGCCTAAAGATCCGATCCTGTGCAGCAGGTCCCGGATCGCGTGTTGGGCGTGGTCAACCTGGTCGGCAAACTTATCGATAGTGGTCGCCAGTTTGCCGCACTGCTCTCCGATAGTCGCTGCGGCAGAACCTATTTCGGCCAGAGCGTTATCGATCTTCTCGCCTTCAGGAATGTGTTGGCTATCGAACAGTGCCTTCGCCCCGTTGAGAGTTCCCTGAACCCCCTGGGCTGCCGCAGCGAAGCCACGCCAACGCGATGCGGCCGCACGCAAACCCGCCACGTCGCCGTCGGGCCATAGCTCGAGGACGAGCGACTGCACGACCGCCCACAGCAGCGGTGGCGGTTCGCCGGGCCCCATCGTTCCCGGTGCTTTGGGCGCCGCGAGCTCAGCCGGCGGAGACGGCGGCTTCAAAACGCCGCCACCGCCGCCCAGTGTCGAAGCCGCGTCGACATTCGAATAGTTCGCCGCGCCCTGCTGGATGATGGCCCCGCATTGCCGGCACGCGTTGACGGCAGCGGCCGCCGCCTTCAGCAGCGATTCGGCCGTGTCTTGATACGCCAAGCCGAACACCTCGCCGGCGCGGTCCACCCCCGTGTGGGCCGAAAAACCAGCGGTCAGGATGCTCAGACTTGCGGCAAGTCCATCACCGGCGGCAACCACGGCGCTGCCTGCGGCATACATCGCAGCCGGATCAACGGCCAAGGGAGCCACACGCGAAAGTTTCGCTCAGGACCGCCCGTCGCCGCTACTCACCCAATGATCGCTGCCGCCAAGCTAGCCGCGCCCCCGAGCCCCCACAACTCACTCATCCCCAGCGTCAGGTCACGGGAACGACGATCAGTTCGTGCGGCCGGTTGTTGACGGCCAGGGCTCCCTCGTCCGTCACGACGACGATGTCCTCGATGCGCGCGCCCCAACGGCCCGGGAAGTAGATGCCCGGCTCGATGGAAAACGCCATGCCCGCGGTGAGTGGCAGGTCGTTTCCGGCGACGATGTAGGGCTCTTCATGCACCGACAAGCCGATGCCGTGCCCGGTGCGGTGCACGAAGTACTCGGCGAGTCCTTCCGCGGCCAGCACCTCGCGGGCGGCCGCGTCGACCTGCTCGGCCGTCACCCCCGGGCGGACCGCGTCATAAGCCGCGCGCTGAGCGCGCTGCAGCACCGAATACTGTTGGACTACCTCAGGATTCGGCTCCCCGATGCTGTACGTGCGCGTCGAGTCGGAGTTGTAACCGGGTTCATAGGCCCCGCCGATGTCGACGACGACGATGTCACCCGCCTGCAGTTCGCGATCCGAATATCCGTGGTGCGGGTCGGCGCCGTGCGGTCCGGATCCGACGATAATGAACGACACCTCCGAATGCCCTTCGGCCACAATGGCGTTCGCGATGTCGGCAGCCACGTCGGCCTCGGTGCGGCCCGGGACCAAAAACTCCGGCACCCGGGCGTGCACCCGATCGATGGCCGCACCGGCTTTGCGCAACGCATCGATCTCGCATTCCTCCTTGACCATCCGCAGCGTGCGCAACACATCGGTGGCCAGAACGGGCAGCACACCGAGCACACCTGCCAGCGGCAAAAGATGCAGTGCCGGCATGGAATCGGTGACCGCGGTCGCGGCCGGGGTGCCGCCCAGCGCGGCGCCCACCAGATCGTAGGGATTGTCACCGTCGACCCAATCGCACACCGCCAGACCGAGTTCGGCGATGGCCGACCCCTTGAGCGAAGCCAGCTCCAGTCGCGGCACCACCACCGTCGGATCACCGGATGCGGGCAACACCAGCGCGGTGAACCGCTCCAAGGTCTGGGCGCGCGACCCGACCAGGTAGCGCAGGTCATATCCGGGTGTGATGACCAGCCCGGCCAGACCCGCGTCGGCGGCCGCGGCGGCGGCCGTGCCCAGGCGGCGGGCATACACAGCTGCGTCGAAGCGGTGCGACTCCATGGCAGCCAGGCTAACCCGCCCGCCGAACGTCGACTCGTTGCGCCGATTCGCCAGTTGGTCGACAACAAGGCGACGTTCGGCGGTGTGAGACCGTCCGGCAGCGACGTGGGACCATGGTCCCCATGCGCGGACCCGTGTTGCTGCTCGATGGCGCCAGCATGTGGTTCCGCTCGTATTTCGGGGTTCCTTCCTCGATCACCGCCCCCGACGGCCGACCCGTCAACGCCGTCCGCGGGTTCATCGACTCCGTCGCGGTGGTGATCACCCAGCAGCGGCCCAGCCGGCTGGTGGTCTGCCTGGACCTCGATTGGCGTCCGCAGTTTCGGGTTGACCTCGTGCCGTCCTACAAGGCCCACCGCGTGGCCGAGCCGGAGCCGCGGGGCGAGCCGGACGTCGAGGAGGTCCCGGACGACCTGACGCCCCAGATCGACATGATCGCCGAACTGCTTGACGCCTTCGGGATTCCGACGGCCGGCGCGGAGGGTTACGAGGCCGACGACGTGCTGGGCACGCTCGCAGCGCGGGAACGCGACGACCCGGTGGTGGTCGTCAGCGGTGACCGCGACCTGATGCAGGTGGTGTCGGACGATCCCGTTCCGGTGCGGCTCCTCTACCTCGGCCGCGGGCTGAGCAAAGCCACCTTGTTCGGGCCCGCCGAGGTGGCCGAACACTATGGCGTGCCGGTGGAGCGGGCCGGGCCCGCCTACGCCGAATTCGCGCTGCTGCGCGGCGACCCGTCCGACGGCCTGCCGGGCGTTCCGGGCGTCGGCGAGAAAACCGCGGCGACGCTGCTGGCCCAGCACGGTTCGCTGGAACAGATCCTGGCCGCCGCCCACGACCCGAAGTCGAAGATGGCGAAGGGCTTGCGGGCGAAACTGCTGGGCGCACTGGACTACATCGAGGCGGCCGGCCAGGTGGTGCGGGTGGCCACCGACGCGCCCGTCACCTTCTCGACCGCCGACGACGAACTACCGCTGGTCGCCGCCGATCCGCAACGAACCGCCAAGCTGGCGACCGAACTCGGCGTCGGCTCGTCGATCGCTCGCTTGCAAAAAGCGCTCGACGCGCTGCCCAACTGACTACTGCGGGCGGCCGACCTCGTAGGTGCCCTTGTTGTCCTGGAAGGTCACCGTCACGTGCTTCGGCGCACCGTCGATGCTGACGTCGCAGTCGAAGGTGGCGCCCTTCTTGACGGTCGGGTTCTGGCCGTGGTTGCACTTGACGTCTTTGACGTTCTTGGCGCCGTAGCCGTTGGTTTCGTCGCTGAGGACCTGTTGGACCCCGGCCTGCGCCTTGCTGACATCCAGCTTGGTGGTGACGAAGAAGCCGGGCTGCCAGAAGCCCAGCACCAGCACGACGACGACGAGCAGCAACGCGATGGCACCGCCCACACCGGCGATCACCCCAACCGGTCGCTTCTTGCCGGGCTGCTCATACGGCGGGTACTGCTGCGGGTACTGGCCCGGCTGCCCGTATTGGCCGTATTGGCCGTACTGGCCCGGCTGCGGGTACTGGCCCGGCTGGCCGTACTGGCCGGGCTGCGGGTACTGGCCCGGCTGCCCGTATTGACCCGGCTGGGCGTATTGGCCGGGCTGCCCGTATTGCCCGGGCTGCCCGTACTGACCCGGCTGCTGGGGGTAGTGCTGCGGATAGGCCTGTTCAGCCGGCTGCTGGTACTGCGGGTACTCGGCGGGCGGCGTGTACGCGGGGGCCTGCCACGACGCTTCCTGGGTCGACTGGTCTTGCCAGGTCGGCGCCACCTGGGTCGGGTCTGACGAGTGGTCGCTGCCTTGACCTTGGCCGGGGGGTTGCCACTGCTGGTCCGGTCCCTGCGGTCCGCTCATCTCTCTCCTCAGCCCCTCGTGTCTTAAGCATGGCTATCGGCGTTTAACGGTAGCTCCGGCCTAGCCTACCCGGCGTCAACTGCGACGACGCCGCGCCGAATGTCGTTGATGGCCCGCTTGGCGGTGGCCCGCACCTCGGCGTCCGGGGCGGCATTGCGCACCTGATCCAGCAGGTCAAGCGCCTGCCGGCACCACCGCACAAAATCCCCCGCCAGCAGGGGCGAGCCAGTGCCGGCCGGGTCAGCCGCCGCCAGCGCCGCGACCAGATCACCGGTGCGGGCCCAGCGATAGATGACGTTGACGAAGCCGTCGTCGGGTTCGCGGCTCGGGGCGATCCGGTGCGTCTGCTCATCGGCGCGCAGCGCCACGGACAGCCTCGACGTCTGCTGCAGCGCCTGCCGTAATGGCTGTGTGGGGGCGTCGGCCGCAAACGCCGCCCCCGGCCCGTCCCCGCCGCGGGTCTCGTAGAGCACCGACGAGACCACCGCCGCGAGCTCGGGCGGCTTCAACCCCGACCAGGCGCCGGTGCGCAGGCATTCGGCGACCAGCAGGTCGCTTTCGCTGTAGATGCGCGCCAGCAGCCGGCCGTGGTCGGTCACGCGGGGATCCCCGTCTCGCGCCTCGATGAAGCCACGCTCGGTGAGCAGCCCGACGATCCGGTCGAATGTTCGGGCCAGCGAATTGGTCGCTGCCGCAACCTTTTTCTCCAATTGTGCGTTGTCGCGTTCGATCCGCAAATAACGCTCGGCCTGCCGGACCTGTGCTTCCAGGCCGGGCGTGTTGTGCGACGGGTGCCGGCGCAGCTGTTCGCGCAGCGACGCCAGCTCGGGGTCGTGAAATTCACCGTCGCCGTCCCGATGTCCGCCGCGGCGCTTGGCCGGAATGGTCAGCCCGGCGGCCGCCGACCGCAGCGCCGACGCCAGATCACGCCGCACCCGCGGCTGGCGGTGCTCGACCCGCTTCGGCAGTGACATCGAACCGACCGGCGCGGACATACCCGAATAGTCGGCCGAGGAAATCCTTCCCGCCCAGCGGTTTTCGGTCAGCACCAACGGTCGCGGGTCAGAGCTGTCGCGGGCCGATTCGAGCACCACGGCCAGTCCACCGCGTCGGCCGTGGGTGATGTTGATGATGTCGCCCCGGCGCAGCGCGGCCAGCGCGTCGCTGGTCGCCTGCCGTCGCTGTAGCCGCGAGGCCCGGGACTGCGCGCGTTCCATCTCGGAGATGCGCGCCCGCATCCGGGCGTACTCCAGGATCGGCGCCTTGGGCCCGCCCAGCTCGGCGGCGATCTCGGCGAGCATCGCGGTGCCCCGCTCGATGCCACTCACCAGCCCGACCACGGAACGGTCGGCCTGATACTGCGCAAACGACTGCTCTAGCAACCGATGTGCCTGCTCGGGGCCCATCTGCTGCACCAGGTTGATCGTCATGTTGTAGGACGGGGCGAACGAACTGCGCAGCGGGAAGGTGCGGGTGGAGGCCAGCCCGGCCACCGCGGAGGGTTCGGTGGTTTCTTCGCTGGGATTCCAGAGCACCACCGCGTGGCCCTCGACATCGATGCCGCGCCGCCCGGCGCGCCCGGTCAGCTGGGTGTACTCCCCGGGCGTCAGCGCCACGTGCTGCTCGCCGTTGAACTTGACCAGCCGCTCGAGAACCACGGTGCGCGCGGGCATGTTGATTCCGAGCGCCAAGGTCTCGGTGGCGAACACCGCCCTGACGAGCCCGGCCGTGAAAAGCTCTTCGACCGTGTGCCGGAAGGCGGGCAACATGCCGGCGTGATGGGCGGCCAGACCGCGCAGCAGCCCCTCCCGCCACTCGTAGTAGCCGAGCACGGCCAGGTCCGAGTCGGCGAGATCGCCGCAGCGATGTTCGATCACCTCAGCGATCTGCGCGCGTTCCTCCTGAGTGGTCAGCTGCAAGGGCGAGCGCAGGCATTGCTGGACGGCAGCGTCGCAGCCGGCCCGGGAGAACACGAACGTGATCGCCGGCAGCAACCCTTCGGAATCCAGGGTCGCGATGACGTCCGGCCGTGCCGGTGTGCGGTAGAAGCGGGGCCGGCCCGACCGTGCCGGTGGACGCCCGCGTCCGGCGCTTCGACGCGGTTGCCAATCCGACATCCGATCGGCCTCACGGCGATGGGTGATGTGCCGCAACAGATCTGGGTTGACGCGCGGCTCACGCGCGGCACCCGGTTGCTCGGGGGCTTCCGAATTACGGTAGTCGAAGAGGTCGAATAGCCGCTTGCCCACCAACACGTGTTGCCACAGCGGCACCGGCCGGTGCTCGTCGACCACGACCGTCGTATCGCCCCGCACGGTCTGGATCCAGCCGCCGAACTCCTCGGCGTTGCTCACCGTCGCCGACAGGCTGACCACCCGCACCTCGTCGGGCAGGTGCAGGATCACTTCTTCCCACACCGGCCCCCGCATCCGGTCGGCCAGGAAATGCACCTCATCCATCACCACGTACGAAAGTCCCCGCAGCGCAGGCGAATCCGCGTAGAGCATGTTGCGCAGCACTTCGGTCGTCATGACCACCACGGGCGCGTCGCCGTTGACCGACATGTCCCCGGTGAGCAGGCCGATGCGGTCGCGGCCGTAGCGGGCCGTCAAGTCGGTGTGCTTCTGGTTGCTCAGCGCTTTGAGCGGCGTGGTGTAGAAGCATTTGCCGCCGGCGGCCAGCGCCAAGTGCACCGCGAATTCGCCGACGACCGTCTTGCCGGCCCCGGTCGGCGCGCAGACCAGCACGCCGTGGCCGCGTTCGAGCGCCGCGCACGCCCGGTGCTGAAAGCCGTCGAGCGCGAAGGGCAGGTCCGCGGCGAATCGGGTGAGCTCAACCAACTCCGTCACGCCACTGCCCCGTTGCGCGAGGCTGCGCAGTTGTACGTCAACACCGGCGTGTCGCTGTGCAAACACGCACGCTCGCGCCAGAGCGACCTAGGTGACATCGTCGTGCTGCCCGGCGGTGACCGTCGGCTCCGGTACCGCGGTGGGCCGATCGATGATCGACGCTTCGTCGTCGGGGATCACCGCCTGGGCGTCGCGCTTGGCCTTCCGCTTGTCGTGCAGCCGGGCGATCTGGATGGCGAACTCGAGGAGCACGGACAGGGCCAGCCCGAGCGCGGTCATCGAAAACGGATCGGATCCGGGCGTGAAGACCGCCGCGAACGCGAACATCGCGAAGATCAGGCCGCGTCGCCACGCCTTGAGCCGCTCATAGGTCAGCATGCCGATCGTGTTGAGCATGACGATCAGCAACGGGAATTCGAAGCTGACGCCGAAGACCACCAGCAGGTTGATCAGGAACCCGAAATACCGATCGCCGGACAGCGCGGTCACCTGCACGTCGCTGCCGACGGTCAGCAGGAAGCCCAACGCCTTGGACAGCACGAAGTAGGCCAGCACCGCGCCGACGAGGAACAACACCACGGCGGGGATCACGAACGCGATCGCGAAGCGGCGTTCCTTCTGGTAAAGCCCGGGCGTGATAAAAGCCCACAGCTGGTAAAACCACACCGGGCAGGCCAGCACCACCCCGGCCGTCAGCCCCACCTTGAGGCGCAGCATGAACTGGTCGAACGGCGCGGTGGCCAGCAGTCGGCATTGTCCGTTGGCGCTGATATCCGCCCGCGCCGACTGCGGCAGCGAACAGTAGGGATGACGCAACCACTCGCCGAGGCTTTCCAGCCCGAAGATCGAATGCGAGTACCAGACAAACCCGAAGATCGTGGTCAGCACGATCGCCGCCAGCGAGATCAGCAGCCGGGTGCGGAGCTCGGTGAGGTGGTCGACCAGCGACATGGTCGCATCCGGGTTGGTGCGACTGCGTCTGTTACGTGGATTGAGGCGCTTCAGCAGGCCGGCAGCGCGCGCTGAAACCTTGAATGCTTTCACGATGCTCGTCTAGGGCTCGGTCAGGGGCGCTCGGGCACCGCGACGATGACGGCGGCTATGCCGGGCGTGCTTCGCTGTGCCCCTGCTCGCTGGGCGCCGGCGCCTCGACCCGCTGCGACTGCACGGGCGTGGGGTTCGCCGCCGAGGCGTCAGGCTGGGTACCCAAGGCCGACGTTTCCGCCTTGTTCTCGCTCTGCATTTCCCGAATCTCGGACTTGAAGATCCGCATCGACTTGCCCAACGAACGCGCCGCGTCGGGGAGCTTCTTGGCACCGAACAGCAAGATCACCACGACCGCGAGGATCGCCCAGTGCCACGGACTAAGACTGCCCACTTTGATTACCTCCAGACGTTAACCCGATGCTACCGCAGTAACGCCAGGTGTCGGTGGGCGCGCGCCGCGCCGTGGTGGGCCATATTGCCTGGACTTTTATGAGCTCAGAGCGTCATACGACGCCAGGGCGGCCGCCGCGGCATCCCGCACCCGCTGCACCAGCGACCCGGGTGCCAGCACCTGCACGCCGGGCCCCAGGCCCAGCACCAGCCGCGTCATCCAGTCCTCGGAGGCGTAAGTCATCACCGCCTCGCACGACCCGTCCGGCAACTCGCGCACGTCGCGCATCGGGTAGTACTCGAACATCCAGGACGCCGCGGGCGCTACCCGCAGCTTGGCGAACGGCAACGACGGATCGCCGTCGAACAACGAGGTGTCGGGCGGCGCGTGCAGCACCGGCTCGGGCGGCGCCGCCGGCTCGTCGAGCTCGCTGGCTTCCACGATCCGGTCGAAGCGGAACAGCCGGACCCCGTCGGCTTCGCGCGACCAGGCCTCGAGGTAGCTGTGGCCGCCGATCAGCAGGACCCGGATGGGGTCGACTACCCGGCTGGTGAGTGTGTCGTGGGAGGCGGAGTAGTAATCGATGGCCAGGGCGTGCCGGGACTGCACGGCCGCGCGCACCGCGGCGGCGGCCCGATTTTCCACCGGCGCGGGCTCGTCGACGGCCGTCGCCGCGTGCGTGGTGTCGTGCCCGATGGCCCCGGCCGCGTCCTCGATCTTGGCGATCGCACTGCGCGCGGCTTCGGGGTCGACGACGCCGGGGATGTCGGCCAGCGCCCGCAGCGCCACCAGCAGCCCGGTGGCCTCCGGCGAGGTGAGCTTGAGCGGGCGGTCGATGCCGGCGGAGAACGTCACCTCGATGGTGTCCCCGGAGAACTGGAAGTCGATCAGGTCACCGGGGAAATAGCCGGGGAGGCCGCACATCCAGAGCTGGTTGAGGTCCTCTTCCAGTTGCTTGGCCGACACCCCGAGATCGGCGGCGGCCTTGGCCCGGGTGACCCGCGGGTTGGCCTGGAAGTACGGGACCATGTTCAGCAGCCGGACCAGGCGGGTGGAGATCGGCGTCATGCGGGCACTCCCGCATGCGCCCGCAACCGGTCCAGCACGTCGTCGCGCAGCGACGGCGGCTCGAGCACCAGGGCGTCGGCGCCGTACCCGGCGATGTCGCGGGCCAGCTGGTCGGTGGATCGGATGTCGAGTTCAATCACCTCGCCGTCGCGCTCACCCAGTCGCCGTTCGCCGACGGGCCTGCCCGCGCGGCGCAGCGCGGTGGCCCGCCCGTCAGCCACCCAGACCCGGGCCACCCCACCGGCCGGCGCCGCGGAAATTTCCGTGACCGTCTGCGCCACGATCCTGCGCAGGTCAATGCCTTCCGGCACGGTGACCGCGCCGGGCGGGCCGATCGGCGCGACGTCGGGACCGATCCGGGAGAGCCGGAAGGTGCGGGTGGCGTCGCGGTCGCGGTCGTGACCCACCAGATACCAGCGGCCCTTCTCGGTGACGACGCCCCAGGGCTCGACGGTGCGAGTGGCGTACGGCTCGGCCCGCGACGGGCGGTGCGGAAACTGCACGGCCCGTCGGGAATCGATGGCGGACAACAGGATTCCGAGAACATCCTCCGAGCCACGCAGACCCGGCACTCCCGCCGGTGAGGCGATGGCGACCGGCGCCTCCGGATCGACGTCGACGCCGGCCGCGCGCAGTTTGAGCAGCGCGCCCTGGGTGGCGGTGATCAGTTCGGGCGACTCCCACAGCTGGGTCGCGACCGCCACCGCCGCCGCCTCGTCCGGGGTGAGGTCGACCGGGGCGAGCGCATAGGCGTCGCGGTTGATCCGGTAGCCCTCGGTGGGGTCCCACGCCGAAACCCTGCCGACCTCGAGCGGGATGCCCAGGTCGCGCAGCTCGTTCTTGTCGCGCTCGAACATGCGGGAGAACGCCTCGGCGCTGGCGTTTTCGGAGTATCCCGCCACGCTCGACCTGATCTTTTCCGCCGTGATGTACCCGCGGGTGGACAGCAGGGCGATGACCAGGTTCACCAGCCGTTCGAC
This sequence comes from Mycobacterium sp. 852002-10029_SCH5224772, assembly GCF_001667315.1. GTDB lineage: Bacteria > Actinomycetota > Actinomycetes > Mycobacteriales > Mycobacteriaceae > Mycobacterium. The sequence continues at coordinate 36,566 of NZ_LZHT01000089.1, forward strand.
TTTTGACGTCGCCATTGGCACCAGATTATTCGATGGCCGCCGTCTGGCGCTGCCACCCACGCACCGCGTCGCAGGATTCCCGACCACCACTGCAGCCTCTCAGTGCGAGGCGACACGATTCTCGAACTTGCTGGCGCCCGCGCTAGCGAGTTCGCCCTTCACACTCAAGACAGTGCGGGTGTGGCTGACAGTGAGCCGACGGCCGCTACATGCTCGCGATCAGGCGCTTGACCCGCTCGTCGACCGCACGGAAGGGGTCTTTGCACAACACGGTCCGCTGTGCCTGGTCATTGAGCTTGAGGTGCACCCAGTCGACGGTGAAGTCACGGCCGGCCGCCTGGGCGGCGCTGATGAACTCGCCGCGCAGCCGCGCCCGGGTGGTCTGCGGCGGATTGTCGACCGCCTCGGCGATGTCCTCGTCAGTGGTGACGCGGGCCGCAAGTCCCTTGCGCTGCAGCAGATCAAAGACGCCACGCCCACGCTTGATGTCGTGGTAGGCCAGGTCCAGCTGGGCGATCTTCGGGTCGGACAGCTCCATGTTGTAGCGGTCCTGGTAGCGCTGGAACAGCTTGCGCTTGATCACCCAGTCGATCTCGGTATCAACCTTGGCGAAGTCCTGGCTCTCGACCGCGTCGAGCTGGCGGCCCCACAAATCGACGATCTGCTCGATCTGGGCGTTGGGCTCCCGGGTCTGCAGGTGTTCGACCGCGCGGCCGTAGTACTCGCGCTGGATGTCGAGCGCGCTGGCCTGACGCCCACCGGCCAGCCGCACCGGCCGACGGCCGGTGACGTCGTGGCTGACCTCGCGGATCGCGCGGATGGGATTGTCCAACGAGAAGTCCCGGAACGGCACGCCGGCTTCGATCATTTCCAGCACCAGCGCGGCAGTGCCCACCTTGAGCATGGTGGTGGTTTCGCACATGTTGGAGTCGCCGACGATCACGTGCAGGCGCCGGTACTTCTCGGCGTCGGCGTGCGGCTCGTCGCGGGTGTTGATGATCGGCCGGCTGCGGGTGGTCGCCGACGAGACACCCTCCCAAATGTGCTCGGCGCGTTGCGAAAGACAGAACGTTGCGGCCTTGGGGGTCTGCAGCACCTTGCCGGCGCCGCAGATCAGCTGGCGCGTGACCAGAAACGGCAGCAGGACATCGGAGATCCGGGAGAACTCACCGGCCCGCACGATCAAGTAGTTCTCGTGACACCCGTAGGAGTTGCCCGCCGAATCGGTGTTGTTCTTGAACAGGTAGATGTCGCCGCCGATGCCCTCGTCGGCGAGCCGCTGCTCGGCGTCGACGAGCAGGTCTTCGAGCACCCATTCCCCGGCGCGGTCGTGGGTGACGAGCTGCACCAGACTGTCGCACTCGGCCGTGGCGTATTCGGGGTGGCTTCCCACGTCGAGGTAAAGGCGGGCGCCGTTACGCAGGAACACGTTGGAGCTGCGCCCCCACGACACGACGCGCCGAAACAGGTAGCGGGCCACCTCGTCCGGGCTGAGCCGCCGGTGGCCGTGGAATGTGCAGGTGACCCCGAACTCGGTCTCGATGCCCATGATTCGCCGCTGCACGTAATCGAGCGTACTGGTTGTCCGAGCGCGACGGTGGGCAAGCCGCGCCTATCGATCCAACGAAGTTCTTCGCACGCCGCTTTCCGGTCGCGCCGGCACCGGGTTCGCCACTGGCAGCTTCGGCGCCGCGGCGGTGATCCGTTAACTCACCAGCACCTTGAGCACCACCGGACCCACCAGTACCGGTGACGGGCGGGCGTCGATCTATGCCGAAGCCAGGACTAGTCGGACAATCCGCCGCTGGAATCCGACTCTTCGCCGTCGCCCTCGGACCCGTTCGAATCCAGCTCGCGCAGCAAATTTTCCAGGGTTGCTCGGTTGATCCGCCGAAACGCCCGTCGTGGTCGGTTGACATCCAAGATCGCGACCTCCAGGCTGCCCACGTCCAGGGTGGACTGGTCGCCGTTCGAGGATTCGCTGCCGGCCCGCAACGCTTTCACGGCGATGCGCGTGGCTTCGCGCAGGTTGGCGTTCTCGGCGTAGGAGTCCTTGAGCGCCGTGACGATCGGTTCGGTGGTACCGCCCATCACCACGAAATGCGGCTCGTCGGCGATCGATCCGTCATAGGTAATCCGGTACAGCTCAGGCGGTTTGCTCTCGCCATAGTGCGCAACCTCGGCGACACACAATTCCACCTCGTAGGGCTTGGCCTGCTCGGTGAAGATGGAGCCCAGCGTCTGCGCGTAGACATAGGCGAGTTGGCGGCCGGTGACGTCGCGACGGTCGTAGGCGTAGCCGCGGGTGTCGGCGAATTGAATTCCGCCGCGGCGCAAATTGTCGAATTCGTTGAACTTGCCCGCGGCGGCAAAGCCCACGCGGTCGTAGAGTTCGCTGATCTTCTGCAACGACCGCGACGGGTTCTCGGCGACGAAGAGCACGCCGCCGGCATAGACCAGGGCGACCACGCTCTTGCCGCGCGCGATGCCCTTGCGCGCGAGTTCGCTGCGCTCGCGCATCGCTTGCTCGGGCGAGATGAAATACGGGAAGCTCACTTCTCACCACCATCGGGGCCGAAAGTGTCAGCGCGCGAACGGCTTTGGATGACCTCGCGAGCCAGTTCGGCGATGCGGCTCTCCGGCACGTCCAGCGCGCCCTCGGCGCCGATGGTGACCGCCGTGGGATAGATGCCGCGAACCAGGTCCGGCCCGCCGGTCGCGGAGTCGTCGTCAGCCGCGTCGTAGAGCGCCTCGATCGCGACCCGCACCGCCGAATCGGTGTCGGTGACCTGCGAGTACAACTTCTTCATCGACGACTTGGCGAAAATCGAGCCCGAGCCCACCGACTGGTAGCCCTCCTCTTCCAGGTTCCAGCCACCCGCCGCGTCGAACGACACGATGCGGCCCGCGCCCTCCGGATCGGCCTCGGCCGCGTCGATGTCGTAGCCCACCAGCAGCGGCAACGCCACCAGCCCCTGCATGGCGGCGGCCAGGTTGCCGCGCACCATGATCGCCAGCCGGTTCACCTTGCCGGCAAACGTCAGCGGCACGCCTTCGAGTTTCTCGTAGTGTTCGAGCTCCACGGCGTAAAGGCGGGCGAACTCCACCGCGATGGCGGCGGTTCCGGCGATGCCGGTGGCGGTGTAGTCATCGGTGATGTACACCTTCTTGACGTCGCGCCCGGCGATCATGTTGCCCTGCGTCGAGCGCCGGTCACCGGCGAGCACCACGCCGCCGGGGTATTTCAGCGCGACGATTGTGGTCCCGTGGGGCAGCTGCGCTCCAGCGCTTTCCGAATGGGATGCCCCGAGGCCGGCCGGTAGCAACTCCGGCGCCTGCCGGCGCAGGAAGTCGGCAAACGACGACAGGTCTACAGCGGGGTTTCCCGGAAGTGCGGAGTTGGTGGGCAGGCGATCAGAGAACTGCCAGGTCACTGGCCGCCCTTTTGGACGTATGCCCGCACGAAGTCCTCAGCGTTCTCCTCGAGAACGTCGTCAATCTCGTCGAGCAAGTCGTCAGTCTCCTCGGCCAGCTTCTCCCGGCGCTCTTGGCCCGCGGCCGTGCTGCCGGCGAAGTCGTCCTCTTCGTCGCCACCACCGCCACGCTTGGTCTGCTCCTGAGCCATCGCCGCCTCCTGCTTTGTCTGGGCTTGTTGAATGGCCTTTCATTGTCACGCTCAATGTCAGGCCACGCTTGCCCGTTGGTCTTTCCTACCCTACCGGTCAACCCCGACGTTGCCCGGCTGAACCGGCGGCTACCTGGTGAGTTGTTCTACCAGTTCCGCGGCGCTGTGCACCGAGTCCAGCAGCGCTCCGACGTGCGCTTTGCTGCCGCGCAACGGCTCCAGCGTCGGGATGCGGACCAGGGAATCACCGCCCAGGTCGAAGATCACCGAGTCCCAACTGGCCGCGGCGATGTCGGCGCCGAACCTGCGCAGGCATTCACCGCGGAAGTAGGCGCGGGTGTCCGTCGGCGGATTGTCCACCGCCTCGAGCACCTGGTGTTCGGAAACCAGGCGCTTCATCGAGCCCCGCGCGACGAGCCGGTTGTACAGGCCCTTGTCGAGCCGGACGTCGGAATATTGCAGGTCGACCAGGTGCAGCCGGGGCGCCGACCAGCTCAGGTTTTCCCGCTGCCGGAAGCCTTCGAGCAGGCGCAGCTTGGCGGGCCAGTCCAGGAGTTCGGCGCATTCCATCGGGTCGCGCTCGAGTTGGTCGAGCACGTGCGCCCACGTTTCGACGATGTCGGCGGCGCGCGGGTCGGGGTCGCGACTATCGACCAGCTTCGCCACCCGGTCGAGGTAAACCCGTTGCAGCGCAAGCCCAGTCAGCTCTCGACCGTCGGCCAGCGCCACCGCGGTACGCAGCGACGGGTCGCGGCTGATCGCATGGACCGCATGCACCGGCCGTGCCAGCGCCAGATCGCTCAGGTCGATGCCGTGCGCCGGGCCCTCTTCGATCAGGTCCAGCACCAGCGACGTGGTGCCGAGTTTGAGGTAGGTCGACGTCTCGGCGAGGTTGGCGTCGCCGATGATGACGTGCAGCCGTCGGTACCGGTCGGCGTCGGCGTGCGGCTCGTCGCGGGTGTTGATGATGCCGCGTTTGAGGGTGGTCTCCAGGCCGACCTCGACCTCGATGTAGTCCGAGCGTTGCGACAGCTGAAAGCCGGGCTCATCACCGGAGGGTCCGATGCCGACGCGCCCGGAGCCGGTGACCACCTGCCGCGAGACCAGAAAGGGGGTCAGCCCGGCGATGATCGCCGAGAACGGCGTCTGCCGCGACATCAGATAGTTCTCGTGCGACCCGTAGGAGGCACCCTTGCCGTCGACGTTGTTCTTGTAGAGCTGCAATTTCGCGGCCCCGGGCACGCTGGCGACGTGCCGGGCCGCGGCTTCCATCACCCGCTCGCCGGCCTTGTCCCAGATCACCGCGTCGAGCGGGTCGGTGCATTCGGGTGCGGAGTATTCGGGGTGTGCGTGGTCGACGTAGAGCCGCGCCCCATTGGTCAGGATCATGTTGGCGGCGCCGACCTCGTCGGCGGCGACCACCGGGGGCGGGCCCGCCGAGCGGCTCAGGTCGAACCCGCGGGCGTCGCGCAGCGGCGACTCCACCTCGTAGTCCCAACGGGTGCGCTTGGCGCGCTGAATGCCCGCTGCCGCCGCATAAGCCAAAACCGCCTGCGTCGAGGTGAGGATCGGATTGGCCGTCGGGTCCGATGGCGATGAGATGCCGTATTCGACCTCCGTCCCGATAATCCGCTGCATGCTTCAAAGACTAGGCGAGGTGCGGAATTGGCCTTCTCCCGGGCGTCGAGGCCGAGGCCCGCGCGAAGTGACCTGCACCGACAACTGGTTCCTCGAGGAGCGCGCGTGCTGTTGACGACGCCGACGGCGGTGATTAGCTTCACGGGATGACCGACCTTTCCGGGAAGCGTTACGGCGAAGTGCTTCTCGTGACCCCCGGGGAGGCGGGACCGCAGGCCACGGTTTACAACAGCTTCCCGCTCAACGATTGTCCGGCCGAGCTGTGGTCGAAGCTCGACGCTCAGGCCATCGCCAAGGAACACGGGGCGGCCACCGCGTTGCTCAACGGCCCGCGCTACTGGCTGATGAACGCCATCGAGAAGCGGCAGCAAGGGCCGCAGATTACGAAGACCTTCGGCGGAATCGAGATGATTCAGCAGGCCACGGTCCTGCTGTCATCGATGAATCCCGCGCCGTATACCGCCAATCAGGTCAACCGCCACACGGTCTTCGTCTTCAACCCCGGGGAAGAGGTCTACGAACTCGTCGACCCCGGCGGTCAGCGCTGGATCATGCAGACCTGGAGCCAGGTCGCCGACCCCACCCTGTCGCGCGGCGACCTGCCCGGCCTGGCCGCCCGGCTCAACCTGCCGCACGGGTGGGCCTACCAGCCGCGCGTGCTCGCCGAGGCGCTGCGGGTGGACACCCGGACCCGTCCCGCCCAGGTCACCCAGGACGACCTGACGAACAGCTACTCGCTCGAGTTGGACTGACCCACCTCAAGCGCGATTCGCCATCCAGCTGCGGTGTCGCACCGCCGCTTTGCGCGCGGCCTTGGCCAGTGTTCGGTCCGGCAGATGACGGCCCAGCGCATCGAGAACGAGCGCGGTCTCGGGCGCCGGATGGCGCCAGATGTCCTCCAGCAGCTGCGACGGATCGGACATACCGGCGAAGAGGTCGCACAGCTCCTCTGGCGATTCCAGGGTGCTCGAAAGGACGTCGACGAGCACCGCGACGTCGACGAAGGCCGCGAGGGTCTCGGCGTCGGCGCGGTCACGCTGTATCAGCCACAGCGCGGCGTGGCCGGCGACGGGGCTGTCCAGCAGCTGACGGACGAAGGGCTCGGCTACGTCGATGTCGAACTCGTTCAGCGCGATGAAGCCCATCGTCCGTCCAGCCGCGGTGTCCATGGCCGCGGCGGCCTCGGTGAGCATTTGCACCCGTTCGGTATCCGGGCGCCCGGACTGCCAGTTTGCTATCAGCGACGCATGAATATCATTGTCTAACAACAACATCGCACCGATCAGGTCCGTCGCGTCCCAGCCGTCGAGGCGGTCGAGGCGGCGCAGCGCAAACCCGGCGTCCTCCAGGTATTCCGGCAGGATATGGCGCCCCAGTGCGGTCAGCGCCACGGTCCCTCCGGTCCAATCGCTGGGCCCGGGCGGCTGCGGCCGTTCCAGGGCGTCGGTCCACCGCACCACACCGGCCTCCCGCAGAACTTCGAGAAGACGGCCCATGTGGTCCTCGACGCAAGCCTCGAGCGTGTCCTCCCGGTCCGCCGGCCAGCGGTGCGACGGCCGTTGCGCGGCGACCAACGCGTGCACCCACTCCAGCACGGATTCGAAGGGAAGTTCCGCGTCGCCTTGCAGCAACGGCGCGAGCCAACACGCGATCCCGTCGTCGAGTAGGTCGTGCATCGTGTTGTGCTCGGGGTAGAGCTGCGACGAATGCAACGACCGCAACGGGCGTGCCAACAGGATTCCCGCGAACAGCGACTCCGCCCGCTCCACGGGCGCGCGCGTCCCCCACTCCTCCGCCGGCACCACACGCTGTTGCAGCACGTCCACCGCGCCGGCCTCGATGGCCACGTCGATGAGAAAATTCAGGCGCCGCAGTGCCGCCGTCGGCCGGGCCGCAACTTTCAACTCACCCAACTCCACATCCAACACGTCGCCGGTGTGGAGCAATTCGACCAGCGCGCGACCGTCAGCCGGTTCGAGTTCGCCCTTGTCGGTGAGCGGCTTGCCGTCCGGCCCGAGATAGTCGCGCAGAACCTCGAGTTTGACGAGCAACGGGGCTGCCGCCGCGGCCGCCGCTACGTCGTTCGCGGACGGCGGGATGTGGAGGAACGGCAGCTCGAGTGGCTCTGGCGCCTCGACCGGATCCGGGTGAACCTCAACGGCGGTGGGGTCGCGTGCTTCCGCCAGCACGGTCGGCGCGAGGTCGTCGACCAGCCTCCGCAATCTGGCGGCACGCTCGGCACCGCCGACCAGACGGCCGGTGGCCGCCATGAAGTCGACGTACACGCCGATTGCGAAGCACAGACACAGCGCGTCATCCGGCCGGCCCTTGAATCGGCTCGGGCACCATTCGAGCAAGAATTCCGCGATATCGCCGGGGGCGAAGTCGTCGAGAACACCGGTGGAATCGCGGTAACGCCAGTCCAGGAAGACGGCAACGTCAGAGACGACTGCCTCGGAATCCGAGTCGAGCCCGGTCCACCAGCCCTCGAGCCCGTCCAGCAACGCGCCACGAGCCTCGCCATAGGCGTCGTCGTCGCCGGGAGCGTCAAAGCGGAGTCGCACGGATGCGACGCTAGCCGGTGGCGCCGACAAATGCTGACAAGTACTTACAAGTACTGGCCCAGGTTCGATTCGGTGTCGATGGCCCGCGACGCGCTCGAGCTCTTGCCGGTGACCAGCGTGCGGATGTAGACGATCCGCTCGCCCTTCTTGCCCGAAATCCGCGCCCAGTCATCGGGGTTGGTGGTGTTGGGCAGGTCCTCGTTCTCGGCGAACTCATCGACGATCGAGTCCAGCAGATGCTGGATACGCAGACCCGGTTGACCTGTCTCCAGCACCGCCTTGATCGCGTTCTTCTTCGCCCGGTCGACGACGTTCTGGATCATCGCCCCGGAGTTGAAGTCCTTGAAGTACATGACTTCCTTGTCACCGTTGGCGTAGGTGACCTCCAGGAACCGGTTGTCGTCGATCTCGGCGTACATCCGCTCGACGACCTTCTCGATCATCGCCTTGATGCAGGTGGTGCGGTCGTCACCGAACTCGGCGAGGTCGTCGGCGTGCAGCGGCAGCGACTCGATCAGGTACTTCGAGAAGATGTCTTGCGCCGCTTCGGCATCCGGGCGCTCGATCTTGATCTTCACGTCGAGGCGCCCGGGCCGCAGGATGGCGGGGTCGATCATGTCCTCGCGGTTGGAGGCGCCGATCACGATGACGTTCTCCAGCCCCTCCACACCGTCGATCTCACTGAGCAGCTGCGGAACCACGGTCGTCTCGACGTCCGAGGACACCCCGGTGCCGCGGGTGCGGAAGATCGAGTCCATCTCGTCGAAGAACACGATCACCGGTGTGCCTTCCGACGCCTTCTCGCGGGCGCGCTGGAAGATCAGCCGGATGTGACGCTCGGTCTCGCCGACGAACTTGTTGAGCAGCTCGGGGCCCTTGATGTTCAAGAAGTACGACTTGGCCTCGCGCGCGTCGTCGCCGCGCACCTCCGCCATCTTCTTGGCCAACGAGTTCGCGACGGCCTTGGCGATCAGCGTCTTACCGCAACCGGGCGGACCGTAGAGCAGCACACCTTTGGGCGGGCGCAGCGCGTACTCCCGGTAGAGCTCCTTGTGCAGGAAGGGCAGCTCCACGGCGTCGCGGATCTGCTCGATCTGGCGGGTCAGGCCGCCGATGTCCAGGTAGCTGACATCGGGCACCTCTTCCAGCACCAGGTCCTCGACCTCGGCCTTGGGGATGCGCTCGAACGCGTAGCCGGCCTTGGTGTCCACCAGCAGCGAGTCGCCGGGCCGCAGCTTGCGGGGCCGGGTGTCGTCGTTGAGAGCGTCGGGATGACCGTCCGGCAGGTTCTCGGCGACCAGGGGCTCGGCGAGCCAGACAATGCGTTCCTCATCGGCGTGGCCGACGACCAGTGCGCGGTGCCCGTCGGCCAAGAGCTCACGCAGCGTGGAGATCTCGCCGACGGATTCGAAGGTGCCCGCTTCCACGACGGTCAGGGCCTCGTTGAGGCGAACGGTTTGACCCTTCCGCAGCAACGCGATTTCGATGTTCGGCGAGCAAGTCAGGCGCATCTTGCGGCCGGACGTGAACACGTCGACGGTTTCGTCTTCGTGCGTCCCGAGCAGGACGCCGTATCCGCTGGGCGGTTGCCCCAGCCGGTCGACCTCCTCACGCAGTGCCAGCAGTTGCTGGCGGGCCTCTTTGAGGGTCTCCATCAACTTCGAGTTACGGGACGCGAGGGAGTCGATGCGGGCTTCAAGCTGATGCACATCGCGGCCAGAGCGGGTGCCGCCTTGCGTGCCGGCGGCATGCTCGAGCTGCTCGCGCAACATCGCCGCCTCACGGCGTAGTTCTTCCAACTCGGCCTCGTCGCTGCTGGACATGTCTGGTTCGTGGGGGGTTCCGAAAGCTTCAGAACGCTCTGAGCTACCCATGTTGCGCTCCTTTCCCACACCGAAATGGCGCGGCGGATACTTCAACGCTACCGGCGATTGACGATTGGTGTGGGTAGTCAAATACCCACGAAAAGTTAAGATTTTCGTCACGCTGGTAATCTCGGCCACTAATCGTGATGATCGAAAGGGCCTTGGGAGGTGGCAGAGTGACCGCAAAAAGCCTCGCCACGGGCTCGACTCGCGTCGCAGTCACCGCCGCTGTGACTTCAACTGCACCCATCGGCCCGACCTTAGCGACCTCGCTCCCGCCCGAAGCGGCCAGAGCCGCCTAGCCGGCCGACCGACCGGATGCACCGACCACTGTCCGTAGCGCTGCGCGCCGCCGCCGCCCTGGCGGCGGTCGGGCTCGCGGCGTGTTCGTCGAACCGCCCCACGAGCGAGTCGTCGACCGTGTCTTCGCTGCCACCGGCCACGTCCAGTCAGGTTGCTGCGCCCGTCACGGCTCCCCTGCCGCCGCCCGAAGCGCTCACCGATGTCCTCGGCCGTCTGGCCGATCCGAACGTCCCAGGCGCCGCCAAGGTGAGTCTGGTCGAGGGCGCGACCCCGGAGAGCGCGGCCACCCTGGACAGATTCACCACCGCCTTGCGGGACAACGGTTACCTGCCCATGACCTTCGCCGCGAACGACATCGCGTGGTCGGACAAGAACCCGTCGAACGTGAAGGCCAGCATCGCCGTCCACACTGCCCAGCCCAACAACGCCAACTTCACCTTCCCGATGGAATTCGCGCCCTTTCAAGGCGGTTGGCATCTCTCCCGGCGAACCGCCGAAATGCTGTTGGCGCTGGGCAAGTCGCCCGCGGCCCCGACTTCCGAGGCTCCCGCGGGCCCAGCCCCCGCCCCGCCACCCGAACCTGCTCCGCCACCGGCACCGCCGCCACCACCGGCGCCGGCTCCCGAGCCCGCTCCCTCCCAGAACCCACCAGGCTGACCCGCGGGATGTGGATCGGCTGGCTCGAGTTCGACGTGTTGCTGGGCGACGTCCGCTCACTCAAACAGAAGCGGTCGGTGATCCGTCCCGTCGTCGCCGAACTGCAGCGCAGGTTCAGCGTCTCGGCCGCTGAGACGGGTTCGCACGAGTTGTATCGACGGGCCGGGATCGGCGTCGCCCTGGTGTCTGGCGACCGCGGCCACGCCGTGGACGTCCTGGACGCGGCCGAGCGGCTGGTGGCCGCGCATCCCGAGTTCGAGCTGTTGTCGGTGCGACGCTCGCTGCTGCGCAGCGAGGACATCGACTAGCCGATGGTGATCGCGCCCCGCTGATCAGCCGTCACGGCCTTCGCGTTTGCGCCCCAGCGGCGCGGGCGCGACCACACCCGGAGCGAGCCGTCGGGTGAAGATCAGGAAGGCCGTATGGCCGCGCATCGAATGCTGCGGCCGCACCGCCAGCCCGACGACGTTCCAACCGCGTTGCAACGTCTCCCACGACCGGGGCTCGGTCCAGCACTGCTGGGCCCGCAGCGCTTCGACGGTGCGCGACAGTTGCGTGACGGTGGCCACGTAGATCATCAACACGCCACCGGGAATCAGCAGCCTAGCGACCACCCCCAGCACGTCCCACGGCGCGAGCATGTCGAGCACGGCGCGGTCGAACGATCCGTCCGGCAGCTCGGAGTCGGCCACATCGCTGACGATCAATTGCCAGTTGTCGGGCGCGTCGCCGCCGGCGAACACCGACACACTGCGTTGGGCGTGCTCGGCATGGTCGGCGCGCTGCTCGTAGGAGATCACCCGCCCTTCGGGCCCGACAGCGCGCAGCAGTGAACAGGTCAGCGCGCCCGAGCCGGCCCCGGCCTCGAGCACCCGCGCGCCCGGGAAGATGTCGCCCTCGTGGACGATCTGAGCCGCGTCCTTCGGGTAGATCACCTGCGGTCCGCGGGGCATCGACAGCACGTAGTCGACCAGCAGGGGCCGCAGCACCAAGTAGGCGGCGCCGTTGCTGGACTTGATCACGCTGCCCTGCTCGAGCCCGATCACCGCGTCGTGCGGGATCGACCCGCGATGGGTGTGGAATTCGGCGCCCTCCGCAAGCACCATCGTGTAGTGCCGACCCTTGGCGTCGGTGAGCTGAACACGCTCGCCCACGGTGAAAGGGCCGGTTACGGACACGCGGTCTAGCGTGCCAGCCGACTCACCGCAGCAGGTGCTTGGGGGTTGTCGGCGCCCGGTCCTAGGCTTTCGAACATGACCGTCCAGCCGCAAGCGCCGCAGTCGGCGCCGGCGCCGGCGCGGCAGGTGTCCCGCCCCGCGCTGTCACCGTCGCGGGCGGCGGACTTCAAGCAGTGCCCGCTGCTGTATCGGTTCCGGGCCATCGACCGGCTGCCCGAGGCGCCGTCGCCGGCGCAGGTGCGCGGAACCCTGGTCCACGCCGCCCTACAGCAGCTCTACGGCCTGCCCGCCGCACAGCGCGGCCCCGACACCGCCATGTCGTTGGTGCAGCCCGCGTGGGAGCAACTGATCGCCGCGACGCCGGAGATGACCGCCGACCTGGATCCCGACCAGCGCATCCAACTGCTGGCCGAGGCCCAGGCGTTGCTCGCCGGTTACTACCGGCTCGAGGACCCCACCCGCTTCGAGCCGCAATGCTGCGAAGAACGCGTGGAGGTCGAACTCGCCGACGGCACGCTGCTGCGTGGATTCATCGACCGCATCGACGTCGCCGCCACCGGCGAGTTACGCGTGGTCGACTACAAGACCGGCAAGGCGCCGCCGGCCGCGCGAGCCCTGGCCGAGTTCAAGGCCATGTTCCAGATGAAGTTCTACGCGGTGGCCCTGTTGCGTTCGCGCGGTGTGCTGCCCACCCGGCTGCGGCTGATCTATCTGGCCGACGGCCAGGTGCTGGACTATTCGCCGGACGAAGATGAGCTGCTGCGCTTCGAGAAGACTCTGATCGCGATCTGGCGCGCCATCCAATCAGCGGGCCAGACAGGCGATTTCCGCCCCACCCAGTCGCGATTGTGCGACTGGTGCCCCCACCAGCAACACTGCCCGCTTTTCGGTGGCACACCGCCGCCCTACCCTGGCTGGCCGGAATCATTTGACGCACAAGGCGGTTCGCATTCGACGGAGCCGGCGGCGTAGGCGGCCGGTTAGTCCAGCGGCGACATCTCCTGCAGCATCGTCGGAATGAGCTCGCTGACCGTCGGGTGGATGTGCATGGTGCGTGAGAGCGTGGTGTAGGGCGCCTTGGCGGACATGACGTCCAGGATGCAGTGAATCGCCTCATCGCCGCCGACCCCGAAGACCGCGGCCCCCAGGATCTCCTGGGTATCGGTGTCGACCACGACTTTCATGAAGCCTTGCGTCTCACCCTTTTCCACTGCCCGGCCGACTCTGGTCATCGGCCGTTTGCCGACCAGCGCCTTGCGTCCCGACGCGCGGACCTGATCGACGCTCAGGCCGGCACGCCCCAGCGGCGGGTCGATGTAGAGCGCATAGGTGGCGATGCGGTCACTCACCCGGCGCGGATCACCGTCAAGCAGATTCGCGGCGACGATCTCGAAATCGTTGTACGAGGTGTGGGTGAATGCGCTCTTGCCGTTGCAGTCGCCCATCGCCCAGATGTGATCGACGCTGGTCTTGAGCTGGTCATCGACCACGATGTAGCCACCGGTGTCGGTCTGCACACCGGCGGCCTGCAGGTCCAGGTCGTCGGTGTTGGGGCGCCGGCCCACCGCCAGCAGCAGATGACTCCCCCGGATCGCGGTGGCTCCGTCGCGGGGGGTGAGCTCAAATCCATTGTCGATCTTGGTGACTCGCACGGCGTCGGCGCCGACGATGATGTCGATGCCCTCGGCCCGCAAGATGTCTTCGATGGTGGCCGAGACGTCCTCGTCTTCGCCGGACACCAGCCGCGGGCCGCGCTCCACGACCGTCACCTTGGCCCCGAAGCGCCGGTACATCTGCGCGAACTCCACTGCGATGAAGCCGCCCCCCACGATAACGAGATGTGTTGGCAGCGTGTCGAGTTCGAGGATCGACACGTTGGTGAGGAACTCGACCTCGTCCAGGCCGGGGAAGTCGGGCACCACGGCACGACCGCCCACGTTGAGGAAGACGCGGTCGGCGTGCAGCACGTCCTCACCGACCCGCACGGTGTGCGGGTCGGTGAAGCGGGCGTGACCGCGATAGACGGTGCAGCCGTCCATGCCCGCGAGCCAATCTTCGACACCCTTGCGATCGCCCAGCATGATCTGGTCCTTGCGGGCCTTGACTTTCGCCATGTCGACGCTGACCTGTCCGGTGCCCACGCCGAAGTCCGCGCCGCGCCGCGCGAGGTGCGCGGCGTGCGCGGAGGCCACCAGCGTCTTGGTCGGGATGCACCCGTTGTTGACGCAGGTGCCGCCGATCAGTTTGCGTTCGACGATCGCGACACGCTGCCCGGCCGCCGTCAGCCGCCCCGCCAAGGGCGGGCCGGCCTGACCCGCACCCACGATGACGGCGTCGAAATGTTCTGTCACTTAACCGCCGTCAGCAGATACTCCGTCAGCACGTGGCCCGTCACCGCCACAACGACGATTCCCCCGACGATCGCGACCGCGTCCTCGAGCAGCGCGATCGGCAGGTCCCTACCCGCCACCGCGGCCAGCCGCTTGCGCGCCTGATAGCCGCCGAGGGTGCCGAGCACCGCGCCGATGACACCGGCACCGAGGGCGGTGAAGGTCCAGTGCGGCCAGGCGCCCAGCGCCGCGCCGGCGAGGCCGCCCATGACGATGCGGGCCGCGAAAATCGGTGCCGCCGTTCGGGGCGGGGTCTTGGGCAGCTTGTCGTTGATCAATTCGCCGACGGCGAGGACGGTGAAGGCGACCACCGCGATGATGCTGGCCATCCAGGATGCCCACGTGCCATGCAGGTCGATCCAACCAAGGAGAGCGGGGGCCGCGGCCCAGGCGACCACGGCGGGCGCCGTCAGCGAACGCAACCCGGCAACGACACCAATCAACAAAGCCAGCAACAGAACAAGCGCGTGTGTCACGAAGACCTCCTGGAGGACGAAACAGCCGGCGAGCCTTTCAGGGACGGCCCATACGCCAACCCGGGCAGTCCCCCGAGCCGGACGCTAACACAGCCGCGGCGTTCGCACCGGGTGTGCAATCAGAACCGGCAAAACCTGATATCGGACGCCAGAATCGCCTTGGCGCCGATGGTGGCCAGCTCATCCATGATTTCGTTCACGCCCCGGCGCGGGACGAGCGCCCGGACGGCAACCCAATCCGGATCGGCCAGGGGCGCAATGGTCGGCGACTCCAGCCCCGGCGTGATCGCGGTGGCCCGGTCCAGCACCGAGCGGGGGCAGTCGTAATCGAGCATCAGATACTGCTGGCCGAACACCACACCCTGGATGCGCGCCACCAATTGATCGCGCGCCGCCTGCGTTCCGGACCGGCTGCTCTGGTCGCTCTCGATCAGCACGGCTTCCGAGTCGCACAGCGGATCACCGAAGGCCACCAGATTGTGCAGGCTCAGGGTGCGCCCGGACCCCACCACGTCGGCGATGGCGTCGGCGACGCCGAGTTGCACCGAGATCTCCACCGCGCCGTCGAGTCTGATGACAGTCGCCTCAATACCGCGCCCCGCCAAGTCTTTTCGGACCAGGTTGGGATAGGCGGTGGCGATCCGCTTGCCGGCCAGATCGGCGATCTTCCAGTCCCGTCCGGCCGGGGCGGCGTAGCGAAAGCTCGACGACCCGAATCCCAGCGCCAGACGTTCCCGCACCGGCGCGTCGGAATCGCCCACCAGGTCGCGCCCGGTGATGCCGAAATCCAGCTCGCCCGAACCCACATAGATGGCAATGTCTTTGGGCCGCAGGAAGAAGAACTCGACCTGGTTGACCGGGTCGATGACCGTCAGGTCCTTGGAATCGCTACGGCGCCGGTAGCCGGCCTCCGACAGGATCTCGGTGGCCGGCTCGCTCAGCGTGCCCTTGTTGGGAACCGCAACCCGCAGCATGGTCACAGCTTCCGATACACGTCGTCGAGGGACAGCCCGCGGGCGACCATCAGCACCTGCGTCCAGTAGAGCAACTGGCTGATCTCCTCGGCCAGCGCGTCGTCGGGTTCGTGTTCAGCGGCCAGCCACACCTCGCCGGCTTCCTCGAGGATCTTTTTACCCAGCCCGTGGATGCCGCCGTCCAGCGCGGCGACCGTCGCGCTGCCGGCCGGCCGGGTGCGGGCGCGCTCGCCCAGTTCGGCGAACAGATCCTCGAAGGTCTTCACGGCCAGCGATTGTTTCACGCGGCGGCCAGCAAAGTCACGGCGGTTTCGGTCGGCGGCGATCGCGTTCAGCCGAACCCGGCGAGGGTAAGCCGCAGCGCTTCTTCCAATTGCTCGTGAAACGGCGGGCTTTCGGCGATGTCCGAGCTCAGCCATCCGTCGAGGACGAATTGCACTGTGGCCAAACTGGTGTGGACCAGCAAGGCCGGTCGAATATCGACCATCGCATCGACACCCATCCGGTGGGCGACTTGCTCGATCAGGTTGCCGTGATCGGTCTCGCTGACCAGCACGGATTTGGTCAACAGGTGGGGCGCGGTGGCGACGGCGTGACGCCAGGTATCGAGGTTGTCAACCGTGCTGACGTCCCGGGCGTGCGTGACGAACAGTTGAATGAGCGATTCGACCGGCGACTCGTGCGGCGGTCTCGCGCTGTAGGAACCCACGATCTCGGCGGCCGCTTCCCGGACGGGATCGACCAGCAGGCCCTCCTTGGTCGGCGCGTACCGGAAATACGTGCTGATCGAAATCCCGGCGGCTTCGGCAATGTCCTCGGTCGTCACGGCGCCGAATCCGCGTTCTGCGAAAAGCTGGTGCGCGGTTTGCTGGATCTGCGAGAGCAGTTCGGCCCGACGTCGGTCCCGCAACGAGCGGATGTTTGCTGAGGGCATGCCTTCACCTTCGCCAATCCGACATTCCAACTCGGGCGGAAACCGTCCATCGACGAGTTCAGATGAGTGACTCTACACTATTGAAAGTCCCTATCAAGTACGTTAGTGTGATGCAGCACACAGCATTGAACTGCGAAGTCGTGGGAGCTGTCGACCCAGTTTTAATATGATCGTGTCCGATGGCCGCCCAACGTCTTCTGCTCGGCACTCATGCTTAGGGGTGGGGAGAGGGCCGATGAAAGCGGTAGTTGGTACGCGATGACCTGTGCCATGTGTTTGCTGGATGGGGCGCAGGTCGCGCCGCTATGACGACGACACAACTTGACGGCGTTGTCGCCGTCCGGAACTGGTCCGTCGGGTACGTCAAACGTCACCCGGTCGCCTCACTGACGACAGTCGGCGAACAGTTCGTCCTGGGCGTGCGCACCGTCCAATATTTCTTCTTCGACCTGATCACCGGGCGATTCCAGTGGCACGAATTCGTCCGGCAGGGCGCGTTCATGGCCGGCACCGCCGTGTTGCCGACGATCCTGGTCTCGCTGCCGATCAGCGTCACCCTGTCCATCCAGTTCGCACTGCTGGCCGGTCAGGTCGGTGCCACCTCGCTGGCCGGCGCGGCCAGCGGACTCGCGGTCATCCGACAGGGTGCGTCGTTGGTGGCGGCGGTCCTCATGGCATCGGCGGTCGGATCGGCCATCACCGCCGATCTGGGTTCGCGCACCATGCGCGAAGAAACCGACGCGATGGAGGTGATGGGTGTCTCGGTGATCCGGCGCCTGGTCGTCCCCCGCTTCGCCGCGGCCGTGATGATCGGGGTGGCCCTCACCGGCGTCGTGTGCTTCGCCGGATTTTTCGCGAGCTACATGTTCAACGTGTATTTCCAGAACGGCGCGCCGGGCAGTTTCGTGTCGACGTTCGCGTCGTTCGCGACGACCGGTGACATGGTTCTGGCGCTGCTGAAGGCCATCGTGTTCGGCGCCATCGTGGCCATCGTGTCAAGCCAAAAAGGCTTGTCCACCAAGGGCGGGCCGACGGGCGTCGCGAACTCGGTGAATGCCGCTGTCGTCGAGGCGATCCTGCTGCTGATGATCGTCAACATCGCCATCAGCCAGCTCTACATCTTGCTGTCGCCCAGGACGGGGCTCTGACGTGACGGCCTCGGCGTATGAGCCCTTTGCACCGATTTCGACGCCGCTTGTCCGGCTCTACCGCCGGGGCAAAGTGCCGATCATCCGGCTCGGCCATCTGCTGGTCTTCTTCGTCCGGGCGGCGGTCGCCGTGCCGCTCGCCGTGCGCCAGTACGGCGGCGAATTTTTGCGGCTGCTGTCCAACATCACCTGGGGGAACGGCTCGATCGTGGTGGGGGGCGGTACCGCCGGTGTGGCCGTCGTCCTCGGCATGACCGTCGGCGCGCTGGTCGGGATCGAGGGTTATAACTTCCTGGACCTGCTCGGCCTGGGACCCGCCACCGGCTTCGTCTCCTCGCTGGTCAACACCCGCGAGCTGGCTCCGCTGATGGCCTCGCTCGCGTTCGCCATGCAGGGCGGCTGCCGCTTCACCGCGCAGCTGGGATCCATGCGTATCGCCGAGGAGATCGACGCGCTGGAGTCGATCGCGATCCGCCCGATCCCCTACCTGGTGACCACCCGGCTGATCGCCTCGGTGGTGGCGATCGTCCCGCTGTACGCGGCCTGCCTGGCGATCGGGTACCTGAGCACGCAAGTGGTGGTGGGGATCGGCAGTGGCGGTTCGACCGGGTCCTACCTGCACTACTTCACGCTGATGCTGGCCGGCCAGGACATCGTCTACTCGTTGATCAAGGCCGTCATCTTCGTGTGGATTGCGTCCACGATCCAGTGCTACTACGGGTTTTACGCGACCGGCGGTCCCGAAGGCGTCGGGGTCGCCGCGGGGCACGGCATGCGGGCCAGCATCACCGTGGTGATCATCGTGAACATGCTGCTCACCATGGCGCTGTGGGGCGTCGACTCCGGCGCAAGGTTTGGCGGGTAGGCCCATGGCTAGGTCGGTGGACGATGCCCCATTCCCTTGAGCTGGACGGACGCGGCCCCTCCGACCGCCAGCTGTTCAGCATCGGCATCGCGGTCGTGGTGGTCAGCGCCCTGATCACCGCCGCGATGTTGGTCAAATCCACTGGCAGGCTGAACGATTACGTGCGGGTGGTTGCCGATCTGGTCAACGTGGGCGATGGCCTTCCGCAGAAATCGGACGTCAAATATCACGGCGTGCTTGTCGGGATGGTCAACGACGTCATCCCGGCGGCGCATGGCAAACCCAACTATGTCCACATCGATCTCAAAGAGGAATACGCCAAGTCGATTCCGGCCGCCGTGACCGCACGGGTGGTGCCGAGCAACGTGTTCGCCGTGTCGTCGGTTCAGTTGGTGGGCAACGGCCCGGGGGCGAAAATCCGCCAGGGCGCGCATATTCCGGAGGACAAGCGGCTGCCGACCGTCTTGTTCCAAACCACGGTGAGCAAGTTGCGCGACCTGCTGGCCGCCGCGGGGCGCGGCCGTGACGACAGGTCCGTGGGGATCTTGGCCGCCCTGGGTGCGGCCACCGACCACCGCCGCGTCAGCCTGCTCAACGCCGGCGCGCAATTGAATCGCCTTCTCGACCAGCTCAATTCGATTGTCAGCACCGACACCGGCCCGTCGACAGTGTCCGCGCTCCTGGATGCGACGACCGGGCTCGCGCAGACCACGCCGGATCTCCTCGACGCGTTGCATCAGGCCGTCGAGCCGATGCAAACCTTCGCCGAGACGCGTGGGCAGCTCACCTCACTGTTGTCGGGCGCCGACGACACGGTCGGCACGACGCGCCAGTCGTTCGACAACCACATCGACCAACTCATCCGGATCACCACCGATTTCACGCCGGTGCTCGGTGTGTTGGCGCAGAAGTCGAACAACTTCGTGCCCGCGGTCACCAAATTGGACAACCTGGCCAACCAGTTCATGGAGCAGGTCTGGAACCCGGAGAAAAATCTGGGCAACATGCACGCGATGCTGACGTTCACGCCCAGTTCCACCTACACACGCGCCGACTGTCCTCATTACGGCGAGTTGAAGGGACCCAGCTGTTTTACCGCCCCGCTGATTCCGGTGCGGCCCGATCTGCCCGAGGTGCTGCTGCCGCAGAACTATCATCCGCCCAAGGATCTGGCGCCGCCGCCGGGCACCGTGATCGGGCCGGACGGCAACCTGGTTGCGGTAGGTCCGCCGCTGATCAACCCGAATCCCAATTTGACCGATCCCAATCCCCCGCTGGCCCCTGGGATTACGCCGTCGCCGCCCGTACCCGGGACCGCGAATCCCGACAATCCGTCGCCGGGGGCGCCGGCGACACCACAACCGCACCAACCGTGGGTCGCGCCTGTGGCGCCCAAGGCGCCGTGGATTCCGCAGGCCGCGTTTGGGGGGAACGTGGGACCCGTTGGGAGCCAATACGAACGAAACCTGTTGGGCGTGATCACCGGAACGCCGGCCACGCCGGCCACCGAGCTGTTGCTCGGTCCGGTCGCCCGTGGAAGCACGGTGTCGCTTGCCCATCCGCCCGGGGAGGCCAAATGAAGTTTCGAGGCCCGCTCATCGCGTTGGTCCTGTTCATGGTCGTCTCGTTGACGCTGACGTGGCTGGTGTATGTGAGCCTGCGGCGTGACGTGGCCGGCGACACGGCCCGGTATTCGGCGGTGTTCACTGACGTCTACGGGCTTCGCGAGGGTGACGACGTCCGCATGGCCGGGGTGCGCGTGGGCCGCGTCGAAAAGGTCGAGCTGGACGGGAAATTGGCGAAGGTCTCGTTCGTGGTGCAGTCCGAACAGCGGTTGTTCGGAAACACCCTGGCGTCGGTTACCTACCAGAACATCGTCGGCCAGCGTTACCTCGGACTGTCTTTGGGCAAGGGAGGCAGCCCGCAGCTGCTCACGCCCGGCAGCACCATTCCGCTGGAACGCACCGAGCCGTCTTTCGACGTCACCACGCTGCTCAACGGCTACGAACCGTTGTTCAGCCTGCTGAACCCCCACGACGCCGACAACCTCACCAAGGGCATCATCGCGTCGCTGCAAGGCGACACGTCGTCGCTGGCCACGCTGGTCGGCCAGACTTCCACGCTCACAGAAACATTCGCGGGTAGGGATCAGGCCCTTGGCAGCGTGATCACCAACCTCAACAAGGTGGTGGGAAATCTCGCGGCGCAGAACGACGACCTCGACGGGGTCATCACCCAGACCCGCAGCGTCGTCGGCGAGCTCGACCGGCGGCGCCCCGACCTGGTCGCCTCGGTGGGGTCGCTGGCGCGGGTGAGCGGCCGACTGTCGACCTCGGCGACCGACGTGTATCCGGCGCTGCGCGAATTCATCGATCGCCAGCCCGGTGTCGCCAGACACATCATGGACGTCGAACCGCAGGTGGCGTTCTTCGGTGACAACATTCCGCTGCTGCTGAAGGGACTTGTCCGGGTCGGCAATCAGGGCGCCTACGGCAACGCCTATGTGTGCGACGTGAACTTCTTGGGGTTCTTCCCCGGGCTCAACGATGTCGTGCCGATCATCATCAATGCCGCGACACCGGGAAACAGGGCGTGGCACACCCCGCGATGCAGGAGCACGGTCGATGGCTGACCAGTCTGTGCGGCGGCGGATTTCGGGGATGAGGCAGCGTCCGCTGGAAAGTTACAACACGACGTGGCTTGGGTTCATTGCCGTCGCGGTGGTCGCGGTGGTGATCGGAGTCATGCTGGTGGTGCACGCGGTCGGAGCCGGATATCGGCATTACACCGCGGAGTTTCTGCAAGCGGCCTCGTTGCGGGCCGGTAACCCGATCGTGGTCGCCGGCATCCCGGTGGGCAACGTCACGAGCATGAAGCTCGTCGGCGACCACGTCGAGGCGGGGCTGAAGGTTCGGGACAACATCGCGCTGGGCAAGGACTCCCGTGCGCGGATCAAGGTCACCACGATCCTGGGTTCGCGCTACCTGGCGCTGGAGCCCAACGGCCCGGCGCACCTGCCCAACAACACCTTCGACCTGGCGCACACCGAGGTGCCCTACGACCTGCAGGCCGCGCTGCAGGACGCCACCACCACTTTCGAGCAGGTCGACTCCGACAGGTTCGCGCAGTCGCTTGCGGTGCTCGGCAAACAGCTCGAGGGCCTGCCCGCGGTTGTGCCGCAGGCGATTACGAATATCAACACACTGTCGTCGATCATCGCGGTGCGTCGTGACCAGCTGGGACAGCTGCTGCGCAGCACCGAGCAGGTGACGAACACGCTGCGCCGCCAGCAGGCCGGCATCGGCAATCTGGTCAACCAGGGCCAAGATCTGCTGGGCCAATTCGTCGCGCGGCGCGCCGTTTTCCACACGATGATGCAATCCCTCACGAGTCTCGTCGACACCATGAGCCAGGTCGTGGTCAACGACCGGGCGGGTCTGGATTCGCTGATCAAGGACATGCGTGACTTCACCAACCTGATGTCCGCGCACGACGACCTGCTGCACAGCATGCTACAGATCAGCCCGATCTTCTTCCGCGAGGCTGCCAACCTCACGGGTGAAGGCAACGCGGTCAACTTCAACGCCCCCAACGTTCCGTTGATCGACTCGTGGATGTGCGCGATCAGCGGCCGTGCCAAGCAATTCGGCATGATCCAGTACTTCAAGGACTGCAAGTGAAAGGCGCCTCGAGCCGGGCCGGGGCCACACTCGCCGTCAAGGTCGTGGCCGTCGTCGCCGCCGTCGCGGCAGTCGCTGCGGTGGTCGGCATCGGTTGGTGGTTCCTGCGCTCCGACGAGGGCACGATCACCGTGACCGCCCAATTCGACAGCGCCTCAGGACTTTACGAAGGCAACGTGGTGGCGGTGCTGGGCATGCCGGTAGGCACTGTCACCAAGATCAACCCCAAGGGGGGCTACGTCGAAGTCGACTTCACCGTCGACCGCCACGTCAAGGTTCCCGCCGCCGCGCAGGCCGTGACGGTGTCGACCTCGATCCTCACCGACCGGCAGATCGAACTCACGCCGCCCTATCACGATGGGCCGACTCTGCAGAACCACGACACCATCGGGTTGCCCCGGACGAAGACGCCCGTCGAATTCAGCAGCGTGCTCAACGTGTTGGACAAGGTGACGAAGTCGCTCGAGGGCGACGGGCACGGCGGCGGACCGATCGCCGATGTGCTCAATGGCGGCACCGCGGTGGTCAACGGCAACGGCGAGAAGATCAAAGCCGCTCTCGGTGAGCTGTCCAAGGCGCTGCGCCTGTCCAGTGACGGCGGCGCAACGACCCGCGAGCAGATCACCTCGATCGTCAACAACATCAGCACGCTGTTCGACGCCGTCGCCGCCAACGACACGAAATTGCGCGAATTCGCCTCCACCATCCACCAAGTCAGCCAGATCATGGCGGACGAGGACCTGGGCAGCGGCAGCACCGGACGCAAGCTCGACCACCTGATCCAGCGGGCCGGCGACCTGCTCGACGCCAACCGCGACAACGTCAAGCAGGTCGTCGGCAACGGCAACACCGCGCTGAAGACGGTGGCCGACCAGCGGCGCGACCTGGCAGAACTCCTGGACCTGGCCCCGCTGCTCGCCGACAACGCCTACAACATGATCGACCGGGCCAACGGCGCGGTGCGGGCCCGCTTCCTCACGGACCGCTTGATTTTCGACAGCCAGTACACCAAGGAGATCTGCAACCTGATGGGTCTTCGGCAACTGGGCTGCAGCACCGGGACCATCCAGGACTTCGGCCCTGATTTCGGGCTGACCTATGTGCTCGACGGTATGGCCGCCATGGGGCAGAAATGACGATCACGGGCAGGCGGGGAATGCCGGCGGTGCTGGCCGCTGCCATGGTGACCGCGGGGTGCGCCACGAATGGCCTTGCCAGCCTGCCCCTTCCGGCGCCGGGGCTGGGTTCGGGCGGCTATTCGCTGAACGCGGTGTTCTCCAACGCGCTCAACCTGCCGATGAACGCCAAGGTCAAGCTCGCCGGCGCCGACGTCGGGCAGCTCGAATCGATGATCGCACGCAACTACACCGCGCTCACCCGGCTGCGGATCAGAGACGGCGTGCAACTGCCCCGGGGCAGCACCGCCGAATTGCGCACCGCAACACCATTGGGCGACGTGTTCGTCGCGCTGAAGCCGCCGCCCGAGGGAGACGCTGAGGGGCCACTGCTGCGCAACGGCGACACCATCGGCCTCGATTCCACGGCGGCCGCCGCGACCGTCGAGTCGGTGTTGAGCTCGGCGGCGATTCTGGTCAACGGTGGCGCCGTCCGCAATTTCACCAACATCATCAACGGCTTCGGCAAGGCGACCGGCGACCAGGGCCAGGCGTTCGGAGACATGATCCGCAAGTCCAACGAGCTGCTCGGGACGCTGGATTCGCGGTCCGATCAGATCAAGAACGCGCTGACCCAATTGTCGCATCTGGCCGACCAACTCGACGCCAAGAATCACACCATCAGCGACCTGATGGCGGCCGCCCGTCCCGCCACGTCGGCCCTGGCCGACAACACCGCCCAGTTTTCCAATCTGGCCGTGCAGGTGGGCGACACCTCCCGGCTGCTGGCCCGGTTCCCGACGATCGGCGGGACCGACACCAGCGGCCGCAGCTTGATTCGCGACCTGAACACGGTGGCCGGGGCCGCCAATGATGTTGCGGTGAGCCCGGACACCAGCTGGCTGTCGGTGAACCGGTTGATCCCCCCGTTGGTCAAATCGACGGCGGGCAACTCCATTTCGGTGAACGTGAGCGTGGATAAGATCATGCTCGGATCGATCCCCGATATCGGATTCCCGGGTGACATCGGGCTGCACGGCCCGCACCACTACAACGTGAACCTGCTCGTCGGCACCCTCAAGTACACCCTGTGGCGTCTGCAGGAACGCGTGGTCGGCCGGGGACCGGATTCGCCGCAGGTTCCCGTCATCCCGGACCCGACCATCCCGGGCCAAATCGACGTCGCCCCCGGGCCCCCACCGGTACCCGCCTCTCCGCCGGGGCCACCCGAACCGCCACCGCCGGGACCGCAACGATGATCCGCGCCATCGCCAACGGCGCCAATTTCGTTGTCCGCGCGGTGCGCACCGGGCATCGACAACAGGTTTGGCTGTCGGTGGCCGGATTGGTGCTCATCCTGGTCGTCGCCACCACCTACCTGCTCATCGGCGCGTTACGGGTGAAGCCCTTCGCATCGTCCTACCGGGTCACGGTGCAGTTGGCGGAATCCGGTGGGCTGCTTCCCAATCAGGATGTCGCGCTGCGTGGGGTGCGCATCGGCCGTGTCGAGTCGCTGCAGATCACCGACGACGGGGTCAACGCCATCGCCAACATCACGTCAAAGGTCCGGATCCCGGCGAACAGCGTGGTGCACGTCTCGGCGCTTTCGCCGGCCGGTGAGCAGTACATCAACTTCGAAGCCGCGTCCGACGCCGGTCCGTATCTGCACGACGGCAGCCGTATCGCGCTGGACCACACCACCGTTCCGGTCAGTTTGGCGCGGTTGCTCGGCGACGCCGACGGGCTGCTGGCCCAGGTGGACCCGCACAAGGTCGAGTTGATCAAGAAGGAGCTGAGCCTGAGCAAGGAGGGCCCGGCGAAGCTGACCGCCATCGTCGACGGCGGCACGTTCCTGCTGTCGACGCTCGATTCGGTACTGCCCCAAACCACCAGCATCATCAAGACCAGCCGGGTCGTGCTCACCCTGGCGAGCGACAAGAACTCCGGCTTGGGCGCTGCCGCAACGGAACTCAACCAGACGTTGACCGGCGTGGCCAGGATGCAGGCGGGTTATCGCCGTTTGACTCAGCAGACGCCGCGCACCCTGTCAGCCGTCGACAATCTGTTCGCCGACAACTCCGACACGATGGTGCAGTTGCTGGGCAGCATGGCCACCATGTCGCAGCTGCTGTATCTGCGGGTCCCGGCGCTCAACGCGCTCTTCCCGGACTACCGCGGGTCGGTGTTGGACGCGGTGACGAGCGCGTTCCACGACAACGGGGTGTGGGCGATTGCCGATCTGTACCCCCGCTATGTGTGCGACTATGGGACCCCGTCGCACCCGTCGTCGGCCGCCGACTATTACGAGCCGTTCATGTACACCTACTGCCGCGACGACGACCCCGCGGTGTCGATCCGAGGGGCCAAGAACGCCCCGCGCCCAGGCGGCGACGACACCGCCGGCCCGCCGATGGGGGCCAACCTGGGCAGCAGAACGGATCCGACCCCCAAGGGCCGCTACACCATTCCCACCCCCTATGGCGGCCCGCAGCTGCCGATCGAACCGCCGCACTAGGCTCTGAACCATCCGAGCCGATCCCTAGGAGATGATCGTGATCGTGACCTCCCAAAAGAATCCGAAGTCCGAGGCCGTCAAAACGGAGCCGGACGCCGAATTGCCGGAAGCCGCGGCCGACGATGTTGACGACGTCACGGCCGACGAAGCCGCTGAGCAAGCCGACCAGGACGACGGCAAGGGCGGTCTGCTCAAACCCAAGCGTCCTGAGTCCGAGCGCCGGAAGCGGCCCTGGAAGCAGTATCTGCGCCGCGGCATACTGCCGCTGTTACTCGTTGCCTCACTTGCCGTTTCGGGCTTCCTGGGATGGCGGCAGTGGCAGGAGCATCAGGTCAAGCTGGCCGGCGAACAGGCCCAACAGGCGGCGGTCGCCTATGCGCAGGTACTGACGAGCATCGACTCGAACAAAGTCGACGAGAACTTCCGGCAGGTGCTCGACGGTGCGACCGGCGAGTTCAAGGACATGTACACCCAGTCCAGCGTGAAGCTTCGGCAGCTGCTGATCGACAACAAGGCGACCGCGCATGGGGTGGTGGTGGACTCGGCCATTCAGTCCGAATCCACGAACAAGGTCGTCGTGCTGGTGTTCATCGACCAGACCGTCACCAACACGGCCGCGCCCGACCCGCGCATCGACCGCAGCAGGATCAAGATGACCATGGAAAAGGTCGACGGCCGCTGGCGGGCAAGCAAGGTGCAGCTGCTGTGATGCGCCCACTCTTAGCGGCCTTCGTATTGGCGGCCGCCGCAACGCTTCCCACGTTCGCCGCTGCGCACGCATCGGCCCCGTCGTTCTGTGGCGAGCTCGGCGGTGACTGGGACGGCCAGTATTGCCACACCTCGGTGACCTCGGAGCGCAAAGCCGTGCGCGACATCAAGGTCGCGGTGCCCGAGGATTTGGTCGACAATCCGACCACGGGCCCGGTGATCCGCGACTACCTGCACACCCTGGTGAACAATTGGCGAAATGCCAACTCCAGCATGGCCGCCGACAGCTACGGCGAGGAGAACTTCGAGGTCTTTCGGCACGCCAACCTGCTCAGCGCGGTGTTTCACGAGGACTATCACGCCGACGGACCCAGACCCAACAACGCCTACCGGACCTTCACGTTCGACATGGCGGGTGGCAGGCGCGTGCAGCTGGGGGACCTGACGACGTCAGATCCGCTGACCGCCATTCCTCCGCTGGCCCAACCATTTATCGAAACCGCGCTCGACCAGGCACCGCCGCCGCACGACCCGGGAAGCTACCCGTTCACCGTCGACCGCTGGACCCCTGACAAGGTCTACTCCGGGGCGTACAAGGCCTGGGCGGTCACGCCCGACGAGCTGATCCTCTACATGCCGGACTACCCGGTGGCCCACGACAGCCCGGTCAATTTCACGCCCGGCGTCATGCAGTGGTTCATGGACGGCGGAACGGTCCAGGCGCACATCCCGCTGTCCGCCTTGGCTTCCGTGCTGCGCATCTGAGCGGGGCTTTGACCCAGGCTAGCCAGGGATATTCGCACGGGTCGGTTCGCCGGCTTCGATGGGCGGGAACCATGGCGCTCCCCGCAGCGGGCGGTAGTCGGCGACCGCGAACGCGGTTGCGGCTGCAGAGAGCAGCGCACCGAAGACACCTGGCTGACGGGTGGCGTGTTCGGGAAAGTCAAAGGGGATCAGCCAGGCGAGCAACAACATTGACGTGGTGTTGAGTAAGTCGGTTGCGGCGATGAACGAAAGATCAGGGCGGCCCGCGCCAAATTGCCCGCCGGTGATCGCCGTGACGATGCCAAACAACCCGGCGACCAGGAAAAGCACGGCTGCCACCGTATTGAACTCCCACCCGGTGCGGTGGGTGCCCTCAACCCCGGCCCAGGGCAAAAAGAGTGTTGATATCAAGCATGCGCCGCCGGCGCCGGCGATCAGCCGTCGGTAGAGGGGTGTCGTCGCAGCCATATCGGACCTCCGGTGACGGGGCGGGCAGCCCGCCTACATTGATATAACGATTGTTATTCCTAATCACGGTCCACATAACGCTTGTTATGGAAAGATGTCAATGGTGTCTTCGACCGATACTTCGTTGAGCGTCCGAAATCGTCTCGTGGCCGCGGCGTTGGCTGTGCTCGAGAGAGACGGACCGGCTGCGATCCAAGCACGCACGGTTGCTGGCGAGGTTGGCGCGTCCACGATGGCGGTGTACACACACTTCGGTGGCATGCCCACGCTCATCGAGGCGATGATGCGTGAAGGCCTTGCGCGCTTCGCCGAGCACACTCGCGCGGTGGCCCATACCGACGACCCGATGGCCGATCTCATCGCCGGCGGACTGGCCTACGGTGAGTTCGCGATGCAAAACCCGCAGCTGTACCGGTTGCTGTTCGGTCTCAGCGACTTTGGCA
Source organism: Mycobacterium sp. 852002-10029_SCH5224772 (assembly GCF_001667315.1). Classification (GTDB taxonomy): domain Bacteria; phylum Actinomycetota; class Actinomycetes; order Mycobacteriales; family Mycobacteriaceae; genus Mycobacterium. Next base: position 64,877 of record NZ_LZHT01000089.1, read on the forward strand.
AAGTCGACAAACTTTTAGCGGATGGCACCACGCCTTGGGATCTCACCGAAGGTGTCGACGCGCTGTCTGTTCTGGTCGCCGCGGTCGAGCGGGTCATCGAATCCGGGCGGATCCGACCGCAGGAGCCGGCCCCCGCGGCCACCCAAATCCTCAGTGCCACGCACGGATTCGTCCTTCTGGCGATGGGCGGATTCATCGACTCTCAAGGGCTACAAGACGTGATGGTCCCGCTGGTGGTCAATCTGATGGTGGGTCTCGGCGACACCCGCCGGCGCGCGGAACGCTCCCTGGCCGCCGCGATGAAAGCGCGCGCTTCTCCGGCGCACGACAACTGAGGACTCGCCCCCGAACGCTGCCGCCCGTCCACCCTATGGTGGACCTGGACCGGCTCAGTCCTCCGGGTTGTAGCCGAGGTAGGAGTTGAGCCAGCGCTCGGCTTCGGCCAGGGTCCAGCCCTTGCGCTTCGCGTAGTCGGCGATCTGGTCCTGGGCCATCCGGCCGACCACGAAATACTGCGACTGCGGATGCGAGAAATACCAGCCGCTGACGGCGGCACCGGGCCACATCGCCATCGACTCGGTCAGCTCAATACCGGTCCGCTGGTGGACGTCCATCAACTCCCAGAGCGTCGCCTTCTCGGTGTGCTCGGGGCACGCCGGGTAGCCCGGGGCGGGGCGGACTCCCTGGTACTTCTCGGCGATGAGTGCCTCGTTGTCCAACTGTTCGTCAGGCTGGAATCCCCAGAACTCCTTGCGGACCCGCTGGTGCATCCGTTCGGCGAACGCCTCCGCCAGCCGGTCGGCGATCGACTCCAGCAGGATCGCGCTGTAGTCGTCGAGGGCTTCCTTGAACTCCGCGATCTTTTCTCCGCTGCCGAGCCCGGCGGTGACGGCGAAGGCGCCGATGTAGTCCGCCAGACCCGTTTCTTTGGGGGCGACGTAGTCGCTCAGCGACCGGTTCGGGATGCCGTCGCGGTGCTCGCCCTGCTGGCGCAGGTGGTGCAACGTGGTCAGCACCTCGGTGCGGGTGTCATCGGTGTAGACCTCGATGTCTTCAATACCCGAACCGACCGCGTTGGCCGGGAAGAACCCGATCACCGCGTTGGCCGTCAGCCACTTCTCCTTGATCAGGGTGTCGAGCATCTCCTGGGCGTCGTCGTACAGCTTGCGGGCCGCTTCGCCCGAGGCCGGGTTGTTGAGGATGTCGGGAAAGCGGCCCTTCATCTCCCAGGCGTTGAAGAACGGCTGCCAGTCGATGTACTCGCGCAACTCGGCGAGGTCGTAGTCGAGAAACTCCCGCACGCCGAGGCCCTGGGCGGGCACCGGCGGCGTGTAGCCGTCCCACTCGATCGGCGTCCGGTTCGCGCGGGCCTTCTCCAGCGTCATCATCGGCCGCTCGTTCTTCTGGGCGTGCCGTTCGCGCAGCGATGCGTAATCTTTCTCGGTGGCCTCCAGCAGGGCCGGGCGTTGCTTGTCGTCGAGCAGCGCCGCAGCGACCGGCACCGATCGGGAAGCGTCCTTGACCCAGACCACCGGGCTGCTGCGACGCGGCGATATCTTCACGGCCGTGTGGGCGCGCGAGGTGGTCGCGCCGCCGATCAGCAGCGGGATCTTTAGGCCTTCGCGTTCCATCTCGGCGGCGAAGTTGGACATCTCGTCCAGCGACGGGGTGATAAGGCCGGAGAGGCCAATCATGTCGGCGTTGTGCTCCTTGGCCGCGTCCAGGATCTTCTGCGCGGGCACCATCACACCGAGGTCGATCACCGTGTAGTTGTTGCACTGCAGGACGACCCCGACGATGTTCTTGCCGATGTCGTGGACGTCGCCCTTGACGGTCGCCATCACGATGGTGCCGTTGGTGGACTCGGCGTCACCAGGCTGCTTCTCTGCTTCGATGTAGGGCAGCAGGTACGCCACGGCCTTCTTCATCACCCGGGCCGACTTCACGACCTGGGGCAAAAACATCTTGCCCGCACCGAAGAGGTCACCGACGACGTTCATGCCGTCCATCAGCGGGCCCTCGATCACCTCGATCGGCCGACCGCCCGCGGCGGCGATCTCGGCCCGCAATTCCTCGGTGTCGGTCTCGACCTCGGCGTCGATGCCCTTGACCAGAGCGTGCGTGATCCGCTCGCGTACCGGCAGGCTGCGCCACTCGGCTTCCGCCGGATCCTCGGACTTCTCCGATCTGTTGAACCGTTCCGCGATCTCCAGGAGCCTTTCGGCCGCGTCCTCGCGACGGTTCAGGACGACGTCCTCGATGCGCTCCCGCAACTCGGCGTCGATCGAGTCGTAAGGCACCAGCGCGCCGGCGTTGACGATGCCCATGTCCAGGCCGGCCCTGATGGCGTGGTACAGGAACACCGCGTGGATCGCCTCGCGGACAGGATTGTTGCCGCGGAACGAGAACGACACGTTCGAGATACCGCCCGAGATGTGCACCCCGGGAAGGTTCTCCTTGATCCAGGCGCAGGCCTCGATGAAGTCGATCCCGTACGTTGCGTGCTCCTCGATCCCAGTCGCCAGCGCGAAGCAGTTCGGGTCGAAGATGATGTCCTCGGGCGGAAAGCCGACCTCTTCGGTCAGGATCCGGTAGGCGCGCCCGCAGATCTCCTTGCGGCGCTCCAAATTGTCGGCCTGACCCTGCTCGTCGAAGGCCATCACGACGACGGCGGCGCCGTACTTGCGGCACAGCCGTGCCTCGCGGATGAACTTCTCCTCGCCCTCCTTCATGGAGATCGAGTTGACGATCGGCTTGCCCTGCACGTTCTTCAGGCCCGCCTCGATGACCTCGAACTTGGAGGAGTCGATCATCACCGGGACGCGGCTGATGTCCGGCTCGGCCGCGATCAGCTTGGTGAACCGATCCATCGCGGCGACGCCGTCGATCATGCCCTCGTCCATGTTGATGTCGATGACCTGCGCGCCGACCTCGACCTGCTGCAGGGCGACCGACAGCGCGGTGTCGTAGTCCTCGGCCTTGATCAGGTTGCGGAACCGGGCGGAGCCGGTGATGTTGGTGCGTTCGCCGATGTTCACGAACAGGGAGTCCTCGGTGATGTTGAGCGGCTCCAGGCCCGAGAGCCGGGTGGCCACCTCGATCTCCGGCAGCTCGCGCGGCGGCTTGCCCTCGACGACCTTGGCGATCTCGGCGATGTGCGGCGGCGCCGTTCCGCAGCAACCACCGACCAGGTTGACCAGGCCGGCCTCGGCGAACTCGGCGATGTAGCCCGCCTGACGTTCCGGGTCCTCGTCGTACTCGCCGAAGGCGTTGGGCAGGCCCGCGTTCGGGTAGCAGGAGACGAAGGTGTCCGCGATCCGCGCCATCTCGGCGATGTAGGGCCGCATCTCCGGCGCGCCCAGGGCGCAGTTGAGACCCACCGCGAGCGGCTTCGCGTGCCTGATCGCGTTCCAGAATGCTTCGGTGACCTGACCGGACAACGTCCGCCCGGAGGCATCGGTGATGGTGCCCGAGATGATCACCGGCCAGCGGCGTCCGCGGTCCTCGAACAGCGTCTCGACGGCGAACACGGCCGCCTTGGCGTTCAGCGAGTCGAAGATCGTCTCGATGATGAGGAGGTCGGCACCGCCGTCGACCAGGCCGTTGGCGGCTTCGAGGTAGGCGGCGACCAGCTGGTCGTAGGAGACGTTGCGGGCGCCGGGGTCGTTGACGTCCGGCGAGATCGATGCGGTCCGCGTCGTCGGCCCGATGGCGCCGGCGACGTAGCGGGGCTTCTCCGGGGTGCTGAACTCGTCGCAGGCCGCCCGCGCCAGGGCAGCGCCGGCGTAGTTGAGCTCGTAGGCCAGATCCGCCATGTCGTAGTCGGAGAGCGAGATCGCCGTCGAGTTGAAAGTGTTGGTCTCGAGGATGTCGGCGCCCGCCTCGAGGTACTCGCGGTGGATCCCCTCGATGATCTGCGGCTGCGTCAGGTTGAGCAGGTCGTTGTTGCCCTGAAGGGCGGTCGGCCACTCCGTGAACCGATCACCGCGGTAGCCGGCTTCGTCCGGCCGGTCGCGCTGGATCGCCGTCCCCATCGCGCCGTCGATCACCATGATCCGCTGGCGCAGAGCAGCGGTCAGTTCGTCGGTGCAGTCGGGGCGGATATTCGGCGCGAAGGTGTTCGACGCGGAAGTGTTCGTCTCAACGGCGGTCACATGCATTCCTTCCGTAGCGGAAGGCGTCCTTGACTCTGCCGAGCGTGGCGGATACCGGCAGGACCGGAGACCCGTTGCAACGCCTCTCGACCAGAAAAGTCTACGTCGTCACCCGACGCCTGGACGCCCCAGCTCGACCCGACCCGCGATGCCCTCGATCGCCAGTTCGCGGATCTTGTCGGCAATGTAGTAGTTACCAAGGTTAACGAGATTGTGGCTGAACGTATTTCGTCTCAACTGCGGCGACGTCGTTGTTGCAGGCGTCCAGGGTCAAATCCGCGGCCTGCAACTGGGTGCCCGTCGCACCGTCCGTGCCGTAGCGGTGTTCGTTGGCGGCAGTCACGCCATAAGAATAGTCGACCTATGTAAAGCCGCCGGTAAATCGCCCGACGGGCGCCAATTCACGGCCACCGCGCCCCGAAGATCGGGGCGCAAGGCCGTACGCTAATTCTGTGACCCCGCCCGACGGCCCCCCCTTTGGCGAAGCCGCATTGCCCGAACTGCACCAGACCGTCGTCGTGGCCGCGTTCGAGGGCTGGAACGACGCCGGCGACGCGGCCAGCGACGCGCTCGAACACCTCGAGGCCATCTGGGAAGCCGACCCGATCTTGGAGATCGACGACGAGGCGTACTACGACTACCAGGTGAATCGCCCGGTGATCCGGCAGGTGGACGGGGTGACCCGCGAGCTGGTGTGGCCGGCGATGCGGATCTCGCACTGCCGGCCCCCGGGCAGTGACCGCGATGTCGTGCTGATGCACGGGGTCGAACCCAACATGCGCTGGCGCACCTTCTGCGCGGAGTTGGTGGCCATCGCCGACAAACTCAACGTCGACACCGTGGTGATCCTGGGTGCCCTGCTGGCCGACACCCCGCACACCCGGCCCGTTCCGGTGTCGGGCGCGGCCTACTCCCCCGAGTCGGCGAAGCGCTTCGGTCTCGAGGAGAGCCGCTACGAGGGTCCCACCGGCATCGCCGGGGTGTTCCAGGACGCCTGCGTGGCCGCCGGGATCCCGGCGGTGACGTTCTGGGCGGCGGTGCCCCACTACGTGTCGCAGCCGCCGAACCCGAAGGCGACGGTCGCCCTGCTGCGCCGCGTCGAAGACGTGCTCGACATCGAGGTCCCGCTGGCGGACTTACCGACGGACGCCGAGGAATGGGAGCAGGCGGTCACCGAGATGACCGCCGAGGACGAGGATCTCGCCGAATACGTGCAGTCGCTGGAACAACGCGGCGACGCCGAGGTCGACATGAACGACGCGCTGGGCAAGATCGACGGCGACGCCCTGGCCGCCGAGTTCGAGCGCTATCTGCGCCGACGCCGCCCCGGCTTCGGGCGCTAGTCGCTGCCGAATTTGCCGGCGACCGATCAAGTACGGAAGCATCGCTTCGCGACCCACCGATTGGACGTTTTCATGGCCGCGTTGCCTGGTGACGGCGACCCCAACCAAGTAGTCGGCGACTTCGGCGAAGACGCCGGTTATCGCAAGGGACTCAAGCCCCGGCAAGTGCAGATGATCGGCCTCGGCGGCGCGATCGGCTCCGGGCTGTTCCTGGGTGCGGGCGGCCGACTGGCCAACGGGGGCCCAGGGATGTTCCTGGTGTACGCCGTGTGCGGCATCTTCGTCTTCCTCATTCTGCGAGCGCTGGGTGAGTTGGTGTTGCATCGCGCGTCGTCGGGCTCGTTCGTGTCGTATGCGCGCGAATTCTTCGGCGAGAAGGCCGCTTACGCCGTCGGCTGGACGTATTTCCTGGGCTGGTCGATGACGGCCATCGTGGACACCACCGCCATCGCCACCTATCTGCGGCGGTGGACGACGTTCGAATCGATCCCCCAGTGGGTGTTGGCGCTGCTCGCCCTCATCGTCGTGTTGTCGATGAACCTGATCTCGGTGGAGTGGTTCGGTGAGCTGGAATTCTGGGCGGCGCTGATCAAGGTTTTCGCGCTGGTCGCCTTCCTGATCGTGGGAGTCATCTTCCTGGCGGGGCGCTATCGGGTCGACGGCCACAGCACCGGACTGAGTCTGTGGGCCGACCACGGCGGCCTGTTTCCCTCCGGGGTGCTGGCGGTGCTGCTGACCACCTCGGGCGTGGTATTCGCCTATGCCGCCGTCGAATTGGTGGGCACGGCCGCCGGGGAGACCGCCGAGCCGGAGGAGGTCATGCCCCGCGCGATCAATTCGGTGATCGCGCGCATCGCGATCTTTTACGTCGGCTCGGTGGCGCTACTGGCGTTGCTGTTGCCCTACACGTCGTACAAGGCCACCGAAAGTCCTTTCGTCACTTTCTTTTCCAAGATCGGTTTGCACGGCGCCGGGGATCTGATGAACATCGTGGTGCTCACCGCCGCCCTGTCGAGCCTGAATGCGGGACTGTATTCGACCGGCCGGATCATGCACTCGATGGCGTCCAGCGGCAGCGCACCCAGGTTCGCGACCCGGATGTCCAAGAACGGGGTGCCGTTCGTCGGCATCGCGATGGCGGCGGCCATCTGCCTGCTCGGCATCGCCCTCAATGCCTTCAATCCCGGCGAAGCCTTCGAGATCGTGCTCAACATCGTGGCGCCGGGCGTCATCGCGAGCTGGGCGACCATCGTCTTATGTCAGCTGCGCTTCTATCGGCTGGCCAAGGCCGGGCTCATCGAACGGCCGCGGTTCCGGATGCCGTGGGCCCCATACTCCGGGTACCTCACCCTGGCGTTTCTGGCCGGCGTCCTGGTGATGATGGCCTTCGACAAACAGACCGGCACCTGGACCATCGCCACGGTGGTGGTCGTCATCCCGGCGCTGAGCGCCGGATGGTTCCTGGTGCGCAACCGGGTGGCGGCCATCGCGTCGCAGCGCGTGGCCCAAACCGGCTAGGACTTGCCGAGGTCCTGGTTATAGGCACTGGTGGAACGACCGAGCGCGGCGACCTGGGCGTCCAGTTGGGGTAACAACTCGGCGGTGGATTTGCGCAGCGGCGCTTCGCCCACCGAGCTGGACAGCACCGGCTTGAACCAGCGGAACAGAGCCACCCAGCGGGGGCAGTAAACGCGGGTGCGCCGGTGCTGGATGCCCTTGACGAATGCGGCCGCGCATTTGTCGACGGTCGTCGTCTTGTTCAGTGGCCACGGGAAGCTGGCAAGCAGTTGGTTGAACGCCGGCAGGTCGGTCTGGGTGTCACGGACCAGGGCGGTGTCGATCCAGGACATGTGCGCCGAGCCGACGGTGACGCCCTGGTGGGCCACCTCCAGCCGCAGCGCATTGGCGAACATCTCGACGCCGGCCTTGGAGGCGTTGTAGGGCGCCAGCCCGGGCGCCGCCGCGTACGCGGCCAGTGACGAGACGATCAGCACGTGGCCGCGCCGCTCGATCACCGCGGGCAATGTGGCGCGCACGGTGTGAAAGACGCCGAGGACGTTGATGTCGAGCAACCGTTTGAAGGCATCGGGATCGACTTGGGCCACCGAGCCGTAACTCATGATGCCGGCGTTGGCCAGCACCACGTCGATCCCGCCGAATCGCTCGACGGCGCGGTCGGCGGCGGCCTGCATGGCGGGCAGATCGCGCACATCGGCGACCGCCGTCAGCACCCGGTCTTCGCCGAGCTCAGCGGCGATCGCCTTCAGGTCGGCGTCGTTGAGATCGGTCAGGACCAGTTTGGCGCCCCTGGCCGCCAGCCGGCGCGCGACCTCGGCCCCGATCCCCCGGGCGCCCCCGGTGATGAAAACGACTTGGTCTCGCAGCGATGTCATGGCCGACAACGTACTCCACGACGGCGCTCGGTGAGATACAGCTAAACAGTCCCCGGTCCGAGCGTCCTCGGTGACCTCATCGTCGTCGCCGAATCCGGTGCCCCATCCAGCGTCTCGCTCAGGTTGAGCGCGCAGCGGCGTGGCCAAGAAGGGTGCGGATGCCAAAAAGTTCGGGCGCCATCACGAATGCGAACCGACTATCCATGCAGGATCGCGGAATTCCGGCTTCGCCGGTGCATTCGGGCATCGTCGGCGGGTAATCGCACGAGACCTGAATGTCTCAAGAGCACGGCACTGTTCAGTCGACGGCAGGCAATTTCCTGGTTGCTTGGTTACCACTACCCCAACTGGGCGTTCGCACTACTCTACTTGGCCCCGACCGTGCGCCGGAGCGGCAGACGCGACCATAAGCTCGCGGCATGACATGTGGTCGAGCATGTTGACGGGGGCCGCTGGATGACAAACGGCGGTTCCGTCCCATCGCCAGCCGGCGATTCCACGGGCGCGGAGGAACATAGCCAGCTCAGCTATCGGGAGCTGGATATCACGGCGCGCGCCATCGCGTCCAACAGGCAACGGCGCGGTGCTGCGGGCGAACGGGCGTCGGCCAGCACCATCGCGGTTCACCGGAGCGCGACCGGGGGTCAGTCGGCTTCGGCCACGGATTCCACCTCTCAAAGTGGAGGAACGCCGCACAAAAAATCACCTCCCCTAGCCCGCTCAGTGTGGAACTTTGTGACGCGCACCAGCTTGGGTGGTGTTGAAACCTACCTCTGGCACCGCCAGGGCAGCAATGAGTTCTGCTGGCGTCCCGTTGGAAGGCATTGGGGCGGCGGCAACGCCTAACCGCGCAGGCGGGCGAATTGACCTTGCCGATACTGCTCGACGCACGCCGCTCGCCGAACCTTGCCACTTGTGGTGATCGGGATCGAACCGGGCACTACCACAACCAGATCCGCGATGCCGACGCCGTGCGAGTTGCAGACCGCCGAGGTGACTTCGCGCTCGACGACGGCGAGCTTGTGCGCTGCCTCTTCGTGGGACGCGTTCTGGTTCTTGACTTCGATGATGACGACAAGCTTTTCCATGCCCCCATTCGGAACCGCTATCGCCGCGCACCTACCCCGGGTGATTTCCTGGACCGTCGCTTCGATGTCGTCGGGTGAGTGGTTACGCCCGTAGACGATCAACAGATCCTTGATCCGTCCGATGATGAACAGCTCGCCTTCGAAGAAGAATCCCGAGTCGCCGGTTCGCAGCCATGGCGCTTCCGGTGTGCCGGCCGACGGAGCGACAAGCCGATCATCGAACGTGCGCTCAGTCTCTCGAGGCTTCTCCCAGTAGCCCATGGCAACGTTGTCACCGTGAATCCAGATCTCGCCGACGGTTCCCTGCGGGCACTCAATCCTGGTGTCCGGATCAACGACACATATCATCGGTGACCGCGGCGCCCCGTAGCTGACCAACGGTGTACCGCTTGGGCTTTCGCAGCGCTCCGCGGTGCCGGTGGCCAGCTTCTCGGGTTCGAAGCGCACGATTTTGGGTGGTTGCGCCGGTGTGCGGGTCAGCGCGTACACCGTAGCCTCTGCGAGCCCATAGCCTGGCCGTACCGCCGCCTCGGGCAAATTGAAGCGCGCGAACCGGTCGGTGAAGCGCTGCAACGTCGCAGGATGCACACGTTCGCTGCCGCTGAGTATGACCAGCACATCCCCCAGATCCAGTCCGGCCATGTCCTCGCCCGACGTTTTGCGTGCCGCCAATTCGAAGGCAAAGTTCGGCGCCGCCGAAAATGCGTGACTTTCCTTGGCCAGCAATTGCATCCACCGGGCCGGTCGCTGCAGGAACGACACCGGACTCGTCAGCACAGCGCGAATTCCGCCCAGAATCGGTGCGCACACCCCCAGTATCAAACCCATGTCGTGATAGAACGGCAGCCACGAGACTATGGTCGTGTCTGGTGGAGCGACGCCTCCGTACTCCGCGCAAAAGTCGGACATGACCTGCCCGAAATTCGCCAGCAGGTTCCTATGCGAGACCATCACCCCGGCTGGTTGACGGGTCGATCCGGACGTGTACTGCAAATACGCCAGCTCTAGGTGATCAGAGCACCCGGCGCCGGATCCTGTCCTGGCGTCCAGGTCCAGCAGATCGACCTCGACGACGGACGGATTGGGTCCGCCAGATTGCGACTTGACGTATCCGGCAACGGTTTCCGCGGCGGCCGATGTTGTGAGCACGATAGTCGGCGACGAGTCACGCAGCACCGAGCTGACGCGCTCATCGCTGACGCCACCTAACGGAATGGCAAGCGGAACTGCAACCTGTCCCGCATGCAGTGCGCCGAGAAACGCCACGATGTAATCCAGCCCCTGCGGGGCCATTATCACCGCGCGATCCCCCGTCGACCCGCAAGGCTGAAGTGCCCGTGCAACATTCACCGTTCGCCGATACAACTGCGACCACGTCAGGCTTTCGGCAACCCCGTTCCAGTCCTGCTCGTAATCAATAAAGGTGACGGCCGTGTCATTGGGCTGCAAGCTGGCGCGTTCACACAGCAGGTCAGAAATAGAGATCTCAACCATAATCACTCCATCCCGCTGCGGCCGGGGGTCCAAAAGGGTTTAGTGCGTATCTGCCGGCGGTCCCAGCCACGTTCGGCGATCAATATTTTGCGTAAGGTTTGTATGGTGCGGGCCTCGCCGGCGAGGTAGGCAATTCCGGGATACTCAGGCAGTGGGAGGCGGCGCAGCGCGTCGGCGAGCACAGCAGAGTTTGCGGCCGAGGCGGAACCGCGCTCGACCCGGGTCAGCTGTGTGGCCAGGGGAAGATGGTCGATTTCGGCCGCAGCCTCGATCACCCCGTAGATCTCGGCGGTTGGACGCATGGATCGAAGCATCGCGGCGAAGGCGACCGAAGCGGTTTCTTCGCCGGCGAACACGTGGTAGGGCGCGTCGTGGCGTATGACGAGCTTGCCCTGGGGCCGGGTGAGATTAGCGTGATCTCCGACGGCGGTGGCCATCGCCCAGCGTCTGGCTGGTGTCGCGCCTTTTGGATCACCGTCGTGGTCGACCATGACGATGTCGAGCGCACCGAGGTCCGGGTCGACGTCGTAGATGGAATACGTGCGTAGCACGGGGTATCGGTGCAGCCGCAGAACGGATTCACGCAGACTCTCGACCTGCACCCGGACATGCTGACCTGGCGTCCAGGTCAGTCCCCGCAGTCGCGGGCCGTTGAACCGGATGCGGCGCATTCTTGGTGTCAGCCTTTCGATCTCGCTGACGGTTGCAGAGAGGAACACCGCGTCGCGCAGTGTGTTGATGAGCGGGAAACCTTCGATGAGGGTAGCCACGGAGTACTCCACGAGGTAGCGGTGGTCGGAGGTAGAAGCTGATCTGCTCAGTAGTTGTTGCAGGTGTTGAACACCCGCTGGACAAGCCCAAACTCCTGGTCAGCCCCTGGCTGGCTCGCCAGCATCTGCGCCATCTGCTGGCGTTGACTCGGCGGCGAGGCGAGGAACTGACGCAAAAAAGACGTGCTCTCCGGCGAAGAAGTGAATTGTGCGGCGGCTTGGGGATCTGCCGTCTGCAGCGCAGATATCACCTGCCCGTAATTGCAGGTTGTGTTGACAAACGGAGTCAAATCCCGGTCGGCGCACGCGAGCCCGGCCCCCGCGGTCAACGACAGTGTCAGGCCGCAAACCCCGACAGCCAACCTAGTCAACGATGGCGTGGCCATTTTTGGACACCTCCTGAACCGGAGTGAATTCGAGGTGCAATTCCTTGAGACGCCTGAACAATAGGGTTCGATCCCATTTGAACCGACGAGCGCTGGGGGGACCGTGCTCGGCCTCTGAAAGCCGAATGTCTGCCATCCGGTCAAGGATTCTTTCCAAGCTCACCCGCACTTCGGCGCGCGCAATCGGGGCGCCCGGGCAAGTGTGGACACCGCGGCCGAATGCCATGTGATGCAGTATGTTCGGACGTCCGATACGAAATTCGGCGGGGTCGTCGAACCGTCGTGGATCGCGGTTTGCCGCACCGTTCATCACCAGTACGCTGGTACCGGCTTGCACATCGAGCTCACCGATCCTGGTATTGCGCCGCGCCAGGCGGAAATTCGATTTGATAGGGCTTTCGAAGCGCAGCATTTCCTCGATGAAGGCGGGGATCTTTGAGTTGTCCTCGCGCAGTTGCTCTTGCAAGTCTGGTCGCTCCGCCAGCATGAGCATCGAGAGACTCAGCAGGTCGATAGTCGTGCCGTGGCCGGCCGCGTACATGAAGGTGGCAACGCGGGCAACGTCAATCGGGTCGGGCGTCGTGCCGTCGGGAAACTTTGCCAAGGCAAGCTCGGTGAGGACGTCGTTGCGCGGATTACGCCGCCGATCCTCGATGTACTCGACGAACCACTCCTCTTTCACGCCAACAAAACCGCTGCGATCGCCTTCGAGCCTGCTGGCTCTCGCGGCGCTGCGGAATCGCTCACGGTCGGCCTCGGGTACGTCCAGCAGGTCGGTGATCGCGTCGAGCGTATATGGAAAATTGTAATCGAACACCATCTCGCACTTGCCCTTTGCGACGAAGCGGTTGAGCTGCTCGTCGGCAAGCCGCCACAGGAAGTCCTCGTTGTTCTTGAGCTGCTTGGGCGTAAACAACCGGCTCAACAGTGCGCGATGTGCCGTGTGCTTCGGAGGATCAAACGTTAGGAAGTAGTCGCCGAATGTAACTCCGTGGCGGTGCTTTTCGATCAGATCCGAGATGTCATCGCTGTCTGTTTTGGCCGGAATCCCCGACCATGGTCCGCTGACGATATTGCATACCGAGAAGGTCTTGTCGGCGTCGCGTTGCACGGCGATGGCCTCGTCGTACCCTGAGACCATCACCACGCCGTGCGCCGGCTCACGCCATGCCGGGCAGCGACGGATGGCGTCGTAGTAGTCGTACGGGTCATCGACGAGCGACTTCTCGGTGAAGAAGTCGAGGTTCTCGGGTGCGCTCGGAGCGGACTTTCCCGTGGTCATGTAGTCAGATGCCATGATTCAAACCCTTTCAGCCTCAAGCGGCGTCGGCGGGAGCCAGCTTTCCGTACAGCAGTTCCGCCAAACCGCGAATGGTGCCAATGGTGGCGATGTCGGCGGGCGTCACACGGATGCCCGTTTCGGTCTGGATGCGGGTAAGTAGTTCGAGGCCGCCCAGCGAGTCGAGGCCGTACTCGGACAGCGGACGGTCGGGATCGATGTTGCGGCGCAGGATCAGGCTGGCCTGGTCGGAGATCAGGCGCCGCAGCCGGATGGGCCACTCGTCCAAGGCCAACTCATCGAGCTCGGCACGCAGCTTATTTGTGCCCGTTGAGCTTTGCCCGTTGGATCGGAACGCTTCGGCGAAGGGACTGCGCTGGGCGAACGCGGTCAACCACGGTGTTCCCGTTATCGGCGCATACCCTGTGCAGGCGCGGTCGTGGCGCAGCAGCGCTTCGAACGCATAGGCGCCTTCGTCGGGAGCGACGGCAACGTCGGCGCCCGCGGCCAAGGCGGTGCCGCGTCCTATCTGCGCCCAGGCACCCCATGCGATCGCGGTGGCCGGCAAACCCCGAGCCCGTCGCCAGCGGGTGAAGGAGTCCAGCCAGCTGTTGGCGGCGGCGTAGGCACCCTGCCCGGGCGACCCCACCAGCGCGGCAGCCGAGGAGAACAAGCAGAACCAATCCAACGGCTGCTCAGCGGTGGCGGTGTGCAAATTCCATGCACCGGAAACCTTTGGTGCCCAGTCATGCTCGATGATCTCGTCGGTGATATTGGTCAGCGTGGCATCCTCGATCACCGCCGCCAGATGCAGCACACCGCGCACCGGAAGCCCGGTGGCGGTCGCCGTCGCCACCAATCGCTGAGCCGTACCGGCCTCGGCTATGTCGCCGCACTCCACCACGACGTCGGCACCGATCTCGCGGATGCGCTCGATCGTTTCCAGCGCCTTGGGATCTGGTTGCGAGCGCGAGGACAACACGATACGCCCGCAACCGGCCCCCGAACCGGGAGAAGCCATCTTCTCGGCCAAGTACAGCCCCAGGCCTCCCAGCCCGCCGGTGATGATGTAGGCGCCGTCGCCGCGGAAAATCTCCACCTGCGCGGGCGGCACCACTACGCGGCTGCGGCCGGTGTGCGGGACATCGAGCACGAGTTTGCCGGTGTGCTGGGCGCCACTCATCACCCGAATCGCGGTAGCGGCGTCGGCAAGCGGGTAGTGCGTGCTTTCCGGCATCGGCAACGAACCGTCCGCGGTGAACCCGTACACCGTTTTCAGCAAGCCTCGCAGCCTGTCCGGATGGCTGAATGACATCAACGCCAGGTCGAGGGCGTAGAACGTCAGGTTGCGCCGGAACGGCAAGAGCCCCAATCGGGTGTCGCCGTAGATGTCGCGTTTGCCGATCTCGACGAATCGTCCACCGAACGCCAGCAATTCGACGCCCGCGCGCTGGGCAGCGCCGACGACCGAGTTCAGTATGATGTCCACGCCATAGCCGCTGGTGTCACGGCGGATCAGGTCGGCGAACTCCACACTTCGCGAATCGTAAACGTGCTCAATGCCCATGTCGCGCAATAGTTGTCGACGCTGATCACTGCCCGCGGTGGCGAAGATCTCGGCTCCCGCGGCCCGGGCGATGGCGATTGCCGCCTGTCCAACCCCGCCGGTCGCCGAGTGGATCAGCACCCGATCACCGGATCCGATGCGGGCCAGCTCATGCAGGCCGTAATAGGCGGTGGCGTGCGCGGTGGTCACCGCCGCCGCCTGGTCGTCGGCCAGGCCGGCCGGCAGCGTGACCGCCAGGCGCGCGTCGCAGGTGAGGAAGGTACCCCAACAACCGTTGGCGCTCAGGCCCCCGACACGATCACCCACCTTGTGGTCGGTCACGTCTGGCCCGACCGCGGTCACCACGCCGGCGAAGTCGGTGCCCAGCTGCGGTAGCCGGCCCTCGAAGGCGGGGTAACGGCCGAACGCAACGAGCACGTCGGCGAAGTTGATGCTGGACGCGCTGACCGCGACCTCGATCTGTCCCGGTCCCGGTGGAACGCGGTCGCAGGCAACGAGTTCGAGTGACTCCAGATCACCGGGTGTACGGATCTGCAGGCGCATCCCGTCGCACTCGTGGTCGGCGACCGCGGTCTGCCGCTCCTCGGGGAGCAGTGGAGCAGGGCACAACCGCGCGTTGTACCACGCGCCATTTCGCCAGGCGGTCTCGTCCTCCTCCGAGCCGGCGAGCAGTTGCCCTGCCAGCTGTTCGGCGTCGGTGGACTCGTCCACATCGATCTGGGCGACGCCCAGATGCGGGTGTTCCATGCCGATTACCCGGACCAGCCCCCGCAACCCGGCCTGCCCGAGGTTGGGCACGTCGTTGGACACCACACTTTGGGCATTGCGAGTCACGACATACAAGCGCGGCGGTTCGCCGGGAAGGTCCGCCAACTCGCGGCCAATGCGCACCAAATGTCGCACATAGTTCCGGCCCAGCAGCGCAGACTGCTCGTCAGCGTCGCCGTTTTTCGGTCCGGTGAGGATCACCACACCGGTGAATCCCCCCGCGCGCAGATGATTTCCCAGCTGCTCCGCGTTCGAGATGTGGTCGGCCTGCTGCGGCCAGGACATCGTGGTGCAGTGCACTCCATGGTTTTTCAGGGCGTCGGCCAACGTGCCGGCCACCACGTCTGCGGTGGTGGCAGTGCCGATCAGCAGCCAGCTTCCGGCGTCGGTGTGGTCCGGCTCGGGCAGTTCTCGTTGCCGCCATTCGATGGTCAACAGCCGCTCGGCCAGCACGCGATCTTTATTGCCGCTCTCGGATGCGCTGGTGCCCACTCGCAGCCCCTGCACGGTCAGCAGGACTGCCCCGTGCTCGTCGAGCACGTCGATGTCGGCCTCGACCCCGGAGGTATCGGCTTTGGTCACCCGCGTGTAGCAGTAGTGGGCGTTGCGGGCAGCGCTGTAGGAGCGGAGTCGACGGATGCCCAACACCAACCCCAGCGCACCTTCGCCCAGGGCCTGGACGTCCGGATGAGCTTCAACGGACTGAAAACAGGCATCTAGCAGTGCGGGGTGAACGCCGTAAGCCGCTTGTTGCGAGCGGATTTGGCGCGGTAGCGCCACCTCGGCCAGGACGGTGCATGTCCCCTCCTCGCCGGTGTGAACGTCGCCCAGACCGGCGAACGCGGGACCATACTGAACGCCACGTTGGTCCATACGCTTGCGCACCTCGGCGCCATCGTCGCAACTCGCATGCGCGGCGAGTAGCGCGGACACGTCATACGCGGGCGGCTGCTCATCCTGTGCGGCACCCAAGACTGCGGCCGCATGCTGGGCCTTTTCGCCGCCCTGATTCGACTCAACGGTGAAGTCGACGACGCCCGGCGAGGACAACGACGCCGTGGCGCCGATCGTGGTCTGCTCATCCAGCAGGAGCACCTGCTCGAAGCGGATGTCATGAACCTCGCCCGTTTCGCCCAGCACAGTACGCGCGGCCGCTAACGCCATTTCGCAGTAGGCGGCTCCCGGAAGCACGACCACATTGCGGATCTGGTGGTCGGCGAGCCAGGGCTGGGCGGCGGTGCCGATCTCGGCCTGCCACAAGTGGCGCTCAGGTTCCTCCTGCAAGTGCACGTGCGAGCCCAGCAACGGATGTACGGAAACGGTGCAACCACCATGTGTTGGGGATTCCTGACCGCCGCCGCTCAACCACAGCCGACGGTGCGTCCAGGTCGGCAGCGGCGCCTCCACCAGCCGCCCGCTCGGGTAGAGCATGGCGAAATCGACTGCGGCGCCCGCGCTGTGCAGATCCGCCACCAATCCACGCAGCCCGTGCGGAAGCGCTTGTTCACGGCGCATACCGGCCTGAGCGGCCATCGGCATCTCGCGACTGCGGGCGGTCTGCTCCAGAGCGCGGATGAGCAGCGGGTGTGGCGCCAGCTCGGCAAAGACCCGGTAGCCATCCTCCAAAGCGGCCTGCACGGCCGTGGCGAACCGCACCATGCGGCGCATATTGTTCGCCCAATAGCGGGCATCGCAGACTGGCTGCTCGCGCGGGTCGAACAGGGTCGCCGAGTAGAAGGGAACTTCCGGTGTCGTCGGGCGGATCTCGGCGAGTGTCTCGATCAGCTCGTCCATGATCGGATCGACTTGAGGCGAATGAAAGGCGACATCGGTGGGGACCTCGCGGGCCATCACCTCACGCTGCCCCCAGGCCGCGACCAGGTCGCGAACCGTTTGGGCGGCGCCGGCGATCACCGTGGATTGCGGCGACGCGACCACCGCCACCACGACGTCTTTGATACCGCGTGCCGTCAACTCCGAAAGCACTTGCTGCGCAGGCAATTCCACTGATGCCGTGGCGCCGGCACCGGCGACGCGAAACATCAGCCGTGAGCGGCGGCAGATAACACGCAGCCCGTCTTCCAGCGACAGCGCACCCGCGACAACGGCTGCGGCGGCCTCGCCGAGAGAGTGCCCGATGACCGCGCCCGGGCGGACTCCATAGGAATTCATGGTGGCCGCCAGCGCGACCTGCATGGTGAACAGTGTCGGCTGGATCCGGTCTTGACCGGTCACGATCTGCGGCGCCGACATCGCCTCGGTCACTGAAAACCCAGACTCCTGCGCGATCACCGGCTCGGCCTGCGCGACGGTGGCGGCAAACACCGGTTCGGTGGTCAACAGGTCTGCGCCCATCGCAGCCCATTGCGATCCCTGCCCGGAGAACACCCATACCGGTCCACGGTCGTCCTGCCCGACCGCGGCCGGATACGGAGTATCGCCGTCGGCAACCTCGCGCAAAGCCTCTGCGAGCTCGGGCCGGTTGCCGGCGATGACGGCGGTGCGTACCGGGCGGTGCGCGCGGCGACGCGCCAGGGTATAGGCCAGATCGGGCAACGCCAGATCGTCATGTGCCCCCACCCAGTCGGCGAGCCGGCCGGCGGTGCGGCGCAGTTCGTCGGCCGAGGTGGACGACAGTGGGAACAGCAGTGGCGCCGTCGTCGACGCTTCGGCTGAGACAGGTTCGGGCACAGCGGCTTCGGGAGCCCGCTCAGGCGCTTGTTCGACGATGGCGTGCACGTTGGTTCCCGACAGCCCGTACGACGAGACCGCCGCCCGCCGTGGGTGGCGCCCGTTGGTGACCCACGGTGTAGTCTCCTGCGGGACAAAGAGGTTCGTATCGATCCGGGCAAGGTCATCGGGTAGCCGGGTGAAGTGCAGATTCCGGGGGACCACACCATGCTGCAGCGCGAGGATCGCCTTCATCATCCCGAGCGCTCCGGAGGCCGCCTGCGCATGGCCGAAGTTGGTCTTCACCGACGCCAGCGCGCAGGGGCTGTCGATGCCATAAACGTTGGCCAGGCTTGCGTATTCGATCGGGTCACCCACCGGGGTGCCGGGCCCGTGCGCCTCGACCATGCCGACCGTGCGGGCGTCCACACCCGCGGCGGCCAAAGCCGCCTGATACACCGCGGTCTGCGCGGTCTTCGACGGTGTCGCGATGTTCACTGTATGACCGTCCTGATTGGCGGCCGTCCCGCGCACCACAGCCAGAATCCGATCACCCTCTCGTAGCGCGTCGGACAGCCGCTTGAGTAGCAGCATGACGCTCCCCTCGCCGCCCACGAACCCGTCGGCCGCGACGTCAAAGGCATGGCAGCGCCCGGTCGGCGACAGCATTCCCTCGGCTGAGCCCGCGGAGAATTTCCTCGGGTCCAGCGCCAGTGTGGCGCCGCCGGCCAGGGCGAGGTCGCTCTCGCCCTCGTGCAGGCTGCGGCACGCCAGGTGTATCGCGGTCAGACCCGAAGAACATGCGGTGTCCACCGTCAACGCGGGACCGTGGACGCCCAGGGCATAGGCGATGCGCCCGGAAGCCAGGCTGAAGTTGCTGCCGGAAAACCCGTACGCCCCCTCCACGGAGTGCGCGTCGGCGGCCAGCAATTGATAGTCGCCATGCGTCAATCCCATGAACACGCCGGTCCGGGAGTCGGCGATGCGCTCCCGCGTGAGACCGGCGTGTTCCATGGCCTCCCATGAGGTCTCCAAAAGCAACCGGTGTTGCGGATCCATCGCGGTCGCTTCCCGCTCGTTGATCCCGAAGAACTCGGGATCGAAGCCGGCAACGTCGTTAATGAATGCGCCCCACCGCGATACCGACCGGCCAGGCACACCCGGCTCGGGATCGTAGTATTCATCGGCGTCCCAACGGTCGGGCGGGATTTCGGTAACCAGGTCATCGCCACGCAGCAACGCGTCCCACAATTGCTCCGGGGAGTCGATGGCTCCAGGCAGCCGGCAAGCCATGCCGATCACCGCAACAGGAGTGACAGGCATGGTGCCGATCACGGGCGAAGAATCGGTCGAAGGCTGGCGCTGCATAATGTCGTCGATCTGGTGTGTAGTCATTTCGCCTCCTTGGAGCAACGACGAAGTAGCTTGTCCGTCGTGCGCACACCGTCACGTTCTGATAGAGCTTCGAGTGGTTGGCCGCACAGCAGCGATTGGCTGCCCGTGCCGTCGTCGAACGGGTTGCTACTCACCAGTCCTCCAAATTTCGCTGTGGCATGAAACCGAAAAGTTCGGTGCACTAGCCGTCTCTGACCGGACGCCCGAGAGCGGTCTCGACGAAGTGCATGATCCAGAGCGTCGTGGGTTTCAATCCTGTTGTCAGGCTTATCAAGTCGGTAGCGTAGTCAGGAGCTGCACATAGAGTGGTGGGCGCCGGCCGACAGAGTGGTGGTCCCTGCGCGACAGTAAGTTCCGCAACCGTAAATTCGTGTCGTAGCGCGGATTACATTCTGCGACAGCACTATTCGTCGAGCCCGCTGACTTCGGCCCATACGTGGCGGCACGGCCTCACACCCGAGACGGCGGCGCCGTGAAGCAGCCGGTCCCGGTTGACGGAGCCCACGACGAGCTACATCTCCCCCGCGTCGATGGATTCCTTGACCTCCTGCGCGCGGGCCACCTGCGCGGCGGTGTACCCGATCAGCAGCGCCACCCCACCGAGCAGCACGACGACGCCGCCCAGCCACAGCAGGCCGTAGGTGTAGCCGCGGTCCAGCGCATGCAATTGCGCGGCATCCATGAACTTCACCGGCCCGAGGGTGCCGCCCAGGGATAGCGTGCGGGACGTGATGGCGGCTTGGATGATGGCCAGCACCAGTGGCCCGCCAAGGGTCTGCAGCATCAGTGCAATCGCCGACGTCGGCCCGATGCGGTCGAAACCGACGCCGGCGATCACCGATAACGTGAGCGTGACGAAGACCCCGCCGACGCCAATAGCGCCAATGATCAGCGGCACAACAAGATTTGGGAAGTACGGCACGCCGCGGTGGAAGGTCGAGCCGTACAGCGTCGCGACCAGAATCAGGCTGCCGCTGGCCATCACCAGCAGCCGCGGCGGGAACCGCACCACCAGCTTCGACGCCACGCCGACCCCGATGGCCATCGCGATGCCGAACGGGATGAAGGCGATGCCGGCGCGCAGCGGACTGTAGCCCATGATGGTCTGCACATACAGGCCGACCAGCACGGTCAGGGTGAAAAATATCCCACCGGCAAGGAACATGCCCGCGAACGTGGCCAGCCGGTTGCGGTCGAAGAACAGGCTGAACGGCACGACGGGGTTCTCGGCCCTGCGCTCCACCACGACGAACGCAGCGAAAGCGGCCAGAGCCACCACGCCTGAACCGACCGTGATGGCCGACAGCCACCCCTTTTCCGGGCCCGTCGAGAGGCCGAACACTGAGGCGGTACAGGTCAACGTGGCCAGCACGGCCCCGGCGGCGTCGAGCTTCATCCGCTCCTTCTGAGTTTCCTGCAGCGTGATGACGGCCAGGTAGATCACCGCCAGCCCGATCGGCACGTTCACCAAAAATGCCAGCCGCCACGACACGTCGGTCAGCGCCCCGCCCACCGCCAGGCCCAGCACCCCGCCGAGACCGGACATCGCGCCGAACACCGCTGTCGCAAAATTACGTTCCCCCCCCTTGGGGAACGTGGTCGCTATCAGCGCCAAAATCGTCGGTGTGGTGATTGCGGCGGCCCCGCCGTGCAGCAGCCGTGCCGATATCAGCATGCCCCCGTCCCAGGCGATGCCGCACAAGGTCGAGGCGAGGGTGAACAGCGCGACCCCGACGATGAAAGCTCGCTTGCGGCCGATGGTGTCACCCAAGCGGCCACCCAGCAGCATCAGGCCGCCGAAGGTCAGCATGTAAGCGGTAATCACCCAGCTCCGCGCGGCATCCGACAAACCCAGCTCGTTCTGGATCCTGGGAAGCGCGAAGATCGCAACGGGGCCGTCCATCGACACCATCAGCTGTATGCCGCCGATCGCGACAACTACGGAGACGAACCGGCGAGACCGCAGCAAAGCCGGAAAGCGCATCTTCGTGGGGCGCAACGTTGTCGGTTCGACGGCCATCTTGAACCGCTATTTCGCCGCGGCGCTTTGAGTGATGACGGCCTCGAAACGCTCTTTGCCGCCGTGCGTCGGGGACCGCCCAGGAAAGTTTTCAACCCTGATGAGCAGGTTTTGTACCAGTTGGAAGAGCACAATGCGCGCTCGAAAACCGACTCCCTGCGGCTGCATATCGCTCACCACAACGTTGCCGAACACATCGTGCTTGATCTTTTGCATGAATCCGGCCGCTCTTTGTGATGTCGATCTTGTCCCAATCCAGGAAGGCGCTTTCGGTGCAA
This sequence comes from Mycobacterium sp. 852002-10029_SCH5224772, assembly GCF_001667315.1. GTDB lineage: Bacteria > Actinomycetota > Actinomycetes > Mycobacteriales > Mycobacteriaceae > Mycobacterium. The sequence goes on from NZ_LZHT01000089.1 coordinate 86,482, forward strand.
TCATTCCGTGCGCGCACTTTCAGGTTCTAGAAGGACTTTGAGTTGTTCGCCATACAGGACGAGCGATTCAGGATTCATCATTTCTTGGTGCCTACAGTCGACCGGGTAGCTGTTGATGTCGCCAGTCACGTACGGACGCCAACTTTGCAGAGGAGGCAAACTCAGATCGGCCTCATCCCCCACAGCGGAAAATATGGTTATATCGCCAGCGAAGACACCGGGTTCGTGGCCTACAGACAACGCCTGGTTGCTGTCAATGTTTTGAACACCCAAATCCAGAAGCTGTTTGTATCGAGCAAATTCGACAATTCCTCGTTCGCGAAGTAGTCCTTCAACCCGGTCATAAGTCAGCGGCTCATCCTGATCGGGAATGTCTATACCACAGAACCGCAAAACCTCTGCTAGCACGTCCTGCTCGCCCAGGGTCGGTAGAGTTGCACCGCTATCGATAAATAGCAGAGCGTCAAGAAGGATGAGGTGTGCGATTGAGCATCCGCGTCGCTGGAGCTCGATGGCAATCTCATGGGCGACAACGCCTCCAAACGACCAGCCGAGAAGGTTGTAGGGCCCGGTAGGATCAACCCCTTGGATCCGATCCGCATAGTTTTTCGCCATATCGCGGATTGACCCAGCTTCAACCTCGCCATTTTGCGGGATTTGTTGAATTCCAATGATCGGGCAGTCCAGGTAATTGCCTAGAGCGTGATACGGCCAGACCAGCCCGCCCCCGGGATGAATGCAGAACAGCGGATCACCGGTGCCCTCCTTGAGGAACTCAACAGGGACCACTTCGATCTCGCTGGCATCTTGGCCCAACTGCTGACTCAAGCTTCTAACGGACGGCGCGTGGAACAAGGTGCGCACCGCAAGGTTCGTATCCAGACTGGTGTTGATCGCCGCGATGACCCGCATCGCGGACAGCGAATCCCCGCCCAGGTCGAAGAATGAGTCGTCGACTCCGACCCGCTCGAGCCCGAGAACCTGGGCGTAGATGCTGGCCAAGATCTCCTCGGTGAGAGTGGCCGGGGCGCGATACCGATCGACATCGGTGTATTCGGGTGCCGGCAGGGCCCGGATGTCCAGTTTGCCGTTGACCGTCAACGGCAGGGCGTCGATCGCCACCACCGCCGCAGGCACCATGTAGGCCGGCAGCCGCTCGACCAGCGCGGCGCGCGCCTCGGCCGGGTCGGCAGTCCCGGTGACATAGCCGATCAGCCGCTTGTCGCCGGGGCGGTCCTCACGAGCGATCACCACCGCCTGCTCCACTCGGTCGAGTGCGGCCAGCGCCGCGCGCACTTCACCGAGTTCGATGCGATAGCCGCGGATCTTTACCTGCTCATCGGCGCGACCCAGGTACCGCAGCTGCCCATCGGCGCCCCAACTCACGAGGTCTCCGGTGCGATACATGCGCGTTCCCTGCGCCCCGAACGGGCAGGCCACAAACCGCGACGACGTCAACCCGGCCCGGCCCACATAGCCAACCCCTACTCCGGCGCCGGCTACGTACAACTCACCGACCACACCCGGCGGCACCGGACACAACCACTGATCCAGCACGAACAACGCCGCACCCGGTAACGGCGAGCCGATTGGCGGCACCCCCGAACCCGCGACCAAGGGCGCACTCCTGGACGCACACACCGTGGTCTCGGTCGGGCCATACTCATTGACCATCATCCGCCCCGGCGCCCACCGCTCCACCACCTCGGCCGAGCACGCCTCACCGGCCACCAGCAACGCCATCGACTCCAACCCCTCAGGGGAGAGCATCGCCAGTGCAGACGGCGACTGGCTTAATACACTGACCTGTTCAGCGACCAGCAAGGCGTGCAAGTCTTCCGCCGAGCGTGTCACCGACTCGGGCACCACCACCAGCCGCCCGCCGTGCAACAACGCACACCAGATCTCTTCCACCGAGGCGTCGAAGGCCAAGGAATGCGACTGCGCCCACGCGGGCGCCTGCAGGTGGATATCCGGCGACCCGAACAGCTGGGTGACGTTGTGGTGGGTGATGGCCACGCCCTTGGGCACCCCGGTGGTGCCGGAGGTGTAGATGAGGTAGGCGATGTTGTCGGGGGCCGGCGCTGGCAGTGCCGTGCTGGGCTGGGCGTCAACAGCGGGGTCGTTGATGTCGATGACCCGCAGGTCGTAGCCGTCGAACCGCTCGGCCAGCTCGGTGGTGGTGATCGCGGCGATCGGCGCGGCGTCGGTCACGACGAATTCGATGCGAGCGTCGGGATGCGCGAGGTCGATCGGCAGGTAGGCCGCCCCGGTCTTGAGCACGGCCACAATCGCCACGATGGCCTCGGCGGAACGGGACAACAGCAGCGCCACGCACTCTCCCGGGCCGGCGCCCAGGGCGGCCAACAAGTGCGCCAACCGGTTCGAAGCTTCGTCGACCTCGCGGTATGTCATCGAGCGACCGAGGCAGCTGATCGCCACTGCCTCCGGTGTGCGGGCCACCTGGGCAGCGAACGACACCGGAATCGACACTTCTGTCGCCGGCTGGGTCAACACCACCCGGTTACCCCACTCATCCAGGCGGGCGTGCTCACCCTCGTCCAACAGATTCACCGACGAGAGCCGTCGTCTGGGGTCTGCGGTCATCGCTACCAACACCCGCTCCAACTGCGCGATGAGCGCCTGGATGCTGGCCGCGTCGAACACATCGGTGCGAAACTCGGCCGACCCGCCGATCCCAGCGGGCTCACCGGCGGAGTTCCAGCGTTCGCCCAGGGTAAATGTCAGGTCCATGCGTGCGACCTGGGTGTCCGCCGACAGCGGCGTGACCTGGAGATCAGCCAAGGCCAGTCCGGGGGCATGGTCATTGCATTGCCCGGCGAAGTTTTGCCAGGCCAACATCACTTGTACGAGCGGGTGATAGGCCAGGCTTCGGGTGGGATTGAGCCGCTCTACCAGTGCCTCAAAGGGCACGTCCTGGTGCTCGTACGCGGCCAGGCCGCGCGTTCGCACCTGAGCCAACAATTCGGCGAAGTCGGGATCACCGCCCAGATCGACGCGCAGCACCAGGGTGTTGACGAAGAATCCGACCAGCTGATCGAGTGCGGGATCGCCGCGTCCGGCGATCGGGAACCCCACCGCGACATCGCTGCTGGCGCTGAGCTTGGCCAGCAGCACCGCCAGGGCGGCCTGGATCACCATGAAGCTGGTTGCGTTGTGCTCGCGGGCCACCTGAGCAATCCGCTGCTGCAGCTGCGCCGGCCAGTCCACCACCACACTGGCGCCGCGGTAATCGGCCACCGGCGGGTAAGGCCGATCCGTCGGCAACGCCAGCCGCTCCGGAAGCCCCGCCAGCTCCCGCTCCCAATAACCCAGCTGCGCCGCGATCGGACTGTCGGCATCGGCCACATCACCCAGCTGCGCACGCTGCCACAGCGTGTAATCGGCATACTGCACCGGCAACGGCGCCCAACCCGGGGCGTGACCCGCACACCGGCTGGCATAAGCCACCCCCAGATCAGCCACCAGCGGAGCCATCGACATGCCGTCGCCGGCGATATGGTGCACCACCGCCACCAGCACGTGTTCGTCGTCGGCGACACGGAAAAGCCTTGCCCGCAACGGGATCTCGGCGGCCAGATCAAACGAATGACCCACCGCGGCACCGATGGCTTCGTGCAGCCGGCTTTCCGACCAGCCGGTGGCATCAACGATCTGCCAGCCGAAACCGGCCCGCTCGGCCGGGACCACCACCTGCTGGGGTATCCCCTCGACCGCGGGGAACAGGGTGCGCAGGCTTTCCTGGCGTGCCACCACATCGGCCAACGCCGCCCCCAACGCCTCGGCATCCAGGCTTCCACTGAGCCGCAACGCCGCCACCATGTTGTAAATCGGTGAGGGCCCCTGCAACTGGTCCAGGAACCACAACCGTTGCTGGGCAAACGATAACGGCACCACTGCGGGCCGCTGCACCGCCACCAACGGCTCAAGCCGACCTGCGCTCGCACCGATACGGACTGCCAACTGCGCCACTGTGCGCGCCTCGAACAAGGCGGGTACCGAGAGATCGGCATCCAAGCTGGTGTTGATCGCGGCGACGAGGCGCGTCGCCAGCAGCGAATCACCACCCAAATCGAAGAAGGAGTCATCGACACCGACGCGCTCGATGCCGAGCACGTCGGCGTAGATGCCGGCCAGGATCTCCTCGACCGCGCTAGCCGGAGCGCGGGACCCGGCATTCTGGTATTCGGGTGCCGGCAGGGCGCGGGTATCGAGTTTGCCGTTGGGGGTCAGTGGCAGCGCCGCCAACACCACCACCGCGGCCGGCACCATGTATTCCGGCAGTCGCTCGGCCAGCGCGATACGCAGTTCGCCCGGATCGACTGTCCCGCTGCTCGATTCGGTGACATACCCCACCAGCCGCTTGTCGCCGGGTCGGTCCTCGCGCGCGATCACGACGGCCTGCTCCACGCCCTCCAGGGCGGTCAGTGCGGCCTGAATCTCCCCGAGTTCGATGCGATACCCGCGGATCTTGACCTGCTCATCGGCACGGCCCACATACCGCAGCTGCCCATCAGCACCCCC
>NZ_LZHT01000090.1 GCF_001667315.1 Mycobacterium sp. 852002-10029_SCH5224772
AAGGGTGGTCGGGCCATGACGGTGGGTCGGAAGCCGTATTTGGGGCCGGCCCCGCCGTGTCCGCCGGCGCCCGCACCGGCCAGGGGCATGCCGCCGAGCAGGTTGCCGGGCCCGCCGGCGGCCTCGGGGGCCGCGCTGATGGTGCTGACCGGGATCGCATGCCCCAGCGCGGGTGCGACCGCCGGCGCCCCCGACCAGGCGACCGGCACCGACAATTTCCCGCCGATGGAGGCCGCGCTGCCCAACGCCGCCACCGGATGAGCAGCAGCCGCCCCGCCCCCGAGCATCCCGCCCAAACCACCCAGGGCGGGCAAGGCCTTGGCCGCGGCCGGCGCCGCGCTGGTGATCAACCCCAGCGACTTACCGATCTGCACGAAGTTGTTCCCCATACCGATACTGAAATACGGCAAACCCTCGGTGCTGTAGAAGATGCTGGCAAAGGGGCTGTAGGCACTGGCAAGCGAACTCAGACTGGTGGACGAAGACCCAGACGACGCGGCGGACGTCGGGGGGGTGGTGGCCTGCTCGGTCATCCCGGGCCGAGCCATCGACTCCAGAATTTTGGACGTGTTGACCGCCGAGGAATCCGTGGTGGCCTTGGTGACCGCAGCATTCTGGGTGGCCTGCCCCGACGGGTTGGTGACCTCGGGCGCCCGCTGAAACGGTGTCTGCTTGGTCGCCGCCGACGACTGGCCCGCATAGCTGTACATCGCGCCCGCATCTTGCGCCCAGTACTCGCCGTATTGGGCCTCCAGTTGGGCGATCAGCGGAGTGTTTTGTCCCAACACGTTGGTCGCCTGTAACTGCTTGGATTGCATCCGGTTAGACGCCACCAACGGTGGCGGCACCGACGAGGACAACGCCGCCTCATAAGACGCCGCCGCCGCCCGCGCCTGCGCCGCGGCCTCCTCGGCCTGCGCCGCCGACGCGGTCATCCACGCGATGTAGGGCTCCACCGCTTGAGCCATCGTCACCGACGCCGTGCCCAACCACTCCTCACTGCTCAGCGAGGTCACCACCTGCTCATAACCCAGCGCCGCCGAATTCAACTCCGCCGCCAACGCACTCCACGCCGACGCCGCAGCCATCAACGACCCCGACCCCGGACCCGTATAAATCCGCGCCGAATTGAACTCCGGCGGAAAAGCCCCGTAATCCAACACGAAATAGCCCCTTAATCTGTGATGTCCGAATCGGTGCGTCGAGTCATAAAAGACGTTAATGCGCTGGTGGCCGGGCCCGCGCCGGTCAGTTGGCGGACGACGTTCTGGTGGGCAGCTGAGGTGGTCGGCATGGGTGCCTGCATATCGCCGGCCGACCTCCCGGCGGTTGGGCCAGATAGCGCCAGCGAACTGCGGTGATAGCTGGAGTCGAGGGCTCGCTCCGTCGCGCTTCCTCGGTGCGACGTCGCGGTCGCCGGGGCCGCGCGCATCCGGGCCGGGGATAAAATCCGGGCGCGGATAAGGGCGAGGGTGTGCATGCCGAATCCGCCGCCTATCCGGCGGACAGGGGGCGGGTGAGCACGCTGTAGCGGAATCCGTATTTGTGGGTGTAGCCGGCGGTGGCGCCCCGCCGGCCCAGCGC
>NZ_LZHT01000091.1 GCF_001667315.1 Mycobacterium sp. 852002-10029_SCH5224772
GGGGGGGGGGGCCCCCCGCCCCCCCCCCCCCCCCCCCCCGCCCCCCCCCCGGGCCGCCGCCCGGCCCCCGCGGCCCCCCCCCCCCCCCCCCCGGGCCAGCGCTCCGTCGAGCGCCTGCCACGACAGGTCGTAGCGGACGTGCAGCCGGTCCAGCCGGTTGGCCGTCCGGTACGCCCAGGCGCCGAAGACGGCCAGCACCGCGACCAACACCGCGGTGGCGACAATCAGCCATGTCATCAACTGGCCACCTCAACCTTGGCGCCCGACGTGGCGACCGTCTCGTAAACCCGCAGGATCTGGCTGGCCACCACCGACCAGTCGTAGCGCTGGACGGCGGCCGAACCGGCCGCCACATAGCGTTCCCGCAGCACATCATCCTCCAGCACCGCGATCAGCGCATCGGCGAGCGCGGGGCCGTCCCCGACGGGCACCAGGCAGCCCACCTCCCCGCCCTGCAGCACCCGCCCGAACGCGTCCAGCTCGCTGGCCACCACGGGGGTGCCGGCGGCCATGGCCTCGACCAGGACGATGCCGAAACTCTCCCCGCCGAGGTTGGGTGCGCAGTAGACATCGGCGCTGCGCATGGCCGACGCCTTCCCGTGGTCGTCGACCTGGCCGAGGAAGCGAATGTGCTTCACGAATTCGCCTGCCTGGGTGCGTAATTCGTTCTCGTCACCGCGTCCGACGATGAGCAGCTGCACATCGGCGAACCGCTCGGTCAGCCGCGGCAGTGCGTCGAGCAACACCGACATGCCCTTGCGCGGCTCGCCGTAGCGCCCCAAAAACAGCACGGTCTTGCCGGCCCGCGGGTAGCCGTCCAGCAGCGGCGCAGCGGCGAACGAGGCGACGTCGACGCCGTTGGGGATCTCCACGGCGTCGGTTCCCAGCGCCTCCATCTGCCAGCGCCGGGCCAGGTCGGACACCGCGATGCGGCCGACGATCTTTTCGTGCATGGGGCGCAGGATGCCCTGAAAGACCGTCAGGGTCAGCGATTTGGTGGTCGACGTGTGAAACGTCGCCACGATCGGGCCCTCGGCGATGTTGAGGGCCAGCATGGACAGGCTCGGCGCGTTGGGCTCGTGCAGGTGCAGCACGTCGAAATCGCCTTCGGCGAGCCACTTTTTCACCTTGCGGTGGGTGGCCGGGCCGAACCGCAGCCGGGCCACCGACCCGTTGTAGGGAATCGGGACGGCCTTGCCCGCCGAGACGACGTAGTCGGGCAGCACGGCGTGCGGCGAGGCCGGCGCGAGCACGCTGACGTCGTGCCCGCGGGCCCGCATCACCTCGGCCAGCTGCAGGACGTGGGACTGCACCCCGCCCGGAACGTCGAACGAGTAGGGACAGATCATCCCGATGCGCATCAGGCGTCCCTTAGCCGCGCCTGCTTGGCGTCAGGGAGGTCGGCAAGCCACTGCGGCTGCATCATGTGCCAATCCTCGGGACGGGCGGCGATGTTCTTCTCGAAATGATCGGCCATCGCCTGGGTGATGGCGCTGACGTCGCCGCTGGTGCAATCCAGGGGCGGGTGGATGATGACACCCCAGCCCTGGCCCTCGAACCAGCAGTGCGCCGGCAGCAGGGCTGCCCCGGTCGCGATCGCGAGCTTCGCCGGTCCGGCCGGCAGCCGGGTGGGCTCGCCGAAGAAGTCGACCTGCACGCCGGTACGGGTCAGGTCGCGTTCGGCCATCAGGCAGACCACCCGGTTGTCCCGCAGCCGCTCGCACAACACGTCGAAGGGGGCCTGGAAAGGGCCTTGGTCGCCCCCGGACAGGGGCAGCACCTCGAAGCCGAGGCTTTCGCGGTAGTGAATGAAACGCCGGTACAGCGATTCGGGTTTGAGGCGCTCCGCAACGGTGGTGAAGGTGCCGTGTGTCTGCGCCAGCCATACCCCGGCCATGTCCCAGTTGCCGCTGTGCGGCAACCCGATCACCGCGCCGCGACCGCTGGCCAGCGCCGCGTCGATATGGTCTCGCCCCAGGACCGAGTCGTGGAGCTCGCGCCCCAGCGCGGCCAGGTCCATGCCGGGCAGCCGGAAGGCCTCCCGCCAATAGCGGGCGTAGGAGGCCAGCGAGGCCCGCATCAGGGAATCCGGAACATCCGCGGGCGGCACGTGCAGGACGCGCGCCAAGTTCTTGCGCAACTGGTCGGGACCGCCGCCGCGGGCCGCGTAGCGCGCCGCGGCGCCAAATGCGTTGCGCGCGGCGAACTCCGGCATCGCCCGCACGGCCATCCAGCCGGTCGCGTACGCCCAGTCGGCCCCGATGCCGCCCATCAACCGGCCTGCCAATCGGCTCGGTGCCGTGATCGCTTTCATGCCCGGCGGAGTGGGAATCATGGCCCGGCCGTTCCGCGGTCGGTGGCACCCGGCGAGGTGCGCACCGTGTGCAACCGCTGCGCGCAGGTGACCAGGCTAGCCGCCGCCAACAACCACATCGCCACGGGCAACGCGGGCGGCCAGGCAACGAACGGAAAGTCCGAGACGCCGGCGCCGACCAACACGATGATCAGCCGCTCGGGCCGTTCGATGATGCCGCCGTCGCCGCGCAAGCCGCTGGCTTCGGCCCGGGCCTTGATGTAGGAGATCACCTGCGAGGTGACCAGGCAGATCAGCGTGGCCGCCGCGAGCGGCTTGTCGTGCAGGCCGAACGCGATCCACCACAGCAGCCCGCAGAACACCGCGCCGTCGCTGACGCGGTCACAGGTGGCGTCCAGCACCGCGCCGAATCGGGTGCCGCCGCCGCGTTCCCGGGCCATCGCCCCGTCGAGCATGTCGAAGAGGACGAAGAACCAGACCACACACGCCCCGGCGAACAGCTTGCCCATCGGGAAAAGCGTCAGCGCCCCGGCCACCGCGACGATCGTGCCCACGACCGTGACGACATCGGGAGTCAAGCCCAACCGCAGGCATGCCCTTGCGGTCGGAGTGGTCAGCCGCGCGAACGCCGCCCGGGACAGGAACGGCACCTTGCTCATCTGCGCCGGCTCATGGTTGCTTTGTCCACTCGGTGGCCAGCAGCCGGCGGGTATCGCGCAGCAATTGTGGGATCACCTTCGACCCGCCGATGATGGTGATGAAGTTGGCGTCGCCGCCCCAGCGCGGCACGACGTGCACGTGCAGGTGCTCGGCCAGCGACCCGCCGGCCGAGGTTCCCAAGTTGAGGCCGACGTTGAAGCCGTGTGGTCGTGACACGTTCTTGATGACGCGAATCGCCTTCTGGATGAAGAACATCAGCTCCGCGCTTTCCGGATCGGTCAGGTCCTCGAGCTCGGAAATCCTCCGGTAGGGCACCACCATCAAGTGCCCGGGGTTGTACGGGTAGAGGTTGAGCACGGCGTAGACGAGTTCGCCGCGCGCGACCACCAGGCCGTCTTCGTCGGCCAGCTGCGGGATGTCGGTGAACGGCTGCTCGGTTTTGCCCGACGCGTTGGCGTCGCGCTTCATCGGCGCCTCGGCCAGGTAGGTCATCCGGTACGGCGTCCACAGCCGCTGCAGATGATCTTCCTCGCCGACGCCCCGGTCCAGGATGGCGTCGTCGGCGCCCTCGGCGCGCTCACGCTCACTCACCGGCCGCCACTTTCACGAGTTCGGCAGTGGGAGCGGCGTTTTCGCGATCAGCGATCCACTTCACGATGGCGTCGACGGCCCCGTCGCGGGGAACGCCGTTGATCTGGGTGCGGTCACCGAAACGGAAGCTCACCGCGCCGGCCTGCACGTCACGGTCGCCGGCCAGCAACATGAACGGCACCCGCTGGTTGGTGTGGTTGACGATCTTCTTGGCCATCCGGTCGTCGCTGCCGTCGACCTCGACCCGCACCCCGTGCGAGCGAAGTTGCACCGCAACATCATTGAGGTAGTCGACGTGGTCGTCGGCCACCGGGATGCCGACCACCTGCACCGGCGCCAGCCACGCCGGGAAGGCGCCGGCGTAATGCTCGGTGAGGATGCCGAAGAACCGTTCGATGGACCCGAACAGCGCGCGGTGAATCATCACCGGCCGCTGCCGGCTTCCGTCGGCAGCGGTGTATTCCAGTTCGAATCGCTCCGGGAAGTTGAAGTCCACCTGGATGGTCGACATCTGCCAACTGCGGCCCAGCGCGTCGCGCGCCTGCACGGAGATCTTGGGCCCGTAGAACGCCGCCCCGCCCGGGTCGGGCACCAACTGCAGGCCGGACTCGGCCGCCACCTGGGCCAGGGCGTTGGTGGATTCTTCCCACATGGCATCGGAGCCGACGAACTTTTCCGGGTCCTTGGTGGACAGCTCCAGATAGAAGTCCTCCAGCCCGTAGTCGCCGAGCAGCTCGAGGACGAACCGCAGCAGCGACGTCAGTTCGGCGTGCAGCTGCTCGCGGGTGCAGAAGATGTGCGCGTCGTCCATGGTGAAGCCGCGCGCCCGGGTCAGCCCGTGCACCACGCCGGACTTCTCGTAGCGGTAGACGGTGCCGAATTCGAAGAGCCGCAGCGGGAGTTCGCGATAGGACCGCCCACGCGACCGGAAGATCAGGGTGTGCATCGGGCAGTTCATCGGCTTCAGGTAATAGTCCTGACCCGGCTTGCGCACGGTCCCGTCGTCGTCGTATTCGGCGTCGAGGTGCATCGGCGGGTACATGCCATCGGCGTACCAATCGAGATGGCCGGACGTGTGGAACAGGTCCGCCTTGGTGATGTGCGGGGTGTTGACGAACTCGTAGCCGGCCGCGATGTGCTTGCGCCGCGAGTACTCTTCCAGCTCCCGACGCACGACGCCGCCCTTGGGATGGAAAACCGCCAAGCCGGAACCGATTTCGTCGGGAAAGCTGAACAGGTCCAGCTCGGTGCCCAGCTTGCGGTGATCGCGGCGCTGGGCCTCCTCGATCAGCGTCAGGTGGTGCTCGAGGGCTTCCTGCGACTCCCAGGCCGTGCCGTAGATCCGTTGCAGACTGGCGTTGTTCTGGTCGCCGCGCCAGTAGGCGGCCGAGCTGCGGGTGAGCTTGAACGCGGGGATGTGCTTGGTGGTGGGGATGTGCGGGCCCCGGCACAGGTCGCCCCAAACCCGTTCCCGCGTGCGGGGATTGAGGTTGTCGTAGGCGGTGAGCTCGTCGCCGCCGACTTCCATCACCGCGGGGTCGCCGGACTTGTCGTCGACGAGTTCGAGCTTGTAGGGCTCACCCGCCAGCTCGGCGCGGGCCTGGTCCTTGGACTCGTAGACGCGGCGCTCGAACAGCTGGCCCTCTTTGACGATCTGGCGCATCCGCTTTTCCAGCGCCGCCAGATCCTCGGGGGTGAACGGTTCCGGTACGTCGAAGTCGTAGTAGAAGCCGTCGGTGATGGGCGGCCCGATGCCCAGCTTGGCCTGTGGGAACAGCTCTTGGACGGCCTGGGCCAGCACGTGGGCCGCCGAATGCCGGATCACGCTGCGGCCCTCGTCGGTGTTGGCCGCCACCGGGACGACCTCGGCGTCGGCGGCGGGCGCCCAACTCAGGTCGCGCAGCTTCCCGTCGGCGTCGCGCACCACCACCACGCCGTCGGGCGCCCCGCGGCCCGGCAGCCCCGCATCCCGCACCGCGGCAGCCGCGGTGGTCCCGGCCGGCACCCGGATCGGGGCTTGCGGCGATCGCAAGCCCGGCATGGCCGAGCGCTGCGGGTCGCCGCCATCGGCTCCCGCGGCGGGGTGTGCGGGGACGGTCATGGTGGCGGTCTCCAAGGCTCGAGGGGTCGACGACCATGCTATCGGGGCGGTCCGAACCCGAGCAGGGCCGTCGAGCAACGCGAGCCAGGCGCGCTCTCGTTAGGAGGTAGCGGCCGCTATCCGGGCCCCCTGGTCAAGCGGGCGCGCCAGGTCACGGGTGCCCGGCGTCGAAGCACCGCGGCTCACACAGCGTGAACGTAGCGGGCCGCTTCCGCCGCGTAGTCGGCGGTGACACAGATGTCGTAGCGCTGGGCTTCCAGCGTCTGCACGCTGGAGAAGTCACGGCGGCCGCGCGTCGACGCGTGCGCGACGAACCCGAACACCGCACCCCAGAAAGCGCCGATGGCCGTGGCGATGAGCAGGGCCCATATCCAGTACGGCCCGACGGTGAAGATGGCGAAAAGCAAGCCGATCAGCAAACCCCACCAGGCGCCGGCGCCGGCCAGCGCTGCCCTGCCGTTGGTCAGGCGGCCGGTGACGTGTTCGACGGTGCGCACACCGTCGCCCACGATGCGGACATGCTCCACTGGGAATCCGCCGTCGGACATGCGGTCGACCAGTTCTTGCGCGGCGATGTAATTGTCGAAGGAGGCGACGACCTCCCGCCGAACGGGTGGCTCGGTGCGGGCCTGCTGCTGACTTGGACCGGACGGACCAGACGGGTAACTCATTGCTATCTCCTGACGAGTTTGAGGCAGCTACTCATTTCTGGGTTGACGTGAATCGCTGACCACAAACGGTGGACTGCTGCGAACTGGGTCGCGCAGCTTCCGCTTTGACGGAACCTGTCGTCGGCATTGCGGGAGCCACACCTTCTTTGTACTCCGGCAAGATGGGGTCGATGGGGGCGCAGACGGCTGTGACGTTGCTGCTCGGCGCCATCGCGGTCATCGTGCTGGTCAACTGGATCAGCGAGCGCACGGGGTTGCCCAGCGCGACGCTGCTGGTTCTCGTCGGCATCGGTTATGCGCTGGTGCCCGGGCCCAACATCAGCCTCGAGCCCGATGTCGTGATGACGTGCATACTGCCGCCGCTGCTCTTCAATGCGGCCCTAGAATCGTCGCTGGTCGGCATCCGCCGGAATCTGCGCACCGTCATCAGCCTGTCGGTGGTCCTCGTCCTGCTGACCGCGGCGTCGGTCGGTGTCGCGTTCGGCCTGCTCGTCAGTGGTGCGACCCTCGCGGTGGGCATGGTGCTGGGCGCCGCGGTGGCGCCGACCGATCCGGTGGCCGCGCTCGCCGTTGCCCGCAAGGAAGGCCTGCCGCTCAACATCGTCACCCTGATCGAGGGCGAGGGGCTGCTCAATGACGCGACCGCGCTGACCACCCTGTCGGTGGCCATCACGGTGGCGCGCGGTGCCGCGTTCTCGGTGCCGTCGGCGATCCGGGAGTTCGCGCTGGCAGCCGTGGGCGGTCTGGTGGTGGGCGTGGTGTTCGCGTATTGCCGGCGTCTCCTTCGCCGGTGGCGACAGGATGTACTGACGGCCAATGCGATCTCGCTGGCCACCCCGTTTGTGACCTATCTGGTGGCCGAGCAGCTGTCCGCCTCCGGCGTGTTGGCGGTCGTGGTGTGTGGGTTGATCGTCGGACACGATTCGCCGCGGCTGGAATCGGGGGCGAGCCGTTTGCAGACCCGGGCGGTATGGCGGCTGGTCAACTTCCTGCTCGAAGGCTTGGTGTTCTTGCTGATCGGACATCAGCTACCGGCCATTCTCGACGACCTGGGCGGCTACCAGCTGTCGACGATCGTCGTGGCGGTCAGCGTGACCGTCGCGGCGGTGCTCGTGGTGCGCCCGCTGTGGTTGCTGCTCACCCAGTCGCTTCCGCGACCGTTGCGAACCCGGCTCGGCGACGTCTCCGGCTCCGATGGCACCGACGACGCCAAGGCGGGCCGACGGCGAGACCGCGACTCCGAGCGCCTCAGCGGCCGTGAAGTCTTCGTGTTGAGCTGGGCCGGCACCCGCGGGGTGGTCAGCCTCGCCGCGATTTTCGCGGTTCCCTTCGTGACCGACAGCCACGCGCCGTTCCCCGACCGGGACCTACTGCTGTTCTGCACCCTGGTGGTTGTGCTGGTGACGCTGATCGGGCAGGGCATCACGTTCGGGCCGCTGGTGCGCGCGCTGGGCCTGCGCGCGGACGCCACCGACGAACTGCGGCTGCGCAACCGGGCTCGCGCGGCCGCCGTGCAGGCCGCGCTGGACAGGCTCGACTCGCTGGACCAACAGGACGGCGCCGACGTGGATCCCCGGGTGATCGACAATGTGCGCCAACAGCTCTCCGCACGCCTCGAGCGATATCAGCACCGACTCGATCTGTTGTCGGACGCCGAGGAGACGCCCACCTCCCCCGGCTATTACGAGGCCGCCGTCGGCATACGCCGAGCGGCCATCGACGCCCAGCGCGACGAACTCGTGCGCTGGCGCGATGCGGGCATGCTGCCCGACCAGAGCCTGCGCGCGATTGAACGCGAACTCGATCACGAAGAGAGCACGCTGCCGGTGCGGCCGCCGCGAGCACGCCGGCGCCATCAAACCCGGTGATTTCCAATGTTTTTGACGCGTTCAAGATCTCGCGAGCGCGTGTCTACGGCTGCCCGGGCTTGAGCCGCACGAACAGCGCGTCGGCCTCGGTCAGCAGGGTGTCGCCGTCGCTCAGCCGGCCCGACACGAAGATCTTCCGCCCGTCCACCCGGTCGACAGTCGCGTCGAACTGCAGTGCTTTGTCGACCGGGACGATGTGGCGGTAGTCGATCTTGAGGTAGGCGGTGCGCTGCCGCGGATTGCCGGTGAGCACCGCGGCGCTCAACCCGAGCACGGAATCGAACAGCATCCCCAGGGCACCGCCGTGCACGGCGCCGTTGCGGCCGAGGTGGAAGCGCGCGAAGCGGGCCTCGCCGTGGATGCGGCCGTCGTCACCCTTGCGGGCCGACATCGGGATCGTCAGGATGTTGCCGCGCATCGGCAGGTCCATCCGGCGGCCCGACGGCGACGCCCATTCGTCGGCGTCGAATGGTGTCAGCAGCGCCGACACCTTCTCCAGCAGGTCGGCGGCCTCGGTGATCACCTCGTCGGGGGCGTCGACGGCGCGGGCGTGGTCCTGCAACGTGCGCACGGCGTCGATGAACCTGCCGTAGTCGGGCCCACCCTTGGTGGTGGGTTCGGGCGGGTTGAATCCCCCGCCGGGGTGTCGCTGATGTTCGGCCACCACCACACCGTATTGCCCGGCGGGCGCGCGCTTTCGCGTGGTGGTCAGCCCGTCTGCCGAGCCCCGGCGGCCGACAAGGTTTCGAACTCGTCGTCGGACAGCGTGATCTCGGCGGCGGCGACGTTCTCCTCCAGGTGCGCCACCTTCGACGTCCCCGGAATCGGCAGCATCACCGGTGAACGCTTCAGCAACCAGGCCAACGCCAGCTGCGACGGTGTCGCGTCGTGGTCGGCGGCGATGCGCTGCAGCGGCCCGTCGGGAGCGGCCAGCGGTCCCGCGGCCAGCGGGAACCACGGGATGAAGCCGATGCCCTGTTGGGTTACCGCGTCCAGCAGCGGCTCGGCGTCACGGGCCGTCAGGTTGTACATGTTCTGCACCGACACGATTTCGGTGACCTTTTGAGCCTCGGCAAGTTGGTCGACGGTGATCTCGGACAGGCCGATGTGGCGGATCTTGCCTTCGTCCTTCAGCGTCAGCAGCTCGCCCACCTGGTCGGCCAGCGGCCACTTGGGGTCAACGCGGTGCAGCTGGAACAGGTCGATGGTGTCGACGCCGAGGCGGCGCAAACTCAGCTCGCATTCTTGGCGCAGGTAACTCGGGTAGCCCATCTCGATCCAGATGTCGGGACCGGTCCGCAAGAACCCCGCCTTGGTCGCGATCACCAGCCCGTCGTAGGGATGCAGCGCCTCGTGGATGATCTCCTCGGAGAAGTACGGGCCGTAGGAGTCGGCGGTGTCGATGAAGTTGACGCCCAACTCGACCGCGCGCCGCAACACCCGCACGCATTCGTCGCGATCGTCGGGCGGGCCCCACACCCCCTTGCCGACGATGCGCATCGCACCGAAGCCGAGGCGGTTGATGGTCAGATCTCCACCCAAGCTGAATGTTCCGGACGCCCCGGCAACGGTTTTCGAGTTTTGTGCGGTCACGTCTTTAGACCGTACTCGCCGAACGCCGCCGCGCATCTCGGCGTGGCAAGCTGAACACGTGGACCTACGAGCGCTCGAGGAACTTCCGCTGACCTATCCGGAAGTGGGGGCGACGGCAGCCGGCGAGCTGCCCACCGGATACGACCATCAACACGCCGAGCGCCAAATCGGCACGGGCCGGCAGCGTTTCGAGCAGGCCGCCGACGCGGTCATGCGCTGGGGCATGCAGCGCGGCTCCGGGCTGCGGGTGCAGGCCAGCTCCGAGATCGCCGCCGTCGACGCGGTGGTGGTGGTGCGGATGGGCTTTCTGCCGGCGCCATGCCGCGTCGTCTACGTCGTCGACGAACCCGACATCCGCGGCTTCGGCTACGGCACCTTGCCGGGCCACCCGGAGTCCGGGGAGGAACGTTTCGTGGTGCGCTACGACCCGAGCACCTCCGCGGTGTACGCGGAGGTGTCGGCGTTCTCCCGGCCGGCGACCTGGTGGAGCAGGGCCGGCGGGCCGCTGGTGAGAGCGGCCCAGCGGGTCATCGGGCGGCGCTACCTACGCGCGGTGTGATGCTGCCGTTGTGCACGCCCTGCGCCAGCCGGGCCAGCGCGAGGGCGCCGACGAACAATCCGAAGTCGCGCAGCGCGACGTCGTAGAATCCGGGCCCGGTGACCAGGTCGATGATGATCCCGGCCAGCCAGGCCGCGACGACCCAGGCGCCCAGCCGTGGGGCCACCGCCACCACTATCCCGGCGACGATCTCGATGATCCCGACGAGGTACATGCACTGGTCGGCCGTCCCGGGAACCACGCCGTCGATCCAGCCGGCCAGATACATGCTCCAGTGATGCGGGTGGGTCAGCACGTTGAAGAACTTGTCCAGCCCGAACACGATGGGCGCGATCGTGAAGATGGTGCGAAGCAGGAAATACGCCGAATACGCCGGGTCCCGCAACTGCTCGGCCAGGCCGGGGGTCGCCCCGACTTGTTTGGTGCTCATGGTTGCCTCCATTTCTAACGGATAATAGTTTGAACGGTAGAACGCGTAGACTGTACCGTCAAGCCTTTTGTCTGTTAGAAATGGCGATCGCATGGACGACCGGAACCACCTGGAGCGCGATGCCGCCGGCATCGGGGCGCTGGCCGATCCGGTGCGCCGCCGGCTGTATCAATTCGTGTGCGCCCAACCGGCGCCCGTGAGCCGCGACCAGGCGGCCGACGCCGTCGGAATCCCCCACCATCAGGCCAAGTTCCACCTGGACCGGCTCACCGACGAGGGTCTGTTGGAAACGGGCTTCGCGCGCCTGACCGGACGCTCCGGCCCGGGTGCCGGACGTACCGCCAAGCTGTATCGGCGCGCCGGCCGCGACATCGCGGTCAGCCTTCCGCAGCGGGAGTACGAGCTGGCCGGGCGGTTGATGGCGACGGCCATCGCCCGGTCGGCGGGCACCGGCGAACCGGTCACCGAGGTGCTGAACCGGGTCGCCCGCGACTGCGGCCACAGGATCGGGGCCAGGGCCGGCAAGCGTCCGCCCGCCGACGCCGCGGCCGCGCTGCAGCGTGTGGTCGCGGTGCTGAGCCGGTACGGCTACGAGCCCCGATTCGGCGACGGCGAGGTCCAGCTCGCCAGTTGCCCGTTCCACGCCCTGGCGCAGGAACAGACGGAGCTGGCCTGCGCCATGAACCACGCGCTGATCGCCGGCGTGGCCGAAGCGCTGGCACCACACGGCCCCGACGCCCGGCTCTGCCCGGGGCGCGACCGGTGTTGCGTCGTGCTCACGCCCGGCGACAAGTAAGGCCGCATCACGCCGGCGTGACCGGGGGCCGGGCTATGACCCCCAGCCGGACAGCAACTTTGCCGCGCCGGCGCACATCTCGTCGATGACCTCGTCCACCGACGCGTCGTCGCGGATCATCCCGACGCCCTGACCGGCGTCCACCGGCGCGATCCGGCAGTCCCCGGCGGCGATCGCGGCGGCCAGCTCATCGCGGGCCCCCGGGTCCAGCGCATCCTCGTGACCCGTCCAGTGCTCGACGAAGTCGTTGGCCAGCACCCGCGACGGGAACCGCGCCGGCCAGGGCAGCCCCTTGGCGACGTCGAACACCCGGGTGACGGCGGTGTCGGTTTCGGC
Source organism: Mycobacterium sp. 852002-10029_SCH5224772 (assembly GCF_001667315.1). GTDB lineage: Bacteria > Actinomycetota > Actinomycetes > Mycobacteriales > Mycobacteriaceae > Mycobacterium. The sequence continues at coordinate 11,920 of NZ_LZHT01000091.1, forward strand.
GGCGGCGACCAGAGCCCGGCGCCCGGCGTCGCCGGTCAGCGCCTCCGGGCACGCCGACAACCGGGTGCCCACCCACGCCGCGGCGGCTCCGGCGGCAAGCACCGCGGCGAGGCTGCGCGCCGAGGCGACACCGCCGCCGGCCAGCACCGGCACGGTGACGGCGTCCAAGACGGCGTCCAGCAGCGGCAACAGGCCCAGCTTGACCTCGCCATGCCCGCCGCCCTCCGACCCGCGAGCGACCAGGATGTCGACGCCGGCATCGACGGCCTTGCGCGCCCCGACGCTGTCGTAAACCTGTGTGACGGTGGGGATTCCGGCATCGTGGGCCTTGGCAACCCAGGACCAGTCGGTTCCGAAGCTGACCGACAACAGGGCGGGCCGCGCGGCGAGCGCATCCTCGAGCAGCCCGGCCTCGTTGCGCATCACCCAGTCGACCAGACCGATGCCGAACCGGCCGTCGACATGTCGCAACTGCTCGGCCAGCATCTCCCTGGTCGCGACGCTGCCCATGCCGACCATGCCCAAACCGCCGGCCGCCGTGACCGCCGCGGCCAGGCGGCCGCCGGCAACCCCGCCCATCGGGGCGTTGACGATGGGTGCCCGCAGACCGAAACTCGTTGCCCAGGGCGTCGAGAGCATTGGCGGCTAGTGCGCCGAGGGGATGGTCTTCAGCACGGTCAGCAGGACCACCGAATCCTCGATCGCGTGCAGGGCATGGCGTTCGGGCGGGATCGCCAGGTATTCGCCGGCCTTGCCGTCCCAGGCGTCGCCGCCGGTCGTCAGCCGCACGTGGCCGCGCAGCACCTGCAGCGTGGCCTCACCGGGGCTGTCGTGTTCGGAGAGCTCGTGATCGGCCAGCAGTGCCAGCAGGGTTTGCCGAAGCTCGTAGCTGTGGCTGCCGTGGATGGTGTGCGCGGCCCGTCCGCTGTGCGACTGTTTGGCCTCGGCGAGCTTTTCGGACGCGAGGTCGGCCAACGAAATGGAATCCATGCTGAGTCCTTCGAAGTTGCAAGGCCTTTCACCGACGACCTTGGGGTTGTCAGCTAACCGCTCAGTAGCAGTATCCCCGCCACGACGAGCCCGACGACCTTGACCGCCTCCAGCGCGACGTAGCCGTAGTGGGCCCGGGAGCGGGGCCCGTCCGATCCGGCCAGCACCCGGTCGGAACGACGGGTCAATGCGGGCCGCACCACGACCAGCTGGACGGCCAACGCGGCGACGGCGGCGGCGATCGCCACGACGACGCCCGCCGGGGTCGGGCCGGCGATCACGATCGCCCCGATGACGAGCGCGAAAGCCACCTCGACGGTGTTGAGCGCGCGAAAGACGAGTCGCCCGATGCTGAGCCCGATCTGCAACGTCACGTTGGGCGCCCGGAACTTCAGCGGGGCTTCCAGGAAGGAGATGGCCAGCACCATGCCGAGCCAGACGAACGTGAGCGCGACGGCGACCGCCGTGCCGGTGCTCATTTGGCCGCCCCTTGCAGCGTCAGGTGAGCCAGGCACAGATCCGGCTCCACGAACGTGTCGAGCCGGTCCACCGACACCGGCGCCCCCCAGGTTTCGACGGCTCCCTGCATGAGGCCCAGATGCACCGGGCAGACGACATTCGACCGGTTTTCGGCCAGCTCCAGAAATGGGCAGTGCCGCAGTCCGACTTGCTGCTCGCCGTCGACCACCCGGCGCTCGGGCGCGAAGCCGAGTTCGTCGAGCACATCGATCAACCGGGCGATGACCTCTTCGGCGTTGGCGGGGGTGTCGGGCGTCGGATGCAGTTCGGCGTCGACCTTCCGCCCCCAGGCACGGCCCGCGGCCAGGGCCTTGGGCCCGGGATCACGTTCGGCGGCGAAGGCCATGGTCAAGATCTCGGCCAGCAGCCGGTAATGCCGCGTCCCGCCGCGATCCATCTGCCGGACCGCGCGGAACATCAGCGGTGGGCGCCCCGGTCCCTTGCGGTCCAGCTCGACGTGTTCCACCTGCCCGTCGGTGACGAGGCTGTCGAGATGGAAGCGGACGGTGTTGGGATGCACGCCCAGCTCCTCGGCGATCCCGGCGATGCTCATCGGATCCGGCGAGGCCCGCAGCAACCGCATCACCGCGCGGCGGCGCCCGGCCGATTCGCCCGTGACCGAATCCGCGAGCTCCTGGAATTTCGGGGTCTTCGGGGTCTTCTGGGTCTTCTGGGTTCTCACAGGGTCCCTCACGCTGCTCGTCCTTCACGCCCCATCCGAATGCTCGGCACTGGGATGACCCGCCACCAGAGGTGTGTCGACACCGAGCGGACCGACCTTGGCCGCCCCGCCCGGGGACCCCAGGGGCTCGTCGCGGCCCGGCAGCGTCTCAGCGAAGAATGCTCCGTTGTCGGCCAAGTGGGGCTGGAGCTCCTCAGGTAGGTCATCTTCGTAGTAAATCGCCTCCACCGGACAAACCGGCTCGCACGCGCCGCAGTCGACACACTCGTCTGGATGAATGTAGAGCGCCCGGCCGCCCTCGTAAATGCAATCCACGGGACACTCCTCGACGCAAGAGCGATCCATCACATCGATGCATGGCTTCCCGATCACGTAAGTCATGGGCTAAAGTTTACACAACATGTCTTGTAAAAACTGAGGATCGAGGTCGGAGAACCGTGACTGCCAACGAACTTGACGTGCGTCGGCGGCATAAGCCCGAATACCTCGACCAAGGCCCCATCCGGGGGATCCGGATCGGTAAGCTCATCGACACCCCACCCCCGGTGCGCCATGGCCATCTCGAGCTGGTCCTGGAGCCACCGCAAAGCGCTGCGCGGCAGGAGATCTGATGTCAGGACAACGAGCAGGTTCCGAACTTCCGCTGCCGGCATCGCGCCGCGACGACAGCGCCGTCGCCGGGCATTGGCTGCTGGCGCGGCTCGGCAAGCGCGTGCTGCGCCCCGGCGGGATCGAGCTGACCCGCACCCTGCTGTCCCGCGCGGAGTTGACCGGCGCCGACGTGGTTGAGCTGGCGCCGGGCCTCGGCCGCACCGCCACCGAGATCGTGGCCCGCGGGCCACGGTCGTACGTCGGCGCCGAAGGCGACCCGGACGCGGCCAACGTGGTCCGGGGCGTGCTTTCCGACCTCGGTGCGCAGAATGCCGCCGTGCGGGTGGCGGACGCGGCGGAGACCGGGTTGCCGGACGCCAGCAGCGATGTCGTGATCGGCGAGGCGATGCTGACCATGCAGGGCGACGCGGCCAAGGAGGCCATCGTCGCCGAGGCGGCCCGCGTGCTGCGGCCCGGCGGTCGCTACGCGATCCACGAACTCGCCCTCACCCCCGACACGGTGTCGGAGGAGATCAGCACCGACATCCGCCAGGCGCTCGCCCGTTCGATCAAGGTGAACGCGCGTCCGTTGACGATTGCGGAGTGGTCGAAACTGCTCGCCGAGCACGGATTGGTGGTCGATAACGTCGCGACCGCGCCGATGGCCCTACTGCAGCCCCGCCGACTGGTCTCCGACGAGGGCCTTTTCGGGGCGCTGCGGTTCGCGAAGAATGTGCTCGTGCACCGCGACGCCCGCAAGCGGGTTCTGGCGATGCGCCGCACGTTCCGCAAGCATCGCAAGCAACTGGCCGCCGTCGCCATCGTCGCCCACAAACCGGCGGCATAAGGGCACCGGCTCACCGCCCCGCAAAGCGTGAGCACGGCCGCCACCGTTCCCCTTTGCGTCGCTTCTGATATCGGCTGCCGACATTGGGCCCGTTCCGCAATCTCCGTGTGACGGTTTAGTGACGCCCGCCCACGTAACTTGGCTGCGGCAGTTGTGGGGAGGACAAAGGAGCGTGCCGGCATGGGTGTTAGCCCACCGTCGTTGACGGATTCCGACCTCGATGCGTTGGCGTCGGATTTCCTGGAATCGCATTACCTCGGCTCGATCTACGCCGATTGGGCACCTGATCGGCGGCTCGACACGTTCCTGAGGCGGCGCGGCCTCGCCAGGGTCGCCAACGACGGCGACCTGTCTCACAACGTCTTGGAACGCATCATGACCCGGGCGGCCGTGCCTCGTTGGCGCGGCATTGATCGGCCTGCCCTTCCGCAGCAGAACCAGGTAGGCAACCGCGATGACCAAAATCCGTGAAAAAGTTCGTTTTTTGACCCCCAAAATGACAACTCCCGCATTGGTACAGACGTACTATTGCGGGCGAGCGCTGAACGTGCCGCCGGGGTCGGATGAGTCGTTGAGGCTAGCGGGGAGGGGACGATGAATTCACCGAAATGGATGGTTCATTGGCCGCAGCGGAGGCCGACGGCCACGATCTACCAGGTGACCGACCGGCTCCACCGGGGGCACGTCGCCCGTGTGCCCGCCCATCAGATCACGGCGACGGTGTCGGCCTGGCTGGCCGACCTGGGTGCCGACAGCCCGTTGGTCGACGAACTCGAGCGCGCCGTGTGTGGCGGCGACTGGGCGGCGGCGCACGCCCTGGGTGAGTGTTTGTCCATCGAGATCGCGGTGGCCGACTGAACGTCGTCTTTCAGCGCTGAGCGAGCATCCGCGCGGCGCGGTCCAGACTCTCCTCGATCAGCCGGTCGACGGCGCCGAAGTAGGTCGGTGACGGTTCTCGGCCCACCAGCTCGGCGATCGCTCGCTGCTCACCCAAAACGTCTGCGGTATCGAGGTTTTCGGCCATGCGCCGGGCATGCACGGTCAGCCCGGTCAGCAACTCGGCGGTTTGGGATCCCGCGATGACGGTGCGCCGGCCCAGGGTGCGCAGGGTGTCCCATTCGGCGTGCCAGGCCCCGTCGGGCCGTTCGTCGTTGGCCAGCGCCGCGACGGTGTGCAAGGTCGCGGCCAACGGCGGCGCCGACAGGGCGGCCCGGCGGATCAGGATGGACAGCACGGGGTTTCGCTTGTGCGGCATGGACGACGAACCGCCCCGGCCCCCGCTCGCCGGCTCGCCGAGTTCGGCGATCTCCGGGCGGGCCAGCGTGACGACGTCGGAGGCGATGCGGCCCCAGCAGTCGGTGCAGCTGACGAAAGCGTCGGCTGCCGCGGTGATCGGCGCGCGCGCGGTGTGCCAGGGGGGCCGCGACGCCAGGCCCAACGCGGTTGCCGCGTGCGCGGCGAGGCCGGCCGACACTCCGGCAGGGTCAGGCGTGCCGGTGAGCAACGCCGCCAGCTCGGTGGTGGCGGCCAATGTCCCTGCTGCGCCGCCGATTTGGATCGGCGTGGTCAGCGTGGCCACCCGCTCGTAGGCGTCGACGACCCCATTCAGCCAGCCTGCGGCCTTGGCGCCGAAGGTGGTGGGCGCGGCGTGCTGGGTGAGGGTGCGGGCCACCATCGGCGTGCCCCGGTGCCGGGCGGCGAGGTCGGACAGCGCGGAAATCTGTTCCCGCAACTGTGTGAGCAAGTCATCGGCGACCGCGCGCGTGGCCAGCATCAGGCCGGTGTCCAGGACGTCCTGGCTGGTGAGTCCGCGGTGGATCCATGGCGCGACATCCGGCTCCGCGCGCTGGCGCAGCAACCTCACCATTCCGATGACCGGGTTGCCGCCGTCTTCGGCGGTGACCGCGAGCGCCTCACAATCGTTGCGCGTGACCAGATTCCACAGGTCCGCGCCGGCGCAGCCGCCGGGCGCCAGATCGGCGGCCGTCAGCGCGCCCAGCCACGCGGACTCCACCGCGACCATCGATCCCAGCAGCGCCTCATCGGTCATGTGCTCGCCGGCTCGATGGTCTCCGGGCCACAGCAGGTTGGTCATCGCGCGTCCGCCCGGTACGCCAGGAACACCGTCTCGGCCGGGCCCTGCAGGTGGATGTCGAAACGGTATGCCGCGCCGTCGTCTTCGGCGACGCAGAGCAACGTGGGTAGGCGTTCGACGGGGACGGCCGCCAACAGCGGGTCGGCGTCCGTGTCGGCTTCGGGTAGGTAGGCGCGGGTGAACAGCCGGTTCAGCAGGCCGCGCGCGAACACGGTGAGCGCGAAATACGGCGTCCGCCCGTCGATCACCGAGCCGGGGGTCAGGGTGGTGAACGCGTATCGCCCCGCACCGTCGGTCGCGCACCGGCCCCACCCGGTGAACGACGCGTCGTCGTGATGGTGCCGACCGCGGCGCAGCGAACCTGCCAGCCGCGCAATGCGTCCCGCGCTGTCGGGCTGCCAGAGTTCGATCAGCGCGTCCGGGACCACGGCGCCGCCGCCGTCGTACACCGTGCCGTGCAGCCCGATGGCCCGGGGATGACTGTCGTCGACCAGCGTGCGGTCGCCGGGGAACGGCAACCCCAGGTCGAGGAAGGGGCCCACCGTTTGCCCTGGCGTGCAAGCTGTTTCAGTCATGCGGGCCTTCGGTGGGTGTTGGCGCGCCGCCGGCCAGGACGATGTCCCACCGGTACCCGGTGGCGTATTCGGGCTCGGTGAGGTCGTGGTCGTAGCGGGCGATCAGCCGTTGCCGTGCGGCCGGATCGAGGATCGACTGGAAGATCGGATCCAGCTCGAATAGGGAGTCGCCGGGAAAGTACATCTGGGTGACCAGGCGCTGGGTGAAAGCGGTTCCGAAAACCGAGAAATGGATGTGCGCCGGGCGCCAGGCGTTGTGGTGGTTGCGCCACGGATAGGGGCCGGGCTTGATGGTCAGGAAGCGGTACGAGCCGTCCGGGCCGGTCAGGCAGCGGCCGGCACCGACGAAGTTCGGGTCGAGCGGGGCGGGGTGCTGATCACGCTGGTGGCGGTAGCGCCCGCCGGCATTGGCCTGCCAGATCTCGACCAGTTGACCCGCCACCGGCCGGCCGCCTTCGTCGAGCACGCGTCCGGTCACCACGACGCGCTCCCCGATCGGCTCGCCCGGCTGCCCGGCCGTCAGGTCGGCGTCGAGCGGGTCGACGTCCTGATGGCCGAAGCACGGCGCCCAAAGTTCGACGCCCTCGGGATCGACGGCGACCAGCGCCTGCTTCGGATGGCGCAGCGTCGTGCTGCGGTACGGCGGGTAGTCGAGCCGCGGCTGCGGCCCGGCTCCGTCGGCGGCGCCCGGGTATTGCGCTGCGATGCGGGCGATCTCCGCCGTGATGTCAGCCTGAGAAGCGACACACTCGGCGTCCATGAGCCGTGACGCTACTCTCGATGATCCGCCGAAACCCGCAAGCGGGCGGTGCTTGTCGGCCGCAGCTACAGCGCGCGGATCAACGCCGCGCGGCCCTTGGTCCGCAGGCGGTGCACGGCGGAGCCGCGGTATTGCTCGATCTTGGCGCCCATCTTGTTGCCCAACTCCTCGATCTCCGCGTCGGTGATCTTCACTTGCGGCGGGGCGGGGATCATGTCGCGTTCCTCTTCGTCGGCGTGCGCCTCCAGGACGGCCTTGAACGAATTCCACTCGTCCTCGTAGCCGGGGTCGCTCGGCGGAGTCTTGAGCAGCACGGACAGCTGGTCGACCACCTGGCGGTGTTCGGCGTGCGCGACCGCGATCAGCTTGGTGGCCGCCCGCAGCGCCGGGTAGTACAGGTCGTCCTCGATGCGGAAGTGGATGTCGAGCTCGATCAGCAGGTCGTCGAAAAGGGCATGCCGCTCTTCGGAATTCACCGGTGCCTCGCTGATCTTGCGGCCGAGGCCCTTGATCACGATGTGATGTTCTTTGAGAACGTCATAGGCGTTCAATTGGCTCCTCCTTTTGCGATTCCTTGCGCGCCGCCGGGGGCGGGGTGCTGCTCGCCGCGGACCTCGACCACTCCGTCGACCAACCGGGCCTGGTAGCACGGCAGCGGCGCTGCGGCCGGGCCGCGCACCACTTCGCCGGACTCGGTCGCGAACCATGAGCCGTGCCACGGGCACACCAACCGGCCGCGGTCGATCCAGCCGTCGGCCATCGGGGCGGCCAGGTGCGGGCAGAATTCTCCGTACGCGGCGACTTCACCGGGCTCGGTCTGACAGACCACCAGGCCCACACCGTCGACCTCGACGCGCACCGGTTTGCCGTTCAACGAGCTCGCGGGCAGCACCGGCGTCCAGGTGGCGGTGCGCAACCGCGGACCCGACTGGTCGATGCCGATGCCGGAGTCGAAGACCAGCGCCCCACCGAGGTAGCTGCCGGCCACGGTGATGCCGTAGCCGAGCGCGGTGAGCACGATGCCGCGACCGTGGCGCCCCTTGCGCCGGTCCCACCAGGACTGCATGTACAGGCCGGTGGCGGCCACGTTCAACAGGCCGTGCACCACGCCGACCCGGCGGTCCTCCTCGTGAGTGTGCTGCCAGTCGGTGACGCCGGTGACGGCCGAACCCAGGCTCGCCAGGATGCCCACCCCGAGCGCGCGGGACGCGAATCGCGAGGCGTCGAGGACCTCGGATGCGGGTTGGCCCGGCAGCACGCTGAGGGCGTCCAGCGCCACCGTCGTGCCGAGCGCGCCACTGGTCAGCGACGCAAGCGGCGGGTGCACCGGGTGCCCGAGCCAGACGCCGTTGAGCGCGTTGGTGACGGTGTTGCGGGCGCCGCCCAGCGAGTTGTAGGCGAAGCTGAGCAGGTGTTCGAACCGATAGCTCGGTCGATCCATCCACTCCTGGCGCCCGATAGCGGCCAGCACCTTCGATCCGACCTGCTGCAATCGACCCCCTCGTGGCCGACCCGCCATGGCACCCCGCCTTTCCTCAAATCAGTGGAAAATCACCATTAATATCCGCAAAACCGAACGATTGCCCCCAGTTTACTCCGCGCTCACATATGCCGAACCGCGGCCGTGACCCACGGTAGCCGGGGGTTTCCGGCTGGTGATCGCGTGCGACCTGTGAGTCGGCCCCACGGATTCTGGTGGCCGCCTGCCGACGCGATCGCCCCAGCGATTGACCGGCGCCGAAGACTGCGGGATTCTACTGAGCGGAGAGTATTTCTTTAGGACAGAGGGATTGATGGCGGTCCGTAGCGACGAATTGGTCGGGATCTTGGCGAACGTGCGCCGGGGGATGATCCCCGCGCACATCTACAACGACAAGGAACTGTTCGCGCTGGAGAGGGAACGGCTGTTCGGCCGGGCGTGGACGTTCGTGGGACACGAGTCCGAAATCCCACACGACGGCGACTACGTGGTGCGCCGGGTCCTCGACGATTCCTTCATCATCACCCGGGACGGTAACGGCCCGGACAGCACCGTGCGGGCCCTGTTCAATATGTGCCTGCATCGCGGAATGCAGGTCTGTCGCGCGGAGATGGGAAACGCCTCCAACTTCCGCTGCCCCTACCACGGCTGGACCTACCGCAACGACGGCCGCCTCACCGGGTTGCCCTTCCACCGGGAGGCCTACGGCGGCGACGAGGGGTTCGACAAGAACCAAACCCTGTTGCCCGCACCGAATTTCGCGAGCTACAACGGCCTGATGTTCATCAGCCTGGATCCGAACGCCGAACGGCTGCAAGACTTCCTGGGCGACTTCAGGTTCTACCTGGACTACTACACCAAACAAAGCGCCGGCGGCGTCGAGGTGCGGGGGCCGCAGCGCTGGCGGATCAAGGCGAACTGGAAGATCGGCGCGGAGAACTTCGCCGGCGACATGTACCACACCCCCCACACCCATGCATCGATCGTCGAGATCGGGTTGTTCCGCGAGCCGAAAGCCCAGAAGCGCAAGGACGGCGCCACCTATTGGGCGCATCGCGGCGGCGGCACCACCTACAAACTGCCGCCGGGCAGCTTCGAGGAGCGGATGCGCTATGTCGGCTACCCCAGCGAGATGATCGGCCGCATCAAAGACGTGTGGACGCCGCAACAGCAGCGAGTGGTCGGCGAGGACGGGTTCATGATCTCGGCCGCGACCTGCTTTCCCAACCTGAGTTTCGTGCACAACTGGCCCCGCGTAACAGACGGGGTGCGCGACGGCCACCAGGATGAGGTGCTGCCGTTCATCTCGATCCGGTTGTGGCAGCCCATCAGCGAGAACGAGACCGAAGTGTGTTCATGGTTCGCCGTGGACTCCGCCGCTCCCCCGCAGTACAAACGGGATTCGTACAAGGCGTATCTGATGTGCTTCGGGTCGACGGGCATGTTCGAACAGGACGATGTGGAGAACTGGGTGTCGCTGACGACCACCGCGGGCGGCTCGATGGCGCGCCGGCTGTTGCTGAACAGCCGGATGGGCCTGCTCACCGACGACCGCCCCGTCGTCGAGGCGTTGGCGCCCAGCGCCTTCCACGGCCCAGGCCGCGCGCAGGTCGGCTACAACGAGCACAACCAGCGCGCCCTGCTGAGCATGTGGGCCGACTACCTGGAGGCCGGCGCGTGAGAAAGTCCCTGCCCTGCTTGCCATTTAGTGATATTCGTCATCTCGAGGCGCACCAGTTCCTGGTGGACGAGGCGTACCTGCTCGACGCCCAGCGTTACGAGGCATGGCTGGACACGCTCACCGACGACGTCCGCTACACCATGCCGGTGCGGGTGACGACCGCGCGCGGCGCCGGGTTCGACACCTCACCGGGGATGGACCATTTCGACGAGGACAAGTACTCGCTGCGCCAGCGGGTCGCCCGGATGGGCACCGAGCACGTGTGGGCCGAGGATCCGCCGTCGCGGCTGCGGCACTTCATCACCAACGTGCGCACCTTCGAGTGCGACCCGGAAGAAGGGGCCGCGCACCTGGTGGTCGAATCGGCCGAGTTGCTGTTCCGCAGCCGCGGCGACGTCAACGAGAGCGCCCTGATGTCCTGCGGCCGCGAGGATGTGCTGCGACGGTGCGATGGTCGCTGGAAGTTGGCCCGCCGCATTATCCTTGCCGACGAGTCGGTGCTACGAATGCAGAACCTGGCGGTGTTCCTATGAGCGACGAACCCATCACGATCGCCAACGAATTCACTGAGGTCGTGGTGCGGCGGGTCGACACCCGCAATGGGTCACGCCTGCTGATCAGCGCACCAAGGTCCGGGCAGTGGATCACTCTCGACGCGCTCGAGGTTGAGGCATTGACCTGGCAGAACCCCCGTACGCTGGCGGCCATGGTCGGCAATTCCCACGCGCCGCTGCTGCCCGACGAACCCGAGGAGCGCGATGACGGGCTGGCTTGAGGGCAAACGCGCCTTGGTCGTCGGCGCCGGCTCGGGGATCGGCCGCGCCGTGGTGGACGCGTTCCGCGACGAGGGAGCGAATGTCGCTGCGCTGGAACGCGATCGGGAAAAATGCTCCACCCTGCGCGCGCAGCTGCCCGACGTACCGGTGGTCGAGGGCGACGCCACCGCATACCAGGCCAACGAACGGGCGGTCACCGCCGCCGTGGAGGCCTTCGGCGGGCTGGATACGCTGGTCAACTGCGTCGGAATCTTCGACTTCTACAAGGGCATCGACGACATCGACTCCGGCGATCTGCCCGCCGCGTTCGACGAAATGTTTCGCACCAATGTGCTGAGCCACATGCAGTCGGTCAAGGCGGCGCTGGGCGCGCTGCAACAGGCTGGGAATTCAGGGGGCTCCTCGATCGTGCTGACCGAGTCCGCCTCGTCGTTCTATCCGGGCCGCGGTGGCGTGCTCTACGTGTCCTCGAAATTCGCGGTGCGCGGGTTGGTCTCGGCGCTGGCCCACGAGCTGGCGCCGCAGATCCGGGTCAACGGCGTGGCGCCCGGCGGCACGCTGGGCACCGACCTGCGCGGCCTCGCCAGCCTGGGTCTGGGCGACACCCGCCTGGACGACCGTCCCGACCGGACCCGCGAGGTGGCGGCGCGCACTCCCCTGCACGTGGCGCTCTCCGGCGAAGACCATGCGTCCAGTTATGTGTTTCTGGCGTCCGACCGGTCCCGCGGGATCACCGGCGAAACCGTGCGCCCCGACGGCGGGTTCGGCCTCGGCACAACGGGATCCGCCCCGAATCAGGGGGACTCATGACTGACCGGCTGGAGCGGCAACGCACCATGGTCGCCGAGGGCTGCCGCGTCGCGGCCGCCCGAGGTCTCCTCGACGGCATCCTCGGCCACCTGAGCCAGCGGGTCGACGACGAGCGCCTGCTGGTGCGCTGCCGCAGCGACACGGACACGGGAGTGGCGTTCACTCGGCCCAGCGACATCCGGCTCGTCCGATTCGACGGCACTCCCGGCGCCCCCGGCGAACTCGACGGGTACCGCGTCCCCAACGAACTGCCCATCCACGTCGAGACCATGCTGGCCGATCCGCGTCACACGGCCGTCGCCCACCTGCACCCGCCGGCGGTGGTCGCCGCCGATCTGGCCGGCATCACGATCCGGCCCATCTACGGCGCCTACGACATCCCCGGCGCCTGGCTCGCGCGCGGCGGCGTCCCCGTCTACGAAAGAGCCGTGCTGATCCGGGATTCGCGCCTGGGCAAGGAAATGGTGGCGGCCATGCGCGGTGCGCCCGTGGTGATCTGCCGCGGACACGGAATCACCAGCGCCGCCGCCACGGTGCCGCAGGCCGTGCTGCAGGCCATCAGCGTTGACCAGCTGGCCCGGATGTCGTTGCGGGTGCGCGCGGCCGGTGGCACGCTGCGCGACGTCGACGACGCGGACTGGGATGACCTGCCGGATCTCGGGCCCGCCTTCACCGCCGAGGCCGCCTGGCGCCATGAAGTGGCGCGGCTCGCGACGGGGCCCGCATCGTCGCCGGCTTAGCCGTATTGTCCGCCTCCTCCTCGGGCCCGCGGGGCCCGCATCGTCGCCGGACTAACCGTATTGTCCGCCTCCTCCTCGGGCCCGCGGGGCCCGCATCGTCGCCGGACTAACCGAGCTGATCGCCAATCTCCTTGGCGGCGTTGACAAGTGCGGCGGCCACCGCGGGATACCGGGAAGCGTCCAGCCGGTTTTGCGGTGCCGCGGCGTTGAGCGCGAGCCGCAGCCCGGGCGCACGCGTCGGGATGGGGACGGCGACCGAGGCGACGCCCTCTTCACTCTCTTCCCGGTTGGTGGCGTAGCCGCGCTCGCGGATATCGGACAGCTCGGCTTCCAGCTCGGCGCGGCTGCCGATCGAATGCGAGGTGATGCGCTCGAGCCGCTCGCCCGGAAACAGCGCACGCAATTCCGTCGCCGGCAACTGGGCCAGCATGGCCTTGCCCGTCGAGGTGCAGTGTGCGGGTATGGCGCGACCCAGCCGGGAGGCCACCCGCACCGCGGCAGGCCCCTCGACGGCGGCCACGAAGCGGACGCTGGCGCCGTCCAGCATTCCGACGTGCACCGTTTCGCGCAGTTGCTCGCTGAGGCCGCGCAGGATGGGCGCGGCGGCTCGCGCGATGTCGATGCGACCGAAGATCGCGAAGGCCACCCCGGTCAACGACGGGCCGGGCAGGTACGCCTTGGACACCGGGTCCTGCCGGACGAACCCGCGGTAGGCCAGCATCGCCAGCAACCGGTGCGCGGTCGACGACGCCACGCCCAGATAGCGAGTCGCCTCGCTCAACCGGATCTGGGGTTGCTCGCCCAACAGCAAGAGCAACTTCAGCGCGTTGTCCACCGACTCGATCGGATACTGCGGCGCAAGCGAATCGGCGGCCGGGCCCGCGGTGGCGTCCCGGGCGGCTCGCTCGCGCTTGGGTGGCATGGGATAACGGTAACCAGTTCCGGGCAGGACTTCGCGTTATTCTCGGCTTCGTGAGCGGGGCTCTGCACGCCGGATACCGCCGTTACGTCGCGGTCGGCGACAGCCAGACCGAGGGCTTGTGGGACGGTGACGACGCCACCGGGCTGCTCGGATTCGCCGACCGCCTCGCCGTGCGGGTCGATGCGCTCTACCCCGGCCTGCAATACGCCAACCTCGCGATCCGCGGCAAACGGATCGCCCACGTGCTGACCGAGCAGGTTCCGCGGGCACTGGCGATGCAGCCGGACCTGATCACCGTGTGCGCGGGGATGAATGATGTCATCGCGCCCGGACGATCGTTCGGTCCCGCCCTGACCGATCTCGAGCACATCTACACCGCGCTGGCCCGACCCGGGGCCACCGTGGTCACGACGACCTTTCCCAACGTCGCGCAGTTCCTCCCGGTCGGGCGGCTGGTGGGCGGGCGGCTGGCGCGCATCAACGCGACCATCAGGGCGGCCGCCGACCGCTACGGGTTCCGGCTCGTCGACCTGTACGACGCGCCGTCGATGCGTGAGCTGGATACCTGGGCCGTCGACCGGGTGCACGCTTCGACCAGGGGACACGAGTTGTTCGCGGCCGCGGCCGCCGAAGCCCTCAATTTGCCTGACAGCAACCATGATTGGGCACGATCCGGCGTCAACGCCACCCGGCGTTCCTTCGCCGCCGGCGGCTACGAGCAGTGGCGCTGGACGCAGGAGAGTTTCGTTCCCTGGGTCTGGCGGCGGCTGCGCGGCCTCTCGTCGTATGACGGCCGCGAACCCAAACGCCCCCGATTGGAAGGCCTGGGCGCGCCAAGCGAATTGAAACGCACACCTTAGGGCGCGGACTGTGGGCCGGTCAGGCATTCTTGACGCATGGATGTCGAGCCCCTGCTGCACTCGATTCCGCCGCTCGCGGTCTACGCGGTGGTCGGCGGTGTGGTCGGGATCGAGAGCCTGGGCATTCCGCTGCCCGGCGAAATCGTGTTGGTGACCGCGGCGCTGATGTCGTCGCATCATGACCTGGCCGTCAATCCGATCGGGGTCGGCGTCGCGGCGGTGATCGGCGCGGTGATCGGGGATTCGATCGGTTACGCGATCGGGCGCCGGTTCGGCATGCCGCTGTTCGACCGGCTCGGCCGGCGGTTCCCGAAACATTTCGGTCCCGGACACGTCGCGCTGGCCGAAAGGCTGTTCAACCGGTGGGGCGCCCGGGCGGTCTTCTTGGGCCGGTTCATCGCGCTGTTGCGGATTTTGGCCGGGCCGCTGGCGGGCGCCCTGAAAATGCACTATCCGCGGTTCCTGACGGCCAACGTCTCGGGCGCCATCTGCTGGGCGGGCGGCACCACCGCATTGGTGTACTTCGCCGGGATCGCGGCCGAACGCTGGCTGGAACGGTTCTCCTGGATCGGGCTGGTGGTCGCCGTGGTGGCCGGTCTCACCGCGGCAATCCTGTTGCGCGAGCGCACATCACGGGCGATCGCGGAATTGGAGGCCGAGCATCACCGCAAGGCCGGCGCCACGCAGGCCGCCGCGGAGGCCGACACGGTCTGACTAGACGGCCTCGCCGGTG
Source organism: Mycobacterium sp. 852002-10029_SCH5224772 (assembly GCF_001667315.1). GTDB lineage: Bacteria > Actinomycetota > Actinomycetes > Mycobacteriales > Mycobacteriaceae > Mycobacterium. The sequence goes on from NZ_LZHT01000091.1 coordinate 26,981, forward strand.
TCCGCCACCAGCGGGGGCCGGTGTTCGTCGATCAGGCCGCCGGCCATTTTGCGGGCGCGCCGCGCGGCGTCGAGGTCCCCCACGGCGGCGAGGATGATGGCGCCCTTCATCAGGATGTGCCAGGACGAGGCGAAGTCCTCGACGTCGGTCAAGCCCGCCGCTGCGGCGCGGCGGCGCACGATGTCGCGAACGTGGTCGATGTGGGTGATGCAGGCCTGTCCCGCCGGATGGTCCGGTCCCACCTCGAGTAGGACGTTGATGAACGAGCAGCCTTCGTATCCGTCGCGCAGCTGGAACCAGTCGTGCATGACGTCGAAGATCGCCAGCAACTGTTCCTCGGGGGTGGTGCCGCGCCGCCGCGACTGCTCCTCGATCAAACCGTGGGTCCAGAGCTCCTCGCGACGCTCCAGCACGGCCAGCACGAGGTCGTCCTTGGTGGCGAAATGGCGGTACAGCGTCGCCTTGGCGACGCCGGCCCGGCCGATCACCTCGTCGGTGCCCACGGCGCGGATGCCACGTCGGCTGAACAGCTCATATGCGGCGGCCAGCACACGTTCCCGAGCCGACGTCGCGGGTGTCCCGACATCGGAAGTTGTCATACAGGCCTTACCGTACTCTTAGCGCTGACCCTGTAGACAGACCGCCCTGTCTCGTTATACAAATGAGATTCGCATCCGCGAACAGTCTGTCTTCAGACAATAGGACGGGCATCCTTTGCGGCGTCGTGGACGCCGGCCGATTAGGGGGTCCCTCGTGAACTCAGCCATTGCGGAACAATTGCCCACCACCCATCTGATGCTCAGCACCAAGCTGGTCTATGAGCTGGGCGATCCCAACAGCAGGCTGCGGGCCACCGCCGATCGCAGCGGCCCGGCGGTGCTGATCTACGCGGGGGGCGAGATCGATGCGTGCAATGAGCACACCTGGCGCCACCTGGTCAGCGAGGCGGCCGGCGTCGTCACCGCGCCCGGCCCGTTCGTCGTCGACGTCACCGGCCTGGAGTTCATGGGTTGCTGCGCGTTCGCGGCGCTCGCCGACGAGGCGAAGCGCTGCCAGCAGCGCGGCATCGATCTGAGGCTGGTGAGCTGCGAGCCGATCGTCGCTCGGATCGTCGACGCGTGCGGGCTCAGCGGTGTGCTGCCCATCTACCCCACCGTCGACTCCGCGTTGTCCGCGGCCGCACGCTGGTAACCAGACGGCCCTGGCCCTGCTCGGCCGTCACCGGCTGAATGAGCGGCCCTCCCACCGTCGGCGCGGAGGAGGAGTTCCTTCTCGTCGACCCGCGAACCGGTGAGCCGTCCCCGCAGAACGCCGCGGTGGCGGCAGAAGCCGAGCGGCGGGGAGTCACGCTGCAGCTGGAACTGAGCAGCTGCCAGGTGGAAACCACCTCCGGGGTGGCGGCAAGCGGCGCCGAGCTCGGTGAGGAACTGCGCGCGCTGCGGCGCACCGCTGCGCAGGCCGCGCAGGCCGTCGGCGTCCAGCTGCTGGCCTGCGGGCTTCCGCCGGCCACCCCGCACGAGTTTCCGGTCACCGACACCCCGCGCTACCGCCGGATCGGCGAAGAGTTCGGGATGATCGCCCACGAGCAAGGCGTCTGCGGGTGCCATGTGCACGTGGAGGTGCCCGACCGTGCCGCGGCCATCCATGTCAGCAATTGGCTGCGGCCGTGGCTGCCGTCACTGCTTGCGCTGTCGGCCAATTCGCGGGTGTACCGCAACGCCGACAGCGGTTACGCGAGCTGGCGCAGCGTGCTGTGGCGACGCTGGCCGGCCGCCGGAGCGCCACCGTTTTTCGTCTCGCCCGACGAATACGACGACGCGGTGCGCATGCTGGTCGACACCGGGGTGATCCTCGACAGGGACATGATCTATTGGGACGTGCGCCCTTCGGCCGAATTTCCGACGGTGGAGGTCCGCGTGGCCGACGTGCCGGCCACGGTCGATGAAACCGTGCTGCTTGCCACCCTGATCAGGGCCGCCGTGATGACGGCGCTCGACTCACCCGACGACGCCGGGCGGCTGCCGCCGGGCGCGCTGCGCGCGGCGTATTGGAAGGCGGCCCACGACGGATTGTCCGGGCACACACTCGATCTGGTCCATGGCCGTGGCGCGGTGCCGGCGCGTGAGCAGCTGGGATCGCTGGTGCAACGGGTGCGCCCGGCGCTGGAGTCGCTGGGTGAGTACGAGCACGTTGTCCACGAACTCGACCGCGTCGCGGCCCGTGGCAACGGGGCGATGCGTCAGCTGCGGGCGTGGCGCAGACGCGGCGAGGTGAGCGACGTCATCACCGAAGCCGCCGTCGCCACGCTGAGTTGAGCAGGAGTGTCAATCGCGTTGCCACGCAGGGCTTCTCGTCAGGCGACCGCGAGCAGCCGATACAGCCCGATCAGGCCCACGACTACGATGATCGCGCGCAGTGCGTTGCCCGATAGCCGGCGCCCGTAACGCGCCCCGAGCAGCCCGCCGACCAGCGAGCCTGCCGCGATCAGCCCGGCGGCCGGCCAGCTGATCCGATCGAATGCCGCGGCCGTATAGGCAACCGCGGCAACCACATTCACCGCCAGAGCCAACAGGTTTTTGGCCGCGTTCATGCGCTGCACCGACTCCGGCAGCAACGCCCCCATCAGGCCGACCAACAGGATGCCTTGCGCGGCGGTGAAGTAGCCGCCGTAGACGCCGACGGCGAACGTGCCGAACACGAGCGCGGCCATCCGACGGGGGCTGACGTGCTCGGGCGAGCGGCCCGCCACCTCGGCGCGCCGAGCGGTCCACGCCTGGATCCGCGGCCCGATCACCACCAGCGCCAACGCCAATACGAGCAGCACCGGCACGATCTCGACGAACACCTTCTCGGGTAGGTGCAACAACAGATAGGCGCCCAGCGCCGCGCCGGCCAGCGAGGCCGGGAGCTGCCAGCGCAACCGATCCCATTGACCGCGCAACTCGGCCCGATAACCCCAGGTGCCCGAGACGCTACCGGCGACCAGACCCGTCGCGTTCGACATGGTGGCCGTCACCGGCGGGAAGCCGAGCGCGACCAGGGTCGGGAAGGTGATCAGGGTGCCGGAGCCGACCAGCGCGTTGATCGCACCAGCACCCAGCCCGGCCAGACATATGAGAAACATCTGAAGTGGCGACACCGAAGAAAAACCCTAGTCTGCCGCCGATTTCGGCGCGAGGTGACGATCGTCACCGGCGCTCCCCGGTCAGGCCGGCGGAGCTTCGGCGCCGCGCTCCACGCCGGTGCGCAGCTTGACCGACGCCGAATACGCCAGGGTTCGAAACCGCAGGACCGGATCGTCGGAGGGTTCGATGCCGCCGGTCACCCGCATCGGGTCGAACACCACGATGTCGCCGCCGTGCTCACGCTCGGTGTCCGCAGCGGTGATCTCCAGGGTGCCGACGGTGACGATCTGGGTGCTCTGCCAGGCCGCCGATGGGTCCACCGTCGAGTCGGTGGGCCCGGCGATCTGCACCCGGAAGTCGAACCGTACGGGGCCGCCGGCCAGCCGCGCCTTCAGCTCGTCGGTGAGGAAGTCTGGATCCTTGTTGTGGGCGTCGGAGGCCGACAGGTAGTCCTCGGATGTCGTCGGAACCAGGTGGTAGCGAACGAATCTGGCGCTGCCGTCGGCGGCGACCCAACGGAACGCGTGCAAGCCGTGGTATTCGGTGGTGGCGTAGCTGGCGGGAATCCGGTTGGCCTCGCGCAGGATGGGCAACGCGCCGAGCAGCCCCGGATGGGTGAGCAGGTGTTTGGCCATGCGCAGCGGCGTCGTCAGGCCGGGCCGCATCGCCTTGAGCAGATCGATGAAGCCGTCCGGCGTGCTGGAGACGAAGAGCCGGGCGGTCTGCGTCGAGACGTCGGTGGTGGAGCCGTCGGGCAGGGTGAACTTCACCGCCAGCCCGCGCACGCCGGGCCGACCGTCGCGCTGCTTGGGATTACCCGAGCCGTTGGAGAAGCGGACCAGCGCCGGGACAGGTGAGCCGTCGAGATATCTTGCACGCGAGAGCATCACCGCGTCGGGGGTTGCGGTGAACGTGCCGCGATACAGGGTGCCTTTGGCGTGCAATGCGCGACAGCCGGGCTGAGCACCCCCGGCACCCCGGATCGCCTCGATCGCTTGGTCAGGGGTAAGTCCGCCGCTCATGGACGAATCTTAGTGGCATTTGAATCCCAGTGGTATCAGGTGGGAAAGCCGAACAGTTCGACGACGCCGTGATCGCGACCCGCGGTATAGCCGCCGTCGACGGCGATGGCCTGACCGCTGACGAACGAGGCGTCGGGAGACAGCAGGAAGGCGGCCATGGCCGCGATCTCGTCGGGCTGGCCGAGCCGCTGCAGCGCGTGTTCCTTGGTGATCGAGGCGAGCGGGCCCTCCATGCCGGGAATGCTGAAGACGCTGTGCGCCATGGGCGTTTCGATGAAGCCGGGGCAGATGACGTTCGCCCGGATGCCGCTCGGCCCGTAGTCGAGGGCAATGTTCTTGGTGAGCAGCACGACGCCGCCCTTGGCCGCGTTGTAGGAGCTGCCGCCGGCGGTGCCTTCCAAGCCTTCGACACTGGCGACGGTCACGATCGAGCCCCGTTCACCGTCGGCCCGCGGTTGTTCGATCATCCTGGCCAGAGCCGCCTTGGCGACCAGGAAGGTGCCAGTGAGGTTGATCCCGATCACCCGGTCCCATTCGGAGCGGTCGAGCAGGTGCACCGGGCCTCCCCCGGCGACACCGGCGGCGTGGAAGACGCCGTCGAGGCGGCCCGGCACGGCGGCCAGCGCCGCGGCGATCGCGGCTTCGTCGGTCACGTCGGCGGGCACGAAGGTGAACCGCGGGCCCAGGTCGTCGGGCGGTGCGGCCAGGTCGGCGCCGACAACGGTGCCGCCCTCGGCCAATAGCCGCCGCGCGGTGGCCAACCCGATTCCGGAGGCGGCGCCGGTCACGACGAAGGTGCGGGCACGAGCGCGGTCGGGGTTCACCATGTCGAATCCTTGTCGGGTGGGTCGGTCGGGCGGCCCCGTCATGGTGACACATCGCCTCGGGATCGGTTCGCGGATACCGAATTTCTCCTCAAACCCGTTCGGGCCCTTACATTTCCGAAACCCGCCACCCCTGCTTGGACTTTGCTCCTGTTACCGGAGGACGATAGGGCCACGCTCGAATCCCGCGCCGCCCGAGAGAGTTAGGATCAACGATGTCAACGACTCAGCCGCAGGCGTCTTTTCCAGCCACTGGCTCGAGACACCCAGCCGGTTGGTGGTGCGGGGCGCTCAGCGCGGCCGCCGTGGCCGCGGTCGTCGTCCTGGCCGGCACCGAAGCGACGGCCCGGATAGCGCTGACATCCGGCGAGGCGATCGCCATCGCGCAGGGCGTTTCGGTCACCCCCGCGCCCGGCTGGACGCTGGGAAACCGCGGCCCGAACTGGGTGGCGCTGAACAACGCTGACACCAGCGCGCAGATGCGGATCACGGTCAAACAAGCCGGCGGCACGGACGCCGCCGCGGTTCTGCAATCCGACATCGATCAGTTCACCCGCGGTGCGTCGGCCATCTTGACCGGTGTGAATCGCTTGAGCGCGCCCGACACCAGGCCGCTGGTGGGACCTAACTTCCAGCAGGAAGCGTCCGTCAACTACACGGCCAATGTGGTGCACCCGCAGGGCGCGATTCCGGTGATCGGCACGTTCACCGAGCTGCTGAACACCTCGGATGGCCGCTCGGCGTTCATCGACTTCCGCCAAAACGGCGGCGCAACCACCCAGGCCGCGGGCGACGGCGGAACGATGATCGGCTCGATGGAATGAGGCCCTAACCGCTCACGCCCGCGAGGGTCGGCTTCGCGGGCGCAGAACCGACCGCGTAGAAAATGGAGCAAACCGATCGCGGAGGGGTTCATGCCACCAGCCGACACCACGGCGACCAGCACGGCGGAGACGCTCGCCGGAATCGTCGAACGACACGCGCAGCAGCGGCCCGACGCGATCGCGATCCGCTTCGGCGAACGCCAGTGGTCCTGGGCCGACTGGAGCTCGCGTATCCGTCGCGCGGCGGGGGCGCTGCGCGACGCCGGGATCGAGCGGGGCCAGTGCGTGGCATTCCTGGACAAGAACCATCCCGCCTGCCTCGAGGTGCTGATCGCCGGCGCCTCCATCGGGGTGGCCACCACCGTCGTCAACTGGCGGGTCATCGGCGACGAACTCGTCCACGTCCTCGCCGACAGCGGTGCGCGCGTGTTGCTGGTCGGCGCCGAGCTGCGTGCGGCGGCCGAGGCGGCCGCCGAGCGAGTGCCGGGCCTGGAGCGCATCATCGAGGTCGGCGACGAGTACGAATCGTTGCTCGCCGCAGCGTCACCGGCGCCGGCCGACGCGGGCCTCGACCCCAACGAGACCGCGTTGGTGATCTACAGCTCGGGCACCACCGGCCGGCCGAAAGGGGTGTTGCTCAGCCAGCGCGCGCTGGTCAATCACTCGGCGAACCTGGCGCCGGCGTTTCCGTTCGCCGACGGGGACGCGAATCTCGTTGCCATGCCGCTCTTTCACGTCGGCGGAATCGGCTACGCGCTGTTCGGCATCCGGGCCGGGGCGCCCACGATCATGACCCGGGAACCCGATGCCGCGACGCTGATCGGCGCCGTGCGCGCGGGTGCCACCCACGCGTTCTTCGTGCCGCCGGTCATCGCCCGCTTCCTGGACGCGGGCGAGCCGGCCACCGCCGCCATCGCCGGCCTGCGCTACATCGTCTACGGCGCGGCACCGATGCCGCTGCCGTTGCTGCATCGGGCGCTGTCGACATGGCCGGACACGAAATTCGTGCAGGTGTACGGGCAGACGGAGTTGTGCGGCGCGGTCACGGCCCTGTCCGACGCCGATCATCGCGATTCGGCGCGGCCCGAGCTGCAACTCTCGGCCGGAAAGGCGGTGCTGGGCTGCGAGATTCGCATCGTCGATCCCGAGACCGACGCTTCGTTGCCGCCCGGGGAGCCCGGCGAGGTGTGGGTGCGCAGCAACCAGAACATGACCGGCTACCTCAATCGCCCGGAGGCGACGGCCGAGACGATCACCGCCGACGACTGGGTGCGCACCGGGGACGTCGGGCGCCTCGACGCCGACGATTACGTCTACATCGAAGACCGGCTGAAGGACATGATCATCACCGGCGGCGAGAACGTGTACGGCCCCGAGGTGGAAAGCGTGCTCATCGAGCATCCCGCCGTCGCCGACGCCGCGGTGATCGGGGTGCCCGACGACTTCTGGGGAGAATCGGTCAAGGCGATCGTGGTGGCGGCGGGCGGCGAGGTCGATCCCGCCGACATCATCGAATTCTCTCGACAGCACCTGGCGGGCTTCAAATGCCCGCGCACCGTGGATTTCGTGGCGGAACTGCCGCGCAACGCGAGCGGGAAGATCCTGAAAACTCAGCTGCGCGAACCGTTTTGGCGAGACCGGGCCCGCGGAATATGAGCGCGGTCGGCTACAGCCGTCCCTCAACGCGCAGTTCCGGATGCACCCAATCGGGTGAGCGGCGTTCCTTGAACGAGCGGAAGCCCTCGATCGCCTCGGCGTCCGACAGGCTGGCGGTCATGCCGATCCGGTCATAGAGGCCCAGGTAGCTGTCGATGCTGGACTTGATGACACCGCGGGCGCGCGGCGCGGTCCGAGAGCATTGCGCGAGTACGTCTTTCGCGGCCTCCAGCAGGCCTTCGTGCGGCACCACCCGGGTGACCAGACCCCAGTCGAGGGCTTCGACCGCTGTCAGCACCCGCCCGGTGAACATCAGATCGCGGGTGCGCACCGGCCCGATGACGCGGGTGAGCATCTGACTGTAGTAGGTGTCGGCGTAGCCGCGGAACAACTCGGGCACCCGGAAGGTCGCCCGATCGCTCACCACCGACAGGTCGCTGCACAGCGCGATCTGGAACCCGCCGCCCTGGCACAGCCCGTTGACGGCGGAGACGATCGGCTTGGCGGAGGTCCGCACCGCGTCGAACGGGGTCACGTCCATGCCCAGCGCCGAACCGAAGGTGATCCAGTTGTCCTCGCCTCCCCCGCCGCCCATGTCGCCGCCGGGCGCGAAGACGTCGCCGGTTCCGGTGAGCACCAGCCCGGCGAGATCCGGGTCCTCGTTGAGACGTCCCACGGCATAACGGATTCCGAAGTACATCGCCGGACTCAGGGCGTTGCGCGCTTCGGGACGGTCGATGGTGCACACCGCGATCGGTCCCTGGCGCTCGAAGCGCAGGTACGGCGTGCCCAACCAATCGCCGTCGGGGGGCCGGGGGGTGCTTGGGGGGTTCTGCGCCACGCGATTCCTCTCGGGTCGGCGCCGCCGCGGATTCGCCGCGGCGCAACCCCGCTACTGTAGCGCTTACAGTATCCGCGGGGACGGCCGCCTACACGTACGGCAGCGTGACCGTCTCGGCGGTCGCGGACGCATCGGCGACCACCGTGGCGTGTTTGGCCTGCAGGGCGGACGTGGCGTCTCCCACCGGCTTGTCGCAGAATCGGCAGAGCGTCGTGAAGTTCGGCTGCTCGTCTTCGTCGGGCCAGAACCGGCGCGGCCCCACCTGGGCCCCCGGGTCGAACTGCACCGCCTGATGCGGGGCGTCTTTGAGGATCCTGCCGGCGGGATGGCCCTGCGGGCATTCGAGTTTGAGCATGCCGATGCCCTCTTGATTGCCGGCCATGGTTCACAGTCCTCTCTGGTGCGCGCTTGTCATTGCAGGATCCGCGCGAGCTTGCGCCAGCGCCGATGCCGGTGGCGAAACATCAGCCGGACGAAGGCGCGGGTCGCCAGCCCATGCAGGCCATCGTCGGTTTCGATCTCGTCGGTGTAGCGGCAGCTGCGCTCGTCGATGGGTTCGAACGTCAGCCTGTGATTCCAGGTACGGACGGGTCCGCCGTGCTCGTTGGTGTAGATCTCGGTCGGCTCGAGTCGCTTGATGGTGAGGTGATGCGTCCAGGCCGGGATTACGCCGAACCACCAGAACCGCGCCGATCCCTGCGTACCGACCTCGATGCGCTCGGGCACATCGAGCCGGTAGATCCGCAGCACTGGGCTCAGCACGTGCCGCATCAGCTCGGGTTTGCGCGCCAACGCCGACGCGGTCTCCACCGGGATCGGCAGCTCGGTAGTTAGGGTTACCTTACTCACGCTGTTATCGTGGCCCAGCGGGTGCGTTCAGGCAAGGGCAGTGGTCCCGGCTGGGATCGAATCAGCCGACATCGGATCCCCTCCACCACGAATTGACCTGCCGAAATAGGCCGTCTAGCTGCGCTTACATGCGATCTATGTGATATACAACAGTAGACCCAAGATGACTGGAATAGTACACCAGATCGCCACACAGATAGCACGAAAGGCCGCTCGAGATGGTAGGGAAAAAGGGCCGCCGCGGCTGGGGCTGGATCCGACGCCTCCCCTCCAAGCGGTATCAGGCCTCCTACGTCGGGGACGACCTGCAGCGCCACACGGCGCCCACCACCTTCACCGCCCGCATGGATGCGGAGCACTGGCTGGCCAAGGAACGGCGGCTAATCGAACGTGACGAATGGACCCCGCCGGCCACCCGGGCCGCTGCCAAGCACGCGAAGGCCACCACAGTCGGCGAATACGCGAAGACATGGATAAAGCACCGGAACATCAAACCTCGCACCAGATTGCACTACACCGCGATTTTCGAGGGCCACATCGAGCCCACTCTGGGCAAGATTGCGCTCAAGGTGCTGACCCCCGAAGCCATCCGGGCGTGGCACGCCAACACCCTCGTCGATAGGCCTACATACAGAGCGCACTGCTACCAGCTGTTGCATGCGATCTGCGGGACCGCGGTCACGGATGGCCTCCTGCCGTCCAATCCGTGCCAGATCGCACGGGCCTCGAGCTCCCGCAGTAAGCGGCGCCCGCAGATCCTGACCATTGCAGAGCTGACCACGTTGGCCGACACCATCGAACCGCCGGAGTACCGAACCCTGGTGTTGATATCGGCCTGGTGTGGGCTGCGGTGGGGTGAGGTGTCCGAACTACGCAGACGCGACGTCGGCGCGGCCGCGGAAACGATCACTGTTGCCCGAGCGGTCACTCACCGCGGCGGTTGCCGTGTTGACACCCCGAAGTCCGGGCAGAGCCGCATCGTTGTCGTGCCGCCACACATCAGATCGGACATCATTGCCCACCTACGTGACCACGTCGCCAAGCCGGCGGATTCCCTGCTGTTCTCCCCCGTCCGCGGGGGCTGCCACCTCTCAGACAGGACATTCCGTCACCACTTCAACCCGGCAGTGAAAACCCTTGGCCGCGAATCGGTTCGGATTCACGACTTACGGCACTTCGCCGGAAGTCAAACGGCCCGTGTAGGCAACCTGATCGAAACCATGTCCAGGCTGGGGCACTCCACCCCATCAGCATCACTGCGGTATCAGTCACTCGTCGATGGCCGGGATGTCGCTGTGGCGGATGCACTTTCAGCACTGGCGATTGGCGACACGCCCGACAACGGACAAGACGGCACCCAAAAGGACTAGCGAGTACTGTGACGGCAAGGCAGGTTAGGAACATCTGCCTGAACATGTCGGCCCCTGGCGGGCCACCTGCGTAAGCCCTGGCGGCGAGAAGCAGCGTACAGCGCCCTGGCGGCGTGGCACCGAGAGCGTACGTAGGCCCTGGCGGCTGAAGTGATGCGGTTCGGGTTCTTCAGCCACGTAGTCAGGAAGAACTGTGTCTCAATCTCTCTCGCGGGCAGAAGTGCTCGCTCAGAAACAAGCTGTCGATCTAAAGCAAGCCGCGGATTACCTCGGCATCTGCGTGAAGTCAGTGCGCCGGCGAATCGCCGACGGTGACCTTCCAGCGTTCAAAATCCGTGGTACACGCAGCATCCGCGTCTACCTGCACGACTTGGATGCGATGAAGCAGCCGGTCGGCGGTGGTGCGGTGTGAGAAACCAAAAAGAAAAGCGCCCCGCCGCAAACGAGGCGCCTTCCACAACACACCACTGCAAATATTCTAGCTGCCCGCCGCGGTGTAGGCGCTGCAAGCGCCGTCTATTCACCGCCACGTCTGTTCGGCGTGGGTGCGGCTGGCGCTGCGCAGCACACCTCCGGGCCGATGGGGTGGCAGCATGAAGGCCCGCGGGCCTTCAATCGTGTGGGTGCCCTGCACCCGGGCGTCTGCGCCGCAAGACCGGGCCTCACAGGCCGCCCGCCGCCGTGCCGCCGCGGCTCGCAGTGTTCCCTTGGACTGTGGCTGTGGCTGCCGGGACCCTTGGATTTGCCGTTGCACCCAGCCGCCGCTGTCCGGGCACGTAATTGATGGCTGGCGTGACGCCGCGGAACACGTTCTCGCGACAGGTCAAACGCCGTTGATCCCTTTAGAAGTCAGACGCGCACTCTGGCGCCGCGGCGGCCATGACCGTCAGCTTGCCGAACTGCTGCACGACGCTTGCAACGGAGCAATCGCATGATGACCGAACCGACTACAGTCCACTTGACAAGGCTGGCTGATGTTGAGCCCGAGCGCGTCGCGTGGCTGTGGCCCGGCCGCATCCCGGTCGGGAAACTGGTAACCCTCGACGGTGATCCTGGCCTCGGGAAATCCACACTGGCCCTGGCTATCGCGGCCACCGTAACGCGCGGTGGCCGATGGCCAGACGGCGCAATCTGCGCGTATCCCGGCGCAGTGCTGCTCATGTCAGCAGAAGACGGGCTGGCCGACACCGTGCGGCCTCGTTGCGACGCCGCCGACGCCGACGTGTCACAGGTGCATTCGATCGAAGGTGTACCGATCGTCGATGAGGACGGTGAGCGAACGCTACGGCCACCGAATCTGGCCGACATCGCGGCGATCGAGGACGCGATCACCCGTACAGGAGCCCGCCTCCTGGTGATTGACGTGGTGATGGCGTACCTGCCGACCGGCACCGACTCGCACAAGGACCAGGACATCAGGAGGGTGCTGTCCAGGTTGGCGGCCATAGCCGACCGGACGGGCTGCACGATCCTCCTGCTGCGCCATCTGAATAAAGCCAAGGGTGGCGACCCGCTTTATCGGGGTGGCGGGTCTATCGGAATTGTCGGCGCCGCGCGCGCGGGAATGCTCGTAGCCCCGGACCCTGACGACCCAGAACGTCGGGTTCTCGCGGCCGTCAAATCGAACCTCGGCCCTGCCCCCGAGTCGCTGGCGTACCGTCTCGTCGCGGCCGGCGACCACGGAGTGGCCCGCGTTCAATGGGAGGGCGGCACCGCGCACACCGCACGGACACTGCTGGCGGACCACAACGATGGGGACGACGACGATCGCCGCGAAGTCGACCACTGGCTGAAGGCGTACCTGCAAGAGGATGGCGGAGCTGCCAACGCCCGCGACGTCATCCGCGATGGCAAACTCGCCGGCTTCTCCGAGGACATTCTGAAGAAGGCCCGCAAACGCCTGAAGCTGAAGACGAACCGGCATGGTTTCGGTAAGGGCTCCACCGTGGTCTGGTCCATAGGTGCCCGCATAGATGCAATAGAAGCCAGCTCTCAAAACACGGCATCTATGCCACCTATGGCGGCACCTATGCAGAGCGAGCCCCACCCGCCAGACCCGCCGCCGGGCGCTTCGACGCCTGCCATACCCGGCATGACGGACCGAGTTCGCGCCGCGGTAGCAAACGCCAGTAACGGCCACCAACCGCCGAAGTGCTCCGTCTGCGGCGGGTCACTCGACCCGACCAACCCATGGGGGATCTGTGCCGAGTGCCGCCTGATTGAACCCGGGGAAGACGAAGAGGCAGCCTCGTGAACCGCCAAGAACGGCGGGCCGCCCACAAGCGCGCACCCGCCTGCATCCGCGCCTTCGCCTCCGCCTACCGCTGTCCCGACTGCGCCAGCGAAACCGCGACGCCATACATGGACGCACACGGGATCTGGCGCCTTGAGGTGCGCCACGACGGCACATGCCCGACCTACCGGCGGCTGTTGGCCGAAGGACGGGCGTCATGAGGCGCATCCTGCTGTGTGAATACCGGGACGGTGGAACCCCGCAGACGGTGCAGACACCATGCCCGCCGACTGGATGCTCCGCGGCGCCAAGCGCAGCCTGCACGCGCGCAACGCCACCGGTGACGCCGCCGCAACCGTCAACCTCGCCTACCTGGCCGCCAGGGATTGGGGCGCGCGCATCGACTTCGACGAGACAGCCGGCCAGATGTGGGCGGTGCTCGAATGAATAGCCCAAGCCCACCCGTCCAGCAGCTCGGCGCCGCGGTGCTGCTCCAAGGCCAAGCCGTAGTTGATGCCTACTACCTCGTCTCTACCGGCATCCGCGCCGCAGCACGCAACGGATACCCGACAAGCAGATTTGAGGCCATCCAAACAGCAATCCAATCCGCCTTCATGTCGTCACGGCGACACGACGACGTCGCTTCCGTTGCGTTGCAGTCACACTCAAACCGTGATGACGAGTGCCCGGTCGACCCCATCGGCACCGCTGAGGCAGCCGCTCTCCTCGGCCTTAGCGTTCGTAGCTGTCAGCGACTGGCCAAGCAAGGGCTCGGGCGCCGAGTCGGACACCAATGGGTCCTCGACCGGGGTCTCGTCATCGCCGAAGCACAACGGCGAAAGGACCAGCAGCCATGACCACACCTAAACCCCCAGATGACGCTTATCCGGCTGCCTGGACACCGCCGCATGTACGAGAGATGCAGGCCGTCAGCCAGGCCGTCGAGCAGTACATCGCGGCCTTGCCCGCCGACGAGTTCAACGATTTGGTCGCCCGCACCCGCCCAGGAGGCCCCCGATGATCATCAACCCGTTACTGACCGACGTCACCCACGCCCGCCGTCTCATAGCCGCCGTCACAGACTGCGGTGTGCAGCCGCCCGAGTCACTCACTTCGGTGCTTGAAGGCTTGGACGCTTTGACAGAATTATCGGCGCCGGCTGATCCGACCCAGGCATTGATCCGCGGTGCTCTCGACGGGGGACCTGCCAAGGCGGAAAAGATGCTGGCGGACTACGCGGTCGCCAAGCTCGCCGCCGAGGAACGCAAGAATCTCCGCGGCAGACTCGACCCGGAATTCCTGAAGGAGTTCTGTGACCGCCTAGAAGCCGGCGGAGCCGACGCCATCCTCGACGCGCTGCGCCCGCAATTCGACACGGCGGCCAAGGCAATCGCCGACGCCGCCGCCAAGGTTGATGTCACCGCCCCCGCAGCAGCGTTAATGGACACCGCCGACCCAGACCAACTGGTCGCGTGGCAGTCAGTGATACCAGCAATCGACACGCTCGACCAGATCGCCTCTGTGGCATCCCAGTTCGGACCACAAGCACAGTCGTTCGTTCTTGTCGACCGACCACACGGCATCGAGTTCGGTTGGGCGAGGAACGAAGCGGTGATGTGCTCGGCCGGCAGCTTGCTCCAAGACTCGCGGGCATTCGCGACTGCCGGTACCGACGTCCGCAAATCAGCCTGGCTCCGAGTCGCGCCACGACTCAACACGATCGCCGAAGCACGCGAACGAGTCCGCGAATACTCCGAGCAGGCATGGTCATCGATGAATGGACAAGCCAAACGCGGCCGAGTCCTCGAAAACGGCTCCGTGGTATGGGATGAAACCCGCAACCCGTTCGCCACAGCAGAGCGATAAACCCCATGGCAAGCAGACAATCCCGCAAGAACAAAGAACTCCGCGAACAACTACGAAGAAGGCCACAGCAGTGAGCCGACCAGTGACCAGGGCACCCGGGGCCAGACTCCGACCCGAAATCTCTCCCGCACCGGTAGGACATAGCTCCTCGGTCTGCGTACGGGTTTTGAAGCCCGATTCGGCCAACCAACCGCACTCAAGTCTTCCATTTGGGAGAGGTGGTCGGCGCTGGTGAGGAGTGGTCGGCTGAAGACGTGGGTGTGCACGGTGGCGTGCGGTTGGTGTGGGGCGTTCGTCCCTGAGACGGAGCCGGCGTTGGTGTTCTAACGCCTGCCGGATGAGATCGTTCCGCGCGCATAGGACGTAAGGAGTTAGGAGAAAACATGACCGAGGCAAGTGATTCGTCGAGTTCGGCGCCGACGCCAACACGTCAGGAGGCCGTTGCGTCCGCTGCGGTTCCCGCAGTGTTCGCTGACGTTGGCCTCGGTGAGCATTGCAAGGCATTCGATTTCGGAGATGAAGGAAACAACTATGGCTGATCTGTACGACGGATATTCCAACCCAGGCGATCCCGGCGGCGGCCGCGACGCCACCAAGTTTTATGCATACGACGCCAAGCAGCACGCCGATGCGATCAACGCCAACACCCATGCTCGGCCATCGTCCGACACCTATGCCAATCGCCCCGCCGCGGTCTCTACCAATCAGGGCGCGATCTATTTCTGCACCGACAACGGCGTCACCTACCGGAGCAACGGCACCAACTGGGTCAAGGTCCGCATCAGCGACTCGTGTGACACCATGGTCGACGTCCCGACCACAGGATGGACCGCGGCCGGGATGCCTGTCGGCGGATCATGGGCGTCCGATAAGGACGCCATGCTGCTCACCATGCCCGTGCAGGCCAGCTGGGCATACCAACACCGGGCCTATCCCACACCGCCATTCACGCTCACCACGTACTTGGGTGTGGTGCCTGGAACATTTTTGGGTGGTACACAGAGCGTCTATACCGGGATTGTGATATCTGATGGTACGAAGCTGATCACCCTCGGGCCTGCTTGGTCGAATCCGGCAGCGGGGTCTCCTTGGCCGGACACTCGTGGCATCTACGCGGCCGCTGCGAAATGGTCTAGTGCCAGCGCGTTATCAGGTGCCATGCAAACCAACTATGCCCCGGTAAGCCAGTTGGGGAAGCTGCCTAACTGGTATCGGATCGCTGATGACGGCACCAACCGAAGCGTCCAGTGGTCGCTTGACGGGATCGACTGGTACACCTACCAATCCGAAGCCCGGAACACGTTCCTGACTGCGACCCGCATCGGGATCGGCGCCTACAACAACGGCAACGAAGCGGTATCGATGCGGGTGCGCAGCTGGAACGGCGTCGCATAATTCGGGATAAGCCTGTTCGAATTGTGGTTGAGAGAGGACGCACACAGTGGCTGAAATATGGACAGAAGTAGTCAGGCCGCCGGGCGCGGACCCCGCTACTCCATACAACCTGGAAGATACGATTGCATGCGATCCCGAGGGGACCCTGCTATTCATCAAGGGGATGTCGCACGGCGAGCTTCTTATGAACAACAGGGTGATAACGCCTTCCGGAGCCGCGCTGCTGTGGGGAATCTCTTTCGGTGAGCGCGACAAGATCACCGAAGCACTCGCTTCTGAATCCGTACCGCTGGAATGGGTGCAGGCTGGCACACGTCGTACCAAGGAAGCCGCAGCCCAGGCCGGCGGAACCATCGATGACCTCCTTATTACGACCCTCGAATATTGGGCGCGCAAAGATTACGGCGGGCGGCTGGAAGAACGGTACGACGGCAGCATTCACTTAGTCCGTGAAGAACAAGACGATTCGCCCGAGAATCAGTAGCTGGCACCATGGACTTGCCGGCACCGCCGCCCTGGATGGCCGGCCTGACCTCGTTGCATCATCCGCGGGCCAAAGGCCTTGATGGACAACAGCCCTCCCTCGCCGCATGCGCCTGGGTTAAGGGCAAGCCCGTCTTCAGCATCGATCAGCGGAAGTTGCGAACCCTCGCTCTGCGGCGCCGCTGCTGGTGTTGCGGCTACCCACTCGACGGTCCCGGCTATGTGATCGTCACCGAACCAGACGTGACGAACCGTTACGGGGCCCTCCACACCAGCGGCTCCGGGCCGGTACACCGCAGCTGTGCCTTGTACTCAGCCGCCGTATGCCCATTCTTGAAATATGGAAAGTCACGCCGTCGCGTCACCGGCCGTGCCCAACGAGGCGCACTGTCCCTCAACGGCTTCCGTAACTACGCAGTCGTCTTCCCGCCCGACCCACGGATCTTCATGTTGTTCGGCTACTACAACGCCACCGAGACGGTCCAGCTCACCAACCGGGCGCATGTCGCCGACCTATACGAGCAAGCCGTAAGCGCCGACGCTGCAACCGGTTTCACCACGACACCACGCCTGTGGTGGACGGATTCACCCGGCGATTTGCGACGCCTCAACGCCGAATGGACGGAAGCCTGGCAGACGTTACAAGCCTGGGCCCAGACGTGGGTCCTGACAGTCGCCGACCGCACCTACCGCGGGCATGGTTTGAGCGAAGGAGACCTACAGTTTCAACCACTGTTGGCTTCCCAAGCTGCGCAGCAGCCTGGAGACCAGGGCCCGGACGACTGATTCGGGGGATTGCTTCAGCTCGGCCCCCGATGCCGTTACTGCACGTTCGTAAGTGTCGGCCGCGTACGGTTCACCATAGTCGGCCATTATTTGTAGAGACCTCGCGTGAGAGCCGGCGCCGCGTAACCCGTTGACTATCAACCCAATACGCCAGGACCCGGAGAATTCAAACCTTTCCGACACGACGGCAGACAATCGGACCAGTAGGTCAGTGTGGCCAATGATGAGTTCCTCGAAGACGCTGCCTTGTCCGCGCCGGTCCTCGAGAATAGTGCGGTTCGATGCCAGTGTTAGCCTGCCGGTTTCGTTGAACACCGCTTCAGCTGCTGAGCCGGTGCCGGCGAAACGCCCCGAGTGCATACCCGTCGTCACTGCCAAGCCTCCCGGTCTGCGTACAACCGTCGTCGATTCAAATAGAGACGGCGAGAACTGTTGACGCTCGACTTTTGACGCGGCGCGTACAAGCTCCAGTGCTACTCGATGCGAACCATCGTGCTCGGACAGTGGCTCCAGTAGATTCTCGCGGGCCCCGAGCGGATCGGCAATCAACAGCATCATTTCCCGCGACTCTTCGGGGTATGCGTCGAAGATTGCGGCAAGCTCGGTCCGAGCATCGGCCAAAATGTTGTGCTGCACCGCAAGTCGTTGTTCGTGCAACCGCAGAACCTCGGCGTGGGAGAGAACGCGATTGGTTTTGTCACCACGGCCGTAGTACTTCCCATCTGCCATAAGCGGAGCGCGCGGCGAGACTGGTATTTCAACGACTACGTATCCTTTGCCGAATTCGGTCGAGTCAATGACTGTGGTCGTTACCATGGCGGGCTCATCGACGCGGGTTGCCGCTATCTGCTCGATCCGCTCTGCAAGGCCCGCGAGATCCACCGGGTATAGGGAGACTGCGGAAGTACCTTCATCGACGCCGATGATGACAATCCCGCCATCGAGCGAGAACGCAGCGATGTCCTTCGCTATGTCCCTGTTCGATGATTCGCTGCGGACAAGCTCCCTCTTGAGGTCCAACTTGTGGCTCTCATTCAAGATGCCATTAGCCGCTGCGGCACGAAGCTGTTCCTCAGTCCGTGGAGGCCAGCCGGGTGCTGTCATCTGCCGGTCCCGGTCTGCGTTATGCACCCGTCTCGGTTCGCCACTCCGCCTCCTCGCTGAACACGTCTTCAGCCGCGTCGACCAACTCATCATGAACTCTGTGCGTTCTTCGTTACTAATGCTGTCGTCGCGAAGCAACGTGATCAGACGCGGAACGTCGGGATGAGAAACGAACGCCGACCAGCGCGAAGAGGCCTCCCGGCTCCGGCCGGGGATAACTTTTGTGAAGTGATTGACCATCTGGGGCACGGCTGACTCATTGAGCGTGAGGTTGTAAACCAGCTCCGAGTTGACTTCGTCGAACTTGCGCCGGTCCACCTCCGTGGCGGCGACGGCCGGACGTACATATTGCCTTTCGGTCGTAATCACGTGGAAACCCAAGTGCTGCGCCATGCGCCGAGTGGTGTAATGGGCTTTTCTGCATACTAAGACAGGGAACACCACCAACTCTGGGTTTGCCATTCGCAGCATGGCGGACTTGAACAGGAGCTGATACAGCTCCTGAGTCTGCGGATAGATCCACTGCCGAAGGTTTTTCACCTCGATCGTCACCAACACGGGAGACTGCGGAAGACCCCCGGGCCCCAGGCCGCTGTAGAAGGCCGCGTTGTCCATTCGTCCACCCGGCACCGGGGCACCAGCGATCATCGCTACTTCGCCACCCTCTGGCCGCAGCGGTATGTATCCGCCGGGCGCAGCATCCATAAGCGACGCATGAACCACCCGCTCGAGAGCAGCCGGAACCGGTGCCGCACCCCACTCGTTGACCGAATTGCTCCAACTCAGAAATCTTGCATGCAACAGCCGCTTGCGACCAGCTGCCCTCTGAGCAACTTTCGTCGGGTCAGAGAGCAAATAAGTACTCACAGACTGGCCGCCACGCGTCGTCTCGACGTGCCGTTCGATGACGCGCGCCGCGAGGAGGCGATTGCGGGCGGTCGTCAAGTGATGAGGATCGATCGTATGTGGAACGCCCGAAAACTTGCGGTCTGCGAGCTTGGCCTCCATGCCAGGCTGTGTCGCGGCATGCTCCGATTCCAGTAGCAGGTGGACAGCGTCCGTCGCCCAGCTTCGCCACTGCTCGGCGCTCGCAACGACCGGCACCCGAGAGACTCCTATATATCGGCGCGCACTTCAGGTGAAATGCCCACCCGCCGATCTACCACCCTTCCGCCGCCGAAGCCAGCTTTTTAGGTTATCCCGGCAGCCTGGACTCATAGCTCGCATCAACCGGGCGAATTATCGAGGCCAAAAAAGTACGGCCTGCACACCGAACGCGTCAATCCCCCAGCGTTGTGAGCCGGTTCCCCGCATTAGGGTCACATACAGATCTCTGAGCAAGTCAATGGGACGACTTGGCTCCCGGTGGTCGGCGCAGTGACACCCAAGCTCACGACAAGCGCGGGCATGAGTTTCTTTCCCCTGGTCATAGGCGTCAGCAGAGTTGTCCGCCAGCCCCGACGCACGTGAATCCGATCGGCGTGCATCCTGTTGTCGGCACCGCGACACCGAATGCCAGGACAAGTGCAAGAAGAAGTTTCTTTCCGCAGTTCATGGGCTGGAGAGCGTACGCCCGGCAGCGGCGGTGAAGTCGCTTTCACGTTAATTTGCCGGAGAGGACTAGGAGTGTGGCGCGTCTGGGCAGAGTTCGCGCTGCGCCACTTCGACGATCCGCTGATTCCACATCCACCCGTTGAATCCTAGCTGGCCGGCGACTTGATCGGGCGGCACGTGGGCTCGCAGCAGTCGGCAGGCCGAATCTCCGCGCTGTAAAAGGAACGCTTGACTGTTCATCGGGTTGATCGGAACTCCTGCTGCTGCCAACCCGTCTAGGTAGCTTTGATCATCGGCCGCGGCAGGGGTGGCGAACATGACCGCGGCGGCGCCGCAGAGCGCCACAGCAAATAAGCGAGCCATCATTCCGTGAGTGTCGCGCAAATTGGCCGTAGATGTAGGCCGATTCAAGTGTTCAGGGCCGGAAGTCGTGTTGAAATCCGGGCTGGCTGACTAGGAACCGGCGGCTAGGCCCCACGGAGCCGAAGCCGCTATCTCAGACAAAGAAGTCATGCTTGTTCTGTGGGGCGAACGGTGAAGCGGTAGATGTAGTAATCGGACATTTCACTCGGGACGTACTCGGCTTCGTAGGTCGCGAGGCCACGCCTGACCAACGCCTCTATCGTCTTCCGCTCGCGGCCGTCAGACACAACTGTGCCTTCTCGCCGCAGCCGTTCTAGAAGGCGCAGCTGTGTCGGCGACAGCTCCGGCAGCCCCGCAATCACTTCCGGGGTTTCCGGGTACACCTTGCGGAAATAGCTAG
The DNA here is from genome assembly GCF_001667315.1 of Mycobacterium sp. 852002-10029_SCH5224772. Classification (GTDB taxonomy): domain Bacteria; phylum Actinomycetota; class Actinomycetes; order Mycobacteriales; family Mycobacteriaceae; genus Mycobacterium. Next base: position 47,676 of record NZ_LZHT01000091.1, read on the forward strand.
GAAGCGCATGCGGACCTTCCGGCGGAGGCGGCTTCTCACCACCTGCGGGCGGACCGGGCCTCCTGCCTCTTTGGTGCATCAGCCAGGACCTCCTGGTCACGCCACCCGGATAGGTTTCGGGCTCACGCACAGGGACCGTCATCGATTCGATCGCGGCCATGATTTGTTGTTCGGTCATGGCCCAGCGGTTGCTGCGGCGCAGTCCCGCGTACGTTCCGTTGGCCAGCCGAGTGCGTAACCAATCGCGCGGCACCCGCAGAAGTGCCGCTGCTTCCGCCAGCGTGTAAATGCGTGGTATCGGAGTTGCGTCGTCTTCGTCGTTCTCGCCCACCTCCCAGACTCTAGGTTCGGCCCGGCCGGATGGACGTTGCCCCCTCAAAGGCGCTTGTACCCCTTGGGTTCCCATGGCCGGGACAGCAGCCAGTCGTCAATATCGGCGGCGGTGAGGCGGTATTCGCGGCCGGTGCCGATCGCGTACGCCTTGAGGTCACCGCCCTTGACTGCCTCACGGATGGTGAAAGTTCCGACCGTGGCGTACTCGGCGGCCATTTGAACGGTGAGCCATTGGGTCATGCCGACGAATGTAGTTCGGCGACGAAGGGCGCGGCCCCCTGGACATCTAGCTGGATCCAAGGGGCCGCCGCCGTCTACAACGGCATCACCTCATCGCGGACGAGCCTAAGAACCGGCGCCGTGTGACCGGCCAGCACACGGGTGTGCGCCGGGCGCAGCAACGCGATCAACGACGACAATTCAGCCGTGGTCAGGTCCTCGAGGCCAACTTCATCGGTGATCCGGGAAACCTCCCACATGCACCGCTCTCGCCGACTGGTTGTGCTACATGCGGTCATCGCACCCACCTGTCCAAGCCGTCCGCAAGTTGGTGCAGGTCAGTCGATTCCGGCAGCTCGAGCATCCGGCGAACTTCTGGCGCACCGTGCCGCCTGACCAGCTCGTCGATCAATTCCCGGGCCGTGAAGTCACCGATGGCCGTCCTCATCAGTCGGTCCACCGATCGAGCTCAGCTGCAGCGTCGAGAAGGGCCGCGGCTAGCTCGCGCGCCTGGTCGCTGTTGAGCGGGCCGTCGCTGTCAGCGCCGCCGACGATGACTTCGATCTCGTCGTCGAGACTGCCGTCGCTGTATTGGATCGCGCGCAACGACACTGAAGCATCGTGATCAGTGACGAGGTGGCGGGGGGTGTAGTAGATGAGCCGCCACTCGCGCGTCTCATCTTCACAGAGAACCCGACCGGGCTCCCATTGGTGCGGGGCATCGAAACCGGGCGGTGGATCGGGTAGCTGGACAGTTGGTTGCGGAGTGACTGCGGTGGTTGCGCGGTTTTTGCGCATGGGAATACTATCCTCTTGGATTGAACTTGAAACCCTCGGCAAAGGGTTGAGGTTTTACGAAGGCGGTTCCCCGGCAAGGGAGCCGCCTTCAGTCATTTGGACTCGGGTTGGATTACCGCCCAAAAGTGAAGGGGGCCAACCGTTACGGTTGGTCTGAATCCCCAGGGCGGCCCGCGTGGGTACTGATTTTGGATAGCACGCTGAATAACATGCGGTTTGATTGGTGGAGCTAAATACCTGCTCTCACCTGCATTGATACTTGTGGTCCCGGCTGGGATCGAACCAGCGACCTTCCGCGTGTGAAGCGGACGCTCTCCCACTGAGCCACGGGACCGGCGCCTAGATGGCGAACGACGTCGAAGATTAGCACGCGCCAGACCCCGACAATACCGGCCGCATTCGGCCGCAGATACGACGCGCTAGCCTGGACACGGCTCGTACCAAGAAATTTGTATGTGCCCGCTCACGTGGACTATCGTCGTGCTTCGCACCGGGCGACGATCTCGCCCGTGGCGCGCGGATGTAGCGCAGTTGGTAGCGCATCACCTTGCCAAGGTGAGGGTCGCGGGTTCGAATCCCGTCATCCGCTCGAAGGTGCAAGTGGCGTGGACCCCAACGGTGGAGTGGCCGAGTGGTGAGGCAACGGCCTGCAAAGCCGTGCACACGGGTTCGATTCCCGTCTCCACCTCCAGATTTTGGTTCCCCGGCGCGATTAGCTCAGCGGGAGAGCGCTTCCCTGACACGGAAGAGGTCACTGGTTCAATCCCAGTATCGCGCACCAGCATTATTGCAGCTCGGACATGGTACCTAGATCATCTCAACAAACTTCGCGCAATATACGCGCAATTGAGGGTAGTGGCTTCCACGCCCGCGACGTACAACTTATGTACTCGCGACGGGTTGGACCCGAAACGACGTTCGACATCCATGACGGACTTTCCTCAGTGTTGGCTAAAGCATCTAGAAGACTCTGGCGCTGCGTCGACCGTTCGCCCCGCAGCACTGCTGCTAACACGGCCTGAGGCCGCTCGCAGCTTGTCCGTAAGCGTGAGAGAGATCGACAGACTACGCCGACCCGGAAGGCTCTTGGCGAAGATGCACGGGTCGAGGGTGTTGTTCCCATTGACTGAGCTTGAGCGTTATGCCGAGTCCTTACCGTGGGAAGTGGACTTGCGCCCCTGAGCGTGCGTCCTGATTCGCCTTGTGGCACGGCGTAAGTCGCGGACACTACTCGAACAGCTAGTTCGACCGCAGTCACCGCCATGATCGGGGCTGCCGGCAATCGAAGACGCATATAACACGGTTGACCTGCAAATATGAAGTACGAGTCAGCACGGTGCGACATGGGACAATACGAGCTGGAAGGAGTTGTGTGCTGACCGCCGTCAGCACACACCCAAAGCCTGCCGACACCCGTACCCGTGGAGTGACCACCCTGACGAGTAATTCAGATCCGCTCAACGTGCCATTGCACGGAGCCACTGCTAGTGACATCGCTGACCTGACCTCAGTGTTGATAGACATGCAATCGGCGCGTAGATACGCCGAGCTGTACCTAATGCAGTCACCGTTCCCAGCTGGTGACCCCAGAGGCGAGATCAGGCAAGCACTCTGGGCTGCAAGCGTCATCTCGTACCGGCGATTCAACGCAAAAGCGAAGAGTCCCCATAAGAAGGGGCGCCCGCGGTTGGGACTCGCTAAGGATTGGACACAAACTCTCACACCCGAATTGCTTGCCGCGCATCGGAAGATTGATGAGATCGCTAACCGCCATATCGCTCACCGTGTCAATAGCGACATGCAACAGGTCGTCGTCTACGCGAAGCTGGCTTCCCCGCCAAAGCCACCCGAAGTCGTGGATGTGGAAACGAAAACGCAGAATCTCGTCCGCCCCGACCCCGCTCTGGTTCACCACCTCATAACCATCTGTGAACACCTTATTTCAGACACTCGGCGACGGCGAGACGCTCTCCGTGCCAGAGCAGTTGGGTATCTAAACGAGCAAGGTTTATCGCAGGTCTACGGGGGCGAACCGCCAGAGATCTAGAGACAACGGTGCCGCACCTGTAGAGCGATCTGTGGCAAGCGAGGTTCAGGGGTTCGTTTAGGTCGGAGCGTAAATCCCTTTGCCCTCACCAATCCGCTGATTCAATTGCCATATGCGGCTGCGCAGGTCCTCGCGGTTTTGGGCAATCGACAGCGGCCAATGATAAGTGGCGACGACTGCTTCGTCGAGAGCGCGATGCAGCTTTGCGAGATCTTGATAAGCGCCATCGTCTATCAGGTTGTATAGGTCCGTCAGGCCTAGCTGTTCGCTTAGGGCGATTTCACGACGTCGCGCAAGCAGAGCACGCGAGGCCTCCTCTACCGCAGCCTTCTCAGTTGCGGTAGGAGCTGGCCAAGGAAAGGTCTCGTAGGCGGTGGAGGGGGTGAATCGAATCCTTGTCTCGAAGGTCGACGACTCACCCCGCGCCCATGCTTCGAATAGGTATGACGACAGGATCCCCATCGCGTAATCGTCATCGAACGCGAAGACACCCACAAGATTGCTTGGACACCAGTCCTTTTGCGCCCAAGAGACGAACAGCCGCTTGCCGGTCAGGGTCGACACGATGTAGCGATCCAGGTCCTTTAGGGCTTCTCGCATGGGCGGTCTGGGCCAGGCGAATTGCCACCACAGCCGTTCGAAGTGACGCCCTTTACCCTCCCGCTCGGGTCGTACCTTATCTCGAACTACTTTGAGCGACTTGGGGTACTTCGCCGCGCTTTCAAGCGGCATCGTCCCGAAGTCGATAATCCATCGGCTCGGTTCGGAACCGACGACTTCGATGAGGTCGTCCGAGGTTAGGTAGCGACGAACGACGTCACCCTCGCCAGCAGTGATGAAACTTTGAGCAGTTTTCTGGTCAAGTAGAAAGCCCTCGCCAGTGGGTTGGCAGCCAATGAACGCCTTGCCGCCGTTGGCCTTCAGTTTGAACGGCTCGGCGGTCGCCTGCTCTGGCTCAAGTCTCGAATTGATCGCGTCCACCGGGACGCCGTCGAGCGTAAACGACGTTACAGGCTCGGGTGGATTCTTCACCCAGTTGGTAAGCGAGACGTGGACATTGGCCTCGCCTGGCCATTTCTGGGAAGACACGGCGTCTGTAATGACACCGCCGTTCTCTAGGATATAGCGCAGCGACGCCAGCCTGTGCTTGTTCTCGCGCAGAGTGTTCGTTGAGACCAGGCCGGCTCGTTGACCGTCCTTCATCCGCTCATGCGCCAGCCGGAACCAGTATGCGCAGTAGTCGACTACCCCAATGCCGGGGAACGCTTTCTTGAGCTTCTCTAGGTACGCACCGCCTAACTCGCGGCGTATTCGGCGGTCGCCAATGAACGGCGGATTTCCAACGATGCAGTCAACTTCGGGCCACGGTTCGAAGACTGCATCGCCGATTGTGATGCCTGCCAGGTTCACCAAGGGAAGCGGGGTTTCCGACTCTCCATACTTGTCGATCATCTGACGGTGACCCATCCACAGAGTCACTCGCGCAATCAGCACGGCAGCCGGCTGCAATTCTATTCCGTAAAAGTTCGCCAGACGGACGTATGGCAGATCGCCCTTCGGCGCCGGCAATCCGGTGCTTGCTGCAAGTTCCGAGATCCTCTGCTTCGCAACCGATTCGAGTCTGCGAAGCTCACGGTAGGACACATAGAGGAAGTTTCCGCATCCGCACGCTGTTATGCGCTCTCTCTGGGCGTGTCTCACGCACCAGGGTGTCCCCGGCGAATACGGTGGGCCAGATTGGTCAGCGGGGAGGTAACGCGTTGCAGCTGTACTTCGCGGATTGGACCGCCGTTGAGCAAAGCGACTATCAGATCGATGTTGACCCGGCCGACCGGCGGCTAGCCAGCGGCACTCCCGTGCTCGTCGACGACGCGATGCGGCCGATGGAACCGTGGTGTACGTTCCTGCTGCTCTATTGCCAGAATCTTCGGAAGAACTCCGTTCTCGCGTACGCCCGGGACGCGTTGGAGTTCGGACAGTTCGTGGAATCGAGAGGCGTTGGAGTGCTTGATGTCTGCGAGCGTGATCTCGTCGCCTTCCGCAAACACCGTCTCGGTGAGGGCGTGTCGGCGAGATCCTGGTCGAGGCACCTTGTGGTCGTTCGAGCCCTGTTCACCTACCTGTACGAGACTGGACAGCGCGACAGCCTGCCGTGGATTCAGGTCGGGAGCAGGTCGGTCGTCACTCCCAGGACACCGAGCACGGAGATGGACGTCCGAGCACTGTCGCATGCGCAATGGCTTGCCCTGCGCAACATTGGCTTTGGCGGAGAGCTGCCTTCGGGAGAGCTGGACCGCTCCTATCGTGGTCAATCGACCGTCCGGAACGTGTGCGCGGTCGACCTTGCCATAACCACCGGTCTGCGCCTCACCGAGTGGTCGACGCTGCTGGACGCTGAGATCCCGTCTTCGGATGGCGGCGCCTCGGTTGTGGTGGAGGCGTGTGCGAAGAACGCGCGTCGCCGGCGGGTGTATATCCCGTCCGCGACCGTGAAGACCGTTGAACTTTACCGCAGCACAGAACGTAAGGCCCTTGTCCGCAAGGCCCAGAACGCTTTGCGGCGGAAGCTGCCGACGCTGGCGGTAGCCACCAACATCGACCTGGGCGCGGGACAGCTCACATACCGTCATCAAGGGCTCGAGAAGCGCGAGGAGTTCGCTGCGATCCCTCCCGACGTGCGCCGTCTACTGGTCAGAGTCGACGAGGCTGGCTGCATCGAGCCTTTGTCGCTGTTTGTGGGCAAGGGTGGCCGCCCGCCCTCGCAGCGGCGCTGGCATCAATACTTCGAAGAGGCAAACGACCGCCTCGGCGCGTTCACGAACGCGACGCCCACGATGCCTCCCGCGGTCACCCCCCATGACCTGAGACATACGTTCGCTGTGGTCATGCTTCGCAGCCTGCAGCGGCGCGCGATGCAGTTCGAACAGTCCCGTCGCAGAACAGGGGTCGGCACCATCAGCGAACACATCATCCACAATCCGCTCTTGACGCTGCAGCGCCTACTCGGACACGCCAGCCCGTCTACGACGATGGTTTACCTCAGGCATGTCGATGAGTCAGATGAGCTGATACAACGGGCATTTGAATCATGGAGCGACAATACCCGCGACTACGCCACCTACATTTTGGACGAACTTGAGGCACAGTCGTCGTGACGCCCGCTGACCGTGAGCCGCGGATCATCCTCTTCCGGCCTGGCGGGCCGATGAAGTCCGCCCGTATCAGCCCGGGTAACTATGTCGCCACTCGACTCGTCGCCGAGCTTGCCGATGCCTGGAAAGAGAGTGCCGAGAACCTAGACCTCACACCCGGCACGATCTCTCGCCAAGCCGGGGTCATCAGGCGGGTCGGCGAATTCTTCACCGACCGCGCGGACCGGTTTCTCACCCTGTCTGGAGACGGCGCAGAGGTGGCACGGCGACTCCACGACTGGGAATCGGCGATGGTCCTGCGTCATCCACCGCCCAGCGTGCACGCGAAAGACCTCGGCATGGAGTTGCGCAACCACGTCGCCCGATATCTCCAGTCTCACGGGTTATTTGACGGTGTGCTCGCGGAGTGGGCCAGCGCATGGGTCCTGGACGGCAGCTCGTGGGAGGGCTTGCCGCTCGACGAGTTCAGCAACGACGAACGGCTCCAGCTTGAGCAGACATGCCGAACGATCGTGCGTGACACCGAAGAACGACTCGCCCGCGGCCACGCTCTGCTGAAGGCCGGGAGGGATCCCCGCCGCTACGGCTGGGACCGAGTGGAAAATCTCCTGTGGGCTCTTCGGAACCTGCCCTACGACGAATCGTTCCATGTTCATCTGGCCGGGCCGCGTCGTGCGCTGAATGGATGTGACGTCGACCAAGAGTCCGGAGTCAACCGTGATGCCCGTTTGAAGGCCCGCCCGCTGATCACGGCAGTAGGCGCATACCTTGCGCCAGAGGACGAGTATCTTCTCGCGGTTAGAGTGCTGCTCCACCTGCAAACGGGTTGGGCGCCTGAGGAGAGCGGGCGGTTGCTGCGCAGTGACATCGAATTCGGCGAGTCGTCTGTCCGTGTCCGCGCGACCAAGCTACGGGCTCAACGAATCCGTTGGCATACGCTGTCCTCGACGCCACAGGCGCCGTGGGGGTGGAAGGCCGGCGACCTTATTCGGCGCGCCGCAGACGCGATGCAGCACGCCCATGCGCTCAGTCCCGACGAGCCGCTCTTCTGGGTGACAGGGATTCGCTCAGCACGAGACCGGCGCGATGGTGAGTACCCCCAATGCATTATTCGTGCAAGACATTTCGGATGCACCAACACACTCAGTAAGCTGATCGGGCGTTACGGACTGTCAATCAGCGAACCGCACGACATGCGTCGGCTCCGCAAGACGGTAAAGAGCGCGCGGGCCGCGTTGCTGGGTACTCTCAGCGGTGCCGCCGGTGACGACCACTCCGTTGAAGTCTTCCGGGGTCACTACGCCCAGACCACCACGGTTCACACCATTGCGGCGCAGACGGTTCTGCGGGCCCAGTGCAAAGTACTCGAACGCGCATCAAGCGGACCGACGTTTATCGACGCGACGGCCGCCGACGTCGCCGCCGGCCGAAGTGACTCCGATGTGGCTGCCCTCGCCACGTCGGTGGCCGAAGAATCCCCTACCGAGCAGCAGCTGACACTTTCGGCATGCCGAGACCCCTATGATCCGCCGGTCGGCCAGACAGGTTCGTTGTGCCACGCATCGCCGTCACTGTGCCTGCAATGCCGCAACGCGGTCATCTTCCGCGACCATCTGCCGCGTCTCCTCGTGTACCGCGACGTGCTAGATGACATCGAAAAGACCATGCCACCAATACAGTTCAGTGAGTTATACGGCCAGCAACGCGTCAATATCGATGCCGTCCTCACCGAATTCACCACGGACCACATCGAAGCCGCGCGCCAGCAAACCGCGCACCTTCATCGACCGCTCGGGCAAAGGGCTGAACAGTGACCCGCCAACTGACATCACCGATTGCGGCGGCGTGGGACCCACCCTTCGCCCCGGACGAACCCGTCCTGCCCGCAGCGCGTCGTGTCGCGCCCGGTCCCGAACCGCGATTTGGCGACATGCCCCGATGGGATCTGGCCGCGGCCGGAATCGCCCCCAACCTGAGCCCATCTCGTGCGCATCTGCGTTTCGACGACCTCCCCGATGACTGGGTGCCGATCGCCAAGACGCTTGCAATGGCGATGCTGCAACCAACCCACAGCGTCGTTCGCGAAGCGCACGTCTACCGGTCCAACCGACCGTACAAGACCAAGTCGATCCAGCACGCCCTCGCCGAGATCCGATATCTCGCCACATGGGCCGAAACCCGCGGCTACACGGGCGACCTGTCGCGATGGACCGATGACCACAGTGAGGCCTATCTCGCATCGGTTCGCGCCACCCGCGCAGCCACCGCCGAGCATTCCGCGAACGATCTCCTACGCCACCTGGTGGCCTTCGGGTCGCTGATGCAAAACGGTGGTCTGCGGGTACGAGTGGGACGTTCCAGGACTGGCAGCTCGGGTGAGATCAAGACACCGGTCATCCCTCCGGACACATTCTGGCCACTGATTCGTGCCTGCTGGACCTACATCGACGCCTTCGCCCCCGACGTGCTTGCCGCCCGCGACGAAATCGACGCACTGGATGCCCTCCCGCGTCCCGACAAATGGCCGGCGGCACAAACCATCGACCGGGCGATCGACTCCTGGCTCACATCACCCGGCGGCTTCATTCCACTGCACATCTACACGCTTGGCCGCGGAAAAGCCGGTGATATCAATTGGGATGGCCTCGCGTTATGCACCACGCCGCGGATACGGGCAGTCAACTTCTACAACCGTTGCGGACCAGCCCGGCGACAACGAGTGCGTGATGCGATCGCCGCCGGAGTGCCCACCAAATTCGGCTACTCCACCGGTCAAACCACCGTCGTAGACCGCTCAGACGGGACACGCGGACCGTGGATCGAAGGGTTCGACCGGGTCATCGTGAGCAAAGAACTCACTCAGATCCGTAATGCCGCTTACATTTTCGTCGCGATCATGACGATGATGCGTGACAGCGAAGTCCAAGGCATCGCAGCGGGAGCCATCGGTAGCCACTACGGCGCGCCTGCAGTGACCAGCGTCCTCCACAAAGGCCAGACAGGTGCGGGTACAGCGCAGCGCTGGTGGGTAAGCCCACCGGTCGTCCGCGCCCTCGAAGTCGCGGAACGAATCACCCGCGACTCAGGCAGACTGTTCGGCAGCGTCCGCTCCGGCGTCAACCGCGACCTCGCCGGCTTCGACCAACACGAACAGATCCGCTCCTTCATCAAGTGGGTGAACGACCACGCGCCCCACAACGGATTGGAACCAATCCCAGCAACAGCGTTGGCGCCGCATATGTTTCGCCGAACCATGGCCGTCATCACCGCCAACGAACCTGACGGTGAGATCGCACTCGGAATCACCCTCAAGCACAACGCCACCCGCGCACTGGCCAACGCGACCACCACCGGCTACGCGGCACCAACGCCAGAGTGGGCAAAAGAATTCGAACACCATGCCAAGGAAGCCGCCGCCGGCGAACTCGTCGCCGACTGGGCACGCCACGCCGACGGCGAACGAGCAGCACGCGGCCCCGGCGCCACCACATTCGTCAACAGCCTCTCCAACGTCACCGACCGTGCCGAGACCACGACTGCCATCGGCAATGAACGCATGCTCCGAAACCTGCTACGTGATGAATTCACCACCATCCGCCTGGGCACCCTCAACCACTGCCTCGGCGACCCGAGCAAGGCGCTCTGTCTGGAAGGAGCATCCGCTGCGGTCAAGGCCGGCGGTCCTATCCCGAGCATGTGTCAGCCCTCCACCTGCCGAAACTCGGTCATCACCGACAAGCACCTCCCCGTCTGGCAACACGAGGAAACCGATCTCGTCGAGAAACTCAAGGACAAGAACGTGGCTGACATCCACCGCCAGCGACTCGAAACCCAACTCGCCGACGTTCGTCGAATCACCCAGCAAGAGCCCAAATGACCACCGTCAGCCCTGCCACGGAGAAGAAGCTGCGCGACGCCATGCAACGACTCCTCGCCGGCCAGCCAAACCGGACCGACGGGCGGCTCACCAAGGCCAATCTGCATGTTGAGGCCGGTGTCAGCCGTGCCACTATGAATCGCGCCAACGCCATCATCGCCGACTGGAACACCGCTGTCGGCACACAATCCGCCCCGCGTGATTCCCAGATCGTCGAACTGCAGGAGACCATGTCCGAACAGAAGCGAACGATCGCCGCGCTGCGTCAGCGCAACACCGACCTCGAACGCAAGAATCAGGCCGCAGTCACGCTGATCGCCGAACTCCACGTACAGCTGCGCGCAGCTCATGGCGCAGAGCCCCGCGGCACGGTCACACCGCTGCTGGATCGTCAACCGCGGCGACGATGGTGATCGCGAGCCGGCTTCCCGACCTCGGCATAGTGGGTTGAACCCGCAAATACCCGGTCTAAATCGGTTCATCCCGCTAGGATCGGCCAGTCGGCACGCGGGGGGTCGATAGCTAGGAGGTCGCCCGTGCCCGAGCCATGGCTCTCAGCTGACGACATCGCTGCCCACCTTGGCGTCACCAAGGACACCGTCTACACCTGGATTGCCGAGAAGGGCATGCCAGCTCAGAAGCTGGGGCGCCTGTGGAAGTTCCAGGCAGCCGAGGTCGACGATTGGGTTCGCCGTAACGGGGCGACCACTGCGGGAGACTGAACGTGCACATCATCGACAATGTCAACGACCTCCTAGGCGATGACCTGAAGGCTGAGATGCAGGCAGGGTCTAGGCTGCGTATCGCTGCATCGACGTTTTCCATCTTTGCGTTTGAGGCGCTGCGCAAGGAGTTGGAGCGCGTCGAAGGGCTCGAATTCGTCTTCACCTCGCCATCGTTCGTCGCCGCGGCGGCGACCGATCAGCTGCCCAAGGAACGCCGACAGTTCTTCATCCCGCCGGGACCCAACGGGGAGTCTTCGCTCTACGGCTCGCAGTTCGAGATCCGTCTGCGCAACAAGCTGACGCAGCGTGCCATCGCGCGTGAATGCGCGGAATGGGTGCGCCGCAAGGTCCGCTTCCGGTCGAACCGGACCGGCGCACCGATGCAGCAGTTCGCCGTCGTGGATGACAGGGTCGCCTACCAGCCGATCCAGGGGTTCACTTCCGCCGACCTTGGCTATGAGCGTGGAAACGCGGTGTCAAACGTCGTGACCAAACTCGACGACGCTCCCATGGCACGGCAATACGCCGCCCTGTTCGACCAGATCTGGAACAACCCCACGCAGCTCGAAGATGTGACCCAGTCGGTGTGCGACCACATCGCGAGCGTGTACGCCGAAAACTCACCGGCCCGGATCTACTTCCTGATCCTGTACAACCTGTTCTCGGAGTTCCTCGACGACATCAGTGAGGACGTCCTGCCCAACGACCGCACCGGCTACCAGGAAACGCAGGTCTGGCAGAGCCTGTACAACTTCCAGCGAGACGCCGCGACGGGAATCATCAACAAGCTGGAGACCTACAACGGCTGCATCCTCGCCGACAGCGTAGGCCTCGGAAAGACCTTCACCGCGCTAGCAGTGATCAAGTACTACGAGCTGCGCAACAAGTCCGTCCTGGTGCTTGCACCGAAGAAACTCGCGGAGAACTGGACGAACTACAACGCCAATCTGACCACCAACATCTTCGCCCGAGACCGGTTCAACTACGACGTCCTCGCCCACACCGATCTTTCCCGCACCAGGGGTGAATCACTGGGGCTGCGACTCGACCGAATCAATTGGGGCAACTACGACCTGGTCGTCATCGACGAGTCACACAACTTCCGCAACGCCGACTACGCAGAAGAAAAAGAATCGCGCTACCAGCGACTGATGCGTCAAGTCATCCGCGAGGGCGTCAAGACCAAGGTGCTCATGCTGTCGGCCACACCGGTCAACAACCGCTTCAACGACCTGAAGAACCAACTCCAGCTTGCCTACGAAGGAGAATCGGAGAACCTCAGCCAGCACCTCAACATCTCGACCACGGTCGAGAAAGTGTTCAGCGACGCACAGCGGGTCTTCAACGAGTGGTCCAAGCTCGACCCCGAGGCGCGCACCACCGACCGTATCTTGCAGATGCTCGACTTCGACTTCTTCGAACTGCTCGACTCGGTCACCATCGCAAGGTCCCGCAAGCACATTCAGGCGTTCTATGACACCACCGAGGTCGGCACCTTCCCGCAACGCCTCCCCCCGAAGTCTTTCCGTCAGCCGCTCTCCGACCTGCCCAAGGCGCCCACGTTCAACGAGATCTTCGAACAACTCCAGGCACTCACCCTGGCGGTCTATACGCCGCTCGCCTACGTATTCCCAAGCCGGATCGGCAAGTACGAAGACCTCTACAACGTCAAGGGCGGCACTGCGCGCTCCAATATCGGGCAGCTCGGCCGTGAGCAGGGCTTGAAAAAGCTCATGACGGTCAACCTGCTCAAGCGTTTGGAGAGTTCAGTCGAAGCGTTCCGGCTCACCCTCGCCAAAATTGAAGGGGCGGTCGACAACACTCTGATCCGGCTCAAGTCAAGAACGGGATCCCTGAACGACCTCAGCGTCGATTTGTCCGGCCTGGACCTCGATGTCGACGACGAGGACGACGCCAACGTCGAAGCCCTCTCGTTTGGCGAGAAGATCAAGATCGACCTCGACGACATCGACGTAGAATCCTGGCAGCGCGATCTGTGGAACGACCGCGAGACCCTCCGTGAACTACTCGACGAGATGCGCAGGGTCACACCGGATCACGACCTCAAGCTGCAGGAGCTCAAACGACTCATCGAGGACAAGGCCGCCAACCCCCTCAACCCGTTGAATCGCAAGGCACTGATCTTCTCGGCGTTCGCCGACACCGCCGAGTACCTCTACAAACAGCTCGCGCCGGCATTGAGCGACTCCGGGTTACACACCGCGCTCGTCACCGGCGGCGCCCACGCCGCGAAAACAACGCTGGGGACCGGCTACGACTTCCAGCAGGTCCTGACGCTCTTCTCGCCGAAGTCCAAACAACGCCACCTCACCATGCCCAAAGACACCGGCGAACTCGATGTGCTGATCGGCACCGACGTCATCAGCGAAGGCCAAAACCTCCAGGACTGTGACTACCTCGTCAACTACGACATTCACTGGAACCCGGTACGGATCATCCAACGATTCGGCCGCATCGATCGCATCGGCTCGACCAACGCCCAGATCCAGCTCGTGAACTTCTGGCCCGACATCTCCCTCGACGAATACATCAACCTCAAGGAACGCGTCGAGAACCGCATGGTCATCGCCGACCTCGCCGGCACCGCCGACGACAATGTCCTCACCCTTGAAGGCAGCGATGCGGCGTTCCGGAAGGAGCAGCTCCGCAAGCTCCAAGACGAAGTCATCGAACTAGAAGACGTCCGCACCGGTGTGTCCATCACCGATCTCGGTCTCAACGACTTCCGCATGGACCTGCTGGGATACCTCAAGGAGTCCGGCGATCTGGCCACCGCGCCGAAGGGACTTCACGCCGTAATCCCCGCAGACCCCTCGAAAGGCCTTCATCCCGGCGTGTTGTTCGCGCTGCGCAACGTCGACTCCGACGAGAACATCAATCGGGGCAACCGGCTTCACCCGCACTACCTCGTCTACCTCGACGACAACAGCAACGTCATCGCCGACCACACCGAGGCCAAACACCTGCTCGACCTGATCCGCACAGGATGCCGGCCCCATGAGGAACCCGTCACCGAGGTCACCCGCGCCTTCAACGCTGCCACCCGCGAAGGCGCAGAGATGGGCAAGTACTCCGAATTGCTCACCGCAGCAATCCGATCCATGATCGATATCACCGAAGAACGCGATATCGACAGCCTCTTCAGCGGAGGACACACGACCGCGCTCACCCAGGCAATCGCCGGCCTCGACGACTTCGAACTCACCGCATTCATCGCGATCGTGGACACCACCGAAGGAACCACATGACGGCCCTGCTCTACCGCTGGCCCGTCGCCGCCAAATTCGGCCGTACCGTCCCCAAGGTCAAGTTCTACGAACACGGCACCGTGCCTGGTGCGGTGCGTGACAAATTCGTCACCGAGGTCCAGCGCATCATCTGGACCTACAAACTCGCCCAATCCACCATCAACCTGCCCGGCAACGCAGATGTCCCCGAGATCCAAGTCTTCCAGATCGACACAAAGGGCGACGACGTCGGCGAATCCGTGCTCGCCGCCATCGACAAAGCGGTGAAGACCCCCATCATCTTCGAGATAGTCACAGGCGAAGGAGACGACCAGCGAGTCCGGATGGCCGCATCGCACAAGCAGGTCGGCGCCGCTACGCCGAAGCTCAGCGCCTACTACACGACCGACTGGCAATCCCAGGATGCCGAGCGGCAGCCACTACCGACAGCGATCAGCCTGCCGTCCCTGTACACCGCCATCCTCGCGCCGCTGACACCGGTATCAGCACGGCCTGGCGAGGAATTGTCGGACGTTGCTGCCAGACTCCAGGCCGTGCGCAAGCTCGAACGCGAGGTCGCCGCCCTGGAGCGCAAACTCCGTGCCGAGCCGCAACTCAACCGCAAGTTGGAGCTTCGGCGCACCATGAAAACGAAGCAAGCAGAACTGGAACAGCAGAGGTAGCAGATGGAAAAACTTCGCATGACATCGCCCGACCTGACCGAGGCCAATATCGACAGGCTCGCCGAGCTGTTCCCCAACGTCATCACCGAGACGCTCGACGTTGATGGGAATCCCAAAAAGGCCGTCGACTTCGACCTGCTGCGCCAAGAACTGTCAGACCACGTTGTCGAAGGCCCCCAGGAGCGCTACCGGCTCGACTGGCCCGGCAAACGGGAAGCAGCCTTCGCCGCCAACGCGCCAATCGCCAAGGCCCTCCGTCCGATCCGCGAGGAATCAGTCGACTTCGACACCACCAAAAACCTTTTCATCGAAGGCGACAACCTCGAAGCCCTGAAGCTGCTGCAAGAGTCGTACCTCGGCAAAGTCAAACTCATATATATCGACCCGCCCTACAACACCGGGAACGACTTCATTTACGACGACGATTTCGCCGAGTCCGCCACCGACTACCTCGCGCGATCAGGCCAGGCAGACGGCGAGGGCGCCAAGCTCGTGGCGAACACGGAAGCTAACGGCCGCTTCCACTCCGACTGGCTGAGCATGATGTACCCGCGCCTGAAGCTGGCTCGCACACTACTGAGTTCCGATGGCCTATTCATCGCCAGTATTGACAGCCACGAGACGCACAACCTGCGCAAGCTCTGCGACGAAGTTTTTGGTGAGCGCAACTTCGTTGCTGAAGCAATCGTTGTAGCAAGCCCGAGAGGCCGCCAGTCGGACTCCTTCCTTGCCGGAGTACACGACACCCTCTTGATCTATGCACGCGACCGAGCCGCTGCTGTGGTGGGTGGGCGTCCGCTTGAATCGGACCAACGTAGCGAATTCAAGTTGAACGATCCCGACATTGGGCCCTACCGACTGCTGGGGCTGCGCCAACGGGGTACCGCTTCCAAGCGGAGCGATCGACCAGACATGTACTTTCCGTTTTATGTTGCGCCCAGCGGTGATGCCATCTCGCTTGAGCCCCATCCTGGATGGTCAGAGGTCCTTCCCCGTAAAGCTGACGGCACCGACGGTCGATGGGCGTGGGGTAAGGAGAGGTGCTCGAAGATGAAACACCTCCTTGTCGCTAAGTGGATCGAGCGCCGCAATGAGTTTGACGTCTTCCATAAGGACGCGCTGTTCCGGGAAGGAGCGGAGCGACAGCGGAAGTTCAAGACTCTGTGGGACTCAAAGGGCTTCGATAATCAAAATGGTACGCAGGAGACGAAGGCGCTGTTGGGCGGTGACTTCATGAGTTACCCCAAGCCTGTTGCGCTCATGCGAGAGATCTGTCTCCTTGGCGCGCCCGATGGCGGAACGGTAGTCGACCTGTTCGCAGGCTCCGGCACAACGGGGCAGGCAGTACTTGAGGCATCTGCTGCCGACGGCAATTCGCGCCAGTTCATCCTGGTTCAACTCGATGAGCAGCTGCCGGACGGGTCGGTCGCTCGCAACGCCGGTTACCGGACGATCGCTGAGTTGAGTCGGGACCGTGTACGCCGTGCCGGCAAGCAGCTCATAGAAGATGCTGGATTGGCTGCTGGCGGGTACGACATCGGATTCCGGAGTCTTAGGGTGGACACAACCAACATGGCAGTCGTCCTACGTGCTCCGGACGAGACGGGCCAACAGGCACTCACTGAACTTGAGAACAGCGTGAAACCTGGTCGATCCGGGGAGGATCTGCTGTTTCAGGTGCTGCTGGACTGGGGTCTCGAATTGACCATGCCCGTCACGGCCGAGCAGCTTGAAGGGCGTGAGGTTTTCGTCGTCGACGACGATGCTCTCATCGCGTGTTTCGATTCGGACGTAAGCGCGGAGTTGTTGCGGGCCATCGCGAAGCGTGAGCCGCTGCGGGTGGTATTCCGTGACTCGGGCTTCGCCTCCGACGACGCTCGGATCAATGCGGAACAGATTTTCCGTGAGATCTCCCCGGCGACGGATGTGAAGGCCATCTGACACCGATGAAGCTTCAGTTCAAGATTCAGCAGTACCAGACCGATGCCGTAGATGCGGTTGTCGAGGCCTTCGCCGGACAGCCGAAGCATGATGGTGTCTCTTATCGGATCGATCCGGGCAGAGCGAAGCCCACCACGGCACCGATGCTCTTTGACCCGAGCGCGACCTCCGACTCGGGTCTGCGAAATGCCGAGATCGCTTTGACACCAACGCAGCGGCTAGAGAACGTTCAGCGAGTTCAACGGTCGCGAAACTTGCCGCTGTCGGACAAGCTGGTGGACAGCAAAGCGGCTCCGGGTGCTCCGAATCTCGACGTTGAGATGGAAACCGGTACCGGTAAGACCTACGTCTACATCAAGACGATCATGGAGCTGCACAAGCGGTACGGTTGGTCGAAGTTCATCGTCGTCGTCCCGTCGGTCGCGATTCGCGAGGGAGTGAAGAAGTCAATCGATTTGACGGCCGAGCACTTCCAGCAGGCGTACGGCCATAAGCCCAGGTCGTTCATCTACAACTCATCCCAGCTGCATGAGTTGGAGCGGTTCAGCTCAGACGCCGGCGTGCAGATGATGATCATCAACATTCAGGCGTTCAATTCGACGAACAAGGATAACCGTCGCATCTACGACGAACTCGACGACTTCCAATCGCGGCGGCCTATCGATGTCATCAGCGCAAACCGCCCCGTTGTGATTATCGACGAACCGCAAAAGATCAGTGCGCCAAAGTCATTGGAGGCACTATCGCGGTTCAATGCACTCATGGTGCTGCGCTACTCGGCTACTCACAAGGTCGAACACACCAAAATTCACCGCCTCGATGCGCTTGATGCGTACAACCAGAAGTTGGTCAAGAAGATCGCGGTGCGAGGCATCACCGTGAAGGGACTCGCCGGCACGACTGCCTACCTTTACCTGGATGCGATCGAGATCGCCAAGGGAGCAAAACCGCGGGCCCGCATGGAGATCGAGGTACAGACCAAGGGTGGGCCGATCAGGCGGCAGGTCAGGCGCCTCGACGTGGGCGCCAACCTCCATGACATCTCCAATGGCATCGAGGCGTACAAAGGCCTCTTCATTACCGATATCGACGCCAACCGCGACGTCATCGAACTCAGCAACGGTGATGTCGTCAGCGCTGGACAGCTCTGCGACCGTGACGTCACCGAAGAAGCTAAGCGCCGCATTCAGGTCCGGGAGGTGATTCGGGCACACCTTGAAAAGGAACGGGAGCTGTTCGCCCAGGGCATCAAGGTGTTGTCGCTGTTCTTTATTGATGAGGTTGCGAAGTACCGCGATTACGGCCGCGAAGACACGCTCGGCGACTATGCCCGGGTCTTCGAGGAGGAGTACGCCTCGATCGTCGATGAGATACTCGGCGAGCTGGAGCTCGACGTCGCTGCCGCGGCATATCGGGCGTATCTTCGCCGCGACGATGTGCATGCCGTGCACGAGGGATACTTCTCGATCGACAAGAAGACCAGGCACGCGGTCGACGGGCCAGTACACGCGACAGGCGACGAGAAGGGCCAATCCAAGGACGTCGATGCCTACGACCTGATCCTCAAGAACAAGGAACAGCTGTTATCGCTGGCCGAGCCCGTTCGCTTCATCTTCTCCCACTCCGCACTGCGCGAAGGCTGGGACAACCCCAACGTGTTCGTGATGGGCATGCTCAAAAAGAGCGACAACACCGTGTCCCGACGCCAGGAGATCGGCCGAGGCCTGCGCCTGGCCGTCGACCAAAATGGCGAACGTATGGACAACCCCGTGACGGTGCACGACATCAACGAGCTGACGGTCGTCACCGACGAGTCCTACACCGACTTCGTCGTAGGGCTACAAAAGGAAATCTCCGACTCGCTCGCCAAACGGCCACGCAAGGCGAGTGTGAAGTTCTTCACCGGCAAGGCAATTCAGACGGAAGACGGCGAGTCGGTAGTCGAGGAAGCCCTCGCGCAGGCGCTCTACAAGTACCTAATCAAGAACGACTACGTGAACGACGATGACACGCTCTCCGACGACTACAAGGCAGCAAAAGAGGCTGGCACCCTTGCAGAGCCGACATCAGAGGCCCTGAAACCGATACTCAAGTTTCTCTTGCCCTTGGTCGACTCGCTCAACATCGACGTACCGGTCCCAACCGATGACCGCAAGCCCAAGAAGATCCCGCTCAATGAGGCCAACTTCGCCAAGAAGGAGTTCCAGGCCCTATGGCGCCGCATCAACCACAAGGCTGTCTATCAGGTCGAGTTCGACTCATCCGAGCTCATCACCGAGTGCATTCAGGCACTCGACAAGCATCTCAACGTCGCCGCGATGCAATACGTCGTCCAAGCCGGCAGGCAGCGCGACTCCCTAGAGGCTGACGACCTCGCCAGCGGCGGCGGCTTCGACGTGTCCAGTACCGCAACCCACACCGCGACGGTGTCGGCCGCATCCCAGGTCAAATACGACCTACTCGGCGAAGTGACCGAGAAAACGAAGCTCACCCGCCGTACCGCGGCAGCAATCCTCAGCGGAGTCACCCCGGAGACGTTTGCCAAGTTCCGGCTCAATCCAGAGCAGTTCATCACCGAGGCCGCCCGACTCATCAACGAGCAGAAGGCAACAGTGATCGTTGAGCACCTGACCTACGATGCACTCGAAGACCGTTTCGACACAGCGATTTTCACGGAGAACCAGACCAAGCAGGATCTCACGCTTGCCGGCGGCAAGCTGACGAAGCACATCTACGACTACGCCGTCACAGACTCCAAAGTGGAACGCGCCTTTGTCACCGAACTCGATACCAGTCAGGAGGTTGCCGTCTACGCGAAGCTGCCACGAGGATTCTTCATCCCGACTCCTGTCGGTGACTACAACCCAGACTGGGCCATCGCGTTCACCGAGGGGTCCGTCAAACACATCTACTTCGTCGCCGAGACCAAAGGCTCGCTCTCGTCTCTCCAGCTCAAAGGTGTCGAGGACGCAAAAATCGAATGCGCCCGGAAGTTCTTCGCATCGCTGAGCGAGAAGAATGGCGAGGACGTCAAGTACGAGGTTGTCACCGACTACACCGAGCTGATGCAGCTCGTGACGGTGTGAGCGCGGGCGTATTCACATGAAAGACGAGGTGCTGGAATCTCAGGCGGTCGCCATGGAGGACCCTGGTCTTCCCGACCCGCGTGAGACTCTCGCGGGGTGGGCGAATGAGCAGGATGAGTGGATCCGCTCAATCATTCGACATGTACTTGGCACTGGCCGGGCCCTGTCAAACGACGACATCGATGTTGTGTACACGCTCTTTCGGCAAGAGAAGGGACTCGATGAGCGAACGCTCCCGACGGAGCCGAGCCTCGCGATGGAGGCGCCAGAGGAAGATACCGAACTGCCGCTCGTGATCACGAGGCTCTCTGAGGTCACCGGCGTCAACGCGATCGTGACGGGCTCGGTGATCGAGCCCCACGTAGGAATGACCATTCTGTTCGGCGAAAACGGCACCGGCAAGACTGGTTACGCGCGGATCCTCAAGGCGCTCGCGGGAAGTCGTACCGCGGACACGATCCTTGGCGATATATCAGCGAGCCAAGAGGTAGCGCTATCGGCAAAGATCGGGTACACGATCGGACCCGAAGTCAACGAGTTCGTGTGGACTGGCGGGCAGGGCCAAGCCCCCTTCACACGGATGTCGATCTTCGACAGTCCCGCGGTCAATTTCCATGTTGATGACGACTTGGAGTACTCCTACGTCCCGACTGTCCTTGCCCTGTTCAATCACGTAAGCACGGCGATCAAGGGCGTGCAGGAGCGCATAGCCAAGTCCGTAGGGGACCTGTCGTCCGGATCGACCACACTGCTCAGTCGCTTCCCCCGTGAATCGACTATCTATCCGCTCGTGGAAACGCTCGGCGCGTCAACGGATCTTGCGGACCTCAACGCGCGGGCTGATAGAGGCTTGGACGTCGACCAGCGGACCGATGTCCTGCGCCGCGCGGTTGCCGCGCTTGAAGCCGGCGCCCTTACTGCCCAGATCGCAGAGCGGCAGCGAGGCGAGCGAGTGCTGCGGCAGGCAGTGCTTGCGGCCACCACGCTCGGCGCATTGGACGCCCAAGCGTTAAATGCGCGAATCGAGCGACTAGCCGAACTCCAGTCCGATTACCGCACCTTCCGCACGGAGCTATTCGCGGCCGCCGATCTCCCGGCAGACCCGGAGGAGACATGGGAAGCGTTCGTATCGAGTGGTGACCGGTACGCGGCGCACCTGGAATCCCTTGGCGTGCATGATGTGGAGCGTTGTCTCTACTGCCGGCAACCCCTGACGGATCCAGCCAGGGCACTTGTCGCAAAATACGGCGATTACCTCACGGACAAGATCAGCTCCGACATCGCCTCCGCCCAACAAAGCATCGGTAGCGTGACGGCGCCGATATTGGCAATCCAACTGAACGACGTCAACCCATTCGTAGATGAATACGAGGGTCAGGCCGACAGGCCGTCGTTCTTCGCGGGAGTTGCCGGCATTAGAGACGCCGCTACTGCTGCAGCGGCGGCGATTCGAGCGGGAGGCCCCATAGATACCTCCGGCTTGGCGGGCGTGTCGACTCTGGCTTCTGCGGTGTCGGCGGCGCAGGTGTCTATCGCGGCAGAGATCGCGGACCTGAAGAATCAGGCGGAAAATCGCGCCGATGCTCTTCGCGAGAAGAAGCGTGAGCTGGCGGAGCTGACGGCGGCCGGGGAGCTTGCGAAGTCGTGGACAACAATCCAGGCCCAGGTAGAACGGGCAAAGGAGTCGGACAAACTGCGGGTCTTGGCCGGCAAGTTCTCCTCCTTGGGTCGGTCGGTGACCGAGCTCGCAAAGGCGGCGAGCGACCAACTCATTAATCAGAGTTTCGACAAGCTGTTCGCTGAGGAGTGCGAGGCTCTCCGTGCACCGGAGCTCAAGGTCGAGTTCGTGGGCCGACAGGGCCGAGCACAACGTCGCAAGACCCTCGCCGGTCGGCACAAGCCGTCCAAAATCCTGTCCGAGGGAGAGCAGAAGGTGCTCGCGCTCGCCGATTTCCTTGCTGAGGCCCGCTTGGCTGGGATCACGGCTCCGGTCATCTTCGATGATCCTGTATCGAGTCTGGACCACCGACGCATCAACGAGGTTGCCCGCCGAGTCGCGAGCCTCGCGGAATGCAACCAGGTGATCGTCTTTACGCATGACATCTTCTTTACGACCACGCTGTTGTCGCTCTTCGAAGCGTCGAAGCGTTGCGCCTACTTCCAGGTCACTGACGAGGACGGGAAGGGCAAGGTAACCCGTGCATCTGGTCCACGTTGGGATTCTCTCGGCAGCCTCAAATCCAACATCAACAAGACCATCGAGGCCGCCCGAGCCGTCGACGGCGAGTCGCGTGCCGCCTTGATCCGCGATGGCTATGGCTGGATCAGGTCGTGGTGCGAAGTGTTCACGGAGACGGAGCTACTGAAGGGCGTATCCCAGCGGTATCAGCCCAACATCCGTATGACCACCCTCAGTGAGATCAAGGGCGGGGCACTTCCGGCCGCGTCGAAAGTCGTAACTCGCGTGTTCGAGGACGCCTGCCGATACATCGCGGCGCATTCGCAGCCACTGCCCACCCTCGGAGTCGGCCCAAGCCTGGCGGGTTTGGAGACACACTGGAAGGAACTGCAGGACGCCCGAACGCAATACGCGGCTGCGACCGAGTAGCACGCACTCGGTGTGACGTACTCCAAGCGGCTGCCGGAGGCCTGACAACGTGTCGCAAGCCCGATCGTTCACAGTCAACAGTGTCTCGTGAGACACCAAAATTTCGCATAATGAAACGGTCGAGGACGGTGAATGCGCAGAGGTCATCGAGGACCTGGGCCGCCTCGCTCGGCGTCGTTGCAGCGTCGATCCGTTCCTGCCAGGGGCGGATGATGGTCGGCGTAACGATCTTCATGATGTCGGCCTCATGCGTGTAGTGAGCGCCGAGCTTGCCAGCGATGATTCGCTCCATCAACGAGCCAAAGATTGTGGGCTCCACCTTGCCCCAGTCGTAGCCACTAGCCTCGGCGAGCAGAGCCAGTTCGTCATGGTTGAGCTCAATCTCGGCGGGGTCCGCGAACAACTGCCCATTGACGAACCGAGTGCCCGCGAGGATACCTTTCCGATGTTGGTTGCCCTTTTGGTTGAGCACTCGGAACAGAAAGCCAAGTTTCTGTGCTGATTCCTCGGGGGTCTTGGCAGCTTGTGCGACCGTTTTCTTGAACGGCGAGCCGTCCAACAACCCGAGTTCCTCAGCGAACATGGTCCAGACGGACTGCATGATGAATCGGATGATTTCGTCTGGCGGTGCTGCGCTGCGGTCAATTAGCGACAGGTACACGTCGCCTACCTGGTTTGCAGCCTCGGCAGTAAGTTCCTTATGTAGCTCCGCGAAGTTTGGTTGCTGGTCTGTGCCAGCAAGGAACATTAGCGCGTCGTAGCGCGACGGCAGGTCCTCAAGAGCAAAGGTCGTTCTGGGCGCTTTCGGGAACCTTCCGGGCTCCCAGATTTCGAAACGTTTGAAGTTGCAGAGCACTACCCACTGCGCTGCGGGAGTGTCTGAACTTTCGTCCGCCGATTCCTCCCAATACTTTTTCACCTGTTCGCGGGCCGAGCTGACATCGACGTGCGGAGCTTTCATCTCAATGATGCAGACGCCCGGCCAGTGCAAGTCCATGAATCCAGCCGATGATTTAAATGCCTCGAACTGCGCACCTACTTCGATGCGGTCCGATCCGTACGCGTCGAAGAGCTGATTCAGGAAGGTCTGCGCCTCAGACTTCTCGGTGCCGTTATAGTCAGCCCACTTCTTACCGAGCTTGGTCAGGTACTTCTGGATCTCTTCACCGCTGCGCACAAGGGTGACTTTATTGGGATCCGACGACCACGACCAGCAGGCGGCTAGACGAGTCGCATTTCATTCCCCGCGAAGTAGGCATCCTTTTGAAGTCGGGTCCGAACCTGTTCGAGGCTCTTGATCGCATCGCCCAGCGCGAGCAGCGCGTTGCTCTCCTCAGGGCTCGGGCCGAGTCGCTTCTTCGCTTTCTTCGCTCTGGCTAGAGCGTGTTCGACGTTAACCAGTACGTCAGATACTTCTGTCATCGCCCGTTCATGCGCGGCTTGCGCCTCTGAGCGAGGGTCGTGAGCAGGGGTGCCCATGGTTTCTCCAAACCCACCTTGGTTGCGGCTGTAGTGCTTCACCCTAGCGGCGACGAGCGAGCCATGACGAGTGCCACGCTTCGTAGAAGTCGTGTCGTGGATAAATCGACGTCTGTGGATTGCAAGCATCGCGCTCACCGATCGCGACAAGCAGCGATGCGCACTCCAACCTCGCCTGTTGCAAAACTAAAGAATTGAGACATGAAGACCGGAAACGAATGTGTAGTAGAAACTACGAGTTCGGGTTGTCTCAAAAGTTGACGCAAAATCGGTGTCTCATACCGATGAGTTCTGAGAATTATGAGATACTGAGTGCATGGCAACGATCACCGCCGGGACCGGAACCCAGCTCGGTTACGCCCGAGTGAGCACCGGCCACCAGTCCCTCGACCAACAGATCGACGCGCTTACCGCTGCGGGGGTGGATTCGCCTCGGGTCTACTCGGACAAGCTTTCTGGCACCTCGACGCGAGAGCAGCGGCCCGGTCTCGCGGCCCTGCTGAACTACGCCCGCCAGGGTGATGCCATCGTCGTGGTGGGCATTGATCGCCTGGGGCGCAACGCAGCCGAAGTAATGGCGACGATTCGTGAACTTGGCGAACGCGGCATTGTGCTGCGTTCACTCCGCGAAGGCATCGACACATCGAACGCGACGGGCCGGATGGTGGCCGGCGTGCTCGCAAGTCTTGCGGAACTTGAACTTGAACTTGGCCGCGAACGCCGGTCCGCAGCTCGGGAAGCGAGACGCGTTCGCGGACAACACATCGGTAGACCGAAAGCACTCGACGACAAGAAAATTGCACTGGCGCGACGAATGCATGCTAGCGGGGAGTCAGCCACCACGATTGCAAGCACTCTCGGCGTCAGCCGCGCGACGATATACCGGGTGCTGTCGGACGCGGCCTGACAGCACCATCACTCGGGTAGAACGATAGTTAGGTGGTGCGATGCCGGAGAGTTACCTGGAAAGACTGCTCACGGAACTAGAACAGTTGCAGCAGGCATACCTCGACGTCCTTGATGACTCGACGATTGAGAATGTCGATCCGAATAGAGGCGGGGGCGACATAGCCTTCTTCGGCTACGCAGAGTGGGGATGGGGCAAAAGCGACAACAATCTTGAGTCTCGTCGCATGACGTTATTACGAACCGTGCGCGAATGGGAACCACGATTCCGACTCCTGTTTCCGCATCCCACGCCTCGCGTGAGCAAACGCTTAGATGAGAACCTGGGCCGCCTCAGGAAATGGCTTGTACGAGACGGTAAGAAACCGCACGATAT
This sequence comes from Mycobacterium sp. 852002-10029_SCH5224772, assembly GCF_001667315.1. Taxonomy (GTDB): domain Bacteria; phylum Actinomycetota; class Actinomycetes; order Mycobacteriales; family Mycobacteriaceae; genus Mycobacterium. Next base: position 73,154 of record NZ_LZHT01000091.1, read on the forward strand.
TCCATCGACCATCGCTCAGGCGAAGGATAAGCTCACCACGACTGTAGGGAACCTTCGGGACTTGGCCGACTTACTTCCACCTGACGATTACGCAGTGAGGCTGGTGGTCGATACGAACGCACTAATCGACAACCCTGACCTGGCTGCCTATAAGGGAACTCTTGGCAACCGCTATGTAATCCATCTCCTACCGGTCGTACTGCGAGAACTTGACGACCTAAAACGCGGCGGGCGTAGTGAGATCGTCCGCCAAGGCGCGCAGGCTGCCGAGCGGAGGCTGAAAGGCATACGGAACAACGGCGACGTTCGCAAGGGTGTGCGCGTAGCGAGCAACATAGTCGCGAAATTCGAGCACATCGAGCCGATAGCCGAAAATCTTCCTGACTGGCTCGACCTGACAGTGCCCGACGACCGTCTCGTTGCGTCAACACTGCTGCTGCAAAGTACGCATCCCGGATCAGCCTTCCACGTTGCCACCGGCGACATCAACCTTCAAACGAAATTAGCGGCGGTCGGACTCCCATTCGTGGAAGCCCCTAAGCCATAGCTCGCACAGAGGCGCGGCTCAAGGGTGAGGGCTGCCCCTTCGCCCATCAACGCCCGCCTTGAACAGCGCAGCACCCGCACTCTCTCCGGACGTCACGGCATCGACGCCAGGACCATCTGTGGCCGAACGCGTGTTGACCATGAGGCGAAGTCGCGAATGTGATTCAGTGCAACCATGACCCGTCTGTCGTTGGTGATGCTAGGAGGCATTTGTCCGTTCGATGTCTGGCCGTTGTGGTGGCAACGCGTGATCTGACGTTTGCTCTCACCTGCTAGAGGTCTTGTATCAGGGATGGAAGAGGTCACAGAGTTCCTATCAGGTATAGCCAGATTCATGGCACTTGCGAAGCTGTCGAGGACTCAAGTCAATACTGCGGCGCAAGATGGGATAAGCCCCCGTCCCGCCAAAACAAGCAAGATGGAGAATAAGTTGTCGAACAAGCCACACGCTCCGATAAATCACAAATTCGGCCCCTTCACGGTGCTCACCGAATATCCGGATGGAACTGCTGAATACCTTAAAGGTCTTACGACCCATTTCAGAGTGCGTATCGCCGATGTTCGCGGCTTCTCCGTTACCAAAGGGGCGAAGTGGGCTCAACGAGATTTAAACGTACTCGGACAAGGCACCGTTATCGCGACCGTCGTGGACTGTTCCGATGTCATGTGCAATAAAATCGAGGAGTGGTTTCGCAACCATCCCCAGTTCTATACCAATGCTCCGACAGCCAGCTCTAGTTCGACATCAGTGGCCGATGAGCTAAGGAAACTGGCCGATTTGCGGACGGAAGGCATCTTGACGGAGGCAGAGTTCCAAGAGGAAAAGGCGCGACTGCTACGACGATAGGCCCCGTCCACTCGGCCGCCACCCCACAGACAGCCCGCAGCACACCCGTCGACGACCATGAATCTCACTCCGTTCTCGACGACAAGACTGACCGTGCTACGGGATTGCGAATCATTAGCTGTTAACGCTCACCAATGAGCGTTAACAGCAAACCTCTGGCAGAAGCGCCTGATAAGCCGTGGGTCGCGCTCAGAACCGGTATGGGTGCCCGGGGAGCGTTTTTGTGTTGTCGGCCATGCCTGTCGGGTCCACCCGCCAAACGCCCATGTTGTACTCGTATGCATCGAGAAGGCCGGCTCCAAGGGAGTGGGGGTGGGGGGTGGCCCCTCAAGTAAGTAGCACCCGCCTCGTACAGCCAGCGGGTCTTCTCTCTCCGAACATTCGTTTGAGATAGCGTCCGAGATTCCGCGTCTGCACCGTCAGATTTAGTTTCGAAAGCTAGGGTTACCGGGGAGGAGCGTTGAGGACGGAGCTTGTTATTGCGCAGGCGATCGAAGCGCTTAGATCGCATTCATTCAGCACGTTCACCACCGCGTTCTTCGCGAACAGGGCCGTAGCGAACAGAACTTCGGCCCCTCATCACGCCGCTTCTGTCAAGAGAGCTGGATTTTGAAACGATGACCCAATCGACCACCAGCGCCAACCCGTCCCAAGACCGTCCGGTCGAAGTTTTTGCTGCGTTCACGCGCGACTGGCAAAGCCTCACGTCGGCCGGCGATGAGTCTGAGGAAGACCGAGCGGCAATTTTGAGTGCAGAACGCAGCCTTGCCGACGAACTGAGAGCGATCGCGAATGCCGAATGTCTAATCGTTCTCGCTGGACTTGGCACGTCTCTTGGCATTAGGTCCACGACTCCGGAGGTTGCGTACAGCGGCGCGCCGTCGATGGCTGACCTATGGAGTGATGTCGAGGAGCTTGATTCGTTCAAATCTATACAAGACGCCCTTACGTCTTCTGTCGTCGCGACTCGCAATCTTGAATACGTGCTCTCTGATGCTCAGGCACGACTGGCACTCGATCAAGAGAACGAAGACTTGCAGATTTTCGTGACAGAGGCAGAAGGCATAGTCTTGGATCGGTGCACATTCATCAGCCCGGCTTCTGATGTAAGCGGCCATGAAATCTTTCTACGTAAAGTTGCGCGTCGCTCGACACGCCTACGTCGGACACAAATTTTCACGACAAATTACGATCTAGCATTCGAAACAGCAGCGGCACGGACGCACTTCAACGTCATCGATGGATTTGGACTTGGGGGAGTCGAGTTTGACGGAGCGTCGTTTGATATAGATTTTGTGCGTCGCCGACCACACGAACAAATCACTCTCGAACCAAGCGTATTTCATTTGCTTAAGCTACATGGTTCGGTCGACTGGGATGCGTCAAGCGGTGTTGTGAAGAAGGTGCAGCAGCGGCCGGAAAACCCAGTCTTGATCTATCCCTCAGCGGCAAAATACCAATTATCCTATCAGCAACCATATCTTGAATTTATGTCGCGCTTTCAGATTGCACTGAGACAATCCGATGTGGGTCTCATCATCGTCGGGTTCGGGTTTAACGATGAGCATATCGTAGCTCCGATCGCGGCAAGCTTAAGGAGTAATGTCGGCTTGCGTGCAGTTGTAGTTACCCCAGGAGCGCGTAGCGAAAATAGGCCCGACTCAATCAGTTGGATAGAAGGACTTATTAAGGCAGGTGATAAGCGGCTTTCTATTCTGAATGGCACTTTCGACGATTTGGTTCGGTTGCTGCCCGGCATGCCCTCATCTGAGGAGCGCGATGCGCATGTCGAGCGCGTCGCAAGTGCCGACAGGATGCCGCGCTAGTGGATCGACATCCTTTCGCACCCGAGCGCCAGATCGGCGTCATATACCAGGTCGAAGGCTCTATAGCGGATGTAAGCCTCGAATCAGCGACTCGACTGCCGAAGTCTCACTACGGGGAGCACCTTGGACGTGGCGAGGTCAGCGAATTTGTCTTGATTGATGTTGGCGGAACCGCAATCTTCGGCCGGATTCTTGGCATTAAAATAGCACCACAGAAGATCGATGCCTTAGCTCAGGGACTCCGAAACGTTCTAGCAGAGGGGCGGATTCAGCTGCTCTCAACGTTAAACCTAGACGGTACGGCTACGCGGGGTATAGCGAAGTATCCGAGGCTAGGCGACCCTGTTTTCGCAGCCACGACTGAGGCCGTGATGGCGGTTCTCGGCGCTAGCGCTATTGAGCCGGCGGCTCTCCTGCTAGGGCGATTGTCGGTGGACGAATCTGTAGAGGTGCGCGTACCTCTTGCTCGGCTTTTTGGCCGACACTTGGCCATCGTCGGAGCTACAGGTTCAGGAAAAAGCTGGACGCTCGGGCACCTAGCGGAAAGTGTTGCGCATCTACGGGGCAAGATGCTCTTGATTGATGCGACCGGCGAGTTTCATACACTCGGCGATAAGGCCCAGCATATCGCATTTGGATCAACTGACGGCGAGCCGGAAGGCTCGCAATTGGTGGGCGTCCCGCACTACATGATGAGAGAGTCTGATCGCAACGCTTTCCTGACGCCTTCGGGTGGTTCGCAGCTGCCCAAATTGCGTGAGGCGGTACGTACACTACGGCTTGCTTACGCAATATCGCACGATCCGGATGCGCGATCTGAGCACAGCGCGATCGTACACGCCGATGGTTATATCGTGAAAATGGGAAAGAGCCGCATTCTATATCGGGAAGCGGCAGAGACTTATATGGTCGCGGTCGAGGGCCTTCATGCGCCGTTTGACATTCGACAACTTGCGATTCAGATCCAGCAGGAGTGCGTGTTTGCCACAGCTCAAAACGACTCTAGGCAATTTGGGGGTGTAAGCAATAGTGAGCTGGGGTACGTCGGAACGCTCGTAAGCAGGGTAAATGACTTGTTACAGATCCCGGAGGTAATGAGTGTTATTGATCCGCCGCCGGACACGATGGATGCTACTCAGGTCATTAAGGCTTGGATCGAACAAACGGACGCCCACGTTCTCCGCGTGTCGCTCAAGAATTTGACGTTCGCAAATAACTTGCGCGAGATTGTTGTGAATATCCTTGGTCAAACACTGCTCGGATGGGCGCGTGAGGGTTTATTTCGAAGCATCCCGATGGTCGCCGCGATAGATGAGGCACATCAATTCTTTGACGTGACAGTGGGAGACGAGTTCGCGAGTGCTCGGCTCAACGCATTCGACTTGGTTGCAAAGGAAGGTAGGAAGTACGGCTTGACCGTGTGCGCTGCCACGCAGCGTCCGGGGGACCTTCCTGCGGGAGTTTTGAGCCAGGTGGGGATGACTATCGCTCATCGCTTGTCAGACGGCCGCGATCGGCAGCGTGTCGAGCAGGCGGCGGCCGAACTAGATCACTCGGCGACGCGCCTCTTGCCTGGCTTGATCCCAGGGGAGGCGGTCTTGATGGGTATCGACTTCCCGGTGCCCGTGAGCGTGCGCGTGAACAGGCCCGTGGAGCCCCCTTCCTCTCAGGGGCCGGACTACACAAAATGGGGCCTTGTCGGGCAGCCCGTTGAGAACTTGCCGAAGCCACCGGTAGGGCAGGTCCCCGAAGACGATGCGGAAGATGACGTCGGGTACGAGATAGACGACGACCCTTGGGCTGGATACGAAGGCCCAGGACCCGACGACGAAGAAGAGCACGAGATAGACGACGACCCTTGGGCTGGATACGACGGCCCAGGACCCGAAGAAGAGGAAGAGGAAGAGGAAGAGGAATACGAGGGACCGTTCTAGGTCGGAAACGGCCCGAACTACTAGGCGCTCAGCCGGCCAGCGTCCAGTGAGTTCCCTTGTGGCCCCTGGTGTTGGCAGCAACATACAGTTGATTCTTCGCATATCCTGCGGCTTCCCCCGCCTCCCGCACAGCGGCCCCCTCCACGGTGTCGTGGCCCTTGGCGCGCAGCTCAGCAAGGTGCCCATCGAACCATTTCTGGCATGAAATTCTCGACGTATCCGTCTTCTGTGGCCGGTGCGCTTCCATGCTTACAACGGTGGCCGAGCGTTCATCCTGAACGCGACGTTCATCTCCGCTGACATGCGACGACACCCCCTGAACGGACTGTTCACCCTGAACGGTCCCCGTCAGCCGATAGCGGGTGCCGCCGGCAACAGAAATGGCCAGCACCCGACCCTCATCAACTAACTCGGCGAGGGCCTGTGCAAGTAGCTTCCGACGGTGCGGCTTTCCCAATGCCGAGTTCAAATCGCTGGCCGACGCAACCCCGCCCCGCTTGGTCAGCACCGCGACGATGCTGGCCTTCACCGACTCAAGTTGCTCACGTTTGTAGTCCTCACGCCCCTCGCAGCGGAGAGCATCATTCTTGCCACGCTCGCGAAATGCAGCGGCCCGAATTTCGGCCTCCTGCTTTAGCAGTGAGGCGCGAGTCCGGTCGGACACCGCCATGATCTTCCCCGACTTGTCCCAGTCCCATTCGGTCACCTCGGAGCGACGATGCATGATCGCCAGGAGCGCGGCGACCTTGCAACGGGTCAGCACGGCATGACCATCAAGCGCGTCAGCCTCGCCACGATTCCGCGCGATATTGGCCGCGCGGATAGCGGGCACAATCTCCGGGAATCCGTACGTGATGTCCACGACATCGTCAGCACCTGGATTCCATATCGGCAGGTCCGTCACCAACGGCGCGGGGTCTCTGAAATCGCCATCTGCGATGTTCGGGTCGGTCACTGGCACCCATAGGAACCGTTGCGGAGTGCCACCGGTCGTGTCTCCGAAGATGACATTGGCGTGACCCGGCTGCACTCCAACTGACAGGCACGCTCGATAGGAATGAGCCGGAACGTTGCGGCTACTGTCTTTTGTCGCGTTGGTCTGCCCGATCTGCTCACCCATCGCCAGACTCTTCACCGTCGGCAACAAGACGCTGCCTTGGGTTTTCGTCAACGCGGTAAGGGCATCGACTTCTGGCACCTCGAAGATGACTGGCTCAATCTCACCTGATCCAGACCGCCGCGCAAACACTTCGGCAATCCCCTGACCCGAGCCGAGAGGGAGCGTCAGGATTTCGACAGGCCATGCCAAGGCCGCAACCTTGGCACTGCTCCCCTTGCCTGCTCCGGACCTCCCCACGAACGCGCACAACAGATTTAGACTGGCTCGACCGCCGATGACCGCCGGCAACTGCACATTGGGCGGGACGCTGGCAGCGACCCGAAGCAACACCCCAAACAACACCGCCCACGGTGACACATAACGAGCACATGCCCACCCGTGAATCTTCCTCAACTGATCACTATCGGACTTCAAAAAGAACTCTTCATCATTCATGAGCCTGCGTCTTCCTTAGCCAAGGGGTTAAGCGAACTAAGCTGCGAACATTGGCTTTTCGAGTGCCAACAACGAATCGCGGTCGACTCGAATGGTCGAACGGCCCCCGATCCGGTAAGCCTTTAAACGGCCATCCGCGATCATCCGCCGGACCGTCTTGTCCGAACAGTTCAGCCGGGTCGCGGCCTGAGCAATAGTGGGCCGCAAGGGAACATCAGTGAGACTCATGGGTACTCCGCAACGAATCCAGTCAGGCACCATGTGATTGGGTGCCCTACCTTTTGACTGGACGCGCCCGGTCAAACCGTTTCGTGACTCACCGGGAAGTTTCGTTGCTGTACGCGTCCACAAACTTACACAGCAAAAGTTAGCACACATGTTCGACAAGGCAAGGCAATAGCGCCCCGGCGTGTCACTGCTGGGCAAGCTTTGACATTGCCGCCGCGAGCTTCGCGTCTCTCCCCTGCCCGACGTGCTGGTAGCGCATCGCGGCCTGTGGCGATGAGTGCCCGATGCGGTCCATCAGTTCTCCGAGGGTTGCCCCCGTCTGCGCATACAACGTTGCGCCGGTGTGCCGCAGGTCGTGGAACCGAAGGTCTGTGCGCTTGGCCGCAGCCCTGGCCTTGTAGTAATGCCGATACAGGGTGGACGGCTGCAATCGCACGGGCTGGCCGTTCGCGTCAGCCTCCCCCCGCTGCGGAGGAAATAGCAATGAATCCTTCTCGTTACCAACGTATTTAGATGCTAAATGTGCCTCAATCGCTGGGAGTACGTGTGGCGGAATGGCGACGTCGCGGATACCGGCCTCGCTCTTTGGCAGCCCAATTTCCCAGCCGCCCTTGATCCGAGACGCTGCCCGACGTATGTGGATCACACCCTGCCGAACCTTGGTCTCGTTGGCCTCCTGGTCACGCTCCACAACCTCGTAGATGTTGATGTCGTTGCGCCGCAACTCGACCAGCTCGCCGTCTCGCATCGCGCACCAGGTAGCCAACACAACCATTGGCGCCAGATGTTCGGGCATCTCGGAGACGATGATGTCAAGCTCTGCATACGTCGCTGGCTTGGTCTTGCTCTTACGCTCGGTGCTGCCGCCGCCGATAATCTCGCACGGGTTGACGTCAATCAGCCGGTCACGCTTGCGGGCCGTCTCCATGATCGTTCGCAACAACCCGTAAGCATGTGCGCGGGTAGTCGGCGCATTGGGAGCAACCTTGGCGTACCAACGGTCAACGGACCCCATCGTGATGTCGCGGACGGCCTTGCTCTGGAACGTCGGGTAGATGTGAGCTTCCAACAGTTGTTCGTAGTGCTCGCGGGTGCGCGGACGCAATGGACGGCCCTTCACGGTGCGCGTCTCGACCCACTTGCGGGCATAGTCGTCGAACTTGATTTCGGCTGTGCGCTTGGATTGCTTCTGCTCGGCGGTCGCCGGCGGTGACCACAGTTCCCGGTCAATCTCGCGGCGGCGGTCTGTCAGCCAGCCTTCGGCGTCGATCTTCGCCGCGAACGTGTGAGGTGCGATGTACACCCGGCTATCGGGGCCGGTGTAGGACGCCTGCCAGCGACCCGAATTGAACTGCCGGATGCGTCCGAACCCGCGCCGCTGCCGTGCCACCCTTATCGCCCCTATCCTGCTATCGCGCGCAATATAAACGCAATAAGGGTGCCATCGTCTGGGTAGCAATGTCCAATATTGTCTCGCGATAGCTTGACACATACCAGCAGCTAAACACCGTATTTAGGCTGGTGGTGGCGATGGGGACAAATTTGCTCGCACAACTATTCAATCCCAGTATCGCGCACCAGCGTTTTAGCATTTCAACCATGGTACCTAGTTGAGCTATACGAGTTGCGTGCCAAACTACGTGCCAATAACGGGCTATGATTCCGAGGGCGCAGCGCGGGCTCTCAACATCGTCGCGACGGTTGTCGACCAGCTATGACCGCACGCTCGGGACACCAGAGCCACCAAATTCACATGGGTTCGCCACCCGGCCTCCATTTCGTTGAAAACGCCCCATTGCGCCTGCGTCGCCACCTAGCCTCGAAGTTTGTGAATCTGGAGACCGCGATACTGCTCTGGCTGTTTTGCGCCGCAATCGGAGCGGCAATCGCTAAGTCGAAGAACCGCAACTGGACCGAAGGCTTACTACTCGGCGGGTTGCTGGGCGTGCTCGGCGTCATCATCGAGCTTTTCCTGCGTAGTCAAGCTCCTGGCATGCAAGCAGCTGGCTGGTACCCCAACCCAGCAGGGACTGGGAGCCAGCGATATTGGAACGGTAGGGAATGGAGTGACCTGCCGCCGCGCCCTGGGGAGAGTAACGCCCCTCAAGCAATCAACGGGCCGGCCGCGCTGCAAGCACAAACCAAGAAGTGTCCGGACTGCGCGGAAACCGTCCTCGCCGATGCAAAGCTATGCAGGTACTGCGGGCACCACTTTCCCACCAGCAACGTCAAATGCTTTAAGTGCCAGTATGTCCAGGCAGTACTGACAAGCCAAACGGCGTTTGCATGCGAGCAATGCGGCCATCGTCTAAAGCGCCACACCCCATCGTCCGCTGGTAATTAGTGGGTCGAGCGCGGCCAAATGCGTCAGCCCGGCCCCGGCCGGCAGGAGAGACCAGCCGGAAACCGGGCCGACACAGACGCAGCGGCAGGCGGCAGGTTCCCTACGGCCGGGGAAGATTCCGAGCACGGGCATTCCCGGGGCACCGCGTGACGTCGGCGCAACAATAGGCGGCATGAACGTCCTGGCCGCCCTCGCGCTTTCCACAGCATTCTTCGCGCCGACGGCTCCTGCGCCGCCGCTCTCGCCGTCAACCTGCCAGCCAGTCAGCAACGGAGGCAACTGTTATCAGCCCGCCGAACTCTGCCGTAACAGAGACCACGGCGTGACCGCTGACGGCGAAAAGATTGTTGCGCCAACAATGATTGTTGGCGTTGGGAACCGGCTTCCTAACGTGGCCAGCAAGCGCAACCGCACGCGGCCGACCTGCATGTTCTGTGAAGGTGACGCCCCGATCACCCGCGAGCACATCTTCCGGTCGTCATGGAAGCACAAGATCGATACCAGCGAGCACCTGGTGGAGCTGCCGTTTTTCGAACGAAAGTTCACCCAATACGGGCAAGATAATTCCGCGGTACGAACGAAGTCGGAAGACCTCTTCTCCACCAGCGTCAAGCGGGTATGCGCACCGTGCAACAACACCTGGATGAACGACCTGGATTCAATCGCGGAGCCGTGGGTCTTCGATCCCAACAACGATGACAACCGATGTGATTCAGCGCAATTTCGGCGCTGGGCAATCAAAATCGCGCTACTGCGCCTGTATTTCGAGCAAACATTTCTCATCGAACCGGGCGATACGGCGAAAATCTATGCTGGCGAGGACATCCCGGACTGGCATGTGTTCATCGGTCATACCCAGCGCCCGGAACACCGACACTCGCTCTGCGGAATCGGCCCGGTCACCATAGCCCCACCAGGCGGAAAAGTGTATGGGCTTACCCAAGTGTCGTGGACACTTGGCCACAGCCTGGTCGTAGCTATCCGCGTCGTCATTCGCGACTACGAACCACCATTGAGCGAATTCGATGAGCTATCACGGATTGCCTCAAAAACTTCAAGCAGTACAACCGCTGGCGTGGCATCGAAGTGCTTGAGGTGCTGCCCGGCGCGAAGCAGATGCCGAGTGTGCGTTCGCTACCAGCTCTGCCCACCGCAGAAGTTCAACGTCTCGTCTGGCTCTTTACCCCTCGTCCCATCTCACCGATCGCGTCTAACGTGCGCGAGGCGAACGAAGGAATGCAGCAGCTCGCGCAACAACTCGGCCTGGAGGTAAACCAGCCCCGCTAGGTTGATGGCGTGGCCATCGTTTATCACTACACGGACACGCAGGCGTTCAAAGGCGTTATCGAGAACGCCGCATTGTGGGCCACCGACTTCAGGTACCTCAACGATTCCGGCGAGCTGGTTTACACGTGGAACGAGTTCGTGGAGCGGCTTGACCACCTCGTTGACCAGCCGGGAGATCACTCCGAGGCGTATCGGGCGCAGCTTGAAGCGCTGAGGCTAATGAACGCCAGGGACCTGATGCTGTTTGACGACGCCATGTTTGTTGCGTGCTTCACCGAATTACCCGACGAAGTCACTCAGTGGGCCGGATATGGCGACAAAGGACGCGGCCTGGCGCTCGGGTTCGACTCCGAACGCATTGCTACGCTTAAGGTTCCCCAGTATCGCCACGGCCTCGACGGGCAGTTGACGCCCATGAAAGCGATCGTCGGCCTAGGTCCCGGCACCCAGTGACGCCGCCGCGAGACAGCGCCAAGACCAGCTGCCCTGATAGTTACTAACCGGAAACGGGTAATCCACACCCCATCACTGGGTGGCATCGACGATAGTGGCCAAGACGATTCAGAGGGCAAGGGGGGACTTAAATGCATGTGAAGACCACGGATTTCGTACCACAGCTGGTCGCTGGTCGGTGGCGGCGATGTGACTATCGTTTGCGTCAGCAAGTTGGATATCGGTCGGGATGGCGCGGAGTGCGACGCCAAGGCTTCCCGTTGGGTGGTCGAGCAGGTAAAGCGTCGTCCTGCAGGTATATTGACGGACAGAAGCGAAACAGCGACGAGATCATCTGCTACGAACTTGTTTGCCGCATCAGGCCGGTCGCCGCCACCCAAGAGCGACTCAAAGCGGCTTCCCGTGTATCCGAGCCGTCCGATTGTTTCAAAGGGTGAGAAGTAATCTTTAAGCAGCGCAACGCATTGCGGGCGATTCGCTAGCAGTCGGTCGAGCGGCTCCCAGTCGGGCTCGTTGTCCTTAGCCACAGCGCGGACGGTATCAGCGAACGCATTGCAATACCCAGCAATCTGTAGAGCGCTTCGTAGGGCAGCAGCATATCCAGTGACAGATGTTGTGGCTGGTGTCGTAATACAGGTTCGACGTGACGTTGAGTGCCTCGCGAATGTAGACGTAGCCACCACCAGCCTGCACCGCGCGAGCCAGCTTCATCGAGGAATTTTCACAATTTCGATGTGAGTAATCCTGCAGGCGTTTACGCTCAAATCGACGAATCCGGGAACGTCACCAGCATGAATGTCACCAAAAAGGGGGTTCGGGACCATGTTGTTCCGCGCAACTTTCATCACCACAGGTGCTTTCGCGACCGGAGCTGCGGTCGCTGGGATCGCGTTCGCAGCGCCTGCCCAAGCAGACGAGACCGCGTATATCACCGACATGCACAACGCTGGGATCGCCAACGATTACGGTGACTCGGGGCTATTAAAGACAGGCTGGCAGGCGTGTGAGTCGATATCCTCCGGATTATCTCCCGGGGATGTGAAGGCCCGAATTCTGTACAACTCCGACAGCAACGAGGGCGCCAGTGGGATCACCCCCGATCAGGCTAACGACATTGTGAACTACGCAATGGTTGACCTATGCCCGAGCGCCTAGGTACTTCGACCTGAAACGTCGGGCGAGCGCGCCCCGCCGATTGGCGAACGCCGGGAAGGGCACCGAGTCGGTCAAGACGAACGCTCCCGCCGCGAATGTCGTGGACATGACCGGAACGGAGTCCGACGCACGACTAGCGCGCGTCATCTGTCACGCACCCCACCAACGCGGTGTGCGAGCGGTAACCGTTTGCGGACTCGATGGAACCGGATCGACGCTCACCGTCTGAATAGTTGATCGGGCCGCCCCTACTCTCCAAGGGGCGGTCCGATAATTTCGTCGAGAAGGCCCGTGTCACTCCGCAGTCCCGCATAACGTAGGCGTGTGGTGAGTAGAGCAGCGTCTGACAACGCGACGGTCCTCGACCAGCTATAACCGCGCGCAGGACCGTACCTATGTCTAACTAGCAGATTGCCTCGGGGCCGGCGCGATTTCGCGTCGTCTTCCCCACTTCCGTAGTTCCTTGCCGGTCGCCAGCAGCGCGACGGTCCGGCTGTCGGATCACGCACAGCTTCTTCGTCGTATGGATAGACAACCGCGATGCGCGGAACCATGACGAATCTGGAGAACGCAATGAAACTCGACGACAGCGCACGCCAACTCATCGGTTCCGACCCGGCAACGCTGGTCACGATCAATCGCGACGGCAGCCCGCAAGTCAGCCTGGTGTGGGTGACGGTGCAGAGGACCGCCGACGGCGGTGATGAGCTGGTCACCGCTCATCTGCTGGAGCATCAGAAGATCCGCAACATCCGGCGTGATCCCCGCGTGGCGGTGACCCTGGTGTCCACTGACCGCAGTGGGCCGCAGACCCCCTATCTGTCGATCAAAGGCACGGCTCGCATCGAGGAGGGCGGCGCTCCCGAACTGCTCGACCACATCGCTACGACGATATTCGGCCCCGGCACCGGTTTCCCGCCGCCCGATGCACCGCCCGGATACCTGACTCACATCACGATCGAGAAGGTCGGCGGCGTGGGCCCGTGGGCGACCTGAACATAGCTGCGGGCCGTGGCAGAAGACCGACTGACTAACCGGGGGGAAGTCCGCCAACCCCCTGCCGAGTGACTAGTCCCTCACCGGCCGGGGGCGGGCATGGGCATGTTCGGCATCGACGGCATACCCGGCATCGACGGCATGCCCGGCCTCGGCGGCATTTTCATGTCTTTCATCATGGACGCACAACAATCCATCGATTGGGCTGCCGGCGGGTCGGCTTTCATCATCGAGTGACAGCAGCCCTGCTGCCCGAGGAGTAGATAGATAATGGCGACGATGACGACGATGCCGACCGCGATGCCGGTGATGGCCAGGATTGGGTAGAGCCAGCGAGTCCACGTCGGGGTCGGCGGAGCGCTCGGGGTGTCGGAGGCGGTGTCGGTCATTGCTACCTGCCTTTCATTGCGCGTAATCCGTAATTATCCGCCCGCACGCAAGCCAGCGACATCAGCCAACTTCCTCGCCAGGCGGTAGCCGATTTCCTTCGACCCCCCACGGTTCGCCGAGCGCTTTCAAACGGCCGCCAAGGGTCAAGCCCCGGAGTTACGATCTGGGCACGGAGCTACAGATTCGAGGTGGCCATGCATCGCACCCGACGTCTCGTCACCGCATTCATCGCGGCCATCGCGCCGCTGATCGCCGTCGTCACATTCGCCACGTCACCCCCTGCGTCGGCCGACCCGATCTGTGGGACGGCGGGAACGCCGCCCTGTGCGGGACCTAGTCCGTTGACCCCTGACCAGCAGTGCGCGTTCATCGCGTGGCGATCGATGATGCCGTGCAACTGGCTGGGGGTGCAGGTGCCCGCCGGCACGCCGGGGAGTTGGGACAACCCGCCGGCGCCTCCACCGGAGCCACCGGCCCCTCCCCCGGAGCCGTGAGCCGAGGCCGGCCACTGGCGACGCGAACTCCCCACGCGGCGTGGGCTTCCCGCCGACTTACCAGCCCCAATCGTCATCATCCAGGACATCCACGGTGAGATGGTTGTCGGCGGGAGCGGTGGTCCCGTAGGTGAACGTCATCAGGGTGCGGTCGTCGTCGAGCGGCTCAGTCGCGACGACGGTGGCGTGCCCGATCTTCATGCGGATCCGGTCTCCGGGCTTCAATTCGTCAACACGTTTCAGGGGCACGCTCGACCCAGCACCGGCGAAAATGGTAATCCTGCAGATACCGCGGTCATCATCGCCATTGTTTCACGGCCCCCCAAGAAGTCCACCGGCCGTGCAGGCGCATTTGTGGAGGCAATTACCTCCTGAAACGATCAGATAGTCTGCGCCGCAACACGATACCACTCTCGCGGCGCCCCGCAGCAAAGTTCCCGGACGCGCCGAAGCCTTGCGCAGCTAACGCGATTCGAGTCAGCTCTCCACGAGGTCGGGGATCGGCTCCGCGTCCGTCAACCAGTGGCGTCCCACTTCGCGGGCCGCCTCCCACTTGGGGATGCTCACAGCGTCGTCTTGGCCCAGGTCCTCAGGGGTCGGGCCGATGCGTGCAGCCAGCGGAGCGAGGGCGTCCAGGTCGAAGTTGTACAGCTCGGCCGCCGCCAGGCCCAGCATTTGGCGGGTCTCCTCGACGGGGATGTCCCAGAAGGACCGACGCAGCCACTCCCGGGTGTGCGGCCAGGTCCCCTCCGGGTGGGGAAAGTCATTGCCCCACAAGAGGTTCGATACACCGATCTCGTAGCGGCGCGCCAGCTCCCGGCGCTCCGTGGTGGTCGCCCCGATGAAACAATTCCGGTCGAAGTAGGCCGAGGGCGGCATCGTCAGATCGCCCTCCATCAGATGGCTCATCTTCTTGGCGGAGTGCTCACGCAGATACCGCGTGTCCATCAGCCAGAGCAGATCGTTGGCCCAAAACGCACCGCACTCGGTGACGCCCCACCGCAGCCCGGGGAAGCGCTCGAACACGCCCGACCACAACGCGAACCACAGGGGACGGGCACCCCACCAGCGCACCTCGGTCACATAGATCCCCAGGTGCCCGCCGTATTCCTCCTGCGGAGCCGGACCGGAGTGGGTGTGCACCGGCATCTGCAGGTCCTGGCAGGCGGCCCAGACCTTGTCGTAGCGGCGGTCGTGGTAGGGCGGGTAGCCGACCCACCGCGCCGGGATCAAGATCCCGCCCCGCAGCCCGGATTCGGCCGCCCGGGTGATCTCGACGACGGCCGCGTCGACGTCCGCCAAAATCGGCACGACCGCAACGCCGGCTCGCCGCTCGGGGCTGTGACTGCACAGTTCGGCCAACCAGCGGTTGTGTGCCCGCGCCCCGGCCATGGCCCGCCCCGGGTCGAGGTCGCCCGACTGACCCAGGCCGGCCCCGAACGGAGCCCCGGCGACGCCGGTCACGGCGTCGGCGTCGGGGAAGATGACCTCGCCGACCACCCCGTCGCCGTCGAGTTCCTTGTCCCGCAGCCCGACATCCCATCCGCCGGCGATGCCGTCGCCGTGCTCAGAGAACCACTCCTGCGCGAACTCCTCGTCGATGAATCCGCCCGCCTGCGCCGCGGCAGTCTTCTCGGCCAGGTAGGTCTCGAAGTCCTCCCGGTATTCGGGGTCGACGTATTCGCGGTACCGCTCGGTCGGGAGTTCGGCGTGGGTGTCCGCGGAGATGATGACGTAGGGGTTCACGGGTGATTCTCCTTACCAAGCACGGATGGGGTCGGGTTCGAAGACGGTGCTGCGCGCGTCGGCAGGCGCGGCGGCCAGCGGCTCGGCGACGTCGGCCACGGTCGGGCCGATTCGGTCGACAAGGGGTGCGAGGGTCTCCAGGTCGAAGCCGTAGACGGCCGCCGCATTCCCCCCGACCATGGCCGCCACCTCGGCGGCAGGAACGCTACTGAAGGTGTGGCGCAGCGCTTCCCGCGTGTAGGGGGCGGTCCCCTCGTAGTGCGGGTAGTCGCTTCCCCACATGATTCGGTCGACGCCGATGCCGTGCCGCTCGGCGCACTCGACGGGGCGCATGAAACTGGCACCGACGTAGCACTGGCGGGCCCAGTACTCGCTGGGCCGCAGCCTCAGCGAGCCGGCGGTGGGTCCGGCGAACCGGGCGATCGCCGAGTTCGCCCGCCCGTAGCGGGCCGCCGCCACGTCGAGCGAGTCGAGAGTCGCCGGTATCCACCCCGCGCCCTGCTCGGTGAAGACGACGGTGAGCTCCGGATGGCGATCGAGTGCGCCACTGAAGATCAAGTGCCACAACGCTCGGTGCGCCCACCAGTGTGACTCGTACACCCACACCGCGAACGAGCTGCCCCACCCGTCCGTCGGGCTGGGTCCGGCGTTGCCGCCGTGGTGGTTGACCACCACGCCCGCCTCGGCGCACGCCGTCCACAGCGGCTCCCAATGCTCGGCGTAGAGCGGGGGAATGCCGGTGTCGGGGGCGATCCCGGGCAGCAGCACGCCGCCGCGCAGGCCCAGCTTGACGATCTGCGCCACCTCGGCGATGGCTTCGTCGAGATCCGGGAGCAGGATCTGGCCCACCCCGGCGCGCCGCTGCGGCGACAGGGAGCAGAAGTCGGCGAGCCACCGATTGTGCGCACGCAGGCCGGCCCAGCGCAGCTCGAGCTCACGTGCCGTCTCCGGCGGCGGGGCGGCCAGGCTCGCCTGAGGAAAGAACGGCGGCACGGTATTCGGGAAAATGACCTCCCCCGCGATGCCTTCGGTATCCAGATCGGAGTTGCGCCGGTCGCTGTTCCAGTTCCGTTCGGCCTCGGGCTCGGTGAGATCCCCGAACGGGTTGACGTATGTCGTTGCCCAGCCGTCGAATTCGTCCCGGTACTGCGGATCCAGGTACTCGCGGTAGCCGAGCAGGTCGGCACCGGCGTGGCAGTCGGCCGAAATGACGGTGTAGCGGTCCATGGGGCTAGGCCCGCGCGGGCTCGGGCCTGGGGGCCGCGAGCAGGGCGACATCGTCGTAGCGCTGGTGCACGTACGGCAACAGCCACTCCTGCGGCACCCGCGCCGCGATCCGCCCCACCTGGACGGTGCGCCGGCGACACCAGGTGATCGACCTGATCTGCCGAATGACGATGTCGGCCACCGGATCCAACGGCGACTCCCCCAACTCGAGGGAGCCGTCGATGTGCTCCAGCACCTCGTAGTGCCGGTGGTACTCGCCGTAGACCAGGTGGGGGTCGGTGAGGCCGCCGCCGTCGGGGGCGCGCAGGAACTTGAAGTAGAACTCGGTGTTCACCTGGTCG
>NZ_LZHT01000092.1 GCF_001667315.1 Mycobacterium sp. 852002-10029_SCH5224772
TCGCCGTCGCGTAGCAGTTTTTCGGGCAGGTGAAAAGTGTTGGTGCGCGGTTGGCCGCGGTCGAGGTGTGGGGGTGGGATCCATTCGGTGTCACCCTTGGCGTCTTTGCGGGTGGTCCAGCCGCGGGGTTGGAGCATGCGGTGATGCGGGCCGCAGGCGAAGGTGAGGTCGTTGATGTCGGTGCTGTGGCAGGTGGCGTAGTCGGTGACGTGGTGGACTTCGCAGTAGTAGCCCGACACGGTGCACCCGGGTGTGGTGCAGCCGCGGTCTTTGGCGTGCAAGACGATTCGTTGGCCGGGGGAGGCCAGCCGTTTGGTGTGATAGAGGGCCAGGGCTTTGCCGTTGTCGAAGATGGCTAGGTAGTGGTGGGCGTGGCGGCCCAGGCGGATCACGTCGCTCATCGGCACGATGGTGCCCCCACCGGTCAGGCCGCGTCCGGCGGCGGCCTCCAGTTCGGCCAGGGTGGTGGTCACGATGATGCAGGCCGGCAGCCCGTTGTGCTGACCCAACTCTCCGGAGGCCAGCAGGCCGCGCAGCCCGGCCAGCAG
>NZ_LZHT01000093.1 GCF_001667315.1 Mycobacterium sp. 852002-10029_SCH5224772
ATCAATTCCGGTCGCATGTATGCGGGTCCGGGGTCGGGGCCGATGATGGCCGCGGCTGCTGCTTGGGATGAGATTGCCGCGGAGTTGGGTGTGGCGGCTACCGGTTACAACTCGGTGGTTACTGAGTTGATCAGTGGGCCGTGGGTGGGGCCGGCGTCGATGTCGATGGTTGCGGCGATCACCCCGTTTGTGAGTTGGCTCAGTGCCATGGCGGCGCAGGCCGAGGAGGCTGCCAGCCAGGGTCGGGTGGCCGCGGCGGCGTTTGAGGCGGCGTTTGCGATGACGGTGCCGCCGCCGGTGGTCGCGGCCAATCGGGTGTTGTTGGCGAATCTGGTTGCGACGAATTTTCTGGGGCAGAACACGCCGGCGATCGCGGCCACCGAGGCGCAGTACATGCAGATGTGGGCCCAGGACGCGGTCGCGATGTATGGCTATACGGGTTCGTCGCTGGCCGCTTCGGAGTTGGCGCCGTTCGCGCCGCCGCCAAAGACCACCGCCCCGGACGCAACAAGCAACCAGGCCGCCGCGGTGGGTAAGGCCGTCGCTGAGCCGGCGGGCAACACCGCACAAAGCACGTCACAGCTGGCGTCGCCACAAGCGTTGTCGCTGAATGCATCTCAAGCGGTGCAGCACGCCTCGACGACGACTGCGGTGGCTAACGGGTCGGAGTCGGGTCCGCTGCTCCAGGGGGTTGTGCAGTCCGGGGCGTCGTCCTCGAGCTCTAGTGACTACGCCGCAATAATGAAAAACACCGTGGGTCTGGCGTATTTCTCGAATGGGATGGCGCAGTTCAGTTCGTCGATCGCGCAGCAGTTGACCTTTGGTCCCGGTGGTAGCACGGCCGGTGCCGGGGGTGCGTGGTACCCGACGCCGCAGTTCGCGAGTTTGGGTTTGGGCAACCTCGGTGGTGGCGCGGTGGGCCACGTGGGCGCGGTGACCGCGGGGGCCGGGCAGGCCGCCCGGATCGGGACGTTGTCGGTGCCCCAGCATTGGGCGACGCTGACCTCGGCGGTCAGCCCGGCGACGGTTTCGGAGATGGAGGCCACGCCGGTGCAGGCCGCCGCGGCGACGGGGACCACCGGTGGACCGGCCAACGGACTGCTGCGGGGCATGCCCGCCGGCGCGCTGGGCCGGCGGGGCGCCACCGCCGGCTACACCCACAAATACGGATTCCGCTACAGCGTGCTCACCCGCCCCCT
>NZ_LZHT01000094.1 GCF_001667315.1 Mycobacterium sp. 852002-10029_SCH5224772
ACCGAGCGCGCGATGCAGCCGCTGCCCCAGCAGATCCGCCCGCCACGGCTGATCGTTGACATCGCGGATCAGCGCGTACTCCACCGACACCCGCCGGCCGGTGACGTCGGCGTAATACCGTGCGGCGTCGAGCGCCTCGGCGATCTTCCACCGGTTGTTGACCGGCACCAGCGTGTCGCGCAGTTCGTCGTCGGGCGCGTGCAGCGACAGCGCCAGCGTCACGGCGAGCCCTTCGTCGGCGAGTTTGCGGATCGCGGGTGCCAGGCCGACCGTCGACACCGTCACCGACCGGGCCGAAATGCCGAAACCGTGCGGCGGCGCGGCGATGATGCGCTGCACTGCGGCCACCACCCGGGCGTAGTTCGCCAACGGCTCCCCCATGCCCATGAAGACCACGTTGGACAGCCGCAGACTAGGGGGGCCGAAGTCGTCGCGCAGCGCCGCGGCGCCGGCGCGCACCTGCTCGAGGATCTCGGCCGTCGACAGGTTGCGGCTCAACCCGCCCTGACCGGTCGCGCAGAACGGACACGCCATGCCGCAGCCGGCCTGCGACGAGATGCACACCGTGTTGCGCTGCGGATAGCGCATCAACACCGACTCCACGGTGACCCCATCGAGCGCCCGCCACAACGTCTTTCGCGTCTCGCCGGCATCGCAGGCCACCTCGGAGACCGCGGTGAGCAGGATCGGGAACATCGTGTCGGCGATCGCGTCACGCAGTCCGGCCGGCAGGTCGGTCATCTGCCGCGGGTCGGCGATCAGCCGGCCGTAGTACTGATGCGCCAGCTGCTTGGCGCGAAAAGCCGGCAAGCCCAGCTCGGCGACGGCGGACGCGCGGCCGTCCGCGTCGAGGTCGGCCAGGTGCCGCGGCGGCTTGCCGGGACGCGGCTCGGAGAAAACCAGTTGTTGGACCATGACCTGTCCAGTATCGGTCACGTTGAGCCGACCTAGGGAACGAGCGTCAGGACCGTCCATGCCACGACCGCCGACGGCAGGACGCCGTCGAGCCGATCCATCAGTCCGCCGTGGCCGGGCAGCAGCCGGCCCATGTCCTTGATGCCGAGGTCGCGTTTGACCTGCGACTCCACCAGGTCGCCGAGCGTGCAGGTCAGCACCAGCACCACACCCAGTAGCGCGCCCACCCACGGCGGTTTGCCGGCCAGGAACGTCGCGGTCAGCGTCGCCGCGGTGATGCCCAGGACGAGCGAGCCGGCGAGGCCCTCCCAGGACTTCTTCGGGCTGATCGCCGGGACCATCGGGTGCTTACCGAACAGCACGCCGACGGCGTAGCCGCCCACATCCGACGCGACCGCCGTGATCATCAGGCAGAACACCCGGCCCGCGCCGTCCGCGGGGTAGACCAGCAGCGCGGCAAAGGACGCGAACAGCGGCACCCACGCGGCCAGAAAGATGGTGGCGGACGCGTCGCGCAGGTAAGTCGCCGACGCTGATCCGTCGGACGGGTCGGGCTGCTTGCGGTTGTCCTGCATGAACAACCGCCAAAACAGGCACACCACCACGGTGGCGCCGAAACCGGCCAGCGCCCCGGCGGCGTGGAACGGCCACGTCAGCCAGAGCGTGAGCTGGCCGCCGACCAGCAGCGGGATGACCGGAATGATGAATCCCGCTTCGCGCAACCGCCGAACCACCTCATGCGTGGCGACCAGGATCGCCATCGCCACGATCGGCACCCAGAAGCGGGGAGCGAACACCAGCGTGACGACCAAAGCGCCGCCGATGCCGGCGCCCACCGCGATCGCGGCGCGCAGGTCGCGTCCGGCCCGCGAGGTCTTCTTGGCCGGCTGCCGCACCGCCGTGAAAGAAGATTCCGGCTTGGCCGCGGCCGCCGGTTCGTCGGGCGGGGTGCCTGCGCCGGGATCTGGGTTAGCCACGGGCCTGAATCACCTCAGCTGCCGAACGGTCGCTAGACCTCCAGCAGCTCGCCTTCTTTGTGCTTGACCAACTCTTCAATCTGGGTGGTGTACTGGTGCGTGGTCTTGTCCAGGTCCTTTTCGGCCCGGCCGACCTCGTCCTCGCCGGCCTCGCCGTCCTTGCGGATGCGGTGCAGCTCCTCCATCGCTTTGCGACGGATGTTGCGCACCGAGACCTTGGCGTCCTCCCCCTTGCTCTTGGCCTGTTTGACCAGCTCGCGGCGGCGCTCCTCGGTGAGCTGCGGGACCGCCACCCGGATCAGGGTGCCGTCGTTGGTGGGGTTCACACCCAGGTCGGAGTTGCGGATCGCCGTCTCGATCGCGCCCACCTGGCTGGCCTCGTAGGGCTTGATCACCACCAGGCGTGCCTCGGGCACGTTGATGCTGGCCAATTGCGTGATGGGGGTGCTCGAGCCGTAGTAATCGATCACAATCCGGGAGAACATCCCCGGGTTGGCGCGCCCGGTCCGGATCGTCGACAAGTCGTCACGGGCAACCGCTACGGCCTTCTCCATTTTCTCTTCCGCGTCGAAGAGAGCCTCGTCAATCATGTGCGCCGCTCCTCCTCATCACTGCGTTCTGCATCGTCGTCGGCGCGGATCATGTGCGCCGCTCCTCATCACTGCGTTCTGCATCGTCGTCGGCGCGGATCATGTGCGCCGCTCCTCATCACTGCGTCCTGCATCGTCGTCGGCGCGGATCATGTGCGCCACTTCCCCTCAGGTGGTGACCAGAGTCCCGATCTTCTCACCAGCGACCGCACGGGCGATATTGCCATTGGTCAGCAGGTTGAACACCAGGATCGGCATGCCATTGTCCATGCACAGGCTGAACGCGGTGGCATCGGCCACTCGTAGCCCGCGGTCGATGACCTCACGATGACTGATCGCGGTGATCAATTCGGCCTCGGGATACTGCCGCGGATCCGCGGAGAAGACGCCATCGACGGCCTTGGCCATCAACACCACCTCGGCGCCGATCTCCAGAGCTCGCTGCGCGGCGGTGGTGTCGGTGGAGAAGTACGGCAACCCCATGCCGGCACCGAAGATCACGACCCGCCCCTTCTCCAGGTGGCGCACGGCGCGCAAGGGCAGGTACGGCTCGGCGACCTGGCCCATGGTGATCGCGGTCTGGACGCGGGTGACGATTCCTTCCTTCTCCAGGAAGTCTTGCAGCGCAAGGCTGTTCATGACCGTGCCCAGCATGCCCATGTAATCCGAACGGGTGCGTTCCATGCCGCGCTGCTGCAGCTGCGCTCCCCGGAAGAAGTTGCCGCCGCCGATCACGACGGCGACCTGGACGCCGCCGCGGACCACCTCCGCGATCTGTTGCGCCACCCGCGCCACGACGTCGGGATCCAGGCCGACCTGGCCGCCGCCGAACATTTCGCCGCCAAGCTTGAGTAGCACTCGCGAATACCTGGCCCGGGTCGGCGGCTGGCCGGAAGCCAGTCCATTCGTCGGTTCCTGCCTCGGAGCCGCCGGGCCGGCGACGTGGGGCTCCCTGGACTCCGTCATCAGACTCCTCGCATGAGAGTGCCATCCCGGGCGATCGCATCCGGAACGGCATTTCACATCCTGCCTCATCGCAGCACAATGCGGCATCGGTGGGGTGCATTATGCGCACAGTTGGCGTACCGGAGCGATTTTCGAGTCTCCCGGTACCGAATATCTCGGCATCGAGCGCAGCGTTTGAGGCATGTGCGGCCTGGGAACCCGCTACAACGCGGTGACATAGGCAGTCTTGAGCAGTAAGGACCGGCTTCACCGCATGACCGGACCGCTCGCTCGCGATCGTCGTTGAGCGCGGATCGCTCGCAGTACGTCAACGAGGAGGAACAGATCCATGGCTGAAGAAAACAAGTCGGGACCCGCTGAAGCGGTGAAGGGCGTCGTCGAGGACGTCAAGGGTAAGGCCAAAGAGGCCGTCGGCGCGGTCGCCGGTCGCGATGACCTCACGCGTGAGGGTCAGGCACAGCAAGACAAGGCCGAAGCGCAACGCGACGCGGCGAAGAAGGAAGCCGAGGCTGAAGCCGCACGTGGCGGCGCCAAGGCGGCCGAAGAACGCCAGAAGTCCAACCAGTAAGCCTGCTGGGAAAGATGGGTCCGGTCCGTGCAAACGGGCCGGGCCCATCGACTTAGTTTTCGGCCGAGGGGGTACCCGGCCTTAACGCTGTCAGACATCTCGCGCGAGGCGCCTACGGACCGGGGGGAACGCAGGGACCTCACGAGGTTTGGAGATGTCGTTGGACATGCCGATGGACATTGTGGTGCTCACCGATGAGGCTGATTTCGAATCGGCCCTACCGGATTTGGCCACGTTTGCGCTCCCGGTGCGCGCGGCGTTGACCGCCCCTACCGACGGGCGTTGCGCCGCCGCGGATGTGGCGATCATCGACGCGCGCAGCAACATGGCTGCGGCTCAGGCGGTACGCCATCGACTGGCAACCGACAACCCCGCTACGGCGGTGGTGGCCCTGGTCGCGCCGGCGGATTGTGCGACGGTCGATGTCGACTGCACCTTCGACGATGTGATGCTGCCCGGCACCTGCGCGGAAGAGTTGCAGGCACGGCTGCGGCTGGCCGTCCGCCGCCGACGCGGCACCGCGGACGGCACACTGAAATTCGGCGAGCTGCTGCTGCACCCGGCCAGCTTCACCGCGTCGCTGGGCGGGGACGACCTTGCTCTGACCCTCACCGAGTTCAAATTACTGAATTTCCTTGTGCTGCATGCTGGTCAGGCATTCACGCGGACCCGACTGATGCAGGAGGCGTTGGGCTATGACAGCAGCAGCCGGGTCCGTACTGTCGACGTTCACATCCGGCGACTGCGCGCCAAGCTCGGAACCCGGCACGAATTCATGGTCGGGACCGTCCGCGGAGTCGGCTACCGAGCGGCGACCCCCCCGCAGCCGGAATGGATGGTCGCCGACTCGACGCTGACGCCGACCCGGGCGTCGAGTGCCATCCCCTATTCGCAAAGCCACTCCGGGGCCTAATGCCCGTCGTCACAACAGTTTTCGTGGGCGTCACCCGAAGAACGGGAATGCGCGCTTGCGCGCGAGCGCATCCATGCCGTCCTGGATGGAATCCTGCACCTCGTGGTATTTGCGGTCGACGTATTCCTCGTCGTCCGCCCGCGCGGGATCGCGGTCGAGTTCCACCACGGGCATGAAACGTGTCCTGATCTTGGCCGGCAGCGGCAGCTGGGGAAGCGCCGCCGGCGCGATCCCCCACGGCAGCGAGACGGCCAGCGGGAACACCTTGAGACGCAGTAAGCGGTCCAGCTGCAAGGCTTTGGCCAACCGGTCGCCGCGGATCAGCACCGGCATCGCGTCGGCCCCGCCGACGGTGGCGATGGGCACGATGGGCACCCCCGCCCGGATCGCCATCTTGACGAAGCCCGTCCGCCCCGCGAGGTTGGCACGATCGCGCTCGGTCCACGGGCGCAGCGAGTCCACTTCCCCGCCGGGCCACAACGCCACGTCACGCCCTTCGGCCAAGGCGGTGGCGATCGCGTCCGGCGCGGCCGGGAGCACCCCCATTGAGCGGAAGTAGCGCCCGAACAACGGGATTGCCATCAGCGCGTCATGGGCGGTCCCATGCAGGGCGCGTTCCTGCCCGAACCGTCGCCACCATTGCAGGCCCACCGTCCAGGCGTCCCATACAAACGGGGCTCCGGAGTGGATCCCGACCAGCAGCGCCGGCGGGGCTTCCGGAATGTTCTCCCAACCGTCGATCTCCATCCGAAACCAATAGTCCACCAGCACGTTCCACAGATATTTCTGTCGCTGCAAGCTGGCCTCGTCCTGGCCGGAGAGATCCCATCGGCCGGCGCGCTCGGCGATCCATCCGCTCAGCCCGCCGCCGTGTCCGCTGCGCCGCTCTTCCATCGCCGCGCGCGTTTGCTCGGCGTTCCGTTGCGCTTGTTTGCGCACGCCCGCTGGCCTGTGGTCCGGATTACTCATGAGTCCCGGATACCCCGTTCCGGCGCCCGCGATTCCCCAGGCGGCAAAACTCCCCGCACCATCGGAGGTGCGGGGAGTTTTTTACGGCCGGATCAGCCGATCAGGCGGTGGGCGCCGGCGCAGGCGCGCCGGGTGCCGGGCTGGCGGGCGCTTCGGGTGCCGGGCTGTTCGCCGCGCCCGGTGCCGGGCTGTTCATCGTGCCAGGCGCCGAGCCGCCCTCCATGTTGGACGTCCAGATCAGAATGTCTTGCATCCCGTCGTTGTAGACGACGCCGTTGGGCGGCGCGCCGGTCACGTCGAAATACAGCGTTCCGGTCGATTCGCTGCCCTGCGGGATCGGGGCGGGGCTAAGGCCGTTCGGCGTCCCCACCTTGTCGATCACGCGGTAGTTCTGACCATTGGGCCCGCGGGCGATGAAGTCGTTGACCATTGGGGTGACGAGGCCGGCCTCCGACCGAGCGCTGATGTCCGCCTGGTAGAGCGTGCCTTTAGGCGTGTAGCCCGGGATGCTCACATTGCTCGGCTGCAGGTTGCTCACGGTGTAATTGGTGATCAAGGCGCCGTCCACGAGTTGTTCGCTGGTGCCGAATCCCTGAATGTTGGGCGGTGGCGAAGCAAAAGCCGGCGCCGCGGCAAAAACACTCGCAGCCGCAATCGCAGCAGCGGCAACTGTCTTGACAGCCGTTTTGGTGACCTTCATTGTCCATTCCTTTCGTAACGCACAATCGCCCCCCGTCAAGGGCATGCGGATATACGCAGCGAAATAGCCATCCGCCTACGGCTTTAAACATGTACCCGCCGCTGCATGCCAATAAAGGGTCCGCTGGCTGCTGAAATGGGTTGTTTTCGACGCCAACATCTTTGGCAACAGTGCTTAACATCTGTATCACCACTAACACCGGCGGTTCCGATTGAGCCGTGCACCGGCGGGTAATCGGTGCGCTATGGCGTTCCCCGGCGCGCAGCGGGAACGCGGGCCGACCGATTTTGCGAAGGGGGCGATCGGCTGCAACGGGGCAACTCCAAGCACAGCTCATGCGAAGACGACGAGCTCAAGCGCGACGTGGAGGGCACGGTCCACGGCAATCGATCCAGCCGCAGCGAGGAGTGGCGGGATCCCGAGCCGCCGGCCGACGACGATCCGGATGTCCGGACCGCCGGCCCCACCCGTCGCGAATCGTAAAACGGCAAGCCGGTATGCGTTTGCCCGGCCGGCCTCCGAAATAGCAAGACATAGCAAGGCATACAAGGCGAACTTTCGAGCAAGGCAAAGGAAATCACATGGGTTTTACCGCGCAACAACAATCCGTCCCGGGCGTACAGGCCCAGATGGATCCAATTCCCGACTGTGGTGAAAACACTTACCAGGGCTCGGGAAAACTTCTCGGCAAAAAGGCGATCATCACCGGCGGCGACAGCGGCATCGGGCGCGCCGTCGCGATCGCCTTCGCGCGGGAGGGCGCCGACGTGCTGATCGCGTATCTCAACGAGGACGACGACGCGCGCGACGTGGCCCGCTACGTCACGAACGCCGGACGCAAATGCGTCCTGGTGCCCGGTGATCTCTCCGATGCCGCCCACTGCCGCGCCGTCGTGGACCGGGCGGTGCAGGAATTGGGCGGCGTGGACATCCTGGTCAACAACGCCGCCTACCAGATGATGCACAAAAGCCTCGACGAGATCAGCGACGAAGAGTGGGATTACACCTTCCGGCTCAACGTGGGCGCCTATTTCTACCTGGTCAAGGCGGCCCTGCCGTTCATGAACGCCGGCTCGTCGATCATCGGCAGCTCATCGGTCAACTCCGACACCCCCAATCCGACCCTGGCGCCCTACGCGGCGACCAAGGCGGCGATCGCCAACTTCTCCGCCAGCCTGGCTCAGCTGTTGGGCGAGAAGGGAATCCGGGTCAACAGTGTGGCTCCCGGTCCGATATGGACACCGCTGATCCCTTCGACGATGCCGCCGGACAGCGTGGAATCCTTCGGCGACAATGTGCCGCTGGGGCGCGCCGGCCAGCCCGCCGAACTCGCGCCGATCTACGTGCTGCTGGCCTGCGATGACGCGAGCTACATCTCGGGGGCGCGGGTGGCCGTCACGGGCGGTCGGCCGATTTTGTAGACGGCGATCCTTTCGGGGGTCCTCGGGCAGGTGTAACGGGGCGCCCACGGGGTACAGCCCGGACGGGCAAACGGTGAAAGGATGGCACCGATCGTGGCCATCGGAAGCGGTCAGCGGCGAACGTTGCGACGGCGGTGGTCGAGCGCGGCGGCCGCCGGAATCATGGCGGTGGCAGGGTGTTCGGCGCCCGGATCCTCACTGGAGAGCGCGCCCGCGGTGAGTTTGGCGGCCGTCGGCGCCACCATGCATGACCCGGTGTGGTCGTATCACGACAACGCGCTGCTGGGCCTCACCGACGATCATCGGCTGGCCGCGGTCACCTACGCCGGCCCCGGCACCGCCCATACCCGGCTGTCGGAGCCCGTCGGCTCGGGGCGCAACCTGCAGATCAGCCAGAAGGACGACCGGCACGTCTTCGTACCGCAGCCCGAGCGCGGCAAGGTCGCCGTCGTCGACATCGCGACCCTGCGGCCGATCGCCGCATTCGACGCCGGCCCCGCGCCTTCCTACCTCGCCGAAGACGCCGGCATGCGCGTGCTGCTGGCGCTGGCCGCCGACGGTTCGTCGGTGACGCCGGTGGACCAGTACGGGTTCCGCGCGCTGCCGACCGCGACCTACCCGGGAGAATCGGCGGACACCATCGACGGGTCTAACCGCGGGCGGGCAATCGAGTATCACCTCTACGGAGCCTCAGGCATCCGCTATTACAAGGGGTCCACGTCGCCACCCGAAAAGCGCGGCTCACTTCCGCTGGCCGTCGCCGCGTGGGCCGGCGACGGAACGCAGGTCACGCGCAGCTACGTGGCCGGCCGCGACGACAGGGTGCTGTACGCGGTCGACTCGCGCCGCGGCGGTGACGGGCTGGAAGTGCTGGCCCGCACCGAGCTGTCGTCGCCGATTCGCTATCTGGGCACCGATGACACGCGCATCTACGCGGCCACCGACCGCGACGTGGCGGTGCTGGAAACGGCGAGTTTCACCGGCTTTCCGAACGGAACCATCCGGGTGATCCGCACCATCGACTACCGGGCGGGATTGCCGTCGGGCCCGGTCGCCTCGGCACCACTGTCCGGGATGGCGATCGGTCCCAAGCGGGTGTATCTGACCTTGCGCGGCCAGCCCTACGCGATCAGCGTGGCGAAGCCACACCTGTGATGGAGGGCAGATGAGCACGACAGCGCGCAAACCCGAGCCGATCGGGATCGATGACGACGTCGAGCTGCTCGACGCGCAGATCGCGGCGCTCAAAGAGCTCGCACGGATCGACGACGTGCCCGAGGGACAGATCTACGACTTCGGAATCCGTTGGGGGGCAGCGCTTGCCGGGCGGTTTCGGCGCCTGGTGCACTACAGCTGCCTCGGGGTGCTCGATGAAGGCGCCGAACGCCGGTTCCAATCCCTGTGTGACGACCTGCGTTCGGTGTCGGATTTGATCGACAGGTTCGATCTCGCCCGACCCCGGTTCACCGATACCCCGAGCCACCCCACGTTGCGCTAGCTTGCCTCGCCCTGGCGCGGCTCGCGATGTCCTCGATATCGGAGATCTCGCGATAGTCACTCAGAAACTCGTTGGCCGCCAACACGATTCCGGTCCGCGGCGCGGGACATTCGCGGTTGCCGCACGTCAACCCCACCATGAAGGCGTCGTCGTCCTCGTCGAGGAACAGAAACCCGAGATACAGCGCATGCCCGACGGCGAAATCCTTGGCACCGCATCCGGCGCAGTGCCCGCCCTTGACGGACACCAGCTCTACAACCCGTTCGCGCTCAACGCTGTTCAGGTCGATCAGCTCGGGCCGCACGCCATTTGCGCTCATGTCAGATCTCCACGTCCTTGTCGTAGTGGACGTTGTCCTCACGCCACCCACCCAGCCCGTGGCCGATGCCCGAGTAGTCGTCGATGAACTCGATCTGGTTGATCCACTTCGCCATCTTGAAACCGACCTGGGTCTCCACCCGCAACCGCAGCGGCGCTCCGTGCTTGATGGGCAGGGGCTTTCCGTTCATCTCGTAAGCCAGCAACGTCTGCGGCTTGTACGCGAGTTCGAGGTCGATCACCTCGTAGAACTGGCCCTCCCCTTCCGCGTTCGGCTCGTCGCGGCCGGTGTCCTGCATGGTCAGAAAGCAGATGTATTTCGCCTGCGGCAGGGGACGCACATGGTCGGCCAACTGCGCCAGCGGAACCCCGGTCCACTGGCCGATGCTGGTCCAGCCCTGCACGCAGTTGTGCATCACGCGCTGCGATTCCTGATCGGCCAGGGAACGCAACGCGTCCAGGTCCAGCGTCACCGGGTTCTCGACCAGGCCGCCCACCCGCACCCGCCAGTCGACGAAGTTGTGCACGGCCATCACCTTGTACTCAGCACTCGTCGGCGGTTTGCCGTTGACCCGGTGTTCCTTGGAGGTCATCCGCTCGGGGTAATTCTGCTTCGAATTCAGTGGCCGCAGCGCGATTTTGCGGACGCCGGTGACCACGGCGCCGAGCACGCGGCGAACCTGAACCGGCCGGCGCAGACTCCACACCGTCGCCGCGACGTGAACGGCAACGATGGCCGCGATGATCACCAGCGACAAGGCGGTGGCCCAACCGATGTTGCGCACGGAACCGAAGATCATCGACGCAGTCAGCTGGCCCCAACTCCAGAAAAAAATCATCGACAGGTGGATGACGATGAAGACCAAAAACGCCACCAGGCCGACGAAGTGCAGGCTGCGCGCCCATTGCCGGCCGCCCCACATGCGCACGTACCAGGGGAATGCGGCCTCGATGGCCGGTGATTGGGCGGCGCCGGTCAGGATCTGGAACGGCGCCAACACGAAGATGACGCCGGCGTAGGTCAGCTTCTGGATGGCATCCAGGGGTTCGCCGGGCAGCAGCGGCGGCAGGTTGAAACTCATGTAGGTGACGATGTCGTTCCACGCCTCGCCGAAGATCGACCACGACGCCGGCCAGTACCGGTGCCACTGGCCGGTGGCGAACAGCAAGATGTAATACGAGAGCCCGACGAGGATCCAGCCGATCACCGAGAAGAAATGCCAGTGCCGGCCCATGCCCAGCTTCTTGTGGCCGGGCAGCGCGAACAGCGAGCTGTAGTCCTCCTCCTCATCGAGGGTGTCGTACAGCTTGTTGATCGGCATTTCCTTGACCGTGAAGCGCGCCCACTCGCTGCCCGGCTTGCTGTCGTCGTGCCAGTACAACTTCGGGTGCGTCGACAAAATCTCGATGCCGCTGCGGATCACCAAGGTCAAAAAGAGGACGTTGAGCCAATGGTCGATGCGCAGCCACGCCGGATAGTCGAGCACTGTCATGTCGTCACCGTTCAGTCGTGCCAGTTCTGCCGTTGCGGGTAGGCCACGTTGACGCCGGACAGCACGGTGGTGTGCACGGCGATGAAGCCCCCGGCGAACGCCATGGCGAACGTCCCGGGCGCCAGGTCCCACCGGCCGGTCAACGCCACCAACCCCGGCAGGCCGGCAAACCGGCTGGCCAGATAGATCACCAGGAAGGCCGCGCAGATTAAGCTGCCGACATACCAGCCCGCTTGCGGCACAAGGGGTTTGACGGCAAACGCCATCGCGGCCGTCGCGCCCAGGCAGGCGGCGATCAGCACGGCCAGATACACCCAGAAGTACAGCGGCAGGCCCGGCCGGGTGGCCGCCACGTAGGCGTGCACCGCCACCAAACCCATCAACAGCGATGCGCCCAGCCCGGTCACCGCGCGCGGCAGATCGAAGGCGACATAGCCGTTGAGCGTGAGCAGGGGCGAGGACAGAACCTTGTGCCACACCGTGCGCCACAGTCGCCCCAGGAGACCGGCCATTGCGGCTGACTACCCAACTGACCCGCCCGCAAACGCGTCGCCGTAAAGCTACCAGCGTCTTCACAGGTTGCTTCTGTAAGCGCATGGATCGGCAAGGAACACAACGGATTTGGAGGTCAGTGCGGTATGACGGGCACGGACATCGTCGGGTACGGCGGCGCCGCGCTGTTGCTCACTGTCGGATAGGGGGAGATCGGATACTGAGGCGTCGGATAGGTGGTCACCGGATACGGCGTCGTCGGATACGGCGTCGTCGGATACGGCGTCGTCGGATAGGTGGTCGTCGGATAGGTGGTCGTCGGATAGGTGGTCGTCGGATGGGTCGTCGTCGGATGGGTCGTCGTCGTCACCGGTGGCTGGGTGGTTGTGACCGTCGTCGACGGCGGCAACGGCGACTCCGTGGATTCGGAATTCGGTGAGGCCGGGGCGGTGCTGGCCGACGCCGGCGGAGGCGGCTCGAGCCGCGACGATTCGACCGGCGGGATGACGTGGGGCACGTCGTCGGTTGGCTTGTTCCCGGTGCCGCTTAGCCGCACGGCCAACGCCGCGGCCACGAGCAGTATCAACGCGGCCGCACCGGTGGTGCTGATGAGCACTGCCGAGCGTCGTAACCATCGCCTCCGCCGCGGCATGGGTGCGACTTCTGCAGCACCGTGGGAGGGTTCAGCGCTCGGCGGGATGGGGTCGTGGCCGTCGGGGTCGTGATCGCTTCCCACAGGGGGTGTGGGCTCACCCGAAGAGGCTTCCTGGGACCAGGCCAAGGCGCGGTACGTTGCCGACTGATCGCCGTCGGCCGCCGCGTGTCCCGCTGCGCTGTAGGCGGCCCCCACGGCCCATGCCATCGGGGCCATTTCGGTGGCGGCGACGCCTTCCGTCAGGGCGACCGGCGCCTGACCCGTGGCGGTTGCGGCTGAGCCGACGGCCCCGGCCCGGGACGGCGCACCGGCCGAAGAACGCAATTGGGCCAGGACCATGGCGCCAGTGGCCGCACTCAACAGAGGTTGCGGTGTGGTGACAACCGGCGCCTGCAGCCGCTCCGATAGCAAGTTGGTGACGAGCGGGATACAGGCGCCGCCGCCGATCGTAGCGACGGCGGCGAGCCGATCCGCGGGAATCCGATTGCGTTGCAACACATCTACGACGCAGTCGACGAAACGGTGCAGAGGTTCGCAGATGAGCTCCTCGAACCCGCCGCGGGCCAACCGGACGTCCGCTCCGACACCGGGAAGATCGGCAGGGATGACGGCGACGGTCGCCGACGACAGTTGTTCCTTCGCGCTCCGGCATTGTTCGAGGCGACGGCCCAACGGTGCCAACGGCGCCGTGCCGGCGGCGTCGGCGTCGGCGTCGGCGTTCAGCGCGACGTGTCGCAGGATCATCTGGTCGATCTGATTGCCGGAGAAGCCGGTGTAGCGCAACGTGGGCGCGATCTGACGGAAGTTCGCGGCCGCATCGGTCAGCGTGATGCTGCTGCCGCTCGCGCCGAAGTCGCACAGCACCACCGCGCCGTCGCCGGGAAATCCGGGTTGGGTGTCCAACGCGGCCAGCGCGGCCGTGCCGTCGCAGATGAAAGCCGGTGGCGCATCGGGCGCGAGGGCCGGGTAACCACGCAATGCCGCCCGCAGGGCGCAGACCTGGTGCTCGTTCCAATGCCCGGGCACCGCGATGAAAATCGGCTCCCCATAACCGACACTGCGCGCCATCCCATCGAGCGCGGCAGCGGTGAGCCCCGCGCTGGGGTGGCTCGATCCGTCGGCAGCCAGTAACGGCTCGGCGTCTCCGACCCGCTCGACGAATCCGCCGAGAAGCAGGCCGGTTTCGTTCAGGCGAGGATTCTCGCCCGGCATGCCCACCTCGGGGGGTCGGTGGCCGAACAGCGTCAAGACTGAGGTGCGGGTCACCGGGCCGCTACCTGTGCGCGCGGCCACCAGGTTGGCCGCCCCGATCGACAAGCCGAGCGGGCCGCTCATGTCTCCCATGTCCTTTCTCTTCGGAATCCGTCGACGAAACCGCGACAGCGCCGCATCGATCGCTGCTGATTTCTTCGGGTGGTGGCCGCGCGATTTACGAGCCGGCGGACACGGACTTCCGCGTCATCGCGCTACGGCGCAGCCATCCCCCGACTCGGCGCTGCTCGTTTAACGCGATAGTCGCGTCGTCCAGCCCAACACTCACACCGGACAACGCATGGCGGATCAAGCCTGCCGCAGGCTTCCCAACGGGGATGCACCTTAAACGCCCCCGAGGAAGGCGCCGCCGGCGAAAACGAGCCGGGCCGTCGACGCATCAGGTAGCGGGACGACGGCAGCGCGCGACCGGCGAACCGACCAGCCGGAACTCCTCGCTTTTGTCCAGCTGGGGATCGACCCCCTCCTGGAAAAGGATGATGATGTCCGAGCCGCCGAACTGGAAGTAGCCGAACTCTTCCCCCTTGGCCATGTGTTTGCCGGGGACCGAGGTGAGGACGACTGACGACACGTGCGCCATGCCCACCGGGATGACCGCCACGGTGCCGATGTCGCCGCACTCCGATTGCGACGTGTCGATGGTGACCACCCCGCGGGTCTGGGAGAACTCGTATCCGCTGGTGGCGCTGTCGCGGGAGGCGAACTCGTGTTCTTCCAGGCCGACCTGCATGAAGACTTTCCCGTTGATCCGGAAGGATTCCTTGACCAGACCCGCGACCGGTAGGTGGTAGCGGTGGTAGGCATGCACCGGCAGCATGTAGTGGACGAAGGTGCCGCCGGCAAAGCTCTCGCTGTACTGGCTGCCTGCGATGAGTTGCTTGATATTGCCGTATTTTTCGTTCTTGACGGTGGTGGCCGGGATGTTTGATTCGGCATCGATCTCGTAGGCGTGCTGGTATTTGCAGTCGGCCGGTGAGGTCACCACCAGGTTGCTGGTCGGCTCGGCGATCGGGCGCAGCCCGCCGTTGATTTCCCGGGCGATGAACTGGTTGGCCGTCAGCCATCCGCTGGGCGCGTTCGGTACCCCGTCGACCAATGACTCATGGATGCGGTACTCCGGCGCATTGTCGATGAATGACTGCAAGACGTCGGGGTTGAACGACTCCGGCGTGTCCAGGAAATCGCCCCATTGCCGGGCGAACTCGGTCATCCAGTCCCGAAAGACACCGGAGTCCTGCGGCGACTTGTCACCCTGGTCGACCAGGAAGTAGAAGTGCGCCAAGCGATCACTGACCTCTTGAGCCTGCCGATTTTCGTTCTTCCAGGCCTCGGCATCCGACTCGTGCGGCACCCACCTGATGAAGCGCTTCAGGTAGTCCTGGTACTCGCCGATGTCGTGCGGCCACTCGAGCGCCGCGTAGAGGTCCGGGTTCAGCTGCGCCTCGGCCTGCCGGCGCGCCTGCTCGAGGGAGCGCTCGAGGCGATCGTCAAGGCCCTGTTCTTTGTCGAGGACGTCGCGAAGCTGCTGGATGACGGATTCGGGCTCGCTCATATCAGTGCTCCTGGGTGGTCTCAGCGGCCGCGGACCCGGCGATTGTGCTTCTTGATCGCCTCGACCAACTCCGACTTGTTCATTGTCGATCGGCCCGGAACATCGAGCCGGCGGGCCACGTCAAGCAGATGCTTTTTGCTTGCGTTGGCGTCGACGCCCTCGGCCGATTCGCCGGACGGTTGTCGCCCGCCACGCTCGGCGCGCTCGTCGGACGGGCCCTTCTTCTCCTTGGGCTCCCAATGGTCGCCGACCTTTTCGAAACTGTGCTTGACCGCGGCGTAGGCCACCCGGTGGGCCCGTTCTTCGCTGCCGTACTCGTCGGCGGCCGCGTCGTGGGATTTCGCGAACGTACGTTGGGCTTTGGCGTTGGAACGCCGCAAAGTGCTGGGCAATTCGCTCTTTTTGGGCGCTCCGCCTTTTGTCGTTTTCGGCATCGAACCTCCTCGCGTGCCAAAAGCGGTGTGGGAAACGTGTTACCGCCGGTCGGTTACCCCGTTGTCAGGGCGGCAATCGCGGTCGGTGAGAATGTGCGCATCGGCCCGCCGAAAGTATGTCAACATGGTTGATATGAATCAGGACGACGCGCCCCTTGGTTATTTGCTCTACCGGGTGGCGACGGTGCTGCGACCAGAGGTTTCCGCCGTGTTGAGTCCGTTGGACCTGGCCCTGCCCGAATTCGTTTGCCTGCGCATCCTTTCGATGTACCCGGGAATGTCGAGCGCCGAGTTGTCCCGCCATGCGGGCGTCACCCCGCAGGCGATGAACACAGTGCTACGCAAGCTGGAAGGCGTCGGGGCGGTGGCGCGGCCCTCATCGGTGTCTTCCGGGCGCGCGCTCCCGGCCAAGCTGACCGGTCCGGGCCGCGCCCTGCTCAAGCGCGCCGAAGCGGCGGTGCGCGGCGCCGACGCCCGGATCCTGGGCAAGCTCACCGAAACTCAGCAGCGCGAATTCAAAAGGATGCTCGAGAAACTCGGGGACGACTAGCGCGTCTGATCACCCGGCGTCCTGGATGCGCGCCCACGGCCGCGCCTCCTCGAGCTCGTAGGCCAGTTCGAGCAGCAGCGCCTCCTGCCCCATACCGGTCGACAGCATCATGCCCACCGGCATCCCGTGGGCAGACTGGGCCAACGGCAGCGAAATCGCCGGTTCACCGGTGACGTTGTGCAGCGGGGTGAACGAGACCCATTCGATCAGCCGGCCGATCACCTGCTGGTAATCGGTTGGCGCCAGGAAGCCGATGCGGGGTGTCTCGTCGGCGACGGTCGGTGTGAGCACCGCGTCGTAGGTCCCGAGGAACCGCGCAGTGCGCCGCCGCGCCCCACGCAGGCGCATGATCGCCCGCGGAAGGCGGTGCAGGTTGCGGCTGGTGTGTCGCATGAGACCCAGCGTCAGGCAGTCCAGCCTGTCGCGCTCGAACGTCTCGCCGAACATGTGTCGTCCGCCGCGCACCTGGGCCAGCGCCAAAAACCCCCAATACAGCACGAAATCGTCGACGAAGCTGGCCGCCACCGGCGGTTCGTCGACGTGTTCGACGCGGTGGCCGAGCTCCTCGAGCAGACCGGCCGACTTCAGCGTCAGTTCCCGTAGCTCGGGACTGCACTCGCGCTGCACCGAGCGGGTCAGCACCGCGATCCGCAACCGCTGTCGCCCGGGGCCGGTGACGTCCCCGACCGGCGCGAGCTTGGGGTTGCGCCGGATCCGCTCGGCCTCCCGGTAGAACGCCGCGGTGTCACGCACCGAACGGGTCACCACGCCGTTGACGACGACGCCGACCGGCATCCGGCGCAGCGTCGCGTCCAGGGGCAACCGGCCGCGCGACGGTTTGAGCCCGACGAGACCGTTGCAGGACGCCGGGATACGGATCGAGCCGCCGCCGTCGTTGGCGTGCGCGATCGGCACCACACCGGCGGCGACGAACGCGCCCGATCCCGATGATGATGCGCCGGCGGTGTATTCGGTGTCCCACGGGTTGCGGACCGGACCCAGCCGCGGGTGTTCGGCCGACGCGCTGAAACCGAATTCCGACAACTGCGTCTTGCCCAGTGAGGTCAACCCGGTGGCCAGATACAGCTGGGTGAACACGCTGTCGGCGACGGCATCCCAGCGCGTCCACGCGTCGGTGCCGTGCATCGTGGGCTGGCCCGCGACGTCCACGTTGTCCTTGATGAACGTCGGGACGCCGGAGAAGAAGCCGCCTGCCGGGGTGGCCTTGCCGGCCTGCGCGGCGACGGCCCGGGCTTGCTGAAAACCCGCGTACGCCAACCCATTTAGGGCCGGGTCGACGGCCTCTGTACGGGCGATCGCCGCCTCGACAACCTCGGCCCTGCCGACCCGCCCGGATCGGATGGCCTCGGCGAGGCCGACCGCATCCAGATCGCCGAGGGCGTCGTCGCCGAAAGCGTGCACGTGCCGCATAGCAGTGACGCTAACTGCGCACGCGGGCCACCGTAAGGTTTTGCGTCTTGTTCGCGCCGGCGGGCAGGCCTTAGGCCTGCCCCACCTCGAAACGCACGAACCGGGTCACCGTCACACCGGCGTCGTCGAGCAGCGCCTTGACCGTCTTCTTGCTGTCGGACACCGACGGCTGCTCGAGCAGCACGGCGTCCTTGAAGAAGCCGTTCAGCCGGCCCTCGACGATCTTGGGCAGGGCCTGCTCCGGCTTGCCCTCCGCCTTGGCGGTCTCCTCGGCGATGCGGCGCTCGCTGCCCACGACCTCCTCGGGCACGTCGTCCCGGGACAGGTAGCGGGCCTTGAGCGCGGCGATCTGCAGCGCGACCGCGTGCGCGGCCTCTTTGTCGGAGCCCTGGTACTCGACGAGCACGCCCACCGCCGGTGGCAGATCGGCCGACCGCCGGTGCAGGTAGGCCTCGACAGTGCCGTCGAAGTTCGCGACCCGGCGCAGTTCCAGCTTCTCGCCGATCTTGGCCGAGAGCTCGGCGATCGCCTGCTCGACGGTCTTGTCACCGATGCTGGCGGCCTTGAGGCCGTCGACGTCGGTGGCCTTCGACGACACGGCGGCCGCCACGATCTGGTCGGCCAGCGCCTGGAACTCCGCGTTCTTGGCGACGAAGTCCGTCTCGCTGTTCAGCTCGATGATCGCGCCACCCTGGGTGGCGACCAGACCTTCGGCCGTCGCCCGCTCGGCACGCTTGCCGACGTCCTTGGCGCCCTTGATCCGGAGCGCCTCGACGGCCTTGTCAAAGTCGCCATCGCTGTCGGCCAGCGCGTTCTTGCAGTCGAGCATGCCGGCACCGGTGAGTTCCCGAAGCCGCTTGACGTCGGCAGCGGTGAAGTTCGCCAATGGTCAGCCTTCCTATGAGGGGTCGGTAGTGGGTTCGGGCGCGACCGCAGCGGCATCGGTGGGGCCGGACGCGGGAGCGGTCGCAGCGGCGGAGGCCAGCAGTTCCTGTTCCCATTCGGGCAGCGGTTCGGCGGTCTCGGCCTCGGGCTTGCCGTCGGCGCGGCCGACGCCGGCACGGGCCTGCAAACCCTCCGCGACGGCCGACGCGATGACCTTGGTCAGCAATGCGGCCGAACGGATCGCGTCGTCGTTGCCCGGAATCGGGTAATCGACCTCGTCGGGGTCGCAGTTGGTGTCCAGGATCGCGATGACCGGGATGCCGAGCTTGCGAGCCTCGCCGACTGCGATGTGCTCCTTGTTGGTGTCGACGACCCAGATCGCCGACGGCACCTTGGCCATGTCGCGGATACCGCCCAGGCTGCGCTCCAGCTTGTTCTTCTCCCGGGTCAGCATCAGGATTTCCTTCTTGGTGCGGCCCTCGAAACCACCGGTCTGCTCCATCGCCTCGAGCTCCTTGAGACGCTGCAGCCGCTTGTGCACGGTGGAGAAGTTGGTCAGCATGCCGCCCAGCCAGCGCTGGTTCACATACGGCATCCCGACGCGGGTCGCCTCGGCGGCAACCGATTCCTGCGCCTGCTTCTTGGTGCCGACGAACAGGACGCTGCCGCCGTGGGCGACGGTTTCCTTGACGAACTCGTACGCCTTGTCGATGAAGGTCAGC
Source organism: Mycobacterium sp. 852002-10029_SCH5224772 (assembly GCF_001667315.1). Classification (GTDB taxonomy): domain Bacteria; phylum Actinomycetota; class Actinomycetes; order Mycobacteriales; family Mycobacteriaceae; genus Mycobacterium. The sequence continues at coordinate 19,322 of NZ_LZHT01000094.1, forward strand.
GTCTGCTGCAGGTCGATGATGTAGATGCCATTGCGGTCGGTGAAGATGAACCGCTTCATCTTGGGATTCCAGCGACGGGTCTGGTGCCCGAAGTGGGTGCCGCTGTCGAGCAGCTGCTTCATGGTTACTACGGCCATGCTGGTGCCTTACTTGTGTCGGTTGTCGCCTGGCATCGGGTGAAGCCGGGCCCTGGCGCCTGCGGCGATGCCGGACCCGGCGGGAAAAACCCGGTCGGGACCGCCCGGCATGCGATTGCGTTCTCCTAGTGGAACCGGAGACGCGATGCGGACGCGCGAAGTCAGCCCGCGAACGAGCTGCGACCAGCAGTTTACACCGAGTCAGCAGGTGGTTTTGCCACGCTTCCCCAAGCGGCGTCGCCGTCCACAAAACCGGCCAGGCCGGATGGACTCGCCGGACGCCCCGCGCTGCACTGCCTGGATGCGATGGATTGCGCTGCTGCTGAGCGCGGCCCTGGCCAGCACGGTACCGGCGGTTGCCGACGGGGATCGCCTGGACTGGCCGTTGCGCCCGCGCCCGGCCGTCACCCGCGCCTTCGACGCCCCGGTGCAGGATTGGCATCCCGGGCACCGCGGCGTGGACCTGGCCGGCACCGCCGGTCAGCCGGTGTTCGCCGCGGGTGCGGCCACCGTGGTGTTCGCCGGGCTGCTGGCCGGACGGCCGGTGGTGTCACTGGCTCATCCCGGGGGATTGCGCACCAGCTACGAGCCGGTCCGCGCGGCCGTGCGCGCGGGCCAGCAGGTGATGGCCGGGACCGAGATCGGTGCGTTGGTCGCCGGTCATCCGGGGTGCTCGGCCGCGGCGTGTTTGCACTGGGGCGCGATGCGGGGCCCGGCGTCGAGGGCCCACTATGTCGACCCGCTGGGCCTGCTGAAGTCCACCCCGATCCGGCTCAAACCGTTGCAGCCGGCCAACGCCACGCAACGTCAGTAACAGCGGCCACAGGCGCCCCTCCGCCGGTGGGCGGGCGTTGTGCCCGCCTCACAGCGACAATGTCGCGGCGGGCCGGTGACCTGCGAAAATCGGCTGTCGCTATGAGGTGGGCAAACGCCGTGCCCATCCGCCTCAGGGGCTGTTGTGGCAAGCGGGGCCCATGTGGCGTCGGGAAGGCGGGGCGGTACTCAGGCCCGGGGGTGGGCCTGGTCGTGCACCGCACGCAGCCGCGACACCGCGACGTGCGTGTAGAGCTGCGTGGTCGCCAGGCTGGAATGGCCGAGCAGTTCCTGGACGACGCGGAGGTCGGCCCCGCCTTCGAGCAGGTGTGTGGCCGCGCTGTGCCGCAGGCCGTGCGGTCCCATGTCCGGTGCGCCGTCCACCGCGGCGACGGTCTGGTGCACCACGGTGCGGGCCTGGCGAACGTCGATCCGGCGTCCCCGCGCGCCCAACAGCAGCGCCGGGCCCGACTCGGCGTTGACCAGGGCGGGGCGCCCGTCGGCCAGCCACGCATCCAGGGCGTCGGCGGCCGGCGCCCCGAACGGCACGCTGCGCTGCTTGTTGCCCTTACCGAGGACCCGCAGCAGCCGATGCCGGGTGTCCACGTCGTCGATATCCAGACCGCACAGTTCGCTGACACGGACCCCGGTGGCGTAGAGCATCTCGACGATGAGCCGGTCCCGCAGCGCCATCGGATCACCTTGCTGCGCACCGGATTTAGCGGCGGCCAACGCGTCGAGGGCCTGATCCTGGCGCAGCACCGCGGGCAGGCTGCGGTGCGCCTTGGGGACCTGGAGCCGCGCAGCCGGATCCCCGTCCAGCAGGCCACGCCGGGCGGCCCAGGCGGTGAACGCCTTGACCGCCGAGGTGCGTCGGGCCAGCGTCGTGCGGGCGACGCCGGCCGCGGCCGCGGCGGACAACCACGAGCGCAGCAGCGGCAGGCTCAACCCGTCCAGGCCGGCGCCGCGCTCGCCCGCGAACGCGAACAGCGAACGCAGGTCGCCGAGGTAGGCGCGACGCGTGTGCGCCGAACGCAGGCACTGCAAATCCAGGTACTCGTCGAACTCCTCGAGGATCGCCTGCACTCCCCCACGGTCGCAGGGCCCCGCGGGGCGCTCTAGCCGACGCGCCGAAGCGTGTCCGGGGTGAGATCTTTGAGCGTGGGATAGCCGTCGACGGCCATGATGAGGTCCGCTTCGGCGAGGATCGAGCGCAGCACGTGCACGATGCCGTCGTCGCCGCCGAGGGCCAGGCCGTAGGCGTACGGCCGGCCGATACCCACTGCGGTGGCGCCCAGCGCGAGTGCCTTGACGACGTCGGCTCCGCTGCGGATGCCCGAGTCGAACAGCACGGGCAACCCGTCGGCCGCCTCGACCACGCCCGGCAGGCACTCCAGCGCGGGCAGGCCGCCGTTGGCCTGGCGGCCGCCGTGGGTGGAGCAGTAGATGCCGTCGACGCCGCCGTCCTTGGCGCGCCGGGCGTCGTCGGGGTGACAGATGCCCTTGATGATCAGCGGCAGGTCGGTCAGCGACCGCAGCCAGCCAAGGTCCTCCCAGGTCAACGGATTTCCGAAGGTGGTCACCCACTGCAGCACGGTGCCTTGCGGGTCCTCTTCCGGCGGGCGGGCCAGGCCGGCGCGGAAGACCGGATCGCTGGTGTAGTTGCTCAGGCAAAGGCCCCGCAACTGGGGAAAGTTCGCCGTGGACAGGTCGCGCGGGCGCCACCCCGGAATCCAGGTGTCGAGGGTGACGATGATGCCCTGGTAGCCGGCGGCTTCGGCCCGCCGCACGAGGCTGGCGGCCAGGTCACGATCTTTCGGCGTGTACAGCTGGAAGAAACCGGGCGTCTCGCCGAACTGCGCGGCGACGTCTTCCATCGGGTCGGCGGTCAGGGTGGAAACAACCATCGGGACGCCGGTGGCCGCGGCCGCACGCGCGGTGGCCAAGTCGCCGTGGCCGTCTTGAGCGCAGATGCCGATGACGCCGATTGGCGCCATGAACACCGGAGACGGCAAGCTCAGGCCGAACATCTCGACCGACAGGTCGCGGTCGGCGGCGCCGACGAACATGCGCGGGATCAGGCCCCAGCGATCGAACGCCTCCCGGTTGGCCCGCTGCGTGCGTTCGTCCCCGGCGCCACCGGCGACGTAGGACCACACCGAGGGCGACATGGCCCGCTCGGCCCGCGCCTCCAACTCCGCGAAGGCCATCGGCAGCGCGGGCGCCACCCCGCCCAGGCCCTTGAAGTAGATCTCGTTCTGGTAGTCGCCGAATGCCATGGAAAAGAGAATGCCAGCCGAGCCGTCAGGTGGACGAGTTCGCCGTCTCTGCCGCGGATTCTGACTGGGCCAGTTCCTTCTTCCACTGGCGGAACGTCTCTTCGGTGCGGCCACGGCGCCAGTAGCCCGAGATCGACGAGGCCCATTTCGCGTCCACGCCCCGCTCCTTGCGGATGTAGGGCCGCAGGTTGTGCATGACGGCCTGCGCCTCGCCGTGGATGAAGACGTGCACCTGCCCGGGCAGCCACGGGGAGCTGGTGACGGCCTCGATCAGCGGCGCGTGGTCGCCGGCGCGGTCCTCGGGAACCAAGTCGGCGCGGCCGCCGCGATACACCCAGTGCACCTCGACGCCTTCGGGTGCGGTCAGCGGGATCTCGTCCTCCTGACCCGCCACCTCGATGAAGGCCTTCCCGACCGCGCTTTGCGGCAACGCTTCCAGGGCGGCGGCGATGGCCGGCAGCGCCGATTCGTCGCCGGCCAGCAGGTGCCAGTCGGCGGCCGGGTCGGGCGTGTACGCGCCGCCGGGGCCCATCAGGTAGATCGGCTGGCCGGGCTGGGCCGTCGACGCCCATTGGCCCGCGGTCCCGTGCTCGCCGTGCACGACGATGTCCAGTGCGATTTGGCGGGCTTCGATGTCGACCTGTCGGACGGTGAGGGTGCGCACCGATGGCCTTTTCTCCGGTGGCAGCCCGGCGAAGCTGTCGAGGGTCAGCGGCTCGGGCAAGCCGGCCACGTCCACGTCGTCGGCGACGAATACCAGCTTGACGTAGGAGTCGGTGAACTTGCTGGGCACGAAGGCGTCAAAATTCTTGCCCCGCAGCACCACCCGCACCATGTGCGGGGTGAGTTGCTCGGTACCGACAACTTCGAAGCATTGCAGTGGTCGACCTGCCACGTGTCCTCCTGTCCGATGCCCGACTCGCCGTCGACTATACGAGTCGCCGCGTCGGCGCGGCTCGGGCTGCGGCGGCGCGGACGATTCGCCAGCGCCCGTCCTGTCGCTGCACCAACCCGGCCAGCTCGAGCATCGCCAGCGGCCCGAGCACCTGTTCGGGTATCAGCCCCGACGCGACCGCGGTCTCGTCGACGGTGGCGGCGCCGCGGCCGGGCAACGCCTCGTATACCCGGCGCTCTGCGTCGCTCAGGCCGTCCAACGGTGTGACCGGGCGCGGCTCGTCGGGGGCCAATTCGCCGATGTGGCCGATGAGCTCGACGATGTGGTCGGCGCGGGTGACCAGCTCGGCGCCGTCGCGCAGCAGAGCGTGGCAACCCGCCGACGCCGACGACGTCACGGGCCCGGGCACCGCGGCCACCACTCTCCCCAACGCGCGCGCCCAGGCCGCGGTGTTCCCGGCGCCGCTGCGCAGACCCGCTTCCACCACCACTGCCGCGCCCGCGACGGCGGCCACCAGGCGATTGCGGGTCAGGAATCGGTGGCGGGCCGGGCGGACACCGGGCGCGTATTCGGTGAACAACAGCCCGTGCTGGCCGATGCGGTGCAGCAGCGCGGTGTGCCCGCTCGGGTAGGGGACGTCGAGCCCGCCAGCGAGGACCGCCACGGTGACCCCGTCGCAGTCCAGCACCGCCCGGTGCGCGGCGCCGTCGATGCCGTAGGCGCCGCCCGAGACGACAGCGACGTCGCGCTGCGCCAAATCGGCCGCCAGTTCGCGGGCCACCTGCTCGCCATAGGGCGTCGAAGCGCGCGTCCCCACCACGGCGGCCGCCCGTTGCGCGACCTCATCGAGTCGGGCGGGTCCCTGCGCCCACAACACCATCGGCACAACCATCGGTGGGCCGCCGCGGCGGCGTGGTTCGGCGCCGCGGAATGCGGCGAACGCCAGCAGCGGCCACTCGTCGTCGTCGGGGGTGATCAACCGCCCGCCCCGCCGCGCGATCGTCTCGAGATCGGCCGCGGAGGTGTCGATGTCGCGCCTGGCCTCGGTGTGCCGCGCCAGATCCTCGTCGACCGATCCGCGCCGGACCCGCTCGGCCGCCTCGACCGGCCCGGCGCGTTGCACCAGGGCGGCGAGCCCGGCGCAGGGCGGTTCGGCCACCCGGGACAGATAGGCCCACGCGCGCAGCGCGGCACCGTCGGTTGCGGCGCTCATCGCTGCGCCCCGGGCTGGCGGAAGCTGAGCGCGGCCGCGACCTCGTCGAGCCCGGGCGACGTGCGGCCGGCCAGGTCGGCCAAGCTCCACGCCACCCGCAACGTGCGATCGAGCCCGCGGATGCTCAGCAACCCGCGATCCAGCGCCCGTTGCAGCGGCTCCATCGCCGCGGTGCTGGGACGGAACTTTCGGCGCAGCAGGGTCCCGCTGACCTCGGCATTGGTGCGGAAGCCGTGCGGCTGCCAGCGCTGCGCGGCGGCCTCGCGCGCCGCCGCTACCCGGTGACGAACCTGTGCCGTGGATTCGCCGTCGCGTCCCGAGAACGCGGTTGCCCGCACGGGATCCATCTGCACCCGCAGGTCCACGCGGTCCAGCAGGGGCCCGGACAACTTGCCCAGGTAACGGCGTTTGGATGCCGCCGGGCACATGCAGTCCTGCGGATTGGCCGGCGCGCACGGACACAGGTTGGCGGCCAGCACCAGCTGGAATCGGGACGGATAACACGCCACCCCGTCGCGGCGGGCAAGGCGAATCTCCCCGTCCTCCAACGGTGTTCGCAACGCCTCCAGAGCGCTCACCCGGATCTCGGCGCACTCGTCGAGGAACAGCACCCCGCGATGGGCCCGGCTGACGGCGCCGGGGCGCGCCATCCCGGAGCCCCCGCCGACCAAGGCCGCGACGCTGGAACTGTGATGGGGCGCCACGAACGGCGCCCGGGTGATCAACGGAGTGTCCCCCGACAGCAACCCGGCCACCGAATGGATCGCGGTGACTTCCAGTGACTCGCTTTCCGACAGCGGCGGCAGCAGGCCCGGAAGGCGTTGCGCGAGCATCGTTTTGCCCACTCCCGGCGGGCCGGTGAGCATCAGGTGGTGTGCCCCGGCGGCAGCCACCTCCACCGCGAAGCGCGCCTGCGTCTGCCCGACCACGTCGACCAGATCCATCACCGGCTCCTCGATGGTGCCGTCCGGACGGATCCGGTTGTGCAGGGCGCCGGTGCCGCCGAGCCATTTCTGCAGCTGCCCCAGGGTCCGCACGCCCCACACGTCGATGCCGTCCACCAGGCTGGCCTCGGCAAGGTTGTCCACCGGGACCACCACGGCCGGCCATCCGTCGCGTTTGGCGGCGAGCACGGCGGGCAGCACTCCGCGCACCGGCCGGACCCGTCCGTCCAGTGACAGCTCGCCCAGCAGCACCGTTTTCTCCAGCCGGTCCCACGGGTTCCTTCGCTGCGCCGAGAGCACCGCCGCGGCCAGGGCGATGTCGTACACGGAGCCCATCTTCGGCAGCGTCGCCGGCGACAACGCCAGCGTGAGCCGCGCCATCGGCCAGGTGTTGCCGCAGTTGGCGACCGCGGCCCGGACCCGGTCGCGCGACTCCTGCAGCGAGGCGTCGGGCAGACCCACCAGGTGCACGCCCGGCAGTCCGGACGTGATGTCGGCTTCGATCTCCACGATCTCGCCGTCCACGCCGCGCACCGCGACGGAGAACGCGCGCCCCAGCGCCATCAGCCGATCCCTTGCAGGTGCGTGATCTCGGGGGTGCGGCGGCGACCGACCCGCACGCCGATCACATCGATGCGGATCGCCGCCCAACGCCGATCCTGGCCGGCCAGCCACAGCCCGGCCAGCCTGCGCAACCGCCGGACTTTGCGTGGCGTGACGGCATGCGCCAGTCCCCCGTACCCGTCGCCGGTGCGGGTTTTGACCTCGACGAACACCACCGTTGAAGTGTCGTCGCAGGCGATGATGTCGAGTTCGCCGTAACGGCAGCGCCAGTTGCGGTGCAGGATCCGCAAGCCCGTCCGCGTCAGATGATCCACGGCGAGCGCCTCACCCATCGCCCCCAGCTGGATCCGGGTCATCGTCGTTTCGGTTGTCATGCGGCCACCGTGCCCGGTGACCCTGACGGGGCGGACCGCCGACGCGCCCCGCAGCCACTCGCGCCGGCCGGTTATCCCCAGTGCGGCGTCCATCCACAGCCGGCGGGGCAACCCCGACCGTGGCTAGGTGATGCGGTCGGCCCTGGTGTAGATGTTCATCGAGTCCTGCCGCAAGAACGCCACCAGCGTGATGCCGGACTCCTCGGCCAGCGAGACCGCCAGCGACGACGGCGCGGACACGGCCGCCAGCACCGGAATCCCCGCCATCACGGCCTTCTGGGTCAACTCGAACGACGCCCGTCCGCTGACCAGCAACACCGAGGCGTGCAGCGGTATCCGCCGATGCTCCAACGCCCAGCCGATCACCTTGTCGACCGCGTTGTGCCGGCCCACGTCCTCGCGCACCACCAACATCTCGCCGTCGGCCCCGAACAGTGCCGCCGCGTGCAGTCCCCCGGTGCTGTCGAAGACCTTCTGCGCGGCACGAAGTTGGTCGGGCATCGCCTGCAGCGTGCTCGCGGCGACGGTGGCGGGATCGGCGCCCGGGGTGAACCGGCTGATCAACCGCACCGCGTCCAGTGACGCCTTGCCGCAGACCCCGCACGACGAGGTGGTGTAGAAGTTGCGGGTGACATCGAGGTCGGGTGGGGGGACCCCCGCGGCCAGCGTCACGTCCAGCACGTTGTACGTGTTGGCGCCGTCGTCGCCGCGGCCCGCGCAGTAACGGATGCTGTGCACATCATCGCGGCCGCCGATGACGCCCTCGGTGAGCAAAAAGCCTTGGGCGAGTTCGATATCCGATCCCGGCGTGCGCATCGTCACGGTGATCGGCGCGCCGTCGACCCGGATCTCCAACGGCTCCTCGACCACCAGGGTTTCCGATCGGGTGATCGCTTTCTCGGCGGTCAGGTGCGTCACCCGCCGGCGCGACGTTACGTGCCCCACTACGCGATGTCACCGCCGACCGCGGGCTCCACCCGGATGACGATGGCCTTCGACACCGGGGTGTTCGATTTCGCCGCGGTGTGATCGAGGGGAACGAGCGAGTTGGTCTCCGGATAGTAGGCGGCGGCATTGCCGACCGGAGTCGAATACGCAACCACCAGAAAGTCTTTCGCGCGCCGTTCCTCTAGCCGGCCGTCGGCGTCCGTCCACTCCGACACCAGGTCGACGCGCCCGCCCGCGGTCAGGCCCAGCGCTTCGATATCGGCGGGGTTGATGAACACCACCCGACGACCGCCCTTCACCCCGCGATAGCGGTCGTCGAGGCCGTAGATCGTGGTGTTGTACTGGTCGTGGCTGCGTATCGTCTGCAGCACCAGCCGGCCTGCGGGCACCGGCACCCACTGCAGCGGCTCGGCGGCGAAGTTGGCGCGCCCTGTGCTGGTGTGGAATTCGCGTGTGTCGCGCGGCGGGTGCGGAAGCTGGAACCCGTCGGGCGCACGCACCTTGCGGTTGTAGTCGGCGCAACCGGGCACCACCGCGGCGATCGCGTCGCGGATGGTGTCGTAGTCGGCCGCGAAGCTCTCCCACGGAACCGGGTGCGCGGCACCGAGAAGGGTGCGGGCCAGCTGGCAGACGATTTCCACCTCGCTGCGCACCTGGTCGCCGGGCGGGTGCAGGCTGCCGCGTGACAGATGCACCATGGACATCGAATCCTCAACCGAGACAACTTGTTTCCGCCCGCCACGAATGTCACGGTCGGTGCGGCCGAGGGTGGGCAGGATCAGCGCGGTGTTCCCGTGCACGAGGTGGCTGCGGTTGAGCTTGGTCGAGATCTGCACGGTCAGCGCGCAATTGCGCAGGGCGGCCTCGGTGACGACGGTATCGGGGGTGGCCGACGCGAAGTTGCCGCCCATTCCCACAAACACCTTTGCCCGCCCGTCGCGCATCGCCCGGATCGCGGCCACGGTGTCAAACCCGTGCTTGCGGGGGCTGGTGATGCCGAACCGACGATCCAGGGCTCCCAGAAACTCCTCGGGCATCTGCTCCCAGATGCCCATCGTGCGATCGCCCTGCACGTTGGAATGTCCGCGCACCGGGCACACTCCCGCGCCCGGCTTGCCGATCATGCCCCGCAGCAGCAGCAGGTTGGTGATCTCGCCGATGGTGGCGACCGCGTGGGCGTGCTGCGTCAGGCCCATCGCCCAGCACACCACCGTCCGCCGCGACGCCATCAGCATGGCGGCGACGCGTTCGAGCTGTTGCCGTTCGATGCCGGTGGCGGCGAACACGTCGTCGAGGTCGATGTCGAGGGTCCGCCGCCGGTATTCGTCGAACCCCGCGCAATGCGCCTCGACGAATGCGGTGTCGATGACCGTTCCCGGGGCGCGGCCGTCGGCCTCGAGCAGCAGTCTGCCCAGCCCGGCGAACAGCGCCATGTCGCCGCCGAGACGAATCTGCACGAATTCGTCGGCGATCGGAATGCCGTGGCCGACCACGCCGCGCACCTTCTGGGGGTCCTTGAACCGGATCAATCCGGCTTCGGGCAGCGGGTTCACCGCAATGATGTTGGCGCCGTTGGCTTTTGCCTTCTCCAACACCGACAGCATCCGCGGGTGGTTGGTGCCCGGGTTTTGTCCGGCGATGACGATCAGGTCGGCGAGCTCGACGTCCTCGACGGTGACCGAACCCTTGCCGATGCCGATCGACTCGGTGAGTGCCGAGCCCGAGGACTCGTGGCACATGTTGGAGCAGTCCGGCAGGTTGTTCGTGCCGAAAGACCGGACCAGCAGCTGGTAGCAGAACGCGGCCTCGTTGCTGGTGCGGCCCGACGTGTAGAACACCGCCTCGTCGGGGCTGTCCAGGGCGCCCAGTTCGTCGGCGATCAACCGATGGGCGGCGTCCCAGCCGATGGGCCGGTAGTGGTCGTCACCGGGGCGCAATACCACGGGGTGGGTGAGCCTGCCCTGCTGGGAAAGCCAATATTCGGGCTTTGCCGACAGCTCGGCGATCGAGTGCCGGGCGAAGAATTCCGGCGTGACGGTGCGTTTCGTGGCCTCCTCCGCGACGGCCTTGGCGCCGTTCTCGCAGAACTCGGCCAGCTTGCGCCCGCCGTGCTCCTCGGGCCACGCGCAGCCGGGGCAGTCGAAGCCGTTGCGCTGGTTGAGCCGGGCCAGCGCCGCCGCGGTGCGCAGCGCGCCCATCTGCTCGAACCCCCGCTGCAGCGAAACCATCACCGCCCGAACGCCCGCCGCCTCGCGCTTACGGGGCGTCACGGTGACCGCGTGTTCGTCGTAATCGGCGGCGGCAGGCCCAGACGTGGCCGAACGGTGAGACCTCACAGCATCAAATTACCGCTTTGCGGGTAGGGCGCGGGTGCTCGCGGTCTCAGACCACCCCAGACCGCCCTAGACCGCCCTAGACCGTCTTAGCCAGCGCCGCCAAGGCCTGCGCGGAGGAGTAGACGGGCCGCCAGCCCAGTTGGGTCTTGGCCTTGGTGGTGTCCATGACCATCGACGTGCGCGCGGTGTGCAGCCATTCCAGCATGGAGGGCATCAGCGGCAGCCGCGAAATCGCCGCCGAGGCCGCCGAGGCCGCGACGGCGGGAACCCGCACCGACCGCGCACCCAGCGCCTTGGCCACGTCGGCCACCGCCACCACACCGTCACCGGCGATGTTGTACGCCCCCGGCGGCGCCGGGGCGGTGGCCGCCAGCGCGATCGCGGACGCGACATCGTCATGGTGAACCAGTTGCAGCGGAAAACCCGGGTCGGGCACCACGGGCTTCAGCATGGGAATAGCCTTGACCGCTTTGACGACGGCGCGCATGGGGCCGGGCAGTTGATTCCACGGCATGGCGTCGGACAGGGCGGTGGCGTTGGGCCCGACGACCACACACGGCCGCAAGACGAAGACCTCCAGCGGCGAATCTTTGGTGATCTCGGCGAGCATCGCCTCGCTAGCGGCCTTCTGCGCGGAGTAGTAATGCTCGGCGGACCCGCGCACCGGCACGTCCTCGGTCAGCGGGACCGGGTTGTCGGCGTGATAGCCGTAGGCCGCCACCGACGAGGTGTACACCAGGCGCCGCGGTCGTTCGGCGGCCACCGTTGCTTCGAAGACATTGCGGGTGCCCTGCAGGTTGACGCGGTCGCTCTCGGCGCGCGAGCCCATGATGATGAAGGCGAGGTGGATCACCACGTCGGCCTGTGCGACCACGGCATCGACGGCCTCGCGGTCCAGAATGTCGCCCCGCTGATAGGTGGTCTTCAGCCAGCCGCGCGAGGACGGGTCGAACGGGCGGCGAGCCATCCCGATGATGGCGTCGACGGCGGGTTCGCGCTCCAGCGCCGTCACCGCGGAGATACCGATCTCCCCGGTGGGTCCGGTCACCGCGACGGTCACACCCATGTAGACGTCCTTCCCTCCCGCGGTCGGCCGAAACTGCGCAGCCACACCAAACCGCGTGTAAGTGTGGGGTCGGCGGTCGATAATCTACGGCGACCGACAAGCCACACCGCCGACACCGCAGGAATTGAGGAACAGCATGGCGGACGAAGCGAAAGCCCGCGCGGACGCGTCCCCGACCGGTGGGGAGAAAGCCGACCCCGCGACGGTTTTCGCAGCTCTGGCCGAGATCATCTATCAAGGCTCGGACGCCCACGAGATGTATTCGGCCATTTGCATCGCGGCCACCCTGGCCATCCGCGGCTGCGACCACGCCAGCATCCTGGTGCGCGAGAACGACCGATACGTCACCGTCGGTGCCAGTGACCGCCTCGCCCAGCAGGTCGACGAGCTGGAGCGGCGCGCGGGCGACGGGCCGTGCATCGACGCGATCGAGGAGGAGACGCCCCAGGTCGACCCGGACCTGACCACGCCGTCGCTGTGGCCCAAGCTGGCGGCGGTCCTGGTCGCGGACACGCCGGTGCGGGGCGCGATGGGATTTCGCCTCCTGGTCGACAAACGCAAAGGGGCGGCGCTCAACCTTTTCAGCGATACCCCGAACGTGTTCGATGCCGAGTCCGCCGGGCGAGCGGCGGTGCTGGCCGCCTTCGCCAGCGTCGCCATCAACGCGGTCGCCAAGGGGGAAGACGCCGCCAGCCTGCGGCGGGGGCTGCTCAGCAACCGCGAGATCGGCAAGGCGGTCGGCATTTTGATGATGCTGCACGAAATGAGCGAGAGCGAGGCGTTCGACCTGCTGCGCCGCCACTCCCAGGCGCTGAATATCAAGCTGGCCGACGTGGCGCGCGTCGTCATCGATCAGCGCGGTCAGCTGCCGTCCGCGGTGGAAAACGAGCTTCGGCCCGACACGTAGTCACGGCACCCGGCGCTATTCGGGAAGCCGCAGCTCGGGCTTCTCGACCTCTTCGATGTTGACGTCCTTGAAGGTGACCACCCGGACCTGCTTGACGAACCGCGCCGGCCGGTACATGTCCCACACCCAGGCGTCAGACAGCCGCAGCTCGAAGTAGACCTCGCCGTCGGCGTTGCGCGCCGTCATCTCCACGCTGTTGGCGAGGTAGAAGCGCCGTTCGGTTTCCACGACGTAGCTGAACTGGCCGACGATGTCCTTGTATTCGCGGTAGAGCGAGAGCTCCATCTCGGTTTCGTACTTTTCGAGATCTTCTGCGCTCATCGGCCACTCATCCGCTCAGACGTCCTTCTCCCACATACTGTCCCCGGGATCCTGTTCCCATCTTTCCTCACCGATATCCGTCGCGCTGCAGCGGTGGGTCCGGGGCGCAGTCGGCCACCAGCTTGGCGCCCGACCCGTTCGCGACCCGCCGCACATTGATGAACGAATAACGATGCTCCGGGCAGGGGCCCAGCTGCGCCAGCGCCGTGCTGTGCGCCGGCGTGCTGTACCCCTTGTGCAGGGCGAAACCGTAACCGGGGTGATCGGAATCCATGGCGACCATCAGCCGGTCCCGGCTGACCTTGGCCAGCACGCTGGCCGCCGCGATGCACGCGGCGACGGCATCGCCGCCGATCACCGGCAGCGACGGGACCGCCAAACCGGGCACCCGGAAACCGTCGCTCAGCACATACCCCGGCCGCAGTGCCAGCCCGGCGACGGCGCGGCGCATCCCCTCGATGTTGGCGACATGCACGCCGCGCCGGTCCACCTCGGCGGGCGGGATGAACACCACGTGGTAGGCCAGCGCGTAGCGGCGAATCAGGGGGAACAACTTTTCCCGGGCGGCCTCGGTGAGCTTCTTGGAATCATCAAGCGCGGCAAGGCTTTCCATTCGCCCCGGCCCGAGCACGCAGGCCGCCACCACCAGCGGGCCGGCGCAGGCGCCGCGGCCCACCTCGTCAACGCCGGCCACCGGGCCCAATCCGCTGCGGTACAGCGCCGATTCCAGGGTGCGCAACCCTGACGACTTCCGGATCACCGTCCGTGGCGGCCACGTCTGGGTCATATCCAAGCCATGGCTATCGAGTCTGCTGCGGGTTCACCGACTCCACGCCGCCCCATCGGGACGGGGGCCACACGATGAACCTGGCCTTGCCGATGACGTTGGACACGGGCACGGTCCCCGAGGTGGGATCACCGGTGCACAACACACCTTTGAGCGCCTCGGCGGGCACGCTGGTGCAGTGGGCGCGCGAATCCGCCGAGTGCGTCCGGTTGTCGCCCATCACCCACAACCGTCCGGCCGGAACCGCGACCGGCCCGAACTCACTGCCCAGGCAGGGGTACACGGACGGGTCGGCCGCCATGGTGTTGCGATCCAGGTAGGGCTCCTTCAGCGGCTTGCCGTCGACCGTCAGCCCGGTCTCCGCGCGGCACGCCACCGTCTGCCCCCCGACCGCGATAATCCGCTTGACCAGATCGTTCTCGTCCGGGGGCACGAAGCCGATGAAGGACAGCGCATTTTGCGCCCAGCGCAGCACGGTGTTGTTCGACCGGATCGACTTGTAGCCGAGGTTCCAGGGCGGCGGGCCCTTGAACACGATGACGTCCCCGGGGCTTGGCGCGCTGAACCGATAGGTGACCTTGTCCACCATGATCCGGTCGCCGACGCAGCCCGTACAGCCGTGCAACGTGGGCTCCATGGATTCCGAGGGAATCAGGTAGGGCCGCGCCACGAAGGTCAACATGACGTAGTAGAGCACGACGGCGATCACCGCCAGGAGAGCGAATTCGCGCAGCGTGGAGTGCTTGGCGCGGTCGGCCTCGCCCGGATCGGGTGCCTCCCCCACCGGCCCTGGTTCGGGGACCGGTCCGTCCGCCGTATCGGCGTCCTGGGGGCGCGTCTCCGGATTGCGCGTAGAGACCTTCGGATCTGATTCGCCAGCGTGGGACTGGGGGTTAGATGAATCCGCGGTGTCGGTCACGAGATCAGCGTAGCCAGCGCGGGTTGTGGCCCGGCGAGCGATCCGCTTCGGAATCCGTTAAGGCGAATCACCAGCGCCGCCAAGGCGTCCCGGCTCAGCGCTTCTCCTTGATCTTGGCCTTCTTGCCGCGAAGCTCCCGCAGGTAGTACAGCTTGGCGCGGCGGACGTCCCCGCGCGTCACCACCTCGATGTGGTCGATGTTGGGCGAGTGCACCGGGAAGGTCCGCTCGACGCCGACGCCATAGCTTTCCTTGCGGACGGTGAAGGTCTCGCGGACGCCACCGCCCTGGCGGCGGATCACCACGCCCTTGAACACCTGGATGCGCTCTTTGGCGCCCTCGATGACCTTGACGTGCACGTTGATGGTGTCGCCCGGGCCGAAAACCGGGATGTCGTCGCGCAGCGACGCCTGATCGACGAAGTCCAGCCGGTTCATCTGAGAGACACTTCCTTGCGGTCGCGGCCGACGGCAGCTACCCACACGCAGGTGTGAGGCGGTCGCCGGGCCGATGGGCTTTCTGGCGTATCTCGCAGCAGGCGGGAAACGGCCCAACCGGCCTGCAACCGCTGGAGACAACTGGTCAATTGTGCCAGACAGTGTGCGTGCCGCGAAAATCACGCGAAGTCGGCGGTTCGCGGCGAGCCGAACGCGCTGGTGAATGGTACATATGACTGGGGTCAGAACGCGCTGCGGGCACCATGGCGTGAGGGCCGGTGCAGGTGGCGCGAGGGGTCCCGCCCTTGCACGTGTGTCCACATCACGTCGAAGTCACGCCGGAGGAGTCGAATGCGGGTACGGCCGCTGACGCTGCTCACCGCCACCGCGGCGGTGACGTTGCTGGTGGCCGCCGGTTCCGAGGCGCTGGTTCAGGCCAAGGTGTACAGCCTGCCGGTCAGCGCGCCCGTTCGGGTCATCCCCCAGCGGCCGCCAGCAACGTCACCGCCGCAGTCGGCGGCACTGATGCTCGAGGCCGCCACACCGCCGCAGGAGCCGCCGCCCCAGGCACTGCCGAGCGTGGGATTCGCTCAACTGCAGGCCCGCGTCCAGCAGGCCGCCGACGAGGCCGCCGGCAGCGGCGCCGCGCTGTCGGTGGCCATCCTCGACCGCCGCACCCACCAGCTGGTTTCCCACGGCAACGGCCAGGTCGTGGGCACCGCGTCGGTGGCGAAGCTGTTCATCGCCGACGATCTGCTGCTGCACGAGGCCGAGGGCAAGACCGCCCTGAGCGCTGAGGACCGCCAGGCGCTCGACATCATGCTGCAGTCCTCCGACGACGGCGCGGCCGAGCGGTTCTGGGGCCAGGGCGGCGGGTCGGCCATCATCTCCGAGGTAGCGACCCGCTACGGGCTGACGTCCACCACCGGACCCAGCGACGGGCGCTGGTGGAACACGATGAGCTCGGTGACCGACCTGATCCGCTATTACGAGATGCTGCTGGACGGCTCCGGGGGCCTGCCCGCCGACGGGGCGCAGGTCATCGTGAACGACCTGGCCCAGTCCACGCCCACCGGGGTCGACGGATACCCGCAGCGGTTCGGCATCCCGGACGGCCTGTACGCCGAACCGGTCGCGGTCAAGCAGGGCTGGATGTGCTGCATCGGCAGCGACTGGATGCATCTGTCGACGGGCGTGATCGGGGCCGACCACCGCTACATCATGGTGGTGCAGTCTTTGCAGCCCTCCGACGACGCCACCGCGCGCGACACCATCACCCGGGCGGTCAAGACGATCTTCCCCGAGGGCCGCATCGACGCGGGGGCGCGCGGCCTCTAGTCTCGCGGATCCTCGCCGGGCTCAGGCCAATGGCCCGGCTCAGCCAAATGGCCCGGCTCCAGCAGCTCCGGGCGGCGTTCGCGGGTGCGCTGCAGCGAAATCTCCCGGCGCCACGCGGCGATACGCGCATGGTCACCGGAGAGCAGCACCTCGGGGACTTCCAGTCCGCGCCAGCTCGGCGGCCGGGTATAGCTGGGACCCTCCAGACGGCGGTCCAGGGCTGGCGAGTGCGAATCATCAAGGCGCGATGCGGGATTGCCGAGGACGCCGTCGAGTAGGCGCAGCACGGCCTCGATCATCACCACCGCGGCCGACTCGCCGCCCGGCAACACGTAGTCGCCGATGGAGACCTCTTCGACCCGCATCCGCCGCCCGGCGTCCTCGATGACCCGCTGGTCGATTCCCTCGTAGCGGCCGCACGCGAATGCCAGGTGCTTCTCGGCGCTCCAGCGCGCGGCGGTGGCCTGGGTGAACAGGGCGCCGGCCGGCGTCGGAACAACCAAAAGTGTTTCGCCGGAGCAGATTTCGTCGAGCGCATCGCCCCACACCGGCGCCTTCATCACCATGCCCGGGCCGCCGCCGTAGGGCGCATCGTCGACCGAGCGATGCACGTCGTGCGTCCACCGCCGCAGGTCGTGTACGGCCAGCTCGACCAGACCGGACTGGATCGCCTTGCCCGGCAACGATTGCCGCAGCGGGTCCAGGTAGGCCGGAAAGATCGTGACGACGTCGATTCTCATCTGGAAGGCCCCTACAGATCCAGCAGGCCGTCGGGCGGATCGATCTCGATGGTGCCGTCGTCCAGCGACACCGAGGTGACGATCGCGGTCACGAAGGGCACCAACACTTCCGGGCTTTCGGTGCCGGCCACACCCGCCTCGCGCCGTACCGCGAGCAGTTCGCCGGCCGCGGTGTGCAGCACCTCGGCGACGACACCGACCTGCTCGCCGCCGGTCGTGCGGACGCGCAGGCCTTCGAGCTGATGGTCGTAATAGGTGTCCGGCTCGTCGATCTCGGGCAGGTCATCGGAATCGACGACGAACAGGGTGCCGCGCAGCGCGTCGGCGGCGTCGCGGTCGGTGACACCGGCCAATCGCACCAGCATTCGCCCGCTGTGCTCGCGCGCACTCTCGATGACGCAGCTGCGTTCCGCACCCCCACGAGAGGGCTTGGCGCGCAACGTGTTACCCGGCGCAAACCGGGCCGCGGGATCATCGGTGCGAATTTCGACGACCAGCTCGCCGCTGATGCCGTGCGCCTTCACCACACGCCCGACGGTCAACTCCAAGGGAGTTCCATGAGCAGCGCTGGCCTACTGGTCGGTGTCCACCACGTCGACGCGGATGCCGCGGCCGCCGATACCGGCGACCAGCGTGCGCAACGCGGTCGCCGTGCGACCGCCCCGGCCGATCACCTTGCCCAAGTCGTCGGGATGGACGTGGACTTCGACCGTCCGCCCACGGCGGCTGGTCACCATGTCCACCCGGACATCGTCGGGGTTGTCGACAATCCCGCGAACCAGGTGCTCAACAGCGTCAACGACAACCGTACTCATCGCCGCGGTCAGCTTTCGGTCGTCGACTCGGCCTGCTCGCCGCCCTCGGCGGGCGCCTCGGCCGGCTTGGTTTCGGCGGCGGTCTCGGCGGGAGCCTCCGGGGCGGCCTGTGACTCCGCCTCGGCGGCCTTCGCGGTCTTCTTCGCCGGGGCCTTCTTCTTCGGCTTCGCGGCCTCGGTGGTCGGTCCGCCCTCGGCCTCGGCCAGCGCGGCGTTGAACAGCTCCAGCTTGCTGGGCTTGGCCGGCTTGACCTTCAGGCGGCCCTCGGCGCCGGGCATACCCTTGAACTTCTGCCAGTCACCGGTGATCTTCAGCAGCTTGAGGACGGGCTCGGTGGGTTGTGCACCCACGGACAGCCAGTACTGGGCGCGTTCGGAGTCGATCTCGATCAGGCTCGGGTCTTCCTTGGGGTGGTAGCGGCCGATGACCTCGATGGAGCGCCCGTCGCGCCGGGTCCGCGCGTCGGCGACGGCGATGCGGTACTGGGGATTGCGGATCTTGCCAAGCCGGGTGAGCTTGATCTTCACAGCCATGGTTAAGCGATCTCTCCTGTGCGTGTCACGCTGCAATTCAGCGATCGGGGCGGGATGCCCGGATCCGGTTTTGCCTCGCGTTTCTGACCATCGCGCGACCGTGATCGCGGGCGGACAGCCGCCTATTGTGCCAGAACAGGGGCGGCGATCAGAAATTCGCTCACATGACCTTCTGGAAGGTCTTGGTCTCGACCCGTCGGCTCATCCGCCAGCCCTGCGGCGTGCGCACGAACTCGTCGTCGTACCAGAGCCCGCAGAACAGGATCTGATCTCCCCTTTTTCCGGGGTCGCCCGGCAGCACCATCGGGTTGAAGCAGATCACCCGCGACGACGCCGTGTCCCCGTCGATGCGCACCGAGAAGTTGCCGAGCATGTGTGAATACACCGGGAAGTTGGGCAGCACCTCGGCGAGCCATTTCTTCACCTCGGGAAAGCGGCCTTCGATGCCTCCGAGCGCCGTGTAATCGATGTAGGCGTCGGGGGTGAACACTTCGTCCAGATCGTCGAATCGGCGGTTGTCGATGGCGGTGGAGTAATCCACCAGCAGCTGCTGGATCTCCAGGCGGTCGGATATCTCGGCCAGGCTCAACATGCATCGATTCAACACCCGGCGTCGTCATCGCCACCGCAGTGCCTCGACCGGGCGCGTCGGTGCGGCGGATAGCGTCGTCAATTCCCCTGTGTTTGGGCGTGTTCCGCGTTCACCGCCGCCGGCGGGGTGCGGAAGCTGATCGCCAACCGGTTGTAGGCGTTCATCAGCCCGATGGCGATCGTCAGGTCGACCAGTTCCTTGTCGTCGAAATGCTCCGACACCGCGGCGTATGCGCGGTCGGGCGCGCCCGTGGCCGATATCCGGGTGACGGTTTCCGCCCACGCCAGGGCGGCTCGCTCGCGGCTGTCGAAAAGCTCACCCGCTTCGTGCCATACCGGAACCAGGGCGATCTTCTCGTTGGAGACCCCTAATTCGCGCAATTCCCGTGAGTGCATGTCGATGCAGTAGGCGCAGCCGTTGATCAGTGAGATCCGCAGGTAGACGGTGGTCAGCAGCGTAGGCGGCAGACCCGACTGGGTCACGTACATATGAACACCGCCCAGCGCTCGTACGCCCCGCGGGGCCACCTGTGCGTAGTCGATGCGCTCACTCATAGTTGGTGGAACACCGGCCGACGGGCACTTTATGCCGACGGGGCCGGGCCGCGTTCACGGCGGAAATAGATGTCCCTGAGGCCCCGGAAGTTAAACTTTGCGCCCATGCGGAAGCTCTTGGGCACGGCCGCGGCGCTGCTCGCCGTCGCTGCCACCGTCAGCTTGGCGAGCCCCACCACTTCTCGGGCCGACAGCAGCCAGCCCGCCGGCTCGATCCCGATTCCCGACGGGCCGGCGCAAACCTGGATCATCGCCGACCTGGACAGCGGTCAGGTGCTGGCCGGCCGCGACCAGAACGTGGCCCACCCGCCGGCGAGCACCATCAAGACGCTGTTGGCCCAGGTGGTCCTGGACTCGGTGAGCCTGGACTCCACCGTGGTCGCCGACGTCGCCGACACCCAGGTGGAGTGCAACTGCGTCGGCATCAAACCGGGCCGCACCTACACCGCGCGCCAACTCCTCGATGGCCTGCTGCTGGTTTCGGGCAACGACGCCGCCAACACGCTGGCGCATCTGCTGGGCGGCCCGGACGTCACCGTCGCCAAGATGAACGCCAAGGCGGCCTCACTGGGTGCCACCAACACGCACGCGGCGACGCCGTCCGGCCTGGACGGCCCCGGGGGTTCGGGCTCGTCGACGGCGCACGACCTGGCGGTCATCTTCCGCGCCGCGATGCAAAACCCGGTCTTCGCGCAGATCACCGCCGAGCCCTCGGCAATGTTCCCCGGCGACAACGGCGATCACCCGATCACCAACCAGGACGAGCTGTTACAGCGCTATCCCGGCGCGATCGGCGGCAAGACCGGCTTCACCAACGCCGCCCGCAAGACCTTCGTCGGGGCCGCCGCGCGCGGTGGCCGTCGGCTGGTGATCGCCATGATGTACGGGCTGATCAAGGAGGGCGGACCGACGTACTGGGATCAGGCGGCGACGCTGTTCGACTGGGGATTCGCCCAGAGCCCGCAGTCCGGCATCGGCTCGCTGTAGCCGCTCGTCAGGAGTCCGTGTCCGGCAGGGCCGCGGTCAGCAGCGCCATCAACACCGGGATCCGCTGGGCCGCGATCTCCGGTTGGGGCAGCACCCCTTCCACCACGGCGGCCCCGTCGAACACGTTGGTCATCAGCGCCACGAACACCGGGAAGGTGTCGGCGGGGAACCGGTCGGCGCCCGGCAGCGCGCGGGCGGCGTCGTGGATCTTCGCGGCGTACTGCCCCAGCTCGTGTTGCAAAGTCTCCCTGAGCTTTTCGTCGGTGCGGGCGGCGACCAGGAGCTCGTAGAGCACGGCGTTAGATGGACCGCTGGTGATGTCGCGCAGGATCGCCAGCGCCGCTTCAAGCGCGGGCTGGTCGGCCGGTATCTCCGTGACGCGCTTGGTGAACGACTCCAGCTGGCGACGCAACACCTCGGACGCCGTGGCCGCCATGAAGTCGCCCATGGTGTCGAAGTGGCGGAACAGCGCCCCGACCGACACCCCGGCCCGCTTGGTGATCACCGCGGCCGACACCCGGGCATAACCGATCTCGATGATGGTGGCGATGCACGCGTCGAGCAGCCGCCCGACGGTTTCTTCGCGGCGCTGTTGCTGAGTTCTGGCCACGTCAGGCGCTTCGGCTCAAGTCGCGGTGGCGCCCACGGGCGCGCTCACCCGCCCGCAGGTAGCGGCCCGACTTCACCGTTTCCCCGTAGCCGTCGCGGAATTGGCCCCCGCTGAACACGACGACGCCACCCACGCCGGTGGCGACGACGGCGTCGTCGTTGCGGTTGACCATGCGGCGCAGGCCGCCGTAGAACGGCACCTCTTCTTCGTGGTAACCGTCGACCGATTCGTCCAGACCGGCCGGGTCGATCACGACGAAGTCCGCCCGGTCGCCGTGGCGCAGCGTGCCGGCGTCGATGCCGAACCACTCGGCCAGTTCGCCGGTGAGACGGTGCACCGCCTGCTGGGTCGACAGGAACGGCGCGCCCGCCGCCTGCGCGTCCTGGACGCGCTTGAGCATGCGCAGTCCGAAGTTGTAGAAGGCCATGTTGCGCAGGTGCGCGCCGGCGTCGGAGAAGCCCATGTGGATGCTGGGGTCGGCGGCGAGCTTGTTGAGCTGCTTGGGCCGATGGTTGGCCACGATGGTGGTCCACCGCACGTTGCGCTCGCCGTTCTCGACGAGCACGTCGAGGAAAGCGTCCAGCGGGTGCAGGCCACGCTCGTCGGCGATCGCGCCAAAGCTCTTGCCGACCAACGTCTTATCGGGGCATTCGACGATCACCGCATCGTGGAAGTCGCGGTGCCACAGCGACGGCCCGAGCTTGATGCGGTCGAATTCGCGGCGGAACCGCCGGCGGTAGGCTTCGTCGGCCAGAAGTTCGTTGCGCTGCAACTGATCACGCAGATGCAGCGCCGCGGTGCCCGCGCCGAACTCCTCGAACACCGGCAGATCGATTCCGTCGGAATACAATTCGAACGGTACCGGCAGGTGCTGGAAGCGCACGCTGGACCGTAGCAGCTTGTTGAGCACCCGAGTGCCCAACCCGAACGTGTGCACGGCCAGCGGCATCGACTTGGCGTCCGCGGATACCAGCATGCTCATCCGGACTCCCCTGCCGCGCCCGAAGATTCGGCTACTGGTCAAAAAGAACATCAGCGACAGTATCGGGTTCTCCAGGTTCGGTGCGCTCTGCAGGATCCGGCCACGCTTGCGCAGGATCTTGATCAGCTTGCGCCGTTCCCGCCACGTCGCGAAGGTGGACGGCAGGGCGCGGGACCGGAAGCGTTCGCCGTCGAGTTTGTCGATGGCCGCGTCCATGCCGGACATGCCGAGCAGCCCGGCGTCGAGGGCCTCGTCGAGCCGCGCCGCCATTTTCTCCAGCTCGTCGTCGGTGGGCCGGACCGTGGCGTCGGTGGCCCGTTCCAGTCCGAGCACCGAGGTGCGCAAGTCCGAATGCCCAAGCAGCGAACCGACATTGGGACCGAGCGGCAGGGCGTCGATCGCCTTGACGTATTCCGCCGCGGTCGACCAGGTCCTGCCCGAACTCAGCGCGCCGAAGACGTATTCGCGCGGCACCGCCTCCACCCGGCTGAACAGATCGGCGGCGTCCTGCGAATCGGCGTAGACCGTGGACAGCGAGCAGTTGCCCAGCAGCACCGTGGTGACGCCGTGGCGCACGGACTCGCGCAGGCCGGGATCCAGCAGGACTTCGGCGTCGTAGTGGGTGTGCACGTCGAGGAAGCCGGGCACGACCCACTTGCCGGCCGCGTCGATCACCTCGGTGCAGCCGGTCTCGTCCAGCGCCTCGGCCGAGACGGCGACGACGACGCCATCGCGGATGCCGAGCGTGCGGGTCAGCGGCGCGTCGCCGGTGCCGTCGAACCACAATCCGTCGCGAATGATCACGTCGTAGGCCATGGCGTCCTCCAAGTCGTCGGTTGCCGGAACGCTAACATAGATAGCAAGCACTCGCAATCTTTTCCAGGCCGAGCCGTGGAAATCAACGGGTCTGTGGGTGAGTGTGCGCCACCGAAGGGCGCCGTGTCGGCGACGCGCCGGGCTAGGCGGGTGAACGGAAAATGGTGCCGCGCAGCATGATCAGATCGGGCCTGTTCAGAACGGCGGGTCCCGACCGGGGATCGCGGGCGAAGCACAGCAGGTCGGCGGAGGCGCCGTGGTCGAGGCCGGGCCGGCCAAGCCAGCGCCGCGCGTCCCAGCAGGCCGCCCCCAACGCCTGCGTCGGGCTCATCCCGATGCCCTTGAGCGCCTCGACCTCGTCGGCGATGCGGCCGGGCGCGACCATGGTGCCGGCGTCACTTCCCGCGTAGATGGGCACGCCCGCTTCGCGGGCGGCGGCGATCCGCGACAGGCCGCGCGCGTGCAGGTCGCGCATGTGGGCGGCGTAGGCCGGATACTTCGCGGCGGCCTCGGCGATGCCGGGGAAATTCTCGACGATGTTGACCAGCGTGGGGACCAACACGGTGCCGCGCTCGACCATCAGCTCGATGGTGTCGTCGTCCAGCCCGGTGCCGTGCTCGATGCAGTCGATGCCGGCGTTGATCAGTCCGGGCAGCGCGTCCTCGCTGAAGACGTGCGCGGTGACTCGCGCGCCGTGCGCGTGGGCGGTCTCGATCGCGGCCTTGAGCACGTCGTCGGACCACAGCGGCGCGAGGTCGCCGACGCTGCGATCGATCCAGTCGCCCACGAGCTTGATCCACCCGTCGCCGCGGCGCGCCTCCTCGGCGACCGCCTCGGGCAGTTGCCACTCGTCTTCCAGCTCGCGCGAGAAGCCCGCCGCGTAACGCTTGGGCCTGGCCAGATGTTTGCCGGCGCGGATGATGCGCGGCATGTCGTCACGGTCGTCGAGGCTGCGTGTGTCGGTGGGCGAGCCGCAGTCCCGCAACAACAACGCGCCGACGTCGCGTTCGATCTCGGCCTGGGCGATGGCCTCGTCGAGCGGGATCTCACCGTGATGGCCGAGGCCGACGTGGCAGTGGGCGTCGACCAGCCCGGGCACGATCCAGCCGCCATCGAAGACGGTGTCGGCGCCGGCGACCGGTTCGGTGCTGATGCGGCCGTCGACGATCCACAGTTCGATCTCGGTCTCGTCGGGCAGCCCCACGCCCCGCACGTGCATGCGCACGGCGGCTAGTTTCGTCCGGTCCCATGGTGACGACCCGCTTCGCCCGGCTCCGCCGCGCTCGCGATCGTCACGGCTTGCCCGGGAACTTCAGCTTGGACAGGTCGAAGTCGGCCAGCCCGGGTGGCAGCTCGTCGAGGCCCTCGGGCATCTGCGACAGGTCGGGGAACCCGGCGGGCATGCCCGGCATGGCACCGAGCGGATTCCTGCTCTTGGGCGGTGTCGGACCGCGTCCGCCCTTCTTCCCCTTCTTGCCCTTCGCGCCCTTGGACTTTCGGGTGGCGGACTTGCGGCCCATGCCGGGGATGCCCATGCCGCCGAGCATCGACGACATCATCTTGCGGGCCTCGAAGAAGCGGTCGACCAGCTGGTTGACGTCGGACACCGCGACACCCGAACCGTTGGCGATGCGCAGCCGGCGCGACGCGTTGATGATCTTGGGGTCCGCGCGCTCCGCGGGGGTCATGCCGCGGATGATGGCCTGCAGGCGGTCGAGTTGTTTGTCGTCGACCTGGGCCAGCGCGTCCTTCATCTGCCCGGCCCCGGGCAGCATGCCCAGCAGGTTGCCGATCGGCCCCATCTTGCGGATGGCGAGCATCTGTTCCAGGAAGTCCTCGAGCGTGAGCTCGCCGCTGCCGATCTTGACCGCGGCGGCCTCGGCCTGTTCGGCATCGAAGACCTGCTCGGCCTGCTCGATCAGGCTCAGCACGTCGCCCATGCCCAGGATGCGGCTCGACATCCGGTCGGGGTGGAAGACGTCGAAGTCCTCCAGCTTCTCGCCGGTGGAGGCGAAAAGGATTGGGACGCCGGTCACCTCGCGCACCGAGAGCGCCGCGCCACCGCGGGCGTCGCCGTCGAGCTTGGTCAGCACCACACCGGTGAAGCCGACGCCCTCGCGGAATGCCTCCGCGGTGGTGACGGCGTCCTGGCCGATCATCGCGTCCAGGACGAACAGGACCTCGTCGGGGTTGACGGCGTCGCGGATGGCCGCGGCCTGGGCCATCAGCTCGTCGTCGATGCCCAGCCGGCCGGCGGTGTCGACGATGACGACGTCGTGGTGCCTCGAGCGGGCTTCGGCGAGGCCGGCCGCGGCCACCGCGACCGGGTCGCCGGGCCCGGATTCGGGGGACGCGCCGGGGTGCGGCGCGAACACCGGCACGCCGGCGCGCTCACCGACGACCTGCAGCTGGTTCACCGCGGCGGGGCGCTGCAAGTCACAGGCCACCAGCAGCGGGGTGTGCCCCTGACCGCGCAGCCAGGCGGCCAACTTGCCGGCCAGCGACGTCTTACCGGAACCCTGCAGGCCGGCGAGCATCACGACGGTCGGCGGCGTCTTCGCGAACGCCAGCTGCCGGGTCTGTCCGCCCAGGATGCCGATGAGTTCTTCGTTGACGATCTTGACGACCTGCTGCGCCGGGTTGAGGGCACCGGAGACCTCGGCGCCTTTGGCGCGGTCCTTGATCCGGGTGACGAAGGCGCGCACCACGGGCAACGACACGTCGGCTTCGAGCAGCGCCAGCCGGATCTCGCGGGTGGTGGCCTCGATATCGGCGTCGGTCAGTCGACCCTTGCCGCGTAGTCCGGCAAGAGCGCCGGTCAATCGGTCGGACAGCGATTCAAACACCCCGCCAGCCTAGTGGTCTTGGCCAGCGCGGCCGGCCAGTGTCCCAGCCGGGCGCAGCTTGTCGCGTGGACGACGAGTGTGCGGCCTGCCGTCTTTTCGGCTGCGAATGTGCGGCCAGCAGCACACTCGCCGGCCCGGTCGGCATGAATTCGCCCCGGACGCGCGTCGCCGTGGCTTATGTTTCGGCAAGGGGCTAGCGAAGGGATGACCTGATGCTCGAGGTGATCGACAAAGGCTCCTGCACCGCCGAGCACCCGGTTCCCCTACTCTTCGTCCACGGCGGGTGGCACGGCGCGTGGTGTTGGCAACATTTCCAGGACTTCTTCGCCGACGCCGGCTACCGGACGGTCGCGGTGAGCCTGCGCGGGCACGGCACCAGCCCCGCGCCGAAGCCGCTGCGCAAGGTTTCCATCGCCGATTACATCGAGGACGTCCGCTCGGTGGCCGACGACCTCGGTGGCGGGCCCATCCTGATCGGCCATTCGCTGGGTGGCTTCGTGATCCAGCGCTACCTCGAAGAGCGCAGCGCCCCGGCCGCGGTGCTGGTGGGTTCCGTGCCGCCGCAGGGCGTGCTCACCCTGGCGTTGCGGGTCTGGCGCCGCCGGCCGTCGATGACGATGGAATCGTGGAGCGATCCCACGCTGCTGAAATTCCTCGCCACCCCGGCGCTGGCCCGCGAATACCTGTTCTGCGCCGACACGCCCGAGGACGTCGTCGAAGCCTGCCGGCAACAGGCCGGGGCCGAGAGCGTGCGCGCCGCCATGACCGATCCGATCATCCGCCGC
Source organism: Mycobacterium sp. 852002-10029_SCH5224772 (assembly GCF_001667315.1). Lineage (GTDB taxonomy): Bacteria > Actinomycetota > Actinomycetes > Mycobacteriales > Mycobacteriaceae > Mycobacterium. Next base: position 45,859 of record NZ_LZHT01000094.1, read on the forward strand.
GTCAGAACCAAGCGGGTGACGACGCCGATATTGGTCCTGGGCGCCGAGTACGACGGCTTCGTCAGCGTCCGCGAGGTGCGCAACACGGCGCGCGCCTACGGAACCGAGCCGGAATTCTTTTCCATGGGCCACAACATGATGCTGGAACCGGGCTGGGCCGACGTCGCCGAACGCATCCGCGACTGGCTGCAAACCCATGAAGCGGTGACCCACGCGCGATAGCGAGTCGAGTCGCTCCAACACCGAAAAGCGTTGGCGTGCTAGATTTCACAGCCGCCACTCAACCGAGCTGGCCGTGTCGAACAGCAACGATTGGGGGGCCTGTGTCGATGCCGGCCAGCAGCATCCAGGCGCGCACCGACACCGACCATAGCGACGACAGCGGCAGCGCGGCACTGCGCGGCTGGCAGCGCAGGGCGCTCGTGAAATACCTCGCCGGCCAGCCGCGCGACTTCCTGGCGGTGGCCACGCCCGGATCCGGCAAGACGACGTTCGCGCTGCGGGTGGCGGCCGAACTGCTCGGGCAGCGCGCCGTCGAGCAGATCACCGTCGTGGTGCCCACCGAGCACCTCAAGGTGCAGTGGGCGCAGGCCGCGGCGCGGCACGGCATCGCGCTGGACCCGAGGTTCTCCAACAGCAACCCGCGGATCGCGCCGGAGTATCACGGCGTCATGGTCACCTACGCTCAGGTCGCCGCGCATCCGACGCTGCACCGGGTCCGCACCGAGCAGCGCAAAACGCTGGTCATCTTCGACGAGATCCACCACGGCGGGGACGCCAAGACGTGGGGCGACGCCATCCGCGAGTCCTTCGACGACGCCACCCGCCGGCTCGCCCTGACGGGCACGCCCTTTCGCAGCGACGACAGCCCCATCCCGTTCGTGACCTATGAGGCCGGCCCCGATGGGATTCGGCGCTCGCAGGCCGATCACGCCTACGGCTACACCGACGCCCTCGCCGACGGCGTGGTCCGGCCCGTGGTCTTCCTCGCGTACTCGGGGGAGGCGCGGTGGCGCGACAGCGCCGGCGAGGAACACGCCGCGCGGTTGGGCGAACCGCTGTCCGCCGAGCAGACCGCGCGCGCGTGGCGCACCGCGCTGGATCCCGCCGGCGAATGGATGCCGGCGGTGATCACCGCCGCGGATCTGCGGCTGCGCCAGCTGCGCACGCACATCCCCGACGCCGGCGGCATGGTCATCGCCTCGGATCAGACCGCGGCCCGCGCCTACGCCGTCCTGCTGACCAAGCTGACCGGCGAGGCGCCGACCCTGGTGCTCTCCGACGACCCCGGCTCGTCGGCCCGCATCAGTGAATTCGCCGCGGGCACCAGCCGCTGGCTGGTCGCGGTGCGCATGGTCTCCGAAGGCGTCGACGTGCCGCGCCTGTCGGTCGGGATCTACGCCACCAGCGCGTCGACGCCGCTGTTCTTCGCGCAGGCCATCGGCCGGTTCGTGCGGTCGCGCCGCCAGGGCGAAATCGCCAGCATCTTCGTGCCGTCGGTGCCCAACCTGCTGCAGCTGGCCAGCGAGCTGGAGGCCCAGCGCAATCACGTGCTCGGCGAGCCGCACCGGGAATCCGAGGGCGATCCCCTCGACGGCGATCCCGCCACCAAGACGCAGGACGAGAAGAGCGACCTCGACAAGGGGTTCACCTCGCTGGGCGCCGACGCGGAACTCGATCAGCTCATCTTCGACGGATCGTCATTCGGCACCGCCGCCCCGGCCGGCAGCGACGAAGAAGCGGATTACCTCGGCATCCCCGGGCTGCTCGACGCCGAGCAGATGCGGGCGCTGCTGCACCAGCGGCAGGAGGAGCAGCTGCAGAAACGGGCCCAGCCGCCCAGGGAACCCGGGGCGACCGGCGAGGCCCCGTCGGCGACGGTGCACGGGCAGCTTCGCGAGCTGCGCCGCGAGCTCAACACCCTGGTCTCGATCGCCCATCACCGGACCGGCAAGCCGCACGGCTGGATTCACAACGAACTGCGGCGCCGCTGCGGCGGCCCCCCGATCGCCGCGGCGAGCCGCGAACAGTTGCGGGCGCGCATCGATGCCGCGCGCCGGCTCAACGCCGAGCCGTCGTGAGCCAGGGCGTGTCCGAACGGCGATGATCGGTACAAGCGAACCGGCCGGCTGGACCCCTTCCGTGGTGCCGTTGCGGCCGCGTTAAGGCGCGGCATTTTCCGCCCTTGCACGCATGACGTACCCGCTTGTGCATGTGACAAATTGGGGTCAGAGTGGATTTATGACCGAACAGAAAGTGATCGAGCAGTGGCTCGAGGGCTGTGCGGTGCAGCGGATCATGTTCCGCGACGGGCTGGTGCTGAATTTCGAGGACTACAACGAGCTTGTGATTACGGCACCGATGCGTCTGACTCTGCCCGCCATCGAAACCTCGGCCGCCGAAGTAGTCGCTATCGACCCGAACGATCCAGCGGACCAACTGCGTGCGCTCTTCGATTTCTCCGGGTCAATCTGCACAGGTGCCGCCTGGGACGACGCCGGAGATCTCCATCTCGAATTCTCCGACGATCACAAGATCGACGTGCCGTCGAACGACAACCTCACTGCATGGGAGCTGTACAGCAAACACCACGGATATGCTGCCTGCCTCACCCACGGCAAGATGCGGGTCGTTCGCCTGGATACGGCCGATGCCGAGGGCGACCGGTGAGCCGGCTCGCGCTGTGTGGCGCACCGGTATTTTCGTAAGACATTGAGACCGGATTCAACGAACTCGGAAGAGCCGCAGTGGTTTTGCGGTTCGGCTTGGGCTAGAGCCGGCGAAACCGGCTGCAGCGCACTGTTTCCGAATCATTGCCGACCACCCGCTGCTCCTCATCCATTGTCGTCATCCGTGTGGCAGCGTTCGTCGATACTATGTATTTCATGCGTCGCGTGGACTACGTCATCCAATATGTCGAATCGCTCAGGAGCTCGGTGACCTTCTACCGCGATGTGCTCGGGCTCAAAGTACGCATCGAGGGCGACGGCTATGTCGAATTCGAGATGGCGAACACCAAATTCTCGCTTTTCGAACGGTCGAAGCTGCCGGAGCTCATCGGCCGCGAAGGCGGCCACCCGCCGTGCGGCGAGATCGGCTTTGTGATCGACGACGTAGACAAGGAAGCGGAACGGTTGAGCGACCTCGGTGTCGAGATCCTCAACGGACCGATGGACCGGCCATGGCATGAAAGGACGCTCCACATCGCCGACCCGGATGGCAACATCATTGAATTCGCCCAGAAGTTGCGATGATCACCCGGCACCGCCGTCGTAATCAGGGTTAATCGCCGACGGGTTCCTCGAGCACTTCGACCGCAGGGCCGCCCAGCGCGGCGAGCAGGCTTTTCTCAACCGCGTCTCGCGCGCCGTGCCCGGCCTCGGGGGCCGTCACACAGAAGACGTCGGCCGCCGTCGACCCGAATGTGTTGACCTTCGCCCAAATGATGTCGGTTCCCGCACGTTCCAGCGCCTGGGTCAGCAGGGCGAGCAGCCCCAGGCGGTCCATGGCGCGGACTTCGACGATCAGCTGGCCCACCGTGGCCGTATCGACCCACAGAATGCGCGGCGGTGCGGTCGAGCGCGTCACGGGCACCCCGACCTGAACCTCGCCGGCCCGCGTCGCGCCGGCGGCGTCGCTGTCGCGCTTCTCCAGCGTGGCCAACACGTCGACATCACCGGCCAGCGCGCCGGTGAACTGCTGGCGCAGCAGGCCCGCTTCCGGCGGTGAACCGAACAGCGGCGACACCACGAATTCGACGACCGCGAAACCCGCGTCGGTGCTCGCCGATGCCGAATGGATGCGCAGCGAGTTCAGCGCCAGCACCGCGGCGGCCTTGGAGACCAATCCCCGCTGATCCGGCGCGGCCATCACCACGTCGAGCCGCTCGCCGCCGCTGGGCTTGATCGCCACGTGGACCGCGCGATCGGCGGCAAGCGAAAGATATTGGGGCGCAGTCGGTTCAGCCTTCGGAAGCGGCTCCCCCGCCATCACCATCCGGCAGCGCCGGACCAGCTCCTCGATCAGGGACGCCTTCCATTCGCTCCACACCCCGGGGCCGGTGGCCTTGGAGTCGGCTTCGGTCAGCGCATGCAGCACTTCTAGGAGCAGCGGGTCTCCGTCGAGCGTTTTCGACACGCGCTCAATGGTTTTGGGATCGTTCAGATCACTTCGGGTCGCCGCCACGGGCAGCAGGAGGTGGTGGCGCACCAGTTGCGCGAGCGTTTCGGCGTCGGCGGGCGAGATCCCCAGCCGAGGGCCGATATCCAATGCCAGGCCCGCACCGAGCACGCTGTGATCGACGCCGCGGCCCTTGCCGATGTCGTGCAGCAGCGCACCGAGCGCGAGCAGGTCGGGCCGCGCCACGCGGGTGGCCAGCGGCGCGGCGTTGACCGCCGTCTCGATGACGTGGCGGTCCACCGTCCATTTGTGCGCGACGTCGCGCGGCGGCAGGTCGCGGATCGCGTCCCACTCGGGCAGCAGCCGGCCCCACAGGCCGGTGCGGTCGAGCGCCTCGATGGTGGCCACCGTCGTCGGCCCGGCGGACAGCACAACCAGCAAGTCGTCCAATGCCTCCCGCGGCCAGGGCACCGGCATCTCGGGCGCGCCGGCGGCCAGTCGGCTCAGCGTGGCGGCGCCGATCGGCAGCCCGGTGTCGGCCGACGCGGCGGCCACCCGCAGCACCAGTCCCACATCGGTGTCGGGGCGCGCGTCGCGGGCGAGCACGATCTCCCCCGCGTATTCGACGACGCCCTCGTCCAACGGGCGGCGCTTGGGCCGGCGTACCAACGCCGACACGCCGCGGCGCGGCAGCGCGTTCTCGGCGGTGCGCAGTCCCGTCTCGGCGTGATAGGCGATGGTGCGGCCGGCGTCGGATAGCTTGCGGGCCAAGTCGAATCGGTCACCGATGTGCAACGCCGCGCTGAGTTCGTCACCGTACTGGGCCAGCAGCTGATCGCGTCCGCGCCCGGATACCCGGTGCAGCTCGGTGCGCACGTCGAGCAGCGTCAGGTGGGCGTCGTCCAACGAGCCGCCCGGCGATTCCGGGCGGGCCATGCCGTGGCGGTCGATGAGCTGGGCCACGCCCAGCGCGTCCAGCAATTGCACGTCGCGAAGGGCGCCGCGGCCCGATTTCAGGTCCGGCTCGGCCCGCTGCGCGATCCGACCGCAGCGTTCCCAGCGGGCCTGCGTCATTGCGACAAGCTCGTCCATCCGGGAGCGAATTGCGCTGCGCCACTGACGTCTTGCGCCCGCGATCAGTTCCTCGGACAGCCGCGCGTCGCCGGCGATGTGGCGCGCGTCCAGCATTCCCAGCGCCGCGATCATGTCGGCGTTGGCGACACCCAGGGCCCCCGACACCGTCCGCACGCTGTGGTCGAGCCGAACGTTGGCGTCCCACAACGGATACCACAGCCTGTCGGCGACCTTGCCCAGCACGTCGTCGGACTTGTTGTCGTGCAACAGCATCAGATCCAGATCCGAATACGGCAACAGCTCATGACGGCCCAACCCGCCGATGCCGACGATCGCGAAGCCGCTGTCGTCGTCGATCTCGATCTCGGCCGCCTTGGCCATCAGCCAGGATTCGTGCAGATCCAGCCAGGCGTGGCGCAGTTCGGCGGCGTGCAGCTTGGCACCCTCGGACAGCAGTTGGCGCCGCGAGGCAGCCAAATCGACTGCCCCGCCGGCGCTTCCTGTCCCCGCTGGGTGCCCGGGCGGATCGGAGCCGTTCGGGGTCATGCCCTCGCGGCCCGCCCGGGTTGGATCAGCAATTGACGGAAAATGTCATAGCGCATCGGTTCCGCGCTCGCCGGTGCGCACGCGCACAATGGTTTCCACGGGACTGACCCACACTTTGCCGTCACCGATCTTGCCGGTGCGCGCCGCGCGGACGATGCTGTCCACGACCTTGTCGACGATGGAGTCGTCGACAACGACCTCGATCCGCACCTTGGGCACGAAGTCAACGGAGTACTCGGCACCGCGGTAGACCTCGGTGTGACCCTTCTGCCGTCCGTAGCCCTGGATTTCACTGACCGTCATCCCCAGGACGCCCGCGTCCTCGAGACTGGTCTTCACGTCATCGAGCGTGAACGGCTTTACGATCGCGGTGATCAGCTTCATGACTGCTCTGCCTCCACTTTGTCGCCCACTCGGTCCTCCTTCACGCCGTTGCGGGTGTCCGCGACAGCGACCCGGGGCGGGAGCACCGAGCCGGTAGCCACCGCGAAATCGTAACCACTCTCGGCGTGCTCGGCCTCGTCGATACCCCCGGCTTCCGCTTCTGGGTCGAGACGAAGCCCGATGGTGTACTTCAGGATCAAGGCCAGGATCAGCGTAACCACCCCAGAGTAAATGAGAACGCTGAACGCACCGACCGCTTGCCGCTCGAGCTGAGCCCAGCCGCCGCCGTAGAACAAACCCTTGGACACCCCCGTGACGCCGTTGATGGCCGGGCTCTCCGGGGCGGCAAGCAGGCCCACCAGCAGCGTGCCGGCCAGGCCGCCGACCAGGTGCACCCCGACCACGTCGAGCGAGTCGTCGAAGCCGAACTTGAATTTCAGGCCGACCGCCAGCGCGCACACCACCCCGGCGACCAGGCCCACGGCCAGCGCGCCCAGGACGTTGACCGACGAGCAGGAGGGCGTGATGGCCACCAGGCCCGCGACAATGCCCGACGCGGCCCCCAGCGTCGTCGCCTTGCCGTCACGGATGCGTTCGGTGAGCATCCAGCCGAGCATCGCGGTGGCCGTCGCGACCGTCGTGGTGATGAAGGTCGTCCCGGCGACACCGTTGGAGCTGGTGGCCGATCCGGCGTTGAACCCGTACCACCCGAACCACAGCAATCCGGCGCCGAGCATCACGAACGGCAGGTTGTGCGGCCGGAACAACGTGGTGGGCCAGCCGCGCCGCTTGCCCAGCACGATGGCCAGCATCAGGCCCGCCATACCGGAGTTGATGTGCACCGCTGTCCCGCCGGCGAAGTCGATCGCGTGCAGCTTGTTGGCGATCCAGCCGCCGTGCTCGGAGGCGAAGCCGTCGAACGCGAAAACCCAGTGGGCGACCGGGAAATAGGCGAACGTCGCCCACAGGCCGGCGAACACCAGCCAGGCGCCGAATTTCAGCCGGTCGGACACCGCGCCTGAGATCAGCGCGACCGTGATGATCGCGAACATCAGCTGGAATGCCACGAACACGGTGGCGGGCAGGGTGCCGGCGAGTGGAATGTCCGTTGCCGCAGTGCCTTTGGTCGGATCGGCGGCCACCGCGTTGACACCGATGAGGCCTTTCAGGCCCCAGTAGGACGTCGGCTTCCCCACGAAGTTGCCGACGTCGTCGCCGAAGGCGACCGAATAGCCGTAGAGCACCCACAGCACGGTGACCACGCCCATCGCGCTGATGCTCATCATGAGCATGTTCAGCACGCTTCTGGCGCGCACCATACCGCCGTAGAAGAACGCCAGACCCGGCGTCATCAACAGCACCAGCGCGGAACTGGCCAGCATCCAGGCGGTATCGCCGGTGTTGGGCTGGCCCAGCATCGGGTATGTCACTCGCAATCTCCTCCGGTCGGGGCCGCGACTGGCCGTCACAGACGCGTCTGACGACCTGATTGAGAAGATTGCGCAACGGTTGTTTCGGAGATGGTGCCGTCGTGTTTCGGCGGGATTAACGTCCCACGCACCGCGACGGGCGTGTCAGCCGAGCAGCGCGTCGACGAACGCGGCCGGTTCGAACGGCGCGAGGTCGTCGGGGCCCTCGCCGAGGCCGACCAGCTTGACCGGCACTCCGAGCTCCTGCTGGACCCTAAAGACGATGCCGCCCTTGGCCGTTCCGTCCAGCTTGGTCAGGACGGCGCCGGTGATCTCGACGACCTCGGCGAACACCCTGGCCTGGGCCAGCCCGTTCTGCCCGATGGTGGCGTCGAGCACCAGCAACACCTCGTCGACCGCGGCGCGCCGGGTGACCACGCGCTTGACCTTGTCGAGTTCGTCCATCAGCCCGACCTTGGTGTGCAGCCGGCCCGCGGTGTCGATGAGCACCACGTCGACGCCCGCGGTGATGCCCTTGTCGACGGCGTCGAACGCCACCGATGCCGGGTCGGCGCCTTCGGCACCGCGCACCACCTCCGCGCCCACCCGCGACGCCCAGGTTTGCAGCTGATCGGCGGCCGCGGCCCGGAAGGTGTCGGCGGCGCCCAGGAGGACGCGTCGTCCGTCGGCGACCAGGACCCGGGCCAGCTTGCCGACGGTGGTGGTTTTGCCGGTGCCGTTCACACCGACGACCAGCAGCACCGATGGATGGTCGGCGTGCGGCAACGCCCGGATCGACCGGTCCATGCCGGGTTGCAGCTCGGTGATCAGCACGTCGCGCAGCACGGCCTTCGCGTCGGCCTCGGTGCGCACGCCGCTGCCGGCCAGCCGGGCGCGCAGCTGGGCGATGACCGATTCGGCGACCACGGGGCCCAGGTCGGCGACGAGCAGCGTGTCCTCGACGTCCTGCCAGGCGTCCTCGTCGAGGTCGCCGCCGCCGATCAGGCCCAGCATGCTCCGGCCGAACGCGCTCTGCGAGCGGGCCAGTCGGCCGCGGAGCCGTTCCAGGCGGCCCTCGGGCGGCGCGATCTCCTCGATCTCCGGGGCCGCCGGGGCTTCGGGCGCCACGGGGGCGGCCGGGGCCTCCGGCGCCGGGGGCGGCGGCGTCACGGTCTCGGGTTCGGGGAGGCCGACGTCGGAGATGGTGCGCCGCGGCGCGTCGCGAGGAATGGTGGCGTCGTCGCCGACCGCGGGCAGCCCGGTGGTGTCGAGCCGCTCGGCGGGCGCAGCGGTCGGTGTCTGGCTGAAGGCGATGCCCGAGGACGCGGTGTAGCCGCCGGAGCGGTCGATCGCCCCGGGTTCGGTCCGGGTCGAGAAGCTGATCCGGCGCCGGCGGTGCCGCAGCAGGCCGAGGACCAGCGCGACCAGGACGGCTAGAACTATCAGGACCGCGAGCGCGATCCAAAGACCTTGGGACACGCTGACATTGTTTCAAGCGGTCCGGTGCCGGTCGGTCACCGGGCCTGGCAACGGTCCCGAGCCGCCGATCAGGTCGTGACCAGTTGCTCCACTTGCTGGCCGCGCATCCGCTGGGAGATCACCGCGGTGATGCCGTCGCCCTGCATGGTCACGCCGTAGAGCGCGTCGGCGACCTCCATCGTCGGCTTCTGGTGGGTGATGATGATGAGCTGCGAGCGCGCCCGCAGCAGCTCGAACAGCGAGATCAGCCGGCGCAGGTTGGTGTCGTCCAGGGCGGCCTCCACCTCGTCCATGATGTAGAACGGCGACGGGCGGGCCCGGAAGATCGCCACCAGCATGGCCACCGCGGTCAGCGCCTTCTCGCCACCGGACAGCAGGGAGAGCCGGGTGACCTTCTTGCCCGGCGGGCGGGCCTCCACCTCGATGCCGGTGGTGAGCATGTCGCCCGGGTCGGTCAGCCGCAGCCGGCCCTCGCCGCCGGGGAACAGCACGGTGAAGACCTCGGTGAATTCGCGCTCCACGTCGGTGTAGGCCTCGCTGAACACCTGCAGGATGCGGGCGTCGACCTCGTCGACCACGCCGAGCAGGTCCTTGCGGGCGGCCTTGACGTCCTCGAGCTGGGTGGACAGGAAGTTGTAGCGCTCCTCGAGCGCGGCGAACTCCTCCAGCGCCAGCGGGTTGACCCGGCCCAGTTCGGCCAGTTCGCGCTCGGCCCGCTTGGCCCGGCGCTCCTGGGTGGCCCGGTCGTAGGGAATGGGCGCGGGCGCGAAGACCTGCTCGCCGCGCTCCTTGGCCTGCTCGTACTCGGCGATTTCGAGATCCGTCGGCGGCAGCTGATTCTCCGGTCCGTACTCGGCGACCAGATCGGCGGGCGCCATGCCGAACTGCTCGAGCACCATCTGCTCGAGCTGCTCGATCCGCATCGCCGCCTGGGCGTTGGCCACCTCGTCGCGGTGCAGCGAGTCGGTCAGCGCGGCCACCCGGGCGCTGAGCGCGTTCACCTCGTCGCGCACCGCCGCCATCGCCGTCGCGCGCTGCTGGCGCTCGGCGGCCAGCGCGTCGCGGATCGCCGACGCCGCCTCGACGACCCCGCTCAACCGCCGCGCCAGCAACCGGCCGGCGTCGGCCACCGCCGCCGCCACCGCGGCCGCGCGCAGTCGCGCCTCACGCGCCTGCTGGGCGCGCACCCGGGCTTCGCGTTCGGCGGCGGCCGCGCGGCGCAACGAATCCGCCCGCCCGCGCACGGCGTTCGCGCGCTCTTCGGCGGTGCGCACCGCGAGCCGGGCCTCCACCTCGACGCTGCGCGCGTTTTCGGTGGCGGCGGCGATCTGCTGACGGTTCACGGGTTCGTCGGCCGGCACCTGCCGGTTCTCCTGGGCGTTACGCAGCCGGGTTTCCAGTTCGGTGACTTCGGCGACGGTCTGGGTCCGGCCCGCTTCGAGCTCCTCGCGCTGCCGCAGCAGCCTGCTCCACTCGTCTTCGGACGTGCGGGCTTCCTGACCGAGCCGGCCGAGCTGTTCGTACATCCCCGAGATGGCGCTGTCGGATTCGTTGAGGGCGGCCAGCGCCTGTTCGGCGGAGTCCTGCCGGGCGGCCTGCTCGGTCAGCGCGCCGGAGAGCGCCGCGCTCAGCTGAGCCACCCGGGCCTCCGCGGCGGTCAGCTCGTCGCCGGCCTTGTCGATTTCGGAGGTCACTTCGAGCGTGGACAGCTTGCGATCGGAGCCGCCGCTCACCCAGCCGGCGCCCACCAGGTCGCCGTCGAGGGTGACCGCGCGCAACCGGGGATACTCCGCCACCAGGGTCAGCGCCCGGTCCAGGTCGCCGACCACCGCCACGCCCGAGAGCATGGCCGTGATCGCCCCGCGCAGCCGCGCGGGGGCATCGATCAGGTCGAGCGCCCACAGCGCCCCCGCCGGGGCGGTCTGCGGGTCGGGGTGATCGGCGGGCCAGTCTCCGAGCACCAGCGCGGCGCGCCCGCCGTCGGCTTGTTTGAGCGCGGCGACCGCGGACCGGGCCGCGCCGAAGCTCTCGGCGGCCAGCGCGTCGGCCGCCGATCCCAAGACCGCGGCCAGCGCCGCTTCGTAGCCGGAGCGGACCTTAACCAGTTTGGCCATCGGACCCAAAAGCCCTGTGCCGGGATGGTTTTGGGTAAGCCAGGCGGCGCCGTCCTTGCGTTCGAGCCCGACGGCGAGCGCGTCGATGCGGGCCCGCAGCGACGCGACCTGGCGTTCGGCGTCCCGCTCGGCGGACTGCAGTTCGGCGACCCGCGCGTCGGCCAACCGCATTGCGGCCACGGTGCGTTCGTGGTGCTCGTCGAGGCCCATCTCGCCCTGATCGAGTTCACCGACGCGGCCCTGCACGGTTTCGAATTCGGCCTTGGCCTGCTGGGCGCGGGCGGCGGCCTGTTCAATGCGTTCGGACAGCCGCGCGACGCTGTCGTCGATCGACTCGACGCGCGCCCGCATCGTCTCCACCTGACCGGCCAACCGCGCCAGGCCTTCACGCCGATCCGCCTCGGCACGCACCGCCGCCATGTGGGCCCGGTCGGCCTCGGCGGCTTCGCGCTCGCGTTCGGCCAACTCGGCGCGGGCGCCGTCGAGCCGGGTGCGCGCCGTGGCCAATTCCGCCAGCAGTCGCTGCTCGGCGACCGCGACCTGCTCGGCCTCGGCGTCCAACGCGTCGGGGTCGGTGTCGCTGGCCGCGACCGGCCCGACGTCGAGGTGCTGGGCCCGCTCGCTGGCGATGCGCACGGTGGCGGCCACCCGTTCGGCCAGCGCGGACAGCGCGAACCAGGTGTGTTGCACCGACTCGGCGCGACCGGAGAGCTCGCCCACGGCGGTTTCGTGTGCGGTCAGCTCCTCGGACGCGACGGCCAGCCGCGAAGCGGCCTCGTCGTGGTCGCGCCGCATGGCGGCCTCGGCCTCGAAGATGGCCTCGCGCTCGCCGTGGCGGTTGACCAGGTCGTCGGCGGCCAGCCGCAGCCGGGCGTCGCGCAGGTCGGCCTGGATGGTCTGGGCGCGACGGGCCACCTCGGCCTGGCGGCCCAGCGGTTTGAGCTGACGGCGCAGCTCGGTGGTCAGGTCGGACAGGCGGGCCAGGTTCGCCGACATCGCGTCCAGCTTGCGGAGGGCCTTTTCCTTGCGCTTGCGGTGCTTGAGCACACCGGCGGCCTCTTCGATGAACGCGCGGCGATCCTCGGGCCGCGATTGCAGGATCTCGTCGAGCTTGCCCTGTCCGACGATCACGTGCATCTCCCGGCCGATCCCGGAGTCGCTCAGCAGTTCCTGAACATCCATCAAACGGCAACTGCTGCCGTTGATTTCGTATTCGCTGGCGCCGTCGCGGAACATCCGCCGGGTGATCGAGACCTCGGAGTATTCGATGGGCAGCGCGTTGTCGGAATTGTCGATGGTGACCGTGACTTCGGCGCGGCCCAGCGGGGCGCGCGACGACGTCCCGGCGAAGATGACGTCCTCCATCTTGCCGCCGCGCAGGGTCTTGGCGCCCTGCTCCCCCATCACCCAGGCCAGGGCGTCGACGACGTTGGATTTGCCCGAACCGTTGGGCCCGACCACCGCGGTGATGCCCGGCTCGAAACGCAGAGTCGTCGGCGAGGCGAAGGACTTGAAGCCCTTCAGCGTCAGACTCTTGAGGTACACGGCGAGCCAGACTACCGCTCAAACCGCCCGGGGCAGGCTCACCGAGGGGTGTCGGCCGGCCCGAAATATGCCGGCGGTTTCGCCGGGCGGCGCACTGGTCACAGTGGTCACATCAGCCACGAGGACGCGGCGGATTGCCCCTTCTGAAACGTGCTAGCGGCCGGCGCCAGCACGTTGGCGCGTCGAACATGGGAGACCTCCCCGGTGTGGCTGTGGCTGGTGTGACGCGCCCGAGCCGCGTCACCGCTCGACGAACCCCTCGAAACGCTCCCGGGGCGGCGACCAGTCGGCGACGACCCTGTCGACGCGCCCGGGCTGGGCGGGCCACGACGTGCCGCCTTGCAGCAGGTCCAGCAGTTTTTCGCCGGCCTCGCGTGGCCCCTGGGCGACCACCAGCACGGAGCCGTCGGCCTGGTTGGCGGCGTATCCGGTGAGGCCGAGCTCCAGCGCCCGGCAGCGCGTCCACCAGCGGAAACCGACCCCCTGGACGTTGCCGTGTACCCGGGCGGTCAGCCGGGCGTCAGGCTCCGACATCGGTGGCCCCGGAAGTGATCTCGAAGTTGACCGTGGTGCCGGACTTCAGGGTGCGCCCGACCGTGCACACCTGGTCGACGGCCCGGTTGACCACGACCAGCAGGCGCTCCTTCTCGTCGGGGGTCAACGCCGAGAGGTCCAGCTCCAGCGTCTCCTCGAGCAGCGGATAACGTTCCTGCTCGCGGTCGGCGGCGCCGGACACCTTGATGACCGCCTTGTAGTCGTCGCCGAGCCGGCGGGCCAGCGGCATATCGCTGGACATCCCGCTGCAGGCCGCGAGCGCGATCTTGAGCAGCTCGCCGGGCGTGAACACGCCGTCGACGTCCTCGGAGCCGACGAGCACCTGCGCTCCCCGCGAGCTGTATCCCGTGTAGCGGCGAGTTCCGGTGCGTTCCACCCATAGTTCGGCCATGGCTCATTTCTACCGGGCACCCGTGTCGTGACACGCGGGCATACTGCTTGGCATGGCCACCGTCGTCGCGTTCCACGCCCACCCGGACGACGAGGCCGTCCTCACCGGCGGCACCCTCGCGCGCGCGGCGGCGGCCGGACACCGCGTCGTCGTGGTCACCGCGACCGACGGGCGGGTCCACAACGAGGACGACAACCGGTTGGGCGAATTACGTTCGAGCGCAAGTATTCTCGGAGCGCAGCGGGTGGAGTGTCTCGGCTACGCCGATAGCGGTTATGGCCCCCTGTTCTACCCGGATCCACCCGGGCGCACCCGATTCGGGCGGGCGGATCTCGACGAGGCGGCGGGGCGGCTGGCCACCATCCTTCGCGACGAGGACGCCGATCTGCTGCTCAGCTATCAGCCCAACGGCGGCTACGGCCACCGTGATCATGTGCAGGTGCATCACGTCGGCAAGCGCGCCGCCGAACTCGCCGCGATCCCCCGGGTGCTCGAGGTGACGATGCCACGCGAAATGCTGCTTCGTGTCAGCGATCTCGCGCACCTGTTGCGGCTTCCCGGACCGTACGAACGTGACATCGTCCGCGGCGCGTACGCTCCACGCGCGACAATCACCCACCGGGTCAACGTCTTTCGCTTCGCACGCCAGAAGCGAGACGCTTTTGCCGCCCACCGTTCCCAGATCGGCAGTTCCGGTCCGGCCGCGCGCGCGTACGGGCTGCTGCTGCGGTTGCCGCCCCAGGTGTTCGGCGCGCTGTTCAGCCACGAGTGGTTCGTGGACCCGGCGTTGCCCACCGGGACCCGGCGCCGCCGCGACATCTTCGAGTGATCCCGCGTCGCCGAAGGCCGCTCAACCTCGCGGACGCGGCTGACATTTCGGGCAATAGAACGACGAGCGGTTCATGAACTTCTCCCTGCGCATCACCGCGCCACAGCGGCGGCAGCTTTCGCCTTCGCGGCCGTAGGCGTCCAGTGAGCGGTCGAAGTACCCGGATTCGCCGTTGACGTTGACGTACAGCGAATCGAACGAGGTCCCGCCCTTGGCCAGCGCATCGCGCATCACGTCGGCCGCCGCGTCCAGCACGGCGGTCAACGTCGCGCGGCTCAGCGTGTCGGCGATCCGCGCCCCGTGCACCTTGGCCCGCCACAGCGCCTCGTCGGCGTAGATGTTGCCGATGCCCGACACCACCTGCTGATCGAGCAGCTGCCGCTTGATCTCGGAGTGCTTGCGCCGCAACACTTTCACCACCGCTTCGGCATCGAACCGGGGATCCAGCGGGTCCCGCGCCAGGTGCGCGACGGGCTCGGGCACCACGCTGCCGTCCACCTCGACCAGGTCGGCGAGCATCCACCCGCCGAAGGTGCGTTGGTCGGCGAAGCTCAGCACGGTCCCGTCGTCGAGCAGTGCGGAGATCCGCACATGGTCGGCGCGCGGCACCGTACCGAGCAGCATCTGCCCGCTCATGCCGAGGTGGACGACGAGCGCCGCGTCGCTGTCCAGCAGCAGCCACAGGTACTTGCCGCGCCGGTCGGTGCCGGTGATCCGATCATCCATCAGCCGCGCGGTGAGGTCCGCGGGCCCCGCCTCGTGGCGGCGCACCGCGCGCGGGTGATGCACCCGGACGGCCGTGATCGTCTTGCCGACGACGTGGGCGTGCAAGCCGCGGCGCACCACCTCGACTTCGGGCAGTTCGGGCATTTAGACGGGCACCATCTAGATGGACGTCGTCCCCGCGGTGTCCAGCGCTTCCAGCGCTTTCCAGGTCGCCGCCGCGGCCTTCTGCTCGGCTTCCTTCTTGGATCGGCCCACGCCCGAGCCGTATTCGATGTCCGCCACCACGACCACCGCGGTGAACTCCTTGTCGTGATCGGGGCCGGTGGAGGTGACGATGTAGGACGGCGCGCCCATGCTGCGGGCCGCGGTCAGCTCCTGCAGGCTGGTCTTCCAGTCCAGCCCGGCCCCCAGCGTCGGCGCGGCGTCCAGCAGCGGGCCGAACAGCCTCAGAATCACCTCGCGCGCCACGTCGATCCCGTGCGCGAGGTAGATCGCGCCCAGTAGCGATTCCATGCCGTCGGCCAGGATGCTCGACTTGTCCGCGCCACCCGTGTTCGCCTCCCCGCGCCCCAGCAACAGGTGCGCCCCGAGGCCGCCCTCGCACAGCTTTCGCCCGACGCCGGCCAGCGCGTGGGTGTTGACGACGCTGGCCCGCAGCTTGGCCAGGTCCCCCTCGCTGCGGTCCGGATGGCGGTGGTAGAGCTCGTCGGTGACGGTCAGGCCCAGCACGGCGTCGCCAAGAAATTCCAGCCGCTCGTTGGTCGGCAGCCCGCCGTGTTCGTAGGCGTAGCTGCGATGCGTCAGTGCCAGGGACAGCAGTTCGTCGGGCAGCTCAACCCCGAGGGCGTCGAGCAGAGCCTGCCGAGAACTCACCGCTCACCCCGCGACTCGTCCGCCTCGGGCGTGACCATGCCCGCCAGCTTGGCCCACCGCGGGTCGATGCGGTCGTGCTGATGGCCGGGCTCGGCGGCCAGCGCGACCCCGCATTCGGGGCACAGGCCCGGGCAATCCGGCGTGCACACGGGCGAGAACGGGAGTTCCAGCCCCACCGCGTCGACGATGGACTGCTCGAGGTCGATGGTGTCGTCCACGATATGGCCGACCTCGTCTTTCTCGGTGGTCGCCTCGGTAGTGCTGTCCGGGTAGGCGAACAGTTCGGTCAGCCGCACTTGCACCCGGCCGTCGACCGGGGTCAGGCACCGCGCACATTCGCCGGCGGTGGGCGCGGTCACCGTCCCGGTCACCAGCACGCCCTCGGACACCGACTGAACCTGAAGGTCCAGCTCCAGGGGGGCGCCGGCCTCGATCGCGATCATGTCCAGGCCGATGCGCGCGTGGCTGGGCACGGTTTTCCGCAGGGTCACCATCGCGCCGGGGCGCCGCCCCAGCCGGGTGATGTCGAACGTCAGCGGCCCGGATAGCCGTGGCCCTGCGCCGCGAGTCGACGATCTGCTGTGCTGGCGCGTCATATCGGAAATCCTACGGCGCCGGCCGCACAATTCCAGCGCGCTCGCCCGCCGGGTGAACCGGCCGCGAAACGCTAGCGCACGGCGTAGTCGTGCGTCCCGGCCGCGGTCCGCAGTTGGTGGCGGCCACGCCCCACCGAGCGAAGGGTGCCGTTGAGGAATTCCTCGAACTCGGCGAGCTTGTTGTCGACGTAGATGTCGCATTCGCCCCGCAACCGGTCGGCCTCGGCGTGCGCCGAGTCGATGAGCCGGGTCGCCTCGGCGTTGGCGGCCTCCACCACGCTGTTCTGCGATACCAGGCGCTGCTGTTCTTTGATGCCCTCTTGCACGGCCTTCTCGTAGGAGATGTTGCCGTTTTCGAGCAGCCGGTCGGCTTCGGCCTGGGCGCGACCGACGCTGGCCTCGTACTCGCGTTTGGCCGCGGTGGCGATGCGAACCGACTCCTCGCGGGCCTCGCCGACCATGCGTTCGCTGTGCTGGCGCGCTTCGCCCACCATGCGGTCGGCCTGCGCCTTCGCGTCGGACAGCACCCGGTCCGCCTCCGCACGCGCGTGGTTGAGCATCGCCTCGGACTCGGTGGTCGCCGAGGAAACCATGGACTCGGAGTGCGTCTTGGCGTCGGACAGCATGGAATCGCGCGCGTCCAGCACGTCCTGGGCGTCGTCCAGTTCGCCCGGAATGGCGTCCTTGATGTCGTCGATCAGCTCCAGCACGTCGCCGCGGGGCACCACGCAGCCGGCCGTCATCGGGACGCCGCGGGCTTCTTCGACGATGGCGCTCAATTCATCCAGCGCTTCAAACACTCGATACACGGCCGTACCCTCCTGGCGTCTGCAAAACTCCTGTTGTTACCAGTGTGCCTGGTGTTGTCTCTGTGACAGCGGTGGCGACACCGGTGTGTCGGGTATTTGCCCGTTCCCGGCGCCCTAAACGCCTGGACGCGCCGGGCCCCGCCGCCGCGGCGTTTGCCCAGGTGTGGGTTTTGCGTCGACGCACCCGGGCCCGGCTGTTTGCCAGCGATTCTAGGGTGGGAGAAGCCGCCGCACCATCGCGGCCCGCGCCAAAATACCCCCAAGGGGTATACTCCGACGCGCCGGAACGGACACACCTCGCGCCAGCGGCTCACCGCAGGAGGTTCAGTGATGACGGTGCTATCGGCGATCGGGCACGCCCTGACGCTTGCCGGATCGATGACCTGGGAAATTCTGTGGGCGCTGATCGTGGGCTTTGCCCTCTCGGCGGTGGTGCAGGCCGTCGTGCGGCGCTCGACGATCGTGGCCCTGATGGGTGACGATCGCCCGCGCACCCTGGCGGTGTCCGCCGGGCTGGGGGCGGCGTCGTCGTCGTGCTCGTACGCCGCGGTGGCGTTGGCGCGATCGCTGTTCCGCAAGGGCGCCGACTTCACCGCCGCGATGGCGTTCGAGATCGGGTCCACCAACTTCGTGGTGGAGTTGGGCATCATCCTGGCGCTGCTGATGGGCTGGCAGTTCACCGCCGCAGAGTTCGTCGGCGGCCCGTTGATGATCGTGGCGCTCGCCGTCCTGTTCCGGCTGTTCGTGCGTTCGCGACTTGTCGACGCCGCCCGCGAGCAGGCCGAGCGGGGAATCGCCGGGTCGATGGAAGGCCATGCCGCCATGGACATGTCAATCAAGGGGGACGGCTCGTTCTGGCGACGGCTGTTCTCCCCGGCGGGCTTCACCTCGGTCTCCCACGTGTTCGTGATGGAGTGGCTCGCGATCCTGCGCGACCTGGTTCTGGGCTTGCTGATCGCCGGCGCCGTCGCGGCGTGGGTTCCCGAAAAGTTCTGGCAGAGCTTCTTTTTGGTGGATCATCCGGTCTGGTCGGCGCTGTGGGGTCCGATCGTGGGCCCCGTCGTGGCGATCGTGTCCTTTGTGTGCTCGATCGGCAACGTCCCGCTGGCCGCGGTGTTGTGGAACGGGGGCATCAGCTTCGGCGGTGTCATCGCGTTCATCTACGCCGACCTGTTGATCGTTCCGATCCTGAACATCTACCGCAAGTACTACGGCACCAAGATGATGCTGACATTGCTCGGCACGTTTTACGCCGCGATGGTCGTCGCCGGATATTTGGTCGAATTGATCTTCGGCACAGCCAATCTCATCCCCGCGCAGCGCAACGCGACCGTGCTGGAGGCGTCGATCTCGTGGAACTACACGACCTTCCTCAACATCGCCTTCCTGGCGCTCGCGGGCATGCTGGTCGTCCGGTTCATCTCCTCCGGGGGCGTGCCGATGCTGCGCATGATGGGCGGCTCCCCCGACCCCGACCGTCCCGGGCATCATCACTGAGGCGCGTCAGGGTTGCGGCAACCGCACGTCGAGCACCGTGCACCGGCCCTGGTCGGCCTCGGCGAGCGCCCAGCCGATGCCCTCACGCATCTCCGCCTGCGTGGTCACGCTTGCTCCGCTACCTCCGCAGGCCCGCGCCAGGGCGGCGTAATCGGTGTCCGGTGTGAGCCGAGTCTCGGGGAAATCGTTCTCCCGCACCGATATTCCATCCCGGTACAGCTCCGTCACGGGCAATTTGGAGGCCAGGTACGAGTGGTTGTTCAAGACGACCGTCACGAAGGGGGCGCCGTGGCGGTGCGCCGACCACAACGCCGCGGTGGGCACGCCGAAGTTGAACGACCCGTCACCGCATATCGCGACGACGGGCGCCTCCGGCCGGGCCAGTTTGACGCCGAAGGCGCCCCCGAGCGCCCAGCCCAATGCCGGCGCGCCCGTGTCGAAGAAGTGCCCCGGCGGCCGCCGGATCTGGCGGGCCACGGCGGGCCGGTTGGTCACTGCCTCCTGGACTACCACGGCGCTTTCCGGCAGCGCGCCGCCCAGCGCGGCCAGCATCGCGTCGGGCGCGTCCGCCGGGCGATCGGATGCGGCCCGGCGAATCGCCTCCCGGCGGCGTTGCGCGATGTCGAATTCGGCCCGCTGCCGCCGCGCGCTCCACTTCTCGCGTCGCTCGTCGGTGGCCAGCCGCAGCAGGGTCTGCTCGAGCAGCAGCAGCGTCACCCGGGTGTCGGCGGTCAGCGCGATCTCGACCGGATAGGACCACAGCGGCATGCTCGCCTTGACCGGGTCCGCGTCGATCTGCACCACGCGGGCATCCGCGGGCGGGGCCAGCTGCGCGGGCACCCAGGGCACTTCGCAGTCCAGCAGCAGCACGGTGTCGGCGGTTTCCAGCGGGGCCGCGTCGCCCACCACGTGCAGGGGATGCCCGAGCGGCAGGTTGGCGCGGTCGCCCTGATCGATCACCGGGGCACCGAGCAATTCGGCGATGCGGGCCAGCACGGTCGCGGCGTTGGGTTCCGCGGCGGTCCTGGACGTGACGATGACGACCCGCTGCCCGGCGACCAGGATCCCCGCCAGCCGGCCCAGCGCGCCCGGGTCCGGGCCGGGCGGTATGGCCGGTGGTAGCCGCCGCGGCAACGCGCGGCCGCCGGGCTCCATCAAGGCTTCTCGGGGCAGCATGACGTAGGCAGGTCCGGACGGGCTGGATTGGGCGACCTGGAATGCCCGCCGGACGATCGGGGCCAGCTCCCGGCCACGCGGGACCTCCATGTGCCACTTGGCGTAATTGCGCACGACGCCTGGCTGGTCGAGTTGCTCCTGCTGCCAATGGATGTAGGTGTCGCGGTGGCCGCGAACCTCCGGCGCGCAACTGTAGGGGGTGCGCCCGGCGAACACCACGACCGGAGTCCCGTTGCGCTGAGCGTTGTGCAGCTGAGCGCCCAGGTTCAGCGTCCCGGCATCGACGTGCACCATGACCGCCTGCGGTCGGCCGCTGGCCATGTGATGGCCGATCGCCGCCGCCAAGGCGATGCTCTCGTGGACGCACAACACCGCCCGCGGACTCGGTTTGTCGGCCGCGCGCGCCGCCGCCAGCGCCTCCTGGATCGGGGCGGAATCGGTTCCGGGGTTGATGAAGAAGTGCGCGACTCCCTCGTCGGCGAGCAGCGCGATCAGATCGGTCGCGGCCTCGGGAACGTCGAATAGATTGTCTACCGTCATGGCTGCCGTTCTCCTATCGACGTCGGCGACCTCGCGAAACCCCCTCTTCTCCGATCAGATTTTCAAGATACGTTCCGCCTTGGCGTAATTGATTCTTTTCCGGTCGACCGGGCCTCACGTTGCGCGCTCGAAGCCATGGGGTACCCACGCAGCGGTCGGCTACTCCAAACCATCGCCGGCTCGTCAACGACGTTGCTATCCAACGTCTTTGGACGTCCAGCGGCGGGGCCTCAGTGCCGGCGGAAGAGCTTTTCGCAGGGTGGATGGCGAGCGGTCGAGCACCGGCGCGGATCGACGGCCGAAACTTGTCGTACCCCGCTGCCATGATGTCGTTATGTCCTCGATCGCATCGCCTCCGGTGGCGTTGAGTCCTGCCCAGCGTGTGGGGGTGTTGTTCGAGGAGTTGGCGGAGTTGGCCGGTCAGCGCAACGCGATCGATGCGCGCATCGTGCAGATCATCGCCGAGATCGACCGCGACGGGCTGGGCGGGATCACCGGGGCTCGGTCGGTGCCGGCGTTGGTGGCCTGGAAGCTGGGTTGCTCTTCGGGCAACGCCCACACCATCGCCACGGTCGCCCACCGGCTCGACGAGTTCCCGCGGTGTGCGGCGGGCATGGGCGAGGGCCGGCTGTCACTGGATCAGGTCGGGGTGATCGCCGCACACGCGGGCAAGGGATCCGATGCGCGCTACGCCCAACTCGCCGCGGTCGCCACGGTCAACCAGCTGCGCACCGCGATCAAACTCGAACCCCGAACCCGACCCGACCCTCGGCCAGCACCACATCCCTCGATCACCAAGACCTCCGACGACGACGGCAGCTGCTATCGGATCAAGCTTGCGCACCATGATGCGGCGAAGTTCGACGCCGCCTTGGCGTCTCACCGTGAGGCGCTGATCGGCGAATGGAAACGCGACCACGGCGAGGGCCACGGCGTTTCAGATCAGATGCCGCCGTTGCCGGGCGCGGTTGAGGCGTTCATGCGCCTGATCGAGGCCGGCTGGGACGCCGAGGCCACCCGTCGCCCACACGGGCAGCACACCACCGTGATAATGCACCTCGACGTTGCCCAGCGTGTTGCGGCACTGCATCTGGGTCCACTGCTCACCGACGCCGAACGCCAATACCTGAGCTGCGATGCCACCTGTGAAGTCTGGTTCGAGCGTCACGGCGAGCCTATCGGCGCCGGGCGGACCACCCGGGTGATCAGCCGGCGGCTTCGCCGCGCGCTGGAGTATCGCGACCCCACGTGCGCGATACCCGGCTGTGGCGCCGCCCGCGGCCTGCACGCCCACCACATCCGGCACTGGGAAGACGGCGGCCCCACCGAGTTGTCCAACCTGGTCCTGGTCTGCCCGTATCATCACCGGTTGCACCATCGCGGCGGTATCACCATCACCGGACCCGCCGAGGCTCTCATCGTCACCGACGACGCCGGCCGACCACTGGACCCGGGATCGCTGGCACGCCCACCAACCCAACCTCCACCCGCCGTCCCACCATGTCCCGGACCTACCGGCGAACGCGCCGACTGGTGGTGGTACGAACCCTTCCAACCCCAACCACCACCAACAACCAATTAGGCTGGGCGCCGCCGGCCGGCCATTCGACCAAACCCGTCGCTCTTGGAATCCGTAGCCGCTGCGTTGCCGCGTACGTATACCCCAACCGGTGGACCAAATCCATTGCAGACGAGCGCTTTACGCATCGAGCGGCGGCGCTCAGGACCGCCCGGAACGCTTTTCGCGCAACCGGCGGTTGACCGGTTCGGGCAGCAGCTCCGAGACGTCACCACCGAGCAACGCGACCTCTTTGGCCAACGACGAGGACACGAACGAATACCGCGGCGCGGTCGCGACGAAAAAGGTGTCGACCCCGGCGACGTGTTTGTTCATCTGCGCCATGTGCAGCTCGTATTCGAAGTCGGCGCCGGTGCGCAGCCCCTTGACGATGGCGGTCATCCCCCGCGACCGGACGAAGTCGACGACCAGGCCTTGCCCGGCCTCCACCCGCAGATTGGGCAGGTGCGTCGTCGATTCGTTGATCATCGCGATCCGCTCATCGAGGTCGAACATGCCCTTCTTGGCGGGATTGCTCAGGATCGCCACCACCACCTCGTCGAACTGGGCCGACGCGCGCTCGAAGACGTCGATGTGGCCCAACGTCACGGGGTCAAACGAGCCCGGACATACGGCGCCGCTCATGACGCGCGCGCCGGTGACGATGCAGAGCAAGCGATGCGGAGGAGCGGCGCCATGACGCGCGCCGTCGACGATGCAGAACAAGCGATGCGGAGGAGCGGCGCCATGACGAATGACGGTACACGCCGACTCACAGCCGCTCGGCGAGCTCCAAACGGGTGTCGCCGTATACACGTTGCGGCCACACGGACCAGCCGGCCGGCCAGGTGAGCGGTGCGCCGCCGGCCGCGCGCTCGACCACCGCGACGGCGTCCTCGCGCACCCAGCCATGCGCGGTCAACGCGGCCAGCACGGCTTCGACCTCGGCGGCCGCGACCCCGGCCGCCAGGACGGCGGCCACCGCCCCGCGGCGCAGCGTTGCCCCTGCCAGCCCCAGGGTGTCGATGTTGCGCGCGATGACGGACGCGCTGCGCGGGTCGGACTCCACGAAGAGCGCGGTGGCGGCCCCGCGGGAGAGCGCCTCGAGTCCCAGGGCGCCCGAGCCCGCGTACAGGTCCAGCACCGCAAGGCCGCTCAACTCGCGGCGCGCGGTCAGGATGTTGAACAGCGACTCGCGGACCCGGTCGGTGGTGGGCCGGGTGCCTCGCGGCGGGACCGCGATGCGCCGGCCCCCCGCCACACCGCCGATGATCCGGGTCACGTCCAGATACTTACAGCAGCGTCGACCAATAGTCCCAGAACCGCGCCAAGCACAGGAGGAACACCGCGGTGAACCACAGCGCGGCGATCGACCACCGCCATTGGTACAGCACCCACGCCAGGCCGAAGGGGCGGGCCTGCAACGCCGGGCGGTACGCGATCGAGGCGACCACCACCAGCAGCGACATGGTGACCGCCCACACCACCATGCAGTACGGGCACAACGCGCCGATGCGATACAGGCTCTGGAAGATCAACCAGTGCACGAACACCGCGCCGACCAGCATCCCGACCGTCAGACCCAGCCAATACCATTGGGGCAGAGCCACTTTCGCCAGCGCCAGCAGCCCGGTGACGACCACCACGGTGAAGGCCACCAGACCGAGCAACGGATTGGGAAATCCCAGCAGCGACGCCTGCGGCGTGATCATCACCGAGCCGCACGACAGGATCGGGTTGATGTTGCAGGACGGGACGTAGGCCGGGTTGAGCAGGATGTCGATCTTCTCGACCGTCAGCGTCATCGACGCAACCAAGCCGATCGCCCCGGCGATCAGCAGCCACCAGGCGCTGAGCGCCGGCACCCGGGCGCGCGTCAGATCGCCGCTGGGATCGGCGGATTCTGTCGACACCGCACCGGTCACATGGCGGCCGGCGCGACCGCGCCGTCGAGGCCGGGAATGTTGCCCACGATCTCTTTGATCTTGCTGACCAGCGCCTCGGGTGTCGACGGGTCGTAGTCCTCGCCGTTGATCTTGACCGTCGGCGTGGCGTTGATGTGCGCGGCCGCCGCTTCGCCGGTGACCTTGTCAAGGTACTTGCCGCTGTTGATGCAGTCCGGCACCTTGCCCACCACGCCGGCCTCACGCGCAAGCTCGATCAGTCGCGCGTTGTCCGGGAAGCTCTTGCCGGTTTCGCTGGGCTGAATGTCGGTGCTGAACAACGCGGTGTGGAAGCGGCGGAACGCGTCGAGGGATTCGTCGGCGACGCAGCGTGCCGCGGCCGCCGCGCGCGACGAATAGTTCTGGTTCCGCGAGCTGTCCAGGATCGACACCATGGAGTAATCGGCCGCGATGGCCCCGACGTCGATGAGCCGAGACACCGTCGGCCCGAAGGTGCGCTCGAAGTTACCGCAGGCCGGGCACAGGAAGTCCTCGTAGAACGTCACCACGGCCTTGGGGTCGTTGCTGCCGGGCTGGGTGACAAGCTTGCTCGACGTCACCCGCACCGTGTCGCCCGCGCCGGTGGTGGCGGGTTTCTTGTGGTTCGACGTCACGATGTAGAAGACGAGGACGACCGCGAAGATCACGACGAACGCGGTGCCGCCGATCTGGACGAGCCGGCCGGATTTACCGCCGGAGGCCGACTTCATGTCGAATCGTGGGGGGCGTTTGGGAGTGTCGGCCACAGGTTCTCTGATCTTTCGGTACTCGAATTGTCGGTCTGCCGACAACGCGATCGGACAAGGCGCCTCTAGATTACCGGCGCCGGCCGCTCAACAATTCAGACCCGACTCAGGTGCGCGCGCAGGGCCGAGATCAACTCGGTGGTCGCGACCATGCTGTCGCCGCCGAGCTGGAACAGATTGGCGAAGCCGTGGGTCAGCGAGCCCAGGTAGCGCAGGTCGACCGCGGTCCCGGCGGCCCGCAGCGCCTCGGCGTAGCTCTCGCCTTCGTCGCGCAACGGGTCGAAGCCCGCGACCGCGATCAGCGCGGGGGCCAGTCCGGCCAGCGATTCGGCCAGCGCCGGCGACACGCGCGGATCCGTCCGGTCCAGATCCGAACGCCGCAGGTACTGGGATTCGAACCAGTCGATGTCGCGCTTGGTCAGCAGGAAGCCGCGCGAGAAAAGGCTCAGCGACCGAGTCTGCGCGGTGAAGTCGGTCCGCGGATAAAGCAGCCACTGCAGCACCGGCGCGGGGCCGCCCTCGTCGCGTGCCAGTTGGCTGACGACCGCGGCGAGGTTGCCGCCGGCGCTGTCGCCGCCGACCGCGACCCGCCCGGGCGCGGCGCCCAACTCGCCGGCGTGCTCGTATGCCCATGTGAACGCCGCGTACGCGTCCTCGATCGCGGCCGGCGCCGGGTGCTCGGGAGCCAGCCGGTAGTCGATCGACAACACGTGCACGCCGGCATCACGGCAGGTCAGCCTGCACAGCGTGTCATGGGTGTCCAGGTCGCCGATCGACCAGCCGCCGCCGTGGTAGAAGACCAGCAGGGGCGCGGCCGCGCCGTCGGCCGGACGGTAATGCCGCGCCGGAATGTCACCGGCCGGGCCGGGCAGCGACAACTCGGTGACGTCGACATGGATCTGCGGACCGGGGAACCCCACGGTCGACTCGTGCATCTGGGCGCGGGACACCTCGGGGTCGTCGTCGACGACCAGCCCGTCGATGCCGACGGCGCGCAGGCCCGACAGCATCAGCTGCAGGGTCGGGTCAAGGGTGTTGCCGTCGATGATGACGGAACGGCCGCGGACCAGCCCTCGTCGCACCGCGGTCGGGATCCACGGGATGACCTTGACCCCGACGCTGGTGACGGCGCCCTGGATGCGACTGGCCAGGGGCACAGACGCGCGCAGCGCTTCGGTGTGGACGCCTGGCGCGGCAGACAGAGGCTTGGTCACGGACAACCCCCTTAGCAACAAACGTGATACCCCTCGACGACGACGCTTATTCCACCCGCCGCATCGAGCGGAAGACCGGCCGAGCGGCCGCCGAGTCCGGTGTGCCGCGCGACTCACTGTACGTGGTGGCGCACTCGGTACCGAGGGGCACGGATGGACACCTGCCCAGGTGTTGACTAGGTTGCATTTGCTCCCTCGGTAATATCGTGGTCCCCAAGCCGGTGAGCCGTTATGGATTGCGAGCAACTTCGACGTGTTCGATTTCGAACTCAGCGCCTCGAACTCGGCGCCGAACGCCGTTGATTTCCTCGCCCGATGACGGAACCCGGCTCAGTGCACAATCTCGAACCTTTAATTTCACAGGCAGGTGAATGAATTGACTGGCGAGTCGGGCTCCGCCGCACCCTCAATTGCTCTCAACGACGAAAACACGATGCCGGCCCTGGGCCTGGGCGTCGCGGAATTGTCGGACGACGAGACCGAACGCGCGGTGTCGGCGGCGCTGGAAGTCGGCTGCCGGCTGATTGACACCGCCGCGGCCTACGGCAATGAAGCCGCCGTCGGGCGGGCCATCGCCGCCTCCGGGATTCCACGCGCCGAGCTGTTCGTCACCACCAAGCTCGCCACCCCCGACCAGGGTTTCAAGGCGGCGATGGACGCCTGCAACGCCAGCCTGGAGCGGCTCGGGCTGGATTACGTCGACCTGTACCTGATCCACTGGCCGGCCCCGTCGCTGGGCAACTACGTGAACTCCTTCGGCGGCATGATCCAGTCCCGCGCGGAAGGTCAGGCCCGCTCGATCGGCGTCTCCAACTTCACCGAGGAGTACCTGACGACGGTCATCGACCTCACGTTCGTCACACCCGCGGTCAACCAGATCGAGCTGCACCCGCTGCTCAACCAGGAAGCGCTGCGCAAGACCAACGCCGAGCACAACGTGGCCACCCAGTCCTACACGCCGCTGGCGCTGGGCAAGTTGATCGACAACCCGGCGGTGAATTCGGTCGCCGCCGAATACGGCAAGACCGCGTCGCAGGTGCTGCTGCGGTGGAATTTGCAGCTGGGCAACGCGGTCGTGTTCCGGTCGGCCAAGGCCGAGCACATCGCGACCAACATGGACGTGTTCGACTTCGAGTTGGGCGCCGAGCACATGGATGCGATCAACGGGCTCAACGACGGCACCCGGCTGCGCCCGGACCCGGACACGTACTCGGGCTCCTAGCGGACCTTATCCCGCGGGGCAGGTCGCGGCGGCGTGGCGCAGGACGCCGGTCGACGCCTGATCCACCGTCAGCGAATAGCCGCGCAGCACGGCGAGGAATTGCATCGCGTACTGGCAGGCGAACGCCGCGTTCGGCGGCATCCACTGCGCCGGCGGCGAATCGCCCTTGTCCTGGTTGGCCGGCCCGTCGACGGCCAGCAGGTTGGCCGGGTCGTTGGCGAAGCGCAGCCGCTCGGGCGCCGGCCAGCCGTAGGCCCCCATGTCCCAGGCGTATGCGAGCGGGACGATGTGGTCGATCTGGACCGATTCGCCGACCTTGGGACCGCGCTGAAAGGCGATGGTCTTGTTGGTGTACGGGTCGTGCAGCGTGCCCGTGGCCACGGCGTCCGGGCACCGCTTGATCGACACATACGTTTTGCCGACGAGATCGCGGTCGAGGATGTCGTCGCGGGTGTCGCACCCGTTGTGCCCCATCGGGGCGTCGTTGTCGTCATCCCACGCGTCGCCGAACGCGGCCCGCAGGTAGTCGTAGCGGTGCAACCGCACCGGCACGACCGCAATGCCCGCGAGCACGTCGGCGCCGGGCAACACCGTCGGAACATCAGCGCGCGCAGCGTATTCGGCGGAATGCCTGCTGGCCAAGGACCCGACCGTCTGGTAGGCCACCACCACCGCGGCCAGCGCGGCCGCGGCCAGCCACAACAGCACCTTGCGGTTCGCGGTCACGATTTGTCCAGGTATTCGATGCGGTCGGTGCCGGTGAATCGTGCGGCCAGCACGGCCAACCCGGGATCGAAGCGGTCCTCGGCGTAGGCCTGGACGGCGAAGTCCCGGGCGGCCTCGATGTACTCCAGGTGGTCCGCCAGGGACAGCAATCGCAGCGTGATCGCCCGGCCGGACTGGTTGCGGCCCAACACATCTCCCTCGCGTCGCTCCTTGAGATCGAGGTCGGCGAGGGCGAAGCCGTCCAGCGTTCCGGCCACCGCACGCAGCCGCCGTCCGGCTGACGAGTCCGGCGAGGCCCAGCTGGCGAACAGGCACAGGCTCGGATGCGCACCACGGCCGATCCGCCCGCGCAGCTGGTGCAGCTGGCTGATGCCGAACCGGTCGGCGTCCATCACCAGCATCACGGTGGCGTTGGGGACATCGACGCCCACCTCGATGACGGTGGTGCACACCAGCACGTCGATTTCGCCGGCGCGGAAGGCCGCCATCGCCGCGTCCTTCTCGTCGCCGGACAGCCGCCCGTGCATCAGCCCCAGCCGCAGGTTCGCCAGCTCGCCGGAACGCAGTCGGGCGTAAAGACCTTCGGCGGTCTCGGGGGCCTTGGCATTCTGCTCTTGGGTGCCCGGATCGTCGTCCTCGTCGATGCGGGGCGCCACGACGTAGGCCTGCCGGCCGGCGGCGACCTCTTCGCTGATGCGCTGCCAGGCGCGGCCGAGCCACGTGGGGTTGTCCTTGACGAAGATGACGTTGCTGGTGATCGGCTGGCGGCCGCGCGGAAGTTCGCGCAGCGTCGAGGTTTCCAGGTCCCCGTAGAAGGTGAGCGCGACGGTGCGTGGAATCGGCGTCGCCGTCATCACCAGCAGGTGCGGGGTTACGCCGGGACGGGCCTTGGCCCGCAATTGATCTCGCTGCTCGACACCGAAGCGGTGTTGCTCGTCGACGACCACCATGCCGAGATTGTCGAACTCCACCGCGTCCTGTAGTAGCGCGTGGGTGCCGACGACAATGCCGACTTCACCGCCGGCGATCTCGGCCCGGATCTGCTTCTTCTGCGCAGCGGTCATGGAACCGCTGAGCAGCGCGAGCCGGGTGCCATGATCGGCGCCGCCCAGCTGGCCCGCCATCGCCAGCGGGCCGAGCACATCGCGGATCGACCGAAGATGTTGCGCAGCAAGCACTTCCGTTGGCGCCAGCAGTGCGCACTGATAACCGGCATCCACCATCTGCAGCATCGCCAGCACCGACACGATCGTCTTACCCGAGCCCACCTCCCCCTGCAGCAGGCGGTTCAACGGGCGATTCGACGCCAGCCCGCCGGACAGCACGCCGAGCACGTCACGCTGCCCTGCCGTCAGCTCGAAAGGCAACCGCCCCAACAGTTCCGCGGCCAAACCGTCCGTGCGCGGCGGTGCCGGGGGCCCCGATTCCGAAAGCTCGCCGTGCCGGCGGGCCACCAGGGCCCACTGCAGCCCGACGGCCTCGTCGAAGGTCAGCCGTTCGCGCGCCCGCTGGCGGCGAGACTCGCTTTCGGCGAGGTGGATGTCGCGCAACGCCTGATCTTCGGAGACCAGGCCGAATTTCGCGCGCAGGTCCTCGGGCAACGGATCGGGCACCGGGTCGAGGACGTCGAGCACCTGGCGCACCGCGGCGAAGATGTTCCAGCTCTGCAGCTTGGCGCTGGCGGCATAGATCGGGAAGAAGTGGCGCTGGTACGCGTCCGCGATATCTTCGCCGGTGGTGGCGTGCGAGGCGTTGGCGATGCTCTTGAGGGACACGGTGCCACGGTTCTTCCCGTCCGGCGTGTCGAGAAGGAGAAACGCGGGATGGGTGAGCTGCATGACATTCCTGAAGAACCCGACCTCACCCGAAAGCATCACCTTGGCGCCCTTGGTCAGGTCCTTTTTGATGTAGTTCGCGTTGAAGAATGTGGCGGTCACCTTGGCGCGCCCGGAGCCGAGCGTGATGCGGTGGCACACCTTCTTCGGGGTCTTCTTCATCGGAAACGTCTCGGTGTCGGCGATCGTGTCGATGATGGTGATGTGCTCACCGGCCGGCGGCCGTTCGTCGTCGGCGTCCCACCGGCTGGCGCCCTCGGTGTAGCTGCGGGGGTAGTGGCGCAACAGGTCGTCGACGGTCCGGATGCCGAACACCTCGTCGAGGAGCTCCACCACCTTGCCACCAACGGCGTAGTCCAGCCGGTCGCTCAGCGACACCATCGCTATTCGACCCCGATCAGCAGCGCGTCACCGTGGTGGCCGGTGCGGTAGGTGACCAGTTCGGTTCCGGGGTGGTGGTCGTGCATGTGCTCTTCCAGGATGTCGCCGACCGCGCCGGCGTCGCCGTCCGTATCGATGCCGACGCCCAGCAGCACCGTGACCAGGTCGCCGCCGGAGGCCAGCAGCAGATCGAGCAGACCGATCGCGGCCCCGACCGCGTCGGCGGCCACGATCAGCACCTCGTCGCCCGCGATCCCCAGGCCGTCCCCCGGGTGGCAGCGACCCGCCCAGGTCAACGCGCTCTCGGTGGCGATGCGCACCGATCCGTGCCGCGCCGCGCCGGCGGCCCGGGCCATCGTGTAGCCGTCGTCGACGGCCTGCCTGCCAATTTCGTGCACGGCCAGCGCGGCCAGCCCCTGCACCATCGACCCGGTCGGAATCGGCACCACGTCGATCCCCCAGCCGATGGCCGCGGTGCATCCGGCAACCAGCTCCTCGGCGGCCACGTAGCCGTTGGGCAGCAGCATCACCTGCGCGGCGCCGGTGTCGACGACGGCCCGCATCAGCTGGTGCGCGCTGATGTTGGTTACGGGATCGTGCGCGGCGGGGTCGCGTTGCAGCACGCAGGCGCCTTCCCCGGCGAACAGGTCGGCGGCGCCGCCGCCGTCGACGACGGCCAGCACCGCCCGTTCCCGCGTCCAGCCGCCCGCAGGCAACCCGGGCGCGCCGGAGCTCAGGGCCGAGATGACGATGCGGCTGAGCCGCCCGGCCGCCAACCCTGCCTCGACGGCGGCGCCGGCGTCATCGGTGTGCACGTGCACGGAGTAGGTGCGCCGGGCCGACGACGGCGCGGAGGCGATGCCCACCGAATCGCCCAGGTCCGCCAGCCGGTCGCGCAGCGCGTCCGCCGCCGCGGGTTCGCAGCCGTCCAGCCGGTACATCACCTCGAATTGGGGTGCGGGGCGTGGCGCGGAGGCTTCGGGTTGCTGCGCCCGCGGCGAGAGCTCGTAGACCG
This sequence comes from Mycobacterium sp. 852002-10029_SCH5224772, assembly GCF_001667315.1. Lineage (GTDB taxonomy): Bacteria > Actinomycetota > Actinomycetes > Mycobacteriales > Mycobacteriaceae > Mycobacterium. Next base: position 77,161 of record NZ_LZHT01000094.1, read on the forward strand.
TCCGGGCGGGCGCCTGCCCCGTGATGGTGGTCCGCAACGCGTCCAACAGGACCAGCAGACCCCGCCCGCCGGCGTCCACGGCTCCGGCGTCGGCGAGCACGGCGAGCTGCTCGGGGGTCTTTTCCAGGGCGACCACCGCCGCGTCACCGGCGGCGATGATCGCGGGCGCGAGCCCGTCCCCGGCCCGGGCGCACTGCTGGACGGCGGTGGCGGCGGCCCGCAACACCGAGACGATGGTCCCCGGGACTTCCTCGCCGCCCATCGAGGTGATGACCAGTTCGACGCCGCGCTGCAGCGCGGCGCCCAGCACGGCGGCCTCGATGTGGGACAGGTCGCCGCCGACGTCCGTTGCGGCGGTCGCGGTGACGTCGGCGACGCCGCGCAGGATCTGCGACAAGATCACCCCGGAGTTGCCGCGGGCGCCGTTCAGCGCGCCGGCCGACAGCGCCGCAGCGGCCCGCGCGGCGCAGGCCGAGCCGCCCTGCGCGTTCAGCTCCGCCAGCGCCGAACGCATGGTGAACAGCATGTTGGCGCCGGTATCGGAGTCGGCGACGGGGAAGACGTTGAGCCGGTTGATCTCGTCGATGTGGGTGATCAGGTCGCTGACGGCCGTGTGCGCCCAATCCCGCAGTGTCATCGCGTCTAATTGACGGTCCGGCGATGTCCACGAAGTGGCCAGGGTTACCCACCTCCTCTGCGCCCGTCGGTGCCTCGTCGATGTCTTCGGTGCCCGGCACCCGGTGGGCGCCAGCGTAGCCGGGCGACACGCGCCACGGCCGCCGGTGACCACCACCCGCCGGCGGGCCGAACCGGCCCATTGAGCCTAGCCAGAGGGGGCGACAGAGAGGGTGACTGTTTTGGTGGTTGCCATGACAATCGGTATCCTCAGTGGGGCCCGGGTGAACCCGGGCTGTCCCGGCCGCGTTCAGACCGCCCGAGCCGGACCCCCGAGAACTGAGGAGCTTGAACAATGGCCGCTGTGTGCGAGATCTGCGGGAAAGGCCCCGGCTTCGGCAAGTCGGTGTCGCACTCCCACCGCCGCACCAGCCGCCGGTGGGATCCCAACGTCCAGACCGTGCACGTCGTCACGCGTCCGGGCGGCAACAAGCAGCGCCTCAACGTCTGCACGTCCTGCATCAAGGCCGGCAAGGTCGTTCGCGGCTAGCGACGCGTCGCGGGTGTAGCGGCTCGGTCAGCGGCCCCGGGCTTTTCGGCGTCGTCAGTCGTCCAAAAACACCACGTGCTTGTCCACGCTCTCGCGGCCGACGCGCAGCGAGTTGCCGGGAAAATCGGGGTCGGGGTAGCCGACGGCAAGGCCACACAACAACGTCATCTCGGATGGGATGCCGAGTTGCTCCCGCACGATGTCGGGATAGCCTGCTATCGATACCTGCACGCAGGTGCTCAGACCGCGGGCGGTCAACGCCAGTAGCAGCGTCTGCAGGAACATCCCGACGCCCAGGCTGTCAACCAGGCCGAAGTCCTGATGCATCGACACCACGCCACCCAGCGGGGCGCGGAAGAATTCCCAGTTGCGCAGCACCGCGACGCGCCGGGCCTCGGTATCGCTGCGCACGATGCCCATCGAGCCGTACACCTGCGCGCCCAGTTGGCGCCGCAGGTGAGCGAACGCTTCGGGCAGCTGCGGCACGTTCGGCGATTCGGCCCCCGCCTTCGCCAGCATGGCCGCCACCAGCCGCTCGCGCGCCGCTCCGGAGGCGAACACCACGCGCCACGGCTGGACGTTGGAGTTCGACGGCGCCCGCATGGCCAGCTCCAGCGATTCGTCGACCAGGTGCCGCGGCACCGGGGTGGGCAGGTACATGCGCGTCGAGCGCCGCTGCCGGATTGTCTCGTCGAGGTCGTACATCGTTGGCCCGCCCTCTACATGACGACGTGGCCGGCGTCGACCGGTATCGACACGCCGGTCACGTAGCGCGATCGCGCGCCGGCCAGCCACAGCACCGCCTCGGTGACGTCCTGCGCCTCCACCAACGGCACCCCGGGCAGCAGCATCTGTGAGACGGCCGGGTTCGGATTCTCCGTCATCCGCGTCACCACGAAGTCGTTCAGAATCATCGGCGTCGCGACCCCGCTGGGGTGTACCGAGTTGACTCGAATCTTGTGCGGCGCATAGGCATTCGCTGCCGAGCGCATCAGACCCACGACACCGTGCTTGGATGCGGCGTAGGCGAACATCGCGGCGCTGCCGTCACCGCCGCGGCCGGTCAGGCCCTGCGACGAACTGACCAGGACGACCGAGCCGCCCCTGCCCTTGCGCACGATCGAGGGAACCGTCGCCAGCAGCGTGTGCCACACGCCCTTGAGGTTGGTGTCGACGATCGTGTCGAACACCGGTTCGGACTCGGGCTCGGTGACGCCGATCGCCACCACCCCGGCGTTGGCGATGACGACGTCGACATCGCCGAGTTCGTCGATACCCGCCTGCACCCCGGCTTGCAGGCCCGCGAGGTCGCGGACGTCGGCGATCACCGAAACCGCTTTGCGTCCCGCGGACCCGACCAGCTGCACGGTTTCGGCGAGCTCGGCTTCGGTGCCCAGGGCGTAGGGAATCGCCTCGAGGTCGGCGCAGATGTCGACGGCGATGATGTCGGCGCCCTGTTCGGCCAGTGCGACGGCGTGGCTGCGGCCCTGGCCGCGCGCGGCGCCGGTCACGACGGCGATCATGTTGTCGAATTCACCCATGGTCAGACCTCCAGTTTCGTGCCGGTCTCGCGTTCAGCGAAGGCCACCAGCTGGGCGGCGGCGTCGTAATCGCACGCCAGCGGCGTCCGGCCGATGAGCACCGGCCCGCCGCGCAGCCCGAACCTGCCGCTGACCCCGACGTAGCTGCCCGGCGGCACGGGTTCGCTGATGCAGTAGAGCGTGGGCGCCGCGCCCTCGTCGATGCCGTTGGCCAGCCGGTCGGCCACCATCTTGACCGCCTTGTGGGCCAGCGACATCAGGGGCGAGTCGCCCACGTTCGACAGGTTCGAGGCCACCCACCCCGGGTGCGTGAGGTGGGTGATGAGCGGCGAGCCGGCCGCGCGCAGCCTGCGGTCCAGCTCGAGGCCCCACAGCATGACCGCGAGCTTGGACTGCGCGTAGGCGCCCAGCCTCGTCCACTTGTGCCGGCGCAGGTGCAGGTCGTCGAGGTGCAACGTCGCCGACCGGTGCGCGTCGGAGCCGACGTTGATGATCTGCGCACGCACCGTGGGCAGCAGCAGGTTGGTCAGGGCGAACGGTCCGAGCAGGTTGGTGCCCAGCGTCATCTCGAATCCGTCGACCGTGTCGGTGCGGCGGTCGGTCAGGGCGCCGGCGTTGTTGATCAGGATGTCGACCGGCCCGTCGATCAGGTCGCAGAACGCCCGCACCGACGACAGGTCAGCCAGGTCGAGCTTGACTACCGATGTGGTGGCGCCACCCATCGCAGAAATCTCCGCTGCGCGTCGCTCGCCGAGTTCGGTGTTGCGCACCGCGAGGATCACGTGCGCGCCGGCCTTGGCGAGCGCGCGGGCCGTGCCCAGGCCCACCCCGTTGGTCGCGCCGGTCACGATCACGCGCTTGCCGGTCAGGTTGCCGAGCCGGCTCGGCGTCCACGGTAAGGTCACGGCGACTAAGAGTAATCGTCGCTTCTATGTAAGTTGGGCCGGTTCTGCCAACATTGGTCGCGGAAGCACAGCGGACGGACTTTCCCGAGGCGGTTCGACATGAGTGACAGCGCCACCGAGATCACCAACCTCATCTACACCTATGCACAGCTCCTCGACGGCGGCGACCTGGACGGGGTGGCCCGGCTTTTCGAGCACGGCCGCATCTGCGGCGTGGAGGACGGCCCGCCGGAGACCGTGTTCGCCGGCTCGGCCCGGGTCCGCGAGATGTACGACATGGCCACGCGCATCTACGAAGACGGCACCCCGAAGACCAAGCACAACACCACCAACGTGCAGCTGCACATCGACGAGGCGGTTGGCACCGCGACGAGCACGTCCTACTACTGCGTCACGCAGGCCACCCCCGACCTGCCGCTGCAGGTCATCGTGACCGGGCACTACAAGGACACCTTTCACCGGGTGGACGGCGTGTGGTGTTTCGACAGCCGCACCATGTTCGTCGACCAGGTCGGCGACGTCAGCCAGCACCTGAAGTTCTGACCCCGTGACATTCGCCAGCGTCTTCGAGCCGGCCGGCGTCCTGGCCGACGCGCAACGCAAGGAAGATCTCACCGACTGGGGCCCGGGCGAGTTCGCAGAGCCGCTGGCCGTGCTGCTACGCGACTATGCGGGCGCCGACCTCAACGCTATCGGCGCCCACATCCTGCGCTCGGGGATCGTGCACAGCCTGCGGATGCGGCTGCGCACGCAGGAGTGGATCCGCCGCCATCCGGAGATCCTCGACGAGCGCGTGGCCGCCCCGATCGTCGTCGTCGGGATGATGCGCAGCGGGACCACGTTGTTGCAGCGGCTGCTGGCGGCCGACCCGCGCTTCGCCTGCGCGCACGGGTGGGAGGTCGTCGAGGTCGCGCCGAAGTTGAATCACGGGTTCACCGGGGTCGATCCGCGCATCGCCATCAGCCAAGCGCGAGAAGCGAAATCGCGCGAACTGGCGCCCGAGCTGTTCGCCATCCACCCGATGTACGCCACCGAAGCCGAGGAGGAGATCGTCTTTTTGGCCGACGCGTTCTTGTCGCACGTCCCCGAGTCGGGCGCGCACCTGCCGCACTACCGGTCGTGGCTCGACGATCAGGACTTCTCCCCCGCCTATGCCTACCTGCACCGCATGCTGCAGTTCCTGCAATGGCAAAAACACCGGCGGGGCCAGCGGGGCCGGCGATGGGTGCTCAAATCGCCGGCGCACCTGGGGTATTTGGGCCTGCTGCGCGCACAGTTCCCCGATCTGCACCTCGTGCACCTGCATCGTGATCCACGCACCACGATCGCGTCGGGGGCCAGTCTGAACGCCACCCTGCACGCGATGCACGCCGATACCGTGGACGCGCACCGGGTGGGCGCGCAGTGGCTGGAGCGGATGGGCTGGACCAATGACCGCGCGATGGCGACCCGCGACGGCTGGTCCGACGACGGTGCCCGCGTCACCGACATCGGGTTCGACGAGGCGGTGGCCGACCCGATCGGACAGGTGGCCCGCGTCTACGACGCGATCGGGCTGCCGCTGACCGCCCAGGCCGAGGACGCGATGCGGCGCTGGCTGCGTGAGCGTCCGCGCGAGGTGGCGCGCGCGCCGTACGGGCTGGAGAACTACGGCCTGCTTCCCGAGCAGGTTGACGAGCGATTCAGGGTGTACAACAAGCGTTTTGCACAATTCATCGGAGGAACAGCACATGCCTGATGACCCGGTCGCGACGGTATCCCAGCACGAACAGGAACTGGCGGCCCTCGACCTGATCGAGCATCCCACCGTCAAGGCCGCCTACCGGAGCGTGGCGCAGACCTGGCTGGGCCGGGCCAAGGCGTCGGAGGCGATGCGCGAACGGTTCGACGACGCGTTCGCCGAGGTGATGTTCTCGGCGGCGGTGTGGTCGTCCAACCAGGACAAGCTGCGACCGAAGGTCAGTTGCATCACCCGGCTGGCGCACCCGGTGGACGGCCGCCGGATTCCTGGATCACGTTGGGGCATCGACAATCCCGACAGCGTGTACCGGGTGATCCCAATCTCCGGCGACGAGCGTTACGAGATCCACGGCCGGGTCGGTGAACACCGGATGACCGAAAACTACTTCACCCTCTGGGACGCGAACATGGGCACGGTCGACGTGCTCAACGGTCGCACCATGCGGGTCGACTCCGACGGCAGCTTCACCATCACCGTCGACTCCGACCCCGCCAACGGCCGGCCCAATCACGTGCGGACCTCCCCGGCCGCCCACGAGTTCTACATTCGCGACGTGCTGCTGGACTGGGGCCGCGACGACCCCAATCACCTTGAGGTGCAACGGCTCGGCGGCCCCCCGCAGACGCCGGCGCGCACGCTCGACGAGCAGGCCGAGGCGACCGCGGCGATGATGGACTACTTCGCCAACTTCACCGGCAAGCTCAGTCATGGCGTGTACAAGATGCCGGCCAACCATTTCAACCTGGCCTGGTCCGCCGACAAGGCCGGCGCCATGCGCAACCAGGTGTACGTGATGGGCCGGTTCGATCTCGCCCCCGGCGAGGCGTTCGTCGTCGACCTGAACGACGGTGGCGCCGAATATTTCACCGTTCCGCTCAGCAATATCTGGGGCACCACGCTCGAACTCGTCGACCGCACCGGCAGCCTCAACAAGGCGCAGTCCGTCGCCAACGAGGACGGCAGCCACACCTACGTGATCTCACCGGTCGACCCCGGCGTAGCCAATTGGATCGACTCCGACGGCCTGCGCGAAGCCATCCTGACGCTGCGCATGGCGGAATTCGGCGACAACGGTCCCCGCGAAGACCTCGGTGCGCGGGGCCGCGTCATCAAGCTGGACCAGCTCGACGCCGAGGTGCCGCACCTGGCGCGGGTGAGCCCGCAGCAGCGGGCGGCCCAGCTCGCCGACCGGCGAAAGGGCTATCTGCGGCGCCTACCGGAAGGGACGATCTAGCGATGTCACGCTGGCTGATCACGGGATGCTCCACCGGCTTCGGCCGCGAAATCGCCCGCGCGGCCCTGGAAGCCGGCCACAGCGTGGTGGTGACGGCGCGGCGGGCCGAGGCCGTGCAGGACTTCGCCGACCAGTTCGGCGACCGGGCGCTGGCCGCCGCGCTCGATGTGACCGACACCGGCCAGGTCGCCGCCGCGGTGGCGGCGACCGAAAAGGCTTTCGGCGGAATCGATGTGCTGGTCAACAACGCCGGACACGGCTACCTGTCCGCGGTGGAAGAGGGTGAGGACGCCGAAGTCCGAAAGCTGTTCGACGTCAACTACTTCGGCGCCGTCGACATGATCAAGGCGGTGCTGCCGGGCATGCGCGACCGCGGGTCGGGCCACATCATCAACATCTCCTCGATGACCGGCCTGGTGGCCAACCCACCCAACGCCTACTACTCGTCGACCAAGTTCGCGCTCGAGGCCGTGACCGAAGCGCTGGCCACCGAGGTCCGCCCGCTGGGCATCAAGGTGACCGCCATCGAACCCGGTGCGTTCCGCACCGATTGGGCGACCCGGTCCATGAAGGAATCCGATGCTCCGATAGCCGATTACGGCGACGTGGCGGCGCGCAAGGACCTGATCAAGCAGTTCGCCGATCACCTGCCCGGCGACCCGCGCAAGGTGGCCGAGGCGGTGCTGATGGTGGCCAAACTCGACGATCCGCCGCTGCGGCTGCTGCTGGGCCGCGACGTGCTCAAGGCCATGCGGGACAAGATCGCGGCGCTGTCGGCGTCGATCGACGAGTGGGAAGCCGTCACCAAGGACGTGAACTTCCCCGCTTCATAGGCGCTTCGTAGGCGCTTGGTGAAGCTGTGCCGCCGACGGGGTGCATGGCCCTCAGTCCCGCACGATGAGGACGGTCTTGCCGGCGCGGCCGCCGCGCTCGCGGCTTTCGAACGCCTCCCGACCCTCGTCGAGCGGGAACGTCTGGGCGATCGCGACGTGCAACCGGTCGCCGTCGACAAGCGCGGCGAGCTCGGTCAGCTGATCGCGATTCGGCGTGACGACGAAGAAGGTTGCGCTGATACCGAATTCGTCGGCCTTGCCATCCGGTGGCGGTGCCGACAACGTGACCAGCCGGCCACCGCGGCGCAGCACGCCGTATGACCTTTCCAGCGTCTGGCCGCCGACGGTGTCGACGACGACGTCGTAGGCGGCGCCGGTTTCGTCGAATGCCTCGGTGCGCGTGTCGATCACCCGCTGCGCGCCGCAACCACGAAGAAGGTTGGCGGTGTCGCTGCGCACGGTCGCGGCCACCTGCGCGCCGAGCAGGGCGGCCAGCTGGACGGTCAACAGGCCCACTCCCCCGGCGCCGCCGTGCACCAGCACGGCCTCTCCCGGTTGCACCGCGGCGTGATCGACCAGAGCCTGCAGCGCCGTCAGGCCGGCCAGCGGCAGCGCCGCGGCGACGGTGTGGGAGACCGTCGACGGCTTGGCGGCCAGGTCGGTCGCGGGCACGGCGACGAAATCGGCCGCCGCGCCGTCGCGGTCGAACGCGATCAGCCCATAGACCTCGTCGCCGGGCACGAAATCCGTGACGCCGTCGGCCACCGCGGACACCACGCCGGAAACCTCGTGCGACGGGATCACCGGGGTCCGGCTGACGCCGCCGCGGGTCCAGGTTTCCTCCCACGTCAGCTCGTCGAAGGTGATGGCAGCCGCATGTACGGCCACCAAGGCCTCGCCGGCGGCCGCCACCGGCACGGGCGCCCGCTCGATCACCAGCTGTTCGGGGCCGCCGCGCCGGTGCGCCCGCAGCGCGGTCATCTCGTTCACGGCAGCCGCCAATCGATCGCGTCCGCGCCCATTTCGGCCAGCAGCTCGTTGGCACGGCTGAACGGACGGGAGCCGAAGAAGCCCCGCGAGGCGGACAGTGGCGAGGGGTGGGGTGACTCGATGGCCACGCAGTTCCCTTGGGCGAGAATCGGTTTGAGCGTTGACGCGTCACGGCCCCACAGGATGGCCACCAGGGGCAGCGACCGTGCGGTCAGCGCCCGGATGGCGCACTCGGTCACCGCTTCCCAGCCCCTGCCACGATGCGACGCCGGATTGCTGGGACGCACCGTGAGCACCCTGTTCAGCAGCAGCACGCCGCGCTGCGCCCAGGGCGTCAGGTCACCGCACGACGGCGGGGGGTGGCCCAGGTCCGCGGCGTACTCCTGAAAGATGTTGGCCAGGCTGCGGGGCAGCGGCCGCACCTCGGGTGCCACCGAAAAGCTCAGCCCCACAGCGTGTCCGGGCGTCGGGTAGGGATCCTGCCCGACGATCAACACCCTGACCTGGTCGAAGGGGTAGGTGAAGGCGCGCAACACATTCGGTCCGGCGGGCAGATACCTGCGCCCGGCCGCGATCTCGTCCCGCAGGAACTGCCCCATCTGGGCGACCTGCCCGGCCACCGGCTCCAGCGCGCTCGCCCAGCCCGGCTCGACCAGTTCACTCAGCGGCCGCGCGGTCATCATCGGCCCTTCGCGATCGGGTAAACGGTCACCGCGTCACCCTAGTACGACTGCCAGCCGGCGTGGCCGCTCCACTCCTGATCGTCGACGAGCACCCGGGCCGGGCCGTCGAGAACCCGCCCGATGATGCGCCATCCGGCCGGCGCGGGTCCGGCGAAAGACGCCACCAGGGCGTGGTCTTCGCCGCCGCCCAGCACCCACGGCCAGGGGTCGGCGCCCACGGCGGCCGCCGCCGCGGCCAGCGCGTCGCGGTCCGCGGCCAGCGCCGCCGTGGACAGGTCGATGCCCACCCCCGACGCGTCGGCGACATGCCGTAGGTCGGCGATGAGGCCGTCGGACACGTCGATCATCGCCTGCGCTCCCCCGGCCGCCGCCACCGCGCCCTGACCGTACGGCGGCTCGGGCACCACATGCCGGCGCCGCAGCTCATCGAATCCACTAACCCCGTTGTGCCACAAGGCAAACCCTGCCGCCGAGCGGCCCAGGTCCCCGGCGACGGCGATCAGCGAGCCGGGCTTGGCGCCCGATCGCCGCACCGGCTCGCGCCCGCCGAGGTCGCCCAGTACCGTCACCGAGATCACCCACTGCGGGCAGCTGACCAGATCACCGCCGGCGATGCCGGCACCGACGCGCTGTGCCTCGTCCCACATCCCGTCGACCAACGCGTCCACCGCCGCCGCCGGCGTCTGACCGGGCGCGCCGAAGGCAACCACGAACGCCGTCGGCCGCGCGCCCATCGCCTCGACATCCGCGGCATTCTGGGCGATCGCCTTGCGGCCGATGTCGTGGGGCGACGACCAGTCCAGCCGGAAGTGCCGGTCCTGCACCAGCATGTCGGTCGACACCACGGCGCGGCCGTCGCCGGCCGCCACCAGCGCCGCGTCGTCACCCGGCCCGAGCATGACCGCGGCCGGCTGCCGGCGACCGGCCACCAGGCGGTCGATGACGGCGAACTCGCCGAGTTGTTGCAGCGTCGATTCGTCCCGCACGCAACCCACGATAGGGCCCACGGCGTAGGAATAATTAGCCAACCGGGTGGGGCGAAGGGATAGTGATGAGCAGACAGGAGGTGCGCGCGGTGGCAACCGAATCGGACGCCGACGGCGGGCCGCCGCGTGCGGTGATCATGGTCGCGGTCGCGCTGGCGGTCGCGACGATCGGCGTGATCCTGGCCATCGCGGCGACCCGCGAGGCGCCACCGCCGCCGGTCGCCATTGCGGGCGTCCCGGCGCCGCAGGCCGACAGCGCCGAATGCCGGGCACTGATGGACGCGCTGCCGCAGCGCCTGGGCGACTACCAGCGCGCGACCCTCGAGCAACCGGAACCGGTGGGCGCGGCGGCGTGGCGGACGGGCCGGGGCAGCCCGGTGGTGCTGCGCTGCGGGCTGGACCGCCCGGCCGAGTTCGTCCTGGGCGCTCCGATCCAGGTGGTCGATCGGGTGCAGTGGTTCCAGGTGCGCTCGGATCAGCAATCCGCCGGCGACGCCGGCAGGTCCACCTGGTACGCGGTGGATCGCGGGGTCTATGTGGCGCTCACGCTGCCGACCGGGTCGGGCCCGGCACCGATCCAGCAGCTTTCCGATGTCATCGATCAGCACATCGCGGCCGCGCCCATCAACCCCGGGCAGCCCCGTTAGCGCAGACCCACCCCGCGGGCCAACGCCGTCTCGACCATCGTGGCCAGCAAGGTCGCGTAGTCCACGCCGCTGGCCGCCCACATCCGCGGATACATCGAGATGGTGGTGAATCCCGGCATCGTGTTGATCTCGTTGAGTACGGGCCCGTCGTCGGTGAGGAAGAAATCCACCCGGGCCAGCCCCTGGCAGTCGATGGCCTTGAACGCACGGATCGCCAATTGGCGCACGGCGTCGGCGATCTCGTCGTCGACCTTTGCGGGCACATCCAATTCGGCCGCGTCGTCGAGGTATTTGGTGGCGAAGTCGTAGAACGCATCCTCGCGGCCCCGCACGCCGGCCACCCGTATCTCGCCCAACGCGCTGGCTTCGACTGTGCCGTCGGGCATTTCGAGCACACCGCACTCCAGCTCACGGCCAACGATCGCGGCCTCGACGATGACTTTGGGATCGTGGCGGCGCGCATCGGCGACGGCGACGTCCAGCTGGTCCCAGCTCGATACCCGGCTCACTCCGATCGAGGAACCACCTCGGGCCGGTTTGACGAACACCGGCAACCCCAGCCGCTGGCATTCCTCGGGCCGCAGCCTCGCGCGCGACGGCCGCAGCACCGCGTAGTCACCGATCGGCAATCCCTCGGCGGCGAACAGCTTCTTGGTGAACTCCTTGTCCATGCCGGCGGCGCTGGCCAACACCCCGGCCCCCACATAGGGCACACCGGCGAGTTCGAGCAGACCCTGGATCGTGCCGTCCTCACCGTAGGGGCCGTGCAGCACGGGGAATACCACGTCGACCGACGCCAACACCTCACTCGCACCGGGTGGCAGGGAAATCAATTGGCCACTGCGCCGCGGATCGGCCGGCAGCGCCAGCTCGGTTCCCGATTCGACGGTGACTTCGGGCAGTCGCCGGTCGGTGATCGCCAGCGCGGCCGGGTCACCGGCGGTGAGCACCCAGGAACCTTCCGGGGTGATGCCGATCGCGACGACCTCGAAACGCCCAGGGTCGAGGTTGCGCAGAATGCTGCCCGCCGAGACGCACGAGATGGCGTGCTCGTTGCTGCGACCGCCGAAGACGACGGCCACCCGCGCCCGCTGGCCACCCCCTGAGCCGGGGTGCGGCGTCGACCGATCGCTGGCATTCACAATCACAAGAGGCTACCGGGTAAGTGGCGACTCATTCGGGCTTGGTGCGGCGGCCCAGCAGCAGCGCCATCGCCTCGTCGACCGACAGTCCCCTGTGGCAGACCCGGTGCACGGCGTCGGTCAGCGGCATTTCGACGTCGTAACTGGCCGCCAGCGCCAGCACCGACTCGCAGGACGTCACGCCCTCCACGACGTGGCCGTCGCCGCCGTCGGGCGTGCCGGAAAGCACCGACTCGATGGGTGCTCCGCGCCCGAGCCGTTCACCGAACGACCGGTTGCGCGAGTGCGGCGAGCTGCAGGTGGCCACCAGGTCGCCCACCCCGGCCAGCCCGGCCAGCGTCGCGCCCTTGGCGCCGAGCGCGATCCCCAGCCGCATGATCTCGGCCAGTCCCCGGGTGATGATCGCCGCCGCGGTGTTTTCGCCGAGCCCCACACCGGCGGCCATCCCGCAGGCCAATGCGATCACGTTCTTGCACGCCCCGCCGACCTCGGTGCCGACCACATCGCTGTTGGTGTAGGGACGAAAGTATGCACTGTTCAGCATGCGCTGCAGGGCGACGGCCCGGCCCGAGTCATTGCACGCGACCACGGTCGCGGCCGGCTGGGATGCGGCGATCTCGCTGGCCAGATTCGGTCCCGAGATCACCGCGACCTGGGCCGGGTCGACGCCGGTCACCGAGACGATCACCTGACTCATCCGCATCAGGGTGCCCAGTTCGATGCCCTTGGCCAGGCTGACCAGCGTCGCGCCCTGGCGCAGCAGCGGCGCCCAGCGCTCGAGGTTGCTCCGCATCGTCTGCGCCGGCACGCCGAGCAGCACCGTCGACGCGTCCCGCAGCGCTTCGGCGGCGTCGGCGGTGGCGCGGATGCCCGACGGCAGCGACGTCCCCGGCAGATAGTCCGGGTTAGACCGGGTGGCGTTGATCCGCTCGGCGAGCTCGGGCCTGCGGGCCCACAGCGTGACCTCTGTTTGCGGACCCCCTGCCTCGATGAGCACCTTGGCCAGCGCCGTGCCCCACGCCCCCGCGCCCATGACCGTGACGGCGCCCGTCGACGCGGCATGCGTGCCGGTCATGTGTCACCCCCTGCCGGTGGTCGGTGTTGCTCACGCGGCGCGTGCAGCCGCTACACCCTAGATCAGCGACGGACCAGGCGTCACGCGCGCCAGCGTGTCCCCGCGCGCGGCGTCGCTGGCAGGATGACATCTCATGAGCGGCATACGAGCCGACGGCGCACACAGCGGCGCGGGCAATGCGGGCGATGTCGCGTTGATCATCGCGGTCAAGAGGTTGGCCGCGGCCAAGACCCGACTGGCGCCGGTTTTCTCGGCGCGCACTCGCGAGAGCGTGGTGCTGGCCATGTTGATGGACACCCTGGGCGCCGCGAGCCGCGTCGGTTCCCTGGGCTCGATCACCGTGATCACCCCCGACGACGCGGCGGCTGCCGCGGCCGCCGAGCTGGGTGCCGATGTGCTGGCCGATCCGACACCCGAGGGCCATCCCGATCCACTGAACAACGCGATCACCACCGCGGAGCGCGCGGTGGGGGCTTCTTTTTCCAATGTCGTTGCGCTGCAAGGAGATCTGCCGGCGCTGCAAACGCAGGAGCTGAGCGAGGCCGTCGCCGCCGCGCGCCAGCACCGGCGCAGCTTCGTCGCCGACCGGCTGGCGACGGGAACCGCGGCGCTCTTCGCGTTCGGGAGCCCGCTCGATCCCCGGTTCGGTTCCGATTCGTCGGCGCGGCACCGCAGTTCGGGTGCCATCGAGCTGACCGGCGCGTGGCCCGGTCTGCGCTGTGACGTCGACACGCCGACCGACCTGGCTGCCGCCCGCCGCCTCGGGGTGGGGGCCGCGACGGCCCGTGCCATCGGCGCGCACTGATTTCGGTCCTGTCCGGAAAGTGAACGTCGGCCCGATGGCGAATGGAAATCCCGCGAGCGCCGGCCCCGATGGTGGCGACCCGCTTCGCCCGGCTCCGCGGTGCTCGCGATCACCACTAGCAGCACCCGCGCGTGATGAGCGATGATCGCAGGGTGACTGAAATCGAAGCTGAGGCGCGACCGGACGAGAATTTGTGGCATCCAGGCGACTCAGCCGTGGCGGCACCCCCGGCTGCGACCCCCACCGCGATGACCGATCTGCCGGAGGAGCGCTACCTCAACCGGGAACTGAGCTGGCTGGACTTCAACGCCCGCGTGCTGGCCCTGGCCGACGACAACTCGTTGCCGCTGCTGGAACGGGCCAAGTTCCTGGCGATCTTCGCCTCCAACCTCGACGAGTTCTACATGGTGCGGGTCGCCGGCCTCAAGCGCCGCGACGAGATGGGCCTTTCGGTGCGCTCGGCCGACGGCTTGACGCCGCGCAAGCAACTGGCCCTCATCGGGGAACAGACCCAGCGGATCGCCACCCGGCACGCGCGGGTGTTCCTCGATTCGGTGCGGCCCGCGCTCGCCGAAGAGGGCATCCACATCGTCACGTGGGCCGATCTCGATCAGGCCGAGCGCGACGAACTCTCGACCTATTTCGCCGAACAGGTCTTTCCCGTCCTGACACCGCTGGCCGTCGACCCCGCGCACCCGTTCCCGTTCGTCAGCGGGCTGAGCCTCAATCTCGCGGTCATGGTGCGGCAGCCCGAGGATGGCGGCCAGCACTTCGCCCGAGTCAAGGTGCCCAACAACGTCGATCGCTTCGTCGAACTCGCCGCCCCCAAGTCGGGCCGGGACACCGCCGCGGGCGAAACACGGTCCATCGCGCGCTATCTGCCGCTCGAAGAACTGATCGCGGCGTTCCTTCCTCTTCTCTTCCCGGGCATGGAAATCGTCGAACATCACGCCTTCCGCATTACCCGCAACGCCGACATGGAGGTCGAAGAGGACCGCGACGAAGACCTGCTGCAGGCGCTGGAACGGGAATTGGCACGCCGGAGGTTCGGTCCGCCGGTGCGACTCGAGATCGCCGACGACATGACCGATGGCATGCTGGAATTGCTGCTGCGCGAGCTCGACGTGCATCCCGGTGACGTCATCGAAGTCCCCGGCCTTCTCGACCTTTCGTCCTTGTGGCAGATCTACGACCTGGACCGCCCGGCGCTGAAGGATCGCGCGTTCGTCCCGGACACCCATCCCGCCTTCGTCGACCGCGAATCTCCCAAGAGCATCTTCGCGACGCTGCGTGAGGGCGACGTGCTGGTGCACCACCCGTACGACTCCTTTTCCACCAGCGTGCAGCGATTCATCCAGCAGGCCGCCGCCGACCCCAATGTGCTGGCGATCAAACAGACGCTGTACCGCACGTCCGGTGATTCGCCGATCGTGCGTGCGCTGATCGAAGCGGCCGAGGCCGGAAAGCAGGCCGTGGCGCTCGTCGAGATCAAGGCGCGCTTCGACGAACAGGCCAACATCCGCTGGGCGCGCGCCCTCGAACAAGCGGGCGTGCACGTGGTTTACGGCCTTGTCGGACTCAAGACGCACTGCAAGACGTGCCTGGTGGTGCGCCGCGAAGGCTCGGCGATCCGGCGGTACTGCCACATCGGGACCGGCAACTACAACAGCAAGACCGCCCGTCTCTATGAGGATGTCGGTCTGCTGACGGCGGCCCCCGACATCGGCGCGGACGTCACCGATCTGTTCAATTCGCTTACCGGCTATTCGCGTAAGGTCTCCTACCGCAATCTGCTGGTGGCGCCGCACGGAATTCGCTCTGGCCTCATCGAACGCGTCGACCGCGAGATCGCCGCGCACCGCGAACCCGGCCCCCAAAACGGGCAGGGCCGAATTCGTCTCAAGATGAATGCGCTGGTGGACGAGCAGGTCATCGACGCGCTGTACCGGGCGTCACAGGCGGGCGTGCGGGTCGAGGTCGTGGTGCGCGGCATCTGCGCGCTGCGCCCTGGTGCCCAGGGCTACTCCGAAAACATCGTTGTGCGCTCGATTCTCGGGCGTTTCCTGGAACACTCGCGGATCATCCATTTCCGCAACATCAACGAATTCTGGATCGGCAGCGCCGACATGATGCACCGCAACCTCGATCGGCGCGTGGAGGTGATGGCTCAGGTCAAGGACCCCAAGCTCACCGCGCAGCTGGATGAATTGTTCGAGTCCGCACTGGATCCGTCCACGCGCTGCTGGGAACTCGGGTCCGACGGGCAGTGGACCGCGTCGCCACAGGAGGGACATACCGTGCGCGACCACCAAGTATCGTTGATGGAGCGGCATCGCAGTCCCTAGGCCTGTGCGGTGATTTCCGGTTGTTTCCGGGCCGCAGCGTGATCCGACGTGCGACTCTGACCGAATTGACCTGCAGGAGTTGAGGTGCCGCCCCCGAACTCGTCTACCGCTCGGCGCTCTGGAAGCCGAATCGTCCATGCCGCCGGAGCGGTCCTGTGGCGACCGGTCAACGCCGACACCGCCGATCCCGGCGTCGAGATCGCTGTCATCCACCGCCCCCGCTATGACGACTGGTCACTGCCCAAAGGCAAAGTGGACCCCGGCGAGACCGCGCCCGTGGCCGCGGTGCGGGAGGTGTGCGAGGAGACCGGTCAGCACGCCGTCCTCGGCAGGCGGCTCAACACGGTGAGCTATCCAATCGAGGGGGGCGTCAAAAAAGTCTTCTACTGGGCCGCGCGCGCCATGGGCGGCGAATTCGTCCCCGGCGACGAGGTCGACCGGTTGCTCTGGTTGCCGGTTGCCGAGGCCATGCGCAAACTTGGCTATCCGCAAGACCGAAAAGTGTTGCGTCGCTTCAACAAAAAGCCGGCTGACACAAGCACAGTGCTGGTCGTCCGGCACGCCACCGCCGGGCGCAAATCGCGCTTCTCCGGCGATGACACCAAGCGGCCGCTGGACAAACGCGGACGTGGGCAGGCCGAGGCGCTGGTTCCGCAGCTGCTGGCGTTCGGCGGCTCGCGGGTGTATGCGGCCGACCGGGTCCGCTGCCACCAGACCGTGGAACCACTCGCCGAGTATCTCGGCTTGGCCGTGCACAACGAGCCCACCCTCACCGAAGAGGCCTACGCCAAGAACGCCAAACGCGCCCGCCACCGGATGCTGGATATCGCCAAGGAGCAAGGCACACCGGTTGTCTGCACGCAGGGCAAGGTGATTCCGGACCTGATCGCGTGGTGGTGTGCTCGCGATGGAGTGCGACCGGACAAATCACGCAACCACAAAGGCAGCACCTGGGTGCTGTCGTTGTCAGGCGGCCGGCTGGTGGCCGCCGACCACATCGGCGCCGCGCTGGCCGCCAACGTACGCGCGTAGCACGATGGCGACGGCCCGCTACGCCCGGCTTCGCCGCGCTTGCGACCGCCGCTAGCACGAAAACCCTCCGGGGGCATCGCTGCCGCCCGAAGGGTATTCGTGTCTAGAACGTGCTCTGCCTAGCGGCGGCCGCGACGTGCGGTCGTCTTCTTGGCAGGAGCCTTGCGGGCCGTCGACTTGCTCGGGGCCTTCTTGGCCGGAGCCTTCTTGGCCGCGGCCTTGCGGGCCGGAGCCTTCTTGGCCGCGGTCTTCTTGGCCGGAGCCTTCTTCGCCGCGGTCTTGCGGGCCGGAGCCTTCTTCACTGCGGCTTTCTTGGCCGGAGCCTTCTTGGCCGCGGCTTTCTTGGCCGGAGCCTTCTTGGCCGCGGCCTTCTTGGCCGGAGCCTTCTTGGCCGCGGCCTTCTTGGCGGGAGACTTCTTGGCCGCGGTCTTCTTGGCGGCAGTGCCGCCTACCACGCCACGCTTGACGGCCGGGCCGTCAGACGGGAGACGCTGTGCGCCAGCCACAACCGCTTTGAATTGGGCACCGGGACGGAACGCGGGGACGGAAGTCGGCTTCACCTTCACCGTCTCACCGGTACGCGGGTTGCGGGCCACACGCGCTGCGCGGCGCCGCTGCTCGAACACACCGAACCCGGTAATCGTGACGCTGTCGCCCTTGTGTACCGCACGCACGATGGTGTCGACAACATTCTCGACCGCTGCGGTCGCCTGCCGACGGTCCGTGTTCAATTTCTGTGTGAGCACATCAATGAGCTCTGCCTTATTCATCAATCCCTCCGACACTAGTGGTCCTCGATTTGAACCAACTAGTGGACACGGTAAACCCTCACCCAGCAAATTTCCAAGAGCCACGCGCAATTTCACGGCAAAGCGTACGGCGATTTCGCAATCCGGTTGCCGCCCTTGACCGGTGGAGGATCTTGAAATCGGCCCGGTTTAGTTAGCCGATCGAGCAGAAATTCGGCTCCGTTCGACCGTTCAGGAAGTGGACAGAGTGCGCGGTTTCCAGTCCGGATAGGCCGCCTCGAAAGACTCGATTTCGTCGAGTTTCCGCAGCGTAAGGGCTATATCGTCAAGGCCTTCGAGCAATCGCCACGCGGTGTGGTCGTCAATCTTGAACGGCAGCACCGTCGTTCCCGCGGTGATATTTCGATCTTGAAGATTGGCAGTGATTTCCAAGCCGGGGCTCTGCTCGATCAGCTTCCAGAGCAGCTCCACCCCGTCTTGGGAAACTTCGGCCGCCAACAGACCGGCCTTGCCGGCGTTGCCCCGGAAAATGTCGCCGAATCGAGACGAGATGACTACTCGGAACCCGTAGTCCATCAGTGCCCACACCGCGTGCTCGCGGGACGAACCCGTCCCGAAATCGGGGCCGGCGACGAGGACCGACCCCCGGTCAAAGGGGCTGAGGTTGAGCACGAATGACGGATCTGACCTCCAGCTCGCGAACAAGCCATCCTCGAAACCGGTTCGGGTGACACGCTTCAAATACACCGCCGGAATGATCTGATCGGTGTCGACGTTCGAGCGCCGCAGCGGCACACCGATACCGGTGTGGGTGTGAAATGCTTCCATGCTCATCCCTTCAGACGTCGAATGCGTCAGCTCAAATCGGCCTGAGCGGACAATGTGCCGCGAACTGCTGTCGCCGCGGCAACGGCCGGAGACACCAAATGCGTGCGGCCGCCTTTCCCCTGGCGCCCTTCGAAGTTGCGGTTGGATGTCGCCGCGCAGCGCTCGCCCGGTGCCAGCTGGTCGGGATTCATCCCCAGGCACATCGAGCAGCCCGCCTGGCGCCATTCGGCGCCGGCAGCGGTGAAAACCTCGCCCAGCCCTTCGGCTTCGGCCTGCGCGCGCACCCGCATGGATCCCGGCACGACGAGCATCCGCACCCCCGGAGCGACCTTGCGGCCGCGCAGAATGTCGGCCACGACCCGCAGATCTTCGATACGACCGTTGGTACAAGAGCCCACGAATACCGCGTCAACGGCGACGTCACGCATCGGCGTACCCGGTCGAAGGTCCATGTATGCCAACGCTTTCTCGGCGGCCTCGCGCTGCCCGTCGTCGGTCATCAGCTCGGGATCGGGAACGGCGGCGGCCAGCGGCACGCCCTGGGCGGGGTTTGTGCCCCACGTCACGAACGGGCTCAGCGACTCCGCGTCGAGGTAGACCTCGGTGTCGAATTCGGCGCCCGGGTCGGTACGCAACTGCTGCCAATAATGCATGGCCGCATCCCATTGCGCCCCTTTCGGGGCGTGCGGGCGGTCGCGCAGGAACTCGTAAGTGATTTCGTCGGGAGCCACCATCCCCGCTCGGGCACCGGCTTCGATGCTCATGTTGCAGACCGTCATCCGTCCTTCCATCGACAGCGATTCGATGGCGCTGCCGCGGTATTCGATGACGTGCCCCTGCCCGCCGCCGGTGCCGATCTTGGCGATCAGCGCGAGGATGATGTCCTTGGACGTCACGCCCGGGGGCAACGGCCCATCGACATTGACCGCCATCGTCTTGAACGGCCGCAGCGGCAACGTCTGAGTCGCCAGCACGTGCTCGACCTCCGAGGTGCCAATTCCCATGGCCAGCGCGCCGAATGCGCCGTGCGTCGAGGTGTGACTGTCCCCACAGACGATGGTCATGCCCGGCTGGGTGAGACCCAGCTGCGGGCCGACGACGTGGACGATGCCCTGCTCGAGGTTGCCCATTGGATATAGCCGCACACCGAATTCGGCACAATTTCGCCGCAATGTCTCGACCTGCGTGCGTGACACGGGGTCGGCGATCGGCTTGTCGATGTCGATGGTCGGGACGTTGTGGTCCTCGGTGGCCAGCGTCAAATCGGGGCGCCGCACCGGCCGGCCGGCCAGGCGCAGGCCGTCAAACGCCTGCGGGCTGGTGACTTCATGCACCAGGTGCAAATCGATGTAGATCAAGTCAGGTGCCGCCGCCTGCCCCGAGGCACCCCCGGACACCACAACATGGTCGGCCCAGACTTTTTCGGCCAGAGTGCGCGGCTTGGCGACCGCCTCTGTGTCGATCCCCATATCGAACTCGCCTCAATTCGCGTCATCTGCGGCTCGCTGATCATTCGGGCTGTGATCTCAGAATACGAGACGCTAGTATGTCCTTGTGAGACAGCATAGCGGTATCGGCGTCCTGGACAAAGCCGTGGGTGTCCTGCACACCGTCGCCCAATCCCCCTGTGGGTTAGCCGAACTGTGTGAACGGACCGCACTGCCCCGAGCCACCGCATACCGGTTGGCGGCCGCCCTCGAAGTCCATCGCCTGCTGGCGCGCGATGACGAAGGGCGCTGGCGGCTCGGCCCGGCCGTTACCGAACTCGCGGCCCACGTCAACGATCCGCTGCTGGCGGCCGGCAGCGCGGTGCTGCCCCTGTTACGCGAGACCACCGGCGAAAGCGTGCAGCTGTACCGCCGGGAGGGCACCGACCGGGTCTGTGTGGCCGCCCTGGAACCCGCTGCGGGCCTTCGCGATACGGTTCCGGTCGGGGCGCGGCTGCCGATGACGGCCGGATCGGGCGCCAAAGTGCTACTGGCCCATAGCGACGCGGCCACCCAGAAGGCGGTGCTGGCGACCGCGAAATTCACCGAGCGAACGCTGGCCGAAGTGCGCCGGCGTGGCTGGGCCCAAAGCGTGGCCGAGCGTGAGCCAGGAGTGGCGAGTGTGTCCGCGCCGGTGCGCGACAGCCGCGGCGCCGTCGTCGCGGCCATCTCGGTGTCGGGCCCGATTGATCGGATCGGCCGGCGGCCCGGAGCGCGTTGGGCCGCCGATCTTCTGTCCGCCGCCGACGCACTCGCCCGTCGGCTCTAGTTCCTGGGCGGGGTGTTGCAGCAAGGCGCGGCAACGGGCCTGACAGACTGACCGGCATGGGAACCAATCAGCGCGCGAGCATCGTCATGTCGGAAGACGAGATCGCGGATTTCGTGGTCAAGAGCCGAACCGGAACGCTGGCCACCATCGGCCCCGACGGGCATCCTCATCTGACCGCCATGTGGTACGCCGTGGTCGACGGCGAGATCTGGCTGGAGACCAAGGCCAAGTCGCAGAAGGCCGTCAACCTCAAGCGGGACCCGCGGGTGAGCTTCCTGATCGAGGACGGCCACACCTACGACACGCTTCGCGGGGTGTCCTTCGAAGGGGTCGCGGAGATCGTGGACGATCCCGACGTCGCACACCGGGTGGGGGTCAGCGTTTGGGAGCGCTACACCGGCCCTTACACCGACGACATGTTGCCCTTCGTCGAGCAGATGATGAACAAGCGGGTCTGCGTTCGCATCGTGGCCCGCCGGGCTCGTTCGTGGGATCACCGCAAACTCGGCTTGACGCACATGCCGGTGGGCGGATCGACAGCGCCGACCGTCCTGGGGACCGACCAGTAACTGCGGTTTTAGTTTGTAGCCCCGATGGGATTCGAACCCACGCTACCGCCGTGAGAGGGCGGCGTCCTAGGCCGCTAGACGACGGGGCCAGACACGATCCGAGCAGTCAGCATAGCTCACCGCGCTAGGCCCACCTAATCGCTTGAGGCGGCGAGAGTTTTGCTGGGGTACCAGGACTCGAACCTAGAATGGCTGAACCAGAATCAGCTGTGTTGCCAATTACACCATACCCCATTGGCTGCCTAAAACTGCTGGTCAGCGTCGATTGCGGGCCTTTACAAGCTCTTTGGGGACCGCCGCTGCCAGTCGTTGTCGGCGTTGGTAAACCGCAGTGCAGACTACCAAAGTCTGGCGGGGCAGTCCGCACACGTGGTCTTGCACTAGCCGGCCGTCGCGCGCGCCGCCCGCAGCCGCTGCACGCTGCGGTCCCGGCCCAGCAGCTCCAGCGACTCGAACAACGGCGGGCTGATTGTCGTCCCGGTGGCCCCCACCCGGATCGGACCGAACGCCTTGCGCGGTTTGAGGCCCAGCTTGTCGATCAGCGCGGCCTTGAGGGCGGCCTCGATCTGGGGCGCCGTCCAGTCCGCGACGCCGTCCAGCGCGGCCAGCGCCGCGTCGAGCACCGTCGCCCCGTCCGGTCGCAGCTCCTTGGCGGCGGCCTTGGGGTCGATCGCGTACTCGTCGTCGTTGAGGAACTTCAGCAGGTCCCAGGCGTCACCGAGCACCACGATCCGGGTCTGCACCAAATCGGCGGCGGTGGCGAATCTGGCGTCATCCAATTCGAGGCGATGACCGTGGACGCCGAAATAGTCGCGCAGTCGGGTGGTGAAGTCCTCGACGGTCAGCATCCGAATGTGCTCGGCGTTGAGCGCATCGGCCTTCTTCTGGTCGAAGCGGGCCGGATTGGAGTTGACGTCGACCACGTCGAACGCGGCCACCATCTCCTCGAGGCTGAACACATCGTGGTCGTCGGCGATAGCCCAGCCCAACAACGCCAGGTAATTGAGCAGCCCTTCGGGGATGAAGCCGCGGTCACGGTGGGCGAACAGATTCGACTGCGGGTCACGCTTGGACAGCTTTTTGGTGCCCTCGCCCAATACCGTTGGAAGGTGCGCGAACTGCGGAACGCGCTCGGCGACACCGATCCGGATCAGGGCCTGATACAGCGCGAGCTGGCGCGGTGTCGACGGCAGCAGGTCTTCGCCGCGCAGCACATGGGTGATCTTCATCAGCGCGTCGTCACAGGGGTTGACCAAGGTGTACAACGGATCTCCGTTGGCGCGGGTCAACGCGAAGTCGGGCACGGACCCGGCCGTGAAGGTGGTGGTGCCGCGCACCAGATCGTCCCAGCCGAGATCGTGGTCGGGCATCCGCAGTCGCACCACCGGCTGACGGCCCTCCGCGAGGAACGCGGCGCGCTGGGAGTCGGTCAGCTGCCGGTCGAAATTGTCGTATCCCAGCTTGGGATTACGCCCCGCGGCCACGTGGCGCGCCTCGACCTCCTCCGGCGTCGAGAAGGCGTAGTAGGCCTCGCCCGCCTCGACCAGCTTGGCCACCACGTCGCGGTAGATCTCGCTGCGTTGTGACTGGCGGTACGGTTCGTAGGGCCCGCCCACCTCGGGCCCCTCGTCCCAGTCCAGGCCGAGCCAGCGCAGCGCGTCCAGCAGCGCCAGATAGCTTTCCTCGCTGTCGCGCTGCGCGTCGGTGTCCTCGATGCGAAAGACGAAGGTGCCGCCGGTGTGTCGGGCGTAGGCCCAGTTGAACAGGGCGGTGCGGACCATTCCGACGTGCGGAGTGCCGGTGGGCGACGGGCAGAATCGGACGCGGACTTTGGCTGGTGCAGTCACGATTTTCCTTTGCGGACCACGGGATTGGTGAGGGTGCCGATGCCCTCGATGGTGATGGACACGGTGTCGCCGTCCTCGATGGGACCGACGCCCGCCGGGGTTCCGGTGAGGATGATATCGCCGGGCAGCAAGGTCATCACTGCCGAAATGAACTCGACGATCGAGCCGATGTCGTGGATCAGCAACGACGTGCGGCTGCGTTGCTTGACGTCACCGTTGACCTCGGTGCGCAATTCGAGATCGCCCGGGTCCAGCGGCTTGAGGTCGGTGACGATCCACGGCCCGACCGGGCAGAAGGTGTCATGCCCCTTGGCCCTGGTCCATTGGCCGTCGGATTTTTGTTGATCGCGCGCCGACACGTCGTTGCCGACGGTGTAGCCGAGGATGTTCTCCACCGCCTGAGCGGCCGAGATGTCCTTGCAGGGCCGGCCGATCACCACCGCCAGCTCACCCTCGAAATGCACCGGTGATGCGTTGGCCGGCAAGCGAATCGGTACGTTGGGCCCGATGATGGCGGTATTCGGCTTGAGAAATATCACCGGCTCCGCCGGCGCGGGGCCCGTCATGTCTTTCATCTCGGCGATGTGATCGGCGTAGTTCTTCCCGACGCACACCACCTTGCTGGCGAGTATCGGGGCGAGCAGCCGGACATCGGCCAACGGCCAGGACCGGCCGGTGAAGTTCGGCGTGCCGAACGGATGCTCGGCGATCTCACGGGCGATCATCTCGGCTGGGTCGTCGAGTGGGCCTTCGATACTGACGAAGGCGACACCGTCCGGGCTGGCGATTCGACCAAGGCGCATTTGGTTGAGCCTAGTGACGGCCGCGAGCGCGGCGTAGCCGGGCGTGGCGGGCCGTCACGCTCCACCCCCGTGACGGTCGCGAGCGCGGCGTAGCCGGGCGTGGCGGGCCGTCACGCTCCAACCCCCTCTGGCGACGATTCGGGCCGGGACGGCCCGAAGAGGAGGCTTCGATATCCAGCAACGGCACAGGTCCTGCCACTAAATTTCCCGGCGGTATGCGAGCATGGGGGATGCAGACCGACTCGACCGCAACGCCCGAAATCGGGGCGGGCGCGCGTTGGTCGATCATGATCGTTTCGCTGCTGGCAACGGCGAGTTCGTTCCTCTTCATCAACGGCGTCGCGTTTTTGATCCCGTCGCTGAGAGCCTCGCGCGGAATCCGGCTGGACGAAGCGGCGCTGCTGGCCTCGATGCCGAGCTGGGGCATGGTGGTGACGCTTTTGATGTGGGGTTATGTGCTGGACCGGGTGGGCGAACGGGTGGTGATGGCCACAGGCTCGGCGCTGACCGCAGCAGCGGCCTACGCCGCGGCATCCGCGGATTCAATGGTGCTGATTTCCGTGTATCTGTTTCTCGGCGGCATGGCCGCCGCCAGTTGCAACACCGCTGGCGGGCGACTGGTGTCCGCCTGGTTTCCGCCGCATCAGCGCGGCCTGGCAATGGGTATCCGCCAGACCGCGCAGCCCTTGGGAATCGCCTTGGGCGCGATGGTAATCCCCGAACTCGCCGAGCACGGACCGCAGCACGGCCTCAGGTTCACCGCGCTGGCATGCGCGGTCGGGGCGATAGCGAGCGTGGTCGGAATCGTCGACCCGCCGCGGAAACCGCGCGCGAGCGCGAGCCATCAAGAGCTCGCCAGCCCGTATCGAAAGTCGTTCACGCTATGGCGGATTCACGCAGTGGCGGGCCTGATGATGATGCCCCAAACGGTGACGGTGACGTTCATGCTGGTGTGGCTGATCAGAAATCTGCATTGGTCAGTTGCGGGCGCCGGCGCATTGGTCACGCTGGCCCAGCTGCTGGGCGCGCTCGGCCGGGTTGCCGTGGGCCGCTTGTCCGATCGGGTCGGCTCACGGATGCGACCCGTCCGCTACATCGCGGCGGTCGCGGTGTTGACGCTTCTCCTGCTGGCGTGGGCCGACTACATGAATTCGCGGTGGCAGGCGGGACTGATGGTGGTCGTCGCGGTGATCGCCGTCCTCGACAACGGGCTGGAGGCCACTGCCATCACGGAATTCGCAGGGCCGTACTGGAGCGGACGCGCCCTGGGCATTCAGAACACCACCCAGCGCATGATGGCGGCCGCCGGCCCCCCGTTGTTCGGTGCCTTGATCTCGGCCGCGAAATATCCACCGGCATGGATGTTGTGCGCTTTGTTCCCGTTGGCGGCGGTGCCGCTGGTGCCGACGCGGTTGCTTCCGCCCGGTTTGGAGACGCGGGCCCGGCGGCAAACCGTTCGTCGAGTTCGTTGGTGGCGGGCCGTTCGATCCCACGGATTGCCCAACAAGGCGGAGCGAGGTTTGCCGCAACGATCCGGTGAGAACTATCAATAGGTGCGGACGACATCGACGCGACGATGGTTGATGCTGGGAACGGGGCTGATCGCGACGCTGAGCGCGACAGTCTTGATCAACGGCATCGCCTTTCTGATCCCGGCCCTCAACGACGTACGCGGCATCAACCTGGCCGAAGCGGCGCTGCTCTCAGCCATGCCCAGCTTCGGCATGGTGGTCACGCTGATCGCCTGGGGATACATACTCGACATCGTCGGTGAGCGAATCGTGCTCACGGCGGGCTTAGCCCTCACCGCGACGGCAGCACTTGCCGCGGCGGCCGTGCCCGAATCCATGCTGATGGAAGGGGCGGCCCTGTTCGGTGGCGGCATGGCCGCGGCGAGCGCCAATACCGCCAGCGGCCGGCTGGTAACCGGGTGGTTTCCCGCGCAGCAGCGCGGCCTGGCGATGGGGATTCGACAGACGGCACAACCGCTGGGAATCGCGTTGGCCGCCTTGGTACTTCCCGAGCTCGGCGAACGCAGCATCTCGGTTGCGATGTTGTTCCCGGCGACGGTGTGCGCGGTGTCGGCGGTGCTCTGCGCCGTTTGGGTGCGCGACCCCGCACGCCCCGAACGGTCGAGTGCCGACAAGAGTGAGTTGGCCAGCCCGTACCGCGGTACGGCGGTGCTGTGGCGAATTCACTTCGCGTCGGCGCTTCTGATGGTGCCGCAGACCGTGGTCTTGACGTTCATGCTGGTCTGGTTGATGAAGAGCCAGCATTGGTCGATCGGCACGGCCGGCATCTTGGTGAGCTTCTCGCAACTGTTGAGCGCACTGGGTCGCATCGCCGTCGGCAGATGGTCCGACCGCCTGGGATCGCGAATGCGCCCGATCCGCATCATCGCGGTGGCCGCCGCCGCGGTGATGATGTTGCTGGCGATCGCCGATCACGCGCACTCGACATTGGCGGTGACGCTGATGGTCACCGCGTCGGTAATCACCGTGCTGGACAATGGTTTGGCGTTCACCGCCATTCCGGAAGTGGCCGGGCGCTTTTGGAGCGGGCGCGCGATGGGCGCTCAGAACACCAGCCAGCGGCTCACAGCCGCGGTCGGGCCGCCGGTATTCGGCGAGGTGATCGACGCGACCGGGTACCCGCTGGCCTTCGCGGTGTGCGGGCTGTTTGCGCTGCTGGCCTTGCCGGTGGTGCCGTCGGAGGCGCGCTCGCGCGTCGCCACCGGAGGCTAGAGGCCGCCGGCAATCCGTTCGCCGACTTCGCGGGTGGCGAGCCGTTCGTTGCCGCGGGTTGCCAGGTGCCGCTCCACGGCCCGATCCACCCGGGCGGCGGCGGCGTCCTCGCCGAGATGGGCGAGCAGCAACGCCACCGACATGATCGCCGCCGTCGGATCGGCGATGCCCTGCCCGGCGATGTCGGGCGCGCTGCCGTGGACGGGCTCGAACATCGAGGGATTGGTCCGGGTGGCGTCGATATTTCCACTGGCGGCCAAGCCAATTCCGCCACATACCGCCGCCGACAGGTCGGTGATGATGTCGCCGAACAGGTTGTCGGTGACGATCACGTCGAAGCGCCCTGGGTCGGTGACCATGAAGATGGTGGCCGCGTCGATGTGTTGATACGCCACCTCGACGTCGGGATAGTCCCGACCGACCTCGGCCACGATGCGCGACCACAACCTGCCGGCGAACGTCAGCACGTTGGTTTTGTGCACCAGGGTCAAGTGCTTTCGGCGCCGCTGCGCGCGCTCGAACGCGTCGGCGACGACGCGGCGCACACCGAAGGCGGTGTTCTGGCTTACCTCGGTGGCGACCTCGTTGGGCGTACCGACCCGGATGGCGCCGCCGGTGCCGGTGTAGGGACCTTCGGTTCCCTCGCGCACCACCACGAAATCGATGTCAGGGTTGCCGGCCAGCGGGCTGTTGACGCCCGGATACAGCCGCCCGGGCCGCAGGTTGACGTGATGATCGAGCTCGAAACGCAAGCGCAGCAACAAACCTCGCTCCAGCACGCCGCTGGGCACCGACGGGTCACCGATGGCACCGAGCAGGATGGCATCGTGTGCGCGCAGCTCGTCGATCGCCGAGTCTGGCAGTAGCTCACCGGTGGCGTGGTAGCGCCGCGCACCCAGGTCGTAGCTGGTCTTCTCCACCCCGGGCAGCACCGCGTCCAGGATCTTGATGGCCTCGGACACGACCTCCGGCCCGATACCGTCGCCCTCGATCACCGCCAGCTTCATCGGCGCCGCTCCTCGTTGTTTCGGTGTGCGCCGGCGGTCACGAGAGGTCAACCACCTCAAGCTTGTTCGCGCCGACGGCAGCGCCGATCTCCGACCGCACGTCACCCGGCACGTCGCGGTCCAGCCGCAGCAGGATCGTCGCACCCGGGCCCTCGGCATCCTCGGAGAGTTGCGCGGCTTGGATATTCACCCCGGCCGAGCCCAGCAGGGTACCGATCTTGCCCAGCGCGCCGGGCTGGTCGGCATAGTTGATCACCAGATTGATGCCCCGGGCGCGCAAATCGAAGTTGCGGCCGTTGATCTGCACGATCTTCTCCACCAGCTGCGGCCCGGACAACGTGCCGGCGACGTTGACCGCGGAGCCGTCGGGCGCCACCGCGCGCACGTCGACCACGCTGCGGTGATTCGGGCTTTCCGAAGCCGTGCCGAGTTCGGCGGTGATGCCGCGTTCTTCGGCCAGCGCGGGTGCGTTGACGAACGTCACCGGGCCCTCGACGACGGCCGAGAACAAACCGCGCAGAGCCGAAAGCTTCAGCACCTCAACGTCTTCGGAGGCCAGCTCGCCGCGCACCTGCACGGACAACGACACCGGCGGGCCGTCGGACAGCGTGGCGGCCAGCACCCCCAGCTTGCGCACCAAATCCAGCCACGGCGCCACCTCTTCGTTGACCACCCCGCCGCCGACGTTGACGGCATCGGGAACGAATTCCCCGGCCAGCGCCAGCTTCACGCTCGCCGCGACGTCGGTGCCGGCCCGATCCTGGGCCTCCTCGGTGGACGCCCCCAGGTGGGGTGTGACCACCACCTGCGGCAGCTCGAACAGCGGGCTGTCGGTGCAGGGCTCTTTGGAGAACACGTCGAGGCCGGCCGCACGCACATGGCCGCTGCGCACCGCGTCGGCCAGCGCCGCCTCGTCCACCAGGCCCCCGCGGGCGGCGTTGACGATGATGACGCCCGGCTTGGTCTTCGCCAGCGCGTCCTTGCCGATCAGCCCGGCCGTTTCGGGCGTCTTCGGCAGGTGCACCGAGATGAAATCGGCGCGGGCCAGCAGTTCGTCCAATGTCAACAACTCGATGCCCAGCTGTGCGGCGCGGGCCGGCGACACGTAGGGGTCGTAGGCGACCAGGTGCGTGCCGAAGGCGCTGAGCCGCTGGGCAACCAGCTGCCCGATCCTGCCCAGCCCGACGACGCCGACCGTCTTGCCGAAAATCTCGGTGCCCGAGAACGACGACCGCTTCCAGGTGCGCTCGTGTAGCGAGGCATCGGCGGCCGGGATCTGGCGGGCCGCGGACAGCATCAGCGCCAGCGCGTGTTCGGCGGCACTGTGGATGTTCGACGTCGGCGCGTTGACCACCAGCACGCCGCGCTCGGTGGCGGCGTTCACGTCGACGTTGTCCAGGCCTACCCCGGCGCGGGCGACGATCTTCAGCTTGGGCGCCGCCGCCAGGACCTCGGCGTCGACGGTGGTGGCCGAGCGCACCAGCAGCGCGTCAGCCTCCGGCACGGCCGCCAGCAGCTTCTCCCGATCGGGCCCGTCTACCCAGCGCACCTCGACCTGGTCGCCCAGGGCCGCGACGGTTGATTCAGCGAGCTTGTCGGCAATAAGTACAACAGGCAGATTCACCCGGCCAGCCTATCGGCTGTAATTGACGGGTGGACGTCACCATCGTCGGCAGCGGACCCAACGGGCTGACCGCTGCCGTAATCTGCGCCCGGGCCGGCCTGAAAGTGCAGGTCGTCGAAGCTCAACCGACGTTTGGCGGGGGTGCGCGCACCGCACCCGACCCGGATTCTGCGGGAGTCTTGCACGACATCTGCTCGGCGGTGCACCCGTTGGCGCTGGCGTCGCCGTTCTTCGCCGAATTCGACCTGCCCGCGCGCGGCGTGCGATTGGCGGTGCCCGACATTTCCTACGCCAACCCGCTACCGGGTCGCCCGGCGGCCATCGCCTACCGCGACCTGGACCGCACCTGTGCCGAATTGGAGCGCGGCGCCTCCTTCAAACGCCTGCTCGGCCCGTTGGTCGAGCGCTCCGACGAAGTGGTGGGCCTGCTGCTGGGCGACAAACGGTCGGTGCCGAACTCTGTGCCGTCGGCGCTGCACCTCGGGCTGCGGATGCTGGCCCAAGGCACCCCGGCATGGGGGTCGCTGGCCGGCGAAGATGCCCGCGCCCTGTTCACCGGCGTTGCCGCCCATATCATTTCGCGGATGCCGTCATTGACGGCGGCCGGTGCCGGGATGATGCTGGCCACTCTCGCGCACTCGGTGGGCTGGCCGATTCCGGTGGGCGGCAGCCAGGCGATCACCGACGCGCTGATCGCCGACCTGCGCGCGCACGGCGGTGAGCTGACGGCGGGCACCGAGGTCACCGAACCGCCGAGCGGAGTGGTCGCTTTCGACACGGCGCCGACCGCACTGCTGCCGATCTACGGCGAGCACCTCCCGGCGCGCTATGCCAAAGCGTTGCGGCGCTACACGTTTGGGCCCGGTGTCGCCAAGGTCGACTTCGTGCTGGGCGACGAGATCCCGTGGTCGGATCCCCGGCTGCGGCAGGCCTCGACCCTGCACCTCGGGGGCACCCGAGCGCAGATGGCTCGCGCCGAGGCCGACATCGCCGCCGGCCGGCACGCGCAGTGGCCGATGGTGCTGGCCGCCTCCCCGCACATTGCGGACCCGGGCCGCATCGACGCCGCCGGACGCCGCCCGTTCTGGAGCTACGCCCACGTGCCGTCGGGCTCCACCGTCGATCCGACGGAAGCGGTGACCGCGGTCGTGGAGCGGTTCGCGCCCGGCTTCCGCGACGTCGTGGTGGCGGCGCGCGCGATACCCGCCGCGCGGTTGTGCGAGCACAACGCCAACTATGTGGGCGGCGACATCGGGATGGGCGGCAATTCGGCCTGGCGGGCGATCGCCGGACCGACGCCGCGGCTAAACCCTTGGCGCACACCCATTCCCAAGGTGTACCTGTGTTCGGCGGCCACGCCGCCGGGCGGCGGCGTGCACGGCATGGCCGGCTACTACGCCGCGCGTACGTTGTTGCGCCGCGAATTCGGCCTCGGCATGCCTAAGCTGGCACCGTGACCAAGCTTGCGATCATCTACTACTCGGCCACCGGCCATAACACCACGATGGCGCAGCGCGTCGCCGCGGCGGCCGAATCCGCGGGGGCCGACGTCCGCCTGCGCCACGTCGCCGAAACCCAGGACCCCGCCTCATTCGCCCACAACCCGGCGTGGACGGCGAACTACGAGGCGACCAAGGACCTTCCGGTGGCCAGTGGCGACGACATCGTCTGGGCCGACGCGGTGATCTTCGGTTCACCGACCCGGTTCGGCTCTCCGGCAGCGCAATTGCGCGCGTTCCTCGACTCGCTGGGCGGGCTGTGGGCGCAGGGCAAGCTCGCCGACAAGGTGTACGCGGGCTTCACGTCGTCCAACACCGTGCACGGCGGTCAGGAAACCACCCTGCTCTCGCTGTACATCACGCTGATCCATTTCGGCGGCATCATCGTGCCCCCGGGCTACACCGATCCGTGCAAGTTCATCGACGGCAATCCGTACGGGGTCAGTCTGGTGGCCACCCACGACAACATCCACGAATTCGACGAGCCTACTGCAGCCGCGCTGGAGCACCTGGCCCGCCGGGTGGTCGCGACGGCCGACCGCCTCACGGCGTCCTGAACCACTTGCTGTCCTGAACCACCGAGCGTGCACTCACGGCGAAAAAATCGCCGAAAGTTCGCCCTGAGTGCACGCTCGGCGCGAAGAACCTAGGCCGTCTCGGTGATCGGCCGGTCGACCCAGCTCATCAGGTCGCGCAGCTTCTTGCCGGTGACCTCGATGGGGTGCTCGGCGTTCTCCTTGCGCAGCTGCTCGAGTTGCTTGTTGCCGCCCTCGACGTTGGCGACCAGCTTCTTGACGAAGTCGCCGTTCTGGATGTCGCGCAGGATCTCCCGCATCCGGTCCTTGGTGCCGGCGTCGATGACGCGCGGCCCCGACAGGTACCCGCCGAACTCCGCGGTGTCGGACACCGAGTAGTTCATCCGGGCGATACCACCTTCATACATCAGGTCGACGATCAGCTTGAGCTCGTGCAGCACCTCGAAGTACGCCATCTCCGGCGGGTAGCCCGCCTCGACCATCACGTCGAAGCCGGTCTTCACCAATTCCTCTGTGCCACCGCATAAGACGGCCTGCTCACCGAAAAGGTCGGTTTCGGTCTCGTCCTTGAAGGTGGTCTTGATGACGCCGGCGCGGGTACCGCCGATGGCCTTGGCGTAGGACAAGGCGAGCGCCTCACCCTTGCCCGACGGGTCCTGGTCGACCGCGATCAGGCAGGGCACGCCCTTGCCGTCGACGAACTGGCGACGCACCAGGTGGCCGGGGCCCTTGGGGGCGACCATCGCGATGGTGACGTCGGCGGGCGGCTTGATCAGGTCGAAGTGGATGTTGAGGCCGTGGCCGAAAAATAATGCGTCACCGGGCTTCAGGTTGGGCTCGATGTCGCCTGCGAAGATGTCGGCCTGCGCGGTGTCGGGCGCCAGCAGCATGATCACGTCGGCCCACTTGGCGACTTCGGCCGGGGTGTCGACGTCCAGGCCCTGCTCGGAAACCTTGGCGCGGGACTTCGAACCCTCCTTCAGACCCACCTTCACCTGCACGCCGGAGTCGCGCAGGCTCAGCGAGTGCGCGTGCCCTTGGCTGCCGTATCCGATGACCCCGACTTTGCGACCCTGGATGATGGTCAGGTCCGCATCGTCGTCGTAGAACATCGGCAATGTCTCCCCAGACGGGTTAGCCACTTCACTATCTCCTTCTTGTTTTGCGCTGAAAACTTACTTGGCCGTGCCGATCCCGCGCGAACCGCGGGACAACGACACCACTCCCGATTGGACGATTTCACGGATGCCGAATGGTTCCAGGATCCGCAGCAGCGCCTCGATCTTGCCGCGGTCGCCCGTCGCCTCGATCGTCAGCGCCTCCGTTGAAACATCAATCACCTTGGCACGGAACAGGTTCACCGCTTCGATCACCTGGCTGCGGGTACCGGCGTCGGCGCGCACCTTGATCATCGCCAATTCCCGCGACACCGAGTTTCCGTCGTCCAGCTCGACAATCTTGATGACATTGATCAGCTTGTTGAGCTGTTTGGTGATCTGTTCGAGCGGGGTCTCCTCGGCGGAGACCACGATCGTCATCCGGGACATGTCCTTCTGCTCGGTCGCGCCGACCGCCAGCGACTCGATGTTGAACCCGCGCCGCGAGAACAGCGCGGCCACGCGGGCGAGCACACCGGGTGTGTCTTCGACCAGCACCGAGAGCGTGTGCGTTTGCGGACTCATCAGGCGTGCCCTTCACTCTCGTCATCGAACAGCGGGCGGATCCCGCGGGCCGCCTGGATCTCGTCATTGCTGGTGCCGGCGGCCACCATCGGCCACACCTGCGCGTCCGCGCCGACGATGAAGTCGATCACCACGGGGCGGTCGTTGATCGCACGCGCCGCCTTGATCACGTCGGCGACGTCTTCCTCACGCTCGCAACGCAATCCGACGCAGCCCAACGCCTCGGCCAGCTTCACGAAGTCCGGGATGCGGTGTGAGTGCGTGGCCAGATCCGTTTGCGAGTAACGCTCTTGGTAGAACAGCGTCTGCCACTGGCGGACCATGCCCAGGTTGCCGTTGTTGATCAGCGCCACCTTGATCGGCACGCCTTCGATTGCGCAGGTGGCCAATTCCTGGTTGGTCATCTGGAAACAGCCGTCGCCGTCGATCGCCCACACCTCCGCGTCCGGGCGCGCCATCTTGGCACCCATGGCGGCCGGGATGGCGAACCCCATGGTGCCCAGGCCGCCGGAGTTGAGCCAGGTGCGCGGCTTCTCGTAGGAGATGAATTGGGCCGCCCACATCTGGTGCTGACCGACGCCGGCGACGTACACCGCGTCCGGGCCGGCGATCTGGCCCAGCTTCTCGATGACGTATTCCGGGCCGAGGCTGCCGTCGCTCTGCGGGCCGTAGCTCAGCGGATAGGTGGACCGAACCTCGTCCAGGTAGGTCCACCATTCGGTCATGTCGATCCTGCCGGGCACGCCGTCGTGGCGCAGCTGCTCGAGCAGCTCGATGATCACGGCTTTGACGTCGCCGACGATCGGCACGTCAGCATGGCGGTTCTTGCCGATCTCGGCCGGGTCGATGTCGGCGTGGATGACCTTGGCTTCGGGCGCGAAGGTGTCCAGCTTCCCGGTCACCCGGTCATCGAAGCGGGTACCCAGCGCGATCAGCAGGTCGCTGCGCTGCAGCGCCGCCACCGCGGCGACGGTGCCGTGCATGCCGGGCATGCCCATGTGCTGACGATGGCTGTCCGGGAACGCGCCGCGCGCCATCAGCGTGGTCACCACCGGGATGCCGGTCAGCTCGGCCAGCTCGGCCAGCTGCTCGGTCGCGTCCCCGCGGATGACGCCGCCACCCACGTACAGCACCGGCTTGCGCGCGGCTGCGATCAGCTTGGCGGCCTCCCGGATCTGCCGGTTGTGCGGTTTGGTGTTCGGCTTGTATCCGGGCAGGTCGATGCGCGGCGGCCAGCTGAACGTGCACTGGCCCTGCAGCACGTCCTTGGGGATATCGACGAGGACCGCGCCGGGGCGGCCCGAGGAGGCGATGTGGAACGCCTCGGCGAGCACCTGCGGGATCTCGTTACCGGAGCGGACCAGGAAGTTGTGCTTGGTGATCGGCATCGTGATGCCCGAGATGTCGGCTTCCTGGAAGGCGTCGGTGCCGATCAGCGCGCGCCCGACCTGGCCGGTGACGGCGACCACCGGGATCGAGTCCATCTGGGCGTCGGCCAGCGCGGTGACCAGGTTGGTGGCCCCGGGCCCGGACGTCGCCATGCAGACACCGACCTTGCCGGTGGCGTGCGCGTAACCGCTGGCGGCGTGACCGGCACCCTGCTCGTGGCGGACCAGCACGTGGCGCAGCTTCTGCGAGTCGAACAGCGGGTCATAGACCGGCAGCACCGCGCCGCCGGGAATGCCGAAGATGACTTCGACGTCCAGTTCCTCCAGCGATCGGATCACCGACTGCGCGCCGGTAAGTTGCTCGGGCCCAATGCGTTTCGGCTTGCCATTCGCAGACTTCGCGGCCGGCTTCACCGCGTCGGTGGCGATGTCGGCCGCGCCCGGTGTGTCGGGGGCGGGCCGCCTGGTGGGAGCGCTCACTGTCGTTCAGTCCTTATTCACTCTGGGAGTCTCGCGGGGGCAACAAAAAACCCCCGACAGCTCATCTGCTGCACGAGGGTTGCGCGTTGGTGCTGGATTGCTTCAAATGCTGACGGGCAAGTCAGGCACCAACGCGCCTAATTACTACGAGCATCCCGGGCTTTCCGGCGGTATCCATAGCGCTCGACGGTAGTCTTCGCACAGCTCAGCAGTCAAATCCGTCACCGTCACCAGCCGGGTTTGCCGCAGCGCCGCCGCGTGAGCGCTCGAGGAGTCGCCGGGGCGCACCGGATGAAATGATGGTCGGGTGGCTACCGGTTCGTCTTCCCACACACCTCTGGTGATCAAGGTGTCCCCCATCGCGCACCTGGCCGTCGGATTCTTGGTGCTGGGATTGCTGATCCCGGTGATGCTGTGGCCGCCGTCCGCCCCGCTGCTGATCGTTCCGGTGGTGCTGTCGGCGATGATCATCCGGCTACGCACAGTCGCCGACGACCACGGCGTCACCGTCCGGACACTGCTGGGCAGCCAGACCGTGGACTGGGACGACATCGACGGGCTGCGTTTCCACCGCGGTTCCTGGGCACGTGCGCGCCTCAAGAGCGGCGCCGAGCTGCGGTTACCGGCAGTCACCTTCGCGACGCTGCCGGAGCTGACCGAGGCCAGCTCGGGGCGGGTTCCCAACCCCTACCAGTGAAACGGGCGCGGTTCAGCCGATCGGGTTCACGCCGTTGAGCGCCACCCACACCCCGATACCGGCGGCGATCCCGGCCACCAGGGCGACGAAGGACCCGATGAAGGGTCGATGGGCCCAGCCCCGGCGCGCGTCGAGACCGTAGCGGCCGGGTCCGCACAAGATGACCGCGGCGGCCATGGCGATGAGGCTGATCTGGTATTCGTGCCCCTCGGGCAGGAAGAACGAGAAGTTGTGTGTGTGTGGCCGCACCGAGACGCTGGCCAGCAGGCCGTTGATCAGGAACGCCAGCGCGCCGGCCGCGGCCAGCGGCGTGAACAAGCCCAGGATCAGCAGCACACCCGCGACGAGCTCGCCGCCGGCGCTCACGTAGGCCAGGATGTCGGCGTGCTGGTAGCCGACGTCGGTCAGCGAATTCCTGAATCCGGTCACTCCCGAGCCGCCCCACCAACCGAACAGCTTCTGCAGCCCGTGGGCGCCGAGCACCACTCCCAGCCCGACCCGCAACACCAGCAAACCCAGATGCTGCGTTCCGCGCCGGCCGACGTCGTGCAACCGGTCGTCGTGCTCGTCCTCGTCGATCTCGGTGGACTCCGGCGCCGCGTGCCGCGCGGCCGAATTCGGCTGGACGTACGGCAGGGGCTCCTGCTGTTCCAGCAGGTTGTAACCCCCCGGCCCGGATCCGGACATCGCCGCGGCGGCGCCGTAGGGGATGACGGTGGTGGTTCCCGTGGACGGGTTGAAGTCGCCGGGGTATCCGACCGGCGTCAGGTCATCTTCGGGATCGACCAGGCGCGCCGAGGCGGGGCGCCCCGGGGTCGACTCCGGGGATTCGCCGGGCCGCTGCCAATCTGCGTCATTAGGTTGACTGGTCACGGGTGTCAGGGTAAGGGCAGTTGGCCCCGAATTGGGGATTTGAGCGGCGCTTTCGCCAGGCAATCGATGGTTTGCCCGCCAAACACGCCCGGATCGGCCCGAAATCGGCCGGCGAGCCCCACTGGAGGGCTCGCGAGGGAACATCTTGGGCCCGTCGGCGCCGGCCGGAAAGTGGCCGCGATCGAGTTTTCGGCGGCGGGCAAGCGGGACGTGTGTGGCGGTGGCGCCGGCAGTATCCGTAGCCTGACGGTCATGCGATTAGGGCGATCGGGGCGGCCGATTCGGCGCGGGCTGGCCGCGCTGTGTGCCCTCGTGCTGGCGACGAGCGGGTGCGCGCGCTTCAACGACGCGCAATCGCAACCGTTCACCACCGCGCCGGAATTGAAGCCACAGCCCAGCTCGACGCCTCCCCCGCCACCGCCGCTGCCGCCCACGCCGTTCCCCAAGGCCTGTCCGGCTCCCGGGGTGATGCAGGGCTGCCTGGAGAGCACCAGCGGCCTGATCATGGGGCCCGACAGCAAAACCGCGTTGGTCGCCGAGCGCACCACCGGCGCGGTCAAGGAGATCTCGGTCAGCGCCGAACCGAAGGTCAAGATGGTCATCCCGGTCGACCCGTCCGGGGACGGCGGGTTGATGGACATCGTGCTGTCGCCCACCTACACCCAAGACCGCCTGATGTACGCCTACGTCAGCACGCCGACCGACAATCGGGTCATTCGGATCGCCGACGGCGACATCCCGAAGGACATCCTGACCGGAATCCCCAAGGGCGCCACGGGCAACACCGGGGCGTTGATCTTCACCAGCCCCACCACGCTGGTCGTGCTGACCGGCGACGCCGGCAATCCGGCGATGGCCGCCGACCCCCAATCGCTGGCCGGCAAGGTGCTGCGCATCGAGCAGCCGACCACCATCGGTCAGGCCCCGCCCACCACGGCGCTGTCCGGCGTGGGTTCGGGCGGCGGCTTGTGCATCGACCCGGTCGACGGCTCGCTGTATGTCGCCGACCGCACCCCCACCGCAGATCGATTGCAGCGCATCACCAAAACGTCGGACGTCTCCACGGTGTGGACCTGGCCGGACAAGCCCGGCGTCGCCGGATGCGCGGCGATGGACGGGACCGTGCTGGTCAACCTGATCAACACCAAGCTGACGGTTGCAGTCCGGCTGGCCCCGACCACGGGTGCGGTCACCGGTGACCCCGACGTCGTCCGCAAGGACACCCACGCGCACGCGTGGGCGCTGCGTATGTCGCCCGATGGAAACGTGTGGGGCGCAACCGTAAACAAGACCGCAGGCGACGCCGAGAAGCTGGACGACGTGGTGTTCCCGCTCTTCCCGCAGGGCGGCGGCTTCCCGCGCAACAGCGACGACAAGACCTAACGCGGGTTTTCGCGTCAGCCGCGAAAGTGCAAGTGGCAACTCATTCGACGAGAAGCACCGTCGGCAGTCGCACCTTCGCGAGCTGGTGGACTAGCCCTGCCCGCAGGCGGCCAGGACCAGTTCGCGCACCCGGGCGGCGTCGGCCTGCCCGCGGGTGGCCTTCATGACGGCCCCGACAATCGCGCCGGCCGCGGCCACTTTGCCGCCCCGAATCTTTTCTGCCACATCGGGATTGGCGGCGAGCGCCTCGTCGACGGCGGCCTGGGTGATCGAGTCGTCGCGCACCAGCGCCAGGCCGCGGGCGGTCATGACGGCCTCGGGCTCGCCCTCCCCGGCCAGCACACCCTCGACGACCTGGCGCGCCAGTTTGGTGGACAACTTGCCCTCGTCGACCAACGCCACCACCGCGGCGACCTGCGCGGGCGTGATGGCCAGCTCATCCAGCGCGACGTTGGCCTCGTTGGCCTTCTGCATCAAGAAGTTTCCCCACCAGGCGCGCGCCTGTTCGCTGGACGCGCCGTGTTCGATGGTCGCGGTCACCAGTTCGATCGCGCCGGCGTTGACCAGGTCGCGCATCACTTCGTCGGAGATTCCCCATTCGTCCTGAATCCGCTTGCGGCTCAGCCACGGAAGCTCGGGGATGGTCTGGCGCAGCCGCTCGACCAGTTCGCGGCTGGGCGCGACGGGTTCCAGGTCGGGCTCGGGAAAGTACCGATAGTCCTCGGCCGTTTCTTTGGTGCGGCCCGGACTCGTGTAGCCGCCGGCCTCATGAAAGTGCCTGGTTTCCTGAGTGATCTGGCCACCGGACACCAGAACCGCGGCTTGGCGCTGCATTTCATAACGAACGGCAACCTCGACGCTTTTCAGCGAGTTGACGTTCTTGGTCTCCGTCCGGGTGCCGAACTCGGTGGCACCGGTCGGTTTGAGCGACACGTTGACGTCACAGCGCATGGAGCCCTGGTCCATCCGAACGTCGGATACGCCCAAGGCGCGCAACAGGTCTCGCAATGCCGTCACATACGCGCGGGCGATCTGCGGGGCCCGCTCCCCGGCACCCTCGATGGGCTTGGTGACGATCTCGATCAGTGGCACGCCGGCGCGGTTGTAGTCGATCAGTGACGTCGTCGCGCCGTGGATGCGGCCCGTCTCGCTGCCCAAGTGGGTGAGCTTGCCGGTGTCCTCTTCCATGTGGGCACGTTCGATCTCGACGCGCCAGGTGGTGCCGTCATCCAGCGGGGCGTCCAGGTAGCCGTTGATGGCGATCGGCTCGTCGTACTGCGAGATCTGGTAGTTCTTCGGTTGGTCCGGGTAGAAGTAGTTCTTCCGGGCGAAGCGACACCAGGGCACGATCTCGCAGTTCAGCGCCAGCCCGATGCGGATCGCCGACTCGACCGCGTTGTGGTTGAGCACGGGCAGCGAGCCGGGCAGGCCGAGGCACACCGGGCACACCTGCGTGTTGGGTTCGGCGCCGAACGCGGTGGTGCAGCCGCAGAACATCTTGGTGACGGTGGACAGCTCGACGTGGACCTCGAGGCCGAGTACCGGATCAAACCGCGCGATGACGTCGTCGTAGTCCATCAGATCGGCGCTGGCGGCAACACTCATGCGCTCGATCCTAATGGTGATCGCGAGCGCGGCGGAGCCGGGCGAAGCGGGTCACCACCCATCAACACTGCGGTGATCGCGAGCGCGGCGGAGCCGGGCGAAGCGGGTCACCACCCATCAACACTGCGGTGGTAGACCGCGGTGGTAGCGGTCGTGCTCTCCTCCCCTGCCCGGGAACATCCCGGCCAACACGGCGGCCATCTCGAGGTAGCTGCGCCGGCTCTCCTTGCTCATTCGGTCCAGCGCGATCGTCCTGCCCTCGTGCACGTGCCGGTCGAACGGCAGCACCACCGTCGCGGCGACGCGTGCGGACAGTCGGTCGAGCTCCGTGACGGCAACACCGTCCACCTTGGCCGGCTCGACGTGATTGACGGCAAGCACGGTTGAAGACATCAATCGTTGATACCCGTTGTGGCACAGCCACTCCAGCGTTGTCTGGGTCTTGCGTATCGCGTCGATGGAGGTACTCGTGACGACCACGAGCGCCCGTGACTCCGGCAGAACAGCCTCCATCACACTGGAATTGAGCGCCTTGACGCAATCCACCAGCACCACCGAATACTGGTTTCTCAGCATCGAGAAGGCCCGGAGAACATCCCTGCGCTCCAGGCGCCAGTCGGTGCGCGCGTAGTCCGGCAATCCGAGCACTTCCAGCCCGAACCCGTTCATATAGGTCAGCGCCCGGATGTCTTCATACTGGGTCGCCGGGCTGCCGTGGAGAAGGTCGGCCATGCTGTGCGGGTTGTGGCGGCCGTGGCGCTCGGCCAGGTCCCCCGCGTCGATGTCGAGGGCGAGCACCCGGTCGTTGCGCACGGTGGCGAAGGTCGAACCGAGGGCCTCGGCCACCGCGGTCTTGCCGACCCCGCCCTTGAGGTTGAGGACAGCGATCGGAAAGGCGCCGCCCACGGCCGCGCGGATGCGATCCTGCAGCTCGTTTTCGTAGGCGGTGTTCTTGCCGGGTCCGAGATCGATCCCGGTGACGCGATGGATCAGCCCTCGCCAGTTGAGCCTGGCGTCGGTCTCGGGCTGGTCGAAGCGGTCCAGCGCGGTCTCGCCCAGCACGGACCCGGGGCGAGGTGGTGGCACAGACCGCTGCGGCCGGCGGGCGGGACCGCGGGGTTGCGGCACCGTGGTGTCTGCCGGGTCGGCGTCGGAATGCCCGTGACTCACACCACGGTTGTTCATACCCGGGTATAGCCGCTCTGCACGGGTCCGGAAACCACCAACATGCGGTGATGCGCACCTCGTAGGCAATGTGCCGGCACGGTCACGCCGCGGCTGATCCGGAGCTACCGGCTGGTTGCCCGGCCGGGCCTAACCGAAGAAGGCGGCGGCGTCGTCGTAGCGGCTGTCGGGGACCAGCTTGAGCTGGCGCACCGCATCCGCCAGCGGCACCCGGCCGATGTCCTGGCCGCGCAGCGACACCATCTGGCCGTATTCGCCGGCATGCGCCGCGTCGGCCGCGTTCACCCCGAACCGGGTGGCCAGCACCCGGTCGTAGGCGGTCGGGGTGCCGCCGCGCTGCACGTGGCCGAGCACGGTCACCCGGACGTCCTTGTTGATGCGCTGTTCCACCTCGGCACCCAGCTGTGCGGCCACACCGGTGAATTTCTCGTGGCCGAATTCGTCGATTCCGCCTTCCCGCAACGCAATCGAGCCGGGTATGGGTTTGGCACCCTCGGCGACCACGCAGATGAAGTGCGAATCTCCGCGCTGGAAGCGACGTTTGACGAGCCGGCAGACTTCTTCGACATCGAAGGGCTGCTCGGGGATCAGCGTCATGTGCGCGCCTGAAGCCAAGCCCGCGTTCAGCGCGATCCAGCCCGCGTGCCGGCCCATCACCTCCACCAGCATCACGCGCTGGTGGGACTCGGCGGTGCTGTGCAGTCGGTCGATCGCCTCGGTGGCGACGGTCAAGGCGGTGTCGTGGCCGAAAGTCACGTCGGTGCAATCGATGTCGTTGTCGATGGTCTTGGGCACGCCGACGACGGGAACGTTTTCCTCCGAGAGCCAGTGCGCGGCCGTCAGCGTGCCTTCCCCGCCGATGGGGATCAGGACGTCGATCCCATTGTCGTCGAGGGTCTGCTTGACCTGGCTCAGCCCGGCCCGCAGTTTGTCGGGGTTCACGCGGGCGGTGCCCAGCATCGTCCCGCCCTTGGCCAGCAGGCGGTCGTTGCGGTCGTCGTTCTGTAGCTGGATCCGCCGGTTCTCGAGCAAACCGCGCCACCCGTCCTGGAATCCGACCACCGACGAGCCGTACCGGGAGTCGCACGTACGCACCACTGCCCGGATGACGGCGTTGAGCCCAGGACAGTCGCCGCCTCCGGTGAGCACTCCGATCCGCATACGTCCTATCTTGCCGGGCGGCGGCCTACCGGCGCGAGCGGACGCACAATCGCGTCAAACGGAGGCGGGAATTGCGATTCTGTGTTCGCTCGCCGTCAGATCGCGCTCGGCAGCGGGCCGCGGGCCGCTTCGTAGGCGGCGCCGACCCGGTACAGCCGGTCGTCGGCCAGTGCGGGCGCCATGATCTGCAACCCGACCGGCAGGTCGTCGTCCGGCGACAGTCCCGCCGGCACCGACATGCCGCAATGACCGGCCAGGTTCAGCGGCAGCGTGCACAGGTCGAACAGGTACATCGCCAGCGGATCGTCGACCTTCTCACCGAGCGCGAACGCGGTGGTCGGGGTCGCCGGCGACACCACGACGTCCACCGACCGGTAGGCCTCGTCCAGATCGCGGGCGATCAGGGTTCGCACCTTCTGAGCCTGGTTGTAATAGGCGTCGTAGTAACCGGCCGAGAGCGCGTAGGTGCCGATCATGATGCGCCGCTTGACCTCCGGGCCGAAACCGGCGGCCCGGGTCAGCGCCATCACCTCCTCGGCGCTGTGGGTGCCGTCGTCGCCGATCCGCAGCCCGTAACGCATCGCGTCGAAGCGCGCCAGGTTGCTCGACACCTCCGACGGCAGGATCAGGTAGTAGGCGGCCAGCGCGTGATCGAAATGCGGGCAGTCGACTTCGCTCACCTCAGCGCCCAGCCCGGTCAGTTGCTCGACGGCGGCCTCGAAAGAGGTCACCACCCCGGGCTGATAACCCTCGCCGCGCAGCTGTTTGACCACACCGACGCGCACGCCCTTCAGGTCACCGGCCGCCCCGGCCCTGGCCGCGCCGACGACGTCGGGCACCGCCGCGTCGACGGACGTGGAGTCGCGGGGGTCGTGCCCGGCGATCACCTGATGCAGCAGCGCGGTGTCCAGCACGGTGCGCGCGCACGGCCCACCCTGATCCAGCGACGACGCGCACGCCACCAGGCCGTAGCGGGACACCGTGCCGTAGGTCGGCTTCACGCCGACGGTCGAGGTCAGCGCGGCCGGCTGCCGAATGGAGCCCCCGGTGTCGGTGCCGATCGCCAGGGGCGCCTGGAACGCGGCCAGCGCCGCCGCGCTGCCACCGCCGGAGCCGCCGGGCACCCGGTCGACGTTCCACGGGTTGCGGGTGGGGCCGTAGGCGGAATTCTCGGTCGAAGAGCCCATCGCGAACTCGTCCATGTTGGTCTTGCCCAGGATCGGGATGCCCGCGGCGCGCAACCGGAAGGTGACGGTGGCGTCGTAGGGGGGGCGCCAGCCCTCGAGAATCTTGGACCCGCAGGTGGTGGGCATGTCGACGGTGGTGAAGACGTCCTTGAGCGCCAGCGGCACCCCGGCCAGCGGCGACGGCAACCGCTCGCCCGCGGCCACCGCCTCGTCGACGACAGCGGCCGCCCCCAGCGCCTCGTCGGCCGCCACGTGCAGGAAAGCGTGGTAGCGATCGTCGGTGGCCTCGATCTGGTCCAGGCACGCCTGGGTGACCTCGACCGACGACACCTCCTTGGCTGCGATCCGGGCGGCCAGCGTCGCGGCGTCGGATCGGATGATCTCGTTCACTCGCTGTCCCCCAGGATCTGCGGGACCGCGAAGCGGCCATCGACGGCGGCGGGCGCTTCGGCCAGCGCTTCGGCCTGCGTCAGGCAGGGCGTCGGCTCGTCCGGGCGGGTCACGTTCACATCCTTGAGCGGGTTGTCGGTCGCTTCGACGCCGGTGACGTCGACCGCCTGCACCTGGCTGACGTGGGTCAGGATGGCGTCGAGTTGGCCGGCGAAGCTGTCGAGTTCGCTATCGGTCAACGCCAGCCGGGACAACCGGGCCAGGTGCGCTACCTCGTCGCGGGAGATCTGGGACACGATCCGAAAGCCTAGCCCGCCGTGTCCGTCGCGCCGGCGTGACGTTCGGCGACCAGCGTCACACTGCGGTGGCGCTCGGGGGGCGGAACATCAAGGGCTGTGCAACAGTGTTGGCCGTGCCCTCCTATCTGTTGCGCATCGAGCTGGTCGACCGTCCAGGCAGCCTGGGGTCGCTGGCGGTGGCGCTCGGTTCGGTGGGGGCCGACATCTTGTCGCTCGACGTCGTGGAGCGGAGCTCGGGGTACGCGATCGACGACTTGGTCATCGAGCTGCCGCCGGGGGCGATGCCGGACTCGCTGATCACCGCCGCCGAATCGCTGTCCGGGGTTCGGGTGGACAGCGTGCGTCCGCACACCGGTCTGCTGGACGCGCACCGTGAGCTGGAGCTGCTCGACCACGTCGCCGCGGCCGGCGACACGGCGGCGAGGTTGCAGGTGCTGGCCAACGAGGCGCCCAAGGTCCTGCGCGTCAGCTGGTGCACGGTGTTGCGCAGTTCGGACGGCGGCGAGCCGCAGCGCCTTGCCGGCAGCCGCGGCGCCCCGGAGACCAAGGCGGACACGGCGCCGTGGCTGCCG
Organism: Mycobacterium sp. 852002-10029_SCH5224772; assembly: GCF_001667315.1. Classification (GTDB taxonomy): domain Bacteria; phylum Actinomycetota; class Actinomycetes; order Mycobacteriales; family Mycobacteriaceae; genus Mycobacterium. Next base: position 121,649 of record NZ_LZHT01000094.1, read on the forward strand.
CTCGAGGGGGCCGTGCCGCTGGACAGCAACGCCGAGTGGGTGCCGAAGGCATGGCGCGACATGGATATGACGATGGTCGCGGCCCCGCTGGGCGACCCGCACACCGCGGTGGTGCTCGGCCGGCCGGGCCCCGAATTCCGCCCTTCGGAGGTCGCCCGGCTCGGCTACCTCGCCGGGATCGTGGCCACCATGCTGCGCTGATCGGCAGCAACTCATCGAGCCCGCTTGTCGACCCCGATGTCCATTGCGCGTAGCGTGAGTGAATTCCTTGATGTCCCAACGTGTTTGGGCGTCGATGCATCGCGGGGCTAGTTGTTGGTCGGTGGTGGTTGGGGTTGGAAGGGGTCATACCACCACCAGTGGGCGCGCTCGCCGGTAGGGCCCGGGCACGGCGCGACTGCGGGCGGGGCTTTGGTGGGTGGGCGTGCCAGCGATCCCAGACTCAGTGACCGGCCGGCGTCATCGGTGACGACCAGCGCGCTGGGGGGTCCGGTGATGGTGATGACGCCCCGATGGTGCAACCGGTGATGATAGGGGCAGACCAGCACCAGGTTGGCCAACT
>NZ_LZHT01000095.1 GCF_001667315.1 Mycobacterium sp. 852002-10029_SCH5224772
GTCGTGGGGCTGACGCTCTCGGAGAATCAGGCCGAGCACGTGCAGAGGACCTTCGACCAGATGGACACCACCCGGACCCGCCGGGTGCTGCTGGAGGGCTGGGAGAAGTTCCACGAGCCGGTGGACCGCATCGTCTCGATCGGTGCGTTCGAGCACTTCGGCCGCCAACGCTACGGGCGTTTCTTCAAGATGGCCTACAACGCGCTGCCGCCCGGCGGAATCATGTTGCTGCACACCATCGTTCGGCCGTCCTTCAAAGAAGCCCGGGCCAAGGGCCTAAGGTTGACCCACGAGATCGTTGAGTTCTCGAAATTCATCCTCGCCGAGATTTTTCCCGGCGGCTGGCTTCCCACCCCGCAGACCGTCGGCGAGTACGGGGTGACCGTGGGCTTCGAGCTCACCCGCGTGCAGTCGCTGCAACTGCACTACGCGAAGACGCTGGATCTGTGGGCCGAGGCGCTCGAGGCGAATCGCGAGCAGGCCCTCGCCCTTCAGTCTCAAGAGGTCTACGACAAGTACATGCACTATCTGACGGGCTGCGAGAATTTCTTCCGCAAAGGCATCAGCAACGTGGGGCAATTCACGTTGGTCAAATAGACAATCAAGTCAGCCCCGAGCGGTGATCCGTTCGGGGCTGATTGTTTCTGTCGAGCCGGCTATTTCTCCATCGTGAACTGGTTGACGTCGGTGTACCCGTCGCGGAACAGCTTGGCGCAGCCGGTCAGGTACTTCATATACCGGTCGTAAACCTCTTGAGACTG
>NZ_LZHT01000096.1 GCF_001667315.1 Mycobacterium sp. 852002-10029_SCH5224772
ACCCTGCCCCAGACGGCGTTGCCGACGCCGGGCCCCGACGGTGTCGCCTACCTGATCTACACCTCGGGCACCACCGGCGTCCCGAAAGGCGTTGCGATCACTCACCGCAACGTCACCCAGCTGCTGGGTTCGCTGGACGCCGGCCTGCCGGCCGCGGGGGTCTGGTCGCAATGCCACTCGCTGGCCTTCGACGTCTCGGTGTGGGAAATCTTCGGCGCCCTGCTGCGGGGCGGGCGGCTGGTGGTCGTGCCCGAGTCGGTGACGCGCTCGCCGCACGACCTGCACGACGTCCTGGTTGCCGAGCAAGTCAGCGTGTTGACCCAGACCCCGTCGGCGGTGGCCATGCTCTCGCCGGAGGGGCTGGACTCGGTGTCGCTGGTGATGGCCGGGGAGGCCTGCCCGGCCGAGGTCGTCGACCAGTGGGCACCCGGACGGGTGATGGTGAACGCCTACGGCCCGACCGAGACCACGATGTGTGTGACCATCAGCGCACCCCTGGAAGCCGGGGCAGGACCAGTTCCGATCGGCTTCCCGGTCCCGGGGGCGGCGTTGTTCGTACTCGACGAATCGATGCGGCCGGTGCCCCCCGGCGTCGTCGGTGAGCTCTATGTGGCCGGATCCGGGGTGGCCGCGGGATATATCGGCCGGCCCGGGCTGACCGCGTCGCGGTTCGTCGCCTGCCCCTTCGGCGGGGCCGGAACCCGCATGTATCGGACCGGCGATCTGGTCCGCTGGGACGACTCGGGATCCGGTGAGGGCCAACTGCAATACCTCGGCCGCGCCGACGAACAGGTCAAGATCCGCGGCTACCGCATCGAACTCGGCGAAATTCAGTCCGCGCTGGCCGGATTCGACGGCGTCGCACAGGCCGTCGTCGTCGCCCGCGAAGACCGCCCTTCAGACAAACGGCTCGTCGGCTACATCACGGGCAGCGCCGACCCCGCCCGGGTGCGCGCCGTGCTGGCCGAACGGCTGCCCGCCTACATGGTGCCCGCCGCGGTGCTGGGGCTCGACGCAATCCCGTTGACGCCCAACGGCAAACTCGACACCCGCGCCCTGCCCGCACCGGAATACACGGCCGCTCAGTACCGTGCCCCGGAAACGCCCACCGAGGAGATCCTGGCCGGCGTCTACGCCCAGGTCCTCGGTGTCGAGCGGGTCGGGGTCGACGACTCCTTCTTCGATCTCGGCGGCGACAGCATCTCCGCGATGCGCCTGATCGCCGCGATCAACGCCAGCCTGGACAGCGGCCTTGCGGTGCGCGTCGTGTTCGAGGCGCCCACCATCGCCCAGCTGGCACCCCGGATCGGCGAAGGCAGCGGCGGGCTGGACCCGCTGACGGCGGCCGAGCGCCCCGCGGTGGTACCGCTGTCGTTCGCGCAGAATCGACTGTGGTTCCTGGACCAATTGCAGGGACCCTCACCGGTTTACAACATGGCGACCGCGCTGCGGCTGGACGGGCCGCTGGATGCCGAGGCGCTCGGCGCGGCACTGGGCGACGTGGTGGCCCGCCATGAGACCTTGCGGACGGTGTTCGTCGCACCCGAGGGACTGCCGCAGCAGGTGGTAATCCCGGCTGACAAGGCGGATTTCGGCTGGGAGGTTGTCGACGCCAGCGGCTGGTCGGCGGACCAACTGGACGAGGCGATCGGCGCCACCGCCCGGTACACCTTCGACCTGTCATCCCAAATCCCCTTGCGGGCAGAGCTTTTCCGCATCCGCGATGACCGGCATGTGCTGGTGTCCGTGGTGCACCACATCGCCGCCGACGGCATGTCCATCACACCCCTGGTCCGTGACTTGGGGATGGCCTACGCCAGCAGGTGCGACGGGCGCGGCCCCGGCTGGGCGCCGCTGGCGGTGCAGTACGTCGACTACACGCTCTGGCAGCGCGCGCAGTTCGGCGATCTCGACGATCCCAACAGCCGCATCGCCGCCCAACTGGCCTACTGGGAAGACACCCTGGCGGGCATGCCCGAACGCCTGCAGCTGCCCACCGACCGGCCCTACCCGCTGGTGGCCGACCAACGCGGCGACACGGTGGAGATCGACTGGCCCACCGAGTTGCAACAGCGAGTGGCCGAAGTGGCGCGCCAACACCATGCCACCAGCTTCATGGTGATCCAGACCGCGCTGATGGTGCTCCTGTCAAAGGTCAGTACGAGTTCGGATGTGGCGGTTGGATTTCCGATCGCCGGGCGGCGCGACCCCGCGCTCGACGAGCTGGTCGGCTTCTTCGTCAACACCCTGGTGCTGCGGGTCGACCTGGGCGGCGATCCCACCTTCGCCGAACTGCTGGA
>NZ_LZHT01000097.1 GCF_001667315.1 Mycobacterium sp. 852002-10029_SCH5224772
ACCGCTGGGAACTCTGCAACCTGGTCGGTCGTTGAACCCGATGACAGAACAAGCCGAACGGGCGGTCGTTGGCGATCAGCACGGCCATCCAGGGCAGGGGGATCGACGCCGCCACGATCGCCAGAGAAATCAGCCCGTTGTGCCAGGCGCCGTAGGCGAGCGCGGCCAGGATGAGCGCCGGAATCCGGAAAGCCATCAGGGTCAGGTATTTACGGACCCGCGCGCGATGCTGCTCCTCATAGGAGGGCTCGGCGGCCGTGATGAGTACCGGGCGGCTCTTGTTGCCGTCAAAGTCATCGAAGCTGCCGTCGAACCCCGAATCGGAGCCGTGCTTCATTCCTCCACTGTCCCACACCTGGACGATTCCGGCTCGGCCGGTTTCGGGGGCCTTCGCAGTGCGCCGGGCAGTGCAAGAATGTCAGGTATGCAGACCCAGACGATCGAACGCACCGAGACCGACGAACGCGTCGACGACGGGACCGACAGCGATACGCCCAAGTATTTTCACTACGTCAAGAAGGACAAGATCGCCGAGAGCGCGGTGATGGGCAACCACGTCGTGGCGTTGTGCGGCGAGGTGTTCCCCGTCACCAAGGCGGCCAAGCCGGGCTCGCCCGTCTGCCCGGAGTGCAAGCAGATTTACGAACGGCTCAAGAAGGGCTGATCACCCGGGCGGCTTCGCCGGCGCGGTATCGCGTTGTTGCGTTGCGGGATTCGCTATCGGGCTGGCCAGTGTCTCCACCGTCCGCTTCAGGGCGGGCGAACGGGAGAACAACCAAGTGCGCACCCGGTGGGCATGCGTGGTCGGCGCGGGGAATTCTTCCTGGACGGCGGCATTGAGTTCGGCGCCGAGCATGATCGCGAAGCCGCCGAAGAATGCGAACAGCAGGAATGCGATCGGGGTGGACAGCGCGCCGTAGGTGTAGCCGGTGCTGGTGATCCACGTCAAGTAGAACCGCAGTCCCAGCGTGGCGGTGACGAACACCGCGGTCGCCAGCATCGCGCCGAGGATCAGCCGGTGCGACGGCAGCGGTTCGGGCAGTGCGACCCGGTACAAGATCATCACGCCGAGTGTCAGGCCGATGATCAGCGCCGGGTAGTAGCCGTAGCGCAGCACATTGGACAGGCCGAGTGGGATGTGTTCTTCCACCTTGTGGGGGCCCACCACCACCAGTGGCGCTGACACCACCACGACCACCAGCATCACGACGTAGAGAAACAGCGCGAAGAAGCGCTGCCGCACCGGATGGCGCAGCGGAGTCTGATCATGCGCCTCGACCACGGAGTCGACGAACGCCGAGATTGCCGACGACCCCGCCCACAGCGAGATGATGAAACCCAGCGATACCACCTCGCCGCGGGCGTTGTTGGCGATGTCGCGGACGGTCGGCTCGATGATTTCGTTGACCACGCTGGGGGAGAACACGCTGTGTGCGGTCGAAATCAGTTGCCGCAGGATGTTGGGCAGCATGTCCGGCCCGAACAGCGGCGCCACGTAGGTCATGGTGCCCAGCATCCCCAGCAGCAACGGCGGTAGGGACAACGCCGACCAGAAACCGGCCTGAGCCGACTCGGAAAAGATTGAGTCGTCCCAGCTCTTGGAAAGCGCCCGCAAGGTGATTCGCCAGACGTGGTGGCGCGACGGTTTTGCGACCTGATCGCTCATACCCGTCCAGCATTACCGAAGATCGCGCCTACTGCCCACATTGGCGACGGGCGAGTTCGGGCGCGACCTAGCTCCCGCTGACCTCCAGCACGGCGTCCAGCGCGTTCAGCTTGGCCTCATGCTCATTGGCGTGGTGCTGGCAGAAGAGAAGCTCGAGGCCGGAAGGCAGCTTGGCGCGCACACGAGCCGCGGCACCGCAGCGGTCGCAGCGGTCGGCCCGTGTCAGTTCTGGACTCGTCAGAGTTGCATTCATGGCTTCTCCGTTCTCGTTTATTCACTTTCTCAGACGTATGGGGTTTTCGCCTTGTTCCCCGATCGTTATCGGGTGTGTCGTTTCTCACGACCTGGTCAGGTTTGGTTTAGGCGGTTCTCTAGGGTGACGCTTGTGACCTCCGACGCCGACATGCTGGTGCACCTGTGCGGGACCGAGCAGTGGGCGCAGGCCCGCCGCGGGGGCGGCGTCACCCTCGCCGACGGTGCCGCCTTCATCCATCTGTCGAGGCCCGATCAGGTCCACCTGCCGGCCAACCGGCTTTACCGCGGGCGGGAGGACTTGGTCCTGCTGCATATCGACCCGGCCCGGCTCGACGCACCGGTGCGCTGGGAGCCGGGAGTGCCAACCGATCCGGCGTCGATGTTGTTCCCCCACCTGTACGGCCCGCTGCCGGTGGCCGCTGTGATCCGGGTCACCGCCTACCCGCCGGGCGCCGACGGCGGCTTCCCGCCGATCGCCCCGGGCGTGACTCAGGACCCGCCGGGGCCCTCGACATAGGCGTCGGCCTCGATCTCCACCAGCAACTCGGGCGCGATCAGCGCCGAGACCTCCACCATGGTGGCCGCGGGACGTATCGCGCCGAACACCTGCTCGTGCACGGCTCCCACCTCGCGCCAGCGGGAGATGTCGGTGACGTAGATGCGGGTGCGCACCACGTCGGTGAGCGCCGCGCCCGCTTCCTGTAGCGCAATTTCTATGCGCCGCAAGGCATCTCGCGCCTGGGCTGTGATGTCCCCGGCGGGCCCGGCGCCCGTCGTTCCGGCCACCGACACGTGCGGACCCACCCGCACCGCGCGCGCGTAGCCGACTGCCGATTCGAAGGCGGATTCGGAACGGACCACTGTGCGAGATGCTGACATGCGCCTCACCGTACGACGAGGGTGCTGTCGGCGCAGCCGAATTTTCCCGCCGCAGCGGTCGTTTGGCCCGGCCCGAGTTCAGGCCCGAGTTCAGCGTGGAGCGAACAGCTTGCGCACCAACTGTTCTCGCGAACGGTCGATCCGAATTAGTCCAGGTAGTCGCGCAGTACCTGGGAGCGACTGGGGTGGCGCAGCTTCGACATCGTCTTGGACTCGATCTGGCGGATGCGCTCACGGGTCACCCCGTACACCTGCCCGATCTCGTCCAGGGTGCGGGGCTGACCGTCGGTGAGCCCGAAGCGCAGCCGCACCACGCCGGCCTCGCGCTCCGACAGCGTCTCGAGCACCGACTGCAACTGGTCTTGCAGCAGCGTGAACGACACCGCGTCTACGGCCACCACGGCTTCGCTGTCCTCGATGAAATCGCCCAGCTGGCTGTCGCCCTCGTCGCCGATGGTCTGGTCCAGCGAGATCGGCTCGCGCGCGTATTGCTGGATCTCGAGCACCTTTTCGGGCGTGATGTCCATTTCCTTGGCGAGCTCTTCGGGCGTGGGTTCGCGGCCCAGATCCTGCAGCAGCTCACGCTGGATGCGGCCCAGCTTGTTGATCACCTCGACCATGTGCACCGGGATGCGGATGGTGCGGGCCTGGTCGGCCATGGCCCGGGTGATGGCCTGACGGATCCACCACGTCGCGTACGTGGAGAACTTGTAGCCCTTGGTGTAGTCGAACTTCTCGACCGCGCGGATCAGGCCCAGGTTGCCTTCCTGGATGAGGTCGAGGAACGCCATCCCGCGGCCCGTGTAGCGCTTGGCCAGCGATACCACCAGTCGCAGGTTGGCCTCCAGCAGGTGGTTTTTCGCGCGGTCGCCGTCGCGGCAGATCCACTGCATGTCGCGGCGCTGGGCGGCGGGCAGTTTGTCGCCGCGCTCGGTCAGCTCGGTCATCAGCTGCGTGGCATAGAGGCCGGCCTCGATGCGCTTGGCCAGCTCGACCTCTTCCTCGGCGTTGAGCAGCGCGACCTTACCGATCTGCTTGAGGTACGCGCGAACCGAGTCGGCGGAGGCGGTGAGCTCGGCGTCCTTGCGGGCCTGACGCAACGCCTCGGATTCGTCTTCGTCCCACACGAAATCGCCGGAGGCTTTGTCCTTTTCGGTGGGCTCGGCGATCTCGTCGTCCTCTTCGGCGGCGGGCTCGACGGTCGCCGCGGGCGCAGCGGCCTCCGCCCCACTTCCCTCGGAGTCGCCGGATTCGTCGCCCTCGGGCGCTACGTCCTCCGCGAGGTCATCGAGGACGAGGTCGCTGTCGATTTCGATGTCTTCGCCGGGCTCGCCCTCGAGATCGGGTTCGTTGTCGAGATCCTCGACGGCACCGTCGGAATCGAGGGCATCGGGATCCGCGGTCCCGCCCTTGGCCGCTTTGGTGCCACGTCCCTTGGCCTCGGGCCCCTTGGAGCGGGTCTTCTTGGCGGGGTCGGCGGTTTCGGACTTGGTGGACCGCGACGCTGTCTTGGCGGCCCGTTTGGCGGGCGCGGAGCCGTTGGCGGCCTTGGCCGCCGGACGCTTGGCGGGGGACGACGGAGACTTCGTGGCGGTGCGTTTCACCGGCCCATCGGTTGCCGGGCTTGCTTTGGTCGCTGCCACTTACACCCCTTCGTTTGGGCTCACTCTCGGTGGGTAGTGGGCATGGTTAACCGAAAGTGTCTGCTATGTCGATGTCGGCGTTGGTATCAGCGTGAGTAGTCGCACGCTATCGGTTGGGCGTTCGCCGATGACCATTGTAACGACAGTGCGCGGTACTACAGCTCCGCCGGGCGAAATTCAGTGGGTCACGTCCGAGGTGGCGGCCATCGCCGCGCCGACGATCCCGGCGGTGTTGAGCAGGGCCGCGGCCACCACCGGGGTGCGATTCTCGAGCAGCGGCAGCCACTTGTCGGCCTTGCGGCTGATGCCGCCCCCGGCGATGAAAAGGTCCGGCCACATCGCGTTCTCGATGCTCACCAGCACCTCGGTCACGTGTTTGGTCCATTTTTCGTAGGACCAGCCCTTCTTCTCCTTCACCGAGGACGCCGCCCGTTCCTCGGCCTCCTTGCCGCCCACCTCCAGGTGCCCGAACTCGGTGTTGGGGATCAGCGTGCCGTTGTGGATGACCGCCGAGCCGATACCGGTGCCGAAGGTCAGCAGAATCACCAGGCCCGTTTGGTTTTTACCCGCCCCGTAATGCTCCTCGGCCAGCCCGGCGGCGTCGGCATCGTTGAGCACCGTGACGTCCTGACCGCCCAGCTCGGCGCTGATGATGTCGTGGGCGTTGGCGCCGATCCAGGACTTGTCCACGTTAGCCGCGGTCTGCGCCACACCGTGCGTGACGACCCCTGGATAGGTCACTCCGAGGGGCCCGGTCCATCCGAATTCGTTGACGACGGCGGCGATGGTCTTGGCGACCGCCGAGGGCGTCGCCGGTTGCGGTGTCAGCAGCTTGACCCGTTCGCCGATCAACAACCCGGTGTCCATGTCGACGATGCCGCCCTTGATGCCGCTGCCACCGACGTCGATGCCGAAGCCACGGCGCTGTGGCGTGCCGTCGGCCGCTGCGGTGCCGGGCGTGTCCGTGGTCGAGTCGGTGCTGGTCATCGAATCTCCTCGGCGTGACTAGGCTGTCCGCTCACCTTAACGCCGCGGCGCTGCGGCCTGTGGCGTCTGCGCGACGGTGGCGACTGTGATGCGATAGGGCGGTGATCCAATCCGATGACGAGCTCGTGCGGCTGCGCTCAGTGGCCGAAACCCTGGCCGCGGAGGCCGCCGCGTTCGTGCGGCGTCGGCGCGCCGAGGTGTTCGGTGCCGGCGCGGCCGGCGTGAGCGCCCCGGACAGCGGCGCGGTGCGCTCCAAGAGCACCCCGACCGACCCGGTGACGGTCGTCGACACCGAGACCGAGCGCCTGTTGCGGGACCGGTTGGCCGAATTACGGCCTGGGGACTCCATTCTCGGCGAGGAGGGCGGCGGGCCGACCGACCCGGCGGGCACGCCGGCCGGATCGGTCACCTGGGTGCTCGACCCCATCGACGGCACGGTGAATTTCGTTTACGGCGTCCCCGCCTACGCGGTGTCGGTCGGCGCGCAGGTCGACGGCGAGTCAGTGGCCGGGGCGGTCGCCGACGTCGTCGGCGACCGGGTGTACTCGGCGGCGACCGGCCTGGGCGCGCACGTCACCGACGGCCAAGGGGCCCAGCCGTTGCAGTGCACGGCGGTCGAGGACGTGTCGATGGCGTTGTTGGGCACCGGTTTCGGTTATTCACGGCAGCGCCGCGCGGCGCAGGCGGCGTTGTTGGCGCGCATGCTGCCGGTGGTGCGCGACGTTCGTCGCATCGGCTCGGCGGCGCTGGATCTGTGCATGGTCGCCTCGGGCCGGCTGGACGCCTACTACGAGCACGGCCTCAAGGTGTGGGACCGCGCCGCGGGCGCGCTGATCGCCGCCGAGGCGGGGGCCCGGGTGGTGCTGCCGGCCCCCGACGCCACCGGGGCCGGGTTGGTGCTGGCCGCCGCGCCCGGGATTGCCGACGAACTGCTGGCCGTCCTGGAGCGTTTCAACGGCCTCGATCCGATCCTGGACTGACCGCCTCAGCAGCTGCTGGCGTGAATCTTGGCCAGCAGGGTGGGATCTGATGGCTCGCTGGCGCCGGGGCGCAGGGTGGCGAGTACAGCGTCGATGTCGTCGTTGTGGGCCAAGGCGCTGAAGTCGGTTCCCAGCGCGAGGTCGACGGAGTCGTCGGCCCGGCTGTCGTTGAACAGTTCGGTGCACGGCGCCACCAGCCACACCGCCGCGGCGGTGGCCTGTCCGGCGGTGCCGAAACGGATTTGGCCTTGGCAGGCGAGCCGGGTGCCCGCGTAGAGCGGGTCGTTGGCGGCGGTGGGCTGCGCGAAGCCGAGGTCTTTCATCGCCCCGGCGACGTCGCCGGCCTGCCCGCCCCGGCCGCTGGCGTTGAGGACGCGGACTTTGGTGTCGGCGAGTTTGGCGGGTGCGACGTCCATCATGGCGCTGCGCGACACCTGCTCACCGAGCTGGGCCGGTGCCGAACCGGTCGACTCCGGTGGGAGGTTGCAGACCACCGCCTCGTGGACCTTGGCGGGCCGCGTCAACGCCACGGTCCAGACCACACCCGTGGCCACTGCGAGGAAAATCACCACGACGATCGCGGGCCGGGGATTGCGCCGCCGGAAGGGCCTACCGTGCTTGTCAAAGGCTGTACCCTCGGTGATTTGCGTGACCACAGCTGCACTCTAGTCGCACGGTAAACCCACTGTTCAGAAGCGAGCGCAAGGGTGAAAATGGTCGTGTGACGTAAATCACACCTTAATGGGCCGCGATACGGGCACGAATCATTTGGTGGATGCGTTCGACGCTGGTACAAAGCGATGCTTGAGTTTTACGCGGGCATACAGAGGCAATAGGGCAGGGGAAGAGATATGCCTACCGACTATGACGCTCCACGGCGCACCGAGACGGACGACGTTTCGGAGGATTCGCTGGAGGAGCTCAAAGCGCGCCGGAACGAGGCGGCTTCGGCCGTTGTCGATGTCGACGAATCTGAATCCGCTGAGAACTTTGAACTCCCGGGTGCGGACCTGTCCGGTGAAGAACTCTCGGTCCGCGTCGTCCCGAAGCAGGCTGACGAGTTCACCTGCTCGAGTTGCTTTCTGGTACAACACCGCAGTCGGCTGGCCAGCGAGAAGAACGGCGTGATGATCTGTACCGACTGTGCGGCCTGAGAGCTGCGCTCAGCTTGTCAGGGCCGACAGCACCCGCTCCGGATGACGGCAACTCACCAGCCAGTACGGCGTCGGGTCGTCCGGGTCGTTTAAGACGACCAGGATCATCGACGCCACCCACGCCCTGTGCAGGACGTAGGCCGCCGGGTCGAGTTGGCGTCCCAAGGCGGCGGACTTGGCCGAGGGAGCTATCAGCGCGGAGCGGGCGATCGCGGTGACCGGCAGGTGCGCGGGACCCGCCCACAACTCCACTTCCCCCGGCACGGACGGGTTGGCGGTGACCCGGATCTCGATGCGGCCCAGCCACAACAGCGCCGCGGCCGCCGCGGCGAACAACGTCGCGTACGGCCACCACGCGGACTGGCGGGTGACGCCCATGTTGAACTCGAACGCGATGATGCCGGCGAGCGCGAAGGCCGGCGGCCACCACCACCACGGAACCCACAATCGTTCGCGATACCGCACGTTGTGCGGCGCGACGCGCGTATCGGACACGCAGTCAAGGGTAGTCTGTGGCCCCGTGTCGACCAGTCTGGCCATCGTCCGCCTTGACCCCGAGCTTCCGATGCCCTCCCGCGCCCACGAAGGCGACGCCGGGATCGATCTCTACAGCGCCGAAGACGTCAAACTCGAGCCCGGACGGCGCGCCCTGGTGCGTACGGGCGTGGCGGTCGCCATCCCGTTCGGAATGGTCGGCCTGGTGCATCCTCGGTCGGGATTGGCTGCGCGCGTTGGGCTTTCGATTGTCAACAGTCCGGGTACCATCGACGCGGGCTACCGCGGCGAGATCAAGGTCGCGCTGATCAACCTCGATCCGGCCGAACCGATCGTGGTGCACCGCGGCGACCGCATCGCGCAGTTGTTGGTGCAGCGAGTCGAGTTGGTGGAGCTGGTCGAGGTGTCGTCGTTCGATGAGGCCGGGCTGGCCGACACGTCCCGCGGCGACGGCGGTCACGGTTCGTCCGGCGGACATGCGAGTTTGTGAGGTGCCGGCGACGATGCAGGGCGAAGCGATGAGGAGAGGCGGCGCTGATGGCTGCATTCGGTAAACGCTCACGCAAGGACGACGGCGCGCCCGGCGCGGACGCGCAAGCGGCCGACGAGGTCGCGGTCCACGGCGCCGACGATCAGGCGCCCGCAGAGCTCGAGGGCCCGTTCGACATCGAGGACTTCGATGACCCCGCCGTGGCCGAGCTGGCCCGGCTCGACCTGGGCTCGGTGCTGATCCCCATGCCCGAGGCCGGTCAGCTGCAGGTGGAACTGACCGAAACCGGTGTCCCCAGCGCGGTCTGGGTCGTCACGCCCAATGGTCGTTTCACCATCGCCGCGTATGCGGCGCCCAAGACGGGCGGGCTGTGGCGCGAAGTGGCCGGCGAGCTCGCCGAATCGCTGCGCAACGACTCGGCCCAGGTCAGCATCAAGGACGGGCCGTGGGGGCGGGAAGTGGTCGGCACCGCCACCGGCGTGGTGCGCTTCATCGGCGTCGACGGATACCGCTGGATGATCCGCTGCGTCATCAACGGCGCCCACGAGACGATGGAAGCGCTCGAGCTGGAGGCGCGAGCGGCGTTGGCGGACACCGTGGTTCGGCGCGGGGACACGCCCCTTCCGGTGCGCACCCCGCTGGTCGTGCAGCTGCCCGAGCCGATGGCGCAGCAGCTGCGCGAAGCCGCCGCGGCGCAGCAAGCCTCACCACAGGGGGATGCGCCGCAGACCGAGGAGCAACAGGCCCCTGCCGACGAGCCGGCCGCGCGCCGCAGCGCCGACGGGTCGGCCATGCAGCAGCTGCGCACCACCACCGGCGGCTGACACCCCGGCGGGCCGGCTAGCTCAGCTCGGCCAGCGCCTGCAGGCAGGCCGCCCCCAGGGCGGTGGGATCCGCCCCGATCTGATCGAGCGTCACCGTCCGCAGCGCTGCGCGCGGCGCGGCGGCGACCCAGGCGACACCGGCCTGCAACGGATGGATCGGGTCGTCGACCGCGGCCGCCACCGCCAGCGGCGCGGTCAAAGCGGTCAGCTCGCCGCAGCTCGGCGCGACGTAGGCGGCCGCTTCGTCCATGGCGTCGGGCAGGTGCGGCCACTGCGCGCGCCACGAGCGGGCCAGCTCGTCGGCCAGCCACGGCGGGCTGGACGCCCGCATCTGCGTGGTCGTCGCCGCCAGGCCGTCGGCACGCAACTGGGACGCCGAATACCGCGCCGCGAGGGCCGCCGGCGCCTCACCGGGCGCCCCCGCCCACGCCGGTAGCGCGGCCAGGACCGCGACGGTCCGGTCCGGGTGGGCCAGGGCCCAGGCCGCCGCCACCGCCGCGCCGATCGACACGCCGCCGACCGCGATCGGCCCGCCACGTGCGGCGGCGTCCAGCGCCGCCAGGTAGCCGTCGATCAGCCGGTCGGGCCGCGGCGGCGGGGTCACCAGCACCGCGCCGACCTCGGCTATCGGGCGGGAAAACGCCCGGTGAACGTAGTCGTCATCGGAGCCGGTTCCGGGCAACAACACCGTCGTGACACCGCTCAGATCGACCACCACCCCTCGATACTGCACGGCGTTGACCTGCGGTCCAACATCGCGTTTGAGTCGGTTGGCGCTGGGGAACCAACAGGTCTACGGTGTCCGTTGGCATAAAGGGAAGCGTCGAGGATTATCAGCACTGTCAGGAGTGGCCATGGGGGCCCAAGGGTATCTGCGCCGGCTGACCCGTCGGTTGACGGAAGATCCGGAGCAGCGCGACTCTGAGGAACTGTCCGACGAAGTCGCAAGCACCGGCGCGCAACGGGCTATCGATTGCGAGCGTGGCCAGGAAGTCACGATGGTCGGCACGCTGCGCAGCGTGGAGTGCAACGGCAGGGCCTGCGCCGGCGGGGTGCGCGCCGAATTGTTCGACGGCAGCGACACCGTCACGCTCGTGTGGCTGGGCCAGCGCCGCATCCCCGGCATCGACTCGGGCCGCACCCTGCGGGTGCGGGGTCGCCTCGGCAAGCTCGAGAACGGAACCAAGGCGATTTACAACCCGCACTACGAAATTCAGCGGTGACCGTCCCAGAAGACTTGGGTGGGGCAACCCGAGAGCCGGGCTCATCGGAACAAGCCACTAGCCGCATCAGCCCCGAGCGCCTGCTCGCGCAGGCGGGCGGGGTCAGTGGTGTCATCTACTCGTCGCTTCCGGTAGTCGTCTTCGTGGTCGCCTCGAGCGTGTCGGGACTCGTTCCGGCGATCGCGGCGGCGTTGGGGGTGGCCGGTCTGGTCTTGCTCTGGCGGCTGATTCGGCGGGATTCCCCGCAACCGGCGTTCTCCGGGTTCTTCGGTGTGGCGCTGTGCGCGCTGATCGCCTACGTGCTGGGGGAGTCCAAGGGCTACTTCCTGCTGGGCATCTGGATGTCGTTGGTCTGGGCGGTGGTGGTCGCGGCGTCGGTGCTGATCCGACGGCCCCTGGTGGGCTACGCGTGGAGCTGGGCCACCGGGCGCGGCGACGGCTGGCGCAGCGTTCCCCGCGCCGTCTTGGCGTTCGACGTCGCCTCGCTGGGCTGGGCGCTGGTGTTCGCCGCCCGCTTCGTGGTCCAGGGGCTGCTCTACAACGCCGACCGGACGGGGTGGCTGGCGGCGGCGCGGATCGGGATGGGTTGGCCGCTGACCGTGCTGGCAGCGCTGGCAACCTACGCGGCGATCAAGTCGGCGCAACGGTCCATCGTCGGGGTCGAGATGCAATCCCGCACCGTGGGCGACTAGCCCAAGGGTGGCGACCCGCTGCGCCCGGTTACACCGCGCTTGCGATCGCCACTAGCCCAACAGCAGCTTCTGCAGCTCCTCTTCCGCCTCGGCGACCACGACGAACAGCAGCTCGTCGCCGCCTTCGAGCGGCTCGTCCTCCTCGGGCACGATCACCCGCGGGCCGCGCAGGATCGTCACCAGCGAGGTGTCGCGCGGCAGCGCCAGTTTGCGCACCGGCTTGCCGCCCCAGGGTGTGTCGTCGGGCAGGGTGATCTCGACGAGGTTGGCCTGCCCCTTGCGGAACTCCATGAGTCGCACCAGATCGCCGACGGCGACGGCCTCTTCGATGAGAGACGCCAGCATGCGTGGCGTCGACACCGCGACGTCGACGCCCCAGGCGTCGGTGAACAGCCACTCGTTGCGTGGATCGTTGACCCGCGCCACCACCCGCGGCACCGCGAATTCGGTTTTGGCCAAGAGGCTTAGCACGACGTTGGCCTTGTCATCGCCGGTCGCGGCCACCACCACGTCGAACTCCTGCATGTGCACCGATTCCAGCAGGCTCAACTCGCACGCGTCGCCCAGGCGCCAGTGCGCGGCCGGGATGGCGTCGACGTCGACATGGTCGGGGTTGCGCTCGATCAGCGTCACATCGTGGCCGTTGCCGAGGAGCTCCCGCGTGACCGAACGACCGACCGCGCCGGCGCCGGCAACCGCTACTTTCATCTGCGCCGCCTCCTCAAAAACCGGTCCGTCGACTTCATCACAGGTCTTCGCTCGGGGGTAGCGCGGCGATGGCGACCGCCTCGGCGGCGCGGCCGGATATCGCCGCGACGTAGACCTGGTCGCCGGCCTGGATCACCGACTTCGGTTCGGGCAACACGCCGGCCCCGAATCGGATCAGGAACGCGACCCGCGCGCCGGTGGCCTGCTCGAGATCGGTGACCCGGTGGCCGATCCAATCTTCGTGCAGGACGACCTCGGAGACGGCGACCGTGCCGGTCGGATCGCGCCACTTGGCCGTCTCGGTCTCCCGCAGCAGCGCATTGAGCAGGCGGTCCGTGGTCCAGGGCACGGTCGCGATGGTGGGAATGCCCAGGCGCTCGTAGACCTCGGCGCGCTTGGCGTCATAGATACGGGCCACGACTCGTTTGACGCCGAACGTCTCGCGGGCCAGTCGCGCCGAGATGATGTTGGAGTTGTCGCCGGACGACACGGCGGCGAACGCGTCCGCCTCGTCGATACCGGCCCTCAGCAGTACATCTCGGTCGAATCCCTGTCCCAGGACCCGCTCGCCGGCGTATTCGGGGCTGAGCCGATTGAAGGCGGTGCTGTCGCGGTCGATGACGGCCACGTCGTGACCGATGCGGGAGAGCCCGTCGGCGACCGAGGAGCCGACGCGGCCGCAGCCCATCACTACTACTCGCACTTGTGGTCCTCTCGGCCGCGGTTTGCCCGTTGGTCGGCAACGCACGTCGGCAAGCCGTTTCGGTCGGCGAACATTCTCGTCCACGAACGCTACCGTCAAACCCGTCTGGGCTTACTCTTGGCTCTCGTGTCCAAACTTTCAACCGCCACTCGTCGGTTGCTTATCGGCCGGCCGTTTCGCAGCGACCGGTTGAGCCACACGCTGCTGCCCAAGCGGATCGCCTTGCCGGTGTTCGCCTCCGACGCGTTGTCGTCGGTGGCGTATGCGCCCGAGGAGGTCTTCCTCATGCTGTCGGTGGCGGGGTTGTCGGCGTACGCGCTGACGCCGTGGATCGGGCTCGCGGTGGCGGCTGTCATGTTGGTGGTGGTGGCCAGCTACCGGCAGAACGTCCACGCCTACCCGTCCGGCGGCGGTGACTACGAGGTGGTCACCACCAACCTCGGTGAGACGGCGGGCCTCGTCGTGGCCAGCGCCCTGATGGTGGATTACGTTCTGACCGTGGCTGTTTCGACGGCGTCGGCGATGGCGAACATCGGATCGGCGATCCCGATCGTGGCGGAAAATAAAGTGATCTTCTGCGTGGCCTCCATTTTGCTGGTGATGGCGTTGAACCTGCGTGGGGTGCGCGAATCCGGGGTGGCGTTCGCCATCCCGACCTATGCGTTCATCATCGGTGTCCTCGTCATGATCGGCTGGGGTCTGTTCCGGATCTTCGTGCTGGGTGATCCGTTGCGGGCGGAGTCCGCCGGTTTCCAGATGCACGCTGCGCACGGCCAGGTCGTCGGTTTCGCCCTGGCGTTCTTGGTGGCGCGGTCGTTTTCCTCGGGCTGCGCGGCGCTCACGGGTGTCGAGGCGATCAGCAACGGGGTGCCGGCGTTTCAGAAACCCAAGTCGCGCAACGCGGCGACGACCCTGCTGATGCTGGGCGCCATCGCGGTCACCCTGCTGATGGGCATCATCGTGCTGGCCCAGAAGATCGGGGTCCAGCTCGTCGAGGATCCCGCGACGCAACTGAGCGGGACACCGAAGGGCTACTACCAGAAGACCCTGGTCGCCCAACTCGCGCAGGCCGTGTTCGGCAGCTTTCACCTCGGCTTCCTGCTGATCGCCACCGTAACCGCACTCATCCTGGTGCTGGCGGCCAACACCGCGTTCAACGGCTTCCCGGTGCTGGGTTCGATCCTGGCCCAGCACAGCTACCTGCCGCGCCAATTGCACACCCGCGGAGACCGGTTGGCGTTCTCCAACGGAATCGTGTTCCTGTCCGGGGTGGCTGTGCTGGCGATCGTGGCGTTCCGCGGCGAGGTCACCGCGTTGATTCAGCTGTACATCGTCGGCGTGTTCATTTCGTTCACACTGAGCCAGATCGGCATGGTGCGGCACTGGACCCGGTTGCTGCGCAGCGAGACCGATCCGGGGGCGCGGCGCAAGATGATGCGCTCCCGGGTGGTCAACACGGTCGGATTGCTTTCCACCGGTACGGTTTTCTTGGTGGTGCTGGTCACCAAGTTCGTCGCCGGGGCGTGGATCGCCCTGTTCGCGATGAGCTTGCTATTCGGAGTGATGAAGATGATTCACCGGCACTACAACACCGTGAACCGCGAACTGGCGAAGCAGGCCGCGGACGAGGAGGACGGGGTGTTGCCCAGCCGCAATCACGCCGTGGTGCTGGTGTCCAAGCTGCACCTGCCGACGATGCGTGCGCTGGCCTACGCCAGGGCCACCCGCCCCGATGTCCTCGAGGCGGTGACGGTCAGCGTCGACGACGCGGAAACCCGCGAGCTGGTGCAAAAGTGGGAGGAAAGCGATATCAGTGTCCCGCTGAAGGTCATCGCATCGCCGTATCGCGAGATCACCCGTCCCGTACTGGAATACGTCAAGCGGGCCAGGGAAGAGTCTCCGCGCACCGTGGTCACCGTGTTCATCCCGGAGTATGTGGTGGGGCACTGGTGGGAGCAGGTGCTGCACAACCAGAGTGCGCTGCGCCTCAAGGGCCGGCTGCTGTTCATGCCGGGTGTCATGGTGACTTCGGTTCCGTGGCAATTGAGTTCGTCGGAACGGCGCAAGACGTTGCAGCCGCATGTGGCGCCGGGCGACGCTCGTCGGGGAATCTTCGATTGACCCGCGAATCGACCCGCGCACCGCGCGGGGTTCCGCCGCCGGTAGGCGAGCTGACGTTGACCACCGGCGCCCCGGCCAACGGCGGCAGTTGCGTGGCGCACCACGAAGGCCGGGTGGTGTTCGTCCGGTACGCGCTGCCCGGTGAGCGGGTGCGTGTCCGGGTGACCGCGGACCGCGGATCGTATTGGCACGCAGAGGTTATCGATGTCATCGAGCCGGCGGTCGGTCGTACGTCCTCGCTGTGCCCGATCGCCGGGGTCGACGGTGCCGGCTGTTGCGACCTGGCGTTCGCCGTCCCCGAGGTGGCCCGCACGCTCAAGGCCGAGGTGGTGGCCAATCAGCTGGAGCGCCTCGGCGGGCATCGCTGGAGCGGCGAGGCCGAACCACTGCCGTCGGGGCCGACAGGCTGGCGCACCCGCGTTCGCCTCGATGTGGGCGCCGACCGCCGCCCGGGCTTTCACCGTTACCACAGCGACGATTTGGTGACCGACCTGCGCTGTGCGCAGCTGCTCGACGGCATGCTCGACGGCATCGCGGAAACCGAGTGGCCCGCGGCCGCCCAGCTGCACGTGGCCGTCGACGATGACGGCGCGCGCCATGTGGTGCGCACGTTGCGGCAGGGCAGACGCACCGCGACCAAGGTGATCCAGGGCCGCTACGAGGCGGTGCAGCGGGTAGCGGGGCGCAGCTGGCAGGTGCCGGTGACCGCCTTTTGGCAGGCGCACCGCGACGCCGCGGCGACGTACAGCGCTCTGGTGGCCGACTGGGCGCAGGCCGGCTCCGGCATGAGTGCCTGGGATCTCTACGGTGGCGCAGGCGTTTTCGCCGCTGTGCTCGGCGAGGCCGTGGGGGCCTCCGGGCGGGTGCTGAGCGTGGACACCTCGCGCACGTCCACACGGGCCGCGCGGGTGGCGCTGGCCGATCTGGGCCAGGTGCAGGTGGTCACCGACTCGGTGCGCCGCGCGCTGGCGGCGCAGCGGGGGCGTGCCGACGTGGCGGTGCTGGATCCGCCGCGGGCGGGCGCCGGGCGCGAGATCATCGACCTGCTGGGTTCCGCCGGTGTTCCTCGTGTGGTGCACATCGGTTGTGAGGCAGCATCTTTCGCCCGCGATATCGGGATCTATCTTGGTCACGGCTATACCGTCGAGAAAATCAAGGTGTTCGACGCGTTTCCGCTGACCCATCATGTCGAATGCGTCGCGCTGCTGACCCTGCCCTCCTAGCCGGGTGACTGCTGCTGCCAGCGTTCGAGCATGGCCGGAATCTCCTCGAGCATGAAGGCGTAAAAGTCGCGCATCCGCGTAAGTCGTTGCCCGGCAACGCTGTCCGACCCGGCCGCCGCAATGCCGGCCTCGGCCGCCGTCTGCATGGCCGATATCACGACGTTCTGGTTGGTGAACAGCGTCGCCCACGCGTCGTCGCGCAGCCGGTAGTGATCGCGTCTGCTGCCGGGGGCCGGCGCCCGCTCGGCCAGACCCACGGAGGTGAGCATTTTGAGTGCGCCCGAGATCGCACCCGAACTGGCCTGCAGCTGTTCGGCCAGCTCGCCCATGGTCATGGTGGGTTGCTCCGTGAACAGCAGCGTGGCCAGCACCCGGGCCGTCATCCGTTGCAGCCCGTGATTGACGAGTACGAGCGCGAGCTGTTCGGCCGCGTCACGTTGATCCGCGCGTTCGGACACGCGCACCTCCTTAATCGACTTCGAAGAATAGCAGGATGTCTATAAATTCCGAATCTTCAAAAATCTCTGAAAAGTAGTTAGGCTGGACGCATTGTCGTGCGCCTGACACCGGGAAGGAAAATGATGCACAAACCCGCGCAGGCGGCCGCCTCCCCGGGCGTTGATGGCGACGTGATCGCCGTCCGCGGGCTGACCTTCACGTATCCGAGGACCTCCCAACCCGCGCTGCGTGGCATGGATTTCGCCGTCGGCCCTGGCGAGATTTTCGGGTTCCTCGGGCCCAGCGGCGCCGGAAAGTCGACCACCCAGAAGATCTTGATCGGCATACTGCGCGGTCACGGCGGGGAGGTCTCGGTCTGGGGGAGGGACCCCCTGGCATGGGGACCCGACTATTACCAGCGTGTTGGGGTGTCCTTCGAGCTGCCCAACCACTATCAAAAACTGACGGGGTGCGAGAATCTGCGCTTCTTCGCGTCGCTGTACGACGTCGTGACGCTGGATCCGATGGCGCTGCTCGACGCCTTGGGACTGACCGACGATGCCAACACCCGCGTCGGCAAGTACTCCAAGGGCATGCAGATGCGGCTGACGTTCGCGAGGGCCCTGATCAACGATCCGGAGCTGCTGTTCCTCGACGAGCCGACGTCGGGACTCGACCCGGTAAACGCACGCAAGGTCAAGAATATGGTGCTAGACCTCAAGGCCCGCGGCCGCACAGTTTTTCTCACCACGCACGACATGGCCACTGCCAACGAGCTGTGCGACCGAGTGGCCTTCGTGGTCGACGGCAGCATCGTCGCCCTGGACACGCCGAGCGAGCTGAAGATCGCCCGCGGTCAACGGTTGGTCCGCGTGGAGTACCGCGGCAAGAACGGCGGGCTCGACACCGCCGACTTCCCGATGGACGGGCTGGGAGACGATCCCGCATTCCGCACCCTATTGCGCGAGCACCACGTCGAGACCATCCACAGCAAGGAAGCCAGTCTCGACGACGTATTCGTGGAGACCACCGGACGGCGGCTTTCGTGACCCGCCTGATGAGGGCGCTGCGGCTGGAGCTGACACTGCAAGTCCGGCAGAAGTTTCTGCACGCGGCAGTATTCTCGGGACTGATCTGGCTGGCCGTGCTGTTACCGATGCCGGCGAGCCTGCGTCCGGTTGCCGAGCCCTACGTATTGGTGGGTGACGTTTCGATCATCGGGTTCTTCTTCGTCGCGGGCACCGTGTTCTTCGAGAAGCAGGAACGCACACTCGGCGCGGTTATCTCCACCCCGTTGCGGTTCTGGGAGTACCTGTCCGCGAAACTGGCGCTGCTGGTGTCGATCTCGCTGTTCGTGGCGGTGGTGGTGGCGACGATGACGCGGGGTTTGGCATACAAAGTGGCGCCGTTGGTGGTCGGGGTTGTGCTGGGGACACTGCTGATGCTGCTGGTCGGGTACACCTCCTCGCTGCCGTTCGCGTCAATCAGCGACTGGTTTCTGGCGGCGACGGTACCGCTTACGGTGATGACACTGCCGGTGCTGAATTACTCAGGGGTGTGGCCGAATTCGCTGCTTTATCTGATCCCGACGCAGGGGCCGCTGCTGCTGTTCGGCGCCGCGTTCGAGCAGCTTGTACTGCGGCCGTGGCAGCTCGCGTATGCGGTGCTGTACCCGCTGCTGTGCGTGGCGGGATTGTCCTGGGCGGCGAGGGCGATGTTCGATCGCTATGTTGTCGCCCGGACGGGAGGACTGTGATGTCGGGTGTGCGAGCACTGGCCGCGTTCGGTCGCAACGATATTCGCGGCGCCTACCGTGACCCGTTGATGGTGATGATCGTGGTTGCGCCGATCATTTGGACCACCGGTGTCACCGTGCTCACGCCGCGGATCACCAGGATGTTGGCCCACCGCAACGGGTTTGATTTAGTGCCGTATTACCCGCTGATCCTGACCGCGTTCCTGCTGCTGACCAGCATCATCATTTCGGGCGCGTTGGCAGCATTGCTCGTGTTGGATGAAGTCGACGCCGGCACCCTGGTCGCGTTGCGGGTGACGCCGGTCCCGCTGTCGGTCTTCTTCGGCTACCGCGCGGCCACAGTGATGGGGGTGACGACCATCTACGTGGTCGCGACGATGTCATGCAGCGGGATCCTGCAGCCCGGACTTATCGGAGCCCTGATCCCGATCGGATTACTCGCCGGGCTCTCCGCAGTGGTGACCCTCCTGCTGATAGTGGCTATGGCCAGCAACAAGATTCAGGGACTGGCGGCCGTCCGTGCCCTCGGCATGCTCATCGCGGGGCTGCCCTGCCTGCCGTGGTTCATCGACTCCAAATGGAATCTGGCCTTCGGGCTCTTACCACCCTACTGGGCCGCCAAGGCGTTCTGGGTGGCCAGCGACCACGGCAGCTGGTGGCCGTACCTGCTCGGCGGAGTGGCGTACAACCTGGCGATCGCCTGGCCGTTGTTCTGGCGCTTTCTCGCGAAGAACGCGACCGGTGACAGCTAATGCCAGCGCGTACTTTGGCGAGTGTGGACACTGTCGACGTCGTTGTGGTCGGCGCGGGTCCGACAGGCCTGACGTTGGCGTGCGGATTGTTATTGCACGGCGTCTCGGTGCGTGTCGTCGATCGCGCGGCCGGTCCGGCGGTGACATCGCGCGCTAACTTCCTGCATGCCCGCGGCTCGGAAGTACTCGACCGAGTGGGTGCGCTGGGAACCCTGCCTGACCAATCGCTGCGAGCGATGCGGGTTACGACGTATCTCGGCGACCAACCGATCATGAATCTGCAGTTCGGCGACCCTGGGCTGCGCACGGCCGCGCCGCCAATGTTGGTGTCGCAGGCCAAGGTCGAAGGGGCGCTGCGCAATCGGCTGGCCGAGCTAGGCGGTGCCGTGGAATGGGGCCGGCCGCTCAGCGCGGTCGCATCGGATGGCGATGGTGTCACCGCGGAGCTGGGCGGCGGCCGGGCTGTGCGAGCCCAATGGATTGTGGGCTGCGACGGCACCGGCAGCACCACCCGCGCGCTGGCGGGCATTGGCTTTCCGGGCGTGAGGCTCAGCGAGCGTTTTCTGCTGGCAGATGTGCACCTTGATTGGGATGTAGACCGTGGCGGGACGACCGGCTGGCTTCACCGGAAGGGGTTGATCGGTGTGATGCCCATGCCTGACCCGCAGGGACAGAACGACTTGTGGCGGGTAATCGCCTACGACCCGGGAGACGACGAAAAGCCAAGCGAACACACGATTCTCGAACGGCTCCAGCAGATCCTGCCGGAGCGAACCCAGCGCCGGGTACGCCTCGGTGAGGCCGTGTGGCTTTCGCAGTTTTCGGTGCACCGGCGACTCGCCGATACCTACCGTCGCGGCCGGATTCTGCTTGCCGGCGACGCGGCCCACGCCCATGCTCCCTTCGGCGGGCAGGGAATGCTCACCGGTGTCGGGGATGCAGAAAACCTGGCGTGGAAGCTTGCGTTGGTCGTCGCCGGCCGAGCCGCTGATCGACTGATCGATAGCTATGAGGCCGAGCGCCGCCCGTTAGCAACAGAGGTGCTGCGAGGCACCAGCACGATCACCCGGATCAACGTCGCGAACAATCCCGTCGGCCGGTTTGCCCGAGATCGGATAGTGGCGCGGCTGGTCGGTTTGGCGGCCGTGCAGCGTTGGGCGACCTACTCCGCGTCGCAGCTGTGGGGGAGTTACCGCAAGGGGCCGCTGGGCGGGCGGGGCCGAAAGCCGCGCCCGGGTGATCGCATCAGCGATCTGCCGTGCGTCCGCGAGGATGGAGCGATGTCGCGGCTGCACGCCGAGCTGGGCGGTCGTTGGGCATTGCTGGTACCGCACGATCCCGATATGGCGGACGTCGAGGGTGCACAGAATCGGCTCGGGGGCAATCTGGGCGTGCTGAGCTACAAGGGCAAGGACGCGATGCTTGTCCGACCGGACGCGCACCTGGGGTGGCGGGGTGATGCGGAAGACACGGTCGGCCTTGACCGGTGGCTGACCAACGCGTTCGACACCGGTCGAACGCGATAGCCGCCGCGCGCGCAGGCGCATCGCTGCCGTCCTGGTAGTGGGACACCTAGGCCCTCATGCCATCACGAAATACCGCACCCACAGGTACAGCGCGGACAGCGCGACGGAGACGGCGGCGACGACCGCGCCCTTGCGGGTGAACTCCCAAAAGGAGATGGGAGTATCGGCGCGGCGGGCGATTCCGAGCATGACGATGTTGGCGCTGGCGCCGATGGCGGTCAAGTTGCCGCCGAAGTCCGTGCCCATCGCGAGCGACCACCACAACACGCCGGGGTTGGCGTGATCGGTCAGGGCAGGGACCAAGTCGGCCACCACCGGCGCCATCGTCGCGGAATAGGGGACGTTGTCGACGACCCCGCTGATGACGGCCGACGCGACGAGGATGATCATCGTCGCGGCCAAGGTGTTGCCGCCGGTGGCGGAGATCAACACGCGGGCAAGCTGTTCGACGACACCCGTCTTCACCAGCGCCCCGACCATGATGAACAGACCGGCGAAGAACAGCAGCGTGTCCCACTCCACGCTGGACAGGTAGTCGGACGGCTTGAGCCTGGACGCCACGACCAGGATGCCGGCGCCCAACAGCGCCACCGTCGAGGGCTCCATGTGCAGCGGCGCGTGGGCGATGAACGCGGTGAACACCGCCAGCAGGACGACGCCGCACGTGATGAGCAGCCGGGGGTCGCGGATGGCCTCCTTTTCCTCCAGGGACATCACATCGGCGACCCGCTCGGGGTCGACGCTGAACGCTCCGGGAAAAAGGCGCGGCAACAACGCAACCAGGACGCAGAGGACGATGATCACGATCGGCGCCATATGAACGAGGAAGTCGTTGAACGTCAGGCCGGCCTTGCTGGCGATGATGATGTTGGGCGGGTCACCCACCAGGGTCGCCGCACCGCCGACGTTCGACGCGAACACTTCGGCCATCAGGAAGGGCGCCGCGTTGATGGCCAGACGTTCACACACCAGCAGCGTCACCGGGGCGACGAGCAGCACGGTGGTGACGTTGTCGAGCAGGGCCGACGCGATCGCGGTCACCAGGGCCAGCAGGATCATCACGCGCAAGGGGGAACCGCGGGCGCGTTTGGCCGACCAGATCGCCACGTACTCGAACACGCCGGTCTGCCGCAGCACGCTGACGATGATCATCATGCCCAGCAGCAAAAAGATGACGTCCCAGTCGATTCCGGTTCGGTGCGAGTAGAAGACGTCATCGGATCGGATGATCGGCAAGGTGACCACGATCGCCGCCCCGGCCAGCGCCACGAGCGTCTTGTTGACGCGATCGCTGGCGATCAGGGCATAGGCGACCACGAACACCGAGATCGCGATGTAGCTCATCTACTGGCCCGCGGCATCACGGTTTCAGGGCCGCCGCGAGCACCCGCGACGCCGTGATCACACCGACGAGCGTGCCGTCTTTGACCACTGCGACCAGGGGACTGCGCAGTCGCGCCATGAGCGCGGCGACTTCGATGATGGTGTCGTCGCCGTGGGCGGGAGGCACGTCGACCAGATGGTCGGGCAGCACGTCGCGCACTTTTTTGCCGCTCAGCTTTTCCGCGCACCGGTCGGCCATCGACTCGTTGAGCACGCCCGCCAGTGACGGATCGTCCTGCACGTAACGGGGCACGATGAAGCGGACGACCTGGGAGGCGGGCAGCACGGCGTAGGGGCGTCCCGAACTGTCGGTGACCAACAGCCCGGGCAGCCGGTGCTCGGCCAGCATCCGGGCGGCCTCCAGAGCGTCCGCGTCGATGCTGACGACGGGGAAGTCCTCGGCGATCTGCTCGGCGCGCACACTGCGACGATACGTCGGGGGCTGTGGTGTGGCGATGCCGATGCTCATGCGTGCTCCTGGGTCGGAAGAAGACGTGCCGACCAGGCTTCCCGGCTCACCGCGCATTGACGCTACCAAACGTGCGGCACCGGCTGCGTAGACTGTCGGGATGCTGGAACAGATCCGCGGGCCCGCTGATCTGCAGCACCTTTCCGCACATCAGCTCCGCGAATTGGCCGCCGAGATTCGCGAATTCCTGATTCACAAGGTCGCTGCCACCGGGGGACACCTCGGGCCCAATCTCGGCGTGGTCGAGCTGACACTCGCGCTGCACCGGGTGTTCGACTCGCCCCACGATCCGATGATCTTCGACACCGGCCATCAGGCCTACGTCCACAAGATGCTGACGGGGCGTGCCCACGAGTTCGAGAGCCTGCGCAAAAAGGGTGGGCTGTCCGGGTATCCGTCGCGCTCCGAGAGCGAACACGACTGGGTGGAGTCGAGCCACGCCAGCGCCGCGCTGTCCTACGCCGACGGCCTGGCCAAGGCCTTCGAGCTGAGTGGGCACCGCAATCGGCACGTGGTCGCGGTGGTCGGCGACGGCGCGCTCACCGGTGGCATGTGCTGGGAGGCGCTGAACAACATCGCCGCGTCCGGGCGCCCGGTGATCATCGTGGTGAACGACAACGGCCGTAGTTACGCCCCGACGATCGGCGGTATGGCAGACCATCTCGCCACGCTGCGGCTGCAACCGGTCTACGAGCAGGCCCTGGAACGGGGCCGCGACGCGGTGCGGGCGCTGCCGCTGGTCGGCAGGCTCGCCTACCGCGTGATGCACAGCGTCAAGGCCGGCATCAAGGACTCGTTGTCACCCCAGCTGCTGTTCACCGACCTCGGGCTGAAGTACGTCGGCCCCGTCGACGGTCACGACGAACGCGCGGTGGAGGCGGCGCTGCGCCACGCTCGCGGCTTCGGCCGCCCGGTGATCGTGCACGTGGTGACGCGCAAGGGGATGGGCTACGCGCCCGCCGAGGATGACGAAGCCGAGCAGATGCATTCCTGCGGCGTGATCGATCCTCTTACCGGCCAGGCGACCAGCGTGGCGGGCCCCGGCTGGACCGCGACGTTCTCCGATGCGCTCATCGGCTACGCGCGCAAGCGCCGCGACGTCGTGGCCATCACCGCGGCCATGCCCGGCCCCACCGGGCTGACGCCGTTCGGGCAGCAGTTTCCGGACCGCCTGTTCGACGTCGGCATCGCCGAGCAGCATGCGATGACCTCGGCGGCCGGGCTGGCCATGGGCGGGATGCACCCGGTGGTGGCCATCTATTCGACGTTCCTCAACCGCGCCTTCGACCAGATCATGATGGATGTGGCGCTGCACAAGTTGCCCGTGACCATGGTGCTCGACCGGGCCGGGATCACCGGTTCGGACGGCGCCAGCCACAACGGGATGTGGGACCTGTCGATGCTGGGCATCGTGCCCGGCATGCGGGTGGCCGCGCCCCGGGACGCCACCCGGTTGCGCGAGGAACTCGGTGAGGCGCTCGAGGTCGACGACGGGCCGACGGCGCTGCGCTTCCCCAAAGGTGATGTGGGCGAGGACATCCCGGCGATCGAGCGCCTCGGGTCGGGCATCTCGGGTGTCGATGTGCTCGCGGTCCCGGCCAGCGGATGCAACCACGACGTGCTGCTGGTGGGCGTCGGCGCGTTCGCGCGGATGGCGCTGGCGGTCGCCAAGCGGCTGCACAACCAGGGCATCGGCGTCACCGTGGTCGACCCGCGCTGGGTGCTGCCGGTGTCAGACACTGTTCTCGACCTGGCGGCGCGGCACAAATTGGTCGTCACCTGCGAGGACAACGGGGTCAACGGCGGGGTGGGTTCGGCGGTGTCGGCCGCGTTGCGCCGCGTCGAGATCGACGTTCCGTGCCGCGATGTCGGCTTGCCGCAGCGGTTTTACGAGCACGCCTCCCGAGGCGAGCTGCTGTCGGATCTGGCGCTGACCGACCAGGACGTGGCCCGCCGCATCACCGGCTGGGTCGCCGCGCTGGCCAGCAGCGACACCGAAGCGGAGATCCGCGAACACCTGGACTGACCCTTGACGACGACGCGCTAGTCGGCGTTGTCCTGCGCCGCCTGCAGCGCCCGGGCCAGAACGGGATCCACCAACTCGCGCTGCCAGGGGCGGGCCTGCCCGGCGCGCAGAAACGCCTCGACGGCCTCGAAGGGATCGGGCGCGGTCTCCCAGTCCCAGCACAGCCGTCGCACCAGGTCCGGTGAGACCAGGTTCTCGGTGGGGACATGGACCCGCTCCGACACCTCCGACAGCGCCGCGCGCGCGGCCTCCAGCCGGGCGGCGGCCTCCGGTTTGCGCCGGCTCCACCGCGCCGGCGGCGGCGGGCCGTTCGGAGGTTCGGCGTCGGCGGGCGGATTCTTGGTCTGCCGGGCCGCGTCCAGCGCGGCCAGCCACGTCGCGGCACTGCGGCGTTGATTGCGCCCACCGAACACGGGCAACGCGACCAGTTCCTCGATGGTCGTCGGTTGGGCCAGGGCGGCGTCGATGATGGCCGAGTCGGGAAGGATGCGCCGGGGCGCGATGTCGCGGCGCTGCGCGATCCGGTCGCGCGTCAACCACAATTCGCGCACCGCGGCCAGGCCGCGCTGGTCCCGCACCCGATGGATCCCCGACGTTCGTCGCCACCGGTCCGGTCGCACGGCGGCGCCCGGGTCTTTGTATCCCGCATTGCGCAGATAGTCGAATTCCTGTGCGGCCCAATCGGTTTTGCCTTGCCCGGCGAGGACGTCGGCGATCGCCGCGCGCAGCTCGATCAGCAGTTCCACATCCAGGGCGGCGTAATTGAGCCATTCGGCGGGCAGGGGCCGCTTGGACCAGTCGGCGGCGCCGTGGCCCTTGGACAGCCCGAAGCCCAGCAGCCGCTCGACCATGGTGGCCAGGTTCACCCGGTCGAACCCGGCGAGGCGTCCGGCGAGCTCGGTGTCGTAGAGGGCCGGCGGTCGCATGCCCACTTCTTCCAGGCAGGGCAGGTCCTGGTCGGCGGAGTGCAGGATCCATTCGTCGTTGCTCAGCACGTCGGCCACCGGCCGCATGGCCCGCAGCGGGTCGCCGCCATGGCTCACCGGGTCGATCAGCACGGTGCCGGCGCCGGCCCGGCGGATCTGGATCAGGTAGGCCCGGTTGGAGTAGCGGAAACCCGATGCCCGCTCGGCGTCCACCGCGAACGGCCCGCGCCCACGGTCCAGGCGCTGCGCCGCCGCCTGGATGTCGTCAACGCTCACCGAGATGGGCGGGACGCCTTCGGCCGGGTGCGGAAGCGGGGTGGGCGCGGGGTCGGTGCTTGTGTCGCCGGGCGCGCTGCAGCCCGGCCCGTCGGCCGACGGTTCGCCCATGCTAGGCGCGTGACCGCGAGCTCAGGTCGGTGACTCCGGCGGGGGGTAGGCCCGCGGCGTGCTCCAGTACCTCGCAGAACGCCTCGACATGCCCGCCGACCGCGGGCGACATCGCGGTCCATGACGCGCGCAGCTCGAGTTGGTGGGCGCGCGGTGGCCCGGAGATGTCTCCGTAGCGCACCGAGGTGGTCGCGGTGACGGTGCCGCCCAGGGCGACGACTTGCTCCATACGTGACTCCAGTGCCTCGACTAGCCAGCTCCACGCTACTTCGGGCAGCAGCGGGTCGACCGCCTCACTGGGGTCAAGGTCGGCCTGGATGTAGGCGACCATGCGGATGGTGCCGTCCCACGCGTCGGCCCCTTCGGGGTCGTACAGCAGGATCAGCCGTCCGAAGGCGTCGCCGTCGGACCGTTCGGGAATGATTTCGCAGTCGGGATGTTTGACCTCGGCGCCCAGGGCGTAGCTGTGGGGGGCCAGGCGTTGCGGCGGCCGGATGGGACCCAGTTCGATCTCCGGCCGCACGACGACGGCGTTCATGGCCGCCACCGCCTCGCGGAAGGGGGCCGGTTCGGATGAGGTCACTTGCCGTCGCTCCTGTTCATCCCGACCGTTCTGCGTTGTCACGGCACGGGTCACAGGGATCGACGCTAGACCTATCGCCCGACACGCCGCGACAGGCGCGCCGGGTTTCAAACTCGCCGCGATCAAGCCGTTACCAGGACTTCACCAAAGGTATATGTCCAGCTCAGGTGGCAGATCCGCCGGTGAAACGCGCCGGGCGTTTCTCGCGGTGCGCGGCCAGGCCTTCCTGCACGTCGGGGCCGCTGAAGCTGAGGAATTCCAGGCCCACCGATGTCTCGAAGGTGGGGCCCATCATGCGGTACCAGTGGTTGAGGCTGCGCTTGGTCCACTGGATGGCGTTTTGGGCGCCCTGCGCCAGGTTCTCGGCGATGCGGGTGGCGGTGGACAGGACGTCGTCGTCGTCGACGCAGGTGGACACCAGGCCGATTCGTTCGGCCTCCTCGCCGAGCAGGGTCTCGCAGGTCAGTAGGTAGTACTTGGCCTTGGCCATGCCGACCAGCAGCGGCCAGCAGATCGCGGCGTGGTCGCCCGCCGCGACGCCGAGCTTGGTGTGCCCGTCGATGAGCTTCGCCGTGCGGCCGGCCACCGAGATGTCAGCGAGCAGGGCCACCACCAGGCCCGCACCGACCGCCGGTCCCCGGATCGCCGATACGACGGGTGTATCGCAGTTGATCATGTTGTGCACCAGGTCGCGGGCTTCGCGCATGATGCGGATGCGGCCCTCGTATTCGCCGATGGTCTCGGCGATCAGGTCGAAGCTGCCGCCGGACGAAAAGGCCTTGCCCTCGCCGCGGACCAGGACGACGCGCACGGCCGGATCGCGATCGATCACCGGCCAGATGTCGGCGAGGTCGCGGTGCATCTGCGGCCCGACCGAATTCAGCCCCGGGGAGTCGAGAACCAGCGTCAGCACGCCGTTCTCACCGAGCTCGCAGCGCAGGCTTGGGAACTCGTCGTAATTCACTGGGGGCTGGCTGACGGGCATCCGGGCTCCTGACGTTCAAAACGGTTGCGGTCGCGATAGTACGCAGCGGCGTTCGGCGTTCGGCGGTCATGGCAGCATTGAGGCCAATGAACAGGCCAATGAACAACAGTGTGGGCGCGCGCCGCGACCTTCCCGAGTCGCCGTATCTGGCCGCCGCGGGCGGCCGCAAACCCCACCGGATTCCGGTGTGGTTCATGCGGCAGGCCGGCCGGTCGCTGCCCGAATACCGGGCGCTGCGGGCCCAGCACGACATGCTGTCGGCGTGTTTCGACGCCGAGCTGGTCTGCGAGATCACCCTGCAGCCGGTGCGCCGCCACGCCGTCGACGCGGCGATCTTGTTCTCCGACATCGTGGTGCCGCTGCTCGGCGCCGGCATCGACCTGGACATCGTCGCGGGGGTCGGGCCGGTGATCGAGTCGCCGGTGCGCACCACCGCCGACGTAGCGGCGATCAAGCCGCTTGAGCGGCAACGGGTTCAGCCGATTTCCGAGGCGGTGTCGTTGCTGGTGTCCGCGCTCGGCGGTGTGCCGCTGATCGGTTTCGCGGGCGCGCCGTTCACGCTGGCGTCCTACCTGATCGAGGGCGGTCCCAGCCGCCACCACGCGCGCACCAAGGCGATGATGCTGGCCGAGCCCGACAGCTGGCATGCGTTGATGGAGAAGCTGACCGACATCACCGTGGGGTTCTTGCGGGTGCAACTGGACGCCGGGGTGGACGCGATTCAGGTGTTCGACTCGTGGGCCGGGACGCTGTCGCTGGAGAATTACCGCAGCTATGTGCAGCCGCACAGCGCCCGGATTTTCACCGCCCTGGCCGATTACGGCGTGCCGATGACGCATTTCGGGGTCGGTACCGCCGAACTGCTGGGCGCGATGTCGGAGGTCGGCGCGTCCGTGGTGGGCGTGGATTGGCGAACCTCGCTCGCCGAGGCGGCGGTTCGTGTGCAACCCGGCACCGCGTTGCAGGGCAACCTCGATCCCGTGGTCCTGCTGGCGGGCTGGCCGGTGGTGCAACGCGCGGCGCGCGCCGTCGTCGAGGACGGTCGGCGCGCCGTCGACGCCGGGGCGGCGGGTCACGTCTTCAACCTCGGCCACGGCGTGCTGCCCGAAACCGATCCCGCAGTGTTGACCGACCTGGTGTCGCTGGTCCACTCGCTATGACGGCCCGCTCGTATTGCGTTGTCGGGGGCGGGATTTCGGGGCTTACAGCGGCCTACCGGCTGCGCATGACCCTCGGCGACGACGCGGCCATCACCCTGTTCGACCCGGGGGAGAGGCTCGGCGGAATCCTGCGCACCGAGACGGTCGCCGGGGTGCCGATGGACCTGGGCGCCGAGGCGTTCGTGCTGCGTCGGCCCGAGATGCCGGCGCTGCTGAGTGAACTGAATTTGACCGGGCGCCAACTGGTTTCGACCGGGGCCCGCCCATTGGTCTACAGCGGGCAACAATTACGCCCGCTGCCCACGGGCACCGTCGTGGGGATGCCGTCGTCGGCGGCGTCGGTGGCGGGGTTGGTCGACGAGGCGACCGTCGCCCGCATCGACGCCGAACCCTCCCGTGGGTTGGAGTGGCACGCCGGCGACGACCCCGCGGTGGCCGACCTGGTGGGCGAGCGGTTCGGTGACCAGGTGGTGTCGCGGTCGGTCGATCCGCTGCTGAGCGGGGTCTATGCGGGCTCGGCGGCGACCATCGGCCTGCGCGCCGCCGCCCCGACCGTCGCCGCGGCCCTGGACCGCGGCGCCGCGAGCCTGACCGACGCCGTCCGGCAGGCCCTGCCGCCGGCCACCGGCGCTCCGGTGTTCGGGGCGCTCGACGGGGGCTACCGGGTGCTGGTGGAAGAGCTCGTGGCCCGCGCCCGGCCGCGCTGGGTGTACGCCGCGGTGCCGCGCCTCGAGCGCGCCGACACGGGCTGGACGGTGTTCGACGACGCCGGCGCCCGCTGGCCCGCCGACGCGGTGATCTTGGCCGTCCCCGCTCGGGAGTCGTGCCGCCTGCTCGCCGACATCGCCCCGCGCAGCGTCGCCGCCGCCGGGCGCATCGCCAGCGCATCGTCGGTGGTGCTGGCGCTGGCGGTGCCGGGGGACACCGCGTTCCCCGCGTGTTCGGGCGTGCTGGTGGCCACCGGTGAGCGGTTGCGGGCCAAGGCCATCACGCTGTCGTCCCGCAAGTGGGGTGTGCGCGCGGACGTGCAGCTGCTGCGGCTGTCGTTCGGGCGATTCGGTGATCACGTGGCGGCCAGCACCGCGGACGACGAGCTGCTGACCTGGGCGTTGGGCGATCTGTCCACGGTGTTCGGGTTGGCGGTCGACCCGGTGGACGTCCGGGTGCAGCGCTGGATCGACGCCATGCCCCAGTACGGACCGGGTCATGCCGACCTGGTGGCCGAGGTCCGCGCCGGTCTGCCGCCGACACTCGCGGTGGCGGGCAGCTACCTCGACGGCATCGGCGTGCCGGCCTGCGTCGGTGCGGCGGGGCGCGCGGCCGAGCGTGTGATCAAGGCCATCGAAGACTTGGACGCGTAGGTGGCACGATAGGTTTCATGGCCAAGCTCGACTACGACTCACTCAACTCCACGATCCGCTACCTGATGTTCTCGGTCTTCTCCGTGGAGCCCGGTGAGCTCGGGGACCAGCGCGACGACGTGATCGATGAGGCGTCGACCTTCTTCAAACAACAGGAGGAGCGCGGCGTCGTGGTGCGCGGCCTCTACGACGTGGCGGGCATGCGGGCCGACGCGGACTTCATGATCTGGACGCACGCCGAACGCGTCGAGGCGCTGCAGGCCACCTACGCCGATTTCCGTCGCACCACGGCGCTGGGGCGGGCGTGCTCGCCGGTGTGGAGCAGCGTCGCCCTGCATCGCCCGGCCGAGTTCAACAAAAGCCACATCCCGGCGTTCCTGGCCGGCGAGGAGGCCGGCGCCTACATCTGCGTGTATCCCTTTGTGCGGTCCTATGAGTGGTATCTGCTGCCCGACGAGGAACGCCGTCGCATGCTCGCCGAGCACGGCATGGCGGCCCGCGAATACAAGGATGTCCGCGCCAACACGGTGCCGGCGTTCGCGCTCGGCGACTACGAGTGGATCCTGGCCTTCGAGGCCCCCGAACTGCACCGCATCGTCGATCTGATGCGCGAACTGCGCGCCACCGACGCCCGCCGGCACACTCGCGAGGAGACGCCGTTCTTCACCGGCCCGCGGGTACCCGTCGAGCAGTTGGTGAAAGCCCTGCCATGACAACACCATTCGATCCGACCGATCCCACCCGCTTCGAGCAGATGTACCGCGACGAGCGGACGTCGCACGGGCTGCCGGCCGCCACCCCCTGGGACATCGGCGGCCCGCAGCCCGTGGTCCAGCAGCTGGTGGCGGTTGGCGCGATCAAGGGCGAGGTGCTCGACCCGGGCACCGGCCCGGGACACCACGCCATCTATTACGCCTCGAAGGGTTATTCGGCGACCGGCATCGACGGCTCGGCGGGCGCCATCGAACGCGCCCGCGAGAACGCGCAAAAGGCCGGGGTGTCAGTGAATTTCGAGCTGGCCGACGCGACGAAGCTGGACGGTTTCGATGGTCGTTTCGACACGGTGGTGGATTGCGCGTTCTATCACACTTTCGGCACCGAGCCCGAGCTGCGAAGGTCCTACGTGGAGGCGCTGCGCCGCGCGACCAAGCCGGGCGCGCGGCTGTACATGTTCGAGTTCGGCGAACACAACGTCAACGGCTTCAAGATGCTGCGGTCGTTGTCCGAGAACGACTTTCGCGACGTGCTTCCGGACGCCGGTTGGGAGATCACCTATCTCGGCCCGACCACCTACCAAATCAACATCAGTGCTGAGTCCATCCAGATGATGGCCGCCCGCAATCCCGACATGGCCGACGAGGCGGAGAAGTTGCTGGAACGGTTCCGCGCGATGGAGCCCTGGCTGGACGGCGGCTGGGTGCTTGCGCCGTTCTGGGAAGTGCACGCCACGCGGGTCGACTGACGCCGCTCCCGCGCCGCCCCCGCCTCGCTTGGGCGTCGCCCCCGCCCGCTCAGTCCCAGCCGTCCCATCCGTCACCGGCGGAGGATAGTGCGCTTGTGCCCGCCTCTCAGCGACAATCGGGGTGCCCGGCCCGCGGCGAGCCCAGTTGTCGCTGAAAGGCGGGCATTTAGCCTGTCCCGACTCCGCGGGACCCCTGAGGCGTAAGGGAAATACCGAGGCGCGGGGCTACTCCCCGGCCGGCGCCAAACGCAAGCAGACCGAGTTGATGCAGTACCGCTGGTCCGTCGGCGTCGGGTACCCCTCACCGGCGAACACGTGGCCCAGGTGGCTGTGGCAGTTCGCGCACAGCACCTCGGTGCGCG
The DNA here is from genome assembly GCF_001667315.1 of Mycobacterium sp. 852002-10029_SCH5224772. Lineage (GTDB taxonomy): Bacteria > Actinomycetota > Actinomycetes > Mycobacteriales > Mycobacteriaceae > Mycobacterium. The sequence continues at coordinate 31,620 of NZ_LZHT01000097.1, forward strand.
TCGCGCCCAGCGAATGGTCGGGCCGCAGGATCACCGCATCGGAGTCCGCCGGGTCGAAGAACGACGGCCAGCCGCAGTGCGACTCGAATTTCTCTGTGCTGCGGAACAATTCGGCGCCGCAGGCGCGGCACTCGTACACGCCTTCGGTCTTGGTGTCGGTGTATTCACCGGTGAAGGGCCGCTCGGTGCCGGCCTGGCGCAGCACCTGGAACTCTTCTGGGCTGAGTTTCTTGCGCCACTCGTCGTCGCTCAGTTGCACCTTGGGCTGCGACACGTCGGGGGAGGTCATGCATCCACGCTAACCCTAATTGTGCTGACCCGCTGCGCCCGGCTCCGCCGCGCTTGCGATCACCGCGGGGCTCAATGGAGGTGACCCGCTGCGCCCGGCTCCGCCGCGCTTGCGATCACCGCGGGCTCAATGGAGGTGACCCGCTGCGCCCGGCTCCGCCGCGCTTGCGATCACCTCACGCTCACGCTCGGCCGTCAGCCACGCCGGATCGATACCGTCCTCCAGCCGGTTCTCGGCCTTGGCGTCCAGGAAGCGGAAATACAGCACCGTAAACGTGACGATCAGCAGCAGCGACCAGCCGTAGGTGATCTTGAGGTACTCCAGCGCGCGGCCCCATCGCATCCAGTTGAACAACAGCCAGCGGTCAAGGGTCATGAAGCCGTAGATCCCCAGCCATGCGGGCCAGCTGCGGATCAACGAGTTGGGCAGCACGACCGTCATCAGGAAGGGGAACAGCATCATCGAGTAGTAGCCCTGGGCCAGCGACGACACGAGGAACGACCACAGCAGCAGCACGCCCGCGGAGTTGGTCAACCAGAACCGCGGGTCCCGGGTGCGGTAGTGGCGGTACAACAGCCACAGCGCCCCAATCGCCAGCAGCGTGAACAGGATTCGCAGGAACACGATCAGCCAGGTGGGCAGGCCGAAGTACACGCCGTTGCCCTCGATCGAACTGTTGAAGTAGTCGCGGGTGCCCAGGAAGTACGGCACCGTGCGGGTGACGAAGTCCATCGGGTCACTGACCAACGGCCAGGCGGCCGCGTTGACGACGACGGGAATCACGAAGGCGGGCACCAGCGTCCGCCACTGACGGTTCAAAAGCGGCAGCAACAGCAGCGGGGCCAGCACCGGTTTGAGCGTCAGCGTCAAACCGATCGCCACGCCGGCCCACCACTGCCGGCTGACCCGGCCGTCCAGCAGCCAGCGCAAAAACAGCATCTCGGCGAGCAGCACACAGCCGTTGATGTTGGTGAACACCAGCGTGTTGGTCACCGTCTCGGTGCAGAACATCGCCAGCAGCAGGGCGGGCGCGGCGACCGAGGACAGCGTGTAGTTGAACATCCGCAGCAGCAAATACCAGGCGCCCAGGATCGCCAGGGTGTTGATCAGGATGAACAGGTACCGCGACGGATACTCGGGCAGGAATCCGAACGGGGCCATCAGCAGCGTGCCGCCGGGCGGATACAGGTAGTGCGGATCGACGTAGTCGAAGTGCTCGTTGTAGATGTCCCAGCCGCGCCGGAAGTTCACCACCGCCCGGTAGACGGGTTTGTAGTCGTCGGTGATGTTGCCGTTGGTGGTGATGACGATGCTGCGGTGCAGCACCGAGAAGATGGCGATCGGCCACAGCGCGGACCGCAACACGCTCGCCACGCTCGGTGCGCCGGTGCGGGGACGAAAGGCGGCCAGAAGCCACTCACGCGAGCCGGTTCGGGTCGATTCAGCTGCCGTCACCAGCGCACCGTACACCGGCGCGCCCGGCTCGCTGAAAGCAGCATCGAAGCAGCATCAGGCCGGGCAGTAGGTGTCGGTGTTGGGCAATTTGCCGCTCTTGAGGTAGCCGATCAGCGGCGGAACCGCGCAGCCCGAATAGATGCTGGCGCCGTGGCCGATGCCCTGCCACATCACCCGCTTGCTGGCCGCGTTGGCGTTGATGATGGTGGCCGCGGTCGCGGCGACCCCGTCGGTCCCCACGATCGGGTCGTGCTGCACACCGAGCAGCAGCACGTCGACCTTCAGGGTCTTCGGTGAGGGCGGCGGCGAACCGGTGGGCCAGTGCACGCACTTGACCATGTTGAGCGCGGCGACGGTGCCGAACTCCGGGTAGAGCTTGCCCCACGCGACGAACAGCTCACGCACCCGGTCCGGGGTGGGGCGGTTGACCGCATCGCTGCACACGTTGACGAACTGACCGTCGGAGTCCTGCGTGGTGTTGGCGTGGTTGATCAGGTTGTTGAGCCCGTTGGTGTCACCGGAGCGGGCGGCCGCCAGCGCGTTGGCCAGGTCGGTGGTGGCGTTGACGCGGCCGCCGGAGGGAAAGCCCAGCGCGACGGTGATGGCGTTGGCGAGCTGTGCCACCGACGCGCCGCCGGGGCCCTTGCCGGCGCGGGCGTCGGCCAGCAGAGCGCTGACGGCGCCTTTCGGGTCCGCGCCCAGCGCGCAGTTTACGGCGATGCACTGGGCGGCGAAGGCGTCGAGCGCGGCCTGCTGACCCTTGACCTGTTGCTCGGCGGCGGCTTCGGCGTTGGTGCCCAACGCCACCGGGGAGTCCAGGATCAGGCGGGCGACCTTGTCCGGGCGCGATCCGGCGTAGGCCAGCGCCACCTGCGCGCCGTTGCCGATTCCGATCAGCGCCAGGGCGGGCACGTCCCACGTCGTTCGCAGCCGCTCGATGTCGGAGGCGGCGTGCGCGTCGTCGTACGCGGACGCGCCCGGGGCGATGGCGTCGGTGCAGTTGGTGGTGGCGGTGTTGGCGACCTCGGACAGGTTGGCCACCGGGTCGTCGCCGGCCTGGAACTGCGACTGGTCGCGCATCTCTTGGCGGTCGAACTTGTCGCGGCAGTCGATGGCGCTCGACAGGCCGATGCCGCGCCGGTCGACGGCGACGATGGGGTGGGCGGCCAGCACGTCGGCGCCGGCGCGGGACAGCCAGATCGGCAGTTGCGCCGACGACGGCAGATCCGAGCCGGTGGTGAAGACCAGCGGCCCGGCGTCTTGGGGCGTCTGATTCGCGCGGGCGCGCACCACGCCGATGCTCAGGCTGCCGCCCCCGCCGTTCACCGGGTCGAGGTCGGAGTCGAAGCTCGCGCAATCCAGCCGGACGCCCGGGGCGGCCTGAACCCCCGCGTCGGCGAACACCCGCGAGGTGCAGTCGTGCCACGCCAAGTCGTTTTTGGGTGCGGCGATCGGGGGTGGGCCGCCGGGCGCCGGCTTCGAGGTGGCCGCACCCTGCGGCCGCGCACCGGAATTGGTGGCAAAGCGCGGGTTGGCGGCCAGGCCCGGGACGCAGCCGGCCAGCAACGCGGTCACCGCAACCAGGATCGTGGCGCACGTGTACGGCCGACTCATGCCGACCACAGTAGCTAGGCCCTGACGTAGCGGGTGTAAAGGTAGCCGGCGTCGTCGGTCAGGACATGGGCACAACGCATCCCGGTGAGCTGCTGGCCCGGGCCGGCCGCGATGCGTCGCGCCTGGCCGCCGACGATGTAGGGCGCGATCGTCAGGCACAGCTCGTCGAGCATGCCGCGATCGATCAGCGAGCCGAGTAGCATCGGGCCGCCCTCGGTGAGGATGCGGCGCAGCCCGCGCGCGCCGAGGGTGGCCAGCAGGGCGGCCTCGTCGACCTTCTCGGGATCGCTACCGGAGCAGTCGAGGACCTCGCACAAGCCGCTGAGCAGCCGCCGCGTCTGCGCCGCCGAAGCGGTGCAGGTGAGCACCAGGGGCGGCACCTCGGTGCGGGTGAACACGGCCATGTCCCGGTTGAGTTGGCCCGACTTGGTCACGATCGCCAACGGCGGGACCTCGCTTTGTCCGCGGGCCTGCCGGTGCTGACGTTGCGCGACGCTCAGCTGCGCCCCGGAGTAGCCCTCGATCCGCACGGTGCCCGCGCCCACCACGATGACGTCGGCGAGTTCACGCAGCAGGTTGAAGATGAACCGGTCGCCCGGGCCACCCATGGCCCCGCTGCTGCCGCCCGAGGTGGCGCCGCCGTCGACGCTGGTGATGAAGTTCGCCCGCACCCAGGTGCCCCGTTGTTCGGCACCGTGCTCGGGATAGCCGTACATCCGGGGGAGTTCGCCGTCGTCGAGTTCGCGCACCGAGCCGAGCAGCGACAGTGGCGTCTCGGGCATGGGTCTGATTGCAGCACGCCGCTACAGTTCCTGCATGCACGGGTCCACCTCCGCGGGCGCTTCGCGCGGTGTGGCTCGCCTGGTGGACCGGCATCCGACCGTGTCGCCGGAGCGGCTGATCGCCCAATTGAGGCCGCCCCCGACGTTCGCCGACGTGAGCTTTGCGACGTACCAGCCGGATCCGGCCGAGCCGACACAGGCCGCCGCGGTCGTGGCGTGTCAGGACTTCTGCCGGCAGGCCGCACAGCGCCGCGCGGGCAGGCGAAAACTGTTGGGACGACGGGAGGTTCTACCCGGCGTCGGGCTGTACCTGGACGGCGGGTTCGGGGTGGGCAAGACGCACCTGCTGGCGTCGGCGTATTACGAGCTGCCCGGCCAGGGGCCGGGCCGGACGCCGGATGGCCCGGCCCCCAAGGCGTTCGCGACCTTCGGCGAGCTCACCCAGCTCGCCGGGGTGTTCGGCTTCGCCGAATGCGTCGACCTGCTGGCCACCTACACCGCCGTCTGCATCGACGAGTTCGAGCTCGACGACCCGGGGAACACCACGCTGATCGCGCGGCTGCTCTCGTCACTGGTCGAGCGCGGGGTGTCGGTGGCCGCCACCTCCAACACGTTGCCCGAGCAGCTCGGCGAGGGCCGCTTCGCGGCACAGGACTTCCTGCGTGAAATCAACACGCTGGCAAGCATTTTCACCACCGTGCGGATCGAGGGGCCCGACTACCGGCACCGCGGTCTGCCGCCGGCCCCGCAGCCCCTGTCCGACGAACAGGTGGCCGAGCGCGCCGCGCAGGTCGGCGGGGCGACGCTCGACGACTTCGATGCACTGTGCGCGCACCTGGCCACCATGCACCCGTCGCGGTACCTGACGTTGATCGAGGGGGTGAGCGCGGTATTTGTGACCGGCGTGCACGGGATCGACGATCAGAACGTCGCGCTGCGGTTGGTGTCGCTGACCGACCGGCTCTATGACGCCGGCATTCCCGTGGTGGCGTCGGGCACCAAACTGGATGCCATCTTCAGCGAGGAGATGCTGGCCGGTGGATACCGAAAGAAGTACCTACGCGCCACGTCCCGGCTCCTGGCGTTGACCGCGGCGGCTAGCCGAGCTCGCGAACCATGACATAGTCGTGTTCCAGGTGAGCGCCGAGCTGAAACGTCCTGGTGCCCTCGATCCTGAAGCCGCACTTGGCGTAAAAGCGTTGTGCGCGTGCGTTTCCCTGATTGACCCCCAGCCACACGCGGGGCGCGCCCCACTGCCCGGCGGTGGCCAGGGTAGCCTCCATCAACGTCGTCGAAACCCCGCCGCCGTGATGCGCGGGCAGCACGTAGATCTTCGACAGCTCGGTGGCGCCGTCGGCGGGGCCGCGAATCAGCATGGCGTAACCGATGATTCGGCCGCCCAGCGCCGCGGTCAGGATCGCGCGGCGCGGATCGGCGAGGTACTCCGCGAAGCGTTCGACCGACAGGTTGGCCTCGACGAACGACGCGATGTCCTGCGGGGCCGCCGTGGGCGGGCAGGCCAACGGAAAGGTTTGTGCCGCAAGGCTGGCCAGCTCTGCGGCGTCGGTGGAATCCGCCGCGGCGACGTGGACGGTCCGGATCAAAGATTCCACTGGGCGAGGTGATAGCCCGTCTTCTTGTCCAGCAGGACCACGGTGGAGACGGGGTCGCGGTAGGCGTCCCAGTACACGCCGCCGCGCACGATCGCCCCGTTCGGCGCGTTGACGATCACGCTGTCCAGCGCGTCGGGCGCATCGGAGGCGCGCGGCTTGTAGGCGTCGGCGTTCGGGGTCACGCCGTTGAAACTGAAGATGGTCGCCATGACGTACGGATTGGGCACCCGGATCGCGCGAATGGTCACGTCGGCGCGCTCGACGGAGCTGCCGGGGAAGCCTTTATAGGTGCCCTCGCGCGTGTAGCCGAATCCCGGCGGCGGGTCGCAGGGGGCGACGCCGCTCACGGTGACGTCCGCGATGAACGTGCCGGTGTCCACCCGCAGTGTGTCGCCGATGTGGCCGATCGGCGCGTCACCGGCCCACGCGCGGGGGACCGGCACGACGGCGGTGATGCTCGCAGCGGCAACCAACAAGGCGGACACCGATACCAGCCAGCGGCGCATCTTCGCCATGTCTTGCCTCCTTGGCACCGTTGCGGGGGACCTTCGCATGATCGCACACGCGGTAGTGCCCGAGGGAGGGGTCGGCCGCACCGGTCAGCCGTCTCCGTCGGCGTCCGGGGCAACGCTTTTGCCGCCGCCGAGCGATTCCAATGCCTGGATCAGATCCGCCTCGACCCGGTCTTTGTCGACGCCGCATCGGTGCAGCGGCCCCTGGCTGGCGGGGCCGGTCTCGAGCTCGAGCAGCGCCAGCAGTTGGTGCTCGGTGCCGACGTAGTTGTGGCCGAGCCGAAGGGCCTCGCGCACGGTCAATTCGAGCGCCTTGCGCGCCGGTCCGCTGAACGGGATGAGTTCGGGCGGTTGATCTTCCACGCGTAGCGCGGCGATCGACGCGGCCGCCGCGTCGCGCAGCGCCTCGATGTCGATCTGTTGCAGGCGCAGCAGCACCGTGGCCAGAGCGGCCGCATCGGCGAGGACCCCGATCAGCAGGTGGTCGGGGGTGATCTCGCTGTTGCCCGCTTCGTGCGCGGCGTTCTGGGCCGCGACGACCGCGCTCCGCGCCCGCGGCGTGAACCGCGCAAAACCTTGGTCGGGGTCCAGGGTGGCGGTCTCGGCGCGGGGGACGAATCGCTTCTGGGCGGCTTGTTTGGTGACGCCCATGCTTTTGCCGATGTCGGTCCAGGACGCTCCGGAGCGGCGGGCCTGGTCCACGAAGTGGCCGATCAGGTGGTCGGCGATCTCGCCCAGGTGCTCGCCGGCCAGCACGGCGTCGGTCAGCTGATCCAAGACGTCGGGGTGTGTCGTCTTGATCGCGTTGATCAGCTCGTCGAGGCGGATCGGATAGGCGATGCGGGTGGGATCGGGCATGTCGTCAACGGTAGGTTGACGACCCATGGCTGTCAACCGATGGTTGACGGCTCAAAGTCAGGAGATGCGCGGGCGCGATCCCTCTGGGAGAATCGGTGGGCCATGAAGCTCCTGCTCGCCCTGTCGGGCCTCGCCGTGACGATCGGCCTGGCCGTGCCGGCGCACGCCGACGGCACCGACGACGCGTTCATCGCGTCGCTGCACGCGGCCGGCATCAGCTTTGCCGATCCGGACAAGGCCGTCGGGGCGGGCAAATGGGTGTGCGACACGGTCGGTCAGGGAACGCAGATGCCCGACGTGGTCAAGACGTTGCTGTCCAAGAACTCCGCGCTGAACGAGGACAAGGCCAACCAGTTCGCGGCCATCGCCGCCAACTCGTACTGCCCGAACGCCATCACGGCGATCACGCACACCCCGTAGCGGCGTCGAGATGCCAATTCCCGCCGGGTTTGGGAGGATCGTGGCCGTTATGCGATTTCTCCTCGGGCTGTGTAGCGCCGCTGCCATGATCGGCCTGGCCGCACCGGCCCACGCCGACATCGACAACGATCAGGATTTCCTCAAGGACCTGCGCGACGCAGGCATCACCTACCAGGACGCCGGCAACGCGATCACCGTCGGCAAGTCGGTGTGCGAACTACTGGACGACGGCCAGTCGGACGCGAAGATCGTTTCGGACCTGCGCAACCAGAACCCGGCCTTCCAGGGCGCCAGCGCGGCCAAGTTCACCTTTCTCTCGGCCGCCCATTACTGCCCGAAGTACATCACCGGCGAGGACCGCGGCCCGAAGCCCGACGGCGCCGTCGGCAACTGAGCCGAGCGGTCAGGCGGCTCGTGCCGTCCACCCAGCCCTACTTGCCCTGCTCCGGGTTGGACGGTTGATCGCGCCACGGGCGCGAGGTCTTCGGCAGGAGCATGAACGCCACGGGAAGGCGCACCAACGCGTCGCGGGCGGCGACCTCCAGGAACACGATCTCCATCTCCAGACGGTTCAGGGGCCGCGTTTCCATCATGAAGCGTGTCCGCAGGTAGCGGGGCGTCCGCAGCCACTCGACCAAATTCATGAACGCGACTGTACGCCCCTAGCGGAAATACCTGATGTGCACGATGTTTCGCAGTGTTTGGCCCCGGCGACCATCGACGAACGGTACCCGACGCGCGCCGAGATCATCTCGTCGCCGCGTTCGAACGGCGGATGGACCTTGACGCCGTCGCTCCGGTCGCCAAAGCCCTTCTGGCCCAAGCTGATCGCCCACGGCATCAAGACCGGCTCTGCCGCGCTCTCACAGGATCGGGGGTGGTATCAGCCAGCCCATCGAAGGGTCGACATCGTCTCTGTATTCCGGGCAGTAGCTAGCCACCGAAAGGCCGATGAAGTATCCAGATTGCTTCGCGGACATGGGCGTTTGCTTCGTCAGTCTGATTGCCAGCATCGATACGTTCGGGTTCGCCTCGATGCTGGAGCACACCGCGTGGGCCGTCGCGATCGCATCGTCGTCGTCGAACATGGTGATTCCGCCCCTATCGAGCCCGGCGAGAAACGCATCGTCGGCGTCGTCGTCCGCCGCTGCTGGTGTTGCGCAGGCCAGTGCGCCCGTGATCAGGGCGATCGCGCAGGCGGTCGACCGCTTCGCGAAACCGGCCTTCGGATGAGCCATGGCCTCCCCTCTAAGCGCGGGCCAATCGGCGACGAGTCAAGGACGACTTACCTGAACGATAGCCGAAATCGCGGTGTCCATCTCGCCATTCGCGCCCCACGTACCGTCCTGGTTTCACGACGAGCAATGTGACGCTTTGATCCGCCCATTCGGCGCGGCCAGCTTGGCCAGGGCGTCCGCGTTGGCTGCCGTTGTGTCCGGTCCGGACCCGCCCTGGAACCTGCCCGAGCGGTCGAACGCCACCGAGGCGCAGCCGTTGCGCGTGCCGGCCACGACCTCGCAGACATCGCCGGCCTCGGCGGTGCAGTGGGCGAGCGCGAGTTGATTCGCCTGGTCCTGGCTGCCGCCGGTGCCCCAGCCGGCGGCGCGTCCGCTCCCGACGGACACGGCCAGGGCGACGAAGTCATCGTCGGCCGAGGCTGTCGGCGCCGGCAGCGCGACGATCGCGCAACCGGCCGCCACGACGACGGCAATCAGTGACCGCACCGGTTCGCTCCTTCGCAACGCTCAGGAGAGGAATCTAGCGCCCAGGTCAGGGGTGGCGCGGGGGTTTGGGGCGCGGGGTGCAGAGCTACGAATTGTTCTCCGGGTCTTCGGCCAGATAGGTGACCTCATACCACCGTTTGTGGGGCTCGGCGTCGTACGTCTCGGCCGCCGTTGCCCGCTCCAGCCGAACGTCGGTCAGATGCGGATTGTCAACGCGGATAAAGTCTTCGAGCTCAGCGTGAAGCGCTTCGCCGTCCAGGGTGATATCCGCGAGCGCCCTGGCGCCGTACCTCGTCCAACTCACACCTCACATCTTGCTATGGCCGTGGCGACGCACGGTACTGCGGGCGTCCTCGCGAACATTCGCCCTTCGCCAGCCGATCCGTGTCTCCTATACTCGACCTACTCATTGGAGGGCGCGATGGCTACAACCTGGGACACGCTGGATCAATACGTCGTCATTTCGACGGATACCCACGCCGGCGCGGATCTTTACGACTACAAACCGTATCTGCCGGCGGGTCTGCACGATGAGTTCGATGCGTGGGCCAAGGCGTACGCCAGCCCGTTCGACGATCTGATCATCGCCACCGCCAACCGGAACTGGGACCACGAGCTTCGGATCGCCGAGATGGATGCCGACGGGGTGGCCGCCGAGGTGCTGTTGCCCAACACCGTTCCGCCGTTCTTCCCGACCACCCCGAACATCACCATCAGCTTGCCCCGCACGCGTGCGGAGTTCGAGAAGCGGTGGGCCGGCGTGCAGGCCCACAACCGGTGGCAGGTCGATTTCTGTTCGCTGGCCCCGACCCGCCGCCGCGGGCTGATCCAGATCTTTCCCAACGACGTCGAGCTGGCGCTGGATGAAATCCGCTGGGGCGTGGAGCAGGATTGCTTTGGCGGCGTGCTGATTCCGCCCGTTTCGCCGGGCGACCCGCAGGTGGCCCCACTTTTTCACACGCGCTATGACCCGCTCTGGGCGCTGTGCGCCGAACTGGACCTCACGGTGGTGCAGCATGCGGGTGCCGGCAGCCCGGAGATGCCGATGGACCAGCCGGCCTCCAACGCGGTGCTGATCACCGAGATGGCGCTGTGGGCCCAGCGGACCCTGGGACACCTGATCCTGGCCGGGGTGTTCGAGCGGTATCCGACGCTGCGATTCGTGCCGACGGAGCAGGGCACGATGTGGGTGCCTGGGCAACTCGGCGTCCTCGACGCGATGGTGCCCACCATGAAGTCCGACGCGGGCAATCGCACCTACGGAATGTTCGGCGGATCGTCGGTCGACGAGCTGACCCTGACGCCGAGCGAATACGTCCAGCGGAACTGCTTTTTCGCCACTGAGCTGATGCCGTACGACGGCGCGATGATCGACTTCATGGGGCCCGAGCACATCATGTGGGGCAGTGACTATCCCCATGAGGAGGGCTTTGCGCCCCACTCCAAGTTGGCCATCCGATGGGCCCTGCACGACAGGCCGCAGGATGTCTGCCGAAAGATATTGGGCGGCAATGCCGGTCGCCTGTACCGTTTCGACCTCGAGGCGTTGGTGCCCGTGGCGGCCAAGATCGGGCCGACCGTTGCGGAGGTGTCCACTCCCTTGGAGGACACGGGTTATCACGCCCCAGCCGCGTTCGGCTACCGGCCGTTCGAAGGGGGCCTGGCCCTCAAGCGGCTGGCTCCCGAACGGCGCTAACCGGATTCGTCGCTCAAGGCGGCGCTCAGTCGGCGGGTAGCCGAAGAGAGCTGCGCCCCAAGGCGGGTGACCGCCGTGCCGCTAATCGGTTCGGCGCTGGGAACCAGGCTGAGCATCAGGGCGATGCGGGACCCCGGCCCCAGGATTGGGGAGTCGATGTGGCTCACCTCGTAGGTGCGGTCCGGGGCAAGCGTGGCCGGGAACCACTCCTCCTGATGGATCAATTCGTCGGTCAGCGCCTGCGCCAGCTGGCTCAGCCGGGTGGAACGCACCTCGGCGCTGCGCACGAGCAGGGCCAACTCCTGCAGGCGCAGATCGGGCAGCAGGTGCAGCCCGACCGCGTAGCCGCGCCGCCGGGCGGTCGTGATGGCCTCGCGGTAGCGATCGCGCACGTCGTCCGGCAGGGCCGCCAGCCAGCGCTCCCGGGCCTCCGCGCCGGCCCAGGCAACCGTCGACGCCCCATAGGGCGGGCGGTGGGGGAACTGGGTGCCGATGGGCATCGGATGACCGCCGCCGTGCGGGCTTCGGACCTGATCGACGACGGTGGAGTAGTCCTCGCTCACCGAGAAGGCGACGCAGTGGGCGCCCGTCGCGGCCGACAGCTCGGCCATCGCGGAGCGGGCCAGCACCAGGGCGGGGTATCGGCCGGCCGCCTCGCGGCCGAGGCGGACCAGGGCGGGGCCCAAGTGGTAGGTCTTGCGCACCGGGTCGCGCAGTAGCCAGCCGGCTCGGAGCAATTCGGAGAGCATCGAATGGCAGCTGGCCTTGTGGACGCTCAACTGGCGCGACACCTCGGCCAACGTCATCCCCGCACTCCCATCGCCCGCCAGATGCTCGAACAGGTTCACGACCCGTTCGGTCTGCGGCGAGGGGCGCGGTGCCATGGGCACAATGGTCGCATAATGCGACTTCTTGCGGTGATATACGCGACCATGTGACCATGGCCACAATGGAAGACCTGCGCGGCAAGGTGGCGGTCGTAACCGGCGGGGCCGGGGGCATCGGCCGTGCCATGGGCCGCCGTTTCGGTCACGAGGGCATGAAGGTGGTGCTGGCCGACGTCCTCGCCGAACCGTTGGACGAGGCGACCCCGGGCGCTCGCGGACGAGGGCATCGAGGCCGCCGGGGTCCTCACCGACGTCACCGACTATTCCTCGGTCGAGTCGCTGGCCAAGGAGGCGGTCTCCCGCTTCGGCGCGGTGCACGTGGTGTGCAACAACGCCGGCACCGGCGGGGTCTCCGAGGGGTACATGTGGGAACACGACCTGGCCGACTGGCGGTGGGGGATCGACGTCAACGTGCTGGGCGTCATCCACGGCATCAAGGCCTTCGTGCCCGTCTTGCTCGAGCAGGGCGAGGGACACGTGGTCAACACCTGCTCGGGCAATGGCGGGTTCGCGCCGATCGCCCGCGGTGCCATGGGCGGGCCGGCCACGGCCGTCTACCCGATGACCAAGGCGGCGGTGCTCTGCCTGACCGAGAGCCTCTACACGCACCTGGAGATGACCGGGACCCGGGTTCGGGCGCACGTCCTTTTCCCCGGCGGCTTTTTGAACACCGGCATCTGGGAGTCGTGGCGGCACCGGCCGCAGCGTTACGCCGCGACCCAGCAACGCCGCACGCCCGCCCAGACACTGGACAAGGTCGTGGCCCGCTTCGAGGCGGCCGGCGCCCACGTCGAGTTCACCCCGCTGGAGACCGTCGCTGACCAGGTGGTGGACGGAATTCGGGCGGACCGCTTCTGGATGATGGGCCCACCCACTCCGGCCGATCAGGTGGTGAGCAGCAAGGCGGCGTCGATCCTCGCGCGTGGAGCTCCCGACTACCTGGTCGACGTCCTCGGACAAAACGCCGGGAAGGACGCCGGGAAGGGCTCCGAAACGAAAGGAGAAAAACGTTGAACACCAACGTAATCCGCTACGGTCCTCGCCCGCCCGAGGCGCAAGTCGACCACGAGATCGATGCCACCAAGGCGCCCATCGCCACCGAGGCGGTGACCGTCACCTACCTGACCGATCCGGAAATCGTCGCGGCCGTGCTGCCCAAGCCGCTGGAGCCGGCGGCCGAACCGCTGGTGCGCATCCAGCTTCAGCGGGTCCAGATCGAGGGCATGGCGCCGTTCGGGTCGGCGGTGTTTTCGGTGACGGCCCGGCACGGCGACGTCGAGGGCGACTATCCGCTCTTCATGCCCCAGTCCACCGAGCAGTCGGTCACGGGCGGGCGTGAAACCTTCGGTGAGCCAAAGAAATTGGCGCGCATCGAGGTCGAGCGCGACGGCGATCGTGTCACCGCCGGCGTTGACCGGTTGGGTTATCCGCTGATCAGAGTCAGCGGCCAGATCACCGGTCCGGCGGAGTTGCCGCTCGACCAGGTGAACACCGAGTTCTACTTCAAGTTCCTGCGCGCCCCCGACGGCGGCGGCCTCACCGACCCCCACCTGGACGGTGCGCCGGCGACACCAGGTGATCGACCTGATCTGCCGAATGACGATGTCGGCCACCGGATCCAACGGCGACTCCCCCAACTCGAGGGAGCCGTCGATGTGCTCCAGCACCTCGTAGTGCCGGTGGTACTCGCCGTAGACCAGGTGGGGGTCGGTGAGGCCGCCGCCGTCGGGGGCGCGCAGGAACTTGAAGTAGAACTCGGTGTTCACCTGGGCC
>NZ_LZHT01000098.1 GCF_001667315.1 Mycobacterium sp. 852002-10029_SCH5224772
CCGCGCAGCGCGAATTCGGCCCCGGCCAGCATCAGGCCCAGCATCAGCGCCTCGTTGTGCACCCCGGCCACCAGATGCATGATCAGCAGCGGATTGGCCGCGCCCAGCCACAGCGCGCTGACCTCGGCGACGCCGCAGCGCCGGGCCAGCCGCGGTGTCGCCCACACGATCAGCCCGACGCCGAGCAGCTCCACCAGCCGGTGACACAGCACGGCGGCGACGATGTTTTCCCCGGTGATCGCCGAAATGCCGCGCCCCATCCATAAAAACAGTGGTGCGACTGCGCGGCGTGAGCAAGCACTACGGATCCACCACGGCTGTCTCCGATCTCGACCTGGACGTGCACGCCGCCGAAGTGCTGGCCCTGCTCGGCCCCAACGGTGCCGGCAAGACCACGACGGTCGAAATGTGCGAGGGTTTCGTGCGCCCGGACGCCGGCACGATCGAGGTGCTCGGCCTGGACCCGATCGCCGACAACGCCCGGCTGCGGGCGAGGATCGGCGTGATGCTGCAGGGCGGCGGCGGCTACCCCGCGGCCCGCGCCGGAGAAATGCTCGACTTGGTGGCCGCCTACGCCGCCGACCCGCTGGACCCGGCGTGGCTGCTGGACACGCTGGGCCTGACCGACGCCGCGCGCACCACCTATCGGCGGCTCTCCGGCGGGCAGCAGCAACGGCTCGCGTTGGCGTGCGCGCTGGTCGGGCGGCCCGAGCTGGTGTTCCTCGACGAGCCCACCGCCGGCATGGACGCCCACGCCCGGCTGCTGGTGTGGGAGCTGATCGACGCGCTGCGCCGCGACGGGGTGACGGTGGTGCTGACCACGCACCAGCTCAAGGAGGCCGAGGAACTCGCCGACCGGCTGGTGATCATCGACAACGGCGCGACGGTGGCCTCGGGCACGCCGACCGAGCTGATGCGCAGCGGCGCCAAGGACCAGTTGCGGTTCAGCGCGCCGCCGCGGCTCGACCTGTCCCTGCTGTCCGCCGCGCTGCCCGAGGACTACAAGGCCACCGAGGTAACCCCGGGCGAGTACCTGGTCGAGGGACCGGTCGACCCGCAGGTGCTGGCGACCGTCACGGCGTGGTGCGCCCGGATCGACGTGCTGGCCACCGATATGCGCGTCGAGCAGCGCAGTCTCGAGGACGTGTTCCTCGATCTCACCGGCAGGAAGTTGCGGCCATGAGCGAATCACCCTTTCCCGCTGGGACTTTCGCCCCCGACCCGCGGCCCAGCGCGGTGCCGAAAATGCTTGCCGCGCAATTCGGCCTGGAGCTCAAGCTGTTGCTGCGCAACGGCGAACAGCTGCTGCTGACCATGTTCATCCCGATCACGCTGCTGGTCGGGCTGACGCTGCTGCCGCTGGGTTCGTTCGGGCAGCACCGCGCCGCCACCTTCACCCCGGCCATCATGGCGCTGGCGGTGATCTCCACCGCGTTCACCGGGCAGGCGATCGCGGTCGCCTTCGATCGCCGCTACGGGGCTTTGAAGCGGCTCGGGGCCACCCCGCTTCCGGTGTGGGGCATCATCGCAGGCAAGTCCCTGGCCGTCGTCACCGTGGTGTTCTTGCAGGCAATTCTGTTGGGCGCCATCGGTTTTGTGCTCGGCTGGCGACCCACCCTGATCGCGTTGGCGTTGGGCGCGGGGGTAATCGCGCTGGGCACCGTGGTGTTTGCGGCCCTGGGCCTGCTGCTCGGCGGGACGCTGCGGGCCGAGATCGTGCTCGCGGTCGCCAACCTGATGTGGTTCGTCTTCGCCGGCCTGGGCGCGCTGACCGTGGAAACCGAGATGATCCCGACGACGGTCAAGTGGGCGGCCCGGCTGACCCCGTCGGGCGCGCTGACCGAGGCGCTCTCGCAGGCGATGACGACGTCGGTGGACTGGTTCGGGGTGATCGTCCTGGCGGCGTGGGGCGCGCTGGCCGGGTTGAGCGCGCTGCGCTGGTTCCGGTTCACCTGACGGCTGTTCGGCAACCCCGGCCGTACTACGGCATGTAGTTTTCGGTGCCTTAGGATCGGGCCGTGCTTGGACGAACGCTGTTGCGGCTGGTGGACCTGCTCCCCAATCCCAGTCTGGGCGTCCAGCGCCTGATCGCCGCCGCCGTCATTCTGACCCAGGGCGGCATCGCCATCACCGGTGCGATCGTGCGCGTCACCGCCTCGGGCCTGGGCTGCCCGACCTGGCCGCAGTGCTTTCCGGGCAGCTTCGTCCCGGTGGCCCACGCCGAGGTGCCGCGTATCCACCAGGCCGTCGAGTTCGGCAATCGAATGGTGACCTTCGCGGTGGTCATTGCCGCCGCGCTGGCCGTGCTCGCGGTGACCCGGGCCCGACGGCGCCGCGAGGTGCTGGTCTATGCCTGGTTGATGCCGGTGTCCACCGTCGTGCAGGCGGTCATCGGCGGGATCACGGTGCGCACCGGGCTGCTGTGGTGGACGGTGGCCATCCACCTGCTGACGTCGATGACGATGGTGTGGCTCGCGGTGCTGCTCTACGTCAAGATCGGCGAGCCCGACGACGGAGCGGTACACGTGTTGATTCCGAGGCCGCTGCGCGCGCTGACCGCGCTGTCCGGCGTGAACCTGGCCGCGGTGCTGGTCACCGGCACGCTGGTGACGGCCGCCGGCCCGCACGCGGGCGACCGCAGCGCGACCCGGACGGTGCCGCGACTCGAGGTCGAAGTCGCCACCCTGGTGCACATGCACTCCTCGCTGCTGGTGGCCTACCTGGCGCTGGTCGTGGGGCTGGGCTTCGGGTTGCTGGCGGTGCATGCCACCCGGCCCGTCGTGCTGCGGCTCGGGGTGCTGCTCGTCCTGCTGTGCGCGCAAGCCGCCGTCGGCACCGCCCAGTACTACACCGGAGTGCCCGCCGCGCTGGTCGCCCTGCACGTGGCGGGGGCGGCCGCATGCACCGCGGCCACCGCGGCCCTATGGGCGTCTATGCGAGAACGGGCCGAGCCCGAGGCGCTCACAGCCTGACTCGACCGCGAGGGCGAACCGGCGCTCGGCGAGCTCACGGGTTGCGGTGTCCAATTGACGCCAACCCATCTGCGGCGCAACGAGATCCAGCCTCACCAGCCGGTCCCCGGCCACGTCGGCTCGCGCGTACAACAGGTCCCGCACGCCGATCCCGGAGCGGGCGGCGGCCGCCGCGAGCGCGGCGTGGCCGAGGTCCCACGATTCGAACTCCGGCTCACCCGGCCAGGCGTGCGATTGCTCGCCGCCCAGAAAAATCAGCGCCGACTGTCGCGTCGCGCCGGACGCGGTTGGCACCCCGTCGTTCTCGAGGTCGCGCAGATACCGATCATCGACATTCCAGGCGACCGCGTCGGGTGGGTTGAGCAGGTGGCGCAGGCGCCGGGTCCAGGCCAGGAAATCGTCGCGCCGCTCCGGGTCGTCCAGGTCGTCGGGGGCGGCCCGCAGGATCACCAGGTCGGCGTGGGTGGTCTGCGGGTCGTTCCAGGACAGCCAGCGTGCGTGCAGGCCACGGCGGCGTAGCGCGGGCACCAGCCCCGCGTCGTCGGGGTCGCCGCCGGGCCCCGCCAGCACGATGCGGGGATGGAAGACGTCCGGCCGAGCGAGTTTCATGCCCGGGCATGATAAGCACATGCACGCAATCGAAGTCAGCGAAACCGGCGGCCCCGACGTGCTGCGCTACGTCGATACGGCGCAGCCCACGCCCGGGCCGGGCGAGGTGCTGATCAAGGCGGAGGCCATCGGCGTCAACTACATCGACACGTATTTCCGCTCGGGGCACTATCCGCGCCAGCTGCCCTTCATCCTGGGATCCGAATTGTGCGGCACCGTCGTCGCCACGGGCCAGGGCGCCGACGGGTTCAGCGTCGGCGACCGGGTGGTCAGCGCGGCGGCCTCCGGCGGCTATGCCGAATTCGCTACGGCCCCAGCGGTTTTGACGGCGCGGGTACCCGACAGCGTGACCGCGGACGTGGCGGCCTCAGCGCTGCTGAAGGGCCTGACCGCCCATTACCTGTTGAAGTCGGTGTATCCGGTGCAGGCGGGCGACACGGTGCTGGTGCACGCCGGCGCGGGCGGTGTCGGCCTGATCTTGACGCAGTGGGCACATCTGCTCGGCGCGCGGGTGATCACGACCGTCTCGACCCCGGAGAAAGCGCGGATGTCGGCGAAGGCCGGCGCCGACGAGGTGCTCTCCTACCCCGACGACGCCGACGAGTTCGGTCAGCGGATCCGTGCGTTGACCGACGGCGCCGGGGTGGCCGCGGTGTACGACGGCGTGGGCGCGACCACGTTCGACGCCAGCATGGCCAGCCTGGCCGTGCGGGGCACGCTCGCGTTGTTCGGCGCGGCCAGCGGGCCGGTTCCGCCGTTCGATCCGCAGCGCCTCAATGGCGCCGGCTCGGTGTTTTTGACTCGGCCGTCGCTGGCGCACTTCGTCCGCACCGGGCAGGAATTCAGCTGGCGGGCAGAGGAATTGTTCGCCGCGATCGCCGGCGGCGACATCGCCGTCGAAGTCGGCGGGCGCTACCCACTGGCCGACGCGGCCCGCGCCCACCGGGATCTGCAGGGCCGCAAGACCACTGGGTCGATCGTGCTGCTGCCCTGAGGGCTGCCGAACCACAGCGGCCACAGTGGCACCGCCGCGAAGGCATGAGGCGATGTGCCCGCCTTCGAGCGACAACTCGTCGGGGTGGGCGATTGTCGCTGTGAGGTGGGCATTCTCGGCCCGCTCTCCCGGAGAGACCGGAGTGGCCAATGTGACTGGCGCCCGGCGGGCGGCCTCAGGCCGTCAGAACAGGTGCGGCAGCCCGATGGCCGAGTCGACCGCCAACGCGCAGAACACCACCGCCAGGTAGTTGTTCGACTGCAGGAACAGCCGCAGCGGCTTCACCGGCTCACCGGCGCGCACCCCCGCGTACAGCTGATGCGCCATCGCGAGGAACCACACCCCGGCCACCACGGCGACCGCCGCGTACAGCCAGCCCGTCGCCAGCGCCAGCGCCAGCGTGGCCAGCACCGTCAGCCACGTGTAGATCAGGATCTGCTTGGTCACCTGGCGCTCGGTCGCGACGACCGGCAGCATCGGGACACCCGCCGCCTTGTAATCGTCCTTGTAGCGCATCGCCAGCGCCCAGGTGTGCGGCGGCGTCCAGAAGAAAATGATGGCGAACATCACCAGGGCCGGCCAGGCTATGGTGTTCGTCACGGCCGACCAGCCGATCATCACCGGCATGCAGCCGGCCGCGCCGCCCCACACGACGTTCTGGGAGGTGCGTCGCTTGAGCAGCAGCGTGTAGACGAGCACATAGAACGCGATCGTCGCCAGTCCCAGCAGCCCCGACAGCAGGTTCGTCGTCCACCACAGCCAGAAAAACGACCCGACGGTCAGCACCAGCCCGAACACGAAGGCGTTGCGGGTGGGCACCGCGGCCCGGGCCAGCGGCCGGCGCGCGGTGCGCTTCATCACCTTGTCGATGTCCGCGTCGGCCACGCAGTTCAGCGTGTTGGCACCCCCGGCGGCCAGCATCCCGCCGATCAGCGTGTTGACGATCAGCAGCGGATTCACCGTGCCGCGCTGGGCGAGCAGCATCGCCGGGATCGCGGTCACGAGCAGCAGCTCGATGACCCGCGGCTTGGTCAGCGCCAGATAAGCCAGCACCGTGCCTTGTACCCGGCTTGGCAATTGGCTCGGCGCGACGCGCCCGCGAACGCTCACGCAATAACTCCTTGGGGTCGCAGCGGCGCGCAGCATCTACTACACACGATGGTAGACCGAGTAACGGGGATGCCCCCCCGTGGGTCCATTCGCAAACTTTTCCGAGATTTCCGAACTGAATGTTAGTGGCTTTCGACGGGCGCGTAATTTTCACACCTGCCGGCCGCGGGTACCCGAAATCCTGCTCTGCAAGAGCCGGCCCTCCCGCACTAGGGTGGGATTGATCAGCTCGATGACCCAAGGACTGAGTCTGTGACGACACTCGAAGAGATCTCTACGCTGACCCAACCGCACCTCCCCGACGACTGGTCCGAGCTCGACTCGGCCGCCGTCGACACCGTTCGGGTGCTGGCGGCCGACGCGGTGCAAAAGGTCGGCAATGGCCACCCCGGGACGGCGATGAGCCTGGCCCCCCTGGCGTACACGCTGTTCCAGCGGACGATGCGCCACGACCCCGGCGACACCCACTGGCTGGGCCGCGACCGGTTCGTGCTGTCGTGCGGACACAGCAGCCTGACGCTGTACCTGCAGCTGTACCTGGGCGGTTTCGGCCTGGAGCTTTCCGACATCGAGTCGCTGCGCACCTGGGGATCCAAGACTCCCGGGCACCCGGAGTTCCGCCACACCAGGGGCGTCGAGATCACCACCGGTCCGCTCGGGCAGGGCCTGGCATCGGCGGTGGGCATGGCGATGGCCGCGCGCTACGAACGCGGCCTGTTCGACCCCGACGCCACCCCGGGCACCAGCCCGTTCGACCACTTCATCTACGTGATCGCCTCCGACGGCGACATCGAAGAGGGCGTCACCTCGGAAGCCTCGTCGCTGGCGGCCGTCCAGCAGCTGGGCAACCTCATCGTTTTCTACGACCACAACCAGATTTCGATCGAGGACGACACGAACATCGCGTTGTGCGAGGACACCGCCGCGCGCTACGAGGCCTACGGCTGGCACGTGCAGAAGGTCGAGGGCGGCGAGAACGTCGTCGCCATCGAGGAGGCCATCGCCAACGCCAAAGCCGTCACCGACCGGCCGTCATTCATCGAGTTGCGCACCATCATCGGCTATCCCGCGCCGAAGCTGATGAACACCGGCAAGGCGCACGGCGCGGCGCTGGGCGACGAGGAGGTCGCGGCCGTCAAGCAGATCCTCGACTTCGACCCGGACAAGAACTTCGAGGTGCGCGACGAGGTGATCGCCCACACCCGCAAGCTGGTCGACCGCGGCAAGGAAGCGCACGAGAAGTGGCAGGCGGATTTCGACGCATGGGTGCAGCGCGAGCCCGACCGCAAGGCGCTGCTGGACCGGTTGACCGCCGAGGAACTGCCCGACGGCTGGGACTCCGACATCCCGCACTGGGAGCCGGGTTCCAAGGAGCTGGCCACCCGGGCGGCGTCCGGCAAGGTGCTCTCCGCGCTGGGACCGAAACTGCCCGAGCTGTGGGGCGGTTCGGCCGACCTGGCGGGCAGCAACAACACCACCATGGACAACGTCAAATCCTTTGGTCCGCCGTCGATTTCGACGAAGGACTACACCGCCGACTGGTACGGCCGCACCCTGCATTTCGGCGTGCGCGAACACGCGATGGCCGCGATCCTGTCCGGTATCGTGCTGCACGGCCCGACCCGCGCGTACGGCGGCACGTTCCTGCAGTTCTCGGACTACATGCGTCCGGCGGTGCGGCTGGCCTCGCTGATGGACATCGACACCATCTACGTGTGGACGCACGACTCCATCGGGCTCGGCGAGGACGGACCCACCCACCAGCCGATCGAGCACCTCGCGGCGCTGCGCGCCATCCCCAAGCTGTCGGTGGTGCGCCCGGCCGACGCGAACGAGACCGCCCACGCCTGGCGCACCATCCTGGCCCGCGGCAACGGCAGCGGCCCGGTGGGGTTGGTCCTGACCCGCCAGGGCGTGCCGGTGCTCGAGGGCACCAGCGCCGACGGCGTCGCCCGGGGCGGCTACATCCTGGGCTCGGACGGTGAGGAGGCCGGCCAGGATCCCGACGTCGTCCTGATCGCCACCGGCTCGGAGGTCCAGCTCGCGGTCGAGGCGCAGAAGTTGTTGGCGGACAAGGACATTGTGGCGCGGGTGGTCTCGATGCCGTGTGTCGAGTGGTTCGAGTCCCAGCCCGACGACTACCGTGACAGCGTGCTCCCCCCGTCCGTGTCGGCCCGGGTGGCCGTCGAGGCCGGCGTCGCGCAGAGCTGGCACAAGCTGGTCGGTGACACGGGGAAGATCGTGTCGATCGAGCACTACGGCGAATCCGCCGACTACAAGACCTTATTCCGTGAATTCGGCTTCACTGCCGAAGCCGTCGCTGCCGCCGCGGAACAAGTCGTGGATAACTGAGGAAAGGGTAATTCACATGACCGCTCAGAACCCTAACCTCGCGGCGTTGAGCGCCGCGGGTGTTTCCGTATGGCTGGATGACCTGTCGCGGGAACGGCTGCAGTCAGGGAACCTGCAAGAGCTGATCGACACCCGCAGTGTCGTCGGCGTGACCACCAATCCATCGATCTTCCAGAAGGCGTTCGCCGAGGGCGACGCCTACGACGGTCAGATCGCGGAGCTCGCCGAGCGTGGCGCCGACGTCGACGCCACCATCCGCACCGTCACCACGGACGACGTGCGCAATGGGTGCGACGTGTTGACGCGCGAGTGGGAGAACTCCGACGGTGTCGACGGCCGGGTGTCCATCGAGGTCGACCCGCGCCTTGCGGGCGACACCGACAAGACCGTCGCGCAGGCCGTCGAGCTGTGGAAGATCGTCGACCGGCCGAACCTGTTCATCAAGATCCCGGCGACCGAGGCGGGGATTCCGGCTATCACCGCCGTTCTCACGGAAGGGATTTCGGTCAACGTCACGCTGATCTTCTCCGTCGAGCGGCACCGCGCCGTGATGGACGCCTACCTGGCCGGCATGGAGAAGGCCCGCCAAGCGGGACACGACCTGTCCAAGATCCATTCGGTTGCTTCATTTTTCGTCTCCCGGGTGGACACCGAGGTCGACAAGCGGCTGGAGAAGATCGGCGGCGATGACGCCCTCGCGTTGCGCGGCCAGGCCGGTGTGGCCAACGCCCGGCTGGCCTACGCGGCATACCAGGAGGTGTTCAAGGGCGGCGAGCGCTACCAGGCGCTCAAGGCCGACGGGGCCCGGGTGCAGCGTCCGCTCTGGGCGTCGACCGGAGTCAAGAACCCCGACTACGCCGACACCCTCTATGTCACCGAGCTGGTGGCGCCCAACACGGTGAACACCATGCCGGAGAAGACCATCGACGCGGTTGCCGATCACGGTGTGATCAAGGGCGACACCGTCACCGGCACCGCCGCGGACGCCCAGCAGGTGTTCGACAAACTGGCCGCGGTCGGAATCGATTTGCCGGACGTCTTCGTGGTGCTGGAAAACGAGGGTGTGGAGAAGTTTGTGGCTTCGTGGACCGAGCTGCTGGAGGAAACGCAGAAGCAGCTGGGTTCCGCCGCCAAATGAGCCCAGCCCGCACGGCGCAACAATGGCAAAACCCGTTACGGGACAAGCGCGATAAGCGGCTCCCGCGCATCGCCGGGCCGTGCGGGATGGTCATCTTCGGTGTCACGGGCGACTTGGCGCGCAAGAAGGTCATGCCGGCGATCTACGACCTGGCCAACCGCGGACTACTGCCGCCCAGCTTCTCGCTGGTGGGTTTCGCCCGCCGGGATTGGAGCACACAGGATTTCGGCAAGGTGGTGCACGAGGCGGTCAAGGAACATTGCCGCACGCCTTTCCGGCAGGAGAACTGGGATCGGCTGGCCGAGGGATTCCGTTTCGTGCCAGGCGCTTTCGATGACGACGAGGCGTTCGGGCGGCTCGCCGAGACCCTGGACAAGCTGGACGCCGAGCGGGGCACCGGCGGCAATCACGCCTTCTATCTGGCCATCCCGCCGAAGTCCTTCCCCGTCGTGTGCGAACAGCTGCACAGGTCCGGTCTGGCCCGCCCGCAGGGCGAGCGGTGGAGCCGGGTGGTCATCGAGAAGCCGTTCGGCAACGACCTGGAGAGCGCACAAGCGCTGAACAAGTCCGTCAACGCCGTCTTTCCCGAAGAGTCGGTCTTTCGGATCGACCATTACCTGGGCAAGGAGACGGTCCGCAACATCCTGGCGCTGCGGTTCGCCAATCAGCTGTTCGACCCGATCTGGAACGCGCACTACGTCGACCACGTGCAGATCACGATGGCCGAAGACATCGGCCTCGGCGGCCGGGCCGGCTATTACGACGGCATCGGCGCCGCGCGCGACGTCATCCAGAACCATCTCATGCAACTGTTGGCGCTGACCGCCATGGAGGAGCCGGTCAGCTTCAGCCCCTCGGCGCTGCAGGCCGAGAAGATCAAGGTGCTGTCGGCGACCCAACTCGCCGAGCCGCTCGACGAGACCACCAGCCGCGGCCAATACGCCGCGGGCTGGCAGGGCGGCGAAAAGGTCCCCGGACTGCTCGACGAAGAGGGGTTCGCCAAGGACTCGATCACCGAGACGTTCGCCGCCATCACGCTCGAGGTGGACACCCGCCGCTGGGCGGGCGTGCCCTTCTACCTGCGAACCGGAAAACGGTTGGGCCGCAGGGTGACCGAGATCGCCCTGATCTTCAAACGCGCGCCGCACCTGCCGTTCGACGCGACGATGACCGACGAGCTGGGCACCAACGCCATGGTGATCCGCGTGCAGCCCGACGAAGGCGTCACGCTGCGGTTCGGCTCCAAGGTGCCGGGCACCGCGATGGAGGTCCGGGACGTCAACATGGACTTCTCCTACGGCTCGGCGTTCGCCGAGGAATCCCCGGAGGCCTACGAGCAGCTGATCCTCGACGTGCTGCTGGGTGAGCCGTCGCTGTTTCCGGTCAACGAAGAGGTCGAATTGGCTTGGCAGATACTCGATCCCGTGCTCGATAACTGGGCGGCCGGCGGCAAGCCCGAGCCGTACGAGGCGGGCACCTGGGGTCCGGACTCCGCGTTCGAGATGCTGCATCGCATGGGCCGGGAATGGCGGCGCCCATGATCCGCGCCACGACGATGCAGAGCGCAGCGATGAGGAGAAGTGGCGCCCATGATCATTGACATGCCGGACACCACTACCACCGCGGTCAACAAGAGGCTGGACGAACTGCGGGAAAGGGTCGGCGCCGTCGCGATGGGCCGGGTCCTGACGCTGATCATCGCGCCGGACAGCGAGGAGATCCTCGAAGAGTCGCTGCAAGCGGCCAACGACGCCAGCCACGAACATCCCAGCCGGATCATCGTCACGATGCGGGGAAATCCCTACGCGGACAAGCCGCGGCTGGACGCGCAGCTGCGCGCCGGCGGGGACACCGGTGCCAGCGAGGTCGTGGTGCTGCGGCTCTCCGGTGCGCTGTCCGGCCACGCCGCCAGCGTCGTCACCCCGTTCCTGCTTCCCGACATCCCCGTGGTGGCCTGGTGGCCCGACGTCGCACCGGCGGTTCCCGCGCAAGATCCGTTGGGCCGGTTGGCTATTCGGCGCATCACCGACGCGACCAACGGGGTCGACCCGCTGGCGGCGATCAAAAGCCGACTGCCCGGGCACACCGCGGGTGACACCGACCTGGCCTGGGCGCGCATCACCTACTGGCGGGCGCTGCTCACCTCGGCCGTCGACCTGACACCGCACGAACCGATCGAGTCGGCGCTGGTGTCCGGTTTGGCCACCGAACCGGCCCTCGACGTCCTGGCGGGGTGGCTGGCCAGCAGGATCGACGGCCCGGTGCGCCGGGCGGTCGGTGAGCTCAAAATCGAATTGACGCGCAGCAGCGAGACCATCGTGTTGAGCCGCCCCCAGGAAGGCCGGACGGCCACGCTGAGCCGGACGTCCCGCCCGGACGCCCTGCTTCCGTTGGCGCGCAGGGAAACCGGCGAGTGCCTCGCCGAAGACCTGCGCCGACTGGATCCCGACGAGATTTACCAGACCGCGCTCGAAGGCATTGAGAAAGTGCAATACGTGTGAACACCAGCATCGAAATCTTCCCGGACAGCCAGGCCCTGGTCACCGCCGCCGCCACGCGGCTGACCGACACCATCGCGAGCGCCATCGCGGCGCGGGGGCGCGCGCTCATCGTGCTGACGGGAGGCGGCAACGGCATCGGGCTGTTGCAGTCGCTCGTGGGCCGGCCGATCGAGTGGTCCAAGGTGCATCTGTTCTGGGGCGACGAACGCTACGTCCCCGAAGACGATGACGAGCGCAACGACAAACAGGCCCGGGCCGCGCTGCTCGACCATGTCGACATTCCGCCGAGCCAGGTGCACCCGATGCCGGCCAGCGACGGCGAATTCGGCGGCGATCTGGCCGCGGCGGCGCTGGCCTACGAGCAGCTGCTGGCGGCCAACGCCGCACCCGGGCAGCCGGTGCCGAATTTCGATGTGCACCTGCTGGGCATGGGCCCCGAGGGGCACATCAACTCGCTGTTCCCGGAGACCCCCGCCGTGCTCGAAACCACCCGCATGGTGGTGTCGGTCGACGACTCCCCCAAGCCGCCGCCGCAACGAATCACCTTGACATTGCCCGCCATTGCGCGTTCCCGCGAAGTCTGGCTGATGGTGTCGGGCGCCGGGAAGGCCGACGCGGCGGCCGCCGCCATCGGTGGCGCCGCCCCGGCCTCGGTGCCCGCCGCCGGGGCGGTCGGGCTGGACACCACGCTCTGGCTGCTCGACGAGGACGCCGCGTCCAAGCTGCCGTCGGACCCGTCCGGCGTGGCCTGACGCGACCCCGACATGCGATAGCGCATCCGCTAGCGGTCTCCGTGTGGTGCATGCCATCGGGTTCTCGGGCGCCCGGTCCGGGTCATAATGGCGGTCATGGCAGACAGAACCGTGCGCGGGGGGCAAGAGCGAAGCCGGATCAAGACGCTCACCCAGGCCGCGTTGAACGCCGACAAGACCGTAGAACAGGTCGAAGACGTCCTCGACGGTTTGAGCAACACCATGAAGGAGCTCAACAGCTCCCTTTCGGCCCTGAACGCCACGGTGGAACGCCTGGAAACCGGCCTGGACCACCTGGACGGCACCATGGCCAGCCTGGACGACCTGGCCAAGCGGTTGATCGTGCTGGTCGAGCCGGTGGAGGCCATCGTCGCGCGGATCGACGAGATGGTGAAGGTGGGCGAGACGGTGATGTCTCCCCTGGCGATCACCGAGCACGCGGTGCGCGGTCTGGTGGACAGGCTGCGCAACCGGACCGCGCAGTAGGCGGCTGGCGGCACCCCTAATGGCCACGTTGCTGCTGCACCATCCCGCCTTCGCCGCGCATCGGACCGCCCCCGGGCATCCGGAGCGGCCGGACCGCTACCGCGCGGTCGAAGCGGCGCTCAGTCAGCCCCGGTTCGACGCGCTGGTGCGCGAGACCGCCGAGCCGGCCGACCCGGCGGCCGCGCGCTACGTGCACTCCAATCGCTATGTGGACGCGCTGGAGGCGGCGCGCCCCGAGCAGGGCTACGTCTATCTTGACGGCGGCGACACCATGATGGAGCCCTCGACGTGGGAGACGGCGCTACGCGGGGTGGGCGCCACGCTGCGGGCCGTGGACCAGGTGGCGGCCGGCGACGTGCAGAACGCCTTCGTCGCGTGCCGACCGCCTGGTCATCACGCCGAAACCGAGCGGGCCATGGGCTTCTGCCTGTTCAACAACATCAGCATCGGCGCACGGCACGCGCAGCGCAAACACGGGCTGTCGCGGGTCGCCATCGTCGATTTCGACGTCCATCACGGCAACGGCACGCAGCAGATCTTCTACTCCGACCCGAGCGTGCTCTACGCGTCCACGCACCAGATGCCGCTGTTTCCCGGCACCGGCGCGGCGCGAGAAACCGGAGTCGGAAACATCTTCAACTCGCCGCTGGCTCCCGGGGACGGCGGTGCCGAACTGCGCGCCGCCTTTGCCGATCGGATACTGCCTGCGGTGCAAGCCTTTTCACCTGAACTGATCATCGTGTCCGCCGGCTTCGACGCGCACGAGCGTGATCCGCTCGGCTCACTGAGCATGACGGCCGCCGACTTCGCCTGGGTCACCAGGGAACTGATGGCATCGGCGGAGAAGCTCTGCGACGGCCGATTGGTGGCGGTGCTCGAAGGCGGTTATGACCTGCAAGCCCTGGCCGATTCGGTCACCGCGCACGTCGGCGAGCTGGTAAAGGGCTGACCCGTCAGCTCGCCTTTTTCTCATGCATCTCGGGGGCCGGGCCGCCCACCGGCGTCGCCGACTTCATGATGTCCTCGATCGCGGCGAGGTCCGCCTCGGACAGCGTGACGTCGGCCGCGCCTGCGCTGTCCTGCAGGTAGGTGATGTGTTGCGCGCCCATGATGGCGGCGTGCACGCCGGGCTGCGCGAGAGTCCATGCGATCGCCAGCTGGCTCATCGTGACGCCGAGATCGATGGCCAAATGACCCAGGTCCTCAACGACTTTCAGGTTGCGCAAGTAGTCCTCGCCATTGAAGATCGGACTCTTGCTGCGCCAGTCCGCGGGGGCAAAACTGGTGTCGGCCTTCATTGTTCCGGTGAGCAAGCCGTGCGCCAGCGGCCCGTACACCATCACCCCGATGTCGTTGGCGTGGCAGTAGGGCAGCAGGTCGCCCTCGATGTCGCGGCGAAACAGGTGGTAGGGCGGCTGCACCGTCTCCACCGGAAGCGTGGCCGAGAGTTCTTCTATCTGGGTGGTGTCGTAGTTCGACACACCCACGTGCCGAATTTTGCCCTCCGACACCAGTTCTGCGAGCGCCCCGCCGGTTACCGCCGGCGGAGTGGTGGGATCGGGCCAATGCACCAGGTAGATGTCGATGTAGTCGACGCCCAGCGCGCGAAGGCTGGACTCGACCCCGCTCCTGAGGTACTCGGGGCTGGCGTCGCGGACCAGGCCCGTGTCGGTTTTGCGCAATCCGCCCTTGGTGGCGATCACCAACTCGTCCCGGGACCGCGCGAACTCGGGGCGAAGGGCTTTACCGAGAATGCGCTCGGATTCCCCGAACCCGTATTGCTGGGCCGTATCGAAGATGTTGATCCCGAGGTCGCGGGCACGGCGGATCATGGTGATCGCGGCGTCCTGGTCGGCGTGGCCCCAATCGCTGCTGAACTCCCAGGTACCGAAGGCCAACCGGGACACCTCGAGCCCTGTCTTACCGAATGTGATGGATTTCAAATGCCAACCTCCCCCGTTGGATAGTGGTCCCCTCGTGTGCGGCCCGCGTAGGCAAGCCACGACTCAACCATAACGACGGCGACACGGGGTGCCGCAACATCAATGCTCAGCGCGCAAAGCGCCGGCTGTCGTTGATACATCATCCGGGTGATCGCGGCGCGCCGCCGTCATTGTGCGGCTTGTTGACTCGGGCGAGTTCTCAGCCGCTGTTTCGCAGCGCGCTGGCCAGCCCGTTCATGGTCAGTAAGATCCCGCGCTGGACCAGTTCGTCGTCGTCGCCGGAGCGGTAACGTCGCAGCAACTCCACCTGAAGATGGTTGAGCGGCTCGAGATAGGGGAAGCGGTTGAACACCGAACGCGCCAGCGCGGGGTTGTCGGCGAGCAGGTTGTCCTGCCCGGTGATGAGCTTGTGCATGGCGATGGTTCGCCGGTGCTCGTCGACGATCTTGTCGAACACCCGGCGCCGTAATTCCTCGTCGGCCACCAACTCGGCGTAGCGCGCCGCCAGGCCGAGGTCGCTTTTCGCCAGCACCTGAGCCAGATTGGACAGCACGCTGCGGAAAAACGGCCATCGCTGGTACAGGTCGTGCAGGATGTCCACCCGCTCGCCCTCGCCCCGCGGGCCCGCCGCGATCCACTGTTCGAATGCCGACCCGGTCCCGTACCAGCCCGGCAGCATGACCCGCGACTGACTCCACGCCAGCACCCACGGGATGGCGCGCAGGTCCGAAATCGACTCGGTGGGTTTGCGGGACGTCGGCCGGCTGCCGATATTCAGCGAGCCGATCTCGCTGACCGGTGTGGAAGCCATGAAGTACTCGACGAAACCCGGTGTGTCGTGCACCAATTCGGCATAGGCGCGCTGGGCCAGGACGGCCACTTCGTCGAGCACCGCGTAGGCCGGTTCCGCGGCGTCGCCCAGGCCCTCGACGTCGAGCAGCGTCGACTCCAGTGTGGCGGCCAGCAGGCTTTCCAGATTGCGTTGCGCCACTTGTGGTTCGGCGTATTTAGCGGCGATCACCTCGCCCTGCTCGGTGAGCCGCAGTGAGCCGTTGACCGCTCCGGGCGGCTGCGCCAGGATCGCCTCGTAGCTCGGCCCGCCGCCGCGGCCGACGGTGCCGCCGCGACCGTGGAAGAGCCGCAACCGGATCCCGGTTTTGCGCGCCACCTCCACCAGCGCCAGCTCGGCCCGGTAGACCGCCCAGCTGGACGCCAGATACCCGCCGTCCTTGTTGGAGTCCGAGTAGCCCAGCATCACTTCCTGACTTTCGCCGCGCGCCGCCACCAGCGCCCGGTAGATCGGCAACTCCAGCATCGCGTGCAGGATCGTCGCGCCGTTGTGCAGGTCATCGATGGTTTCGAACAGCGGGGAAATGCCCACCGGGCAGTACGGCTGCGGGCCGGATGCATCGATCAGCCCCGCCTCTTTGAGCAGGATCGCGGCCTCGAGGACATCGGAGACCGAACGGCACATCGAGATCACGTAGTTGGGAACGGCCGACGGCCCATACCGCTTGATGGCGTGCGCGGCCGCACGCATCACACCGAGCTCGCCGCGCGCCAGGTCGGACAATTGCGCGTCGTCACCGACCAGCGGGCGGCGGGTGGCCAGTTCGCCCGCCAGCAGCTCGACCCGCTCGTCTTCGGGCAGCGAACGGTAATCCGGGTGCACACCGGCCCAGGCCAATAGCTCGCAGACCACCTCTTCGTGCGCGTCGGAGTTTTGCCGCATGTCCAGGCCGCACAGATGGAACCCGAAGACCCGCACGCCTTCTCGTAGCAGCGCCAGGCGGTCGTCGGCCAACAGGGCGCTGCCGTGGGCGCGCAGCGAGCCGTCGATGGTGTCGAGGTCGGCCCCCAGTTCGGCCGCGGTTTCATACGGCGGCAATCCCAGATCCAGCACCTGCTGCGGAGTTCGGTCCAGGATTTCGGCGCTTGTCGCGCTGAGCCGGGCGCGGATCACCCGCACCGCCCGCCGGTACGGTTCGTCGGCGCGGGTCTTCTCCCCGCAACCCTCGGCCAGTTCGGCCAGCTCGGGGGTGACCGAGACGAGGCGTGCCGACATCGACAGTTCCTGCTCGAGGGCGGTCAATTCGGCCAGGTAGTGCGCGAGCGCGGTGAACGCGGCATTGCCGGTGGCCTGGCGCACCACCTCGGCCGTCACGTTCGGATTGCCGTCGCGGTCGCCGCCGATCCAGGAGCCCGGCTGCAGGATTGGCTCGTTGAGCAGGTCCGCGTCGGGCCAGCGGGCGCGCAGCGCGTTGCGAACCTCGGCGTTGACCTGAGGGATCACCGTGAAGAACGCGGCGGCGTAGTAGCGCAGCCCCACCTCGATCTCGTCGGTGATCTGCAGCCGGGACAGCCGGGTCAGCGCGGTCTGCCACAGCGTGAGGACCTGGCGGCGCAACTCGAGTTCGATGTTGCGGCCCTCGTCGGTCTCGGCGTGCCCCTCGGCGTGCAGCCGCATCAGCTCGGTGATCCGGTGCTGGGTGACGAAGACGGTGCGCCGGCGGGTCTCGGTGGGGTGGGCGGTGATCACCGGAGCGACCACCGCGCCCTTGAGCGCGTCGGCCACCGTGGCCGAATCGATCTGTGCGTCATCGAGTTTGGCGTAGGTGGCGGCCAGGGTGCTGTCCTGCGGGGGTTCGCCGGCGGCGACGTGGACGGCGCGGCGGCGCCCGCGGTGGATGTCTTCGGCGACGTTGGCCAGCAGCGCGAAGTGGCTGAACGCCCGGATGACGGGGACGGCCTGGTGGATGTCGATGCCTTCGAACATCCGCGCCAGCTCGGCCCGGTCGATCTCGGAGCGTCGCACCCGGAACGATTCCACCCGGGCGCGCTCGACGAGCTCGAACACCTCCTGCCCGTTCTGCTCGCGCACCGTGTCGCCCAGGATGGCGCCCAGCAGCCTGATGTCGGCCCGCATCGGCTCGGTCGCCTCGCGCCCCACCAGGGTGCGCTGGACGGCGCCGATCGGTTCCAGCGTGCCCTCGGATGCCTCAACCATGGAATTCAGTATTGCTGCGGTGCTCGTTCGCGGCGAAACTGAAATTCACGACGCATCGCCTGCGGGTCGCGTCGTAATTTCACACTCGGCGTTGTGACGAGGCGCGCGGTCAGTGGTATTTGATCAGCAGTGCCATGCCGATGATGCACACCAACCAGATGGCGGTGATGAAATACGTCAGCCGGTCCAGGTTTTTTTCCACCACAGTGGACCCGGACAGGCTGGACTGGACGCCGCCACCGAACAGCGTGGACAGACCGCCCCCCTTGGCGCGGTGCAGCAGCACCAGCAGCACCACCAGGATGCTGGTGACGACCAGGGTGATCTGCAAACCCAACTGCATGACGGCCAGCCTACCGGTGCCGGGTCCCCATCAGGGCAGGGGCCCACCGGCGGCGATGGCCGCCAGCGTCGCGAATTGCTCGCCGTCTAGCGACGCGCCGCCGACCAGACCGCCGTCGATGTCGTCGCGGGCGATCAGCTCGCCGACGTTCTTGGCGTTCACCGATCCGCCGTAGAGCACCCGCATCGAGTCCGCGATCTGCGGCGACGCCAGTGCGCCCAATTCCTTGCGGATCGACGCGCACACCTCCTGGGCGTCGCCCGCGCTGGCCACCCGGCCGGTGCCGATCGCCCACACCGGCTCGTAGGCGATGACGACCTTGCCGATCTGTTCGGCGGACAGCCCGGCCAGCGAGCCGCGTAGCTGCTCCTCGCAGTGGATGACGTGGTTTCCGGCCTCGCGGACGTCGAGGTGCTCGCCGATGCAGACGATCGGGGTCAGTTCGTGCTTGAGCGCCGCGGCGGTCTTGGCGGCGACGACCGCGTCGTCCTCGTGGTGGTAGGTGCGCCGCTCGGAGTGCCCGACGACGACGTACGTGCAGCCCAGCTTGGCCAGGAAGGCGCCGCTGACCTCCCCGGTGTAGGCGCCCGCGTCGTGCTGGGACAGGTCCTGTCCGCCGTAGGTCAGCCGCAGCTTGTCACCGTCGACCAGGGTCTGCACGCTGCGCAGGTCGGTGAACGGCGGCAGGACCGCGACGTCGACCTTGTCGTAGTACTTGTCCGGCAGCGCGAACGCGATCTTTTGTACCAGCGCGATGGCCTCGAAGTGGTTGAGGTTCATCTTCCAGTTGCCGGCGATCAGTGGCTTGCGGCTCACGACTCTGGGCCTCCCTAGTTGTGGTCGGGCTGGGGTCGGGTCAACACCTCGATGCCCGGAAGCGTCTTGCCCTCAAGGTATTCCAGCGACGCTCCCCCGCCGGTGGAAATGTGCGAGAAGTCGCTGTCCGGGATGCCCAGCGCGCGCACGGCGGCCGCGGAGTCCCCACCGCCCACCACGCTGAAGGCGCCCTTGCCGGTCGCGGCGGCGATCGCTTCGGCGACGCCCTTGGTACCCGCGGCGAACGCCGGGAACTCGAACACGCCCATGGGCCCGTTCCAGAAGACGGTGGCGGCGTTGGACAGCAGCGTGGTGAACCGTTTGACCGATCCCGGCCCGATGTCCAGGCCCATCAGGTCGTCGGGGATGGCGTTGGCGGCGACGGTCTGCGGTGTCGCGTCGGCGGCGAACTTGTCGGCCACCACGATGTCCACCGGCAGCCGCAGCACATCGAAATAGGTGTCCAGCAGCCGACGGCAGGTGTCCACCATCTCGGTCTCCAGCAGCGATTTGCCGACCCGAAAGCCTTGCGCGGCCAGGAAAGTGAAGCACATGCCGCCGCCGATGACGATGCTGTCGGCCCTGGTGGCCAGCGACTCGATGACACCGAGCTTGTCGGACACCTTCGACCCGCCGAGCACCACCGCGTAGGGGCGGGTGGTGGAGTGGGTCAGCTGCTCCAGCACCTGGATCTCGTCGGCCACCAGCGTGCCGGCGTAGTGCGGCAACAGGGTGGCGATGTCGTACACGGAGGCCTGCTTGCGGTGCACCACGCCAAAGCCGTCGGAGACGAAAGCGCCTGTCGGCCCGACCAATTCGGCCAACTGCCGGGCAAGGGCGAGCCGCTCGGCGTCGTCCTTGCTGGTTTCGCGGGGGTCGAAGCGGATGTTCTCCAGCAGCAGCACGTCGCCGTCGGTGAGCCCCTCGGCGCGGGCCAGCGCGTCCGTGCCGACGACATCACCGGCCAACTGCACGTGCCGGCCCAGCTGCTCGGACAGCGCCGCGGCGACCGGTGCCAGCGACAACTTCGGGTCCGCCCCGCCCTTGGGACGCCCGAGGTGCGCGGTGACCACCACCTTGGCGCCCGCCTCGACGAGCGCCTTCAGCGTCGGCACCGAGGCGGTGATGCGCCCGGCGTCGGTGATCCCGCCGTCATCGAGCGGCACGTTCAGGTCTGAGCGCACCAGCACACCGCGACCCGAAACCCCCTCGCCGAGAAGGTCTTTCAGAGTGTGGACGGCCACGGGTTACAGCGACTTGCCGACCAGGGCGACCAGGTCCACCAGGCGGTTGGAGTAACCCCATTCGTTGTCGTACCAGGACACCACCTTGGCCTGGTCGTCGATCACCTTGGTCAGACCGGAGTCGAAGATCGAGCTGTGCGGGTCGGTGACGATGTCGCTGGAGACGATCGGCGCGTCGTAGTACTTGAGGATGCCCTTCATCGGCCCCTCGGCGGCGGCCTTCATCGCGGCGTTGATCTCGTCGGCGGTGGCGGACTTCTTCAGTTCGGCGGTCAGGTCGGTGACCGAGCCGGTGGGGATCGGCACCCGCAGCGCGTAGCCGTCGAGCTTGCCCTTCAGCTCGGGCAGCACCAGGCCGATGGCCTTGGCCGCGCCGGTGGAGGTCGGCACGATGTTGAGCGCGGCGGCGCGGGCGCGGCGCAGGTCCTTGTGCGGCCCGTCCTGCAGGTTCTGGTCCTGGGTGTAGGCGTGGATGGTGGTCATCAGGCCCTTGACGATGCCGAACTCGTCGTTGAGCACCTTGGCCAGCGGCCCCAGGCAGTTCGTGGTGCACGAGGCGTTGGAGATGATGTTCTGGCTGCCGTCGTACTTGTCGTCGTTGACGCCGAGCACGATGGTGATGTCCTCATCGCTGGCGGGCGCGGAGATGATGACCTTCTTGGCGCCGGCGTCCAGGTGGCCCTGCGCCTTGGCGCGGGCGGTGAAGATGCCGGTGGACTCGACCACGACGTCGACGCCCAGATCCCCCCAAGGCAGCGCCGCCGGGCCTTCCTTGACCTCCAGCGCCTTGATCTTGGTGTTGCCGACGACGATCGTGTCGTCGCCCTCGAGGCTGACATCGTGCGGCAGGCGCCCCAGGATGGAGTCGAATTTCAGCAGGTGCGCCAGGCTGGCGTTGTCGGTGAGGTCGTTGACCGCGACCACCTCGATATCAGCGGTGCCTTGCTCCTGTTGAGCCAGTAAGGCCCGGTAGAAGTTCCGCCCGATGCGACCGAAGCCGTTGATACCTACTCGGACCGTCACTTGTCTCTCCTCTGTCTTTCTTTCCTGTGTCCGCTGATTTGCGCTCTCCGCCAGCCTAGATCAGTGACGCCCACCGTTGCCGCGCTGGTACATCACCCGTGACGACGGCCACAGGCGGCCAGACGCTAGCGGCGCCGCTTGCGCAGCCGGCCCAGCGCCGCGTCGGCGGCGTGGTAACCGCACAGCCCGTGGATGCCGG
Source organism: Mycobacterium sp. 852002-10029_SCH5224772 (assembly GCF_001667315.1). Classification (GTDB taxonomy): domain Bacteria; phylum Actinomycetota; class Actinomycetes; order Mycobacteriales; family Mycobacteriaceae; genus Mycobacterium. The sequence continues at coordinate 21,490 of NZ_LZHT01000098.1, forward strand.
CCCCCGGCGGCGTGGACTGAGAACACAGGTAGACGCCCGGCACACCGGTGGCGTACGGGTTGACCGAGACGCGCGGCCGCAGGATGACCTGCAGCCCGTCGTTGGCGCCGCCGAGGATGTCGCCGCCGATGTAGTTGGGGTTGTAGGCCTCCAGCTCGGCGGTGCTGTTGCTGACGGTGGCGACGACGCGGTCGCGGAAGCCGGGCGCGAATCGCTCGATCTGGTCGACGATGACCGCGGTGGCGTCGCCGGTGTAGCCGAACGGCACATGCGCGTAGGCCCAGATCGGGTTGATGTTGCCCGCCGAGCGCGACGGGTCGGCCAGGTATTGCTGCCCGATGAGGACGAACGGCCGCCGGGCCATTGTGCCTTGCGCGCGTTGACGTTCGGTGTCGGCGGTCTCGGCGAAGGAGCCGCCCAGGTGCACGCTGCCGGCCCGCCGGCAGTCGGGGTTCGTCCACGGGATGTGTCCCTCGATGGCGAAGTCGACCTTGAAGGCCGATGATCCCTGGCGGTAGCGCCGGTAGGAGCGTTGGATGCGGCCCGGCATGACGTCGCCGTAGATCCTCAGCGCCGCGGCGGGGCTCAAATCGAGCATGACGATGTCGGCGTCGGGGATGTCGCGGCGGTGATCGACGGTGATTCCGGTGGCGATGGCGCCACCGTGTGCTCGCAGGGCGGCGGCCAGCGCGCGGGTGATCGACCCGGAACCCCCTTCGGCGACGGGCCACCCGAAGCGGTGCCCGCTGGCCAGAAACAGCAACCCCAGGGAGGCGGTCAGCGGACGGTCCAGCCGGGTGTAGATGTGCGCGGCGGCGCCACCGAACAGCGCGCGGGCCTGCTCGGTGCGAAACCAGCGGGCCAACACGGTCGCCGGCAGCAGCGCGCGCGGCCCGAAGCCGGCGAGGCGCACCGGGTGCCGCGGAACGCGCAGCACCGGCCGAAGCAGGTCCTGCGCCAGGTCATCGAACCCGGCCGCCAGGCCGCCGATGGCACGCTTCCACCGTGCGGCGTCGGGGCCCATCCCGGCGACCGTCCGCTCGAGGGACTGGTAAAGCACGCCGGCGGTGCCGTCGTCGAGCGGATGCGCGCAGTCGATCTCCGGCCACTTCCACACCAGCCCGTAGCGCGGCAGGTCGATCTCTTTCCAGAACGGCGAACCGACTCCGAACGGGTGGGTGGCCGAGCAGACGTCGTGGATCACCCCGGGCACCGTGAGCTCGGCCGACCGCGTTCCCCCGCCGACGGTCTCGCGGGCCTCCAGCACCTGCACGTCGACACCGTGGCGGGCGAGATGGATCGCCGCGGCGAGGCCGTTGGGCCCGGCGCCGACCACCACCGCCCGGCTCATCGGGCGCTGCGCCGCGTGACCCGCGGCGATCGCAAGCGCGGCGGGTCGCCGCCGCTGGTGACGTGGACGGGGTAGTCGTCGTCGGGCGCCGGCCAGGGCTGGCGGCTCAGCATGTCGGCCACGTCGACGTAACCCGCTTCGATCAGGCCGGCCTTGGCGTCGACGATGCGGTAGGCCTGCGTTTGCCGGTGGATCGGTTGGGCTTCCAGGATGATCACCCGCACGTCACCCTCGTCGAAGTCGCAGCGCCGCTGCACCGCGGCCAGCAGCTGTTCGTTGTGCAGGTGGCCCTCGCCGAAGTTCCAGCCGATCAGCGGCCCGGCGATGATCTCGCCGTCGCGCAGTAGGTAGTCGGCCTCGTCGGCGCCCTCGGGTAGGGCGCGGGGCACCAGCCCGCCCAGCGCCCGACCGTGGGTGTGCATGGATCGCCACCCCATCAGTTTGTCGATCATGAGTTCGGCGGCCTGCGGATCGTAAAGCCTGGCAAGCTGATTGGGCGCCAGCGCCGATGCCTTGGTGATGTTCGCCTCGATCTTGTCTTCGGCGCCTTTGCGTAAGCACCAGGTGCTGGTGGCCCAGTTCCCCGCGTAGTAGCGCATCGCCGGCAAGAACGAAATCTGTTCGGGGAAGAAGTTTCCCACGATCGGCACCACCGCGAGCGCGGCGATCAGGATGACCAGCAGCAGCGGTGAGCTCAGCCCGGCGGCGGTGACACCGGCGTAGTGCCCGAACAGATAGAACAGCGAGAAGATGAAGAAGACGTTCCACTCCAACGGAACTCCCATCGGAATGGTGGACGTGATGTTGAGGTGGAACAGCAGCATGAAGGCGATCAGGAACCACGCCCACCGGTGACCGTCGGCGACGAAGACCAGCAGCAGCGGAACCAAGAATTCCGCGGTCGTTCCGCCGACGTGGGCCATGACCTTCGGAATCCACGAAGGCCGCAGGTCGTCGACCGGATCCAGGTACAACCGGCGTTTGAACCAGTTGAACGCCCGGCTGCGCAACAGCGGGCTGTTACTCATCATGACCGCCACCACGTAGGGGAAGTGGTGGTTGAGCTTGGAGGTCGCCGCGCCCCACCACAGCGCCAGCATGATGATCTTGAAGGCGGCGATCTGGTCGGTGAAACCGAAGAAGAACACCAGCAGCGTCAGCCCGTAGTGTTCGCCGCGCGCCGCCAGAAAGATGGTCTTGTCCCGCAGCCCCAGCAGCGCCAGCGCGACAATGGCCGGCGCGACCAGGATGGGGTCGATCAGGCCGACGTCACCGGCCGCGGTGACCGGCCCGCCGCGCCCCGGCGAGAGCAGCGCCCAGATGCCGGAGCCCAGCACCACGAGGTACAGCGCGACGTCGACGACGGTGCGGTTGTCGCCGCGGGTGAACGGAACCTTGTCGGGCCAGGCCGGCAGTCGAATCGTGTTGGGCCGCAACCAATACAGAAAGCCGCCGAAAGGCGGCCAGAACCGCGCGGTCAGCGGCCCCGATCCGCAGCCCAGGCCCAGGATCTCGAACAGCAACGTGAAGATGACCAGCTTCTGGTACACGATGGGCTGCGTCCACCAGTCGGCGATGTGCCCGAGCCCGCCCAGGCCCGGCGTCAGCGAGATCACCGCGGCGGCGCCGGCGACGTACCCGGCGATCTTGAACACATAGAACAGGTACACCCCGTACGGGGAGCCGAAGCCGTGCTCGACCCAGTGCCGGCTCATGATCTGGCGCCTGGTCGAACGCGGCAAGCTGAGCCACGTTTGGGGGTCGACGTCGGGAAACTCCGGACTCATGAATCCCATGGGTGGCCTCGTTCCTGTCGGAAAACCAGCTGGCCCATCGAATGTATCGGCACCGCCAGGCGGGTGTGCCGATTTCGGGTCGCGCCCCGGGCCGCACCGCTTACGCGGGCGAAAATGCCGAAACACCATGACAGCGGCGCCGCCCCGGTCGCTACCATCGAGAGACTCGACGCGGCGATCTGGTCTCGCGCGAGCGTCAAGGGAGGAACGTGACCGACAGCGAGAACCCCGAGGGCGGGGACATCGGCAAATTCGACCCCGTCTTGACCCAGCGCCTGATGGCGGTGATGCGCCCGGTCTTGAAGACCTACTTCCGGTCGGAGGTGCACGGCCTGGATTCGTTCCCGCCCGGCGGGGCGCTGGTGGTCGGTAACCACTCCGGCGGCATGTTCCCCATGGACGTCCCGATCTTCAGCGCCCACTTCTATGACAAGCTCGGCTACGACCGGCCCGTCTACACACTGAGCCACGACATCCTCATGACCGGGCCCACCGCGGACTTCTTCCGGCGCACCGGATACATCCGGGCCAACCGGGAGAACGCGGCCGTCGCGTTGCGGTCCGGCGGCGTCGTGATCGTGTTTCCCGGCGGCGATTACGACGCCTATCGGCCGACCCTGTCGGAGAACGTCATCGACTTCAACGGCCGCAAGGGCTACATCCGCACCGCCATCGACGCCGGCGTCCCGATCGTGCCCGCCGTGTCGATCGGTGGTCAGGAGACCCAGCTCTACCTGACCCGCGGCACCTGGCTGGCCGAGCGACTGGGCATCAAGCGCCTGCTGCGCAGCGCGATTCTGCCGTTGTCATTCGGCTTCCCGTTCGGCCTGAGTGCCGTCATCCCGCCCAACATCCCGCTGCCCACCAAGATCGTGACCCGGGTGCTGGAGCCGATCGACATCGCCAAGCAGTTCGGCGAGGACCCCGACATCGACCAGGTCGACGAGTACGTGCGGTCGGTAATGCAGGAGGCGCTGACCGAGCTCGCCGCCAAGCGCCGGTTCCCGATTCTCGGCTGAGCCATGCCAAATCCTCTCAGCGAGACCCTTGGTCTGATCGGCACCATGCGCCGCGCCGGGCTGATCGCGCCCATGCGCCCCGATCGCTACGTGCGGATCGCGGCGGCCATGCGCCGCGAAGGCATGGGCATGACGTCCGGATTCGCCAGCGCCGCACAGCGTTGCCCGGACCGGCCGGGCCTGATCGATGAGCGCGGCGGCCTGACCTGGCGAGAGCTCGACGAGCGGTGCAACGCGCTCGCCGCCGCGCTGCAAGGGTTGCCGTCGGGCCAGCCCAAGGTAATCGGGATCATGTGCCGCAACCACCGCGGTTTCGTCGAAGCGTTGGTAGCGGCCGACCGCATCGGCTCGGACATCCTGCTGCTCAACACGTCGTTCGCCGGGCCGGCGCTGGCCGACGTGGTGACCCGCGAGGGCGTCGACGCCGTCATCTACGACGACGAGTTCACCGCGACGGTGGACCGCGCGCTGGCCGGCACGCCCGCCGCGACCCGGATCGTGGCGTGGACGGATGCCGAGCATGAGCTGACCGTGGAGGGGCTGATCGCGGCCCGGGCCGGAGCACAGCCCAAGCGCACCGGCCGCAAGGGCAAGATGATCCTGCTCACCTCCGGCACCACCGGAACTCCCAAGGGCGCCAAGCAGTCTGGCGGCAACGCGGGAATCGGCACGCTGAAGGCGATCCTGGACCGCACGCCGTGGCGGGCCGAGGAGCCCGTCGTGATCGTGGCGCCGATGTTCCACGCCTGGGGCTTTTCGCAACTGCTGCTCGCGGCGTCGTTCGCGTGTCCGGTGATCACCCGGCGCAAGTTCGACCCCGAGGCCACGCTGGATCTGATCGACCGGCACCGGGCGACCGGCCTGGTGGTGGTGCCGGTGATGTTCGACCGGATCATGGATCTGCCCGCCGAGGTGCGGCGCCGCTACAGCGGCCGCTCCCTGCGCTTCGCCGCGGCGTCGGGTTCGCGGATGCGCCCCGACGTCGTCACGGCGTTCATGGACGCGTTTGGCGACGTCATCTACAACAACTACAACGCCACCGAGGCGGGCATGATCGCCACCGCCACCCCGGCCGACCTGCGTGCCGCGCCCGACACCGCGGGCCGACCCGCGGGCGGAACCGAAATCCGCATCCTGGACCCGGATTTCAACGAGCTGCCCGCCGGCGAGGTCGGCGGCATCTATGTCCGCAACAACACCCAATTCGACGGCTACACGTCGGGCAGCACGAAAGATTTTCACGCCGGGTTCATGGCGTCGGGCGACGTCGGGTACCTGGACTCCGCGGGACGGTTGTTCGTGGTCGGCCGCGACGACGAGATGATCGTGTCCGGTGGCGAGAACGTCTACCCGATCGAGGTGGAGAAGGCGCTGGCGGCACATCCAGACGTGGCGGAGGCGGCGGTGATCGGCGTGGACGACGAACAATACGGGCAGCGGCTGGCGGCGTTCGTGGTGCTGGAGCCGAGTGCCGGCGCCACCCCTGACGCGCTCAAGCAGCATGTGCGGGAAAACCTGGCCAACTACAAGGTGCCCCGCGAGGTCACCGTGCTGGACGAACTCCCCCGCGGCAGCACCGGCAAGATTTTGCGGGCGGACCTGCGAGCGCGGGTCGACGGCTGATGCGGCTCACCCGAGCGATCAAAAGGCCCAGGCCGCTGGCGCGCGCCGCGGTGGAATTGGCCAACGCCGCCAACGGATTACGGCCGCTGGCCCGCAAGGGTTACAGCACCGTGCTGGTGTTCTGGTTCGGCTGGCCGGCCTCCGAGGTGCCGGGCGTGTACTTCTCGGCTTCGCTGGCCGATGCGCTGCGGCGGGGGCGCCGCGGCGATTTCGCGGGACGGCGCGGTAAGGCGGCGCTGGCCCTGACAGCGGCGTCCTGGGCCATCCTGGCGGTGATCAAGTATCGCGGCGTCACCACTCCCGGACCGGTGCTGGAGGCGGGGCTGCGCGAGCAGCTCGGCGACGACTACGAAGAGGCGCTCGACAAGCTGCCGCAGACCAAGCCGACCCGCAGCGGGCGTCGCACCCTGCCGTTAGGTAACACGGTGGCGCGGCGCCGCTACGTCGAGAAGACGAACGTGGTGTCGTACGGTCCGCACGGCCGCGCCAACCTGGCCGATATCTGGCGCCGCCACGACCTGCCGCGCGACGGCAAAGCACCGGTGCTGGTGCAGGTGCCGGGCGGCGCATGGGTGATCGGAATGCGCCGGCCCCAGGCCTATCCGCTGATGAGCCACCTGGCCGCGCGCGGCTGGGTGTGCGTGTCCATCGGCTACCGGGTTTCACCTCGGCACACCTGGCCCGACCACATCGTCGACGTCAAGCGCGCGCTGGCCTGGGTCAAGGAGAACATCTCGCGCTACGGCGGGGATCCGAACTTTGTCGCGATCACCGGCGGGTCGGCCGGCGGCCATCTGTGTTCGCTGGCGGCGCTGACGCCCAACGACCCGAAGTTCCAGCCAGGCTTCGAGGATGCCGACACGTCGGTGGTGGCCGCGGTTCCGGTGTACGGGCGCTACGACTGGTTCTCCACCGAAGGCGAAGGCCGGCGCGAATTCGTGGAGTTGCTCCAAAAGTTCGTCGTCAAGCGGAAATTCGATACCCACCGCGACATCTACGTCGACGCTTCACCGATCAGGCGGCTGCGCGCCGACGCACCGCCCTTCTTCGTTCTGCACGGCCACGACGATTCCCTGATCCCGGTGGGCGAGGCGCAGGAGTTCGTCGAGGAGCTGCGCGCGGTGTCGAAGGCTCCGGTCGCCTACGCCGAATTGCCGCACGCCCAACACGCTTTCGACATCTTCAGTTCCCCGCGGGCGCATCGGTCCGCGGAGGCCGTGGCGCGGTTTTTGTCGTGGGTGTATGCGACGAAACCGCCCGAGCGCGACTAGGGTCTCGTCGCCTGACCGGCCGCGGCGCTTCCCGGTCCGGGGTGTCGCGTAATCCCTTGTGTCACTTTAGCTTCAGTGGTCACAATGCGGGGATTTTTGTCGGTGCCCGTTCGTAAGATTTGGGGTATGGGTTCGAGTAGTCGAGGCGAGATCGTCGATGTCTTCGACGCGCTCGATGCCGACCTGGACCGCTTGTGCGGGTTGTCCTTCGACGTTTTCACGACCCCGGAACGGTTGCGCGCGCTCGAGCGCATCGAACGCGTCGCGCGTCGGCTACGCGCCCCCCAGCACGCATTGATCAACCAGCTTGGCGCCCAGGCAACCACGACAGAACTGGATGGCACGTTGCGCTGCGCGTTGGCCGATCGGTTACGCATCACCAAGGCCGAGGCCGGCCGCCGGGTCGATGAAGCCGCCGATCTCGGGGAACGTCGTGCGCTGACCGGGGAGTTGTTGGCGCCCACCTTGGGGGCCACCGCGGCCGCCCAACGCCAAGGATTGATCGGCGATGCGCACGTGCGGGTGATCCGCGGGTTTTTTGCCGACCTGCCCTACGAGATCGACGCCTGCACCCGCGAGGACGCCGAGGCCGATCTGGCGCGTCAGGCCAGCAGGTTTCGCCCCGATGAGTTGGCCCAATACGCCCACCAGGTCATGGGCTGGCTCAACCCCGACGGCAAATTCAAAGACGGCGAACGTGCCCGCAAGCGCGGCATCACCATCGGGGCGCAACAATACGACGGCATGTCACCCATCAGCGGCTATTTGACTCCTGAAGCCCGCGCCACGTTCGAACCCGTGCTGGCCAAACTCGGCGCCCCCGGCGCGTGTAACCCCTACGATGAGGTTCCCCTCATCGATGAGGTTCCCGATAAGGATGCGGTGCGCCGCGACCTGCGCACCGCGGCCCAACGCAATCACGACGCCCTGCTGGCCGGGCTGCGCGCCCTGCTGGCCTCCGGCGAGTTGGGCTGCCACAACGGCCT
>NZ_LZHT01000099.1 GCF_001667315.1 Mycobacterium sp. 852002-10029_SCH5224772
GTCGTTGGCGGGGTTGGGGGACAAGTTCGGGCAGTCGGTGGTGAATGCGAATGCGGTTCTTGATGAGGTGAATCCGCGGATGCCGCAGGCGCGTAAGGATATTCAGCGGTTGGCGGCGTTGGGGGATACGTATGCGAACGCGTCGCCGGACCTGTTTGATTTTTTGAATAATGCGGTGGTGACGTCGCGCACGATCAATGCGCAGCAAAAGGATCTGGATCAGGCGTTGTTGTCGGCGGCGGGGTTCGGTAACACCGGGGCGGATGTGTTCAACAAGGCCGGGCCGTACCTGGCGCGGGGTGCGGCCGACCTGGTGCCCTCGGCGCAGCTGCTCGACACCTACAGCCCCTCACTGTTCTGTGCGGTCCGCAACTACCACGACATCGAACCCAAGGCCGCCACGTTCCTCGGCGGCAACGGCTACTCGCTCATCACCAACACCGAGGTGCTATCCGGGCTGGGGCTGGTAGCCAACCCCCTGTCCCTGGTCGCGGTCTCCGCGCTCACGCTGGGGCTCGGCGCCACGGCCGGTCTGGTCGGTGGGGCGCCCAACCCTTACATCTGGCCGGAGAACCTGCCGCGGGTGAACGCTCGCGGTGGACCCGGAGGAGCACCGGGTTGCTGGCAGAAAATCACCCGGGATCTGTGGCCGGCACCGGAGTTGGTGATGGACACCGGTAACAGCCTTGCGCC
>NZ_LZHT01000100.1 GCF_001667315.1 Mycobacterium sp. 852002-10029_SCH5224772
CACCGCGGCGCGGGCGGCCAAGGGCCAGGGCGTGCCCATCTCGACGATCTCGTTCGGAACCAAGGGCGGTGAGATCGAGATGGACGGGCAGCGCGTCGCGGTCCCGGTGTCGACCGACCAGATGAAGACGATCGCCAGACTCTCCGGCGGGCAGCCCTACACCGCCACCAACCTCGGCGAGCTCGAAAAGAGCTACAACGCGATCGAGAACGAGATCGGTTACCGCACGGTGCCGGGCCCGGGCAGCGCCGGCTGGCTGCGCCTCGGGGTGCTGGCCGCACTGATCGCGACCGCGTTGGCGCTGTTGATCAATCGGCGCCTGCCGACCTAGCGCGTATCAGGCGGGCAGCCGGCGGTTCAGCAGCAGGCCGGCCAGCACGGCGCCGGCCATCACGACGGCACCGAGCAGCATCCAGGCCAGGCTGGCATCGCCCTTGACGGTTTCGTAGCCGATCTGGCGCTGCAGCGTCGTGTACACGTTCTCCAGCGAGTCCAGGCTGTCGGCGTGGAAGGCCTGGCCGTCGGTGATCTCGCCGATCTTCTGCAGGGTCTGATCGTCCACCGG
>NZ_LZHT01000101.1 GCF_001667315.1 Mycobacterium sp. 852002-10029_SCH5224772
GGAAGCCCACCGCCACTTCGGAACTCGCACTGACCTTGGCCAGCAGCACCGCCAGGGCGGCCTGCACCACCATGAAGGTGGTCGCGTGGTGTGCGCTCGCCACAGCACGCACCCGCTCCTGCAACTCGGCCGGCCAGTCCACGGTCACGCTGGCCCCGCGGTAGTCGGCCACCAACGGGTACGGCCGATCGGTGGGCAGTTCGAGGCGCTCGGGGAGTCCGGCCAGCGCGCGCTCCCAGTACGCCAGCTGCGCGGCGATCGGGCTGTCCGGGTCTTCCAGGTCCCCGAATTGGGCGCGCTGCCAGAGCGTGTAGTCGACGTACTGCACCGGCAGCGGCGCCCAGTGCGGGGCATCCCCGGCCGAGCGGCTCGCATAGGCCAGCGCCAGGTCGCGCACCAGCGGGGTCAGCGACCATCCGTCGGCAGCGATGTGGTGCACCACGGCCACCAGCACATGCTCGTCCTCACCCGTGCGGAAAAGCCATGCCCCCAGCGGGATTTCGGTCGCGAGGTCGAACGTGTGCCGCGCCGCGTCGCGGATGGCCCCTTCCAGCCGGGCCGGTGACCAGTCGGTGGCGTCGATGGTCTGCCATTTCACATCCACCCGCTCGGGCGGCAGCACCACCTGCTGGGGGATCCCCTCGGTGGCGGCGAACACCGTGCGCAAACTCTCGTGCCGCGCCACCACATCGCCGAGCGCGGCGCCCAGTGCGTCGGCGTCCAGGCGTCCGGCGAGCCGCAATGCCGCCGCCATGTTGTACACCGGCGACGGTCCGTGCAACTGATCGATGAACCACAACCGCGATTGGGCGAACGACAACGGCACCACCGCCGGCCGTTCACGCGCCGCCACACCGGCGTTGCAGTACCCACCGATGCCGGCGCGCCCCGCCAGCTGGCCAATCGTGGGCGCTTCGAACAGCATTCGCACGCCGAGGTGCGCGTCGAGTCCGGTGTTGATCGCGGCGATCACCCGCATCGCCGACAGCGAATCCCCGCCCAGGTCGAAGAAGGAGTCGTCGACGCCGACCCGTTCGAGCCCGAGCACCCGGGCGTAGATGCCGGCCAGGATTTCCTCGGTGGGGGTGGACGGGGCGCGGTACCGACCACCGGCGTATTCCGGCGCCGGCAGGGCGCCGGTGTCGAGTTTGCCGTTGGGCGTCAACGGCAAGGCATCGATCGCCATCACCGCGGCCGGCACCAGGTACACCGGCAACCGTTCGGCCAGCCGGCTGCGCAGCTCGGCCGGATCGGCGGCCCCGGTGATGTAGGCGACGATCCGCTTATCACCGGGTTGGTCCTCGCGGGCGATCACCGCGACCTGTCCGGTGCCATCCAATTCGGCCAGCGCCGTGTGGATTTCGCCGAGTTCGATGCGGTGGCCGCGGATCTTGACCTGGTGGTCGGCGCGGGTGACGTAGTGCAGCTCGCCGTCGGAGCCCCAGCGCACCAGATCGCCGGTGCAGTACATGCGCGCTCCGGCCGCGCCGAACGGGCAGGCCACGAACCTCGACGCGGTCAAAGCGGCGCGACGCGCGTACCCGACCGCGACCCCGCGCCCCGCCACGTACAGCTCACCGACCACGCCGGCGGGCACCGGACGCAGCCAGCCGTCCAGGACGAACAACGCGGCCCCGGACACCGGCGACCCCAGCGGCGGCGCTCCGGCTCCCGCGGTCAGCGGCGCACTGAGCACCGCGTCCACGGTGGTTTCCGTCGGGCCGTAGGCGTTGATCATCAGCCGGTCCGGCGCCCAGTCGTCCGCGAGCGCGCCCGGGCAGGGCTCACCACCGATGATCAACGCCGCGTCCAGCTTTCGGGGGGACAGCGCGGTCAGCGCCGACGGGGTTTGGCTCAGCACGCTGACCCGCTCGGCGATCAGCAGGGCGTGCAGCTCGTCCGGCGACCGTGTCACCGATTCGGGCACCACCACCAACCGGCCGCCGCTGGCCAGTGCGCCCCAGATTTCCTGGACCGACACGTCGAAGCCGTAGGAGTGGCATTGCGACCACACCCCCGCCTCGGGCAGCTGCGCCCGCAGCGACTCCAGCAGCTGGGTGACGTTATGGTGGGTGACCGCAACGCCTTTGGGGACGCCGGTGGTGCCCGAGGTGTAGATCAGGTAGGCGATGTTCTCGGGCGCGGGCATCGGCAACGGACCGGCACGCAGGGTGTCCGGCCCCGCTTCGTCGGCGTCGATGACCGGCAGGTTCACTCCGTCCAGCCGGGCGCGCAGGCCTGCCGTGGCGACCGCGGCGACCGGCGCGGCGTCACCGAGCATGAACTCGATGCGTGCCGCGGGCAGGGCGGGGTCGATCGGCAGGTACGCCGCCCCGGTCTTCAGCACCGCGAGCATCGAGACGATGGCCTCGGCCGAGCGGGAAACCAGCAGCGCCACGCACTCCCCGGGGCCCGCGCCGCGCTCGAGCAGCGTGTGCGCCAGCCGGTTCGAGGCCTCGTCGAGTTCCCGGTATGTCATCGAGCGGCCTTCGAAGGTGACCGCCACCGCGTCGGGCAGGCGGGTCGCCTGGGCGGCGAATACGGCCGGGAGCGATACCGGGGCGCTCGGCTGTTCGGTCAGCACCGCGCGATTGCCCCACCGTCGTAGCCGGGCGCGCTCCGGCGCGTCGAGCACATCCAGTGACAACAGGCGTCGGGCCGGATCGGCGGGCATGGCCACCAGCAGCCGGCGCAGCCGCTCGATCAGCGCGTCGACGGCGGCCGGGTCGAATACGTCGGTGTCGAATTCGATGCGAAGGCGCAGTTCGTCGCCCGGCACGGCTTGCAGCGACAGCGGGTAGTGGTTGTAGTCGTGGCTGGTGAATTCGGTGACGGCCAGGTCGTCGGCCGCCGACAGTGCGGCGGCGTCGATCGGATAATTCTCGTACACCAGCAGTGTGTCGAACAGCTGGTCGTACCCGGTGACGCGGTGAATGTCGTTGAGCGCCAGGTGCTGGTGCTCCACGGTGTCGTTGTGGGCGCGTTGCAGCTGGTTCAGGAGTTCGGCGACGGTGGTCGTCGCGGTGGCGTGGGCGCGTACCGGCACGGTGTTGATCAGCAGGCCCACCATGGATTCGGCGCCGGGCAGCTCGGCCGGCCGGCCCGAGACCGCGGTGCCGAAGGCGACATCGTCCCGGCCGGTCAGCGACATCAGCAGCTGCGCCCAGGCGGCCTGCAGCACGGTGTTGACGGTGGTGCGGCAGGAGCGGGCGAGTTCGCCGAGCGCACTGGTGGTTTCGGCGCAAAGCTGGACTGCGGCGACCCCGCGCTGCCCGAGTTCTCCGCGTTCCGGCGGGGCGACCAGCGTGGGGGTGTCGAAACCGTCGAGCAACTCGCGCCACGCGGTGTGGGCGGCCGCGGCGTCTCGGGTGGCCAGCCAGCTGACGAAGCGGCGATAGGGGGCCGCCGCCGGTAACCGCGACCCGTAGTAGCAGGCGAAGATTTCTTGCAGCAGGATCGGGAGCGACCAGCCGTCCATCACGATGTGGTGGACGGTGAGCACGAGGCGGAATTCGTTGTCCGCGGCGCAAATCAGCGCGGCCCGCAAGGGTGGTTGGTCGTCGAGGTCTCGCACGGCGGCGCGTTCGGCGGCGGATATCCGCCCGACCTGTTCGTCGACGTCGCCGCCGTCGAGGTCGACGTACCGGTAGGCGAGCTCGGGGGTGGCCGGGATGATCTGCACCGGGTCGCCGAAGTCGGAACAGAACCGGGCCACGAGGTTGGGGTGGCGGGCGACGACGGTCTGCGCGGCGCGGTGGAGGCGGTGGGGATCGAGGGCGCCGCGCAGCGTGATGTTCAGCTGCACCGCGTACACGTCACCGTCGGGTTGCGCGGTCGAATGGAACAGCAGCCCCTGCTGCAGCGGGGTCAGCGGTAGGACGTCGGCGACGTCGTAGCGCCGCTCGAGTTGGTCGATCTGCTGCTGGTCGAGGCGGGCGGGAACGATGTCGGACGGGGTCAGCCCGCCGCCGCCGCGGCGCACGTGGGCGCAGATTCCGGTCAGCGCCTCAAACCACAACCGGCTCAACCGGTTTACTTCTTCGTGGGTCAGGGCCGAGGACGCCCAGGTCCAGTGGGCGTGGAGGTGCGGGCCGTCCTCGGTGTCCATGGTTGCGGCGTTGAGTTCCACCGTGTGCGGCAGCGGCAACGCGATCGCCGCGGCGGCGGCGCTCAACGCCGCGGTGTTCGGGCTGAGCTTCCACAGCTCGCTGGACAACTCGGCGGCCGCACCACCGAGGCGGCCCAGGTAGTTGAACCCGATGGCGGGATCCGAATCGACCAGGCCCACTTCGGGGTTCAGATATCGCAACAGTCCGTAGGTGAGGCCGTCCGGCAGGGCGCGCAGCTGCTCCTTGGCGTTTTTGAGCACCGCACCCAGCGCGGCCTCGCCCGCGACCACGCGCGCCCAGTCCAGACCGTGGACGCGCAGGGCCACCGGGTAGGTGGTGGTGAACCAGCCCACGGTGCGGGACAGGTCGACGTGCGGGCCCAGCTCCTCGCTGCGCCCGTGGCCCTCGACGTCGACGCCGATCGGTGTGGCCGCCCCGAGGAACTCGGTGAACGCCAACCCGAAGGCGATCAGCAGGATGTCTTGCACCCCGGCGTGAAACGCCGCGGGCACCTCGCCCAGCAGCAGGCGGGTCGTCTCGGCGTCCAGCGACGCCGAGAGCTGCCCGGCCGTCTCATACGTGTCCTCGGGCTGAGCGGGTGGCAGCGCCGGCGATATCGCAGCCACCTGCCGCCACGCCTCGGCCCACTCGATCACCTCCGGCCTGCGGGCGTGCTCGGCCAGCAGAGACGACCAGCGGGCGAACGAGGTGCCGGGCGCGGGCAGCTCGACGGGCCGGCCGCGCTGGTGCTGCGCCCAGCCGATGTTGAGGTCCTCGATCAGGGTCCGCCAGGACACGCCGTCGACGGCCAGGTGGTGGATGATCAACGCCAATTGGTTTGTCGCACTTGCCCATACCGCGCTCACCAGCACCCCGGCACCCGGGTTCAGCCGCGCGCGGGCCCGCACCAGTGCCGCATCCGAGAGGACGTCGACGGTGCGCAAGCAGGCCCGGGCGTCCACCGAGCCCGCCTCGGGGACGTGCAGGTCCCAGCCGCCGGCGCCGTCGTCGTCCACGCAGAGCCGCAGCATGGGATGGCGGTCCAGCAACGCCTGCAGCACGATCGCCACGTCGGCCTGGCTCACCCCGGCGGGGGCGGACAGCACCATGGTCTGGTTGAACTGTTCGATGGGGCCGTCCATGTCCTGCAGCCACCGCATGATCGGGGTGGCCACCACCGGCCCGATCCCCTCGTCGGCCACGTCGTCCTCGCCGGTGGCCAGCGTGACGACCCGCGCGAGGCGGGCCACCGTCTGCTCGACGAACACGTCGCGGGGCCGGCACATGACTCCGGCCGCGCGGGCGCGGGCCACCACCTGCATCGACAGGATGCTGTCCCCACCCAGGTCGAAGAAGGAGTCGTCCACCCCGACGCCGTCGACGCCCAGCACCTGGGCGTAGATGCCGGCCAGGATCTCCTCGATCGCATCGGACGGGGCCCGGTACCGGCTCGCTGAGTATTCCGGTGCGGGCAGGGCGCGCTTGTCGAGCTTGCCGTTGACCGTCAGCGGCAACGCATCGAGCGCTATCACCGCCGACGGCACCATGTAGGCCGGCAGCCGCGCGGCCAGCCGCGCCCGGATTGTGGACGGGTCGGCCGTCCCGGTCACATAGCCCACCAGCCGCGCGGCGGCGGGGTGGTCGTCGCGCGCGATCACCGCGGCCTGCTCGACGCCGTCCAATTCGCTGAGTGCGCACTGGATTTCACCCAGTTCGATGCGGTAGCCGCGGATCTTGACCTGCTCGTCGGCGCGCCCGAGGTATTCCAGCTGACCGTCGCGGCCCCACCGCACCAGGTCGCCGGTGCGATACATCCGCGTTCCGGGCCCACCAAACGGACATGCCACGAACCGTGACGCCGTCAACGCCGTCCGGCCCAGATAGCCGGGGGCGACCCCGCGGCCCGCGATGTACAGCTCACCGACCACGCCGGGCGGTACCGCACGCAACCAGTGATCCAGCACGAACAGGGCGGCCCCGGGCACCGGCGAGCCGATCGGCACCGTGGCGGAGCCCGCCGTCAGCGGTGGGGTCTTTGCCACATACATCGTGGTCTCGGTCGGGCCGTACGCATTGATCATCACCCGCCCGGGGGCCCACCGATCCACCACCTCGACCGGGCACGCCTCAC
>NZ_LZHT01000102.1 GCF_001667315.1 Mycobacterium sp. 852002-10029_SCH5224772
CGGTCACCAATGTCGACGTCACGCTGGGCCCCGCGGCGATCACCACGGACCTGCGCGAGATCCGCGCCGCGATCAAGGAAGCGCTGGTGCGCCACCAGGATTCGCCCGACGAGCGGTGGGCACTGCTGCCGCTGGTTCCGTTGATCCCCAAGCGGGTCTTCCGGCGACTTATCAGCGTGGCCACCGGTAGTTCAAACGCCATCGTGTCGTCCAACCTCGGTGCGATCGACTCGGCGGCCAACCGGCCCGACGGCACGGATGCCGACTATTTCGCGATGAAGTCCTTGTACCCGGGCGTGACCACCGCGACGATGCAGCGCACCAACGGAGTGCTGGCGTTGCTGTCGGGAAGGGTCCACGACCGGGTCTTCATCTCGGTCCTTGCCTACGAACTGGGCCGCGACAATTCGAATGAGGCTCTGCACCAGGCTCTTTCAAAGACGCTGAGCGACTTCTCGCTCACCGCAACGACGGGCTGGCGCACCGTTTGCCCCGCGTGAGCGGGTGAGGGGCCGCTAGGCCTCGGTACGTGTTTCGGTGAGGCGGTACAGGTTTGGTTCCGCGAGCTCGTCGAGCAGCGCGGCGAGGTGGTCGACGAGCTCGCCGGGTTCGAGCTGGACATCACCGGCCAGCCAGGCGCTGATGGTTTGCCCGACCCCGCCGACCACGAAGTGCGCGGCGGCCTTGATGCGATCGTTTGCCGGCACTTGCAACGCGTTGCCGACGTGCTGGCCGGACAACATCGCGAACAGGGCGCTGGACTCGGCGCGTTTGCGCACCACCACCGGATCGGCCAACTGCATGCTGAACAGCAGGCGGCCCACGCGGGCGTCGTCGGTGACGGTCCGCACGATGTTGGCCATGCCCGCGCGGGTCTGTTCGCCGGCCGGCACGGTGGCGACGGCGGCCTGCGTGGTGGCGGCCAGCTCGGCGACCACCCAGTCGAAAACGCAGGAGACGAATTCGTCCTTGTCGGTGAAACTCTCGTAGAAGTACCGGGCCGCCAGGCCGGCGCGGCGGCACACACCGCGGACGGTGACCGCCGAGATGTTCGGCCGCTGATCGCCGAGCAGGTCCAGGCCCGCGGCCAGCAGCCGGTTGCGGCGGGTGGCCAGCCGCTCGGGGGCCTCGACGCCGCGGTACGGCCGCCTGCTGGACGTCTCGCTCATGCAAACCATCTTGACACTAACGCCGCGGCACGACAATATCAGGAAACAAGCGTTCGCACATTAGCGGGCACGCGCTGCGGGAGGATCTGACGATGGCAATTCACGAGCCGGTGCACCCACCGATCGGGCACGTCGAGCGCCGGGCAACCGACCCGCCCCGCCCGCAGCGGCGCAAGGCCAGGCGGGCGCTGGGTATCGACGAGGGTCTGATGGGCGTCGCCCTGCTGGCCGGCCCGGCGAACGTGATCATGCAACTGGCGCACCCCGGCGTGGGATACGGCGTCATGGAGAGCCGCGTCGAAAGCGGCCGGGTCGACCTGCACCCCTTCAAGCGGGCCCGCACCACGTTCACCTACCTGGCGGTGGCGACCAACGGCAGCGATGCTCAGAAGGACGCCTTCCGCCGGGCGGTGAACAAGGCTCACGCGCAGGTTTATTCGACGCCGGAAAGTCCGGTGGCCTACAACGCCTTCGATCCCGCACTGCAGCTGTGGGTGGGGGCCTGCCTGTACAAGGGCGGGCTCGACATCTACCGGATGTTCATCGGTGAACTCGACGGCGAGGACGCGGAGCGTCACTACCGCGAGGGCATGGCGCTGGCCACGACGTTGCAGGTGCCGCCGAAGATGTGGCCGGCGGATCGGGCGGCGTTCGACCGTTACTGGGAAGAGTCGCTGGAAAAGGTGCACATCGACGACGCCGTGCGCGAGTACCTGTACCCGATCGCCGCCAACCGGATCCGGGGCGTGAGGCTGCCCGGCCCCGTGCAGCGCCTCTCCGAGGGCTTCTCGCTGATGATCACGACGGGCTTCTTGCCGCAGCGGTTCCGCGACGAGATGCGGTTGCCCTGGGATGCGACCAAGCAGCGGCGCTTCGACAGGTTGATCGCCGTATTGGCCACGGGGAACCGGTACCTGCCGCGATTCATCCGGCAATTTCCCTTCAACGTCTTGCTGCACGACCTGGATCGAAGGATCAAGAAGGGGCGTCCGCTGGTGTAGCGCGCACGGCGGATGCGTCCGCTAAGTTGATAACGACAATCATATTCATTAAGCTCTCCTCAGTCTGGTAGGCCTTCCAGCCCGAGGAGTACCTATGACGGCGCCGATTTTCATGGCCTTGCCGCCCGAACTGCATTCCGCGCTGCTCAGCAGCGGCCCCGGGCCCGCGCCGCTGCTGGCGGCCGCAGGTGCGTGGTCCGAACTGAGCACCGAATATGCTTCCGCGGCAGAACAATTGAGCACGTTGCTGGCGGGGGTCCAGGCGGGGGCATGGGAGGGGCCCACCGCAGAATCCTATGTGGCCGCGCACGCCCCGTATCTGGCGTGGCTGGCGAAGTCCAGCGCGGATAGCGCGGTGGCCGCCACGCAACACGAGGTGGCCGCGACCGCCTACACCGCCGCGCTGGCCGCCATGCCCACGCTGCCCGAACTCGCCACCAACCACGCCGTGCACGGAGCGTTGCTGGCAACGAATTTCTTCGGCATCAACACGGTTCCGATCGCCGTCAATGAGGCCGACTACGCGCGGATGTGGACCCAGGCGGCGGCCACGATGACCACCTACCAAGCTGTGTCTACCGCCGCGGTCGCCTCGACACCGCAAACAGACCCGGCGCCGCCGATCGTGAAATCCGATGCGGCAAGCGATGATCCGGGCGACGCGGATCATGACCCCAAGATCGACAATCCGTTCAACCAATTCATTGCGAACATCCTGCGTAATCTGGGGATCGACTGGGACCCGGCCAAGGGAACCGTCAACGGGCTGGAGTACGACGCCTACACGAACGCCGGGCAACCCATCTTCTGGGTGGTGCGCGCCCTGGAGCTTTTGGAAGATTTCGAGCAGTTCGGCTATTACCTGGTGCACAACCCGGCGTTGGCCTTCCAGTACCTGGCGCAGCTCATCCTGTTCGACTGGCCGACGCACATCCTCGAGATTTTCGTCAGCCAGCCGGAGTTGTTGGCCCCCGCGCTCCTGCTCGCGGCGGCGCCCTTCGCCGCCGTCGGTGGCTTCGCCGGGCTGGCCGGCCTCGCCGCCATTCCCCACCCCGCGGCCG
>NZ_LZHT01000103.1 GCF_001667315.1 Mycobacterium sp. 852002-10029_SCH5224772
TTGGTGTTGGGGCAGTCGTGGGCCATGGATACGACGTGGTTGCTGGCGTCTCTGATGCCGTCGAGGCCGGTGTCCCATTGCTCGGTGGCGGGGTAGTTGACGGGGTAGACGTCGAAGGAGCGGTCGCCCACGCGTTGGTGTAGCCCGTCGACGAAGGCTTGCCCGGTGGGGCCGACGCCGGGGGCTTCGCCGGTGCCGCGGGCGAAGACGACTTGGACGTCGGGGCACTGGGCCGAAGCGGTGGGGATGAGGGAACCGGACACGGCCGAGGCGGCCATGCCCGATGCTGCGATAACTACTGCTGGACCAAGCGAACGAACGATGCGGCGCGCAAACATGCCGCCATTGTGCCCATTCGACACGCGCGTTAAACACAGGAAACGCCGAAATTACTGTGTTCTCATAAAAGAACCGCCGCCGATGGGGCGGAGTGAGATCGGTTGTGCGCGGCGCTCATCCGGTATGAACGCCCGGGCCCCTCGCGTCCCGCGCCTCATCGGGATGGCCACGAGGCCGTCACGGCCGGGCCGGAGCGCGGCACCGGAACGCAATGTGGTCTGCTACTCGTAGTTACGAGGCGGGGCACGGTTGAGCAACAGCCGCCCTCCGCAAGCGGCTCGAGTGAATGCGGCAGCGATGTTGAACGCACTAGCGCAGGCCCTCAACGTGGTCCTCAACAAAGCGGGAGACCACGTGGCCAATCCGGCGCGGGTGTCGGATCCCGACAAGCTGCGCGCCGCCGCCTCCGGCAAGACCGCCTTGGTGACCGGCGCCTCCTACGGCATCGGCGAGGCGACCGCGCGCAGTCTGGCCGCCGCCGGCGCGACCGTGCTGGTGGTCGCCCGTTCCAAGGACAGGCTCTGCGACCTGACGGCGTCGATCAACGCCGGCGGCGGACACGCGGTCGCCTACCCCGCCGACCTCACCGACGAATCCGCGGTGAGCGGCCTGGCCAAGCAGATCACCGACGAGCATGGTCCGCTCGACATCGTGGTGAGCAACGCCGGCAAGTCATTGCGCCGCTCGCTGCATCACCAGTACCACCGGGCGCATGACTTCCAGCGCACCATCGATATCAACTACCTGGGGCCCGTCCGGCTGCTGCTGGGACTGCTGCCGGCCATGCGTGACAACGGCAGCGGGCACATCGTGAACGTGTCCAGCGTCGGCGTGCGGGTGGTGCCGGGTCCGCAATGGGGCGCCTATCAGGCATCCAAGGGGGCCTTCGACCGGTGGCTGCGCAGCGTGGCTCCGGAACTGCACGCGGACGGCATCGACGTCACCACCGTCTACTTCGCGCTGGTCCGTACCCGCATGATCGCGCCCACGCCCCTGCTGGGCCGGCTGCCCGGCCTGTCGCCGGACGAGGCCGCCGACGCCATCGCCAAAGCGGTCATCGAGCGGCCCCGCACCCTGGAACCGCCCTGGGTGCTGCCGGCCGAGTTGGCCTCGGTGCTGCTGGCCGGGCCGGCCGACTACGCCGCCCGGCTGTGGCATCGCCGGTTCTTCACCGATTCCGACGGGGCCCACCGTGACGAATGACCGCGTGGCCGCCACCACCGCCCGGGCGCTGCTGCTCTCCGGACTGCTCACTCCGCCATCGCCGCTGGCGGGCCTGCGGCTTCTTCGCGAGGCGCACCGCGGCGGCACCAACCCCTACACGCTGTTGGCGGTCACGACGGCCCGCTGGCCCGGCCGGACGGCGATCATCGACGACGACGGCGCCCTGAGTTACCGCCGGCTGCAACGCGAAACCGAGTCACTGGCGCGGCGGTTGTCCGGCGACGGAGTTGCCCCCGGCCACGCGGTCGGGGTTATGTGCCGCAACGGCCGCGGTTTCGTCGCGGGCATTTTCGCCGCCGCGCTCCTGGGCGCCGACGTCGTCCCGATCAGCACGGAGTTCCGCAGCGACGCCCTCGCCGCGGCCGTGCGAGCCCACCGCATCTCAACGATGGTCGCCGACAACGAATTCACCGAGCGGATCCGGGCCGCCGACGCATCGGTCGTCACGGTCGATCCGGCGACGGTCTCCGCCGAGGAGGGCGCTCGGCGACCGCGCGTGGCCGCGCCGGGGCGGATCGTACTGCTGACGTCGGGCACCACCGGCAAACCCAAAGGGGTGCCGCGCGCACCGGAGATGCGGTCCGCGGTGGGCGTCTGGGTGACGATCCTCGACCGCACCCGGCTGCGCACCGGGTCGCGAATCTCGGTGGCGATGCCGATGTTTCACGGGCTCGGGCTTGGCATGCTGATGCTGACGGTCGCGCTCGGCGGCACGGTGCTCACGCACCGTCAGTTCGACGCCGAAGCCGCGCTCGCCCAGGCGTCGCTGCACCGCGCCGACGCCTTCACCGCGGTGCCGGTCGTGCTCGCGCGCATCCTCGACCTGCCCGAGCGGGTGCGGGCGCGAAACCCGGTGCCGCACCTGCGCGTGGTGATGTCCAGCGGCGACCGCCTCGACCCGACGCTGGGGCAGCGGTTCATGGACGCCTACGGGGACATCCTCTACAACGGCTACGGTTCCACCGAGGTCGGCATCGGTTCTCTGGCAACGCCGGCGGACCTGCGTGAGGCGCCCGAAACCGTCGGAAAACCGGTCGCGGGCTGCCCGGTGCGGATTCTCAACAAGAGCGACCGAGCGGTGGGGCCGCGGGTGACCGGACGCATCTTCGTCGGCGGCGACTTGGCGGGAAGGGGCTATACCGACGGCTCGGCCGCAGAGGCGAAGGCTGTCGTCAACGGCATGACCGGCACCGGCGACATGGGCTACCTCGACAACTCGGGCCGGCTCTTCATCGTCGGCCGCGAAGACGACATGATCATCTCCGGCGGCGAGAACGTCTATCCGCGGGCGGTCGAAAACGCGCTCGCCCAGCACCCCGCCATCGCCGAGAACGTGGTCATCGGCGTGCCCGACGAACGGTTCGGCCAGCGGTTGGCGGCGTTCGTGGTGGCGCAGCCGGGCAGCGACATCGACGTGCCGGAGCTCCGGGAGTACTTGAAGAGCCGCGTCTCGCGCTTCGAACAGCCCCGCGACATCAATGTCGTGAACAGCATTCCGCGCAACCCCACCGGCAAGGTGCTGCGCAAGGAACTGTCCGGCTGAACACGATTCGTCCGGCCAGGGCTCACTGTTCGCCGGGCTCCAAGGCGGCGACCTGCTGGGCCAGCCAGTTGGGCGCCAGCGCCGAGATCGCGGTGGCGCCCGCGGTGGAGCCCAGCACGCCCGACCAGGCGACCGGTCCCAGCGGCGTGCACCCGAAGAACTGGCTGAGCACCGGCGTCTGCACGATGCCGACCAGCACACCGGCGCTGCCCAGCGCGGTCGCCACCACCAGCGGACTGTGCCGACGGGTCAGCAGCGTCTGCGCCAGCTGCGTCGTGACCAGTGCGGTCAAACCCATTGTCGCCGTGCGGCGTTCGGTCCCCGGCGTCCACCGCCCGATAGCCCAGGCCGCCGTCGCCCCGGCCGCGGTCACGGCGCCGCGGGTGACGATCTGACGCATCAGGGGGGCGTCGAGGGAAGGCGTGGGACCGGTCAGCAGCGCGCGGCGGTGCTGTCGGCGCGCCTCTTCGGCCTCCTCGGCGGATTCGTACTCGGCTTCGTCGGGTTCGACGTATTGCGACGTGACCGCGACCGCGAGCGCGGGGAACATGTCGGTGAGCAGGTTGACCAACAGCAGCTGACGGGTGCCCACCGGCGCGCGGCCGGCGCCGAAGGCGGTGCCGATGATGGTGAACAGGACTTCGCCCACGTTGCCGCCGACCAGAATGGTGACGGCGTCCCGGACGCCGGCCCACATGCTGCGCCCTTCGACCAGTGCGTCCATCAGCACGCCCAAGTCCTCGTCGGTCAAGACGATGTCGGCGGCGCCGCGCGCGGCCGACGAACCGCGCCCACTCACCCCGATCCCCACGTCGGCGATCCGGATCGCGGCGGCGTCGTTGGCGCCGTCGCCGACCATCGCTGTCACTCGCCCGCAGCGCTGCAGGGCGGCCACGATCTGCACCTTCTGCTCCGGGCTGACGCGCGCGAAGACCGGCACATCGGCCACCATCTTGGCGCACGCGTCCTCGTCGAGCCCGGCGAGTTCGGCGCCGGTGATCACCTGCGCGTCCGCGGGCAGGCCCAGCTGTCGGGCGATCGCCCGTGCCGTGATCGGGTGGTCGCCGGTGATCAGCACGACGTCGCGGCCGGCGTCCGTGAGCGCTTCGATCAGCGGGCGCGCCGATGCGCGGGCGGTGTCGGCCAACCCGACATAGCCGAGCAGTTCGAGGTTCTCTGCGGCGGCATCCACGGCGTCGGCGTCGGTGTCGTCGTCGTCGGTGTCGTGCTTCCACCCGCGCTGGGCCACCGCGAGCACCCGCAGGCCTTGTTCGGCGAGACCACGGACGACGCTTTCGGCCCGCTCCTGGTCGGCCTGCGGGTCGGCGAACCGGCAGCGCGGCAGGATGACCTCGGGAGCCCCCTTGAGGATCAGCACCGGTGCCTCAGCGGGGTGCCCGTTGGCAACGCCGCCGTGGCCCAGGGCGCCGATCGCGGCGGCGAAGCCGCGACTGGACTCGAACGGCACCTCCGCGAGCATCGTCCAATCCGAATCGCCATGGCCGTTCAGCGAATTCGCCGCGGTGAGGATCGCCTCGTCGGTGGCGTGGGCGTGGCCCTGGCCGTCCTGCGGCTGGGCGGAGGCCCGCGCGGCGGCCCGCAGCAGCCCCGCCGATTGCGGATCGGTCAGTGTGGGGAGCGGGTCGCGCGGGTCGGTCCCGACCGGCACGGCGCACACCACGCGCAGCCGGTTCTCGGTGAGCGTGCCGGTCTTGTCGAAACAGATGGTGTCGACGCGGCCCAACGCTTCGATGGTGCGCGGCGCACGAACGAGGGCGCCGCGGGCCGTCAGCCGCTGGGCGGCCGAGAGCTGGGAGAGGGTGGCCACCAGGGGCAACCCCTCCGGGACGGCGGCCACGGCGATCGCGACACCGTCGGCCACCGCCTGGCGCAGCGGCGCGCGGCGCAGCAACGCCAACCCCGACACCGCCGCGCCGCCGGCCAGCGTCAGGGGCAGCACCTTGCTGGTGAGTTCCCGCAGCCGTGCTTGCACCCCGGCCGCCGTTTCGACGTCGGCGACCGCCGAGATCGCGCGGTGCGCGGCGGTCCCGACCCCGGTGGCCACGACGATCGCCCGTGCGTGGCCGGCGACGATGGTGCTGCCCTCGAAGAGCATGCTGGCGCGGTCGGGGTCGTTGACGGCGACGGGGTCCACCTGCTTGTCCACGGGAAGCGACTCGCCGGTGAGCAGGGACTCGTCGACCTCGAGGTCCTCGGCCACCAGCAGGCGGGCGTCGGCCGGCACCACTTCGGGCGCCGCCAGATCGATGACGTCGCCGGGCCGCAGTGACTTCGCGGACACCGTCGCCGTGCGGGTGGCGTGCTGGGCGGCGTCGAGCCGGCGGCGCGTCGTCGCGACCGCCGGAACGACCACCCGGCGCACCAGCTGGTCCTGCTCCGCGAACAGCTCGGCGGCCGCGGACTCGGCCCGGAGCCGTTGCGCCCCACCGGTTATCGCGTTGACGGTCATGACGCCCGCGACCAAGAGGGCGTCGATGTTGCTGCCGACGATCGCCGACGCCGCCGCCCCGACGGCGAGGATGGGGGTCAGCGGATCGGCGAGTTCGGTCCGGGTGGCCGACGCCAGCCGGGCCATGTTGTGTAGCGGCGTGCGCAAAGGCGCCAAGGCCGGGCTGTAGGACAGGTCGTCGAGACGGCGCCGCCACGATGGCTCGGTCTCGACGGCCAGCGGCCGCGCACCGCCGGCGAGCCGCGAATAGACGATCTCGGGTTCCAGCGCGTGCCAGGCGGTCAGCGGTTGGGGGGTGGGATCGGGCAGTCGGAGCACCCGGGTGGCCGAAAGCGTTCCCGCCACCAGGGCCGTGGCCGCGGCGGCGTTGACCGGGTTGAGCCAGCGCCGAAAGCTCACCGGGTTGGTGGTTTTTTCTTGCTCACCGGTGACCAGCAGCAGCCCGGCCAGCGTCGTGCCACCCTGGGCGAGGTGCACCGCCGATTCGCTGGCCGATCGGGCCACCGGGATCGCCGACAGGATCCGCACCGCGTCGGCCAGGTCGGTGCCGGTGATGATGTCCGCGGTCCATGCCGTGGCGGCACGCGGATCATCAAGCGCCACACCAACATCGGCGATCGCGAGGGCGGCCAGGGTGTCGGTGGATGCGAAGTCCCGGTGGAGCGCGGTGATCAGCAGCACCGGTCCGCGATCGGCTCGCAGTTCACGGACCACGTTCAACAGCGGGGTGCCGGGCGGGTGCGTCGCACCGACGCTGGCGGTGAGGTCCTCGGTGCCGGCGACGTGGCGCAGGACCACTCGGGCGCCCGTGCGGTGTGCGGTCTGGAAGAGAGGAATCGCGTAGGGGTCGACCTCCCAGCCGACGTCGACGCTGCCCACGCATTCGCCGTCGACCATCAGGTCGGCGCTTTCCAGGCCTTGCGCGGGCGTGGCCGATGGTCCTTGGGTCCGAACCCATTTCAGCCGTGCGCCGGTCGCCGGCAACTCGTCCGGGTCGGGCTCGGGCGCCTCTTCACCGTGCAGCAGCGCGTCGGCGACCTCGTAGACGCGGTCATGGTCCCAGCCGGGCGCGTCGCCGCGGACGCGCAGGACGGCCCGGTGATCGCCGCGCAGCGCGGCGCCGTCGATGACGACGACCTTCACCCGATCCAGGCGGCGCAGCGCGCCCGGGTCGAGAACCAGTTGCCCGGAATTGGCGAGTCCGCGACCCAGGATCGCCGCGAACGCCTGCCGGCCCATGTGCGCGGCCCGCGGCACCCCGGCTTCGATGGCGGCGGCCGCGTCGTCGGTGCCGCCGCCGGCCACCAGCGCGCTCACCGCGGCGATCAACGAGCCGTTCGCCGCGGAATCGACGTAGCTTTCCACCGGCCCGGCCATCGAACCCTTCGCCTTGTCCATCGCCGCGTCGATGGTCCCCCCGACCACGACGTGGGAAGCCTCGCCGGCGGCCGCGGCCGCCCAGCTGTGCCGGGGCACCTCCGAGTTGGCGGACGAGATGACCGGGACCACCGGGGCCTGCGGCCGCTGGGGCGAGGCCAGGTGGGGTTCCCGGTCCCGCCACACCCGGCGGTGCGCCGCGGCCTCGGAGATTTGCAGGGTGCGCTGCGTCAGATCGAGCATCGGTGTGCCGAGCGACTGGGTCAGGCCGTGGGCGGTGGCCGTCGTCGCGGCCAGCGCGATGTCGGTGCCCACCCGGCCCAGTCGCGCTTCGAGGATCGAGACCATGCGCGGTTGATGGTTGATCAGCGCGGCCGCGGCCCGGGTGGTTTGCGGCGCGGCGGGCAGTCGGGTCACCCATCCGGTGACCGCGGCGCCCATCGCGACCAGATCCATTGCCGCCGCCGTGAGGGGCACCAGGATCGCCAGCGGGTTGCCCGGGTCGGCGAAGGGCGCGGACGGCGTTGCCGACTCCGACTTCGACCAGGTGATGTCGGAAGCGATGGACGCGACCGTCGACCGCACCTCGTCCAGGACGGCGTCGTGGTCCGCGTCGTCGCAGAGTTCGACCACCAACCGGCCCAGCGAACCCTCGACGTGCGCCTTGGCGACGCCCGGGATTCTGCGCACCGGCTCCTCGACGGCGGGCGCGTACTCGTGCCAGCGGGGGAACGGCAGCAATGGGTCCAGGTCCAGGTGCACCCGCTGCCCGCTGTGCCAGCGCACCGGCGGCACGATCGGGGCGCCGTCGCCGGAGTTGTCCAACCCGATTGCTCGGCCTGTCGTTTGAGCCACCGACTGGATGACGGGGCCGGCCAGCTCGGTGACGGGGCTGGCTAATGTCTGCAGCGCTCCGGCGGCCCCGGCCGCGGTCGATACGCCGGCCCGTACCACCTGTGCGGCGCTGCCGGCCACACCAGCGACGACGCTGGAAACGCCGGGAATCTTCACTCGTCACCCTTCAATTACGTCTCCCGCGCCTAATGATCCCGGCGTGTGAAGGACGTGTCCACACGCGGGGCGGGAAGGTAAACCGTGCGACGACACCCCTGGCGATGCAGGTCGGCTTCCCTAGATAGCAAGGGCTGCAATCACGTCCCTGGCAGAAACATTACCGGCTCGAAGATAAACCAAACGCGCTGAACAAGCCGGGGTCGAGAAAGACCGTGATGCCGGCGATCCCGGCGCTGCCCGGGGTCAGGACGTGGATCGAATGGGCCCGCATCACTCGGTCGGCGGCGCGCCGGTACTCGGCGACGGCGGGTTGCGCGTTCGCGGCGGTCGGGATCATGACGACATCGCCGGGCTGAGCCAGGGCGCGCCCGGCAAGGAACCGCAGCACCGTGTCCCGCCCGGCGAACCAGACTGGCAGAGGCGGCATTTCGAGCTTGACGTCCTCTTGCAGCAGCGAGGTCAGCGCCGCCATGTCCGCGTTTTCGAAGGCCGCGCAATACCGGTCGAGCAAGTCGCGCCGCCGGGCGTCGTCCGGCTCGGTCATGCGTTCCTCGGTGGGAGAAAGCTCGGCAAGGTGGGCCCGAGCGCGCTGCAGGGAGCTGTTGACCGCGGCGGGGGTGGTTTCCAACAGCTCGGCGACCTCGGCGGCGCTGAATTGCACGACGTCGCGCAGAATCAACACCGCGCGCTGGCGGGCGGGCAGCTCCTGAAGGGCGGTCATCACGGCCAGCCGCACGCTCTGCTTCGCGGTGACATCCTCTTCGGGCGTCCTGAACACCATGGCGTCCGGGATGGGCTCGAGCCACGCGTGCGCGCCGGCCTTCGCGTCCAGGTCGGCGTCCACGTCGATCGAGCCGTCCCCCAGCCCGGCCGGCAGCACGCGGCGGGCGCGGTTCTCCAGCGCACGCAGGCAGGCGGTCGTCGCGATCCGGTAGAGCCAGGTCTTCAACGCCGCGCGCTCCTCGAAGGCCGCATAACCGCGCCAGCCCCGTAGGTAGGTCTCCTGGACGAGGTCTTCGGCGTCGTGCACCGAGCCCAGCATGCGGTAGCAATGCGCGATCAGCTCGGCACGAAACGGTGCCGCCCGTTCGACGAACTCCTCCTGCGCCGGCACCACCCTCTCCTCTCGGCTGCGAGGTGAACCTACTCCTGTGTAGAGACATCCGGCCGTCGAAATTCATCGGTCCCCGAGCGATGAATCCGGCCGGCGCGCCGTATCTGAATAAGTGAAGGCGCGGCACGGCCGCAGTCCACCTGAGGAAGCGAGCACGAAATGACCCACACCCCAAACCCCCGCCCCGACGGGCTCGTCGGCAGCACCGCAATCGTGACCGGGGCCGGCCGCGGATTCGGCCGCGCGATCGCCACCGCGCTGTCGACGGCCGGCGCCGAGGTCGTCGGCGTCGCGCGCACCCGATCACAACTCGAGGAGGTGCGCGCCGAGTTGGGCGACACCTTCACCCCGGTGGTGGCCGACGCGGCCGATCCGCACACGGCCGGCCGGCTCATCGACCGGTACCGGCCGCGCACCCTGGTGCTGTGCGCCGGGGTGACACCGCGGATGGCACCGCTGCAGGATCAGACCTGGGAGACGTTCAGTGAGAACTGGAATTCCGATGTCGCACAGGCGTTTCACTGGGTCCGCCACGCGCTGCGCCTCCCGCTGGCGCCGGGCAGCTCGGTGATCGCGATGTCCAGCGGAGCGGCCCTGGCCGGATCACCGCTGTCCGGTGGCTATGCCGGCGCGAAGGCGACCGTCAGGTTCATCTCCGGTTACGCCGCCACCGAATCGCACCGCGCCGGGCTGGGGATCGGCTTCACCGCCGTGCTGCCGCGGTTGACGCCGGCCACCGACCTGGGGGCGGTCGCCGTGACGGCCTATGCCGAGCGGCAAGGCGTCGACGTCGACACCTTCTTGCAGGCCGCCGGGCCCGCGCTCACCGCCGAACAGGTGGGCAAGTCGGTGCTCGAGCTCGCCGCCGGCGGCTCGGACCACGACGCTTATCTCCTGACCGCCGCCGGCCTCGCGCCGCTGACCTGAGAAGGCGGATCGCGATGAACACACCCCCGATCGTGTCGGCCCACGAGTGGGCGACCGCGCATCAACAATTGCTGGAGAAGGAGAAGGAACTCACCCGGGCCCGTGACGCGCTCGCGGCCCGGCGGCGCCGGATGCCCTGGATGGCCGTCGACCCCGGCTACGAGTTCGAAGGGCCCGAAGGCACCGTCAACCTGCTGGGCCTGTTCGGCGGAAGGCGCCAACTCATCGTCTACCGCGCCTTTTACGGGCCCGACATCGACGGCTGGCCCGAGCACGGCTGCCGGGGCTGCTCGATGATGGCCGACCATGTCGGCAACCTGGCCCACCTGAACGCCCGCGACACCACGTTGGTGTTCGCGTCGCGAGCGCCGCAGCCCGACATCGAGCGCCTGAAGGCCCGGATGGGCTGGAAGATGCCCTGGTACACAATCAAGCACACGATCAAGCACACGACCGCCGGCGCCTTCGATGCCGACTTCGGGGTGGACGAGTGGCACGGCACCAATGCCTTCATCCGCGACGGCGATCGGGTGTTTCGCACCTACTTCGTCAACAACCGTGGCGACGAGGCGCTGGGGACCACCTGGAGCTTCCTGGACATGACCGCGCTCGGACGCCAGGAAAGTTGGGAGGATTCGCCCGAGGGCTATCCGCAGACCGCGCCGTACGAGTGGTGGGACTGGCATGACGCCTACGGCGAGCACGAGCCGTCGCGCTGGTTCGGCGAGCCGGATCCCAACGACCCCAACGACATCCGCCCGCCGCTGAAGAGCTAAGTGGCGCTCATGGAGTAAAAACGCCCGAAAAACACGAATGCGCGGTAGCCGTCGACCGGCTACGCGCGCACTATTCTGCCGAGAATTCTTCGGCTATAAAATCCGGTGGTTCGCCCTGCCGACCTGATAACCGGCCGGGAACGACTTTTCGATGACCTGCAGTTGGTGATCCACCCGGGATTCGAGTTCGAGGACCACGCAGTCGCTGAGTGCCTTCGATTCGAGAACTATGTACCGCTGACCACAATCGGTGATCGGGTCGCCCGAGTGCAACTTCTCGACCGGCACCGACTCCGGAGTTCCATCTGCCTCCATCCATGACACGTTAGGTCAATTCCGCAAGTGAGGGAATAGACCGCTACGTGGGGCCGACCGGCCGCTGCTTGAAGAACACGCTGACGTGAGAGATCAACCCGTCGTGTCCCCGCTCGAAGAGAATGCATTCGGGCCACGTGGTCGCAACGCCATCGATCTCGAATGTCTCGGACAACTCGGCGTAGCAGACCCGGGAGTTCACGTGCGAGACCCGCCGCACCTTCAACCGATGACCCGCGAGATTGGTGCATACCTTGCGCAGGTAGGCGACGTAGTGCGCCTTGCCCTCGACGACGTCGCAGAACGGGCCCTCCCGGGTCAGGCCTTGCTCGCTGAGCGTGTCGGCCAGTGCGTCCCAGTCGTGAGCGGCCAGGCAGTCCAGGTAGCGCTCGACCACGTGACCTTCCGTCGCGTTGCCCATCACGCCTCCGCTCCTCGCGCTGTGCCGAGCGTAACGCCACGGCGAAAAAACCGGCAGAATGTCGCCGTGGCGTTACATTCGCGGGCTCGGTCGTTGCTCTTCGTCCACGCTGATCGGAGGCTGTCCGAGCACGTGCCAGCGCCGCCCGATGCGGTGCGCGGCTTCTACGTGGACCTGGACAACATCAGGCTCGTACACCCGCTGATCGTGTCCGTGGAAACGCTGTCCCGCAACGAAACCCCCGAGGGCTACCAGCAGAGCTACCGGGTGGTCGACCGAATCCCGCTGGGACCGTTCACCATACGGACCACCTACTACGCCCGGCTGCGAGTGCCCGCCAGCGGCGACGTGCTGACCGAGGCCGACCAGTCACCCGGGGTGGTGACCATCCGCGAGGCGGTCAAGGCGCACGCCGAGATGCTCGCCGGCATTCGGAGGCATTTCGAATCCGGTTGACCGGTCACACGCCGGCGAAGTCGATCACGCCGCGAATGTTGCGGCCTTCGCGCAGATCCACGAACGCCTCGTTGATTTGGTCCAGCTGGTAGTGGCGGGTGACCAATTCGTCGAGTTTCACCGCGCCCGCCTGATACAACGACAGCAGCATCGGCACGCTGGTGCGCGGATTCATGCCGCCGTACAGCGCCCCTCTGAGCTGTTTGGCCGACAGCGTCATCTCCTGCAGGACCAACGGAACCGGCGGCTCGGTGAACGGGGTGATGCCGGTGAGCACGCAGATCCCGCCTTTACGCAGCAGCGCCATCGCCAACGGGATCAAGTCTGCGTGCACCACGCCGGGACAGACGACGACGCGGTCGGCCATCAGACCGGCGGTGATCTCCTTGACCACCGGTATCGCGTCCTGCGCGGTGGCGGCGGTGTGGGTGGCGCCGAAGATCTTGGCCGAATCGCGCTTGGACTCAACCGGATCCACCGCGACGACATACTTGGCACCGACGGCCCGCGCGCCCTGCAGGGCGTTCATCCCGACACCGCCGGTGCCGATGACCACGACGGTGTCACCGGGCTCGGTGCCCGCCGAGATCGTCGCGGAACCCCAGCCGGTGCTGACGCCGCACGACACCAGCGAGGCGGCATGGAACGGGATGGCCTCGTCGATCTTGATGACCGACCTTTCCGACAGCACCGCGTATTCGGCGAAGGTGCCGAGTTGTCCATAGGCCAACAGGTTTTCGTCGCCGAGATGCCGGCGGCACGTACCGTCGGTGGGCATCTCCCGCACGAACAGGCTCGCACCGATGTCGCAGATGTAACTCTGACCGTTGACACAGAACCGGCAACTGCCGCACGCGGGAATGAACGAGAGCGCCACGTGATCCCCCGGCTGCACCGTGGTCACGCCCGGCCCGACTTCCGCGACGACGCCCGCGCCCTCGTGACCGCCGAGCAGCGGGAACCAATCCGGTGCGGGCTGACCGCTGGCGGCCAGCACCTCGGGGGTCGGCACCACATCGCCGGTGAACAGATGGTCGTCGGAGTGGCAGATTCCGGCGACGGCGATCCGCACCAGGACTTCACCGCCGCGCGGCGGATCGAGTTCGATCTCGCGGATCTCCCAGTCCTGGCCGACCCCGCGGATCACAGCGGCACGACACTTCATTGCGACCTCCTGGATGTCTCTTGGTATTCGAGGAGCTCCGGCGAGCGCGGCGCCAACCTTGCGCGCAGCTCCCGCTTGAGCACCTTGCCGTAGCTGTTTTTCGGTAGCTCGTCGACGAATTCGTAGCGCTTGGGCCGTTTGAAGCGGGCGATGCGCGCCAACAGGTGCGCGTCCAGCGCCGCGGGGTCGGCGGAATCGCCTGTGCCGACGATGAACGCGACCACCACCTCGCCCCATTCGGCGTCGGGGGTGCCGACCACGCACGCCTCGGCGACACCGGGGTGCTCCAGCAGCACCTCCTCCACCTCCCGGGGGTAGATGTTGCTGCCGCCGCTGATGACGACGTCCTTCGACCGATCCCGCAGCGTGAGGAAACCACGCGCGTCGAACGAGCCCATATCACCGGTGTAAAGCCAGCCGTCTTTGATCGTGGCGAGGGTCGCGTCGGGGTTTCGCCAGTAGCCGGACATGACCGCGTCACCGCGGCAGACGATTTCGCCGATCTCGCCGGCGGGCGCCGGGCGGCCGTCGGTGCGCAGCACCGCGACCTCCATGCCCGAGCGCGCATAGCCGACCGAACCCAGGATCGCGTCGTCGTCCGATTCGTGATCGGCGCGGCGCAGCCCGGAGATGGTCATCGGCGACTCGCCCTGCCCGTAGATCTGGGCGAAGATCGGGCCGAACGCCGTGATCGCCCTGCGCAAGCTTTCGACATACATCGGACCGCCGCCGTAGACGATCGCCTTGAGGTTGCCCGGCCGGGTGCGGCCTGTATCGACCAGGCGTTGCACCATCGTCGGCGCCAGAAATGCGCTGCAATCCGGGTGGTGTTCGCAGAGATCGAGGAACTCATCGGGGTCGAACGCACCCGAGGAGGGCACCACCTGGCGGGCGGCGCGCAGCACGTACGGCAGGACGTAGAGGCCGGAGCCGTGCGACATCGGCGCCGCGTGCAGGAGGCTGCAGTCCTCGTCCGGGGCGTCGATGTCGGCGAGGTGGGCCACGGTCATCGCCGTGAGGTTGCGGTGCGACAGCATCGCGCCCTTCGGCCGTCCGGTGGTTCCGCTGGTGTAGAACAGCCACGCCAGCGCCGACGGGTCGGTGCGTGGCGGCGCCGACGGGGTGGTATCGAATCGGCGTGAATAGCACCGGGATTCAAGGGTTTCGATGGGCGTGGCGGTGAGGGACGCCAATTCGGCGCCGATGGCCGAGGAGGCGAACAACCGCGCCGCGCCCGCGTCGTGGAGGATCTGGGCCATCTCCCGTGGATGCAGCTTGTGGTTGATGGGCACGAGCGCGCACTCGGCGGCCCAGACCGCGAACATCAATTCGATGATCTCCGGGCGGTTGTGGGTGGCGATCGCGATGCGAGCGCCGCCCCCGTGTTGTTGGCGGATCGATGCGGCCAGCCGTAACGCCCGGTCTCGCAACTCAATCCACGTATACAGACGGTGATTCCCGTGATACACGGCGCCTCGATCGGGGAACCCGCTCGCGGCCCGATCGAGCATCGCAAACAGATTCATCGCTCGATCCACTGCGAGGACAAGGCGAACTCCGACAGATATTTGGTCGAACTCCATCCGCCGTCGACGACGATCGTTTGGCCGTTGATGAAGCTTCCGCCCGGCGAGCACAGGAAGGCGACCGTGCTGGCGATGTCGTCGATACGGCCCAACCGCTGATGCGGCGTCATCTCGGTGTTGATCTTGCGGAATCGCTCGTCCTCCAAGCGCTTTTCGACCATCGGGGTCACCGTCACCCCAGGCGCGACGGCGTTGCAGCGCACGCCGGACGCGCCGTACTGGCAGGCGATGTGCGTGGTCAGCGCGGTCAGCCCGCCCTTGGCCGCGGAGTAGGCGCCGCCGCGCAGGCCGCCGACGACCGCGAACGTCGATGTCACATTGATGATCGCCGACCCGGGCCCCATGTGGGGCAGCGCCTCGCGCGCGAGCCGGAACGGCGCCCGCAGCATCAAACCCAGGAAATAGTCCAGGGTCTCGTCGTCGGTTTCGTGCAGCGGCTTGGGGCTGCCCACCCCGGCGTTGTTGATCAGGAAATCGATATGGCCCCATCGCTTCACCGCGAGGTCCACGATGCGTCGCGGTGCGTCGTCGTCGGTCAGGTCGACGGCAAGTGCGGCGACGCGATCCGGATCGTTGACCGCCTTCTCCAGCGCGGTCAGGCGCGCCCTGTCGCGACCTGTGCCGAGGACCGCCATGCCCATCTCGGCGAGCTTTGTCGCACAACCCAGGCCGATGCCGCTGCTTGCTCCCGTGACGATTGCGACCTGCATCTCACCCATCCTTAGTCTTCCGCCCGTGTTAACGCCGCTCGGATCCGATGCTTGAGCACCTTGCCCGCGTCGTTCTTCGGCAGGGCATCCCAGATCACCACCTGTTCGGGCGCCTTGAACTTGGCGACCCCCTTGCTCACCAGCAGCGCGAGCAGGCTCGCGACGTCCGGGCTCGATTCACCCGCCGGAACGATCACCGCGCAGGCCCGTTCCCCGGTGCGCTCGTCGGGTAACCCCACGACCGCGATCTCGGCGATGCCGGGATGGTCGGTGAGCAGGTCCTCAACCTCCTTGGCCGAGATGTTCTCGCCGCTGCGGATGATGACGTCCTTGGCCCGGCCGGTCACGACGAGGTACCGGTCTTCAAAACCGGCTGAGGAACCGGCTGAGACCCAGCGCCCGAGATCCCCCGTGCGGAAAAACCCTGCGGCATCGAAGGAGTCGGCGCCGTCGTCGGGATGACGGTAGCCCGCCAGCATCTGCGGACCGCGCACACAGATTTCCCCGTCACCCGCGGGCGCGGCTTCGTGTGCGACGAGCTTGATCTCGGCGATGCCGGGCCTGCCGTCGGTGTCCGCCGCAAAGCGGGCCTCCTCCGGGCGCGGAGCGCCGACGGTCGCGACGGGCACCTCCGTGCAGCCGTACACCCGGGTGACCACCGCGCGGTCGAAGTACTGTGTGGCGCGCCGGATCAGCGACGGCGATACCGATGCGCCGCCGCAGATGAACACCTTCAGGTCGGGCAGGTGGGTGCCGGCGTGTTCGGCGGCCGAGAGCAGCTGTTGCAGAAACGGAGTGGCCCCCGCCATGTGGGTGCACCCCTCGGTGTTCAT
Organism: Mycobacterium sp. 852002-10029_SCH5224772; assembly: GCF_001667315.1. Classification (GTDB taxonomy): domain Bacteria; phylum Actinomycetota; class Actinomycetes; order Mycobacteriales; family Mycobacteriaceae; genus Mycobacterium. The sequence continues at coordinate 16,271 of NZ_LZHT01000103.1, forward strand.
CAGGGCGAGCGCCTCGGCGGGATCCCAGCGGTCCATGAGCACCGCGGCCGTGCCCAGCAGCAACGGGCATTCGAAGGCATAGATCGAGCCGCCGATATGGGCGACCGGCGAGGGGACCAGGAACGTGTCGCCCGGGTCGATCATCCAATGGTCGCGGATCTGACAGATCAGCGCGTGTATCGAATTGTGGGTGTGCAGCACGCCTTTCGGACGGCTCGTGGTGCCGGAGGTGTACAGAACCATCCGCACGGCATCGGGATCGAGCGCCGGAAGTGCCGCGGCGTCCGGGGCCTGGCCGAGCAGGTCCGAATAGGGCGTGTGGGTACCGGCGTGCCTGGTTTCGCAGCCGCGCAGCACGACAACCTCCGGCGCCCGGCTCATCGGGGCCACCACGCGTTCGAGCATCGCGGCGTAATCGTGGCCGCCGTATCGGTGTGGTACGAAAATGACTGCGGTGTCGGCGTCTTCGAGGATGAAGCGCAGGTCGTGGTCGCGCAGCGACGGCAAGATGGGGTTCACCACCATGCCGGCCAGCGTCGCGCCCAGATAGATGACGGCGGTCTCGTGCCAGTTCGGCAGCATGAACGACACGACGCTGCCGGTGGGCAGCCGTGCCACCAGCGCCGCCGCCAGGGCGCCGGCCTGCGCGTACAGCGTGGCGCAATCCAGCCGAACACCCTTGTCCGCCAGCACTATTCGATGCGGGGATGCCTCTGCGGCCGCGCGCAGGGAATCGGCCAGCGTGGCGTGCACCCACAGCCCGCGGCGGTAAGCCTCGAAGGCGTGTGCCGCATCGTGGCGGGCCCGGGCGATCAACTCAACCGGCCTGACCGGTGACGCGCCGCATGGTCATCGCGTACCGAAACCTCGACGACAGGTGGGTATTGATCGTCACCTGGGCCACGTCGCCGTCGGAGGTCGTGTAGGTTCGCCGCATCTGCAGCGCGGCCGTCCCCGCTTCCACGCCGAGCCCGTCGGCCAGTTCCGGCGATAACAGGACGGCCGCGATCTCCTGGTGTAACTGGGAGACGCTCACGCCGAACAGATCCTCGATCAACGGGAAGATCGGACCGGCATGGCGCTGCAGCAGCCTGCCGACCGCGGCGAAGCTCCGGCTGATGTAGTACTCCGTTCGACACAGCGGCACGGACGCGCCGTCGGCCTGCCGGTAGCCGCGCACCGAGAGCCACTGGGTGCCGGGCTCGAGACCGGTCCGGGCGGCGAGGTCGTCGTCGATCGTCACCATCGCGTTGGATTCGATGGTCAGCTGCGCGCCGGCCGCGAACGCCAGCAGGTCGTCGATCGACATCGCGTCCTGGGCATAGGAACTCGACGCCGGCCGGGGCACCACCCGGGTGCCCGCCCGCGGCCGGGACGCGACCAGATTATCCTCCCGCAGCCGGCGCAGCGCCTCGCGAACGGTGTAGCGGCTCACCGCAAAGCGCTCGCACAGTTGGTGCTCGGTCGGCAGCTGCGAGCCCACCGGGTACACCCCGTCGACGATCTCCTTACGCAGCGTGCGTGCGATCTGGAGGTAGCGGTGGTCGCCCGCGATGGCCTGGGTCATCAGCGGCCTTGCCCGCTCGGGCGCAAAGCCAGCACACTGCCGTCGCCGTCGGCCGAGATGTACAGCGTCCCGTCGGCCGCGGCGGTGATGCCGGCGAACGGGCCCTGCGGCCCGGAAAACGGCGGCATGCCACGCAGCGGCTTGGGCGTCACGCCCGGCGGGGCGCCGACCGGCAGCCCGGACGCGATCGTGTGGCGCGCGCCGCTGGTGAGATCGAACGCGACCAACTCCTTGGCGCCCGCGTCGACGATGTAGAGCACACCGCCCTGGACCAGAATGCCCTGCGGGCGTTGTAGATCGGCGACAACGGTGTCGATCCGCGACCCGCTCACCCGGATCACCCGGCCCGCTCCGGCCTCGGCCACCAGAGGAGCCCCGTCGGCATCGATCGCGACACCGACCGGCTCACGCAGATCGGTCGCCAGCACCTCGATCACCCCCGACCGCAGCGACAGCACCCGCCCGGTGCCCAATTCCGCGAACACCACACCGTGCGCGCTCACCGCGACACCGTAAAGTTGGTCGAAACCATCTGCCAGCACATCGGTTTCGTTCGCCTCGGGCCGGTAGCCGGCGACCTGGCCGCCCGACGTCGTGACGACGAACTCCCCGGGTCCGCTCGCGGTGACGCCGCGCAGGAAGCCGGGATAGCCGGGGCTGAACAACATTCCCGCGGTGTGCAAGGAGCCGTCGGGCAGGGCGACGTAGAAGTAGGTGCCGTCGGCGATGTAGAGCTGGCCGTCATGGCCCACGGCCAAATCCATCGGCCAGTTGAGTCCGCCCGGCAACACGGATGTCGTTGTGCCGTCGGGCGATATCTCGGTGATCTCGCCGGTGAAGTTGGAGACGAACAGTCGGTCGCCCACGAAGGTGCAGTTGTCCAGCCCGGGATTAAGCTGGGCGAGCAAGCGCTGTTCGCCGCTGCGAGGATCGATGCGCAGCACCTGGCCGCTCGCCACCTGTGTCGAGACGAGGTAGCCGTGCGCGTCGAACTTGACCGAGTCGGGCACGCCGAGATCGCCTGCGACACACTGCGGCTCGCCGCCGTCGGGGTCGACGCGCCAGATCTCGTTGGCGCCCATCACCGGGAAGTACAGCAGGCCGTCCGGGCCGACCTCCATCGCGTTCGGTGAGGGCACATTCTCCAGCAACACCCGTGGCGGTCCGCCCGCCAGGTCGAATTCCAGCAGCCGTCCGCCTTCACGGCATTCACCGATGAACAGCCGGTCCCGATGGAAGGTGATGCCGTTGGCCGATGGCACGTCGTCGCGCAGCACCCGCGTGTGACCGTGGGCGTCGCGCACGCTGACCCGGCCGTCCATCACTTCGGTCGCGTACAGGTTGCCGCCGGCGTCGAACGCGACGTCGTCGGGCGCCACGATGTCGCCGCCCTTGGGGCTGGCGATCACCAGTTCCCCGGTGCGGTGGTCCAGCGCGCTGATCTGACTGCCGGTCACCTGGGCGATGTAGATGCGGCCGTCCGGGCCGGTGCGCAAACCGTTGGCGCCGAACAGCCGGCTGGGCGCGGTGACGCGTTCGAGGTCCCAGCCGGGCGCGACATCGATGGGCGGTGGTGCGGAATTCGAGGGGGCGTACCGCGAGGGCTGCGTTGAGAGGGCCCGTGAAATGGACATGCTCGCCGAGGTCCTTCCGTCAGCCGGTTGGGCTGGACGTTATCAATTCCTCGTAGTCCAGACAATAGCCGCCAAAGCGCCCCGGCTCGACCTTGACAGCGAAGTTCACGGATCGGAATAGTGTTCTCCAACGGGCAGAATGCCATATTTTGTCCGGACAAATTGGCGGTAGATCCCGCTGTGCGCGTCGGACGGCGTCGGCGGAGGCGAAAGCAGGTCATGGACGATCACGAGGATCTCCTCAGACTCGACGGGCGCGTCGTGGTGGTTTCCGGCGCGGGCGGGGGTGGTATCGGCACGACGGTCACGGCCATGACCGCCCGGGCCGGGGCCACGGTGATCGCGGTGAGTCGATCGAAGGAAAACCTCAACGAGCACATCGCCCCGCTGGCACAGCAGGGGCTGGCCGTGGTGCCGGTCGCGGCCGATGCCTCCACCGACGAGGGCATTGCCGCGGTGATCGACCACGCGCGCCGCGCCGACGGGAACTTGTACGGGCTGGTCAATGTCGCCGGCGGCGCCGAGCCGTCGACCTGGATGCCGTCGACCCGGGTGACGCGCAGCGACTGGCGCAAGATCTTCGCCGACAATCTCGAAACGGCATTCTTCATGAGCCAGGCCGTGGCCGGCGAGCTCGTCGCGCAGCAACGGCCGGGGTCGATCGTGTCGCTCTCGTCGATCAGCGGCATGAACACCGCGCCGTTCCACATCGCCTACGGGACCGCCAAGGCCGCCATCACCGCGATGACCCGCACGATGGCCCTCGAACTGGCGCTGGCCGGTATCCGGGTCAACGCCGTCGCGCCCGGCGTCACCGAGACCGCGGCCTCGCGCACCTACGTCGATGAGGACCCCGAGCGCGACCGTCAGGCGATCGCGATGGGCCGGCGGGGGCGGCCCGAGGAGCAGGCCGGCGCCATCGTCTTTCTGCTCTCGGAGATGTCGAGTTACATCACCGGCCAGACGCTGCTCGTCGATGGCGGGCTGGGCCTCAAGTGGAGCCATCTCGGCGCCGACAACACGTCACTGTTCCTCAAAGACGAATCCTTTCGCACGGCGATCAGGAGGATGTGATGACCGACCTGGACAAGAGCGTGAATTCCGAAGCGGTCGAAGAGCTCTCGACACCGATGACGATCGGTGTCGAGGCATACATTTCCGAGGACTATGCCCGCGCCGAACGCGACAAGCTGTGGCGCAAAGTCTGGCAGCAGGTCGGCCGCGTCGAGGAATTGCCCGAGGTGGGCAGCTACCTGACCTACGACATTCTCGACGACTCGATCATCGTGGTGCGCACCGGCGAGCACGAATTTCACGCGCACCACAACGTGTGCATGCACCGCGGCCGCCGGCTGATCGACACGCCCGAGGGCGCCAAGAATGCCTGTGCCCGCACCCGAAAGTCGTTTGTCTGCGGCTTTCACGGCTGGACCTACGGCCTGGAGGGGGCGTGCACGCACATCCGTGAGCAACAGGACTGGCAGGACGCGCTCACCCCCGAGAACACCCACCTTCGACCGGTCCGGGTCGACACGTGGGGCGGCTGGTTGTGGATCAACATGGACCCCGACTGCGAGCCGCTGGCCGACTATCTGTTCCCCGCCGCGAAGATCCTCGACTCGTTCGGCCTGGAAAACATGCGCTACAAATGGCGCAAGTGGCTGTCCTTCGACTGCAACTGGAAGGTCGCGCTGGAGGCCTTCAACGAGACCTACCACGTCTACACCACCCATCCCGAGTTCAATAAGTTCGGCGAGTTCAAGGGGTGGGCGAAAGCCCAAGGCAAGCACAGCAACATCGGCTACGACGCCCCCGAGGACATGGAGGCCACCAAGTCCAAGATCCGCCTCGGCAGCGGCACCGACCCGCGGGTGTCCACCGCCCAGATGCAGGTGTACACGATGGAGGAAACCAACGCCACCACCACCCAGACGCTGGTGAACGCGGCCAGGCGCCTGGTCGACGAGCTGCCCGAGGGGACACCGGCCGACAAGGTCCTCGAGCACTGGCTGGCCTCGGCACGCCGCGACGACGAGGCCCGCGGCGTGGTCTGGCCGACGATTCCCGCCGACATCCTCGGGCAGGCCGGCACCGCGTGGCAGATCTTTCCCAACTTCCAGATCGGGCAGGGCCTGACCAGCGCGCTGTGCTACGGCGCGCGTCCGCATCCCAGCTACAACCCCGACATGTGCATCTTCGAGGTGTCGGTCTTCGAGCTGTACCCGAAAGGGCAAGAGCCCCAGACGGAATGGGAGTACACGCCGGTCGGCGACCCCAGGTGGCGGTCGGTCCTGCCGCAAGACTTCTCCAACATGGCCGCCGTGCAGCAGGGCATGAAGTCGCTCGGCTTCGGCGGCACCAAGCCCAACCCGTACCGCGAACGCAGCACCGTCAACCTGCACTACCAATTGTCGAGATACATGGGTTCCGGTGAGCCCCAACACCTGTCAGGTAAGGAGTCCCCCTCGGCATGACCCCCGACATGGAAAAGTACCGAGACAATTGCGGGCCCACTCAGACGCCCGACGACGTAGACATCGCCACGCTGCGCGAGAAGTACCACCTGGAGCGCGAAAAGCGGCTGCGCAAGGAAGGTTCCAAGCAGTACATCGAATTGGAGGATGACTTCGCCGGCTACTACGAGGTCGACCCCTACACCCCCGCGACGCCACGCGACGCGATTTCCGAGGATATCGACGTCGCGGTCCTGGGCGGCGGTTTCGGGGGCCTGCTGTCGGCGGCCCACCTGAAGAAGGCCGGCGTCGACGACGTACGCGTCATCGAGCTCGGGGGCGACTTCGGCGGTGTCTGGTACTGGAACCGGTATCCGGGCATCCAATGCGACAACGAATCCTACTGCTATATACCGCTTCTCGAAGAACTCGACTTCATGCCGTCGAAGAAGTTCGCCGACGGTGCTGAGATCTACCAGCACTGCCGGAACATCGGCAAGTACTTCGGTCTCTACGATTCGGCGATCTTCTCCACCCAGGTGCGCGACCTGCGCTGGGACGAGGAGATCAGACGCTGGCGCATCAGTACCAACCGCGACGACGACATCCGCGCCCGGTTCGTGGTGCTGGCGTCAGGCCCCTTCCACCGCCCGAAGCTGCCGGGTATCGCGGGGATCAAGGACTTCAAGGGGCACGCGTTCCACTCGTCGCGGTGGGACTACGACTACACCGGCGGCGACACCGGCGGCAACCTGCACAAGCTCGCCGACAAGAAGGTCGCCGTCATCGGCACCGGCGCCACCGCGATCCAGATCGTCCCGTTCCTGGCCCGAGACGCCGAGCGCCTCTACGTCTTTCAGCGCACCCCCTCGACGGTCGACCAGCGCAACAACGCGCCCACCGACCCGGATTGGGCGAAGTCGCTGCGGCCGGGCTGGCAGCGGGAACGGCAACGCAACTTCCACTCCTGGACGTTCGAGGGCATGGCGCTGGGTCAGCCGGATCTGGTGTGCGACTTCTGGACCGAGCTCGGGCGCAACACCGCCGCGCGGGTGCTCGCGCTGGACGACCCCGCGTCGATGACACCCGAGCAGTTCATGGCGATCCGCGAAGAAGAGGACTACAAGTTGATGGAGCGGCTGCGCCGCCGCATCGACGTGATCGTCGAGGACCCGCAGACCGCCGAGTCGCTCAAGCCCTACTACCGGTTCCTGTGCAAGCGGCCGCTGTCCAACGACGAGTACCTGCCGGTGTTCAACCGGCCCAACGTCACCCTCGTCGACGTCTCCGATTCCAAAGGCGTGGAACGGATCACCGAGACGGGAGTCGTGGCCAACGGCGTCGAGTACGACGTCGACTGCATCATCTATGCCAGCGGCTTCGAAATCACCACCGAGATCAGCCGCCGCTATTCCATGGAGACGATCGAGGGGCGCGACGGGCTGTCGCTGTTCGACTACTGGCGCGACGGTTACAAGACGCTGCACGGGATGACCAGCCGCGGATTCCCGAACCAGTTCTACACCGGTTTCACCCAGGTCGGCATCTCCGCCAACATCGCCGCCAACTACGAGCTGCAGGGCGAGCACATCGCCTACATCATCGCCGAGGCCCTGAAACGCGGTGCGGCCACCGTGGAGCCCAGCCAGGCGGCGCAGGAGCAGTGGTGCGCGACGATCCGGGAGACCGCGGTCGACAATTCGGCATTCGACGCCCAGTGCACGCCCGGCTACTACAACAACGAAGGCGGCGGCGGGGGAGAGGGCATCCGGTCGCACCTGGGGGAGCCGTACGGTCCCGGCTTTTACGCCTTCGAGGACTTGTTGCGGCTGTGGCGCGACAAGGGCGACCTGGACGGGTTGGTGCTCGGCACTTGAGCGAAACCCTTGCAGCGCAACTGCGATTCGACGGCCGCGTTGCCGTGGTGACCGGAGCCGGCCGCGGGTTGGGTCGCGCGTACGCGCAACTGCTGGCCTCGCGCGGAGCGAAGGTGGTCGTCAACGACGTCGGCGGCGGCCTTGACGGGGACGGCGTCGACGCCGGTCCGGCCCAGCAGGTCGTCGCGGAGATCACCGCGGCCGGGGGACAGGCCGTCGCGACCAGCGCGTCGGTCGCGACCGCCGACGGCGGCGACGCGATCATCGCGACCGCGCTCGAGCACTACGGCCGCATCGACATCCTGGTGCACAATGCCGGCAACGTCCGGCGCGGCTCGCTGAAGGAGATGAGCTACGAGGACTTCGACGCCGTGCTCGACGTGCATCTGCGAGGTGCGTTCAACGTCGTGCGGCCGGCGTTTCCGCTGATGTGCGAGGCCGGCTACGGCCGCATCGTGCTGACGTCATCGATCGGCGGCCTGTACGGCAACCACGGCGTGGCGAACTACGCGGCCGCCAAGGCCGGCGTGATCGGGTTGTCCAACGTCGCCGCGCTGGAAGGCGCCGCCGAGGGCGTGCGGTGCAACGTGATCCTGCCGGCGGCGGTGACGCGCATGGCGGAAGGCATCGACACGTCGGCCTACCCCCCGATGGGGTCGGAACTCGTTGCGCCCGTGGTGGGCTGGCTCGCACACGAATCCTGCTCGGTGACCGGCGAGCTGTTCATCGCGCTGGCGGGGCGCGTGGCCCGGGCGGTCATCGCGGAGAGCCCGGGCGTGTGCCGGTCGTCGTGGACGATCGAGGACATCGGCAGCCATCTGGATGCGATCCGCTACGTCGAGGCGCCCCTCATCTTCCCGGTCGTCCCGGACGGGCATGACCAGCACATCCGCTACAGCTTCGATCTGGCGCAGAGGTCAAACGAGCTACATGGCTCGACCGATCAAGGAGCGCTCAATGGCTAGCCCGACGGGCCCGATGGCCGGCGTGCGCGTGATCGATCTCACCGCGATGGTGATGGGTCCCTACTGCACGCAGATCATGGCCGACATGGGCGCCGACGTGATCAAAGTCGAACCGCCCCAAGGCGATAACACCCGCTACATCTCGGTGGGCCCGGCGCCGGGCATGAGCGGGGTATTCGTCAACGTGAACCGGGGCAAGCGCGGGATCGTGCTGGACCTGCAAACCGACGCCGGAACGCGGGCGTTGCGCGCGCTGGTCGAGACCGCCGACGTGTTCATCCACTCCATGCGCGCCAAGGCGATCGCCAAGCTCGGCTTCGGCTACGACGACGTCGCCGCGATCAACCCCGCGATCGTCTACACCAACTGCTACGGGTACGGGCGGCGCGGGCCCGATCGCGATCGGCCCGCCTATGACGACACGATCCAGGCCGAATGTGGTGTGCCGGCGGTGCAACAGCAGTTGACCGGGGAGGCCGATTACGTCGGCACCATCATGGCCGACAAGATCGCCGGGCTGACGGCGCTGTACGCGACGACCATGGCGCTCTTTCATCGCGAGCGCACCGGCGAAGGGCAAGAAGTCGAGGTCGCCATGTTCGAAACCATGGCGTCGTTCATGCTCGTCGAACACGCCAACGGTGCCCTGTTCGACCCGCCGCTGGGGCCCGCGGTGTATCCGCGCACCGTGGCGCCCAACCGCCGGCCGTACCGCACCAGCGACGGCCACATCGCGGCGCTGATCTACAACGACAAGCACTGGAACGCGTTCATGAAAGCCGTCCAGCCGCCGTGGGCCAGCGAGCTGTATTCGACGCTGGAACAGCGCGCCCGCGAGATCGACACCGTCTACGGGCTGGTGGCCGAGACGATGAAAGAGCGCTCCACCGCGGAGTGGTTGGCGCTGCTGCGCCAACTCGAGATACCGGCCGCGCCGCTGAACACGCCCGGCGCCCTCTTCGACGATCCGCATCTCAACGCCGTCGGCATGTTCGAGACGGTGGACACCCCGCACGGACGGGTGCGCTTCCCGGGCGTACCCACCTGGTTCTCGCAGACACCGGGTCGCGTCGCGGGGCCGGCGCCCGAGCTCGGCGCCCACACCGAAGAAATACTCGCCGAAATTGGCGCTCGCGAGGGAAAGGAAATTTAAATGGGTGTGCCGGTCTATCAGAGGATTCTCGACCTGTTCGAGGCCGAGGGGATGAACACCCTGTTCGGTATCCCGGACCCGAACTTCGTGCACATGTTCGCCGAGGCCGACGCCCGCGGGTGGTCGGTGGTCGCGCCGCATCACGAACTGAGCGCGGGTTTCATGGCCGAGGCGGCATCGCGGATGACGGGTAAGCCCGGTCTCTGCATCGGCACGCTCGGCCCGGGCATGGCCAACATCGCCGGAGCGATCCAGTGCGCACTGGTGGAGAACTCGCCGGTGATCTTCCTCGGCGGCCAGCGCGCCCGCATCACCGAACGCCGGGTCCGGCGCGGACGTATCCAATTCGTCCGTCAGGAGCCGCTTTTCGCCCCATCCGTCAAGTACAGCGCGTCCATCGAGTACGCCGACCAGACCGATGAGATCATCCACGAGGCGATCCGGCGAGCGATGTCGGGCACACCCGGCCCGGCCTACATCGAGTACCCGTCGCACGTCATCCTGGAAGAGCTCGACGTGCCGGATCCGTTGCCGCCCCATCGGTATCGCCTCGTCAACCAGGGGGCGGGAGCCCCTGAGATCGCCAAGGCCGCAAAGCTGATTCGCGAAGCGAAGAGCCCGATTCTGTTGGTGGGCCATGGCGTGCACACGTCGCGTACCGGTCCCGCGGTGAAGGAGCTCGCCGACTTGATGGCCTGCCCGGTCATCCAGACCTCCGGGGGTACGTCGTACATCCCGGGCCTGCAGGAGCGGACATTCCCCTACCTGTTCTCCCCGGCCGCCAACGAGGCAGTCGAGGAATCCGACCTGTGCGTCGCGCTGGGAACCGAACTCGGTGAGCCGATGCACTACGGCCGGACTCAGCACTGGGCGGACAACGATGCGAATCGCAAATGGGTGTACGTCGAGCAGGACCCGGCCGCCATCGGCGTCAACCGCCAGTTCGACGTGCCGCTGGTGGGCGATCTGCGCGGCGTCGTGCCGCAGCTCATCGACGCGCTCCGGGACACGCCGCGCGCCCCGTCGGCCAACCTCGAGAAGTTGGTCAACGCCGACGCCGAGGAGCTCGCTTCGCTCGCCGAGACCGCGCCGTCGGGTCGTTCGCCGATTCACCCGGCGCGATACGTCGTTGAGGCCACCAAGGCGTTCAACGAACTCGAGGACGCGATCATGGTGCGCGATGGCGGCGCGACCGTCATCTTTCAGTGGACCTACTCGCAGTCCAAACCGCGCGATGTGATCTGGAACCAGAACTTCGGCCACCTCGGCACCGGCCTGCCCTACGCGGTGGGAGCATCCGTCGCCGAGGGCGGTAACCGCCCCGTCATGCTGCTGACCAGCGACTCGGCGTTCCTCTTTCACATCGCCGAGCTGGAAACCGCTGCGCGGCAGAACCTTCCGCTGGTGTGCGTGGTGGGCGTCGACCACCAGTGGGGCCTGGAGGTGGGCGTCTACAAGCGCACGTTCTCCCAACCGTCACCGCAGCCCGGCGTGCACTGGAGCAAGGACGTCCGGATGGACAAGATCGCGGAGGGCTTCGGCTGCCACGGTGAGTTCGTCGAGAAGGAAGAGGAGATCGGGCCAGCCATCGCGCGCGCCTACGCCAGCGGCAAAGTCGGTGTGGTGCACGTGTGCATCGACCCGAAGGCCAACTCCGAGGAGATGCCCAAATACGACCGATTCCGCACCTGGTATGCAGAAGGCACCCAGTAAGCGTCGCAACTAAGGAAGAGTGCAAGCTATGCGCGAATACCTGAAGTTCTACATCGACGGACAGTGGGTCGACCCGGTGCGGCCTAACACCTTCGACGTGGAAAACCCGGCAACCGAACAGGTTTCGGGAAAGATCTCGCTGGGGTCGGCGGCCGATGTCGACGTGGCGGTCCAAGCCGCCCGGCGGGCCTTCGCCGACTGGTCGCAGAGCACCCGCGAACAGCGCCTGGACCTGTTGCAGGCCATCCTCGCCGAATACCAGAAGCGGGCGGACGATCTCGCCGAGGCGGTCACCGAGGAAATCGGCGCGCCGCCCTCACTGGCCGCCGGACCGCAGGTCTTTCTCGGCATCGGCCACCTCACCACGGCCATCGACGCGCTGAAGAACTTCCCGTTCGAGGAACGAAAAGGGGCGACCTTGATCGCCAAGGAGCCGATCGGCGTCTGTGGTTTGATCACGCCCTGGAACTGGCCGATCAACCAGGTCGCGGTCAAGGTCTATCCGGCGCTGGCCACCGGCTGCACGGTCGTCCTGAAACCGTCTGAGGTGGCCCCGTATTCGCCCTACGTCTTCACCGAGATCCTGGCCGCCGCGGGCGTGCCGGCCGGGGTGTTCAACCTCGTCAACGGCGACGGCCCGGGCGTGGGCGCGGCCCTGGCGAGCCATCCCGACATCGACATGGTGTCGTTCACCGGATCCACCCGCGCCGGCATCGAGGTAGCCACCAAAGCCGCCCCGACCGTGAAGCGCGTGACCCAGGAACTCGGCGGTAAGAGCCCCAACATCGTCCTCGATGACAGCGGCTTCGCCGACGGCGTCCGCGCGGGCGTCGCCAACATGATGCCCAACTCCGGACAGAGTTGTAATGCGCCGTCGCGCATGCTGGTGCCGAATTCACGGATGGCCGAGGCCATCACCATCGCGCGCGAGACAGCGGAGCACGTCCAGGTGGGCAGCGCCGGCGATGCGACGGCGATCGGGCCGGTGGCCTCGAGGTCACAGTTCGAGAAGGTGCAGCGCTTGATCCAGCAGGGCATCGACGAGGGCGCGACCCTCGTCGCGGGAGGCCCGGGCCGGCCGGCGGGGCTGGACACGGGGTACTACGTCAAGCCGACCGTCTTCGCGCAAGTCGCCAACGACATGACGATCGCGCGCGAGGAGATCTTCGGACCGGTGCTGTGCATCCTCGGCTATGACGACATCGACCACGCCGTCGAGATCGCCAACGACACCGAATACGGCCTCGCCGGCTACGTTTCGGGGGCCGACCTCGACAAGGCGCGTGATGTTGCTCGCCGGATCCGCGCGGGATGGGTGACGATCAACCACGCGTTCGACATGAACGCGCCGTTCGGCGGCTACAAGCGCAGCGGCAATGGCCGCGAATGGAGCGAGTTCGGCTTCCACGAGTACCTGGAGGTCAAGAGCACGCTGGGCTACGCGCCCGACAAGGCCTGACGCCGACCCCGAAACCGAACGCACCACGACGCAAAACCGTTGCGTGTCCTCCACGCAATCCCGCGCCTCCGCCCTTAAGCTGGCCCCGTTCACGAGGAGGGGCAACGACGTATCGGCATCAACCATGGCGCCGGGCGGGATGGTAGTCACGGCGCGCTGACGGCGAGCACCGAGCCGGGCGGGTCTCACCCCGCACCGGCTCGTCGTACTCGGCCCCGATGGGTCGCCCCCGTGCGCAGGGTTGGCCGGCTGGCGGTCTGGGACCGGCCGGAGCGGCGCAGCGGGATCCCGGCGCTCGACGGCCTACGCGCGATCGCGGTTTCGCTGGTGCTCATCGGGCACGGTGGCATCCCCGGTGTCAGCGGCGGATTCATCGGCGTCGACGTCTTCTTCGTTCTCAGCGGATTCCTGATCACCTCGCTGCTGCTGGACGAGCTGGGACGGACCGGCCGCATCGAACTCACCGGTTTCTGGATCCGGCGCGCGCGGCGGCTGCTGCCGGCGCTGGTGTTGATGGTGCTCGCCGTGGCCGCGGCCCGGGAACTGCTGCCCGAACGGTCGCTCACCGGCCTGCGCGACGACGCCATCGCGGCGTTCGTGTGGATGGCGAACTGGCGGTTCGTCGCCCAGAAAACCGACTACTTCACCCAGGGCGCGCCGCCGTCGCCGCTGCAGCACACCTGGTCGCTCGGGGTGGAGGAGCAGTACTACTTCGTCTGGCCGCTGCTGTTGATCGCGGTGGCGCTGTCGCTGGCCGCGCGCGCGAGGCGCCGCTTCACCCGGGCCACCGTCGGCGGGGTGCGCTTCGCCACGTTCGTCATCGCCACCGTGGGGGCGCTGGTGTCCGCGGCGCTCGCCATCGTGATGGCCTCCGATGGCACCCGCGACCGGATCTACTTCGGCACCGACACCCGCGCGCAGGCGCTACTGGTCGGCGCGGCGGCCGCCGCCCTGCTGGTGCGGGATTGGCCGTCGATGAACCGCGGCTGGTGCATGATCCGCACGCGGTGGGGGCGGCGCGCCGCCCGGATCCTGCCGGTGTTGGGTTTGGCGGGGCTGGCGGCGGCGACCCACTACGCCACCGGCGCCAGCGGTGAATTCCGCCACGGCTTGCTGATCGGCGTCGCGATCGCGGCCGTCGTCGTCATCGCCCCGGTCGCCCTGGAGCAGCGCGGCGTCGTCGCCCGCGCGCTCGCATTGCCGCCGTTGGTGTGGCTCGGGACCATCTCTTACGGGGTCTACTTGTGGCACTGGCCAATCTTCTTGGCGCTCAACGGCGAACGCACCGGGTGGACCGGCCTGCCGTTGTTCGCCGCGCGGTGCGCCGCCACGGTAGTGGTGGCCGCGGCGTCGTATTGGGTGCTCGAGCAGCCCATCCGACGGTGGCGCCCGGCGCGGGTGCCGCTGCTGCCGTTGGCGGCGGCGACCGTGGCCAGCGCCGCGGCGGTGACGTTGTTGGTGGTTCCGGTGGGGACCGGGCCGGGGCTGCGCGAGGTCGGTCTGCCACCCGGCGTCTCGGCGGTCGCGGCGGTCTCATCGTCGCCACCGGGAGATAGCCGGCCGCGGGATCCCAATCGGCCGTTCACCGTCTCGGTGTTCGGTGATTCGATCGGGTGGACGTGGATGCACTACCTTCCGCCGACACCGGGATTCGCCTTCCTCGACCACACCGTCATCGGATGCAGCCTGGTGCGGGGGACGCCGTACCGGTACGTGGGCCAAACCCTCGAGCAGCGATCCGAGTGTGATGGCTGGCCGATCCGCTGGGCGCGGCAGGTGAGCCAGGACCAGCCGGACGTCGCGCTGCTGATCATCGGCCGCTGGGAAACCGTGGACCGCGTGAACGAGGGCCAGTGGACCCACATCGGCGACCCGACCTTCGACGCCTACCTCAACGGCGAGCTGGAGCGGGCGCTCACCATCGCCGGTTCCACCGGTGTGCGGGTGGTGGTCGCGACCGTGCCCTACAGCCGCGGCGGTGAAAAGCCGGACGGTCGGCTGTATCCGGAGGACCAGCCGGACCGGGTCAACCTGTGGAACACCATGTTGCGCAAGACGGTCAGCCACCATCCAGGAGTCGCGATCCTCGACCTGAACAAGAAGCTGTGCCCCGACGGCGTCTATACCGCCAAGGTCGACGGCATCAAGGTGCGCAGCGACGGGGTGCACCTGACCCCGGAAGGGGTGAAATGGCTGACGCCGTGGCTCGAGGAATCGCTGCGGTAGCCCCGCTGAGGTAATTCTCCTAAGTGCCTGTGCGGCAGCTGATTTCCATGCTGTCACTGCCGCGAACCTGGAAGTTGAAGCTGACGTAG
The DNA here is from genome assembly GCF_001667315.1 of Mycobacterium sp. 852002-10029_SCH5224772. Classification (GTDB taxonomy): domain Bacteria; phylum Actinomycetota; class Actinomycetes; order Mycobacteriales; family Mycobacteriaceae; genus Mycobacterium. Next base: position 31,407 of record NZ_LZHT01000103.1, read on the forward strand.
CCGTTGGTCTGGTCGCGCACGCGGTCGAGATAGGGCGCCATATCGGCCGAGCTGGCGTTGTCGGCGATGACCAACGCACCCGTGGACAGGCGGGGCTCCAGTAGCTCGATGACGGGCAGGTACAAATCTTTCCAACCGTCGAGCAGCAGGAGATCGACCGGTCCATCCAGGCTTTTCAGCGTGGTCAGGGCATCGCCCTCCAGGATCGTGATCACATCGTCCAAGCCCGTCTCGGCGAACGTCTTCCTCGCCGCCGCGATTTTGGTCTCACTGAGCTCCGTGGTCACCACCCGGCCGCTCCCGTTGTCGCGCACGGCGGCGGCCAGATGCAGGGCGGAGATGCCGAACGACATCCCGAATTCGACGACGGTCGCCGGGCGGGTGGCGCGCACCAGTGAATACAGCAGCCGGCCGGCCTCGGGCGTCACCGGGATGTAGAACTCGCTCATCGCCTCGGCCCGCTCCTGGGCGGTCATCGGCTGATCGAACGTGCCACGCCGCTCGCGCAACAGCGACATCTGGTTCTTCGACTCGACGTACATGCGGTCGAGCGTCGATGCGACCCGGGGATCCTGCAGCGTTGTGGTCATCTCGCCGAGCCTAGGCGCGCAGCCTGGGCGGGCTCTGGGAGACCGCGGCGGCGCCACGCTGGGCGCAAATGAGTTTGACGAGCCCGGGCCGCGGTGCCACTATGGACTCCGCAAGCACCTCGGTAGGTGAGGCGTCTGCATGGATACAGGCCACTGACCCCGAACGTCGAGAGACGCCCCGGGTCAGGACAGCTCTTCCCGGACCCAAGGGTTGAGCCCAAGTGGCTTCTGGAACGTTCCGGATACGCCGTGCAGTGCCGAAGCTCCGACGAGAGGGGTGCGACCGGCGGCTTTGGTGCCGTCGATCATTCCTGCCTCTCGTTCAGGTGAATGTGGTGACACCCGCGTGTGTCTTGGCCGTGAGGAGGTGAGGGCGAGATGAGTCCCGGCGATAGTCCGTATCCGAATTTCGTTTTGTCCCGATCCGGTTCCGGCATTTTTTCCGCCGCCTGACCTCCTTCTGGTCCTGCGCGGCTGATCCGTCCCACGGACAGTGTCGATGCCGATCGGACCCCTGGCAGGAGAAGATCATGGCTTTTGTTGTTACACACCGTTTTTCCGCCGCTCCGACGGGACGCGGCCGGTCCATGCTGCGCGCGGGCCGGTTGCTGGCCGACAAGTTGCACTTGCGGACCAACCTGACTCCACAGGAGCGGGCCAACCTGTACGTCTCGCGGATGCCGATCGCGGTCGTCACCGCCTCGCTGGGTGGACACGCGTCGGGCCGCCCCGACAACCACTGGTGATCCGTTCCGCGCAGCGAGTGCAACCGCATGTCCTCACCCGAGGTGAGAACGATTCGTAATAGCGAGGATCAGATGACGTCGATCCACACCCCCGGTGGCCGGCCCAGCCCGGTTTTGGGCCGCACGGCCACCGCGGCGGACAGCCCGCATGCCGACGCGGCGGGCCCGACGGTGTTGGATACCGCGCACGTCGGCGACATCGTCGGCGCGTTCGGTCGCATCCGGCGCGACGGCACCGGCGGGGCAGTGAGTGGCCGCTGGCGGCGACTGAAGACATTGGCCGTCATCAGCGGACCCGGCCTGATCGTCATGGTGGGCGACAACGACGCCGGCGGCGTCGCGACCTACGCACAGGCCGGCCAGGACTACGGGATGGGCCTGCTGTGGACGCTGGCCCTGATGATTCCGGTGCTCTACGTGAACCAGGAAATGGTGCTGCGGCTGGGCGCGATCGCCCGGGTGGGTCATGCGCGCTTGATCTTCGAACGGTTCGGCAAGTTCTGGGGCGCCTTCAGCGTCGGTGATCTGTTGGTCCTGAACGCCTTGACGATCGTCACCGAATTCATCGGTGTGTCACTGGCTCTCGGCTTTTTGGGTTGCCCGAAGATCGTCGCGGTCCCGGCCGCCGCGGTGCTGCTGTTCGCCGTCGTGGCCGGGGGGTCGTTTCGCCGCTGGGAGCGGCTGATGTTCCTGCTGATCGCGGTGAACGTGCTGATCATCCCGATGGTGCTGCTGGTGCATCCTGCCCCGAAAGCGACCGCGGCCGGACTGATTCCGCAATTCCCCGGTGGGCTGAACTCGACCGTGCTGCTGCTGGTGGTCGCGATCGTGGGAACCACGGTCGCGCCGTGGCAGCTGTTCTTCCAGCAGTCCAACGTGGTGGACAAGCGCATCACCGCGCGCTGGATCCCTTACGGGCGAGCCGATTTGGTGATCGGGATCGTCGTGGTCATGGTCGGGGCGACGGCGTTGATGGCGGTAACGGCGTTCGGATTGGCGGGCACCGCCGATGCCGGTCACTTCACCGACGCGGGCGCGGTGGCCGCGGGGCTGCACAGGCATCTGGGCGGCACGGTGGGGGCGTTGTTCGCGATCATCCTGCTGGACGCGTCGCTGATCGGCGCCAACGCCGTCGGCCTGGCGACCACTTATGCCGTCGGTGATGCGATGGGCAAGCGGCACTCGTTGCATTGGAAGATCAGCGAGGCCCCCTTGTTCTACGGCGGCTACGCGGTGCTGCTCGCTGTCTCGGCGGCGGTCTCCTTCAGCCCCGACCACATCCTGGGCCTGGTGACCCAAGGTGTGCAGGCGCTCGCCGGCGTGCTGCTTCCCTCGGCGACCGTCTTTCTGGTGTTGCTGTGCAACGACCGCGCGGTGCTGGGACCGTGGGTGAACACGGTGCGGCAGAACATCGTTGCATGGACCATCGTGTGGTGCCTGGTGCTGTTGTCGCTGGCGCTGACGGCGACGACCTTCTTCCCCGATCTGTCCACCGCCACCATCGGGGCCGGGCTCGGAGCCGGTGCCGTGATCGGCATCGTCGGCGGCGCCGTGATGATCATCGTCGGCCGGCGGCATCGTAACCTGGCCGACGCGGAAGCCATCGTGCGCACGCTCGGGGGCGGGCTGGACCCGGAGCAGGTCGACGAACTGGACGACGCCGCATCGCTCACCCGTGCCGAGCGGCGTGCCGTGCGGCGGCAGGACCGGGCCAACTGGCAAACCCCCAGCCTCGCCGCGCTTGACCGGCCGGCAATGTCGCCGATGCGCCGGGCGGGGTTGCTCACCCTGCGGGGCTATCTCGTGTTGGCCGTCGCCTTCGTCATCATCAAGATCGTGCAGGCCGGTATCGTCGGACCTGTCGTGTCATTGTGAGTCAGTAGGCAGCAGAACGATTTTCCCGTGGGTGTGCCGTTGCTCGAGTTCGGCGAAGGCGTCGGCGACCCGGTCCAGCGGATAGGTTGCGGCGACGTCGAACTCGATGGCGCCGGAAACGATCAGGCCGGCCATTTCGGTGAGCACTTCCGGTGTCGAGGCGTCCATGCTGCCCTCGGTCTTGGCGCCCACCTCGCCGGCCTTCTGGAAGGCGATGATGGTGTTGATGCGTTCGGGTGCCACGCCGAGATCCACGGCGAGCTGGACGTAGTCCGGGCCGAACAGGTCGACGAACGCGTCGATCCCGTCCGGCGCCGCCTCGCGCAGCCGCTCGGCGAGCCCGTCACCGTAGGCGACCGGGATGACGCCATGCGCGCGCAGCCAGTCGGCGTTGCCGGGGCCCGCGATGCCCAGGACGCGCGCCTCGTGGAGCACCAGAAGTTGCACGACCAGGCTGCCCACCCCGCCCGCGGCTGCCGACACGGCGACCGTCTCACCCGCCCGCGGCGCCACCGCGCGGACGGCCGCGTACGCCGTCACACCGGCCACGTAGAGCGAACCCGCTGCCTCCCAGCTGAGTTGGGCGGGCTTGCGGATCAATTGGCCCACCGGAACAGCGGTGTGGGTCGCGTGGCTGGAGCGGCGCAAGCTGAACCCCAAAACCTCGTCGCCGACCGCAAACTCGGTGACCCCGGGTGCCACCGCGGTCACGACGCCGGCCAGATCGCTGCCCTCGCCGGAGGGGAAGGTGGCGGGGAACATCTCGTGCATCGCCCCGACCCGGATGCCGGCTTCGCCGGGGTTGATCCCGGCCGCGCGAACTTCGACGACCACCTCACCCGGGCCGGGCGTGGGCATGTCGATGTCCGCCACGTACAACACCTCGCGTCCTCCGTAACGGTCGAACCGTACGGCGCGCGCCGCCGCAGCCGTCATGCCGATCTCCTCACCGCGCGAAGGGAGCGCTTACCCACGCCAGCATAGGCACGCGAAGAGGTACCCCCGGCGGCCCGTTGGGCTTATGTTCGTAACAGCCGCGGGGGGAAGGAGCAGGCGTGGAGGTTCCTCGGATCGGCATCACCGGCCGGGCCTTGCTGCACATGACCGCGCTTGTCGCGATCGGTGCGGCGAGCACCGCCTGCAGCGGCGCTGACCAGTCTTCGTCGCCGCCCTCCGCGACGGAGTCGAGCCCGTCGGCTTCCCCGACCGGCTCGAGCGCGGTCACCGGGCCGCCGCCCGGGCAACCCACCGATTACGGTTTTTTGCTGATCAAGCCGAGCGACGTGGGCGGAGACCTCACCGCGCCCCAGTCGCCGATGCTCAACCCCAACAACGCGCCCGGGGTCGCGCAGCTGTTCGCTAACGCCGACAGCAGCCGCCGCCTGTGGGACACCATCGTGGTGACCGCCGATCCGTCGGCGGCCGCGGCCGAACTCGCCAGCAGCAAAAGCGATTACGCGGGCAAGGTGGTCGGCAACTGGCAACCCCTGGCCGTCGGCGCCAACGGGTCAGCGGTGTCGGGCGCCTCCCCCGACAACTCGCAGGCGATGACGGTGCTGCTGTTCACCGAGGGCAAGGGGCTCGTCACCCTGGAATTCGACAGCGCACCCAACGACCCGTTCGATCCGACCATTACCCTCGACGTCGCGCGCAAGCAAGACGCCGCGATCAAGAGGGGCCTGCCCAGCTAGCGCAGCGCGGCCTACACCAAACCCAGCAAGCGCAGATCCGCGACATATTTGTCGATCAACGCCGCCGTCAGGTGCGGAATGTCCTCGTCCGGGCCGATTTTCGACGTTCGCACCGCGCGGCGGAAGACGCCGGTGGGGGCCGGCGCACCACGCAGCGGTGTTTCGGGCTTCCGGTAGGCGTCCAGCAACGGCAACACCGAATGCTGGCGCTGCTTGTCCGGCAGGGCGCGAAGGGCCGTGGTGAAGCGGCCCAGCCATTCGTCATAGTCCTCGATGCGCTGGATGCCGTGCCCGGCGGCGATCAACCAGTCGACGAACACGTCCAGCGAAACGCCGTCGTCGTGCGGATTCATCACGTCATAGGAGCGGAAGCGCGCGACATCATCGGCGGCCGTTGCCATCTGCTCGCCGAGCGTGGTGACCGCTTCGGCGACGAAGTCGGCGGGCAGCCCGTCGTAGTGCGCCACCGCCCGCCGTCCCTGAGCGTCGCTTTGGTAAAAGGAGGACGGCGCGATGCCCGTGGTCAGCAGGCTGAATATCAACCGGGTGAACGCGTCTGGCATATTCAGCTGGCCGGCATACCGGCTGTGCGCGAGAATCATGTCGGACCGGAAGACCGCGACCGGTAACCCGCACAGATCGTGCGCCTCGCGCAGCAGCACTTCGCCGGCCCACTTGCTGTTCGCATACCCGTTCGCATAACTGTCGTCGATCGGACGTATCGCGCTGACCGCGCGGATGTCGCCGTCCTCGGCGAACGCGCCGGGATCGACGGTCATGGCGACCGCGACGGTCGACAGGTACGTGACCGGTTTGATTCGCGTCGTGATCGCCAGGCGGATCAACTCGGCGGTGCCGACGACGTTGGGGCCGAAGAGCTGGTCGTACGGCAGCACGTGGTTGACCAGCGCGGCCGGGTGGACGATCAGGTCCACGCTCTGCGCGAGGCGCCGCCAAGTCGCTTGGTCCAGCCCGAGATTCGGTTCGCCGATGTCACCGACGATGACCTCCAGGTGCTCGGCGGCCAGCGCGCGGAATCGCTCCAGCAATTGCGGATCCCCGCTGTCGAAAACCGCCTCCAGCCGCTTGACGGCCGCCGCGGTGTCCGTGGCCCGGATGATGGAGATGAGTTTCCCGCCGGTCTCGGCCAGCCGCTCGAGCCATTCGAGGGCCAGGAAGCGTCCGAGGTACCCGTTGGCGCCGGTCAGCAGGACCGTATGTGGTGTGCCGGCCGCGCGCGGCAGCGTCGGCGCGCCGCCCAGGGTCTTCGCGTCGATGAACTTGTCCAAGGTGAGCTCCGCCGCGCGGACTTCGGCGGCGCCACGACCGTGTACCGTCGCGAAAGCGGGCCGTCGAGATCCCGATTTGCGTTCGGATTCAACGTATTGCGCGAGCTGACCCAAATCGGTCGCCGGCCCGGTGATCATTCCTACGGGCACGTCGACATCGAAGATGTCGCGCAGCAGGTTGGAGAAGGTCAACGCCGACAGGGAATCGCCGCCGAGTTCGATGAACAGCGCGTCGGGCCCGGGCGGGCCGCCGGCCACACCCAGCAGCGCCTCGGCGGCCCGAGTCAGAGTGAAGATCACCGGGCGATCGGCCGCGCCCTCGCGCAGCGAACGCAGCTCGGTCACGCGGTGCTCGGCCAGATCGGCGTAGAGCTGCTCGAGCCGATCGCCGTAGTGCTCTTTGAGTTTCGGTCGCAGCAACTTACCCACGCCGGAGAGCAGGCCGTTGTCCTCGCTGAACGGCTCGGTCTCGACCATGAAGTCGACCGGCACTTCGTAGGACTGCAGTTCGGCGAGTTGTGCCGATTGGCGTAGGGATTCGGCGAGCGCGGCCTTCAGGCCGTCGGGGTCGCCGGCGAATCGCTCCGCGGCGTCGGCGGTCGGCACGACGACGGCCAGCAGATAGGGTCGTTCGCTGTTGCCGTAGACGAAGATCTGGCGGACCAGCGGTGCGCTGGCGAACACGGCCTCCAGGCGTGCGACAGCGACGAACTCGCCCTGCGCGAGCTTCAATACGTTGTTGCGACGGTCGACGTAGGCCAGCCGATCCGGTTCCAGCTCGGCCATCACGTCGCCGGTCCGGTAGTAACCGTCGGGATCGAACGCCTTGGCGGTGACGTCCGGCCGTTTGAAGTATCCCGGCATGGCGGTCAACGACTTCACCAGCAATTCGCCACGCGGATAAGGCTTGTCGGTGTGGAAATAGCCCAGTTCGGGAACGTCGACGAGCTTGTAGTCCAGCACCGGGGGACGATTCATGCGCCCGTCCTTGGTCACCATGCCGACCTCGGTCAGCCCGTAGCCGTCGAGAACGTGGACGTCCAAACATGTTTCGACGAAGGATCGCATCTCCGCGGCCAGCGGTGCCGTCCCGCAAAAGGCGGTCACGATGCGTCCGCCAAGGACCTGCTCACGCAGCTCGGCTCCCGCCCGGGCCTCGGCGGAGGCCGCGTCGGCGCCCGAAGCCACGAGCCGGTCGACGGCACTCTGGTAACGCTGGTAGAGCATCTCCGCCACCCGGGGTACCAGTCCCATTTCGGTGGGGCGCACCAGGTTCCAGTCGTCGAACAAGGTGGACAGATCGCTTTCCGGCACAAAGTAGCTGGTGCCGCCCGCCTGGAATGCCGTCGACAGCGGTATCCGGCCGCCGAGGTGATTCAGCGGCATGAAGTTGACGTTGAGCACGGGGGTGTCCGCGAAGTCGGGCATCAGCTCGTTGGTCCACACCTTGGTCAGCATCCGCTCGGTGTACATGGCCCCCTTCGGCAGTCCGGTGCTGCCCGAGGTGTACATGATCATGGCCAGCCGCTGATCGGTGTCGCCGGTGTACATGGGCTCGGGCGGCAGGCTACGTCCGAGTTCGACGGTTTCGTCGAATGTCTCGATGGCTACTGCCATTCCGGCGGCCGCCAGCTTGGCTTGGGCGCGTTGCAGCGCTTCGCGCTGCTCGTCGACCTCGGGCTGGTAGTCGAAGACCACGAGGCGCCGCAGCGATGCGCTACCGGACGCCGCTTCGACGGCGAGGTCGAGATAGTCGACCCCGGCAGCCAGTATCGCCGGCTCGACCTCGTCGACGATGGGGCGCAACCGTGAGGCGGTCGTGTTGTGTTGCAGTGGAACGGCCACCAGCCCGAGGTAGCCGCAGACCAGGTCGAGGGTCAGGTATTCCGGACTGGCGAAACCGACTGTGGCGACGAAATCCCCAGGCGACACGGGGTTCGCGGCGTCGTGCCGCCACGCGCCGGCGATCGCGCGGACGTCGGCCCACAGCTCGCGGTAGGTCATGGTGTCGAACCGGGGGAGCAGTCGTGTGGTGGTGCGCCCGGTCGCGGCATCGGTGCTCAGTGTCCTGGCCCGCCAGCCCAGCGCGGGACGCTCGGCGTAACCGTCGACGAACAGCTCAAGAATCTGGGGCAGGCGCAGGCCCGGTTGGCGGGCTGCCTGCTGTAGCGAAATATCGGGTTCGGCGTTGCGGAACTGTTCGTCGTTGGCGGCCAACTCGCTGATGCGGTCGGCTACCCGCTCGCGCGCCGGGCTGATCGGGCCTCTAGAGCTAACTTTCGTGTGCTTCGCATCACCGGTCATGGCCCGCCTCTCGTTCAGATACCTCGCTTCAACGGGAACTCACCGGCGCAAGCCGCTCTTCCATTCAACGCGTGTGACGACTGTCACATCGGGGGATCTGCGCAGCGCTCAGGCCACGACCTGGATGGGGTCGCCGACGTTGACCTGGTTGAAGTACCAGGCGGCGTTGTCGGGGCTGAGGTTGATGCAGCCGTGGCTGACGTTGGCGTAGCCCTGGGAATCGACCGACCACGGAGCCGAGTGCACGTAGACGCCGCTCCAGGTGACCCGGACGGCGTACTGGGCGGTGATCTTGTACCCCTCGGGGGAGCTGAGCGGAATACCGATGGTGCGCGAGTCCATCACGACGGTGCGCTGCTTCTCCAGCGCGGTGAAGCTACCCATCGGGGTGGGCCGGCTCGCCTTGCCCATCGACGCGGGCATGGTGCGCAGTACCTCCCCGTCCCTGCTGACTGTGAAGGTGTGTTTGGAGATGCTGGCGACCCCGAGCAGCGCATCGCCGGTGTCGAAACCGGTCGTCAGCGCCTGCACGCCCACCGAGACGTGCGTGTGCGGGGGCCAATACTGGTTGGGGACCCACTGCACGACCGTGTTCTGGACCCACTCGAAGTGCCCCGGGGTATTGCTCGGCGACGTCACGTGGATCGACCGCTCGACGGCGGCCCGATCGGCCACCGGCGCAGTGAACGTCACCACGACGGGGTGCGCCACACCGACCACGGCGCCGTCGGCGGGCAAAATCGAGGCGACGCCGGGAGTGGATTGCGGCGTCGGCACCGCGGCGGTGCCACGGCCCGCCGATCCCACCAAGCCCATGACCGTGATCGCGACCATAACAAATAGATAACGAACACCTCGACGCATAGCGTCCACCCTTCGAGATGGTGCGATCAACACACGGATATTCTACGGGTTACCCACGAATTGCCAGTTTCAGCAAACAATGACAGCACGCCGCGGTCGCCACGGTCACGATCCGAATACCGATTGGGTTCAATCGGGTCAGGGGCACAACGGGCGGCGAGTCGACACCCCTCGAGAATCCCTGCCCCCACGCGGCGCCCGAGCAGCATCTGCGTGAAAGTGGAACCGATACTGCGGTTTTCGCGGCCGCAACGACCCGGACCGCCCGCGGGCGCCGACGAATACCGGTCGCGGGCTTGGCGCATCTGTCGGCGGCGCGTTAGCCTCAGCGAGATCGGTGCCCCAAGCCCGAGCCCGACCCCCGAGGAGTGCGGGTGCTCTTCCGTCAGCTGGAGTATTTCGTCGCGGTCGCCTCCGAGCGACACTTCGCCCGGGCGGCCGAGAAATGCTTCGTCTCCCAGCCCGCGCTGTCTGCCGCGATCGCCAAGCTGGAACGCGAGCTGAACGTCACGCTGATCAATCGCGGCCATAGTTTCGAGGGCCTCACCCCCGAAGGGGAGCGGTTGGTGGTCTGGGCCAGACGGATTCTCGCCGAGCACGACGCGTTCAAGGCCGAGGTCGACGCCGTGCGCTCGGGCATCACCGGGACGCTCCGGCTGGGCACGGTGCCGACGGCTTCGACGACGGCATCAATGGTGCTCTCGGCGTTCTGCTCTGCGCATCCGTTGGTGAAGGTCCAGATCCTGTCCCGGCTGGCGGCAACCGAACTCTACCGGCGCCTGCGCGAATTCGAACTCGACGCCGCCGTCGTGCACGCGGCGCCGGGCGAGGCCCACGACATGAACCTCGTCCCGCTGTACCAGGAGCGCTACGTGCTGCTATCGCCTGCGGACATGCCGGGATCCGGCGCGGCGACGATGACCTGGGCCCAGGCCGCGCAGCTACCGCTGGCGCTGCTCACCCCCGACATGCGTGACCGCCAGATCATCGACAAGGCGTTCGCCGACCACGACATCACCGTCAGCCCGCAAGTGGAAACCGATTCCGTCGCTTCACTAATCGCCGCGGCATCCACCGGAAATTGGGCGTCCATCGTGCCGCACACGTGGCTGTGGACCTCGCTGCTGGGCCCCGAAATCCGGGCTGTGGAGATGGTCGACCCGGTGCTCAAAGCCGACGTCGTGTTGGCGACCAATTCGAGCGGACCCGGGTCGCCGATCGCGCGTGCGCTGGCCGCATCGGCCGAAAGGCTGGCGCTGAACGAGTTTTTCGACGCGCAACTCCTGGGCGTCACCCGCCGTCGCTGACCGCGGCCGCGCGGGCCGGGTTGCGGTTGGCCAGATGTCCGCTTTCCACGCCGGCGGCCGGGTCGAGCTCGCAGTCGATGATCGACGGCGCCCCGGAGCCGATCGCCTCGGTCAGCGCCGCGCGCAGCTCGGCGGGCGTGGCGACGTGATACCCCTTGCCGCCGAACGCCTCTGCGATCAGTTCGTGGCGCGCCCGGACGTTCAGCACGGTTGGGGCGGGATCCCAGGGGTGTGCGGCCGTGCCGGCCGCTGCCTCGTCACCGCGATAGACGCCGCCGTTGTTGAGGATGACGACGGTCACCGGCAGCCGGTAGCGACAGATGGTCTCGATCTCCATTCCGCTGAAGCCGAATGCGCTGTCACCCTCGATCGCGACGACCGGTCTGCCGGTCTCGACCGCGGCCGCGATCCCGTAGCCCATGCCAATCCCCATGACGCCCCAGGTTCCGGTGTCGAGCCGGTGCCGCGGCATTTCCATGTCGATGACGTTGCGGGCCAGGTCGAGCGCATTGGCGCCCTCGTTGACGACATAGACGTCGCGGTTGTCCTGCAGCACAGCGCGAATCGCGCCGAGGGCGTTGTAAAACCGCATGGGGCGCGGGTCTTCGGCCAGGCGTTCGCGCATCTTGGCGTCGTTGCGTGCCTTGCGGTCGGCCAGTTCACCGGTCCAGTCCGCTGGCGCGGCGATCGGTTGTGCGGCAACGGCGTCACACAGCGCGGACATCACCGAACCGATGTCGCCGGCCAGCGGGGCGGCGACCGGCTGATTGCTGTCGAATTCGGTGGGCGCGATATCAACCTGGACGAATTGGGTATCGGTGGACCACTGCGGTGACTCCCCGTGGCCCAGAAGCCAATTCAGCCGGGCGCCGACCAGCAGTACGGCGTCGGCGCGTGCGATCGCCAGCGACCGTGCGGTCGCGGCGGACTGCGGGTGGGAATCCGGCAACAGCCCCTTGGCCATCGACATCGGCAGGAACGGGATTCCGGAGACCTCGACGAACTGCCGAATCGCGTTGTCCGCCTGGGCGTACGCCGCGCCCTTACCGAGGACGATCAATGGTCGGCGCGCCTGGGCCAGCACGCCCAGCGCGCGATCGACCGCGTCCGGCGCCGGCAGCTGGCGGGGCGCGGGATCGACGACCCGCCAAATAGTGCCGGCGGCGTCCGAGGCCTTGAGTGCCTGGCCCAGGACGTCACCGGGGATGTCCAGGTAGACACCGCCGGGGCGCCCGGAGGCGGCGGTGCGAATCGCGCGCGCGATGCCGCGACCGATGTCCTCGATCCGGTTGATCCGGTAGGCCGCCTTCGCGAACGGCCTTGCGGCGTTGAGCTGGTCGAGGTCCTGGTAGTCGCCGCGTTGCAGATCCACCAGTGCCCGATCGCTCGAACCCGAAATCTGGATCATCGGAAAGCAATTCGTCGTGGCGTTCGCCAGCGCGGGCAATCCATTGAGGAAGCCGGGCCCGGACGTCGTGAGGCACACACCGGGGCGGCGGGTGAGGAAGCCGGCTGCCGCGGCGGCATTGCCGGCCGAGGCCTCCTGCCGAAAGCCGATGTAGCGGATGCCCGACGCTTGCGCGGTCCGGGCGAGGTCGGTGATCGGGATGCCGACGATCCCGTAGATGGTCTCGACGTCGTTGGCCTTGAGCGCCTCCACCACGAGGTGGAAGCCGTCGACCATGCGGGCCGACCCCGGCGCGTCGGTCCCCGATGCCGGAATTGTGGACATGTGGTGACTCCTCGGGTGCGGGCGGGCGTACTGACGTAGCCATCACTGTGACCCCGGCGCCCGGCGTATGTCCAAGTCGAAGGCGCTATCCGACGATTGACGCGGTCTATCGCCGCAGGTCGGCTCGACGGTACCGCCCTTCGATAGCCCACGGTTATCGGTCGTGAGTGAATCGGTATTGGACGGGCACGATGGCCGCCCGGCAGGGTGACTTACGACGGCACACGGACGGCAGGAATGGGAAGGAGCGCGGCGATGAGGTCCGATTCGACAACCGGCGGCGAGGTCACCCAATCCGCGAGCCCGCGCATCGCCGACCTGGTCGCGGCGGTGGCGCACCGGTCGCCGCAGGCGCGCGCGCTGGTCGTTACCGCCGAACGCATACCGGTCAGCTACCGCGACGTGACCCGGCTGGTCGACGATCTGGCCGCACAGCTGAAGGCCGGCGGCCTGCTGGCGGGTGACCGGGTCGCGCTGCGCGCCGGCAGCAACGCCGAGTTCGTCGTCGGGCTGCTGGCGGCGTCGCGAGCGGATCTCGTTGTGGCTCCGCTCGATCCGGCCCTTCCGATCAGTGAGCAGCACGCCCGCAGCGAGGCGGTGGGCGCGCGGGCGGTGCTCGTGGACCACCTCCAGGATCCCGAAAGCGACGCCGGCGCTGCGGCATCGCAGCGCGTGCCGCAGTGGGAAATCGCGGTGAACGTCGGACCCGACGACGCCGCCCCGACGGTCGGCCTGAACGCCACCGCCGCACCCGAGCGCGACGTTTCGGCGCCGCAGGGTCTGTGCGACGACGACGCCATGATCATGTTCACCGGCGGTACCACCGGGCTGCCCAAGATGGTGCCCTGGACGCGCCACAATATCGCCGGCTCGGTCGCGGCCATTGTCGCCGGGTACGGTCTGGGGGAGCAGGATTCGACGGTCGCGGTGATGCCGCTGTACCACGGGCACGGGCTGCTCGCCGCGCTGCTGGCCACCCTGGCGTCCGGGGGTTCGGTGTTGCTGCCCGCGGGCGGACGCTTCTCGGCGCACACGTTCTGGGACGACATCGAGGCCGTGCGGGCCACCTGGTACACGGCCGTCCCGACGATCCATCAGATCCTGTTGGAACGCGCCAGAACCGAACGGCCCGCGAGCACCGGCGCCCTGCGGTTCATCCGCAGCTGCAGCGCGCCGCTCACCGCCGAAACGGCGCAGGCCCTACAGGACACGTTCTCGGCGCCGGTGGTGAGCGCATTCGGGATGACCGAGGCGACCCACCAAGTGGCCACCACCGCAGTCGAAGGCGCCGGATACAGCGAAAACCCCGGTGCCACACCGGGTCTCGTCGGACGATCGACCGGACCCGAGATCCGGATCGTCGGGCCCGACGGTCAGACGTTGCCCGCCGAGGCCGTTGGCGAGGTCTGGCTGCACGGTCCCACCGTGGTGCGGGGCTACCTCGGCGACCCGTCGATCACCGACGCCAACTTCACGCGGGGATGGTTGCACACCGGTGATCTGGGCACCAAGGCGGCGGCCGGCGACCTCGTGATTCGCGGCCGGATCAAGGAACTCATCAACCGGGGCGGGGAAAAGATCTCGCCCGAGCGCGTCGAGGCGGTGCTGTCCAGCCACGCCGACGTACTGGAGGCAGCCGTATTCGGCAGGCCGGACGAGCTCTACGGCGAGACCGTGGCCGCGGTGATCGTCCCCCGCGGATCGGCCGCGCCGACAGCCGACGAGCTGACGTCGTTCTGCCGCGACCGGTTGGCCCCCTTCGAGGTGCCGGCCGGGTTCCAGCGGGTGGCGGAGTTGCCGCACACCGCCAAAGGGTCGTTGGACCGCCGCGCCGTCGCCGAGCGGTTCGGTCGCGCGACGTAGGAACCCGCGCTCAGACGCCCGCGTTCACCCGGGCCGCGGCGGATTCCGGCATGGGTTCATAGCGGGCGAACGACCGCGTGAACGATGCGGCGCCGTGCGCCAGTGACCGCAGGTCGATGGCGTAGCGGGTCAGCTCCACCTGGGGCACTTCGGCCTTGACGACGGTGCGTTCGTTGCCCGCCGTGTCGGACCCGAGGACGCGGCCGCGCCGGCTGGAGAGGTCGCCCATCACCGCACCGACGAAATTGTCGGGCACCATGACCGAGATCTGGTCGATGGGCTCGAGCAGCGCCACCTTCGTTGCGGCCGCGGCCTCCCGCAGCGCCAGCGAGCCGGCCATCTGGAATGCGAAGTCCGACGAGTCGACGCTGTGCGCTTTGCCGTCGAGCAGGGTGACGCGGATGTCGACCACCGGGTAGCCCGCGTGCACCCCCCTCTCCATCTGGGCGCGCACGCCCTTCTCCACGCTCTGAATGAATTGGCGCGGCACCGCCCCGCCGACCACCTTGTCGACGAACTCGAATCCCTTGCCTTCCGGCAGCGGCTCCACCTCGACGTCGCACACCGCGTACTGACCGTGCCCGCCGGACTGCTTGACGTGACGGCCATGGCCTTTCGCCTTGCCGCCGAAGGTTTCTCGCAGCGGGACGCGGAGCTCCACGGTGTCCACGGTGACGCCGTACCGATTGGCCAACGCATCGAGAACCACGCCGGCGTGGGACTCACCCATGCACCACAGCACGATCTGGTGGGTTTCGGAGTTCTGCTCGATCCGCAGCGTCGGGTCCTCGGCGGCCAACCGGCCCAGCCCCACCGACAACTTGTCCTCGTCGGTCTTGGCGTGGGCGGCAATCGCGACCGGCAGCAGCGGCTCGGGCATGGTCCAGGGCTTCAGGACCAGCGGCTCCGACTTGTCCGAGAGGGTGTCGCCCGTCTCGGCGCGGCTCAACTTGCCGATCGCGCAGATGTCGCCCGCCACCACGGCCGTGGCCGGGCGCTGCTGCTTGCCCAGCGGGAAGGACAGCGCCCCGACGCGCTCGTCCTCGTCGTGATCGGGGTGCGCATGGCCATTGCCTCGATCCCCTTCGGGGCCGCCGAAGAACGACGCAAAATGGCCCGACACATGAATCGTCGTGTCGGGCCTGATGGTCCCGGAGAACACCCGGACCAGGCTGACCCTGCCCACGTACGGGTCCGACGTCGTCTTCACCACCTCGGCGAGCAATGGCGCATCGGCGGCACACGTCAGGCTGGCGTGCGGAGCGCCGAGTTGCGTAAAGACCTCCGGCAGTGGGTGTTCCATCGGCGACGGGAACCCGCGGGTGGCGACCTCCAGCAATTCCAGGGTGCCCACTCCGGTGGTGCTGCAGACCGGGATCACCGGGAAGAACGAACCCCGGGCGACGGCCCGCTCCAGGTCGGCGATGAGGACGGATTCGTCAATGGACTCACCGCCCAGATAACGCTCCATCAGCGACTCGTCCTCGGACTCCTCGATGATCCCTTCGATCAGCGCGCCGCGCGCTTCCTCGATCTGCTCGGCGTCCGACGGGTCCGGTGGCTGCACGGTTCGCTTGCCGTCGGCGTATTCGTAGCGCGCCTGCGACAGCAGACCGGTCAGCCCGTGACAGGCGGGCAGACCGCTCGGCAGGTAAAGCGGTAAGACCTTGTCGCCGAACGCATTCTGGGCCGCGGCCAGCGCCTCCTGATAGTTCGCGCGGGTGTGGTCGAGCTTGGTGATCACCACCGCGCGGGGCATGCCGACCTGGTCGCATTCCTGCCACAGCGATTTGGTGGGCTCGTCGACGCCTTCGTTGGCCGCGATCACGAACAGCGCGCAATCGGCGGCCCGCAACCCGGCCCGCAACTCCCCGACGAAGTCGGCGTAGCCGGGTGTGTCGACCAGGTTGACCTTGATGCCGTCGTGCGACAGGGATGCGACGGCGACGCCCACCGACCGTTGCTGCCGAATCTCGGCTTCGTCGTAGTCGCAGACCGTGTTGCCGTCGGTCACCGAGCCGCTTCGGGTCAAGACGCCGGAGGCGACCAACAGGGCTTCCACGAGTGTGGTTTTGCCGCCCCCCGACGGTCCCACCAGGACCACGTTGCGAATCTGGTCCGGCCCGTTGGCCGTAGGAGCGTTTCCCGCGCCTTGGGAAGTATTTGTCTTGTCCGCCATGACTTTCCTCCAGGTTGCCCGGACCGCGCCCTCGCTGACCTAGCTAGCACCTATCTAGCTACCATTCACCCAACTTCCGTCGACCACAAGACCGTCGTGCCAGATCGAAAGCCCGGTCGATCCGGGCGTGCGCCCACCGGCGCTGCGCGGCGATTCAGTGGTGCCAGCTGGACCAGTGGTGCACGGCGACGGCGATCACCGGACCGTCCAGCGAAACCGATTGATACTGAGAATATTTCGCGCGTAGCAGCCGATACCCGAACTCCATGGCGGGGCTGTGGTCGTGGATGGTGGCGACGCCGTCGACCCGCACCCACCACAATCGCGTCCAATCGTCGGCGTAGTGGTCCACGAGCAGGCTCACCCGGGGGTTGGCGTCGATGTTGGCCAGCCGGCGCAATCGCCGCGTCGTTTTCGGCTTCGCGTCGACGGCCGTGTACACCACGTCTGGGCCACCGCCCGGGTCGGTGGCGACCGCGAAGACCACCGGCACCAGGTGCGGTCGCCCGCCCGGCGTGATCGTGGCCAGCCGGGCTACCGGGGACTCGGCGAACCTGGCCTTGGCGTCGAATTCGCCCACCGCGCCAAGCCTAGGCCGATCAGACCTGTCACATGCCTGGCATAGCTACCTGCATTACGGTTATATACACAAAATTGTGCCGCCCAGAGCCTGAGGCCGGGACAGTTTGTTGTTTACCGCGAAGCAGGAGGGTGACGGGATGAGCAAATCGCACCACCGCTCGATCTGGTGGTCATGGGTGGTCAGCGTGCCGGCGGTGGTCGCACTCGGCCTCGGCGTGAACGCCGGTGTCGCTGTTGCGCCTGCGACCGCGTCACCGCCCGCCCTGCCGCTGGACCCATCGGCGATGGTCGGTCAGGTGGGGCCGCAGGTGGTCAACATCGACACCAAGTTCGGCTACAACAACGCGGTAGGCGCCGGCACGGGCATCGTGATCGATCCGAACGGTGTCGTGCTGACCAACAACCACGTGATCTCGGGTGCGACCGACATCAGCGCGTTCGACGTCGGCAACGGGCAGACCTACGCGGTGGACGTGGTCGGCTACGACCGGACGCAAGACATCGCGGTGCTGCAGCTTCGTGGCGCGGCCGGGCTTCCCACCGCCGCGATCGGCGGTGAGGCCACGGTGGGTGAGTCGATCGTCGCGCTCGGTAACGCCGGCGGTCAGGGCGGGACACCCAGCGCGGTCACCGGCAAGGTGGTCGCGCTCAACCAGAGCGTGTCGGCGACCGACACCCTGACCGGTGCGCAGGAGAACCTGGGCGGCCTTATTCAGGCCGACGCCGCGATCAGGCCGGGCGACTCCGGGGGGCCCATGGTGAACAACGCCGGGCAGGTGATCGGCGTCAACACCGCCGCGACCGACAGCTACAAGATGTCGGGCGGGCAGGGCTTCGCCATTCCCATCGGCCGCGCGATGGGCGTCGCCGGCCAGATCAGGTCCGGCGCCGGCTCCAACACCGTGCACATCGGCCCCACCGCATTCCTCGGCGTGGGCGTGATGGACAACAACGGCAACGGCGCGCGGGTGCAGCGCGTGGTCAACGGCGGTCCCGCCGATGCCGCCGATATCGCCACGGGTGATGTCATCACCGGCGTCGACAACGTCGCGATCACCGGGGCGACGTCCATGACCGAGGTGCTCGTCCCGCACCACCCCGGGGACAGGATCGCGGTGCATTACCGCACCAATGACGGCGTCGAGCACACGGCGAACGTGACGCTGGCGGAGGGGCCGCCGGCCTGACCCGCCCGGCGACGACGTCCACCCGGTGGCCAATTCGTTTGCCACCGGGCGTGATTCGTCATCGACGTATGGGCGTGATTCCGAATGTCGCGCCTCGGGTACCCGTGGCATCGTGGATTTGATGAACGACGCAAGAGAAGCTGTCGAGCACCATCCCGAAGGGGGCAGTCACGTCCAGGACGGCGTCGTCGAGCACCCCGACTCCGATGACTTCAACAACGCCGCCGCGCTACCCACCGACCCGACCTGGTTCAAGCACGCCGTGTTCTACGAGGTGCTGGTCCGCGCGTTCTTCGACGCCAACGCCGACGGCGCCGGTGACCTGCGCGGACTGCTAGGGCAGCTGGACTATCTGCAGTGGCTGGGCATCGACTGCATCTGGCTGCCCCCGTTCTACGACTCGCCCCTGCGCGACGGCGGCTATGACATCCGGGACTTCTACAAGGTGCTGCCCGAGTTCGGGACGGTCGAGGATTTCGTCGCGCTGCTCAACGCCGCGCACGAGCGGGGCATCCGCGTGATCACCGACCTGGTGATGAACCACACCTCGGATTCGCATCCCTGGTTTCAGGAGTCGCGTCACGATCCCGACGGCCCGTACGGCGACTACTACGTGTGGAGCGACACCAGCGAGCGCTACACCGACGCCCGGATCATCTTCATCGACACCGAGGAGTCCAACTGGACCTTCGACCCGGTGCGCAAGCAGTTCTACTGGCACCGGTTCTTCTCGCACCAGCCGGACCTGAACTACGAAAACCCGGCCGTGCAGGAAGCGATGATCGACGTCCTCCGGTTCTGGCTCGGCCTCGGGATCGACGGGTTCCGGCTGGACGCCGTGCCTTACCTGTTCGAGCGGGAGGGCACCAACTGCGAGAACCTGCCCGAGACGCATGCCTTCCTCAAGCGCGTCCGCAAGGTCGTCGACGACGAATTCCCGGGCCGGGTGCTGCTGGCGGAGGCCAATCAGTGGCCTGCCGACGTCGTCGAGTACTTCGGTGAGACCAGCACCGGCGGCGACGAATGCCACATGGCGTTTCACTTCCCGCTGATGCCGCGCATCTTCATGGCGGTCCGCCGCGAATCACGGTTCCCGATTTCGGAGATCCTGGCCCAGACGCCCCAGATCCCCGACATGGCCCAGTGGGGCATCTTCCTGCGCAATCACGACGAGTTGACGCTGGAGATGGTCACCGACGAAGAACGCGACTACATGTACTCGGAGTACGCCAAGGATCCGCGGATGAAGGCGAACGTCGGTATCCGCCGCCGCCTGGCGCCGTTGCTGGACAACGACCGCAACCAGATCGAGCTGTTCACCGCGCTGCTGTTGTCGCTGCCCGGCTCGCCGGTCCTGTACTACGGTGACGAGATCGGCATGGGCGACGTGATCTGGTTGGGGGACCGCGACGGGGTACGCACCCCAATGCAGTGGACACCGGACCGCAACGCCGGCTTCTCCAAGGCCAACCCCGGCCGGTTGTATCTGCCGGCCAGCCAGGACTCCGTCTACGGCTATCAGGCGGTCAATGTGGAGGCCCAGCGTGACACCTCCACCTCGCTACTCAACTTCACCCGCACGATGCTGGTCGTGCGACGCAGGCACGAGGCCTTCGCCGTGGGGAGTTTCGAAGAACTGGGCGGCTCGAACCCGTCGGTGCTGGCGTTCGTGCGGCAGGTGCCCGCTGGAGACCAAGCCGGCGACACCGTGCTGTGCGTCAACAACCTGTCGCGGTTCCCGCAGCCGATCGAACTGAATCTGCAGCATTGGAGTGGATGCACGCCGGTCGAGCTGACCGGGCAGGTGGAGTTTCCGCGCATCGGTCACCTGCCCTATCTGCTGACGCTGCCGGGACACGGGTTCTATTGGTTCCGGCTGACCGGATGCGAGGAGGACGCATGACCACTCGCGCCGGCCACGATCCGACGCCAACTGAGTTAGAGGAGTGGCGCAAATGACCGCGACCCAACCGGGCAAGCTGCCCTGGTCTGAGTGGCTTCCGCAGCAACGCTGGTATGCCGGGCGCAACCGCGAGTTGTCCGCCGCTGAACCGAGCGTCGTCGTCGGATTGCGGGACGACCTCGACCTGGTCCTCGTCGACACGGACTACGCCGACGGGTCCCGGCACCGCTACCAGGTGATCGTGCGCTGGGATTCCGCCCCGGTCTCCGAGTACAGCAACGTCGCCACCATCGGCGCGGCCGACGACCGGACCGGCTTCGACGCGATGTATGACGCCGATGCGCCGCAGTTCCTGCTGTCGTTGATCGACTCGTCGGCCGTGCGGGAAGCGTCCGGCGTGGAGGTGCGATTCGCCAAAGAGCCCGACGTCGCGCTGCCGCTGGAGGCGATGTCGCACGTGTCCGACGCCGAGCAGTCCAACACCAGCGTCATCTTCGACCGAGACGCGATCTTCAAGCTGTTCCGCCGCGTCAGCAGCGGCATCAACCCCGACATCGAGCTGAACCGCGTGTTGGGCCGCGCGGGCAACCCGCACGTCGCCCGGCTGCTGGGCACCTACCAGATGACGGGTCCGGGCGGCTCCGCCGATGAGGTGTGGCCGCTGGGCATGGTGACCGAGTTCGCCGCCAACGCCGCGGAAGGCTGGGCGATGGCCACCGCCAGCGTGCGTGACCTGTTCGCCGAAGGCGATCTGTATGCGTACGAGGTCGGCGGCGACTTCGCGGGGGAGTCCTTCCGCCTCGGTGAGGCCGTGGCCTCCGTGCACGCCACCCTGGCCGAGACCCTGGGCACCTCCCAAGCGGTCTTCCCGGTGGACAGCGTGCTGGCGCGGCTGTCGTCGACCGTGGCACTGGTTCCCGAGCTCAGGGAGTGCGCGGCAACCATCGAAGAGCGATTCGGCAAGCTGGTCGCCGAGACGATCACCGTGCAGCGTGTCCATGGTGATCTGCACCTGGGGCAGGTGCTGCGCACGCCGGAGAGCTGGTTGCTCATCGATTTCGAAGGCGAACCCGGGCAGCCACTCGAGGAACGCCGCGCGCCCGATTCGCCGCTGCGGGACGTGGCCGGCGTTCTGCGGTCCTTCGACTACGCCGCGTACGGGCCACTGGTGGACCAGGCCGATGACAAGCAGTTGGCGGCCCGGGCCCGCGAGTGGGTCGAACGCAATCGCACCGCATTCTGCGACGGCTACGCCGCCGCCTCCGGGATCGACCCACGCGATTCGGCGCAGCTGCTGGCCGCCTACGAACTCGACAAGGCCGTCTACGAAGCCGGTTACGAGGCGCGGCACCGGCCCGGCTGGCTGCCGATCCCGTTGCGCTCCATCGCACGTCTGACCGCCGTCTAGCCTCGTGCGCTGCGCGCAGCGCTGCCGTCTGGAAGCATGTGCGTGTGCCGAACGAGATCAACAACAGTGAGTCGCGGTTGTCGTGGGTGCTGGCGGTGGTGGCGGGGATCTTGGGAGCGACCGCCTTCACCCATTCCGCCGGCTACTTCGTGACCTTCATGACCGGGAACGCCCAGCGGGCGATGCTCGGGTATTTCCGCGGCGACGTGTTGCTCTCCGTGACGGCGGGTGTGTTGATCGTGTGCTTCGTCTCCGGGGTGGTGATCGCCTCGGTCTGCCGGCGGCATTTCTGGGTGGCGCACCCGCATGGGCCGACGGTGCTGACGACGTTCAGTCTGGCGGCGGCCACCATGGTGGACGTCATCGACGAGGGCTGGGAAGAGAATCTGCTCGATTTCGCGCCGATCATGTTGTTGACCTTCGGCATTGGAGCCCTGAACACGTCCTTCGTCAAGGACGGCGAGGTGTCGGTCTCGCTCAGTTATGTGACCGGGACGCTGGTCAAGATGGGCCAGGGCATCGAACGCCACATCGCCGGGGGGACGGCGGGGGACTGGCTGGGCTATTTTCTGCTGTTCGCCAGCTTCGTGCTGGGCGCAACCGTGGGCGGCTTCATCAGCCAGTTCGTCAACGGGACATGGATGCTGGTGATGGCCACGGTGGTGTGCGCCTTCACCACCGGTTACACGTACTTCCACTCCGACCGGCGCGCCCTGCTCGGCGCGGGTGAAAAAGAGCATCGGCAGTAGCGCTGACCGGTGCGCTACTGCCGATGCTGGTTCGTCGGGTCATCGGGTCGTCGGGTTTTAGGTGGCCGGTTGCGCCGGTTGCGCCGGTTGTGCGGTGGTGTTGCTGGCCAGCAGCACCTGCTGCATGTCGGGCTTCATGGCCATCAGTTGCTGGTTCCAGTAGGGCCACGAGTGTGTCCCGTTGGCCGGGAAGTTGAACACCCCGTTGCGCCCGCCCGCGGCCGCGTAGTTGTTCTGGAACTGTTCGTTGGTGCGCAGCGTGAGACCTTCCAGGAACTTGGCCGGCATGTTGTCGCCGCCCAGGTCGCTCGGAGTGCCGTTGCCGCAGTAGACCCAGATGCGGGTGTTGTTGGCGACTAGCCGCGGAATCTGGATCATCGGGTCATTGCGCTTCCACGCCGGGTCGGTAGACGGGCCCCACATGCTGTTGGCGCTGTAACCGCCCGAGTCGCTCATCGCCAGACCGATCAGGGTGGGCCACCAACCCTCGGACGGATTCAGGAAGCCCGACAGGGCGGCGGCGTAGGGGAACTGCTGCGGGTAGTACGCGGCCAGAATCAGCGCCGAACCACCCGACATCGACAGCCCCACCGCGGCGTTGCCCGCCGGGGAGATCTGCTTGTTGGCCTGCATCCACAGCGGCATTTCCTGGGTCAGGAATGTCTCCCACTTGTAGGTGTAGTTCTGCCCGTTGCTCACCGACGGCTGGTACCAGTTGCTGTAGAAGCTGGACTGGCCGCCGACCGGCATGATCACTGACAGGCCGGACTGGTAGAACTCCTCGAAGGCGGGGGTGTTGATGTCCCAGCCGTTGTAGTCCTCCTGCGCGCGCAGACCGTCCAGGAGGTACACGGCGTGTGCGCCGCCGGGTTGGAACTGGACCTTGATGTTGCGGCCCATCGACGGTGATGGCACCTCGAGGTATTCCACCGGAAGTCCCGGCTTGGAGAAGGCCGCCGCGGTGGGGAAGCCGCCGGTTGCCGCGACGAGACCGGACAGCAGGGAGGCCCCCACGGCCGCGATCGCCAGTCGGCGCGGCATGTTCGCCCCCGCGCCACGCAACTTTCGCACCTTTTCGATGAACGACATAGCTCTCTACCCATCCCAACTTTCATCTGCCGCACCATGCGGTGGAATCTGTTCTCGGGGAGTCAAACACAGGGCGAGTGCCGAAATCGGTTGTCGCGGCCGCAGCGACAGATCGCGGTTGGCTAACGATTGAGAGTCGGCCAGAAATCATCACATTCGGGTCACGATCGGCTTTCGGAACCGTGCCGGCATCTTGCGATGCGATAGCGCGTCCGCTATCACCGGCGGGGCTTGGTGTCCCGACTCAGAAATGCGAAACCAGTCGAATAACGACTCACGACACTAGGCGACCAGGCGACGCAAAAGCGTTGACGCTGCGGCGATTCCGAGCACCGCCGCCACTACCAACACCACGACGCCGACTGGGTTGAAGGCGGTGCCGATCAGCAGCGCCCGCAGCGCGTCGACCTCGTAACTGAGGGGATTGACCTTGCTCAGCACCCGCAACCAGGCCGGCATCACGTCAACCGGGTACAGCGCGTTGGAGGCGAAGAACAAGGGCATCGTGATCGCCTGTCCGATGCCCATCAGACGATCGCGGTTGCGCACCAGGCCGGCCAACGTCATCGACAGGCAGGCGAAGAACGCGGCACCGAGCATGACGACGCCCATCGCTGCCACGATCCGCAGGGGATTGATCGTCAGGCCGACACGCATCAGGTACGCCAGCGCCATCACGCCGACAACCTGGGCCACCGAACGCACGCCGGCCGCAAATGCCTTGCCGGTGATCAGCGCCGACGCCGGCGCCGGCGTCACCATGAGTTTGGCGAGCACTCCGGCGTCCCGATCCCAAATGATCTGTATCCCATAGAAGATGGAGATGAACAGCGCCGACTGGGCGATGATCCCGGGCGCCAGAAAGGCCAGATACGACACCGATCCGGTTGCGATGACGTGTAAGTGGCTGAACGTGGTGCCGAAGATCAGCAGCCACAGCGCCGGCTGCACCATCCGGGTGACGAGTTCGGTCCGGTCATGTCGCAGCTTCTGCAGTTCGACGATCGCGAATGCCCCGATGCGACTGGACAGCGCGCCAACGCGCTGCCATCCCCGCGGCGCGCGGACCAACGTTGCCGCCACTGCGTTATCAACCGACACGGCGCGCCACCCTTCTGCTGGAACGGATTTCGCGGAGGGACCCGGATTCGTCCGGCGACGCCGCCGCGTCGTCCAAACCCGTTGCCGCGTAATGGCGGAATACATCCTCGAGCGTGGCGCCCGGCGACCCCGTGGATAGCTGGGCCTTCAACGCCCCGGGTGCGCCGACGGCCCGCAAGGCGCCGTGATGCATCAGCGCCACCCGGTCGCAGAGCGCGTCGGCTTCCTCCATGTAGTGGGTGGTCAGCAGCACGGTCATGCCGAACCGGGCCTGCATCTTTCGCACCTGCGACCAGACGCCGTCGCGCGCGATGGGATCCAGCCCCACGGTCGGTTCGTCCAGGACCAGCAGTGATGGGCGGTTGACCAGTGCCTGCGCCACCTCGAGACGGCGGACCATGCCGCCGGAGTAGGTCGATGCCATCCGGTCGGCCACGTCCGACAGGTCCATGGCGGCCAGCGCCCCATCGACGCGATCGGAGCGCTCAGCGCGCGGCACACCGTACAACCGTGCGAACCACTCCACGTTCTGCCGGCCTGTCAAGGCGGGCTCGATCGAAAGCTGTTGCGGCACATAGCCGATGTTGCTTCTGATATCGGTGGTTTGGCGGCGCGCGTCCATGCCGAAAACGTGCAGGTCGCCCTGTTGCACCGGGGCCAACGTGGTCAGCATCCGGACCATGGTCGTCTTCCCGGCGCCATTGGGCCCCAACAGCCCCATGGTTTCGCCGGGCCGAACACGCAATGTCACGTCATCGACGGCGGTGAACTGGCCGTAGCGGTAGGTCAGGTGCTTTGCGTCGATGGCCATCGGCAGCGATCCGCTCATGATCGCCGCTCCTGGAGCATTCGGGTCATCGTATCGAGGACCTCCAATCCCTTTGTCAAGGACTCGATTTCGTCGGTGTCAAGTTCGTCGAGTACCTCGGACAACAATGCGCGCCGCGCGGCGCGGGACGCGTCGAGGATCTGCTGGGCGGGCTCGGCGAGCTGGAGCCGGCACACCCGGCGGTCCGTGTCGCCGGCGGTGCGGCGCAGCAGTCCGTGGGACACCAGCTTGGTGACCAGGGTCGAGGCGGTGTTGGGGACCAACCCGAGCTCGGCGGCGGCGGCGCCGACCGAAATCCCCGGACGTCGTCCGACCAGCCACAGCAGCTCGGACTGCGATTCGGAGAGGCGCGACGAATCGAACGCGCGCCCTGCCGACCTGCGTAGTTCCCGCCGGAACCGGCCGACCACGCCGAACAGGTCGGCCGCGACATCGGTGCGTGATTTCACTTCCGCCATAATACCTCTGTAGCCGAGCTATTTATGCGGGCAAGCTCTGCGCACGGTATGTACCCGCTACTTGGGGAGGCGATGCAGGACGACGCCGGTCACGGCGCCGTCGTAGACGTCAGCGGTGATATATGTGCAGAACGGTTGGCGGCGCCGATCCGTCGGCGAACCCGGATTGAGCAGGCGCAGCCCGGTCTCGGTGGTGCTGTCCCAGGGGATGTGGCTATGCCCGAACACCACCACCTGGCTGTCGGGATACAGCCGCGACATGCGTGCCTCGCGCCCGGCCGCTGCACCCGTCTCGTGGACGACGGTGAACCGCACACCCGCCAGGGTGACGTCGGCCCGCTCGGGCAGCCGGGCCCGCAATGCCGGGCCGTCGTTGTTTCCCCAGCACGCCACCAGCCTGGCCGCCCTGCTTTCCAGGCGGTCGAGGAACTCCGGCGCTATCCAGTCACCGGCGTGTATGACGACGTCGGCCCCGGCCACCTCATCCCACACCGCCGCGGGCAGGTCGCGGGCGCGTCGCGGGATGTGGGTATCGGCAATCAGCAGCAACTTCACGGAACCATCGTGCGCCACGCGGGGTCGGTGGCGGGCCGAGGCGTTCATGCCATGGCGTTTTGCCGCTTGGCCGTTGAGGCATCCGCGTCCTCGCCGAGGAGGAGCGAACGAACGAGTCGACGCGGCCCGAAGGGCCGGAGCAGGTAGCTCGCCGGCCGCGGGCGGACCCGGAGCGGCCACCAGAACCAGCGGCCGAGCAGCGCCGCGATGGACGGTGTCATCAGGGAGCGCACGATCAGGGTGTCGAACAGCAGGCCGAGGCCGATCGTGCTTCCGGCCTGGCCGATGGAGCGCAGGTCGCTGGCGACCATCGACATCATGGTGAAGGCGAAGACCAGGCCCGCCGCGGTGACGACTCCGCCGGTGCTGCCCATGGATCGGATGATGCCCGTCCTCAGTCCGGCGCCGATCTCCTCCTGGAACCGTGACACCAGCAACAGGTTGTAGTCGGATCCGACGGCGAGCAGGATGATCAGCCCGAACACCGGGGCGATCCAGTTCAACTCCAGGCCAAAGAGGTGTTGCCACACCAACACCGAGAGCCCGAACGCGGCACCCAGCGACAGCAGCACCGTCCCGATAATTACCAAAGACGCGATCAAGGCTCGGGTGATAATCAGCATGACGGCGAAAATCAGTGTCAGAGCCGCTATTCCGACGATCAGCAGGTCATATTGGGACCCCGCCTGGATGTCACGGTAGATGGCCGCCGTGCCGGTGAGGTAGAACTTCGCCCCGGTCAGGTTGGTTCCCTTCACGGCTTGGTATGCGGCCGCCAGTTCCGGCTTGACCGTGGAGATGCCTGCTGGCGTCGCGGGATCCGCGTCGTGGGTGATGATGAAGCGCGCCGCCTTGCCGTCCGGCGAAAGGAAGAGCCTCAAACCGCGCTGAAAGTCGGGATTCTGGAACGCCTCCGGCGGGAGATAGAAATAGTCGCCGCTCTTGGAGGCGTCGAAAGCCTGGCCCATCGCGCTGGCGGTATCGGTCATCTGGGCCATCTGCGTGACCAGGCCCGAGAAGCTGCTGTGCATCGTGAGCAAAGTCCCTTGCATGGACTTCGCCACCGCGATGATCGGGGGGAACTGCGCGAGCATCTGCGGCACTATCGCGTCCACGTTGGTCATGTCTTTGATCAGCGCTCTCATGTTCTCGCTGAACTTGTCCACACCGTCGATCGCCTCGAACACAGACCTGGAAGCCCAACAGACCGGGATGTTGAAACAGTGCTGTTCCCAATACAAATAGCTGCGGAACGGTCGGGCGAAATCGTCGAAGTCCGCTAGATGGTCTCGCATCTGGTCCAACGTGGCTTGCATCTCGTGCATGTCGCCGACCATGTGATGCGTCGTGTCACTCATCTGTCCCAGCAAGCGCTGCATGCGTTCCATCGAGCCGATCATGGCGCCGAGATCGTCACTCATCGTGAGCATGTCGGCCGTCCGGTCCCTCATGAACTGAAGGTTCTGCTGGATCGGAATCGCTTGGGCGCTCATCTGGAACGGTATCGACGTGTGCTCGATCGGCCCGCCCAGCGGGCGGGTGATGCTCTGCACCATCGCGATTCCCGGCGAGCGAAAGACGTCCTTGGCAATCCGGTCCAGGATGATCATGTCGCCGCTATTGCGCATGTCGTGATCGCTCTCGACCATGAGGATGTCGGGATTCATTGTCGCGGCGGTGAAATGGCGCTCGGCGGCCGCGTATCCGACGTTCGAGGGCAAGCTGCTGGGAATGTAGAAGCGATCGTTGTAGCTGATCTTCATGCTCGGCATGATCAGGATGCCGACGATCGCGAGGGTTAGCGAGGCCGCGAGCACGGGACCGGGCCAGCGCACCGTGGCGGCGCCGATCCGCCGCCATCCGTGGACTTTGACGGCCCGCTTCGGATCAAGCAGGCCGAATCGGCTGGCTACGGCGACTACCGCCGGCGCCGCGGTGAGCGCGCCCGCGACAACGACAACCAACCCCAACGCGGATGGAATGCCCAGCGCCTTGAAATACGACAGCCGGGCCAAGTGGAGGCAGAAGGTGGCCCCGGCGATCGTCAGCCCCGATCCCAAGATGATATGGAAGGTCCCGCGAAACATCGTGTAATAGGCGACTTCTCGGTCCTGGCCGGCCTGACGAGCCTCCTGGTAGCGCCCGATGAGAAAAATCGCGTAATCGGTTCCGGCCGCGATCGCCAACGAGGACAGCATCGCAACGACGAACGTCGAAAAGCCCAATAGGCCAGAGTTCCCCAGGAGCGCGACAAGCCCTCTGGCCGTGCCCATCTCGAAACCCACCATCACGAGAACCAGAAGCATCGTGCTGATGGAACGGTAGGCGATGAAGAGCATGATCATGATGACCACGCCCGTCACGCCCATCATCTTGAACATGCTTTTATCGGCGGCCTCGTTCATGTCCGTCGTCAGCGGTGCCGGGCCGGTGACGTAGACCTTGAGCCCCTTGGGCGGCGCCGACTTGTCGACGATCTCCCGTACGGCGTCCACGGATTCGTTGCCCAGGGTGCTGCCCTGATTGCCGGCCAAATTGAGTTGGACGTAGGCGGCTTCGCCGTCGCGGCTCTGGACTCCGGCGGCGGTGAGCGGATCTCCCCACACGTTCTGGACGTGCTGCACGTGCTCGGGATCGGCCGCCAGCTTCTTCACCAAGCCGTCGTAATAGCGGTGCGCTTCCTCTCCGAGCGGCTTATCGCCCTCCACAACGATCATCGCGGTGCTGTCGGAATCCGACTCGTGGAATGTCGCGCCGATGCGCTTGGCGGCGATCATCGCCGGCGCATCTTGAGGTGACATCGTCACCGCGTGATTCCGGGCGACCGACTCGATCGGTGGCACAAGCACATTCAGCGCGACGGTCAACAGCAGCCATGCCACCAGGATGGGTACGGCGAACCTGCGGACGAACCGCATGAATCTTGGACGAGCGTCGTTGTCGGCGTTCATCCGGCTTTCACCAGACAGGAAGTTTGGGCGTGGCGTCCAGCCGAGGAGCGTTCGTCTTTGACATCACCGTTGACGGTGATGCGGCACCCGATGTCATCGCTATCCCCTTGCGCCACAATGCTGGCGATCACGGCGGGCACGGTTGTGGTGACCGTGAGGGTCCACGGCAGGGCGGTGAAGTCCGCCTGTTTCGGCTGTGCGTTCTTGTCGAGGTAGCTCACGCTTCCTGTTGTGCCGCTGGGTCCGTAGATCTCGTAGGTCACTCGTTTGATGTGCGAGGGCTCCAGCGGTTCGGCGCTGCTGCCCGTCGCGGTAAAGATCGCGTCGGAGCCGAAAACACCGCGGAGCCGGTCGACGGCGACACCGCCCAGGGCAACCGCCGCCACGACGACGAGCGCCACCCACGTCCGTTTCACAAACGTCAACATCGAGATCCCTTCAAGACTCCTTCGCCATTCAAGATATACCCTACGGGGTATGGTATAAAGAAGTCATGGCAATCGAAGGTAACGGACCGCGGAAAGCGGACGTCGCGAGGCATGATCCCGGCGACATCGACGTCGTCCTCACCCGGTTACGCCGGGCCCACGGCCAGCTCGGGGGAGTCATCGCGATGATCGAGCAGGGGCGCAGCTGTAAAGACGTCGTCACCCAGCTGGCGGCGGTGTCGAAGGCATTGGATCGCGCCGGCTTCAAAATCATCGCTTCGGGTTTGCGCGACTGCATCACGCGCTCGGACGATCAGCCGGCCGTGTCGATCGATGAACTGGAGAAACTGTTCTTGAGCCTGGCCTGATAGCTCAGCTGTTACGAAAGGGAAGGGCGAATGTCCCCCACCGAGAGCGATCACACTGAACCGAAGGTGACGCTGTGGCTAGACCCGGTATGCCCGTTTTCGTGGAACACCGCGCGTTGGCTACGCGCGGTTGCCGAAGCAACCGGATCGGCCATCGATTGGCAACTGATGAGCCTGGCAGCTCTCAACGAGGGACGGGACCTCACGCCCGCACAGCAGGCCCGGATGCGTGACTCGCAACAGGTCGGTCGGCTGATGGCCGCCCTCGCCCGCGACCACGGCCCCGCGGGATGGGTGGACGCGTATTTCGCGTTCGGCGAGCGATACTTCGAGCGTTCCGAGCCCATTGACGCCAATCTCGTCGCGCACGTCTTGATGACGGTGGGGGCCCGTGGCGCCACGGCAGCGGCGGTTTCGGACACTTCCTTGGACGGGTTCATCCGGCACCAACATCAAGCGGGCCAAGAGGCGCTGGGTGAAACTGGCGGTAGCCCGATCCTGCGGATCGGCAAACACGCATTTTTCGGGCCGGTGCTGACCGCGCTGCCCGATGCCGAAGCCGGCACCGCGCTGTTCGATGCGGTCGCCACGTTGGCCGCAACCCCGCAGTTCGCTCAGTTGCAGCGACCACGGAGTCGCGCCTAGCCCGGTGCGCGACGAAAACTTGGGTAGTTCAAGGGTGAAAAGAGGAGAAACACATGACATCAGGATTGAGCACCACGCTGCACACCTCGTTCGACGACGCGGTGGACCGGACGACAAAGGCACTGGCCGACCAGGGTTTCGGCGTGTTGACCACCATCGACGTGAAAGCCACCCTGAAGCAAAAGCTCGGCGAGGAGATGGAGAACTATCTCATCCTGGGTGCCTGCAACCCCGGGCTGGCACATCGCGCGCTGGACATCCACCGCCAGATCGGCCAGTTACTGCCGTGCAACGTGGTGGTGCGTTCCGACCCGGCCGGCGACGGCGATGCCGTTCTGGTCGAGGCGATGGACCCCCAACTCATGGTCACGGTGACCGGTAAGGCGGGGGCTCTGCAGGACGTTGCGGACGAGGCCACCACCAGGCTGCAAGCGGCGATCGACGCGCTCGGGTAACCAGCCCCTTCGTTTTCGTCCACGAATTGATCCACGACTTGAACGGCTAAGACGTTGGATTCAAGATCGGCACCGAGTGATAACGGCCCGCACGCTCGTGATCGCGGGCATCGTGGTGGTGCTGTACGGCATCGCCTAGTGGGCGCCGCGGTCCAGCGAAAGCCGCAATATCCGCGCGCGGGAATCAGCTGTCTTGGCTTCGCGCTTCAGCTCCGGTCTCGCCGGCGTCGAACGTGTCGTCAGAACCGGCCGCCCCTACGTACGAGCCGTCGTCCTCGCCTGCGGCGGCGCGCGACCGTGCCTCGTGCGTTTCGGCGTCCACGTCTGATTCGGACTTGTGTCCCTTGCCTTCGAGCATGCTTTCCTTCCCTGCAGCTCATTGCGTTCAGGTAGGGATTCCCACGTTGCCCACCGTGAAACACGCCGGGTGGCTACCGCGCCAGGAAGTCGAGCGGTGCCGGGTGGCGGATGTGGCAGCCGTGTGGCCCGTCGGCGATCACGCACAGTTCGTCCGGCCGACCGATCCTGCTGATGCATCCGTGGCGACTCCCGGTCAGGCGTAGTCGGCCCAGGTCCTGTCGGCCTGATGGCCATGTCGCGCGGCCCCGGCGCTATTGTTGGCAGCCGAAACCCAAGGAGAACACCCAATGCGCACCTTCGAATCAGTCGCCGACCTCACCGCCGCTGCGGGCGAGGCTCTGGGTCACAGTGAGTGGGTCACCATCACCCAGGACGACGTCAACCTGTTCGCCGACGCGACCGGCGATCATCAATGGATCCACGTCGACCCGGAGCGAGCCGCCTCGGGCCCGTTCGGCAAGACCATCGCCCACGGTTTCATGACCCTGGCGCTATTGCCGCAGTTGCAGCACCAGATCTACACCGTCAACGGCATCAAGCTCGCAATCAACTACGGCCTCAACAAGGTTCGTTTCCCCGCGCCCGTTCCGGTCGGCTCGCGGGTCCGCGCGCAAAGTTCGTTGGTCAGCGTCGACGACGTGGGTAACGGTGCCGTGCAGGCGACCATATCGACCACCGTCGAGATCGAGGGATCGGCCAAGCCGGCGTGCGTGGCCGAGAGCGTGGTCCGCTTCGTCGCCTGAGGCGCTTTAGAACTCGGCGACCGCGTGTTCCAGGCGTTCGGCCAGCCGCGCCTGGGCTTCGGCTCGCCGGGTCGGGATATGAGCCGACGGGAAAGGTGTTGTCACGGGCTCGTATTCACGAAGGGTGCGGCGGGCCACCGTCATCTTGTGCAGTTCGGTGGCGCCGTCGGCGATGCCCAGCGACTCGGCGGCGACCATCATTTTGACGAAGGGCATCTCGTCGGAGACGCCGAGCGCACCGTGCAGGTGCATGGCCCGCTGCGCGACGTCGTGGAGCACCTGCGGCATGGCAACCTTCACTGCCGCGATGTCGCGCCGCACTTTCTGATAGTCGTGGTGCTTGTCGATCAGCCACGCGGTGCGCAGCACCAGCAGCCGGAACTGCTCGATCTGGATCCAGCTGTCGGCGATCTTCTCCTGGGTCATCTGGAAATCGGCGAGCCGCCCGTGGCGGGTTTTGCGCGACACCGCCCGTTCGCACATCATGTCGAAGGCGCTGCGCGCCAACGCTATTGTGCGCATCGCGTGGTGAATCCGGCCGCCACCGAGCCGGGTCTGCGCAATCATGAACGCCTGTCCCTCGCCGCCCAGCACGTGGTCGGCGGGCACCCGCACGTCGTTGTAGCGGACGTAGGCGTGGCTGGCGCGCTGTGACGATTCCGCACCGACGCCGACGTTGCGCACGATCTCGATGCCCGGCGTCTCGGCCGGCACGATGAACAGCGACATCTTGTCGTAGGTGCGGGCTTCGGCGTTGGTGACCGCCATGACGATGAAGAACGACGCGTGTTTCGCGTTGGTGGAGAACCACTTTTCGCCGTTGATGACCCAGTAGTCGCCGTCGCGGGTGGCCGCGGTGACGAATTGCCCCGGGTCCGAGCCACCCTGCGGTTCGGTCATCGAATAGCAGGAGGTGATTTCGCCGTCCAGTAGGGGCTGCAAGTAGCGGGCCTTCTGCTCGTCGGTGCCGAACAGCGCGAGAATCTCGGCGTTGCCGGAATCCGGTGCCTGGCAGCCGAACACCGACGGCGCCCAGCGGGATCGTCCCAGGATTTCGTTGAGCAGCGCGAGTTTGACCTGACCGAAGCCCTGGCCGCCCAATTCCGGGCGCAGGTGCGCGGCCCACAGCCCCTGTTCCTTCACCTGCTGTTGCAGGGGCCGCAGGACGGCCATCATCTCGGCGTTCTTTTTGTCATAAGGGTCGAGAGCGACCAGGTCGAGCGGTTCCAGTTCCTCGGCCATGAATTTTTCAACCCAGTCCAGCTTCGCCTGGTATTCGGGGTCAGTTTCGAAGTCCCACACCGTGGCCACCATTCCCCGGCGCGACGCCGCGCCGGACTCGTTGATGAAGCCACCCCATCCTAGAGCGGGACGGCAGAGGATCAGTCCTCGCCGCGGGTATCGATAACGCGCTGGGCGATGTCGATGAGCTTGGTCTGGCTCTCCTGAGACAGCCGACGCAGCAACTCGAAGGCGCGGACGTCGTCGATGCGGTAGCGCTCCATGATGATGCCCTTGGCCTGCCCGATGCGGTCTCGTGTCGACAGGGCCGATTGCATCTGCCGTCCGTGGCGCCCGGCCATGATCGCCGAGGCGGCGTGCGCGGCGAACACGGTTCCGATGGTCTCGGCTTCGGTGTCCCACACGTGGGGCCGGAAGCTGAAAAGGTTCAGGGCACCGGCGGTGCGCTCCGCGGTGTACAGCTTGAACGACAGGCTGCTCAGCACCCCGTGCTCGACGGCCGCCGGCGCGTACTTAGGCCAGCGCGGCTCGTCACGGAGGTCGTCGGTGCGCACGATCGTTTCGTTCAGGGCGGCGTCGTGACAGGGTCCCTCGGCGAAGTCGTGCTGCAGTTTGTCGAGCTTGGCAACCAGGCTGTCGGTGTCCGCGACCGATTCGAACTCCCCGCCCGCCTTGAGCAGCAGCACTCCCGCGATATCGGTGGCCGGTATCAGCTCGACCGCGGCGGTGGTCACGTCGGCGAGGACGTCGTCGAGCGAGCGTGGGGTGGCGATCTCGCGGGCGAGCTCGGCGATGCGCACGGCCAACTCGTGCTTCGAGGCCGGGTCTAAGGACTCCATAGGGGCGCATTCTGCACGATGTGCCCCAATGCGTCACCCCCGGCGGTGTCGCGATGAGGCTCCGTTCAGCGCAACTTCGGCAGGACGTCGGTGCGGTAGAAGTCGATCGCGGCAATCGGGTCGTCTTGGGGAAAGTGCAGGAAGGGGACCGCGCCGGCGTCGAGCACCCGCTGTACGGCGCTGATGTGGGGGGCCGGGTCAGTGCCGACGGTCCAGTCGGTCAGCACCTTGTCGATCGGGTTTGACTGTGCCGCGCGCTGGATCTCGACGGGGTTGGGCTGGTCGACGGCGCCGGCCGTGAAGCGCCACAGCGTGGCGGCGCGGGCCGCCTTGGCGCTGTCGCCGACGACCGCGAACAATTCGGCGCGTTTGCCCAACGTACCCAGATCACGCCCGGCGGCCTGCGCTCCGGCACCGAAGGCCGCCAACAGTTTTGGGTCCGCCACATCGTGGGCCTGGGTGATCCAGCCATCCCCGTACTGCCCGGCCAGTTTCGCACTCTTCGGGCCGCCGGCCGCCACGAAGATTGGCGGCGGTGTGGCCGGGACGTCGTAGAGTTTCAACGAGTTCGTCTGAAAGTATCGACCGGAGAAAGAGATTCGTGATCCGCTCCACAACCGGCGGATCAGGTCGATCGCTTCGACCAGCCGGTCATGGCGCTCGGCGTAGTTGCCGTAGGAATTGGTGGTGGCTTGTTCATTGAGTCGCTCGCCGGTGCCGACTCCCAGAAACACCCTGCCCGGGTTGAGGATTTCCAGCGAGGCGAAGGCATGAGCGACCGTAGCGGGATGGTAGCGGTAGGTCGGGCAGGTCACCCCGGTGCCGAACGAAACGCGGTTGGTGGCGCTGCCGACCAGCGCCAGCGTGAGCCACGGGAACATCGAATGGCCCTCGTTGTCCTGCCACGGCTGAATGTGGTCGCTGGCCCACACATAGTGAAAGCCGGCCTCTTCGGCCGCCTGGGCCTGCGTGACCAGCCGGTCGGAGCGGAACTGCTCATGCGAGAGCACGAACCCCACGCCCTTGCCTGAGGGCGGTGGTGGGCCGGTCGACTTGCCGTGGTCGGCGCCCGGTGTCGCGCAGCCGTCGGACAGCCCGACGGACCCGAGCATGCCCGCGCCGGCGGCCACCCGCCCGAACGCTCGCCGCGAGATGCGCCTCACCCGGGTCGGCATACCCCCCCGCATCGCCTCACACACCCACTAGCCTGATGCCGATGACCCCACAGGTCCGCCCCGCGCTCAAGGCCGACGTCCGTGAACTGTCGCGCACCCTGGCCCGCGCGTTCTACGACGACCCGGTGATGATCTGGCTGATGCCCGACCGGGACAAGCGCACCGCGCACCTGGCTCGGATGTTCGCGACGATGACCCGCCACCACCATCTGGCCCGCGGCGGCGTGGAGGTGGCCTCCGAGGACTCCGGTGTCGGCGCCGCGGCGCTGTGGGATCCGCCCGATCAGTGGCAGGAGACGCCCGGTGCGCAGCTGGCGATGACGCCCACGTTCCTCCGGGTCTTCGGGCTGCGCTCGAAGCGCGGGCGCGCGGTCCAGGAATTGATGAAGAGCGTCCACCCCGAGGAACCGCACTGGTATCTGGCGGTCATCGGCAGCGACCCGGCGGTCCGGGGGAAGGGATTCGGTCAGGCGCTGATGAGCTCGCGGCTGGACCGCTGTGACGCCGAATACTGTCCGGCTTACCTCGAGTCGACCAAATCCGAAAACGTCCCGTATTACGAGCGTTTCGGCTTCACCGTCACCCGCGAGATCGCCCTGCCCGACGGCGGTCCGAAGATGTGGGCCATGTGGCGGGCGCCGCGGTAGCCGTGCCGCGGACGGGCGCCACGCGCCCGCGTTTAGCCACCCAACCCGGCGGGCAACCGGTTCGGCATGAGCGACAACCCGCAAGCCGACGATCTGGTAGATCCCGCCGACTTCCCCGAAGAGGGCGGTCCTGGTGACACCCTGAACGCGAGCGAAGGTACCGACTCGGATGAGCTGCGCAACGACGACGGCGACATCGTCGTCGATCCCCCCGAGGGCTGGAGCGAGGCCAATCGGTTCGGCGTGACGGCGCGTGAAGAACGCGAGGGCGAATCCCTCGACGATCGACTGGCCGCCGAGGAGCCCGATGTGCCCGATGCCACCGAGCCGGCCGACGACGGTCCGCGGCGCGCGCACCGGGGCCAGATCGACGGCACCCCGGAAGACGGCGATTCGCTGTACGACGTCGTCGATGAGTAAGTCAGTGCTCGCCTGTTTACTAGACGACGTGATCAGGGAGTGCTTCGCCAGCCGGCGATGCCGGTCGCGATCATCCTCAGCTGCTTGACCGCGAGCCGGCGGATGTCCTCGGTCGCCTCGATGCTCTGCGAATCCTCGATGGCTTCCGCGATGACGATCATGGCGTTGACGAACAGGGTCGCCAGCACATTGAGATCCTCGGTGGTCCACTTGTTCAACCCCGGGAAACGCGCCAGGTCGGTGGCCAATTCCGACGTGATCAGCCGGATCTCGGTGCGAATGGCATATCGCAACACGGACAGGCCGCTGTTGCGTTCGCGGCCGATCAGCCGCCAGTGCTCGCGCCTGTCGGCCACGCTGGCCACCAGGATCTCGACGGACGACTCGATCACCCGGTTCGGGTCGAGCTTGCCGGCGCGCGCGTCGCGCAGGGTGTCACGCAGACTGCGAAACGACTCGTCGATCAGGACCAGGCCCAGCGCCTCCATCGACTCGAAGTGGCGATAGAACGCCGCCGGCACGATCCCGACCTCGCGGGTCACCTCGCGCAGGCTGAGGCTGGAGAAGCTGCGGTCCTGCAAGAGCTTGAGGGCCGCTGCGATGATGGCCCGGCGCGTCGCCTCCTTGCGCTCCTCGCGCGACTGACTTTCCCGCGAGCGTTCGCGTCCGGAGCCGCGCGTCCGTGAGCCAGGAGTACGGCTGTTCACTGTGTGAACCCTACCACATACGGCCATTAAACCCTTGACGACCTGGCGGTTGCCGTCGCACGGTATACATATGTTCACTCAAACCGCTCAGGCTTCTGGCCGGGTCCTCGCGCGGACATTCCGCCAGCGCGTGTTGGGTTCAGAGCTACTAGACCTGCTGACCGGTCCGCACGGCGTCGACCGCTACACCGAGCTCGTCGCACCGACGTGGACGCTGGGCGAAGCCCGCGCCAAGGTGACCGACGTGCGCCGGACCACGCCCCGCAGCGTCACGCTCACGCTGACACCCAACGACACCTTTCTGTCCGCCCACACCGTCAAAGCCGGCCAGTACGTCAACCTGACCGTTGAGATCGACGGGCGCCGGCACACCCGCTGCTATTCCCCGGCCAACGCCGAAGGGTCGACGACCCTCGAGCTGACCATCGGCCGGCACGAGGGAGGGCTGGTCTCCAATCACCTGTACGAACACGCCCGGCCCGGCATGGTGGTCGGTCTGGACGGCGCCGGCGGCGACTTCACGCTGACGGCGCGGCCCCGCCGGATCCTGTTCGTCTCCGGCGGGAGCGGGATCACCCCGGTGATGGCGATGCTGCGCACCCTGGTCGCCCAGGGGCACCCGGGCGAGATCGCCTTCGTCCACTACGCGCGCACCCCCGCGGAGGCCTGCTACCGCGACGAGCTGGCCGCGATGCCCACAGTGCGGGTGCTACACGGTTACACCCGCTCGGGGGGCGGTGACCTGACCGGACGTTTCGGCCCCGAGCACCTGGCCGCCGCGATGCCATCACCGGACGCGGTATTCGTTTGTGGGCCACCGGCTCTGGTAGAGGCGGTCCAATCGCACTGCGACACCGTGTACACCGAAAGCTTCGTCCCACCGGCTTTCGACACACCGGCAAATCCGTCGGGCGGGCGAGTCACGTTCTCCGACAGCGGTGTTGACATCGTCGACGACGGACGCTCGCTGCTGGAACAGGCCGAATCCGCGGGCCTCTCCCCGGAAAACGGATGCCGGATGGGCATCTGCCACACCTGCACGCGGCGCAAGACGGCCGGCACCGTGCGCAACTTGATCACCGGTGCGGTCTCGACCGCTCCCGACGAGGATGTGCAGATCTGCGTGTCCGTTCCGGTCGGTGACGTGGACCTATCGCTCTAACGGCCGAACATCCGGCCCCACCAGACCAAAACACTTGGAGGACATCACCATGTCGAACGGCAACATCACCCTGACACCCGAGCAGGCCGACGCCTTCGGCCGCGAGCTCGACGCCATCAAAGAACGCGTGATGGCAGACCTCGGCGAAATGGACGCCGACTACATTCGCCGCGTCATCAAGGCCCAGCGTGCGCTCGAAGTAGGTGGCCGGGCGCTGCTGTTCCTGCCACCGGCCTGGTTGGTGGGCACCGCGATGCTCGGCGTCGCAAAAATCTTGGACAACATGGAGATCGGCCACAACATCATGCACGGCCAGTACGACTGGATGCGCGACCCGGCGATCTCCGGTCGCACCTTCGAGTGGGACACCGCGTGCCCCGCCGACCAATGGCGCCACTCGCACAACTACATGCACCACACCCACACCAACATCGTCGGAATGGACCGCGACATCGGCTATGGGATCCTGCGGATGAGCGAGGACCAGCGGTGGCAGCCCTACTTCCTCGGCAACCCGATCTACGCCTTCCTGCTGATGGTGTTGTTCCAGTACGGCGTCGCGCTGCACGAACTGGAAACCGAGCGCATCCGCTCCGGCGAAATCCGCCTCGAGGACAAGCGCGAGGTGCTCGCGGCGATCTGGAAAAAGACCCGCCGGCAGACGCTCAAGGACTACGTCGCCTTTCCGCTGCTGGCCGGGCCGTTCGCGCCGTTCGTCTTCACCGGTAATCTCACCGCCAACCTGATGCGCAACGTGTGGTCGTACATGATCATCTTCTGCGGTCACTTTCCGGACGGCACACAGGAATTCACCGTCGAGGAAACCAAGGACGAGTCGCGCGGCATGTGGTACTTCCGCCAGGTCCTCGGCTCGGCGAACCTCACCGGGGGCCGGCTCTTTCATCTGCTGTCCGGCAATCTCTCCCACCAGATCGAGCACCATCTTTTCCCGGACATGCCGGCCCGCCGCTACGCCGAGATCGCGCCCGAGGTGCAACGGATCTGCGAGCGCTACGGAATCCCGTACAACCGCGGCCCGCTGATGCGCCAGTTCGGCACCGTCGTCCGCAAGATTGTCCGGCTGACCTTCCCCGACTCCTGGGTGCGCAAAGCCAGCGCCGAGAAGTCTGCCGAGCTCGAGCCGGTCGCCGCGTAAGCTCGCGCGGTCCGGGCATTGCCTCGCGCCGGGACAGGGGCACAATGAGGTCCGTGGAATGGACCGGCGCGCGCTATGCGGATGCCCCGACAGTGGAAGCCTCGACGTGGATCGACGCCGACCCGGCCCGGGTGTGGAGCCTGGTTTCCGATATTGCGCTGATGCCCGCGCTCAGCGACGAGCTGAAGGCGGTGGAATGGGCCGAGGGATCGGACGGCCCGCGGGTCGGCGCTCGCTTCATCGGACACAACGCGCATGACGCGTTTGGGCAGTGGGACAGCACCTCGCAGATCGTCGCCTGCGATCAGCCACGCGAATTCGCCTGGGCCGTCGGCGAACCCGATGACCCCGCGGCGATGTGGCGCTTCCGGCTGGCGCCCCGTGACGAGGGCACCGTCCTGACCTACTGGATGCAGATGGGGCCGGGACGGTCGGGCCTGTCGGTGGCCATCGAGTCGATGCCCGACAAGGAACAGAAGATTGTGTTCGTGCGGTTGCGCGAGTTCGAGGGCGCGATCGGGAATACCCTGGCGGCGATCAAACGACTGGCCGAGCACGGAATCCAGTGATGCGGACCGCCACGACGGTCGAGCTGTCCGGCGGCGGGAGCGAGATCGCCGAGGTCACTTCGTTGGTCGTCGAGGCGGAGAAGCTGGGTCTCGATGTCTGCTGGGTGGCCGAGGCGTGGGGCGCGGATGCGCCGTCGGGGCTGGGCTACCTGGCGGCGCGGACTGAGCGGATGCTGTTGGGTTCCGGGGTCCTTCAGGTCGGCACCC
The DNA here is from genome assembly GCF_001667315.1 of Mycobacterium sp. 852002-10029_SCH5224772. Lineage (GTDB taxonomy): Bacteria > Actinomycetota > Actinomycetes > Mycobacteriales > Mycobacteriaceae > Mycobacterium. The sequence continues at coordinate 71,782 of NZ_LZHT01000103.1, forward strand.
GGTCACCCGTCATGGTCGCCCAGACCGCGATCACGTTGTCCAACCTCTCGAAAGGGCGGTTTCTGCTCGGGTTGGGCGCCTCGGGCCCGCAGGTGATCGAGGGCCTGCACGGTGTCTCGTTCAGCCGGCCGCTGACGCGCGTCTCCGAGACGATCGACATCGTGCGGCGGGCGTTCGCCGGCGGGAAGATCTCCTATGCGGGGACCGTTTTCGACATTCCTCGGCCCGGCGGCGATGCGGTGCCGATGCGGTTGTCGACCCGCGCCGAACACTCCATTCCGGTGTATCTGGCCGCCCTGTCACCGGCGATGCTGCGGTTGACCGGACGGGTTGCCGACGGCTGGCTGGGCACCAGCTTTGTTCCCGAAGGCGCCGGCGCGGCTTATTTCGCGCACCTCGATGACGGGCTGGCGGCCGCGGATCGTACTCGCGCCGACATCGACATCTGCCAGGGCGCCGAAGTCGCTTTTGCCGCAGACGAAGACGAGTTGCGGGGCATGGTCGGGGGCCGCAAGAAAGAGCTGGCGTTCAGCCTCGGCGGCATGGGATCGTCGAACACAAATTTTTACAACCGGGCCTACAGCCGGCAGGGCTGGGCAGAGGTCGCCGCCGAGGTGCGCGAGCGCTGGCAGCGCGGCGACCGGGACGGGGCGGCCGGTCTGGTGACCGACGAGATGGTGCTGGCCACCACGCTCATCGGGACCGAAGCGATGGTCACCGCGCGCCTTGCGGTGTGGCGCGATGCCGGCGTGAACACCGTGCGGCTGTATCCCGCGGGCGAGACGCTGGACGCCAAGCTGGAGACCTTGGGCCGGGCGATCGAGCTGGTCCAGTCGACCGCCTGACTCAGTGCGGGTGGGCCGGGGCGTCGGCAGCCTTGACGAGTTTCACCTCGGGCCGCTGCGGCACACCGTCGGCCAGGAACCACCGGAATGCCAGGTTGCCACGCGGATAGCCCAGCGTGGTAAGCGAATTCGGGTGTGCGGTCTTACTGGGGGACAAGACGACCGTCACCGAGCCGTCGCTGTTGAGGGCGGCGCTGTGGCCGTTCAGGGAGCACCGGGCGTCTTGCGCGCCGAAGGTCGCCATGAACTGGTTCCACACCACCAGATTCCAGAATCTGCATGACGGTGGCCAGTGCGTGATGACCAGCGCCTCGTCCTCGTCGAGCACGAAACTGCCATACGAGTAGCAGGCGTCGCGCGCCGACCAGCCGAAGTTGGCGTCCGGTACCTGGTAGGGGTCGGCGAACGCGTTTGCGGCGTGGGCGGTTTCATGCCCGAGGGCGTGAGCATCGTCCACCCGGTCTCCGACGGCCAGCGGCACGATGGCGAACATGGTTTGTAGCCAGGTCGCGACCGCCCGCAAGCGGGCCGCGGTCTCCGTGTCTCCGTGCCGGATCGGCGACGGCTCGTCGAGCGCCTCGATCCGCCAGACAACCGGGCGACCGGTCAGCGGATCGGCTTGGTAGTCGCGGGTCATCAGCACGGCCGCGTCGGGCGTCGCGGGGAATTCGAAGGAGAAGTTGCCGTCGGCGTCGATATCAAGGTCGCTGTCACGGACGATGGCGACCACCCGGTCCGACCACGCGCCGCGCGTCGGTTCGTTGTAGGCGGTGACCGAAAAGTAAACGCTGTCACCGCTATTCCCGGTGATGCGGTAGCGGCGGGCGGGATCGACCGGGCATATGTGGTAGTAGGCGTCGGTGTTGTCGCCGCCCCAGCGGCGGTCGCGGCGGAACGGCGTGTTCACCGCGATGAATTGCGGCCGATCGGGTTCGGGGAACAGGTAGGTGTCCAAAGCCACACCCAGAGTCGTGGCAAGCATGCGATAGCCGTCGGCGATGTGCCGGTCATCGGTGACGGCACGGTCTCCCTCCAAGAACGAGCGATCGAGGCCGCCAAGGGTTTTCAGCAATTCCTGCCAGGCGGCCGTTGATTCGTGCGTCATGCGCTGATTCCTTTCAGGAGCAACCTTGTCGTGCGATCGACCCACGCGTCATCGAGTTCGGTGGCACGGGTGAGCAGGGCTACCAGCGCGATGCCGGCGATGGTCTCGGCCAGTTCGGCGGCGGTCACGTCCGGCCGCGCCTCACCACGCGCCGCCGCCGCCGCGAGCCAGTCGGCCAGACCCCCGCCGATGACGCCGGCGAAGCGCTCCAGTAGCGCCGAGTGCAGGCTCGGATCGGCGGCCATTTCGCCGATCAGGCCCGGCAGGGCAGCCCTGGCCGCCGGGGTGGTGAGGAAAGCCATTGTGCGGCGCACCATCTCGCGCAGCCCGTCGGTCGTCGAATCGGTGTCGGGAATGGCGGTGCCGGCGCCGATCGGGAACACCGCCTCGTGCACCAGGTGTGCCTTGCTGGACCAGCGGCGGTAGATCGCGGGCTTGCTGGTGCCGGCCCGCTGGGCGATGTCGGAGACCAACAGCCCCGGATAACCCGTCTCGGCGAGCAACTCAACCGTCGCGCGTAACACCGCGGCGTCGATACGAGGATCACGGGGCCGGCCAAAATCAACAACCATTACGAAACTGAGAGTAACATAAGTCGGCGTGACCGATGCCGTTCGCTCTGTGTCCCTCGATGACCTGGCCACGCCCCGATTCAGCGCCGAAGGTCAGCAGATCCTCGACATGATGACCGCGATGGCCCCGGAATGCCCGCTGGACGCCGACGCCCTGCACGCCAAGGCCAGCGAGGACACCGGGCTGTACGATTTCGGGCCCGACGACTACCGGGAACGCCTCGATGTCTTCCTCGCCGCGCTGCGTGAGATCGACGGGCTGCACGGCGCCGGGGCGGTGAACTTCTACGGGCAACTGCTGCAGATCCTCAAAAACCGGCTGCTGTTGGCCGACCTGTTGCGCCGCCACCCCGAGATCAACGACATCGAACTGATCTCGCCGGTGGTGATCGCCGGGCTGCCCCGCACCGGCACCACGCACCTGCACAACATGCTGGCCGCACCGCCGACCTTCCGCACCATGCCGTACTGGGAAAGCAACGAGCCCTTCCCGATGCCGAATGAGGTTGGTGTCCAACCGGATCCGCGGCGTACTCGGATGGACGTCACGGTCGGGGTGATCAACATGGTGATGCCGCATTTCGCCCGCATGCACGAGATCACCACCGACCACGTCCACGAGGAGATCCAGCTGCTGGCCAACGACGTGTCCACGATGTTGCTGGAGACGCTCGCCGAGGTGCCCCGCTGGCGTGACTACTACCAGGCCCACGACCAGACGCCGCACTACCAATACCTGGCCACCCAGCTGCGGGCGATGCAGTTCCTGCGCGGCGGACGCCGCTGGCTGCTCAAGTCGCCACAGCACCTCGAACAGGTGCCTGTCCTGGATCGGGTGTTCCCCGACAGCATCGTCGTGTTCACCCACCGCGATCCCGTGCCGGTCGCATTGTCGATGATCGCGATGATCACCTACTCGGCACGCATGCACCGCTCGCCGGTGCCGGTGGAGCAGATCGCCAACTCGTGGATCGAGCGCCTCGACCAGATGCTCACCGCGCTGGTGCGCGACCGAGACACCATCGGTCCGGCCCGCTCGATCGACATCCGGTTCGACGACTTCATGGCCGACGAAGCCGGCGTGGCCGAGCGGGTCTACGGCCTGGCCGGCGAGCCCTTCACCGACGAGGCGCGCAACGCCGTCGCGGACTACCTGGCGGGCCACCGGCGCGGGCGGCTGGGCAATGTCGAAACGTCCTATGAGATGTTCGGGCTGAGCGAGGACAACCTGCGGGAGCGCTTCGCGCCGTATGTCGAACGGTTTCTGGCCTAAGTCCTGCCGAGCCGCTACGTTCTCAACTCATGGTCACAATGCCCGCGCTGGACGGTGTCGAACACAGGTACGTCGATCTCGGAAACGGCGTGACGATCCATGTCGCGGACGCGGGTCCGGCGAGCGGGCCGGTGGTGATGCTGGTGCACGGTTTCCCGCAGAACTGGTGGGAATGGCGCGAGCTGATCGGGCCGCTGGCCGCCGACGGCTACCGGGTGTTGTGTCCGGACCTGCGCGGCTCGGGCTGGAGTTCGGCACCGCGCTCCAGCTACACCAAGGACGAGATGGCCGACGATCTGGCCGGGGTGCTGGACCGGTTGGGTGTCGCGACGGTCAAGCTGGTGGCCCACGACTGGGGCGGGCCGGTCGCGTTCATCATGATGCTGCGCCACCCGGAAAAGGTGACCGGCTTTTTCGGCGTGAATACCGTTGCGCCGTGGGTGAAGCCGAGTCTGTCGACCCTGCGCAATATCTGGCGGTTCTGGTATCAGATCCCGATTTCGCTGCCGGTCATCGGGCCGCGGGTGATCAGCGATCCCAACTCCCGGTTCGTGCGCATGCTCGGGTCATGGGTTGGTGGCGGTTTCACCCTGCCCGAGGAGGACACGCGCATGTACATCGAGTGCATGCAACAGCCCGGCCACGCGGAGGCCGGTTCGCGGTGGTATCGCAGCTTCCAAACCAAAGAGATGCGCAAATGGATGCGCGGCGAATTCAACGATGCTCGTGTCGATGTGCCCGTCCGCTGGCTGACGGGCACCAAGGATCCGGTGATCACGCCGGATCTCACCGATGGCTATGCCGATCGCATCAAAGATTTCGAGGTCGAACTGGTTGACGGCGTCGGCCATTGGATCGTCGACCAACGCCCCGATCTGGTTCTGGACCGGGTGCGCGCCTTTCTCGCCGAAAAATAAGCCGCCGGAGGGCTTTTCGGCACGCCGCTAGTCGACGCCGATGGTGACTTCCGTCGATTTGATGAACACGGTCGCCGGCTGCCCCACCTTGAGCCCGAGCTCGGTCGCGGCATCCTTGGTGACCGATGACGTGACGACCTGATCGCCACCATCGAGCGTCACCTTCACCACGGCCATCACGGAGCCGAGTTCGACCTCGGTGATCTTTCCCCGGAGCTGGTTTCGAGTCGAGAGCCGCATCGCAGAATCCTCCATGTCGGAACGGGTGGGGGTCTGCGGTGAGCCTAGCCCCCGCCGGGCCGCGGCCGGAATGGCTTGTGACGCCTTCATTTACGGGACGGGACCGACTCAATGCCGCGGGCCGAGCAGGGCTACGGACGCATCCACGGCCGGTTCCACGATTTCTCGGACCGGTTTTCCGTCTTCGACCGCAAGTGCGGTCAGCTCCCGCAGACCGCCCAACAGGATCACCGCCAACGGCGCGGTCAACGGCGGCAGCTTCGCGCGCCGGAACCCCGGACTGGCGCTGAGGTCGATCAGCAGGCTGGTCAACAACTGCAACCCGCGGCGCTGGACCGGGCGCGCGGCCGCACCCAGCGACGGCAACTCACGGATCCAGCTCAACGTGAGGGCCGGCCGGGCCTCGATGTATCCGACATAGGCGTCGACCGCCTGGCGGATCTGTGCGTGCCAATCGGCTTCGGCGTCGACCGATGCCGCGATCTTCGCGCCCAGTTTCTCGATGTCGACGGCCAACAGCTCGAGGAAGCACTCTTCCTTGCCGGCGAAGTGGTCGTAAAAAGTGCGCTTGGACGTGCGTGCGCAGCGGACGACGTCGGCGACCGTGCTGGCGCGATAGCCGCGCTCGGTGATCGAGGTGGCGAGCCCGTCGAGCAGCCGTTGCCGAAACGGATCGATCTCGCCGAGATCGGGGTCGCCATCCGTTGCAGTCATTGCTGAGGTCACGGCCGGGTGCCCCCTTTCGGTTCGATACGGATCTTGTCAGCTTTGGTACTTCAGAGTACCGTACTCGGAAAGGTCTGTGGTACATCGCGGTACCAACCCCGTCCCGGGGCAGATGTTGGGAGCAATGACGCCATGAGTGAAGTAGCCACCGCCCCACCGGCCGCGACCAAGCTGCCGCCGGTCGCGCGAATTCCCAAGGTGGTTCAGGGCATTGGTTTCGCGATGTCGCGGCGTTCGATGATGCGAAGACTGTCGCGCCGGTATGGGAGTGTCGTCGCGTTGCGTCTCCCGATGTGGGGGCGCGTCATTGCCGTTAGTGACCCGGAGTTGGCCAAACAGATCTTCACGACCAGCCCCGACGAGCTCGGCAACATCCAGCCCAATCTGAGCAGGCTGTTCGGCGCCGGGTCGGTGTTTGCGCTCGAGGGCGATGAACACCGCCGCCGCCGGCGGCTGTTGGCGCCGCCGTTTCACGGCAAGAGCATGAAGAACTACGAGAGCATCATCGAAGAGGAGACGCTGCGCGAGATCGCCGGCTGGCAGCAGGGTGAGTCTTTCGCAACGCTGCCGTCGATGATGCGGATCACGTTGAACGCTATCCTTCGTGCGGTCTTCGGGGCCGACGGCGCCGAACTCGACGAGCTGCGCCGGCTCATCCCGCCATGGGTCACCCTGGGCTCGCGTCTGGCTGCGCTGCCGAAGCCGAAAAGAAACTACGGCCGGTTCAGCCCATGGCACCGCCTGGACGAGTGGCGGCGTCAGTACGACAACGTCATCGACACGTTGATCGCGGCCGAGCGGGCGGACCCGAACTTCGCCGAGCGGACCGATGTGCTGGCCCTGCTGCTGCGCAGCACATACGACGACGGTTCAGCCATGTCACACAAGGACATTGGCGACGAGCTCCTCACCCTGCTGGCCGCCGGCCACGAAACCACCGCGTCCACGCTGGCGTGGGCATTCGAGCGGATCAGCCGGCACCCCGATTTGCTGACGGCCCTCGTCGAAGAGGCCGACGGGGCCGGCGAGGAAGGCGGCGCTGAGCTGCGCCAGGCGACGATCCTGGAGGTCCAACGGGCGAGGACGGTGATCGACTTCGCCGGTCGCCACGTTTACCCCGAGACCTATCAACTGGGCGAGTGGCTGATTCCGCGCGGTTATTCGATCATCGTCGGCATCGCACAGCTTCACGACAACCCCGAGCTGTTTCCCGATCCTGGTCGCTTCGACCCGCAGCGCTTCATGGGAACGAAACCGTCGGCGCTGTCCTGGGTTCCGTTCGGTGGCGGGACCCGTCGCTGTGTTGGGGCGGCGTTTGCCAACATGGAAATGGATGTCGTGCTCCGGACGGTGTTGCGCCACTTGACGATTGAGACAACAGATGCGCCCGGCGAGCGGTGGCACTGCCGGGGGGTCGCGTTCACCCCGAAGGACGGCGGGCGGATTGTGGTGCGCCGCCGCTGAATTCGGCGGGGTCCGCTACTGGTTCGAGGCGGCCCGGTGCGGTAGTTTCCAGCCCGGGCGGATGAAGTGGCAGGTGTATCCGTTCGGATAGTGCTGCAGGTAGTCCTGGTGTTCGGGCTCGGCTTCCCAGAAGTCGCCGGCCCGGCTGACCTCGGTCACCACCTTGCCGGGCCACAGGCCGGACGCCTCGACGTCGGCGATGGTGTCCAGCGCGATCCCCTTCTGCTCCTCGTCCAGGTAGAAGATGGCCGACCGGTAACTGGGCCCGCGGTCGTTGCCCTGGCGGTCTTTCGTTGTCGGGTCGTGGATCTGGAAGAAGAATTCGAGGATCGACCGGTAGTCGGTGACCGCCGGGTCGTAGACGATCTCGATCGCTTCGGCGTGCGTGCCGTGGTTGCGGTAGGTCGCGTTGGGGACGTCGCCGCCGGTGTAGCCGACCCGGGTCGACACCACCCCCGGCTGCTTGCGGATCAGTTCCTGCATTCCCCAGAAACACCCGCCGGCGAGAATCGCCTTCTGGTTCGTCATCGCTCGTCCTCCTAACCCGCCACATTGACCGGCCACAATGACGCCCAGGCTACACTCCGCCGATGAGCTGCAATGGTGCCGCGAAATCATGAGCACGCCGAAGTTCTCCCGTAGCGAACTGGCCGAGGCCTTCGAGAAATTCGAAGCGACCGTCGATGCCGCGGCGCAGTCGCAGGACTGGGACGCGTGGGTCCAGCACTACACACCCGACGTCTTGTACATCGAGCACGCCGCGGGCACGATGCATGGCCGCGACGAGGTCCGCGAGTGGATCAGTGCGACGATGGGCAGCTTCCCCGGCAGCCACATGGTCGCGTTCCCGTCGCTGTGGTCGGTGATCGACGAGCCCACGGGACGCATCATCATGGAACTCGACAACCCGATGCGCGATCCCGGCGACGGCACCGTCATCGGCGCGACAAACATCTCGATCATCACCTACGCCGGTGATGGCCTGTGGCGTCAGCAGGAAGACATCTACAACCCGCTGCGCTTCGTGCAGGCCACGTTGAAGTGGTGCCGAAAGGCGCAGGAACTCGGCACCCTCGACGAGGACGCCGCGCGTTTCATGGACCAGTACGGAGGCGCCCAGTGAGCACGAAACCCAAGCTCGTGATCGGCGCCAACGGTTTCCTCGGTTCGCACGTGACTCGCCAGCTCGTGGCCCAGGGCGCAGCGGAGAATTTCGAAGTCCGGGCGATGGTGCGTGCCGGTGCCAACACCCGCGCCATCGACGACCTCGCGGTGACCCGGTTTCACGGCGACGTGTTCGACACCGCCGTGCTGCAGGAGGCCATGGACGGCGTCGATGACGTCTACTACTGCGTCGTCGACACCCGCGCCTGGCTGCGGGACACCTCGCCGCTGTTTCGCACCAACGTCGAAGGCCTGCGTAACGTCCTCGACGTGACCGTCGCGCAACCCGACCTGCACCGGTTCGTCTTCACCAGCACCTACGCGACGGTCGGCCGGCGACACGGGCACGTGGCGACCGAAGAAGACATCGTCGCCACTCGCGGGTTGTCCGACTATGTCCAATCCCGGGTCCAGGCCGAGGATTTGGTGATGCGCTACGTGGCCGAGGCGGGACTGCCCGCCGTGGCGATGTGCGTGTCGACGACCTACGGCAGCGGAGACTGGGGTCGCACCCCACACGGCGCGTTCATCGCCGGCGCCGTGTTCGGCAAGCTGCCCTTCACGATGGACGGCATCGCGCTGGAAGTCGTCGGCGTCACCGACGCCGCAAGGGCCATGCTGTTGGCCGCCGACCGCGGGCGCATCGGCGAGCGGTACCTGATTTCCGAGCGGATGATCGCCCTGACCGAGGTGGTGCGGATCGCGGCCGACGAAGCCGGTGTGCCGCCACCACGACGTTCCATCTCGGTGCCGGTGCTGTACGCCCTCGGCGCGCTGGGCACCCTGCGGGCCCGGCTCACCGGCAAGGACGCCGAACTCAGCCTCGCGTCGGTGCGGATGATGCGTGCCGAGGCGCCCGTTGACCACAGCAAGGCCGTCCGCGAATTGGGTTGGCGGCCGCGCCCCGTCGAGGAATCCATCCGCGAGGCGGCCCGCTTCTGGGCGGCGCTGAAGGGCGCGCAGACCGCGCGAACAGACACACAGGACAGCACCGCCACCCGGGCCGAATAAGCTCGCCGCGTGGACCGCATCCGGCTCGACCTCCACGGACCGCCGCAGACCATGCTGGCCACGTTGTACGCCAAAGCCCTCGACGCGGATTTGCCCAAGCCCATCCTGGGCGACCGCTACGCCAAGGAAGTCGTCGAGCGGATCGACTACGACTGGTCGAAAACGACCATCACGCCCCGCAATTCGACATCGGTGACGACGCGCACGGCCCACTTCGACATCTGGGTCCGCCAATTCCTGGTCGCCCACCCCCGCGCCGTCGTCCTGCACGTCGGGTGCGGACTGGACAGCCGGTACTTCCGGCTCCAACCGGGCCCGCAGGTCCAGTGGTACGACATCGACTACCCCGAAGTCGCCGACCTGTGCACCCGGCTGTACCCGGCGACCGAACACCGCCGCGTCGTCGCCACCGCGGTCACCGACCCGGCCTGGGTGGCCGAGATACCCAATGACCGGCCCACGCTGATGATCGGCGAAGGCCTGACGATGTATCTCGACGAACCGGACGGTGTCGCGCTGCTGCGGCGCGTCGTCGAGCGCTTCCACACCGGCGAGATCCAGTTCGACGCCTTCAACCGGCTGGCCATCAAGTCGCAGTGGATCAACGCAGTGGTGCGCCGCTCCGGCTCGACGCTGCGCTGGGGCATCGACGCGCCCGCCGATATCCTCGCCGCCGTGCCCGGGACCCGGCTGCTGTCCTGGCAGCGGTGGTTCGAATCGGAGACCTTCGCGCGGCTCCCGCCCGTCTATCAAGCGCTGGGCAGGGCCATGTCGGTGGTTCCCGCCGCGGCGAACATGTCTCAGTACCACCGCTACGCGTTCGGTCCGCCCTGACCGGGAAGGGTTGACAGCGCATCGGTGTTGCAAAACCGATAGGCGTCTTTAGGAGGTATCGATCATGGCCCATCGGCAAGTGTTAGAGCCAAACGCCGGACACCCGATCACCATCGAGCCCACGAAGGGGCGGGTTCAGGTACGCGTCAACGGCGAGCTCGTCGCGGACACCAGCGCCGCGCTCGAATTGCGCGAAGCCACAATCCCTGCGGTGCAATACATTCCGATGGCCGATGTGGTACAGGACCGGCTTACCCGCACCGACACCACCACGTATTGCCCGTTCAAGGGCGACGCCAGCTACTACAGCGTGACCACCGGGGCCGGTGACACCGTCGACGACGTGATCTGGACCTACGAGCAGCCGTATCCGGCGGTCGCCGCGATCGCCGGGCATGTCGCGTTCTATCCCAACAAGGCCGAGATCAGCGTCTCGGCTCAGTAGGGGACCCACCCGGGCAGCGCGGACGCTGTCGCCCGGGTATCGCTGTAGAGGCGCATCGAGACGATCAGCCCGTCGTGGGTGTCGAAAATGCACACGAAGGGGCTGTCGTAGGCGATGCCGTCCGACGTCGTGCCGGTGGCGTGTGCCTCCACCACCACCGTCTCTCCCTCGTTGACACAGCGCACCAAGTCGATGACCAGCTCGAGGTCGTGTTTGCGCCGCTCGATCGCGCGCCGGAACGTGTCCTTGTCGCACGGGGTGCGCGTGTACAGCGTCCAAAAGGTGAAGTCGTCGCGCAGCAGCGCGAAACCCTCGTCCAGATCGCCGCCGTCGCTGGTGCTCTGCAGGAACATCCAGGCCAGTTCGCCCTGAGGGTCATCGAACGGCGTCATCACACCGCAATACTGACTGGGGACGGAGTTCACGGTCAATCAGAGCGGTCGGAGAGTCATCAGGTGAAGAGCACGCGCACGGTGGTGTTTCCCGGGGCCGCCAGCTTCGGGCACACGTTGGCGCCGCTTCGCCGTGGCCTCGGGGACCCGTGCTTCCGGGCCCCCGGGGACGGCTCGATCTGGCGGACCAGCCTGCTGCCCACCGGCCCGGTCACGGCGCGGATCAGCCGGGCGGCCCCCAACGCCGCGCACGGTGTGGCGTGGGGCAGCGGCGCGCAGGAGTTCCTCGAAATGCTGCCCGCCATCCTGGGTGTCGAGGACGACGCCTCGGACTTCGTGCCGCGCCATCCCACGGTTGCCGCCGCGCACCAACGGGTCCCGCACCTGCGGCTGAGCCGCACCGGGCTGGTGCTGGAGGCGTTGATCCCGGCGATCATCGAGCAACGGGTGCCCGGTGCCGATGCGTTTCGCTCCTGGCGCGTGCTGGTGACCAAGTACGGGACGCCGGCGCCGGGACCGGCCCCGGAGGGGATGCGGGTGCTGCCGTCGGCGCAGGTGTGGCGAAGCATCCCGTCGTGGGAGTTTCATCGCGCCAACGTCGACCCCAGGCGGGCGCAAACGGTGGTGACCTGCGCGCGGCGTGCCGCCTCGCTGGAGCGGTTGACGTCACGGCCGGCCCCACAGGCGCGCGAGGCGTTGACGTCGTTGCCGGGCGTGGGCGAGTGGACCGCGGCCGAGACGGCGCAACGGGCCTTCGGCGACGCCGACGCCGTGTCGGTGGGCGACTACCACATCCCGAAGATGATCGGCTGGACGTTGCTGGGTGAGCCCGTCGACGACGCGGGCATGCTCGAACTGCTGGAGCCGATGCGGCCGCACCGCCAGCGTGTGGTCCGGTTGCTCGAAGCCAGCGGATTGGCGTACGAACCCCGGCGGGGGCCACGGCTGCCGGTGCAGCAAATCCACTCGCTTTGATCCGCCGCGTTTTTCGCACTCGCCATCGGGTACCCAACAAGACAAATAACGGTGTGGAAAACCCATGTGGAAGGAAGCCAGGAAACAAGCGATGACTCAGTTCACAATTCCCGGATTGACCGACAAGCAGGCGGCGCGGCTCACCGAACTGCTGCAAAAGCAACTGAGCACCTACAACGATCTTCACCTGACGCTCAAGCATATTCACTGGAACGTGGTGGGCCCGAACTTCATTGGTGTGCACGAGATGATCGACCCGCAAGTGGATGCGGTGCGCGCCTTCGCCGATGATGTTGCGGAACGCATTGCCGCACTGGGTTCTTCGCCGCAGGGCACACCGGGCGCCATCATCAAGGACCGCTCCTGGGACGACTATTCGGTCGGCCGCGACACCGTCCAGGCTCACTTGGCCGCGCTCGACCTTGTCTACACCGGCGTGATCGAGGACATCCGCCAATACATCGACGAGACAGACGAACTCGACCAGGTGACCCAGGATCTGTTGATCGGCCAGGCGGGGCAGCTGGAGAAGTTCCAGTGGTTCGTGCGGGCGCACCTGGAAAGCGCCGGCGGAAAGCTGGCGCACGCGGGCAAGAGCACCGAGAAGTCGGCCGCCAAGAGCGCGCGCAGCAAATCCTGACGACCGCGTTCGCGGACGCTCCGGAATAAGTGGACCTCAGTCCGGTTATACGGATAGTCCGCAACATGAGGAGGTCAGATGCCCGCAGTGACGGCCAACACCCTGACATTGCCGCGGGTCCACGGTCCCGGCCCCGCCGACACGGAGCGGCCGGTGCGATCGATCACCACCGGTCCGCGGGGGTATGAGGGCGAGGGGTTCCCGGTCGTCCGGGCTTTCGCCGGGATCAGCAGCGCTGCCCTGGATCCCTTCGTGCACATGGACCAGATGGGTGAGGTCGACTATCAACCGGGAGAGCCCAGGGGGACCGACTGGCACCCCCACCGCGGCTTCGAAACCGTGACCTACATGCTCGACGGCAAATTCGCGCACCAGGATTCGCACGGCGGTGGCGGCCTGATCACCGACGGAGCGACGCAGTGGATGACCGCCGGCTCGGGCATCCTGCACATCGAGACGCCGCCGGCCGAACTGGTCGACAGCGGGGGCCTCTTTCACGGCGTCCAGCTCTGGGTGAACCTGCCGAAGAAGGACAAATTCGCGCCGCCGCGATACCAGGCCATCGAGGGTGGCGACGCGGCGCTGCTCGCGTCCGATGACGGCGGAGCGCTGATCCGCATCATCGCCGGCGAGGTCGACGGCCACCGCGGCCCCGGCGCCACGCACACGCCGATCACCCTCGCGCACGCGACGGTGGAGAACGGCGCCCGACTCGATATTCCATGGCGCCGCGACTTCAACGCGCTCGTGTACGTGTTGTCGGGCAGCGGATACGTCGGCCCGGTCGCCCACCCGATCCACCAGGGGCAGTTAGCCGTCCTGGGGCCCGGCGATCGGATCACCGTCGGCGCCCAGCGGGACCGGGATTCGGGCCACGCAACCGCCATTGATGCGCTGCTTCTCGGCGGTCGGCCCATTCGCGAGCCGATATTCCACTACGGACCTTTCGTGATGAACACTCGCGCGGAATTGATCGAGGCGCTCGACGACTACCGAGCCGGAAGATTTGGCAGTATTCCGCCAAATGCGCTAGTGCCCCACCACGGCGGTGGCACACTTTAGCAATGCTTCCACGGGGGAATCGCAGGCCGGGGCGTCCGCCTGCAGCAAAGGCTGACGAGACCCGGAAGCGGATCGTCCAAGCTGCGCGTCTCGTGTTCAGCGAACGCGGTTACGACGGCGCGACCTTCCAGGCCATCGCGGCGCGCGCCGACCTGACCCGGCCGGCGATTAACCACTATTTTTCCAGCAAGCGGGCGCTCTATCGGGAGGTTCTGGACGAGACCAACAAATTCGTCATCGGGGCCGGTATCAAACAAGCCGAAGGTGAGACCACGCTCGCGGCGCAGTTGACGGCATTCATCTCCGAAGCGACGAGAGCTAATTCTGAGAATCCCGCCGGGTCCGCCTTTCTAATCAGCGGCGCCCTTGAGTCGCAACGCCATCCGGAGTTGATCGGAATCGAAAACGATTCCGTACGGCTTGCCCGGGAATTTCTGTTGCGTGTCGTCAATGAGGCGATCGAGCGCGGCGAGATCGTCACGGACATCGAAGCTTCGGCGTTGGTCGAGGCACTGCTCGTGTTGGTCTGCGGGGTGGGTCTGTACGCGGGCTACGTGGAGAGCCCGGAAAACTTGCTGGCCCTCACCGGACTGATGCGCCGGCTTCTGGAAGGCGCGCTCCGGCCGCCCGAGTGAAGTTGCCCACTAAGCGTATAGGCTAACTAACTTATTCCGGTACCATGGTCGGGATATGACTGACCTGGATGCCTCGATACCGCCTTCCGTGCGGTCTGCCGGCGACAGCTGGTCCATCACCGAACTCGTCGGCGCCACCGCGCTGGGCGTCGCCGCGTCGCGCGCGGCCGAAACCGCCGGGACCGATCCGCTGATTCGCGACGAGTTCGCCCGTCTGCTGGTGTCGTCGGCCGGTCCGGCGTGGGCACGGCTGGCCGACCCGGAGCTGACCTGGCTCGACGATGATCCGCACGGGCGGCGCTCGCATCGGACCGGCATCGACTACCAGGCCGTGCGCACCCACTTCTTCGACGAGTATTTCGAGGGCGCGGTCCGTTCCGGGATTCGGCAAGCGGTGATCCTGGCCGCCGGGCTGGACTCGAGGGCCTACCGGCTGAACTGGCCCACCGGCGCCACGGTCTACGAGATCGACCAGCCCAAGGTGCTGGAGTACAAGGCCGGAATCCTGCAACGGCACGGTGCCGTGCCCACGGCCATCCGCCATCCCGTCCCGGTGGACCTGCGTGAGGATTGGCCCGCGGCCCTGACCGCCGCCGGTTTCGACCGCACGCAACCGACCGCCTGGCTGGCCGAAGGACTGCTGCCGTACCTGCCCAGCGACGCGCAGGACCGGCTCTTCGAGATGTTCACCGCGCTCAGCGCGCCCGGCAGCCAGGTCGCGATCGAGGTGTTCGGCATCAACTCGCGGAGCAACTCGCAGCGCTGGTTGCGGATGCGGGAGCGGCTCGGTCTGGATGTCAACGTCCAGGCGCTGACCTACCACGAGCCGGACCGCTCGGATGCCGCCGCGTGGCTGACCGACCACGGCTGGCAGGTGCACAGCGTGAACAACCGCGACGAGATGGCTCGCCTGGGCCGCCCGGTACCCGACGATCTTTCCGACGAGGCGGTGCGCAGCACGTTGCTGCGGGCGCGCCTCGGCGCGACCACCGCCTGACTTCGCCTTTCACCCAACCCGAGGAGCAAGACCATGAGCTCACTGCGCACCCACGACGACACCTGGGACATCAAGAGCAGCGTCGGCACCACCGCCGTGATGGTGGCCGCCGCCCGGGCCATCGAGACCGAACAGCCCGACGCGCTGATCCGCGACCCCTACGCCCGATTGCTCGTCAACAACGCCGGTGCCGAGGTCTTATGGGAAGCCATGCTCGACCCGGACGTCGTGGCCAAGATCGAAGCCATCGATGAAGAATCCGCCGCTCGGATCCAGCACATGCGTGGCTACCAGGCGGTGCGGACCCACTTCTTCGACGAGTACTTCGCTGACGCCGTCGCCACCGGGATCCGGCAGGTGGTCATCCTCGCGTCGGGGCTGGACTCGCGGGCGTACCGCCTCGACTGGCCGGCCGGCACCACCGTTTACGAGATCGACCAGCCCCAGGTGCTGGACTACAAAACCACCACGCTGGCCGAAAGCGGCGCCACGCCTTCGGCCGATCGCCGCGAGGTGGCGATCGACCTGCGGGAAGACTGGCCCGCGGCCCTGACTGCCGCCGGATTCGACCGCACGCAACCGACCGCCTGGCTGGCCGAGGGATTGCTGATGTACCTACCCGCCGAGGCGCAGGACAAGTTGTTCACCCAGATCTGCGAGCTGAGTCCGGCGGGCAGCCGGGTCTCCGCCGAGACCGCACCGATGCACGCCGAGGAGCGGCGCCAGCAGATGCGGGAACGGTTCAAGAAGGTGGCCGACCAGCTCGGCTTGGAGGAGACCGTCGACGTCGGCGAGCTGATGTACCGCGACGAGCATCGCGCGAACCTCGCCGACTGGCTCAACGACCACGGCTGGCGCGCCACCGCGCAGAACTCGATCGACGAGATGCACCGCCTGAACCGCGGGGTGCAAAGTTCTGAGCTGGACGAAGACAGGGACGCCTTCTCCGACTTCGTCATCGCCGAGCGCCTGTAGTGGCGCGCACCGCGGACGACTCCTGGGACATCGCCACCGGCGTCGGGGCGACCGCGGTGATGGTCGCGCTGGCCCGTGCCGCCGAGACCGCCAGCGCCGATCCGCTCATCCAGGATCGATTCGCCGAACCGCTCGTTTCCACACCCGAGCTCGAGGGAGTCCGTGAGCAGGTCGCCGCGTGGTGGGCGGGCGATCCGGATGACGACTCCGAGGACGGCGCCCCGAACGCCGCCTACATGATCAACTACCAGGCCGTGCGCACCCACTTCTTCGACGCGTACTTCGCCGACGCCACCCAAACCTCTGGCGCCGGTATCCGGCAGGTCGTGATTTTGGCCGCCGGCCTGGATTCGCGCGCCTACCGGCTCGACTGGCCGGCCGGCACCGTCGTGTACGAGATCGATCTGCCCAGGGTGCTCGAGTACAAGAGCGACACGCTCGCCAACCACGGCGCCGCACCTACCGCCGACCGCCGGCCGGTGCCCGTCGACCTGCGCCACGACTGGCCGCAGGCATTGCGCGACAACGGCTTTGACACCGGACAGCCGACCGCGTGGCTCGCCGAAGGGCTGCTGCCCTTCCTTCCTGCGTCGGCACAGGAGGCCCTGTTCGCCTCGATCGACGCGCTGAGCGGATCGGGCAGCCGGGTGGCCGTTGAAAACTTCGGGGTGGACGCTGATAAGCGCCGCGAGGCCGAACAGCGGTGGCACGAACTGCGGGCCAGGCGCGAAGCGCGCGGTCTGGACACCTCCTTCAACCCGTTTGATCTCTGGTTCTCTGACGAAGGCCGCCCCGACTGCGCTGAGTGGTTCACCGCCCACGGCTGGACCACGAGCACGGTGAGTGCGCGCGATGAGGGGCTGCGACTGGGCCGAACCCCCCAGCCGGAAGACCGGCCGTTCGCGAACAGCTTCGTGACGGCAGCCAAGCCCTGAGCGATCAGGCCCGACCGCACTCGACGCCGTAGACACCTAGCGCGTACACCCTTGGCTCGCGGCCGCGGTTACCGGGATTTCGCCAGGTCATCGGGGACAATGATGACTCATTATGGGCAGCTGCGGGTCTGATCACTCACCCCGCTGGGTGCTGCTGAAAGGCCGGCTCGTCGCCAGCATCGCTTCGGCTTTCGTCATGGCCATCACCGGCATCGGCTGGACGGGCTACCACACCGCCCTGGGCAGAATCATCATTTCCCACGCCCTGCCGAACGGGGCGGCATCGCTCGGCGACAACCAGAACATCCTGCTGATGGGCCTGGACAGCCGATTGGACCAGAATGGCCGGCCGCTACCGCAGGAGATCTACGAGGCGTTGCACGCCGGCGACGAAACCTCGGGTGGTTACAACGCCAATGTCCTTATCGTCGTGCATATTTCGGACCGCGACGGGCCGGTCACCGCGGTATCGATCCCCCGCGACGACTACGCCGAGTTGCCGGGCTGCCCGGGCTCGGTCTGCACGGGCAAGATCAAGCAGGCCTACGGGCTGGCCTATCAGCAGTCGTTGAACGCGCAGGCCGCCGGGAATTCGGGGGGCGCGGGAGCAACCGATTTGGCGGCCCGCGAGCAGACCGCCCGCGAGGCCGGACGCACGGCCGAAATCAGCGCCGTCAACGATTTCCTGGGTATTTCGGTGGACCACTTCGTCGAGGTCACGTTGGGCGCCTTCTTCCAGATCGCCAAGGCCGTGGAACCAATCACGGTGTGCCTCAACGGCGATACGCACGACAGCTATTCGGGTGCGGATTTCCACCAAGGGGTTCAGCGCATCGATGCGGCGGAGGCGATGGCGTTCGTGCGGCAGCGGCGCGACGAAAACGACGGCTCTTTCACCGATTTCGACCGGACACGCCGTCAGCAGGCGTTCCTGGTGTCGTTGGTCCAAGCGGCGCGCAGCGGCGGTGTGCTGTCCAGCATGAGCGGGCTGCGCAAGATCCTTCAGGTCGCCCGTGACAACGTCGCCGTCGACGCCGGGCTGGACCTCGGCCAGCTCGCCTCGCGCGCCTCGCGATTGAGCGAGCGGCCGCTGTCGCTCTACACCCTGCCGATCTCGGGCTTCGGCAAGGACCCGAACGGATCCGACATCAACCTCGTCGACCTTCCCGAAATCCGGCGCATCGTCAACGAGCGCTTCATGTCGGACGCACCGGGCGCCCTCGACGCCGCGTCACCAACCGCCCAGCCGCCCGCGGTGGCCGAACCCGTCATTCTCGACGTCGTCAACGCCAGCTCGCGCGACGGACTCGCGGCCGCGCTGGAGGAGGCCTTCGCCGGCCGCGGCTTCACCCGGGGCAGCACCACGACCGCCACCGCCCCGGCCGACGACAGCACGATCGAATACGGCCCCGGGGCCGGTGCGGGCGCACAGGTCCTGGCTGAGCAACTGCACGTACCAGCGACTGCCGAAGTCACCGTGGCCTCCGGAACCGTGCGGCTGACTGTGGGAGCGCGGTTTCCCGCCGCGGACTATCTCGCCAACCCCGGCGCGGCCGGCGGCTCGTCGGCGTCCGGGCAGGTGAGTGCCGTCGCCGCCACCGGCACCGGCGACCGCGCTCCCGCACCGACCAACCTCAGCCAGATGACGGCGTCGAGCGTCCCCTGCGTCAAGTAACCGTTCGGGCCGGATCCTTCCTACTGCTCTCCCAACCGGATGGTTAGTATCGCGGTTATCACCGATGAGCGGCCGCCACGCGGCGGAACTCTGCTCGGGAAGGACAATGATGACCACCGAATCGGTTGCATCGAAGACATCGCCCGCCAAGGACTCCACGAACGGGACCGCACCGGTCGACATCCCCGCCACGGTTGCGCGTCTTCGTCAGACCTTCGCCACCGGACGCACCCGCGACGTCGAATGGCGCAAGCAGCAGTTGCTGCAGCTGGTGAAGCTGATGGAAGAGAACGAGGGCGCCATCGCGTCCGCCCTCGCCGAAGACCTGGACCGCAGCCCCTTCGAGGCCTTCATCGCCGACATCGCGACGACCGCCGGCGAGGCGAAGTTCGCGGCCAAAAAGGTTCGCCGGTGGACGAAACGCAGATACCAGTTGCTCGAGATGCCGCAGCTGCCGGGCCGCGGCTGGATCGAGTACGAACCGTACGGCACCGTGCTGATCATCGGCGCGTGGAACTACCCGTTCTACCTGACCTTGGGTCCGGCCGTCGGCGCGATCGCCGCGGGCAATGCCGTCATCCTCAAGCCGTCGGAAATCGCCGCTTCCTCCGCGCATTTGATGGCGG
This sequence comes from Mycobacterium sp. 852002-10029_SCH5224772, assembly GCF_001667315.1. Taxonomy (GTDB): domain Bacteria; phylum Actinomycetota; class Actinomycetes; order Mycobacteriales; family Mycobacteriaceae; genus Mycobacterium. The sequence continues at coordinate 91,290 of NZ_LZHT01000103.1, forward strand.
AGCTGGTGCCGAAATATCTCGACAACGACGCGATCGCCGTCGTCGAGGGTGACGGCGCGACCAGCCAGGAGCTGATCGGGCAGGGTCTGGACCGCGTGCTGTTCACCGGGGGCACCGAGATCGGCCGCAAGGTCTACGAGGGCGCGGCCCCGCACCTGACACCGTGCACCCTGGAGCTCGGCGGCAAGAGCCCGGTGATCGTGGCGGCCGACGCCGACGTGGAGGTGGCGGCCAAGCGCATCGCCTGGATGAAACTGCTGAACGCCGGGCAGACGTGCGTCGCACCCGATTATGTGTTGGCGGACGCCACGATCCGCGACGAGCTGGTGAGCAAGATCGGCGCCGCCATCGCGAAGTTCACGGCGGACAAGCCCGACGGCATGCGGATCGTCAACCAGCGACAGTTCGACCGGATCAGCAGCTACCTGTCCGGCGGGGACGGCAACGTCGTCGTTGGCGGGGCGTGCGACGCGTCGAGCCTGCGCATCCAGCCCGCCGTCGTGGTGGACCCCGACCCGGACGGCCCGCTGATGCAAAACGAGATCTTCGGGCCGGTGCTGCCGGTGGTCACCGTCAAAAACCTGGACGAGGCAATACGTTTCGTGAACTCACGACCCAAGCCATTGTCGGCCTACCTGTTCACCAAGCGTCGTGAGACCCGCGAGCGGGTGATCAAGGAGGTGCCGGCCGGCGGCATGCTGGTCAACCACCTCGCCTTCCAGGTGTCGACGGCCAAGCTGCCGTTCGGCGGCGTCGGCGCGTCGGGCATGGGTGCCTACCACGGCAAGTTCGGCTTCGAAGAGTTCAGTCACCGCAAGTCGGTGCTGACCAAGCCCACCCGGCCCGACCTGTCGAGCTTCATCTACCCGCCCTACACCGATCGCGCCATGAAGATGGCCCGCCGGATGTTCTAGGCATCGTTTTCCGCACCAAATTACTTGCTGGACAGAATTTTTCACATCAGAGAGGAAACTTATGCCCGGAGTGCAGGATCGTGTCATCGTCGTCACCGGAGCCGGTGGGGGACTGGGGCGTGAGTACGCCCTGGCCCTTGCCAAAGAGGGTGCCAGCGTCATCGTCAATGACCTCGGTGGAGCGCGCGACGGCACCGGCGCCGGCCACAACATGGCCGACGATGTCGTCAAGGAGATCAAGGACGCCGGTGGCCGGGCGGCCGCCAACTACGACAGCGTCGCCGAGCCCGAGGGCGCCGAGAAAATCATCAAGACCGCGCTCGACGAATTCGGCAAGGTCGACGGCGTGGTGAGCAACGCCGGGATCCTGCGCGACGGCACCTTTCACAAGATGACGTTCGAGAACTGGGACGCCGTGCTCAAGGTGCACCTCTACGGTGGGTACAACGTCATCCGCGCCGCGTGGCCGCACTTCCGTGAGCAGAGCTTCGGCCGTGTCGTCGTCGCCACCTCCACCAGCGGGCTGTTCGGCAACTTCGGGCAGGCCAACTACGGCGCCGCCAAACTCGGCCTGGTCGGCCTGATCAACACGCTGGCCCAGGAGGGCGCCAAGTACAACATCAAGACCAACGCGGTCGCGCCGATCGCCGCCACCCGGATGACGCAGGACATCCTGCCGCCGGAGGTCTTCGAGAAGCTCACCCCGGAGTACGTCGCCCCGGTGGTGGCCTACCTGATGACCGAGGAGTTGACCGACACCGACTCGGTGTTCATCGTCGGCGGCGGCAAGGTGCAGCGCACCGCGCTGTTCCAGAACGCCGGCATCACCTTCGACAGCGTGCCGTCGGTCGAAGACATCGCCGCCAAGTGGGGCCAGATCACCGATCTGTCCGCGGCCCAGCAGGCCAACTTCAAGCTGGGCTGAGCCCGGCGGGCGACTCAGGCCAGGAGCTCTGCGCGGAGCCGGTCCACCTCAGCTTCGGTGACACCGGCATCGCGCAGATACGCGTCCAGTGACCCGAATTCCTGGTCGATGGTGTGGCGTGCCGCGTCCAGGTACTCCGGGCGCACACCGAGGACACCGTCGGCCAGCCGGGCCTTGGTGAACGTGAGGACCTCCGGGGTCAATTCGGTGTCGGAGCGCTGCTGGATCATCTCGTAGATGTGGTCGCGCAGTTGGGGTACCGCGGCGTTGCTGCGCAGGTAGTCGGCGACGATCGTGTCGCGATCGACGTCGAGCACTTCCAGCACCGTGGCGATCACGAAACCGGTGCGGTCCTTGCCCGCGAAGCAGTGCGTGAGCACCGAACGCCCGCAAGCCAGCATCGAGAAAACTTGTCGCACAGCGCGTTGCGCCCCGTTGCGGATCGGGAACTGCCGGTACTCGTCGATCATGTGCCGGACCGCGGCTTCGTTGACTTCTTCGTCGGACTGATCGGCATCACCCTGGAACAGGCGCCGAAACGCCGTCTCGTGGGGGGCTGCATCTTCTGGGTCGTCGCTTCGCGCCTCGTCGCCGAGATCAGGTAGGGGGAGCCGGTGGATTTCGACGCCGTTGGGAACCAAACCAGGACCACGTCTTGCGACTTCCTGGTTCGCGCGCAGGTCGGCGACGTCGGTGATGCCCAACTCGCTCAGTGTGGCGCGGCCTCCGTCATCGAGCCGGCTCAGCTCACCGGAGCGGAACAGCCGCCCCGGCCGAATCGCCGGTGCACCGTCGGCGACGTCGCGAAAGTTCCACGCGCCGGACAGTTCTCGCAGCGCCTCAGTCATCCGGGGTCACCGCTGCGGCGAACGGGGACTGCTCGCGGCCGATCTCGGTGCGCGCGATCGTGCGCATGTGCACCTCGTCGGGTCCGTCGAAGATCCGCATGGCGCGGTGCCAGCCGTACAGGCGGGCCAGCACCGTGTCGTCGCTGACGCCGGCGGCGCCGTGTACCTGGATCGCACGGTCGATGACATCGCACGCCACCTGCGGCGCCACCGCCTTGATCTGCGACACCAACAGGTGGGCGGCCTTGTTGCCATGCAGGTCGATGGTCCACGCCGCCTTTTCGCAGAGCAGCCTGGCTTGGTCGATTTCGTTGCGCGACTTGGCAATCGCTTGCTGCACCAGACCTTGGTCCGCCAGCGGACGGCCGAACGCGATGCGGTTGTTTGCGCGGTGCACCATCAGCGCCAGCGCGCGTTCGGCCCCGCCGAGCGCCCGCATGCAGTGGTGGATGCGGCCCGGGCCGAGCCGGGCCTGAGCGATCGCGAAGCCGCCGCCTTCCTCGCCGAGCAGGTTGGTGGCCGGCACCCGGACGTTGTCGTAGATGATCTCGCAGTGCCCATGCTGGTCCTGCCAGCCGAACACCGACGTCGAGCGCACCACCGTCACGCCAGGAGTGTCCATCGGCACCAGCACCATCGACTGCTGCTGGTGACTGGCCGCTTCGGGGTTGGTGCGGCCCATCACGATCAGGATCTTGCAGCGCGGGTCGGCCGCGCCCGAGGTCCACCACTTACGCCCGTTGATCACGTAGTCGGCGCCGTCGCGAACGATGGACGTCTGGATGTTGCGGGCGTCGCTGCTGGCGACGGCCGGCTCGGTCATCGAAAACGCGCTGCGGATCTCGCCGGCCAGCAACGGCTCCAGCCACTGCTTGCGCTGCTCCTCGGTGGCGAACAGGTGCAGGGTCTCCATGTTCCCGGTGTCCGGCGCCGCACAGTTGACCGCCTCGGGGGCGAGCTCCAGGCTCCAGCCGGTCAGCTCGGCCAGCGGGGCGTATTCGAGGTTGGTCAACCCCGACTCGGCCGGCAGGAACAGGTTCCACAGGCCGCGCTCCTTGGCCTTGGCTTTGAGTTCCTCGATGACCGGGGGAACGGTGTGGTCGCCTGCGCCGGCCTCGTGGCGGTAGTTGTCGTAGGCGGCCTCAGCCGGAAAGACAAACTCAGTCATGAAGTCGGACAACCGCTTGTGGTAGTCGGTGGCCTTGGCCGACATCGCGAAGTCCATGCCCGTCACGATAGGACACGTGTCGAGTCGCCGAGTTTCCGGTCGCCGGCGCAACGCTGAATCGACGGTGAAGACACCCGGCCGGGGCTGATTTTTCGGCCGCGCTGCGCTCCCGGCCGCGCTGCGCGCACGATGGACGTCATGACCGACAGCTCGCAAGCCCGCCCCCCGTTCCCGCCGTTCACGCGGGAAACCGCGATCCAAAAGGTGCAGGCGGCGGAGGATGCCTGGAACACCCGAGATCCCGAGCGCGTCAGCCTGGCCTACACGGTCGATTCGCAGTGGCGAAACCGGGGCGAGCGCGTCGTGGGCCGCGACGAGATCGTGGCGTTTTTGACCCGCAAGTGGCAGCGCGAACTCGATTACGCGCTGCGCAAGGTTCTTTGGGACTTTCACGACAACCGGATCGCCGTGCGGTTCCAATACGAATGCCACGACCAGTCCGGCCAGTGGTACCGCAGTTATGGCAACGAGTTGTGGGAGTTCACCGAGTCGGGGCTGATGGCGCGCCGCGAAGCCAGCATCAACGACGTGCCGATCGACGAGTCGCAGCGACGCTACTTCGGCCCCCGCCCGTCGTCCGAACACGGCCACGACATCCCGCTCTGGTAGCCCCTCTGACAGGCCGGGCGCAACAACGCGCTCTTGTGACGTCACAACGCGGCAGGCGCTACTGCATCGCGGTGCCGCGGCGAACCATCGACCCGGAGTCGATTGCCGACGGCCGGGGTATCCCGCTGTGGGCGATCACCCATCCATGGTGAAACCTGGTTAAGGTAGCGAAGCGCGCGGCCGAGCCGGCGCCACGCCCATCGGCAGGACAGTACGGAAAAGTACGGAAAGTAGATGCACGCGCCATGACAGATGCGCAGACCAACGCGGTCAAGGTAGGAGTGGTCGCCGAGTCCGGGACCGACGAGCGGCGGGTCGCGCTGGTGCCGAAGGCGGTGGCGTCGCTGGTGGGCAGCGGCGTGGCGGTCGTGGTCGAGTCCGGCGCGGGTGAGCGGGCGCTGCTGCCCGACGCGCTCTACACCGAGGCCGGCGCCACCATCGGCGATGCGTGGGCCGCCGAGGTCGTGGTCAAGGTCGCGCCGCCGACCGCGGACGAGGTCGGCAAGCTACACAGCGGGCAGACGCTGATCGGCTTCCTCGCGCCACGCAATGCCGAGAACTCGATCGGTGCTCTGAAGCAGGCGGGTGTGCAGGCGTTCGCGCTGGAGGCCATCCCGCGGATCTCGCGGGCGCAGGCCATGGATGCGTTGTCCTCGCAGGGCAACGTGTCCGGCTACAAGGCCGTCCTGCTGGCGGCCTCGGAGTCGACCCGGTTCTTCCCGATGCTGACGACGGCCGCCGGAACGGTCAAGCCGGCCACGGTGCTGGTGCTCGGGGTCGGCGTGGCCGGGCTGCAGGCGCTGGCGACGGCCAAGCGGCTGGGTGCGCGCACCACCGGTTACGACGTGCGGCCCGAAGTCGCCGACCAGGTGCGCTCGGTGGGCGCGCAGTGGCTCGACATCGGTATTGACGCGGCCGGCGAGGGCGGGTATGCCCGGGAGCTGACCGACGAGGAACGCGCGCAGCAGCAGCAGGCACTGGAAAAGGCCATCAGCGGCTTCGACGTCGTGATCACCACGGCGCTGGTACCGGGCCGCCCGGCGCCGCGGCTGGTGACCGCCGCGGCGGTGGAGGCGATGAAGCCCGGGAGCGTGGTGGTGGATCTGGCCGGGGAGACCGGCGGCAACTGCGAGCTCACCGAACCCGGCAAGACGGTCGTCAAGCACGACGTCACGATCGCCTCGCCGTTGAACCTGCCGGCGACGATGCCCGAGCACGCCTCCGAGCTCTACAGCAAGAACATCACCGCGCTGCTGGACCTGTTGCTCACCGACGGCAAGCTGGCGCCGGATTTCGACGACGAGGTCGTCGCCGAGTCGTGTGTGACCCGCGACCATGCACAGAAGGATTCCTAGATGTACGACGAACTGTTGGCCAACGTGGCGATCCTGGTGCTGTCCGGGTTCGTCGGCTTCGCGGTCATCTCCAAGGTGCCCAACACGCTGCACACGCCGCTGATGTCGGGCACCAACGCCATTCACGGGATCGTGGTGCTGGGCGCGCTGGTGGTGTTCGGCTCGGTCGAGCACCCCTCGCTGGCGGTGCAGATCATCCTGTTCGTCGCGGTGGTGTTCGGCACCTTGAACGTCATCGGCGGGTTCATCGTCACCGACCGGATGCTGGGCATGTTCAAGGGCAAGAAGAAACCGGTCGCCGCCGGAACATCGGGTGCCGCCGCGAGTGAGGAGCCGGCCGCCAAATGAACTACTTGGTAATCGGCCTCTACATCATTTCTTTCGCCCTCTTCATCTACGGCCTGATGGGCCTGACCGGGCCCAAAACGGCGGTGCGGGGCAACCTGATCGCCGCGGTGGGGATGGCCATCGCGGTGGCGGCGACCCTGGTCAAGATCCGCCACACCGACCAATGGGTGCTGATCATCGCGGGTCTGGTGGTGGGCGTCGTGCTCGGTGTCCCGCCGGCGCGCTACACCAAGATGACGGCCATGCCGCAGCTGGTGGCGTTCTTCAACGGCGTCGGCGGTGGCACGGTCGCGCTGATCGCGCTGTCGGAATTCATTGAGACCGACGGGTTTTCGGCCTTCCAGCACGGGGAGTCGCCGACCGTGCACATCGTGGTGGCGTCGTTGTTCGCGGCGATCATCGGGTCGATCTCGTTCTGGGGTTCGACCATCGCGTTCGGCAAGCTGCAGGAGATCATCTCGGGCGCACCGATCGGATTCGGGCGGGCCCAACAGCCGGTCAACCTGCTGCTGCTGGCCGCCGCCGTCGTCGCCGCCGTCGTGATCGGCGTCCACGCCCATCCCGGCACCGGCGGGGCCCCGCTGTGGTGGATGATCGGGCTGCTCGCCGCGGCCGGCGTGCTGGGTCTGATGGTGGTGCTGCCCATCGGTGGCGCCGACATGCCGGTGGTCATCTCGCTGCTCAACGCGATGACCGGGCTGTCGGCCGCCGCGGCGGGTCTGGCGTTGAACAACACCGCGATGATCGTGGCGGGCATGATCGTCGGCGCGTCCGGCTCGATCCTGACCAACCTGATGGCCAAGGCGATGAACCGCTCGATCCCGGCGATCGTCGCGGGCGGCTTCGGCGGTGGCGGGATCGCCCCGAGCGGCGACGCCGGGGGAGACAAGACGGTCAAGGCCACCTCGGCCGCGGACGCCGCGATCCAGATGGCCTACGCCAACCAGGTGATCGTGGTGCCGGGCTATGGCCTGGCCGTCGCGCAGGCGCAGCATGCCGTGAAGGACATGGCGGCCCTGCTGGAAGACAAAGGCGTGGAGGTCAAGTACGCCATCCACCCGGTCGCCGGCCGGATGCCCGGGCACATGAACGTGTTGCTGGCCGAGGCCGAGGTCGACTACGACGCCATGAAGGACATGGACGACATCAACGACGAGTTCGCGCGCACCGACGTCGCGATCGTCATCGGCGCCAACGACGTCACCAACCCGGCGGCCCGCAACGACGCGTCCAGCCCGATCTATGGCATGCCGATCCTCAACGTGGACAAGGCCAGGTCGGTGATCGTGCTGAAGCGGTCGATGAACTCCGGGTTCGCGGGCATCGACAACCCGCTGTTCTACGGAGAGGGCACCAGCATGCTGTTCGGCGACGCGAAGAAATCGGTGACCGCAGTCGCCGAGGAGCTCAAGGCGTTGTAGCCATCGTGGTGATCGCAAGCGCAGCGGAGCTGGGCGCGGCGGGTCACCACGAAAAAGATGGGGTCAGACGGGCGGGTAGGCCGGCGGCGGGTATCCGTTGCCGTCCGTGACACCGCGCAAACCCCAGGTGAGGTACCGCATGAAGAACTCGATCTCGTCGCTTCCGTCGTAATCCGGACTCGGATCCATCGGTCCCACCTCTCGAATCTCGTTCGATGAGGAGTCTAGTCGCATGCCCGTCGACGTGACACCCGGCGTTTTTGCTTAAACTGTCCAACCAGTTGATTGATAGTTATTCTTGGCCGAAGCGGGCCTGGCCTGCCCGGACCGACGATAGTGAGAACAGATGCCCACCGACAGCATCACGCCCAATGGGCAAACGCGGCGCGAAGAGCTGCTGGCCGTCGCCACCAAGCTGTTCGCGGCGCGGGGCTATCACGGCACCCGGATGGATGATGTGGCCGACGTGATCGGCCTGAACAAGGCGACCGTCTATCACTATTACGCCAGCAAGTCGCTGATTCTGTTCGACATCTACCGGCAGGCCGCCGAGGGCACGTTGGCCGCCGTGCACGACGATCCGTCCTGGACGGCGCGCGAGGCGCTCTACCAGTACACCGTCCGCTTGCTCACCGGCATCGCCAGCGATCCCGAGCGCGCCGCGGTGTACTTCCAGGAGCAGCCCTACATCGCCGAGTGGTTCACCAGCGAGCAGGTCGCCGAGGTGCGCGAGAAGGAAGCGCAGGTCTACCACCACGTGCACGGCCTGATCGACCGCGGCATCGCCAGCGGCGAGTTCTACCAGTGCGACTCGCACGTGCTGGCGCTGGGCTACATCGGCATGACGCTGGGCAGCTACCGCTGGCTGCGGCCGAGCGGACGACGCTCGGCCAAGGAGATCGCCGCCGAGTTCAGCACCGCGCTGCTGCGCGGACTGATCCGCGACGAGGGGATCCGCACGACGTCGCCGCTCGGACCCTAGGAGCCCGCACCCTTCAGGTGCTTGTCGAGGAAGCCGAGCTGGTCGGTGACCGCACGCTCGAACGCGTCGTCGACGTAGATCGCGAAATGACCCTCGGGATACAGCTTGACCTCACCGCGCGGCGCTTTTGCCGCGTGGCGCAGCGTGGCCGCCGCGGGAGCCACCGAGTCAGCCTCGCACACGCAGAACAGGATCGGGCAGGAGATCTTCGGCGTCAGGCGTCCCGGGCGATAGGTGAAGACCTGCAACGCGATTCGCGCGGCGACCTCGTTGCGTAAGTCAACCCCGTCGGGCACCAGGCGCAGGTAGCCCGCATACGCGTCGGGTGTGTTCATCAACGCGACCTCGCCGGGCGGGCCCGCCGTGGCGACCATCACCGGCGGCCTGCCCCGCTTACTCGCGAGCACGTCGCGCACCGCCCGCGCGGTGATGCGCGCGGTGATCGACGGGTTGGTGACGGTGCGTGCCGACGCTATGCCGTCGGTGAAGGGGCACTGGGCCACGGCCGCGGCGATGCCCGGCAGCCGCGCCGCCGTCGCGATCACATGCCCGCCGCCAAACGAGGTGCCCCACAATGCGATTCGGTCGGGGTCGACCCCCGGGATAGTGCGGGCGTATTCGACGGCCGACGCCCAGTCGGCGAGTTGCATGCCGACGTCGAGGACCTGACGCGGCCGGCCCGCGCTGTCACCGAAATTGCGGTAGTCGAACACCAGGCAGGCGTAGCCGGCCGCACTGAAGCGTTCGGCGTACGCGTCCAGCCGCATCGTTCGCACCGCGCCCAGGCCGTGCGCCATCACCAGCAGCGGCGCGGGCCGACCGCCCGGCGGCCGGTAGAGCCAGGCGCTGATCAGGTCGTCGCCCGACGGGAACTGAATGTCTTCGCGTGGTGTCATCAGCGATTGATTCTGCCCCCGCCGGTCACGGCCAGTCCGGCAGGTATGCGCGCCCAAATTAATGGACTAGTGTCTAGAAAAGTTTTGAGCGCTCAACGGACGGAGACTGTCATGGCGATCCGCGTCGCGCACGTCGGTACCGGAAATGTCGGTGGGCTGGCCCTGGCCGAACTGATCACCAACCCGCAGTTCGAACTGACCGGGGTATGCGTCTCCACCCCGGAGAAGGTGGGCAAGGACGCGGGCGAACTGTGCGGCGTCGGCCTGGACGCCGGAGTGGTCACCGGCGTCGCGGCCGTCGCTGACCTGGACGCCATCATCGCCGCCAAGCCCGAGTGCGTCGTCTACTGCGCGATGGGCGACACCCGGCTGCCCGAGGCGATGGCCGATGTCATGCGCATCCTGGCCGCCGGCATCAACGTCGTCGGGTCCTCGCCGGGGCTGCTGCAGTTCCCGTGGGGTGTGATGCCCGACAAGTACATCGCCCGCGTAGAAGACACTGCCCGCCAAGGTAATTCGAGCATCTTCATCAGCGGTGTCGACCCGGGATTCGCCAACGACCTGATCCCGTTCGCGCTCGCCGGGACGTGTCAGCGCATCGAGCAGGTGCGCTGCATGGAGATTCACGACTACGCGTCGTACAGCGGGACCGAGGTCATGGACTACATGGGATTCGCCAAGCCCATGGACGAAATCCCGATGCTGCTGCAGCCGGGAATCCTCAGCATCGCCTGGGGAACCGCCATCCGTCAGCTGGCCGCCGGCCTGGGCATCGAGGTCGACGAGATCACCGAGTCCTACCAGCGCGAGCCCGCACCCGAGGATTTCGACATCGCGGTCGGCCGCGTCGCCAAGGGCACCGTCGCCGTGCTGCAGTTCGAGATCCGCGGCATGGTCAAGGGCCACCCCGCCATCGTCATCGAGCACGTCACCCGCCTGCGGCCCGACCTGCGGCCCGACCTGCCCCAGCCCGCCGCGGGCGACGGCTCCTACCGCGTCGAGATCACCGGCGAGCCCTCCTATGCGGTCGACATCATTCCGAGTAGCCGCAAGGGCGACCACAACCACGCCGCGATCGCCGGCGCCGCGGGTCGCGTCGTCAACGCCATCCCGGCGGTGATCGCGGCGCCGCCCGGCATCCGGACCACGCTCGACCTGCCGCTGGTCACCGGAAGAGGCCTTTACGCACCAAGCACTTTGGTGACCACTTAAATCGAAAGGAGACCCAGGTGGGTCGAGTAGACGGCAAAGTTGCGCTCATCAGTGGCGGTGCGCGCGGGATGGGCGCCGAGCACGCGCGGTTGCTGGCGTCCGAGGGCGCCAAGGTGGTGATCGGCGATATCCTCGACGACGAGGGCAAAGCGGTGGCTGCCGAGATCGGTGACGCGGTGCGCTACGTGCACCTCGACGTCACCCAGCCCGACCAGTGGGACGCCGCCGTGCAGACCGCCATCGGCGAATTCGGCAAGCTCAACGTGTTGGTCAACAACGCCGGGACCGTCGCGCTCGGCCCGCTGAAGAGCTTCGATCTTGCCAAGTGGCAGAAGGTGATTGACGTCAACCTGACGGGGACGTTCCTGGGCATGCGGGTGGCCGTCGAGCCGATGATCGCGGCCGGGGGCGGCTCGATCATCAACGTGTCGTCCATCGAGGGCCTGCGCGGCGCGCCGATGGTGCACCCATACGTCGCCTCCAAGTGGGCGGTGCGCGGCCTGGCCAAGTCCGCGGCGTTGGAGTTGGCACCGCACAACATTCGCGTCAACTCCGTGCACCCCGGCTTCATCCGCACCCCGATGACCAAACACCTGCCCGACGACATGGTCACCATCCCGCTCGGCCGCCCGGCCGAGTCGCGGGAGGTCTCAACCTTCATCCTGTTCCTGGCCAGCGACGAGTCGTCCTACTCCACCGGCAGCGAGTTCATCATGGACGGCGGCCTGGTCACCGACGTGCCGCACAAGCAGTTCTAGAGCGGGTGCTATAACCGCGAGCATGCTGCGCAGTCTGGCGAGCCTGGTCGGACCGAACCACGTCGTCACCGACCCCGACGTGCTCGCGGCGCGCGGCGTCGACCACACCGGCCGTTACCGCGGGCGGGCGAGCGCGCTGGTGCGACCGGCCTCGGCCGAGCAGGTCGCCGAGGTGCTGCGGGTGTGCCGCGACGCCGGCGCGCATGTGACGGTGCAGGGCGGCCGGACCTCGCTGGTGGCCGGCACCGTCCCCGAACACGACGACGTGTTGTTGTCCACCGAACGGCTCCACGCCGTCGGGGACGTCGACACCGTCGAGAGCCGCATCGAGGTCGGCGCCGGAGCCACCCTGGCCGCGGTGCAACAGGCCGCGGCCGCGGCCGGTCTGGTGTTCGGCGTGGACCTGTCCGCCCGCGACACGGCGACCGTCGGCGGCATGGCCTCGACCAACGCCGGCGGCCTGCGCACCGTCCGGTACGGCAACATGGGCGAGCAGGTGATCGGCGTGCAGGTTGCGCTGCCCGACGGCTCGCTGCTGCGTCGGCACAGCCGGGTGCGCCGCGACAACACCGGCTACGACCTCCCGGCGCTGTTCGTGGGCGCCGAGGGCACGCTCGGCGTCATCACCGGGCTGGACCTGCGGCTGCATGCCATCCCCCCGCACCGGGTGACGGCCATCTGCGGGCTCGCCGACCTCGAGGCGCTGGTGGCCGCCGGCCGCATCTTCCGCGACGTGGATGGCATCGCGGCCCTGGAATTGATCGACGGCCGGGCGGCCGCGCTGACCCGCGAGCATCGCGGCGTGGGCGCGCCGGTCACCGGGGACTGGCTACTGCTGGTGGAGTTGGCCGCCGACCATGACCAGACCGAGCGCCTCGCCGAACTGCTCGAGAACGTGCCCATGTGCGGTGAACCGGCGGTGGGCGTGGATCTTGCTGCGCAGCAACGGTTGTGGCAGCTGCGCGAATCACTCGCCGACGTGCTCGGCGTATACGGGCCGCCGCTGAAGTTCGACGTGTCGCTGCCGCTGTCGGCGATCGGCGAATTCGAAAGTCACGCAGTCGAATTGGTGCACACGCACGCCCCCGGGGCGCTGCCGGTGCTGTTCGGCCACATCGGCGAGGGCAACCTGCACCTGAACGTGTTGCGTTGCCCGGGCGAGCAAGAGCAGCACCTCTACGGGCCGATGATGGAACTCATCGCGCGATCCGGCGGCAACGTCAGCTCCGAACACGGCGTCGGCAGTCGCAAGCGGCCCTACCTCGGCATGTCGCGCGAGCCCGCCGACATCGCCGCGATGCGGACGCTCAAGGCCGCGCTGGACCCGACGGGCTATTTGAACGCCGCGGTGTTGTTCGACTAGCCCTTGATGCCGACCGCGTGCCGCAGCTGCGCCAGAAACTGGTCGGCGTCGTCGCTGCGCACGATGTAGTGCGAGATCGCAATCCGGATCACCGTCGCCGCCTTCACCGCGGAGTTGGGCCCGGGCAGGTGCCGTCGCAGCCCTTCGCGCATCTGCGGGATCACCCAGGAGAACTGGGCGATGGTGTGCTCGGGCTCGACGTCGACCATGCGCACACCGGAGTACGAATGTTGGTATTCGACGATGAACCGCAGCACGGCGTCGAGCTTCTCCACGCCCTTCAGGCCCGCCGTGGCCTTCACCAGGCCGCTTTCGAAGATCTGTCGCTCGTAGGCCGAAAACGCCGACAGCAGCTCCTCTTTGGACGCGAACCAGCGGTACAGCGTCGGGCGGGAGACGCCCGCCTGGGTGGCCACGTCGGACAGGCTCAGCTTGGTCTTGCCGTTGCGCCCGAGCACCTCGGCGGTGGCCGCCAGGATGCGCTGACGGGTCGAGGTGTCAGTGTCGGCGATCGTCGTCGCCCGCGCCGGCTGGCTCATGATTCACGCTTTACGCAGTGTCGCCGCAGTGTCATGGTCTTTCGCCTCCACGTTAGGCCCGGCCCGGGCGCCGGCGCACCAGCACCGACTGCTGGATGGCGCCGACCGCGCCCTGTTCGTCGAACAATGTGCCGATCGTCGTCCCGATCCCATCCGGCCCGTAACTGGTTTCCGCCCTGATCCCGATCCAATCACCGTCGGGGACACGAAACACGTGTACCGCCAGATCGGTGTTGAGGAACGTCCACTTGCTGATGTCCAGCTTGCTCCCGATGCCGTTGGCGCAGTCGGCGACCGCGAACAGCCGTTCCAGTTGGGTCATGGACTCGCCGTTGACCAAATCGACCGTCGGATTGATCCACGATTCGCCGGGGCCGTCGCTCAGCGGCTCGGTCAGCCACAGCCATTGAAGGCTGTGCACGTAGTTACGGTCCCAGTCCTTCGCCTTGAGGTTGCGGTCATAGGCCTCGGTTCTCGGCCGGGGCAGGGGCGCCGCCGCGTGCGCCAGCTCGTGGGTGTCCTGGTGCTGCAACCGCCAGCCGCTGGCACGCGCCACCGGCCGGGGTGTGCCGTCGGGCCCCGGGGCCAGCATCTCGGCGCTGAGGAGTTCGATCTGCTTGCCGGGGCGTTGCACCTGGGAGCGGACCCACAGGTCGCCCTCGGCCGGCACCCCGCCCAGCAGATCGATGATGACCCGGGACAGGCGCGTGTCGTCGCGTTGTTCGCACCGCTCGAGCGCCCGGACCAGCAGCCCCGATACCGGACCGCCGTGCTGGATCGCCGCCGACCAGGTGCCGCGCGCCAGGTCGGTCGCCCGGAACTTCTCGCCCAGCGTGCCGGCATCGTCGCCGGCCGGGTCGATCAGTTCGTAGTAGGCGTCGGTCATCGTCAACCTCTTCAAAGTGTCAGGGCAGGCCGGCGCCGGGGGTGGTCACCGTGACGGCGTCCAGCCGGGAAAGCCGGGTGCCGACCAGGCGTTGGGGATAGGCTTCCGTGCTCGACAAGAGAAACAGCGTGCGGCGCTGCGGACCGCCGAGGGCGCAGGCGATGGCCACGCGGTCGCCCATATCGATGCGGTCGGTCACCTCGCCGCCGGCCACGATCCGCTCGAACTGATGGGCCAGCGTCATCGACGCCCACACGCCTCCTTCGGCGTCGAGCGCGATGCCGTCGGGCGGCCCGTCCAGGCCGTCCGCGAAGATCCGGCGGTCGGTCAGCCCGCCTGGGTCGTCGGGGCCACCGATGGAAAACGCGCTCAGCCGCCGGCCCGTCGATTCGGCGACGATCAGCGTCGCGCGGTCCGGGGTGATCGCCATCCCGTTGGGGAAGTCCAGGTCTTCGGCCACGACGGTCACGCTGTCGTCGGGATCGAGGCGAATGATGACACCGCCGCGCAGCGCCTGGCATCCGATGTAGGCGCGGCCCACGTCGTCGACGACCATGTCACCGAGGTTGGCCGGCGCCACGTCGGCGAGATCGGCGATGGTGACGACGGTTTCGCCGTCGTAGCGCAGCACCCGCCGGTCCTCGGTCGACGCGATCAGCAGCGACCCGTCGGGGCGGAAACCCAGGCCCGACGGCGAGTGCCCCGGCAGCGGCAGTGTGGTCAGCGAGCCACCCATGGTCGAGGTGTGGACCGCTTCGCCTAACATGTCGGAGAACCACAGCAGGCCTTCGAACCAGCGCGGTCCCTCGCCGAAGCAGAATCCGTTGGCCAGCGGCTCGGGGATCATCCGCTCATGCCTTCGGCCGACCTTCCGCTTTACAAAACACCGAAAAAGTGTCATGCACCGCGGGTGCTGGTGTCAATCTGACGATCGGCCGAGTTCGGCCGCGACGGCCTCGTGGTAGGCGTCGATCCTCGCCGGATTGGCCTGGATGAAGAGCTGATCGGGCAGGGGCGCATGCTTGTACGCCTCGATCGTCATGGTCCGGGAGAACAGCGTGACGTCCTGGCCCGGCCGGGTGAAGTGGTAGGTCACGGTGATTCGGCCCTCCATCCCGCCGTGACCGTCGCGGTCATGGCCCAGGCGGCCGATCGAGGTGAACACGAACAGCGTCGGCCGCACGGCGGCGGCCAGCTGCCAGCTGAAGATCCGGTCACCATCGGGTCCGGCTTCCTCCCAGCTGTCACCCACCTTCAGTGGAAGCTCCGGCAAGCCGCCGATGTGCGCGCTGCCGGGGTAGGTCTTCGTCCAGTTGACCGGGTTGGTGACGAAGTCGTACACGGTCTCGGCGGAGTGCGTGAACGCGGTCTCCGAGGTGGTGGTCACGATGCCAATGGTGTTGCCTCCCTGTGCTTTCCGTGGGCGCTTCGATCCGCTGACCCGCGGTCTTGTTAGCCAAGCTTTACAAATCCTACTCAAAGTGTCACGCTGAGCCGTGAGCTGCTAGCGCGAGAGGTGGAGCGGATTTGACGAAAGCTTCCGAGGAATCTAAGCAGATCGAGTGGACGGTGCAGGGCCTGCTGGATCTGTTTGACGTGCAGGCCGACGGGCAAGACCGGTTCACCGGTGACACCGGCATCGCGGTCGGCGACGAACGCCAGGTGGTGGAGGGCACCCAGGTGCTCGCCCAGGCGATTGTGGCGGTGGCCAAACGATTCCCGGACAAGTCGGTGCGCTCGGCACACGCGGTGTTCTCCCGCGCCGTGACCGTCGGCCCGCCGATCGAGCTCATCCTCGACGTCGTCGCCGAGGGCCGGTCCACCGCCACCGCCGTCGTCGCCGTGCATCAGAACGGCCGGCGCTGTCTGAGCATCACGGCGCTGGCCGATGTCCCGACCGCCGATGTCATCCGGCACCACCTGCCGCGCCCCAACGTGGCCGCACCGGCCGATGCCCACCCCTCCCCGATGCCGATGGTCGGCCGCGAGCTGCGCCTGGTGGACGTCGTCGACGTCAACAGCCCCGACGAGGTCGGGCCGCCGGAGCTCTACGCGTGGCTGCACTACGACCCGATCCCGCAGCGCGACGATCTGGCCAAGGCGCTGGTGGCGTACTTCACCGGCCACCTGGGGATCTCCACCACCATGCGCGCGCACGAAGGCATCGGCACCGCCCAGGCGCACCTGACCGTGTCCACCGCGCCGATGAGCATCTCGGTCGCCTTCCACGAGCCGGTGCGCTGGGGCGGGTGGCTGCTCTACACGCACGAGAGCACCCAGGTGGGTGCGGGGATGTCGTACGTGCGCGGGGCCGTGCACGCGGAGGAGGGGGAGCTGCTGGCCTCGTTCTCCCAGGAGGCGCTGATCCGCCCGCTGCGGACCAGTGACACCACGATCGATTCCCGCGCGCGCTTCTGACGGCTGGAAAGTCAGATGCACTTCACCATCACGCACCCGATGCACAGCCATCCCTACAACCCCGAATTGGCGAGCGGGGACGGCATCGGGAAGGTGGCCGCGGCCACCGAAGCGGCCGGGATCCACGGTTTCGGCTTCACCGACCACCCGGCGCCGTCGCAGCGATGGCTGGACGCCGGCGGTCATGACGCGTTAGACCCTTTCGTCGCACTGGGTTTCGCGGCGGCCACCACGTCGACGCTGCGGCTGATCCCCAACATCGTGGTGCTGCCGTACCGAAACCCGTTCGTGGTGGCCAAGTCCGGCGCCACCCTGGACCTGCTATCCGGCGGCCGTTTCACGCTCGCCGTCGGCGTGGGCTACCTCAAACGCGAGTTCGCGGCGCTGGGGGTCAGCTACGACGAGCGCGCCGAGCTGTTCGAGGAAGCGCTGCAGGTGATCCGGGCCATCTGGACCGGGGATGACGTCTCCTTCGAGGGGAAGCACTTCAGCGCGCGCGGCATCACCGCGCACCCCCGGCCCGTCAGCAGCCCGCACCCGCCGATCTGGATCGGCGGCAACACCACCGCATCGCGCCAGCGGGTGGCGCAGTACGGCGACGGCTGGTGCCCGTTTCCCGCCCCGCCCCAGCTGGCGCAGACCGCCGGCACGGCCGTCATCGACTCGGTGCAGAAGCTCACCGAGGGCATCGAGGACCTGCGGCGCAGATGTGATGCGGCGGGCCGGGATTGGTCGGCGATCGACATCACGTTCACCAACTTCGAGGGCGGCAGTCCCGCCGACGACGCGTTCAACGCCGACGCATACCTGGACGGCCTGGACACGCTGGCGAAGCTGGGGGTGACCTGGGTCAGCGTCCACCTGCCCGGCGACAGCATGACGCACGCGCTCGAGACCCTCGACCGTTTCCGCACCCTCGTGATCGACGCGGCCTGAATGGACTTTTCCCGCGTAGCGCTCTCGCCCGAGGACCAGGATTTCCACGATCAGTTCCGGGAGTTCCTCAGCGAACATGTCACCGATGAGGTACGGCGACGCGATCGGGAGACCGGCGAAAACTTCAGTGAGCCAGTGCATTTGGCATTGGGCGAAGCGGGCTATCTGACATCGGACTGGAAGCTGGAGTCCGAAGGCGGCTTCAATCCGGTGCGCCGCCGGATCTTCCACCTCGAGATCGGTCGCGCCCACGCCCCGTGGTTCCACTGGGGCACCACGGCGGTCGTCGCGCGGTTGGTGCAGCAGTTCGGGGCGGCCGAGCTGGTCGACGCGGTGCTGCCGGGCGTGCTGTCCGGTGAGATACGGCTATGCCTGGGCTACACCGAGCCTGAGGGCGGCTCGGACGTCGCTACCTGCAAGACGCGTGCGGTGCGTGACGGGGAGGGGTGGGTTATCAACGGCTCCAAGATGTTCACGTCGAACGCGCAGAACGCCAAGTACGTCTTCCTGCTCACCAACACCGATCCGCAGGGACCCAAGCACAAAAACCTGACCATGTTTCTGGTGCCGCTGGATTCCGACGGCATCGAGATCCAGGGCATCCGCACCTTGGATGGTGACCGCACCAACATCGTGTACTACAGCGACGTGCGGGTCGATGACCTCTACCGGATCGGTGAGGTCAACGGTGGCTGGACGGTGATGCGGTTCGCCCTCGACGCCGAACATGGCGTTACCGAGATCCAAGACCATGGCCTGCAGAACATTTCGATGCTCTCAGAGCACGGCCACCTGATGGCCGAGGCGGCCGACGGAGTCGCGGCGATCCTGTCCAGGCCCGATGCCAGCGGGCGGCGGCCGATCGACGACGAGGCGACGAAATACCGTCTCGGGCGCAGCATCGCCCGAATCGAGGCGGCCATGTCGACTCCCGGGATGTACGGGCGCGTGGGGCTCATCCAGACCATGCGTGAGGTCGCCCAGGAATTGATGGACATGCTGGGGACGGCGTCGGCACTGCCCACCGATACAACAGGTTCCGCAGACGATGGTGCCATCGAGTTCATCTTCCGGCACGGCGTGCCCGCCGGAATCTACGGCGGCACCATGGAGGTGTTCCGCAACATGATCGCCCAGCACGAGCTGGGGCTCGGGCGTCCTAGCTACGGCCGCTGACCGGCAGCTCGGCCAACACGTCGACGCGGGCGTCGTCGAAACTGAGAAACCCCTTGATGGGCAGGCTTTCCGGCGGCGGGTCGGGATAGCACCAGACAACATCCTCCACGGCGTTCTCGCCCGAGACGAACGACCAATACGTCGCGAAGCCCTTGTAGTTGCAGTAACTCGACGTCTCGGATCGCCGCAACAGATCGGTGCGCACGTGTGCCGGATCGACATACAGCCTCGGTTCGAGCGCGGTCTCGAAGAGGATCATCGTGTCGTCCGTGTCGACCAGCGTGGTGCCGTCGGCGCGGACGCGCAGGCGCCGTTTCGTCGGACGGCAGTCGACGCGGTGATAGGGATTGGGCGGGTAGTGCACGAGTTTGCGTCCCTCCTCGAACCACGTGTCGACCGCGTCCCAGGGAACCCGGACGAAACCCGGTGCCTCCGGCTCCGGCTCACTCGGCAGGCCCCCGACCTCGTCGGTCGCGAACAGGTAGCCCAGTGGACGCCCCCGCCGGTGCACCATCAGCGCCCGCTCGGTGTCGATCACCAGCCGTCCGTCCTTGACCGCCTGCACGCGCCGGGGATGCGGCTCGACGTAGACGATCCCTTCAGGCCCCTCGGGGATCGCCGGCGAGAAGCGCCCCGCCGGATCGCTGCTGAGGGGACCGCGCCCTGCTACCAGACTCATGCGTCGTCCTTCCGGTCGCTCGCCGCTCTAGCCAATCACGTGGCTGTATCTGAATGTCGGCCGACCGCTTTCCCGGTGCGTCGATGTCGGTGGTCACGCACACCCCAACTGCCCGGCCGGTGGCGGCGTCGACGAACGACAGCGGCGCGGGGCCATCCTGCAGATAGGTGTCTCCCCACTGCACCAGCGACATGAACACCGGCAGGAAGTCCTCCCCGGCCTCGGTCAGTCGGTACTCGTCGCGGACGCGCTTACCCGGCTCCCGGTAGGGGACGCGGGCGACGATGCCCGCGGCTTCGAGTTGCTTGAGCGCCCGAGACACTGCCGGGGCCGACGTCGCGATGCGTTCTGCAAAGTCCTCGAATCGCCTTGTGCCAAAGAACAACTCGCGGACCACTTGGAAGGCGGTCTTGGTGCTGAGCAGCTCGAGGACCTTCGACATCGAACAGCTTTCGCCAATCGACCACTGCTGCCGGTCCTGCAGCCGGTTATCGAACTCCATTATGGCCCCTTTTGACTAACGCTTGCGTTATCCAGCATATCGTGCTTACATCTTACTAACGTCATCGTTACTCAGCAAGGAGTCGGGAAATGTCATCGGATCAGCTGTTTCTCATCACCGGCGCCACCGGCAACACCGGCGCACCCACCGTCGAGATGCTGCTCAACGCCGGGCACCGGGTGCGCGCGTTCGTGCACCGCCGCGACCAGCGCTCCGACACGCTGGCCGCCATCGGCGCCGAAATCGCGGTTGGCGATCTGCTCGACTTCGATGCCGTCAGCTCGGCGATGTCCGGCGTCAGCGCCGCCTACTTCTGCTACCCGATCGCCCCGGGCAGCCTGCTGCCGGCCACGGCCATCTTCGCCCAGGCCGCCAGCGAGGCGGGCGTGCGCGCGGTGGTCAACATGTCCCAGATCTCCGCACGGCGCGAAGCGAAAAGCAATGCTGCACAACAGCACTGGATCGCCGAGCGCCTGCTGGACCGGTTTGCCTTCGGCACCACGCATCTGCGCCCGACGTTCTTCGCCGAATGGCTCAAATGGCAGTGGGCCCGCAACGGCGACGAGGGCGTGCTGCGGCTGCCGTTCGGCAACGGCCGCCACGCTCCCATAGCCGGACGCGACCAGGCCGGCGTCATCGCGGCCATCCTGCAAAACCCGGCTCCCCACGATCGCCAGATCTATCCGCTGGTGGGCGCCGAGGAACTCGACCACTACGGCATCGCCGGGCAGATGTCGGACGCGCTTGGCATCGCAGTGCGCTACGAGCCGATCGGCATCCCCACCTTCGCCGCAGGGCTGACCGCGCAGGGCTGGCCGGACTTCTTCGTCCAGCACATCAGCAGCGTCGCGCAGGACTACCAGGACGGCATTTTCGCCCGCGAGAACAACCTGGTCGAGGTGATCAGCGGGCACAAACCCATGACCGTGCCCGAGTACGTCGACGCCAACCGCGCCGCCTTCGTCCACGACGGCGGATTCGCGGTGGGCGATGAGCGCGTGGCGAGCTGACCCATACCGCGCAATCGGGGGGATGCGTGCGCCTTCGCCCGCCGACAGGGTAGGAACTTACCCATGGCGGGACCGGTGGAAGGCGTCAAAGTCGTCGAGCTCGGGGTGTGGGTGGCCGGGCCGGCCGCCGGCGGCATCCTGGCGGACTGGGGCGCCGACGTGATCAAGATCGAGCCGCCCACCGGTGATCCGGCGCGCCTGTTCGGCCGGATGCTGGGCTGCGATATGGGCCTCAACCCGCCGTTCGAAATGGACAACCGGTCCAAGCGCAGCGTCGTACTGGACCTCGGCACCGACGCGGGACGCGCCACCGCGTTCGAATTACTCGCCGGCGCAGACGTTTTCCTGACCAATGTGCGTCCCGGTGCGCTACAACGTCTCGGGCTGGACTTCGAGTCGGTATCGGCGGCCAACCCCCGCCTGGTCTACGGGCTGATCACCGGGTACGGCGAAAGCGGGCCGGACGCCGATCGCGCCGCCTTCGACGTGGCCGCGTTCTGGTCCCGGGCCGGGGTGGCCCACCTGCTCACCCGGCCCGGCGAGACGCCGCCGTTTCAGCGCGGCGGCATGGGCGACCACTCCGCCGGGATGACGATGGCCGCCGCGGTGTGCGCGGCGCTGCTCGCGCGCGAGCGCACCGGGACGGGCCAATTGGTGACCACCTCGCTGTACCGGCAGGGCGCCTACACCGTGAGCTTCGACCTGAACACCTATCTGATGAGCGGCCAGCCGATCGCGATCGGGCAACGCGAATCGATGGGCAACCCGTGCATGAACAACTACGCCGCCCAGGACGGGCGGCGGTTCTGGATCGTCGGACTGGAGGCCGAGCGGCACTGGCCGGCGCTGTGCCGCGCGGTGGGCCGGCCCGAATGGCGCGACGACCCCCGGTTCGCCGATGCCCGCTCCCGCGCGGTCAATTCGGCGGCGCTGATCGCCGCCCTCGACGAGATCTTTGCGACACGCCCGCTCGACGAGTGGGCGCAGGTATTCGCCGGGGAACCGGAATTCTTCTGGTCACCGGTCAACACGCTCGAGGACGTCGTGGCCGACGAGCAGTTCCACGCCGCGGGCGGCATCGTCGACGTCCCGGACGGGGACGCGGCCGTACCGATGGTGGCCACGCCGGCCGATTTTCACGGCACCCCGTGGGCACCGCGTTCTGCGGCACCACAACTCGGGCAGCACACCGAGGAAGTCCTGGCCGACCTCGAGGCGCGCCGCGGTTCGTGACGGCCCGCCGGACCTTTACAAATTTCACCAGAAGTGTCACGCTGTGCGGTGAGTCGCTTCACTCGACGCGTGCGGCGGCTCCAGTCCTTGAGAAAGCCCATGACAAGCGCTTGAGGCCCGCCGACGGAGTCGTGGGGGCCGTGGTGAGGAATGGATCGATGGTCGCTCCAACGTTCGACATCAGCAAGAGCAGCGCCGACCGAGCAACCCACGCCAACGGTGAGGGCCTGCGGTATCGACTGGATGTCGTCGCGGCCAGCGCCGTCGACGTCGTGCAATCGGCCGGAGGTTGGCTCTACGACCGGGCGATGGCCGGCTGGGAGGTGACCGTGCTGCTCCCTCAGGGCCGCGACACCCGGGCGCTGCGGATCCTGGGCGTGCGGGTATCGGACCTCGAGTCATCCCTGGCCGCGCTGGGGGCGGGCTCGGCCAGCCTGGCGGTCAGCGCCGAGGCATTCACCGCCGATGCGCGGGTGCGTGACGCGGTACTCGAGTCGCTGGACAGCCGGCTGACGGAGGTCGCGTTGTGGGGCGACGGATGGCCGCTGGGAGTGAATCGCGCGACGACCCGCGCCCAGCACCTGCTCAGCGGGGCCGCGCGCATGTTCAAGGGTTATGCGCTTGCGGCAGCGGGTCTTTCGGACGCCACGGTCGATGCCACCGAGACGCTGCTGTGCGACGTGGGATCGGGGGCCGACTCCGAGCTGATCCGGCTCGACTAGGCCTATGAAGAAGTACTACAAACACGCGCTGCTCTATCTGCACGAGACCATCTCGCTGGGATCCGGCC
Source organism: Mycobacterium sp. 852002-10029_SCH5224772 (assembly GCF_001667315.1). Classification (GTDB taxonomy): domain Bacteria; phylum Actinomycetota; class Actinomycetes; order Mycobacteriales; family Mycobacteriaceae; genus Mycobacterium. The sequence continues at coordinate 114,318 of NZ_LZHT01000103.1, forward strand.
GAAGTGACCGGTTCACCGAGATCTTCGCCGACACCTACCAGCCGATGATGGAACAACTCGGCGCCCGGCTGTTCGCGATCTGGGAATCCACGGCCTACAACGGTCACTGGCCGCAGGTGACGGTCATCTGGGAGATCGACGGGTTCGCCGACTACGCCAGGATCGGCGCCGCCCAGGCCCGCGGCGGCAGTCACGAGGCCGCCGCCGGCACCTGGTCGGCGTTCCTGGCCGACGTCGGCGCCTCCGGCGAGGGGCGAATCATGTACGCCGGACCCAGCAACAGGACGCTCGCCCAGCTGCGCGAGACCAATTTCACTGCGCCGCTGGTGATTCAGGAAATCATGCAGACCAAGCCGGGCCGCCAGGACGACTACATCCGGGAGCTGGAGCGCCTCTACGTGCCGTGGTCGGAACGTACCGGAAAACGCTGGCTCGGCTCGTTCACCACCACCTTCCGCTTCAACGAGGTCATCCACTACTGGGCCCTGGACGGGGGATGGGACTGCTTCGCCGAGCACTACCCCTCCTGGAAAGAGAGCCCACCCGCCGAGATCGTCACCTGGATGAGCGTGGCCCCCGCGCTGCGGGACGGCTGGGAAGACTCCATCCTGGCGGCCCTACCGCCCTCGCCGCTGCAGTGACCGAGCGCCAAGGACCCATGAACCACACCGACTTCAGCTACGACCCTTTCGACGCTGCGGTGATGGCAAACCCGTTGCCGTACTACCGAATCCTGCGCGACCGCCACCCGGTGTATTACATGCCGCAGTGGGACACCTTTGCGCTGTCGCGTTTCGAGGACGTCTGGAAAGTCCTGGAAGTCAACAACGGCACGTTCGTCGCCTCGGAGGGCACGCTGCCTGCGGCATCGGTTCTGGCCCAACACAACTCCGGGCCGGTGGACGACCCGCCGCTGCAGCCGCTGCCATTCCATGCCATGTTCGACGCGGACCTGTACGGCGAGATCCGGCGCACGCACTCCCGGCCGTTTCGGCCACGTTCGGTCACGGACCTCGAGGGCAGGATCCGGGAGCTGGCCAACGAACGCCTCGATCTGCTGCTGCCGCGCGGCTCGTTCGACTTGACCCAGGACTACGGCGGCGTCGTCGTGGCCGCGATTGTCTGCGAACTGCTGGGCATTCCCACCGATCTCGCGCCGCAGGTCCTCGCCGCGGTCAATGCCGGCAGCCTCGCCCAGCCCGGCGTCGGCGTCGACACCGGGCAAGCGCGACCCAACTACTTCGAGTTCCTGCTGCCGGCGGTCGCCCGCCGCCGCGCCGATCAATCCGGAGGGCCGCTGGACGTGGTCGACGGCCTGCTCGGCTACCACCTGCCCGACGGCAGGGCGCTCGACGACATGGAAATCGCCACCCAGATGCTGTGCATCTTCATCGGGGGGACCGAGACCGTGCCCAAAATCGTCGCCCACGGACTCTGGGAGCTCAGCCAACGGCCCGACCAGCTGGCCGCCGTCCGCGCCGATCCCGAGAGCACCGTGCCCGTCGCCCGCGAGGAGATGGTCCGATACTGCGCGCCGGCGCAGTGGTTCGCGCGAACGGCGCGCAAACCGTTCGACCTTCACGGTCAAACCATCAACCCGGGCCAGCGCGTCATCACCCTGCTCGCGTCGGCCAGCCGCGACGAGCGGGAATACCCCGACCCCGACGAATTCATCTGGGACCGGCCCATCCGCCGCTCGTTGGCGTTCGGCCGCGGCCAGCACTTCTGCATCGGATACCACCTGGCGCGACTGGAAATGGCTGTGCTGCTTGCCGAATGGCTGCGCCGGGTACCCGACTACGCGATCCAGGCCGAGGCCGCCACCCGGTTGCCGTCCAGCTTCCAGTGGGGTTGGAACAACGTCCCGGTGGAGGTATGACGTGTGGTCCTACCGGCTCATCGCCCCATATTTGTTCGAGCGGACAACGATCGCGGACAAAACACCCGAGTGCCTGGCCGATGGTCAGGTGCTGCTGCGGTTCCTGGCCGCCGGCGTCTGCGGCAGCGATCTGCCGGCGTTTCGCGGCGCCAAAGGCCGCATCCCGGGTGATGACGGCCGCAGCGGTCCCGAGAAAGACGGCTTCCCCATCCACGAGGTCGCCGGCGAGGTGATCGCCAGCCGGCATCCCGCACACCGTCCCGGGGATCTCGTCGTCGGCTGGGCGTCCGGGTTCGACGGCATGATGGAGCGCGTCGTCAGCAACGGGGACGGGTTGGCGCCGTATGACCCGGCGCTGACCCCGGCGCAGGCGATCGGGCTGCAACCGCTGGCCTGTGTGCTCTACGCGTGCGAACAGCTCGGTGACCTGGCCGGCCGCCACGTTGCGATCATCGGCCAGGGGTCGATCGGCCTGCTGTTCTCCTACGTCGCCAAGGCGGCCGGTGCCCGGCGCGTCACCGGGGTCGACCCCGTCGACCGCCGTGATCTGGCAAGGGCATTCGGCGTCGACGACCCGGTGCGCGCCACCAGCGACCGCTGGGCGAGCCAGCTCCAGCCCGCGGACCGCGCCGACGTCGTCGTCGAGGCGGTCGGTCACCAGGTCGCCACGTTGACGCACGCCATCGACGCCGCCGCGCCGGGCGGCACCATCTTCTATTTCGGCGTCGCCGACGACGAAATGTATCCGATCAGCATGCGGGCCATGCTGCGTAACAACCTGACCCTGAAATCCGGTGTGACGCTTGACCGGCGGCGGATGCTGGAGCTCGCGAGCAAGTTCGCCGCCGAGCACCCCTGGCTGCTCGGCGCCTACCTCACCCACACGTTCGGCGTCGGGGCGGTGCAGGACGCGTTCGAGTTGGCCAGCCGGCCGGCCGCCGACCGCATCAAGATCGCGATCGCCGGGTGAGGGGTCGACCGTGACGGACGCTTCCCCGAGTAATCTGCAGCTGGCGCTGAGCAGCAAATCCGTGATCTTCGGTGGCTGGGTCACCGGGCCGACATGGCTGGGACCCGAGGAATTCGCCCGCGCCGGTTACGATTACGTCGGATTCGACGCCCAGCACGGCTATCTCGACGACGCGGACATCGCCGGCATGCTGCGCCGCACCGAACACCTGCCGCTGGGCACCGTGGTGCGCCTCCCCAACGCCGACGCCGCACCGATTGGGCGGGTGGCCGACGCCGGCGCCGACGCCGTCGTCATCGCGATGATCGAGTCGGCCGACCAGGCCGCCGCCGCAGTGGCCGCGACCCGCTACCCACCGGCCGGTGTGCGCAGCTTCGGCCCGCTGCGCGCCAGCCTCGGTCACGACCCCGCCGCCCACGAATCCCGGGTCGGCGTGTTCGCGATGATCGAGACCGCGGCGGCGCTGGCCGACATCCGAAAGATCTGCGCCGTCGACGGCCTGACCGGAATCTACGTCGGGCCGGCCGATCTCGCGATCTCGATGGGCGCCGGCGTCGTCGGCGCGACCCGGCATCCCGACGTGCTCGACGCGATCACCCGTATCCACCGGGCGGCGTCGGACGCCGGCCTGGTGACAGGCATTCACGCCGGAGACGGAAAAACCGGTCACGCCATGGCTCGGTTGGGCTTTGGCATGATCACCCTGGCCGCCGAGTCGCAGGCGCTGCGGCGCGGAGCCGCGGAACACCTGCGTGAGGCGACCCAATGACCGCCCAGACGCCGGACGACCAGGCCGCGATCCGCGACCTGATCGCCGGCTACGCGCTCGCACTCGATGCCGGAGACGTCGACCGGTGCGTCCTGCTGTTCGCCCCCGACGGCGAATTCCTGGTCTACGGAAAGACTTTCGCCGGCCATGACGGAATCGCCGACATGTTCGGCGCCGCCGCGCGCGGGCTTCATCTGACCGGCGTCTCGCGGATCGCGGTCGACGGGGAGCGCGCCACCGCCAGATCGCAGGTGCTGTTCGTCCGCGCCGGTGATCTGCAGCTACGGCCCGCGCTCTACGACGACGAGCTGACACGCGTCGCCGGGCAGTGGCGCTTTGCGCGCCGCCGGTGCAGCTTCATCACCGGCAGCGGATTGGCCGACAGCCCCGAGGGCGGGCCGGCATGAACCCACGTGTCGCACTCGTGACCGGCGCAGCCGGCGGACAGGGCCGAGCCATCGCCGAACGGCTACGCGCCAAGGGGTTTTCGGTGGCAGCCTGCGATCGGCGGGCAGACGAACTCGCCGCGGCGGTGCGCGAATCGGGCGACCAGGAGCTGATCGCGGTCGAGCTCGACGTCACCTCGGAGCAGCAGTGGGACTCGGTCGTCGAACAGGTCGTCGACCGCTTTGGGTCGCTGAGCACCCTGGTCAACTGCGCCGGCGTGCTGCACCGGGCGTCGTTGACCGACGAAACGGCCGAAGGCTTCGAAAACTCATGGCGGGTCAACTGTCTGGGGCCCTTCCTCGGCATCCGCGCAGCGCTGGAACACCTGCGCGCGGCGCCCGACGCGTCCATCGTCAACATCTGCAGCACCGGCGCGATCCGCCCGTTCCCACAACACGGCGCCTACGGTTCGTCGAAGTGGGCGCTGCGCGGCCTGACCCAGACCGCCGCGGCCGAACTCGCCCCCTCCGGCATCCGGGTCAACGCGGTGTTTCCCGGACCGATCGCCACATCGATGCTCGACGAGACCACCCAGACCCGGCTGGCCGCGGCCTCGATGTTCGGGCGGATAGGCCGGCCCGATGAAGTCGCCGACGCGGTGGCCTTCCTGGTTTCCGGCGAGGCGTCGTTCATCACCGGCTCCGAACTCATCATCGACGGTGGTCAATGCCTGCAGATCCGATGAGCGACCTCTCGGTCGGCATCATCGGGGCCGGCCCGGGCGGCCTGGCACTGGGAATCATGCTGTCGCGCAACGGGTTTGCCAATTTCACCATCTTCGACCGCGAAGACGGCGTCGGCGGCACCTGGCGGATCAACACCTATCCGGGGCTGGCGTGCGACGTCAAGTCGCACCTCTACTCGTACTCGTTCGATCTGAACGCCCACTGGTCGCGGCTGTGGTCGGGGCAACCCGAAATCCTGGACTACTTCCAGCGAAGCGCCGACAAGTACGGTCTGGGCCCGCACCTGTTGCTGCGCACCGAAATCCGCTCCGCACACTGGGATCCGGACACTCAGCTGTGGTGCCTGACCACCGCGGCCGGCGAACAGCACTACTTCAACGTCGTTGTTTCGGCCGTGGGCCTGTTCACCCGGCCGCTGCTGCCGGACCTCCTCGAAGAGGAGCCCTTCACGGGCACCGTGATGCACTCGTCGCGCTGGGACCACTCGATCCCGCTGGAAGGAAAGAGAATTGCGGTGCTGGGAACCGGATCCACGGCCTCCCAGCTGATCCCCGAATTAGCCGAAGTGGCCGACACCGTGTACTCGGTGCAACGATCGCCGACCTGGATACTGCCCAAGCCGGACCGCCACTACACGCGCCGCGAGCGCTGGGCGCTCGCGCATCTCCCGTTCGTCAAAAAGCTCTACCGGACCAGGCTGTGGCTGCGCAGCGAATCCAACATCTCGGTGATCGAGCACGGCAGCGAAAAGACCCAGCAATTCACCGCTCTCGCGTTGCAGCTGCTCGAGAAGAGCGTCCCCGATGACGAATTGCGCCGCAAGCTCACACCCGATCATCCGATGGGTTGCAAGCGGCTGGTGTTCTCCTCGGATTACCTGCCCGCGCTGACCCGGCCCAACGTGGAGGTGGTGACCAGCCCGGCGCGCTACCTTCGGGCCCGATCGCTGGTCACCGAAGACGGCACCGAACGCGATGTCGACCTGGTGGTGTGCGCCACCGGCTACGCCGCCGCCGACTATCTCGGGGAACTGGACGTGTCCGGCGAACACGGAATCACGCTGCGGCAGGTCTGGCGCGACGGCGCGCACGCCTATCTCGGCATGGCCGTGCCCGAATTTCCCAATTTCTTCATGCTGTACGGACCGAACACCAACGTCGGCTCCAACAGCGTCATCTTCATCCTCGAAGCCCAGGCGCGCTACATCGTGCGGGCGCTGCGCTACCTGCGCCGCAACCGCAAGCGCTACGTCGCGGTGCGCCCCTCGGCGCTGGCCGACTTCGTCAACAAGATCGACCGATGGATGGTGGGCACGGTCTGGACCACCCAGTGCAGCAACTACTTCCGCGCCCCCAATGGCCGGGTGGTCACCCAGTGGCCGCGCAGCGCGCGGACCTTCTGGGGAATGACGCGCAGGTTCAGGCCGGCCAATTTCCGCTTCGAGGCGCCCGCGACCTCCGCTTCGCCCGCGGTCGTCGCGCCCGAGCGGGGTACGCGATGACGGAGCTCGACGGCGCCGATCGCCTCGACCCGGCGCTGCGCGCCATCGCCACCACCCGCACCGATTTCTCGGTTCCCGCAATCCAACTCACCCGCGATCCGTTCAACGAACGCCGCCGCATCACCGCCGAGCAGACCGACACCCGCGGGGTCCGGATCGTCGAGGACAGCGCCGCCGGCGTCGGGGTGCGCATCTACTGCGGCGGGCCCGCACCGGCGCCCGCCGTCGTGTATTGCCACGCCGGCGGTTTCGCCCTGGGCAACCTGGACACCGATCACCGCGCGTGCGTGGAGCTCGCCCGCCGCGCCCGCTGCACGGTGGTGTCCGTGGACTATCGGCTGGCACCGGAACACCCCTATCCGGCCGCGCTCGAGGACGCGAGCGCCGTGCTGCGCTGGGTGTCCGACGACGCGGCCGGGCTCGGGGTGGATCCGGCGCGGGTGGCCGTCGCGGGCAGCAGCGCCGGCGCCGCCCTGGCCGCATGCCTGGCGCAGCGCGCCGCCGACGGATCACTGCCCCCGGTGGTGTTCCAGTTGCTGCACCAACCGGTGCTCGACGACCGGGCCACCCCGTCGAAGGCGGAGTTCCGCACCAGCCCGGCCTTCGACGGCGAGGGCGCCGACCTGATGTGGCGCTACTACCTGGGTCCGGACGCCGGGCCGGAGGCCGCGGTGCCCGCGCGGAGGTCCGGGTTCGCCGGCTTGGCACCGGCTTTGATCACTTGCGCCGAGATCGACCCGTTCCGTGACGAGGCCATCGACTATGCGTTGCGGCTCCTGCACGCCAGGGTCTCCGCCGAGCTGCACGTCTTTGCGCACGCCTGCCACGGATTCGATTCACTGCTGCCGGATTGGCCGGGCTCGCAACGATTGTTCGCGCTGCAAGCCAGCGCGCTGTCCGGCGCGTTACACGGCGCCTAACTGTCGAATCTGATCAGCTGGCGCACCGCGGTGCCGTCGGCCAGATGGTCCATCGCCTCGTTGATGTCGTCCAGCCGGATCGTCGACGACACCAGCGATTGCACCGGCAGCCGGCCCGAGCGCCACAGCTCGACGAACCGGGGAATGTCCCGGCTGGGCACGGCCGAGCCGAGATAGCTGCCGATCAACGACCGGCCCTCGGCCACAAAACCCAACGGCGACACGGTGATCCGCGCGGACGGCGGCGGCAGCCCCACGGTGACGGTGCGCCCGCCCGGGGCGGTCAGGCCGATCGCGGTTTCGAGCGCGGCGGGATGGCCGACGGCCTCGACCACCACGGCGGCCTTCACGTGCGCGTCGACGGCCTGCTGGGGCGTGTACGCCTCGTGCGCGCCCAAGCCCCGGGCGGCGGCCAACTTCTCGGGCAACTGGTCGACGGCGACGACGCGCACGCCGTCATAGGTGAGCGCGGTCAGCACCGCCGCCATCCCGACGCCGCCCAGCCCGACGACGGCGACCGTCTGGCCCGGTCGCGGATGCCCCACGTTGAGCACCGCGCCCCCACCGGTCAGCACCGCACACCCCAGCAGCGCGGCGACCTCGGCCGGCACGTCGGGCGGCACCGCGACCGCGCTGGCCCGATTGACGACCGCATGTGTGGCGAAGCCCGACACCCCGAGGTGGTGATACACCGGCCGGCCGGCGCGGCTGAGCCGAATGTCGCCGCCGAGCAGGGTGCCGGCGCCGTTGGCGGCGCTGCCCGGCTCACACGGCGTGAGCCCGTCGGTCGCGCACGCCGCGCAGTGCCCGCACCGCGGCAAGAACACCAGCACCACCCGCTGCCCGACGGCCACGTCACCGACACCGTCACCGACACGTTCGACGATTCCGGCGGCCTCGTGACCGAGCAGCATCGGCACCGGGCGCACCCGGTTGCCGTCGACCACCGACAAGTCGGAGTGGCAGATGCCGGCCGCCTCGATGCGGACCATGACCTCGTCGCGGCCCGGGGGTGCCAGGTCGACCTCGGTGATGCTGATGGGCCGCGACCGCGCGTACGGCCGGGGCGCGCCGATGTGCTCCAGCACCGCGCCCCGAATTCCGGACATGCTGGAATACAACCATGGCTTCGGCTCCAGCAGTTCCCCCCGCCCCGGACGGGTTGACCAGCAACGACTTCCCGGTGCTGTGGCCGGTCGGGACCCGGTGGGTCGACAACGACATGTTCGGCCACCTCAACAACGCCGTCTACTACCAGTTGTTCGACACCGCGATCAACGCCTGGATCAACACCAGCACCGGGCTGGACCCGATGACCACGCCCGCGCTGGGCATCGTCGCCGAATCGGGCTGCCGCTACTTCTCCGAACTGCATTTCCCCCAGGGCCTCGTGGTGGGCCTGGCCGTGACACGGCTGGGGCGCAGCAGCGTCACCTACCGGCTGGGGGTGTTCGAGTCGAACGAAGGCCCCGGAGAAGGCATGGCGCGGCCGATCACCGCGCTGGGGCATTGGGTGCACGTCTACGTCGACCGGGTCACCCGCAAGTCCGTCCCGATTCCCGACCCCATCCGGTCCCTGTTGTCGGCGGCCGTCGTCGGCGAATCGGCCTAGGCCCGGCCCAGATACCGCCCCGCGCTGGGGTTTTCGCTCACCCCGTTATGCTGCGCGCATGCCAGTCTTGAGCAAGACCGTCGAAATCGGCGCCGACGCCGCATTGATCATGAGGATCGTCGGCGATTTCGAGGCCTACCCGCAGTGGAACGAGGAGATCAAAGGCCTCTGGGTGCTCGCCCGCTACGACGACGGGCGCCCCAGCCAGCTGCGGCTGGACACCGCTTACCAAGGCATGGAGGCAATGTTCATCCAGGCCGTGTACTACCCGGGGGAAAACCAGATCCAGACCGTCCTGCAGCAGGGTGATCTGTTCACCAAGCAGGAGCAGCTGTTTTCCGTGGTGGCGATGGGAGCGTCGAGCCTGCTGACCGTGGACCTGGACGTCGAAACCTCGATGCCGGTTCCCGCGCCGATGGTCAAGCAGCTCCTTAACAACGTCCTCGACCACCTCGCCGAGAGCCTCAAACAGCGCGCCGAGCAGCTGGCCGCGACCTAGCTGGATGGCGGCGACCCGGTTCGCCCGGCTTCGCCGCGCTCCCGATCGCCGCTAGCTGGATGGCGGCGACCCG
>NZ_LZHT01000104.1 GCF_001667315.1 Mycobacterium sp. 852002-10029_SCH5224772
CTGCTGGCCGGGCTGCGCGGCCTGCTGGCCTCCGGGAAGTTGGGCCAGCACAACGGGCTGCCGGCCTGCATCATCGTCACCACCACCCTGGCCGAACTGGAGGCCGCCGCCGGACGCGGCCTGACCGGTGGGGGCACCATCGTGCCGATGAGCGACGTGATCCGCCTGGGCCGCCACGCCCACCACTACCTAGCCATCTTCGACAACGGCAAAGCCCTGGCCCTCTATCACACCAAACGGCTGGCCTCCCCCGGCCAACGAATCGTGTTGCACGCCAAAGACCGCGGCTGCACCACACCCGGGTGCACCGTGTCGGGCTACTACTGCGAAGTCCACCACGTCACCGACTACGCCACCTGCCACAGCACCGACATCAACGACCTCACCTTCGCCTGCGGCCCCCATCACCGCATGCTCCAACCCCGCGGCTGGACCACCCACAAAAACACCCACGGCGACACCGAATGGAAACCACCCCCCCACCTCGACCACGGCCAACCCCGCACCAACACCTACCACCACCCCGAAAAACTCCTACGCGACGGCGACGACGACGAAGAAGCCGACAACCCCGGGGCGGCATGACACTTCGTAGGTTGCCACTGGTTCAGGTGGCGCCGACCCGCGTCGCCCGGCTGCGCCGCGCTCGCGATCGCCGCTAGTTGAGGTTGTAGAAACGCTGCGCGTTGAGGCCGCCGATCTTTTCCCGGGCGTCCTCGCTGATGTCGGCGCGAGTTCGTAAATGCTTGGTGCTCTCGGGCCACTCGCCGTCCCAGTGCGGGTAGTCGCTGGCGAACATGATGAAATCGGAACCCAGCACGTCGATTACTCCGGGCAGAATCGGTTCCTCCGGCTCGCACGTCACCCAAATGTTGCCCGCGGTCAGATAATCGTGCGGATCGCGACGCCAGCCCCGCTCCACCCAGTCGCCGCGCTTCTCGTAATGCTCGTGCAGCCGATCGATGAAGAACGGAACCCAGCCCGCGCCCGCCTCGAGGAAGGCGACCCGTAACTCCGGGTGGCGCTCGAAGACACCACCGGAGACCAGAGCGGTCATCGCGGTCATCTGGTCAAACGGAAAGCTGATGCAGTGCACCTGAATGTAATTCGTGAAGCGGTCCACTCCGATCTTGGGCAGGTGGATGCCCGGGGCGCCATGCACGCCCAGCGGCATCCCGAGCTCGACGGCGGCGGCGTAGAACGCGTCGAGGTCGGGGTCGTCGAGGTTGCGGGTCTTGAGCGCCGGCGGGACCAAAGTTGCCACCAGCCCAAGGTCTTTGGCTTCGGTCATGACATCGATCGCCAGCCGGCCATGCTCGATCGGAGTCACCGCGACGCCCCGGAGCCGCCCATCCGAGGCGGCGCAGTACTCGGCGATCCACTCGTTGTAGAGCCGGGCGAACCCGGCGGCGAATTCGGGGTTCTCAAGGCTCGGCGCGCACAGGCCGAGGCTGGGATAGAGCACCATCGTGTCGATGTGATCGCGATCGGCGTCACCCAGCACACCTTGGGCGGATCGACAGTTGATATCGGGTGCCTTGCTGATCCCATGTTCGGGCGGGCAGCCGGCGCCCGGGCCGCGATCCTCCGGATAGTTGCGGCCCTCGAGCATCAACCCGAGCCGCCCGTGCGTGCTGGGCTTGACGTATTCCGGCCATCGTTTGATCGCTTCGACTGCCAGCGAGGAATTTTCGGCGACATGGCCGTCGGCGTCGATGATCCGCATGTATCCGGAACTTACTCCCGGACCGTGCACGGCGAAACAGGTCGCGCCGACGCGTTCGGTACGCCACGATGCTGACGTGACCCCACAGAGTCCGCAAAAGAAGTTGACCGCCGATCAGCGGAACTCCTTCGTCGCGGCGTTGTTGGGCTGGACGATGGACGCCTTCGACTACTTCATCGTGGTCCTCGTCTACGCCGACATCGCGAAGACGTTCCACCACAGCAAGGCCGAGGTCGCGTTCGTCACCACGGCCACCCTGGTGATGCGTCCGGTCGGCGCGCTGCTGTTCGGGCTGTGGGCTGACCGCGTCGGTCGGCGACTGCCACTGATGGTCGACGTCATGTTCTATTCGGTCGTCGGCTTCCTGTGCGCATTCGCGCCCAACTTCACCGTGCTGGTCATCCTGCGACTGTTGTACGGGATTGGCATGGGCGGTGAATGGGGGCTTGGTGCCGCGCTCGCCATGGAGAAGGTTCCGCTGGAGCGACGCGGATTTTTCTCCGGGCTGCTGCAGGAGGGTTACGCATTCGGTTACCTGTTGGCGAGCGTCGCTTCCCTGGTGGTGATGGGCTGGCTCGGGTTGTCGTGGCGCTGGTTGTTCGGCCTGAGCATCGTTCCCGCCCTGATCAGCCTCATCATCCGCTACCGGGTGGAGGAATCCGAGGTGTGGGAGGCAGCCCAAGACCGGATGAAGGTCACCAGCACCAGAATCCGCGACGTGCTGCGCAACGGCGCGATCATCAGACGCTTCTTCTACCTGGCGCTGCTGATGACGGCGTTCAACTGGATGAGCCACGGCACACAGGATGTGTACCCCACCTTCCTGGGCGCGCACACCAATCACGGCGCCGGCCTGTCCAGCACGACGGTCAAGTGGATCGTGGTGGTCTACAACGTCGGCGCCGTCATCGGTGGGCTCGTCTTCGGAACGCTGTCGCAACGATTGAGCCGCCGCTACACGGTCGTCTTCTGCGCGATTTTGGCGCTGCCGATCGTGCCGCTGTTCGCTTACTCGCGCGGTGCGGCCATGCTATGCCTGGGTTCGTTTTTGATGCAGCTCTTCGTGCAAGGCGCGTGGGGTGTGATTCCCGCCCACCTCACCGAGATGTCGCCGGACGCCATCCGTGGCCTCTATCCCGGCGTGACCTACCAACTCGGAAACCTGTTGGCGGCGTTCAATTTACCGATCCAGGAACGGCTCGCCGAATCCCACGGCTACCCGTTCGCGTTGGCGGCGACGATCGTGCCGGTGTTGATCGCGGTCGTGGTGCTGACGCTGATCGGGAAAGACGCGACGGGAATCCGCTTCGGCACGATGGAAAATTCATTTCTCGCAACCGAAGTGACATGAAGCTAGTCAGGAGCGCTCAGGAGGCGCAGCAGGAGGTGCATGGCCACCGTCGTCGAGCGCTCCCGAATATCGGACCGGTTGCCGGGAAGCCGTAGCGTGCGGGTATCCGTACGGCCCGTCGAACCGGGTGGGCCCACCTTCACGCTGAAGCAGACCGTGCCCACCGGCTTTTCGTCCGTACCCCCGCCCGGTCCGGCGATCCCGGTGATCGCGACGGCGGTGTCGGCGCCGAAGCGTTGCAGCGCTCCCGCGGCCATCGCCTCGGCCACCGGCTCGGACACCGCGCCATGTGCCTCGATCAGCGCCGGGTCGACGCCCAGCAAGTCCGCTTTCGCCTCGTTCGAGTACGACACCACGCCGCCGGCCACGTAGTCCGACGATCCGGGCCGGTCGGTCAGCCGCGCCGCCAGCAGGCCCGCGGTACACGACTCCGCCGTCGCAATCCGGTGACCAGCCAGCAGCCGCGCAACCAGATCGTCGACCCGCGAACCGTCCTCGGAGTAGAGCTGATCGCCGTGCCTGTCGCGCAGCAGCTCGGTGAGCTGGGCGTACGCGCCGGCCGCCGCCGGCTCGTAGCGGGTAACCATTTCGATCTCCCCGCGCCGCAGACAGGTGGTGATCTCGAGGTGCTCGAAGCCGGGCACGGCCTTTTCGGCGTCGCGCAGCGTTTCGGCCAACCCCGACTCGGGCAGCCCGAACATCCGCAGCATCTCCTGCCGATAGATGGTCCGGCCGGCAATCGCGTCCTGCGCCGCGGGCGTCTGAATGGCCGTGTGCCACATCGGCTGCAACTCGCGCGGCGGCCCGGGCAGCACGATCACGGTGGGCTCGCCGGGCACCACGACGCCGGGCGCGGTGCCGACCGGGTCGAGCACCTGCGCCCCCGCGGGCACCATGGCCTGCTTGCGGTTGGCGGCCCGCAGCGACTCGAAAGTGCCGGGGTCCAAGGCGGATTGGAACGCGGGATTGCGCGCCATCAGTTTCTTGAGGATGTTCGCGATCTTCTCTTCGACCTCGGCGTCCAACAGCAACTCGCGCCCGCAGAAGCGCGCCACCACCTCGACGGTCATGTCGTCGGCTGTGGGTCCCAGGCCGCCGCTGGTGACGATCAGGTCCACGCCTTGATCGGCGAGAAAACGAAGTTGGGCCTCGATGTCGGCTGGGCGGTCCCCGCAGATCGTGATGTGCGCCAGTTCGACACCCAGCTCCAGGAGGCGGTCGGCGATCCAGGGGCCGTTGGCGTCTTGGACACGTCCGGTGAGGACCTCTGTTCCGGTGACAACGATGCCTGCGCGTGCGCTCACCGCCCTGAGCCTACGCATGGGCCTGCGAGACGCCTTTGCGGGACAATGAGCCGATGATCGAGTTAGAGGTGCTTCAAACCGATGTGACGCAGCTCGAAGTCGACGCGGTCACCAACGCGGCCAATACACAGCTGCGGCACGGCGGCGGCGTCGCCGCGGCCATCTCGCGCGCGGGCGGGCCCGAAGTGCAGCGCGAATCGACCCAGAAGGCGCCGATCGGGCTCGGCGAAGCGATCGAGACCACGGCCGGCGACATGCCCGCGCGTTACGTCATCCACGCGGCGACGATGGAGCTCGGGGGCCCGACCTCCGCCGAGATCAGCGGCGCCGCCACGG
>NZ_LZHT01000105.1 GCF_001667315.1 Mycobacterium sp. 852002-10029_SCH5224772
CTGGTTGAACTGATCGACCTGTCCGCCAGCGCTTTCCACGTCGCGCAGCCAACCGATGATCGGGGTGACCACCACCGGCCCGATGCCCTCGTCGATCACGGCGTCGGCGTCGACCACCTCGGCCACGCGGGCCAGCCTGGCCACGGTCTGCTCGACGAAGATGTCGCGGGTCTTGCACGCCAGGCCGGCGGCGCGCGCCCGCGTCACCACCTGCATGGACGAAATGCTGTCGCCGCCAAGGTCGAAGAAGGAGTCGTCGACGCCGACGCGCTCGAGCCCGAGCACCTGGGCGTAGATGCCGGCCAGAATTTCCTCAATGGCGTTGTCGGGGGCGCGATACTGATCGGCGTCCTGGTACTCGGGCGCGGGCAGGGCGCGGGTGTCGAGCTTGCCGTTGGGGGTCAGCGGCAGGGCCGGCATGACGACGACCGCGGCCGGAATCATGTAGCCCGGCAGGCGTTCGGCCAGCGCGGCACGGACCGCGGCCGGGTCGGCGGTGCCGGTGACGTAACCGACGAGCCGCTTGTGGCCCGAGCGGTCCTCGCGGGCGACGACGACCGCCTGGTCGACACCGTCCACCCAGGCCAGCGCGGCGCGCACGTCGCCGAGTTCGATGCGGTAGCCGCGGATCTTGACCTGCTCGTCGGCCCGGCCCAGGTAGTCCAGTTGGCCATCCGCGCGCCAGCGCACCAGGTCCCCGGTGCGGTACATGCGCGCGCCGGGCGCCCCGAAGGGGCAGGCCACAAACCGCGACGCGGTCAGCCCGGCCCGACGCCAGTAGCCGCAGGCCACCCCGGCGCCGGCGACATACAGCTCGCCGACCACGCCGGGCGGAACCGGCCGCAGCCACTCGTCGAGCACGAACGACGCCCCGCCGGGGACCGGGGAGCCGATCGGCACCACGCCAGGTGAACCCGCCTGAAGCGGCGTACTGATCGCGGCGTAGACCGTCGCCTCGGTGGGGCCGTAGGCGTTGATCATCACCCGGCCCGGCGCCCACCGGTCCACCAGTTCGGCCGGGCAGGCCTCACCAGCGACCACCAGGGTCGCCGACTCCAGACCCGCGGGTGAGAGCCCACCGGCCGCCGACGGGGTTTGGCTGAGCACGCTGACCTGTTCGGCCACCAGCAGTGCGTGCAGATCTTCCGGTGACCGCGCGACGGTTTCGGGCACCACGACCAACCGGCCGCCGTGCAACAACGCGCCGAAGATCTCCCA